>NZ_JBIAPF010000004.1:545680-800171 GCF_042888135.1 Streptomyces sp. NPDC003247
CAGCGGGCGGCGGGGGTGCCATGCCGGATGCCGGGTGTGGCTAGCCGGACGCGGCCGGGGCGGCGGGTTCCCGCGCGCGGACCGGCGGGCAGGAGGCGAGGGCGCGGCCGGGCGCTCCGGTCGGACGGGCCTCGATTCGTTCGGCGTCGGGGTGGCCCAGATCCCGGAGCGCGGTGGGCCCCCACCGCCGGGCGACTGGTGGCGGGCAGCGGCAAGGGACGCCGGGGGTGGCGTGCCGGACGCGGCCGGGGCGGCGGGTGAGTGCGCGGACCCGTCGGCGTTCAGCAGGCGCCGGCGTGGCCGGGCGCTCCGGTCGGGCGAGCCTCGACCCGTTCGGCGTCGGGGTGGCCCAGATCCCGGAGCGCGGTGGGCCCCCACCGCCGGGCGACTGGTCGCGGGCACCGGCCGCGGACGCCGGGCGGCGGACGCCGGGGCGGCGGACGCCGGGGTGGCGTGCCGGACGCGGCCGGGGCGGCGGGGTCCCGCGCGCGGATCCGCCGTTCAGCAGGCGCCGGCGTGGCCGGGTGCTTCGGTCAGGCGGGTCTCGATCCGTTCGGCGTCGGGGTGGGCGAGGGACTTGAGCAGGGCGAGGGCCTCCTTCCAGGCGGCGTGGGCGCCGTCCCGGTCGCCCATGGCCTGGTGGGTGTCGCCGAGGCGGCCGAGGATGTCGGCCTCGGTGTAGGGCACGCCGAGGTCGCGCAGGAGGGCGAGGGCGTTGCGGTAGCCGAGCAGGGCGTGCGGGTGGCGGCCGAGGTGGTGGTGGGCGTAGGCGATGCTGTCCCAGGTGACGGCCTGCCCGTAGCGGTCGCCGAGCTCCTGGAGCATGGTCAGGGCTTCCGAGCAGTGGGTGAGGGCCCGCTCGTGCTCGCCGAGCAGGGCGTGGTACCAGCCGACGGAGTTCAGGACGGCGGCCTGCGCGGCCCGGTCGCCGAGGGCGCGGAACAGGCCGAGGGCGAGCTGGTTGTGGCGCAGGGCGCCGGGGAGGTCGCCGCGCTGCTCGCTCTCCCAGCCGAGGCTGCGGTGGGTCTGGGCGCGGCCGGTGTCGTCGCCCAGCGCGGTGAAGAGCTCCAGGGCGCGCTCCAGGCGCGGGACGGAGTCCTCGTGCAGTCCGAGGCGGCCCTCGATACGGCCCAGCGCGCGCAGTCCGCGGGCCAGGAGGCCGGGGTCGTCGAGGCGCCGGGCGGCGTCGAGGGCGGTGCGCTGGACGGCGAGTCCGTCGTGCCAGTGGCCGCGCCGGTCGAAGAACGGCTCCAGCGACCAGGCCAGGTGGCAGGCGAGCCGTTCGTCTCCGCGGGCGGCGGCCGTCTCGACGACGGCGAGGAGCACCGTGTGCTCCGCGGTGAGCCAGGCCAGGGCCCGGTCGACGTCGGCGAGCGGCTCGGGGTGGACGCCGTCCGGGGCGGGCGGCGGGGGCGGCGGGTCGGAGTGGGGGGCGAGCAGCCGGTCCGCGGCGTGGGCGGTGTGCAGGTAGTGGTGGTGGAGCCGGTGGAGGGCCGCGTGCCGTTCGTCCTCGGTGTGCCGCTCGTCGAGGAGTTCGGCGGCGTGGGCGCGCAGCAGGTCGTGGAAGGCGTGGCGGCCGGGGCTGTGCTCGGTGACGAGGTGCAGGGCGGTCAGCTCGGCCAGCAGGGGCCGGGTCCGGCGCACCGTCAGGCCGACCAGCGCGGCGGCCGCCGGGAGGGTGAAGTCGGGGCCGGGGTGCAGGGCGAGCAGCCGGAACAGGCGGGCGGCCTGCTCCGACACCTCCCGTGAGGACCAGGAGAACACCGTGCTCACGTCGGCGGAGGCGTCGGAGCGGGCGAAGGCGTCGAGGCTGCCGTGGGCCTCGCGCAGTTCGGCGGCGATGGCGGCGAGCGGGAAGTGGGGGTGGGCGGCGGCGCGGGCGGCGACACAGGCGAGGGCGAGGGGCAGCCCGGCGCACAGGGCGCCGATCTCGTCGGCGGCGCGCGGCTCGGCCTCGACCCGGCCCGCGCCGAGGCGGCGGACGAGGAGGGCCCGTGCCTGGTGGGGGCCGAACGGCCGCAGCGTGAGGGCGTGGGCGCCTGCGGCGGACACCAGGGAGGACAGTCCGTCGCGGCTGGTGACGAGGGCGAGGCAGCCGGGCGAGCCGGGCAGCAGCGGTCGGACGTGGTCGCTGTCGCGGGCGTTGTCCAGGACGACGAGGACCCGCCGTCCGGCCAGCGTGCTGCGGTAGAGCGCGGCCTGCGCGTCCAGGCCGTGGGGCACGCGTTCCGGCGGCACGCCGAGGGCGTCCAGGAACCCGCGGACGGCCTCCCCCGGCTCCACGGCCGCGCCGGACGGGTCGAAGCCGCGCAGATTCACGTAGAGCTGTCCGTCGGGGAAGCGGTGGGCGACCCGGTGGGCGCAGTGGACGGCGAGGGTGGTCTTGCCGACGCCCGCCATGCCGCCGATGGCGCTGATCACGACGGTGTCCGGGCCGCGCCCGTCCAGGCCCGGCAGGGTGAGCAGTTCGTCCAGTTCGGCGTCGCGCCCGGTGAAGGCCGGGATGTCGTGCGGAAGCTGTGCCGGGGCGGGGAAGGAGGCGGACGGCGCGACGGGGGCGGCCGCCCCGGCGGCCGGGGCGGACGGCGGCACCGTCCCCCGGTCCTCCCATGGCACGGTCTCCCACGGCTCCCGGAGCACCGTCTCCCACTCCTCCCGCGACACCGTCTCCCGGTCCTCCTCCCGCGGCACCGTCCCCCACTCCTCCCGCAGCACCGTCTCCCGTGCCTCCCGCAGCTCCGGCCCCGGGTCGATCCCCAGGTCGTCGGCCAGCCGCCGCCGTACGGCGTCGTAGGCGTCCAGCGCCTCGGGGCGGCGGCCGGCGGCCGCGAGGGTGAGGATCAGGCCGGCCTGCAAGGGTTCGTCCAGCGGATGGTCGGCGGCGGCGAGGCGCAGCCCGGGCAGGACCGCGTCCGGCGTGCCCGCGCGCAGGGCGGCGCCGGCCGCCTCGCGCAGGGCCGCGAGCCGCTCCCGCTCGGCCGCGCCGAACGCCGGGTGGGCGCGGGCGTGCGCGGGGATCCCGGCGGCGACCGGGCCGTGCCACAGCGCGAGCGCCTCGGTGAGCAGGTCCAGTGCCCGCGCGGGCGACTCCCGCACGCTGTGCCGTCCGGCCTCCCGCAGCGCGCGGAAGGCCAGCAGGTCGAGCGAGTCACCGTCCGTCACCAGGCGGTACCCGCCCGCGTCCCGCAGCAGCCACCGGCCCTCGGCGCGGGGGGCGAGCGAAGGTTCCAGCAGCCGGCGCAGCGTGCCGACGTGCCGCCGGACCACGTTGACCGCGCTGCGCGGCGGGTCGGCCCCCCACAGCACGTCGACGATCTCGTCGACGGCGACCGGTTGTCCCGCCCTGACCAGCAGCAACGCCAAGAAGGAACGTTCCTGCGGACCTCCGGGCTCCAGCTCGGTGCTCCCCCGCCACACCCGCACGGGCCCCAGGACCGCGAACCGCACCGGCTCCGGGCGCGCGTCGTCCGCCCGTAGGTTCCGTTCGTGCCTCACGCGACGGGACTGTACGTCAGGGAGATCACCGGCAGTCACCCAGGGGGACGAGGATCAGGGGGCACGGGGGATCAGGGGTCACGGGGAGCCGAGCGGGTGCGGAGCGCGTGCGGAGCGCATGCGGAGCGCATGCGGAGCGCATGCGGAGCGGCGCGGGAACCGCGGCACGGACCGCGGCGGGCTCATCCCTCTTCCGCGCGCTTCAGGGCGTCCACGAGCGCCCGGTGGATCTCGTCGGGCAGCCAGCGGCAGTGGGCCCCCTGGACCACGTACTCCGCGACCTCCCGCAGCTTGGTGTTGGTGTGCTGGGAGATCTCCTTGAGCACCTCCCAGCCCTGCTCGGGGCGGAGGCGGCCGACGGCGACGACCACGCCGATCGCCTGGTCGACGACGGCGTGGGAGACCACGGCGTGCCTCAGCCGGCCGATCTCCTCCTCGAGGACACCGATCCGCTCGTTGAGCTCCTCCTCCGTGGTCATGGCGGGCCGTCTCTCCTCCGCGTCCGTGGAACCGTGCGGGCGATCAGGGCGATCACCGTGCCATTCCGTCCCATCCTGCCCCCGCCGGCACCGCCGCGCCGCACCTGGAACGAACGGCATCACCGGGCCGGTACGGAAAACGAATGCGGTCCCCGATGCCGGGCAGTCGAGGAGGGCGGACGGCCGGCGCCCCGTGCCCCCGCCGCGGGCGGCTCGGCCGCCGGGCCGCACGCCCCGCGCGGCGCGGGGCACCACGGACACCGGACGGGGCCGAGATGAGCACACTCTTCTTCGACAGCGACGACCTGGGCCTGACCGAGGACTTCCTCAGCCGGGCCTACGCGCGCATGCACATCGGCAGCAACGCCCCGGGGGCCGGGCGGGCGCGGATCACCCGGGCCGCCGCCCCGTCGGTGACCGTGGACGAGCTCGACCTGGACTTCGAGATGAGCTACTCGGTCACGCCCCTGGGGCGGATCTGCCTGTGCCTCGTCCACGACGGGACCATCCGGGACCACGTCGTCGGCGGCGGCGCGGAAGACGCCTTCGGCCCGGGTGACGTGGTGTCGTTCGCGCCGCCGGAGCTGCCGTACTCGGGCCGTGTCTGCAACGCCCGCTACAACATCACGATGCTGGATCCCGGCCTGCTCGCGCAGGTCGCCGCCGGCGCGCCCGGACACCGGGCCGGACCGGTGCGGCTGACCGGCCACCGGCCGCACTCCCCGGCCGCGGCCCGGCACCTCAGCCGCTCCATCGGCTACCTGCGCGACCACGTCCTGTCCGACCCCGACCTCGCCGGCCAGCCGCTGATCACCTCGACGGCCGCGCAGCACCTGGCGGCGGGGGTCCTGGCCGCCTTCCCCAACACGGCGCTCACCGACCCCACCCCGGCCGACCGCACCGACGCGCACCCCGCCACCCTGCGCCGCGCGCTCGCCCACATGGAGGACCACGCCGACGAGCCCCTCACCGTCGCCGACATCGCCGCGGCCGCCCATGTCACCGTACGGGCCCTTCAGTACGCCTTCCGCCGCCATCTGGACACCACTCCCCTGGCCCATCTGCGCCGGGTGCGCCTGGCCCACGCCCACGCCGAGCTGCTGGCGGCGGACCCGGCGGACGGCACCACGGTCACCGCCGTCGCGGCCCGCTGGGGCTTCTACCATCCGGGCCGCTTCGCCACCCTGTACCGCGCCGCGTACGGACGTCCGCCGCGCCGGACCCTCGCCACCGGATAGCGAGCGGCCCCCCGCGGGCCGGCACGAGCCCGCAGGGGGCCGGGACGAGTACGCAGGGGGCCGGGACGAGTACGCAGGGGGCGAGACGAGCCCGCGGGGGCCGGGACGAGCCCGCGGGGGGGCCGGGTCCGCGCCGGCCACCCGCTCACTCCAGGCGGCGCTGGTCCTCCTCGCTCCACGCCCGGGTGTCGCGCGGCGGTACGTACGGCTCCTCGTCCTCCGGCAGCCCGCCCGCCACGGCACGCTGGCGGGCCATCTCCGCGTCGAACTCCAGACCGAGCAGGATCGCGATGTTGGTGATCCACAGCCACACCAGGAAGACGATCACACCGGCGAGCGTGCCGTAGGTCTTGTTGTACGAGGCGAAGTTCGCCGCGTAGAACGCGAAGCCGGCGGAGGCGATCATCCAGATCAGCAGCGCCAGCACGCTGCCCGGGGTGATCCAGCGGAAGCCGCGCCCCTTCACGTTCGGCGCGGCCCAGTACAGGAGCGCGATCATCATCGTGACGAGGACGACGAGCACCGGCCACTTCGCGATCGACCACACCGTCAGCGCGGTGTCCCCGATGCCGAGCGCCTCGCCGGCCCGGCGGGCCAGGCCGCCGGTGAACACCACGATCAGGGCGCTGATCACCGCCAGGACGAGCAGCACCACCGTGACGCCGACCCGCACCGGCAGCACCTTCCACACGGGGCGGCCCTCCGGCATGTCGTACACGGCGTTGGCGCTGCGGATGAACGCGGCGACGTAGCCGGAGGCCGACCACACCGCCAGGACGATGCCGACGACCGCCATGATCGAGCCGACGCCGCCGCGGCCCTGGAGCTGCTGCACCGCGTCGCTGATGATGTCGCGTGCCGAGCCCGGGGCCAGTTTCCGCACGTTCTCCATGACCTGGTCCGTGGCGGATCGGCCGGCGACGCCCAGCAGGGACACCAGCACGAGCAGCGCCGGGAACAGCGACAGCACTCCGTAGTACGTCAGGGCGGCCGCGCGGTCGGTGAGCTCGTCGTCCTGGAACTCGCGTACCGTGCCCTTCAGCACCGCGAGCCAGGAACGTCCCGGCAACTGGGTGGGCTCGTCGGGTGCCCGTCGCTCCACCTGCTCGTCCGGGCCCGGTGCCGGTCGGGATTTCGAAGTCCGTGCCATGGGACCGGAGTAACCCGCACGGCCCGTCGCATGCGTCGGCCGGGCCGCGGAACCGTGGATCCCCCGCGTCCGCCGAGAGCGCCTCCGACGAGTTCCCGTCCTCGGCGGCGCAGGTCGGGGCGGGTTCGGGGTATCCGCATTCCGGAGACGGCAACGAAGACAGCCATGGAGACGGCCACGGAGCGGGAGGGAGCGGGAATGGTCAGGCGATCCGGCTGCCGGTGTTCCCGGCGTCGTCGTGTATCAGTGTCGCCGCCGCGTCGCAGAAGGCCTCCAGCCCCTCCAGCAGCGCGACCCGCCGGGCGGCGGGCATCACCGCCAGCACCGCCCGCAACTGCTGCTCCCGGCGCACGCGCAGATCCGCGAGGAAGGCCCGCCCCCGGCCGCTGAGACGCAGCCGCACCTCGCGCCGGTCGGCCGGGCTCACCGCGCGTTCGACGAACCCGGAGGCCTGCAACCGGTCGCAGAGCCGGCTGGTCGACGGCGGGGTGGAGGCGAGCGAGTCGGCGAGGGTGCGCAGATTGATGCCCTCGTGGTGTTCGAGGATCAGCAGCACGCGCAGCTGGGACGCGGAGGCGGGGGCGGTCGAGGCCCTGCCCCACAGGACCTCCAGCAGCTCCGCGGCCGTCGCGGTGACCCGTGCGACCTCTTCGGGCTCCGGGCGATGGCGGAAGGCAGTCACGGTCCACACTCTCGCAGGCACTGGGTCGACCGCCAGCGTACTAGGGACCGCGTCGGCGGACCCCGTCGACGAATCCCGCCGTACGCCCGGAGGGGGTACGAGGGCACGGCGGGCGCGACGGCCGCACCGAGGGCCCCGTGCGCGCACGGGGCCGCAGAGGATTCGACGAAAGGTTGATGTAGTGACCACCGTGAACGCACTGGTGACCGCCGAGCGCGCGCTGCGGGCGGCCGCACCCCACGAGGTGCTCGACGCGGTCCGCGGCGTACTGCTCCGCCAGTACGCGGCGGACTCCGTCGAGCTGTACCTCGCCGACTACGGCCTGACCGTGCTGCAACCGGTGTCCGAGCTGCCGCACACGGCGGAGCCGGTGTCGGTGCACGACGGCCCGGCCGGCCGGGCGTTCGGCGCGCAGGAGCCGTTCGTGGAATCCGTCGGGGACGGGCGGGTGCGGGTGCACCTGCCGGTCTCCGTGCGCGGCGACCGGCTCGGCGTGCTGACCGTGACCCTGCCGGAGCCGGCCGGCGACGTGCCGGCCGAACTCGCGGAGATCGCCCGGGCGCTCGGGCACGAGCTGGTCGTGGCCGACCGGGACACCGACCTCTATGTCCAGGCGAGACGCAAGGACCGGCTCACCCTGGCGGCCGAGATGCAGTGGCACCTGCTCCCGGGCCGGTCGTGCAGCCGCCCCGAGTTCGATCTGGGCGCGCAACTGGAGCCCGCCTACGCGGTCTTCGGCGACAACTACGACTGGTCGGTGACGGCCGACCGCCTGATGCTGTACGTCACCAACGGCATGGGCGAGGGCACGGAGGCGTCCCTGCTGACCGGCCTGGCCATCACCGCGCTGCGCAACGCCCGGCGGGCCGGGCTGTCCCTGGCCGACCAGGCGGCGCTCGCCGACCAGGCCGTGCACGCCCACTACCGGGGCCGCAGCTACCTGTCCGTCCTCATGCTCGACCTCGACCTCACGACGGGACGCGCCCGGGTGGTGGACGCCGGCTCCCCGCGGATGCTGAGGCTGCGCGACGGCCGGGTGGAACGGATCCCCCTCGACGCCCAGTTGCCGCTCGGCATGTTCGAGGAGACCGACTACGTGGAGCAGGAGGTGCACGCCGAGCCCGGTGACCGCCTCGTCTTCGTCAGCGACGGCGTGCACGCGGTCGCCTCCCCCGGCGGAGAGACGTACGGCGACGCCCCCCTCGCCCGGGCGATCCAGGCCACCCGCCTGCTGCCCGCGGCCGAGGTACCGCACGCCGTCCTGCGCGAACTGACCCGCCACCGCGGCGAACGCACCCCGGAGGACGACGCCCTGGTGGTCTGCCTGGACTGGCGGGGGCGCTGATCCGGGGGAGCGGCGGGGGGCGGTGGGCCCGTGGGGCGCGTCGGCTGGCGGCGGACGCCGTGCGCGGCGGACTCGGGCCGGGAGGCGCGCGGCTGTTCGGGCGGCGTGTCCTGGGCGGCTGTGCGCCGGGGCGTGAGCCGCCGCCCGCCGTTCGCGCGCCCCCGTTGCCGCTTGTCACCGCCCCGTTCCGCGCACTACTGTCACCACGCCTTGGTGAACGGGAAATCCGGTGTGATGCCGGTGCGGCCCTCGCCACTGTGATCGGGAAGTCCGGCTCCGGCCCTCGCGGGCAGCCACTGGGTCCTCGGACCCGGGAAGGCGGAGCACGGGCGGTGGTACCCGTCAGCCAGGAGACCGGCCAAGGCGCGTCAACCATCCACGAGGTGCTGGAGAGGGTCTGCTGAGCCATGCACATAGCCGAGGGTTTCCTTCCTCCGGCGCACGCGGTCGCCTGGGGCGTCGCGTCGGCGCCGTTCGTCGTCCACGGAGTCCGCGCCCTGAGCCGTGAGGTGCGCGAGCACCCGGAGAGCACGCTCCTCCTCGGCGCCTCCGGCGCCTTCACGTTCGTCCTGTCCGCTCTCAAGCTGCCCTCGGTGACCGGCAGTTGCTCGCATCCCACCGGGACCGGCCTGGGCGCGATCCTCTTCCGGCCGCCGGTCATGACGGTGCTGGGCACCATCACCCTGCTCTTCCAGGCGCTGCTGCTCGCGCACGGCGGGCTGACCACGCTCGGCGCCAACGCCTTCTCGATGGCGATCGCCGGGCCCTGGGCCGGTTACGGCACGTACCGGCTGCTGCGGCGGTTCGGCGTGCCGCTGATGGTCACGGTGTTCTCCGGCGCGTTCGTCGCCGACCTGTCGACGTACTGCGTCACCAGCGTGCAGCTGGCGCTGGCGTTCCCCGACCCGGGCAGCGGGTTCCTGGGCGCGCTCGGCACGTTCGGCTCCGTCTTCGCCGTCACGCAGATCCCGCTCGCGGTGAGCGAGGGCCTGCTCACCGTCCTCGTGATGCGCCTTCTGGTGCAGTCCAGCAAGGGCGAACTGACCCGGCTCGGCGTGCTCGTCACCGGGCGGCGGACGGCGCAGCCGACCGGGACGGAGGCGGTGGCCCGGTGAGCCGCAACACGAGGATCAACGCCCTGCTGCTGCTCGTGGTGGTCGCCCTCGCGGTGCTGCCGCTGGCCCTGGGCCTGGGCGACGGCAAGAAGGAGCCGTTCGCGGGCTCCGACGCCGAGGCGGAGACGGCGATCACCGAGATCGAACCGGACTACGAACCGTGGTTCTCCCCGCTGTACGAGCCGCCGTCCGGTGAGATCGAGTCGGCGCTGTTCGCCGTCCAGGCCGCCCTGGGCGCGGGCGTCCTCGCCTACTACTTCGGCCTGCGCCGGGGCCGGCGGCAGGGCGAACAGCGGGCGAGGGCCCTGGCGGACGCCCCGGGGGCCGCGCACCGGACGGTCCCGGACGACGGCGCGGACGGCTCGGGGCGTGCGGAGGCGACCGCGCCCGCGGACGGCGCCCCCGGTGGCGCCGGAGAGTCCGCGCGCGGACGGGCCTGACCCTCGTGCTGCCGATCGACGCGGCGGCGCACAGCAGCCGCTGGCGCCGCCGCCACCCCGTGGACAAGGCCGTACTCGGACTCGGGCTGACCCTGCTCGCGATCTCCCTGCCGCCCTGGCCGGGCGCGGCCCTGGTGCTGGTGACGGCGCTCGCCCTGCTGCTGGGCCCGGCGGGGGTGCCGGCCCGCCGGCTGTGGCGCGCCTACCGGGTGCCGCTGGGCTTCTGCGTCACCGGTGCCCTGCCCCTGCTGGTGCGGGTGGGCGGGCCCGGCGCCTTCGTGGGCCTGGCCGACGGCGGGCCCGCGCGGGCCGGGGAGCTGATGCTGCGCACCTCGGCAGCCTCCCTCGGCGTGCTGCTGTTCGCGTTCACCACCCCGGTGTCCGACCTGCTGCCGCGGCTGGTGCGGGCCGGCGTGCCCGCGCCGGTCGTGGACGTCGCCCTGGTCACGTACCGCATGAGTTTCCTGCTGCTGGACTCCGTGCGGCGGATCCGGGAGGCCCAGGCGGCCCGGCTCGGGCACACCTCGCGGGCCGCCGAGTGGCGCTCCCTGGCGGGGCTCGGCGCCACCGCCTTCGTGCGGGCCTTCGACCGGGCGGCGCGGCTCCAGACCGGGCTCGCCGGACGCGGCTACGACGGCACCCTGCGCGTCCTGGTGCCCGAGGCCCGCGTCTCCGTCCGCTTCACGGCCGCGAGCTGCGCGCTCCTCGCAGCGGTGGCCGCCCTCACCCTCGTCCTGGAAGGGCCCCTGTCATGAGCGAGCCGGTGGCCCTGCGGGGCGTCTCCTTTGCGTACGAGGACGGCCCGGCCGTGCTCGACGGCCTCGACTTCGCGGTCCGCGAGGGCCGCGCGCTCGCCCTGCTCGGCCGCAACGGCAGCGGCAAGACGACCCTGATGCGGCTGCTCAGCGGCGGACTGCGGCCGCGCGCCGGGACGGTGACGGTCGACGGGCGGCCGGTGGTGTACGACCGCAAGGGGCTGACCGGGCTGCGGACGACCGTCCAACTGGTGGTGCAGGACCCGGACGACCAGCTGTTCGCCGCGTCCGTCGCGCAGGACGTGTCGTTCGGGCCGCTGAACCTCGGTCTGCCCGACGCCGAGGTACGGGCCCGGGTGGCGGAGGCGCTCGCCGCCCTGGACATCACCGCCCTCGCCGACCGGCCCACCCATCTGCTCTCCTACGGGCAGCGCAAGCGGACCGCGATCGCGGGCGCCGTCGCGATGCGGCCGCGTGTGCTCGTCCTCGACGAGCCGACCGCCGGACTCGACCCGGACGGCCAGGAGCGCCTCCTGGCCACGCTCGACGCCCTGCGCGCCGCCGGCACCACGGTCGTGATGGCCACCCACGACGTCGACCTGGCCCTGCGCTGGGCCGACGACGCGGCCCTCCTCACCCCCTCCGGCGTCCACACCGGACCCGCCGCCCCGACCCTGGCCCGCGCCGACCTGCTCGGCGCGGCGGGGCTGCGGCTGCCCTGGGGCGTCGCCGCGGCCCGACTGCTGCGGGCGCAGGGCGCGTTGGCCGAGGGCGAGGCCGGCCCGCGCAGCCCGGAGGAGCTGGCCGCCCTGGCGGCGGCCGTCGCGTCCCCCCTGCCGGCCGACGGCTGAGGCGGGCCCGTCCGCCGGGGTGTCGACACGCCGCCCGGTGGAACCCGGTGGGTCGGAAGGACACCCCGCCGACGCCCGGGAGGCCGTGTGCACCGCGATCCCGACGCCCTCCACCGCCGCGTCCACCAGGAGGTGACGGAGCGGGCGGACGCCCTCTGGGGCGTCGCGTCGGCACTGCACGCCGACCCGGAGTACGCCTTCGCCGAGCGGCGGGCCTGCGCGCTGCTGACGGGTGAGCTGCGCCGGGCCGGGTTCGAGGTGCGGCAGGACGTGGCGGGGCTGCCGACCGCGTTCACCGCGCGCCACGGCCGGGGGCGGCCCGCGGTGGCACTGCTGCTGGAGTACGACGCCCTGCCCGGCCTCGGGCACGCGTGCGGGCACAACCTGATCGCCGCCGCCGGCCTGGGCGCGGCGATCGCCGCCCGCGCCGTGCTGGGGCCGGACGCCGGGTCGGTGCTGGCGGTGGGCAGCCCGGCCGAGGAGGGCGGCGGGGGCAAGGTGGTGGAGGTGGAGGCGGGCGTCTTCGACGACGTCGACGCCGCGCTCATGTTCCACCCCGGGGTGTACGACTGGGTCCGGGCGCCGCTGACCGCCCAGGAGCAGTACCGGGTCGGCTTCCACGGCCGCGCCGCCCACCCGACGGGCAACCCCACGGAGGGCGTCGACGCGCTCGCGGCCCTGGTCGAGCTGTTCAACGTGCTGGCCGCGCTCGGCCGGCGGCTGCCCGAGGCCTCGCACGTCCAGGGCATCGTCACGCACGGCGGTACGGCCACCAACATCGTGCCCGAGTACGCCGAGGGGCTGTTCGGGCTGCGCGCCGCCACGACGGAGGCCCTGGACGACCTCGCCGGGCGGGTGCGGTCCGCCGCCGAGGGCGTGGCGCTCGCCACCGGCACCACGTGCGCCGTCGAGCGTGCCACCGTGCGCTACGAGCACTTCCGCGACAGCGGGGCGCTGTCGGGGCGGTTCGCCGCGCACCTGCGCCGGGCCGGCATCACCGTGACGCCGCCCGTGCCGGGGGTGTACCTCGGCTCGTCGGACATCGGGAACGTCAGCGGGCGGGTGCCGGCCATCCACCCCTTCGTCGCGATCATGGGCGAGGACGGCTCCGACCACACCCCCGAGTTCGCCGCCGCCGCGGCCTCCGACCGGGCCCGGCACGTCCTCCTGGCCGCCACGGAGGCCCTGGCCTGCACGGCGGTGGACGTCCTGTGCGACGCGGACCTACGGGCCGAGGCGTGGCGCGGGCACGACCACGGGACCACCACCGGCACCGCCCAGCACTGAGCGGGCACCGCCCGACACCGGCTCGTGCGGCCGGGCGCCGGGCGGCGCGCCGTGCAGGGACCCGGGCCGGCCCTGGACCCCGGCCCCGGACCTCTGGGCACTGGGGCGCCGGGTCGGGGGTCCGGGGCCCGTGGTCCGGGGCCCGTGGTCCGGGGCCGGAAGCCGGTGGGCCGGGGCCGGAAACCGGGGGGCCGGGGCCGGAAGCCGGAGGGCCGGGGCCGGAAACCGGAGGGCCAGGGCCGGAAACCGGAGGGCCAGGGCCGGAAACCGGAGGGCCAGGGCCGGAAACCGGAGGGCCAGGGCCGGAAACCGGAGGGCCAGGGCTCGGGGCGGGAAACGGGGGACCAGAAGCCGGGGGACCGGAGGCCGGGGACCCGGGCCGGAGGTCAGAAGCCCGCGATCGCCCGCACACCCGCCCGCGGTCCGCCGCCCCTCCCCCGGTACGCCGGCCCTCCCGGGGAACGTCCCGCTGGTCAGGGCCGTGTGCCCGTCTCCTGGTGGGCCGTCGTGCGGGTCAGGGAGACGGTGAACGGGTGGCGCGGGTGGGTCAGGACGCGGTGGGCGGGGCCCTGTTCGACCAGCTCGCCCGCGTCCAGGACGGCGACGTGGTCGGCCAGGCGGGCGGTGTCCAGGTCGTGGGTGACGAGGACGAGGGACAGGTCCTCGCGCTCGCGCAGCAGACCGGCGAGGACGTCGAGGATGCCGCGCCGGGTGACGGTGTCGAGCCCGGAGGTGATCTCGTCGCAGATCAGGACGCGGGGCCGGGCGAGCAGGGCCCGGGCGAGGGCCGCGCGCTGGAGTTCGCCGCCGGAGAGCCGGGCCGGCCAGCGGTGGGGCAGGTCGGGCGGAAGGCCGAGACGGGTCAGGGTGGTCAGGGCCTCCTCCCGGGCGGCCGCCGGGTCCGTGCCGCGCAGGCGTACCGCGGTGCGGGCGACCTGGTCCAGGACGGGCCGGTGTTCGTCGAAGGCGGCGCGCACGTCCTGGAACACGTACTGCACGGCGGCGAGCTGGGCGCGGGTGCGGTGGCGCAGGCTGCGCGGCAGCGGGGTGCCGTCGAGGAGGATCTCGCCGTCGTGGTCGCGGTGGAGCCCGGCCAGGCAGCGGGCCAGGGTGGTCTTGCCGCTGCCCGAGCGGCCGACGACGGCCAGCGAGGTGCCGGGGTGGAGGGTGAGTTCCGGGGCGCGCAGTGCCACGGCGCCGTGGTGGCGTGCGGTGAGGTCGCGCACCCGCAGGGCGGGCGGCCGGCCGGTGTCCGGGGCGGGCCGGGCGCCGGCGGGCGGGCGCCGGGCGTCGAGGAGCTCCCGGGTCCAGGCGTGGCGGGGGGCGAGCCACAGCCGCTCGGACGGGCCCGACTCCACGACCCGGCCCGCCCGCAGGACGAGGACGTCGTCGGCGAGGGCGCGGACCACGTCGAGGTCGTGGCTGAGCAGGACGACCGCGATGCCGCGGGCGGCGAGAGCCGCCAGCTGGTCGACGACGCGGCTCTTGGTCAGGGCGTCCTGGCCGGTGGTGGGTTCGTCGGCGACGATGACGCGCGCCCCCAACAGGAGAGCCTGGGCCAGGACGAGGCGCTGCTGCTGACCGCCGGAGAGCTGGTGCGGGTACCGCCGCACCAGCGCCTCCCCGTCGGGGAGCTGGGCGTCGGCGAGGGCGCGCAGGACGAGCGCGCGGGCCGCCGGGCGGCGCTGCCCGCGCGGCAGGTGGCGTACCCGGAGGCGGGCCAGGTCGTCGAGGAGCGCGCCGGCGCGGCGGGCGGGGTTGAGGACGGCCGCGGGGTGCTGGGGCACGTGGCCGACCGGGCCGTCGCGGGTCAGGCGTACCTCCCCGGTGACGTGCGCGCCGGGCGGGAACTCCCCCAGCAGCGCCAGGCCCGTGGTGGTCTTGCCGCTGCCGGAGGCGCCGACCAGGGCGGTCACCCTGCCGGGCAGCACCCGCAGGCGCACGCCGTCGACGAGCGCGCGGCCGTCGACCTCCACCCGCAGGTCGCGGAGTTCGGCGAGCGGGTGGTCGGTGCGGAGGCTCACGGGCGGGCTCCCCCCTTCTTCGGTGTCCTCTCCGACGCGGCGTCGAAGAGCAGGTTGGTGCCGGTCGTCAGCGCGACGATCAGCAGGGCGGGCACCACCACGGCCCAGGGCTGCACCCACAGGCCGGTGCGGTTGCGGTCGACCATGACCGCCCAGTCGGCGGCGTCCGGTGCGACGCCGACCCCGAGGAACGCCGCCGTGGACACCAGGTACAGCACACCGGTCAGCCGGATGCCGGCGTCGGCGGCGAGGGTGCGCAGGCCGGCGCGGGCGACGTAGCCGACGCCGATCCGCCAGACGCTCTCGCCCTGCATGCGCAGCGCCTCGACCGCCGGGCGCGCGGCCGCCTCACCGGCCGCCGCCCGTACGATGCGGGCCGCGTCGGGCACGTTGACCAGCGCGACGAGCAGCGCGAGCCCGGCCGCTCCGGGTTCGAACGCGGACGCCACGAGGAGGATCAGCAGCAGCGACGGTACGGCGAGCAGCACGTCCAGCGGCCGCATCAGCAGTTCCTCCAGCCGGGGTGCGCGGGTGAGGGCGCCGGCGAGGCCGACCGGAACGGCGGCCAGGTAGGCGAGGGCGGTCGCGGCGAGCGCGGTGACGACGACGGTGCGTCCGCCGAGCAGCACCTGGTGCAGGACGTCACGGCCCACGAAGTCGGTGCCGAGCCGGTGCCCGTCGGCGAGGACGAAGGACGCGGCGCGCGGCCCGGGGTCGCCGACGAGCAGCGGCCCGAGGAGCGCCAGACCGAGGGGCACGCAGACGAGGGCGAGGCCCGGCAGGAAGCGGCGCCGGATCACGCGGCCACCGCCGCTCGGGGCGTCAGCCGGTGCGCGACCAGGTCCGCCCCGAGGTTCAGGACGACGGTCAGCACGCCGAACACCACCGCGAGGCCCTGCACGACGGGCACGTCGCGTTCGGCGACGGCGTCGAGCAGGACGGTGCCCAGTCCCGGGATCACGAAGAGGGCCTCCACGACGATGACACCGCACAGCAGCCAGTCCACGGTGCGGGCGAGCTGCTGGACGGCCGGGGCGAGGGCGTTGGGCAGGGCGTGGGCGTAGCGGACGCGGGCGCCGGGGACGCCGTAGCGGTGGGCGTGCGCCGCGTACGGCGAGGCCAGGGCGTCGACCATGCCGGCGCGGACCAGACGGCTCAGTGAGCAGACCGGCCGGGCCAGCAGGACGAGGACGGGCAGGACGAGCGCGGCGGGGTGGCCGAGCAGGTCGGTGCCGTAGCCGACGGCGGTCGGCGGCAGCCAGGCCAGCTTCAGGGCGAGGACCGTCACCAGCAGCACGCCGAGGGCGAACTCGGGGACGGCGTACACGGCGAGCGTCACGGAGCTGATCAGGCGGTCCACGAGCCGGCCCTCGTGGCGGGCGGCGAGGACGCCCAGCCCGAGGCCGGCCGGGATCAGCAGGGCGAGGGTGAGCACGGCCAGCAGCAGGGTCGGGCCGAAGCCGTCGGCGAGGTACCCGCTCACCGGGCGGCCGGACGTCAGGGAGGTGCCGAGGTCGCCGTGGGCCAGGCCGGCCGCCCAGTCGGCGAGCCGCTCGTGGGCCGGGCGGTCCAGGTGCATCGCCTCACGGATCGCCGCGACGCGCGCGGGGTCGGGCTGGTCGCCGGCGAGGGCGACGGCGGCGTCGCCCGGCAGCGCCTCGGTGAGCGCGAAGACCAGGAGCACCACGGCGACGGTCTGGACGGCGCCGAGGAGGAGCCGCCGGGCGGCGAAGGAGCGCGGGCCGCTCACGCTCACGCGAGCCACACCCGGTCGAAGCGGGCCCAGTCGAGGGTGTTGGCGGGCGCCGTGGTCTCGACGCCCTTCACGTTCGTCGCCGTTCCGATGATCCAGTCGGCGAAGCCCCAGACCAGGAATCCGCCCTCGGTGTACAGGCGGCGCTGCATCCGCTCGTAGACGGCGGCCCGCTCGGTGGTGTCGCGGGTGGACTGGGCCTGCTGGTAGAGGGCGTCGAAGTCCTTGTGCCGCCACTGGGTGGCGTTGGTGGTGGAGTCGGTGAGCAGCCGCTGGGAGAGGTGGGCCTCGATGGGCATGGCGCCGGAGCGGTAGCAGCACAGGGTGCCGTTGTCGAGGATGTCGGCCCAGTAGGAGTCCTTGCTGCCCGTCCTCACCTCGACGGTGACGCCCGCCTTCGCGGCCTGGTCGCGGAAGACGGTGGCGGCCTCGGTGAACCCGGCGGCGACGGCCGAGGTGTCGAGGGTGACCTTCAGCTTCTCGGCGCCGGCCTGCTTCAGCAGGGCTCGGGCGCGGTCGAGGTCCTGCTCGCGCTGGGGGAGGCCGTCGGCGTAGTACTCGTAGCCCTTGCCGAAGAGGTCGTTGCCGACGACGCCCGCGCCGGAGAGGGAGCTGTCGACGAGTTCCTGCCGGTCGGCGATGAGGAAGAACGCCTGCCGGACCCGCGCGTCGTCGAAGGGGGGCCGGTCGGTCTTCATGCAGAAGGCCTGCATGGCGCTGTTGCGCAGCCGCACGATCTCGATCCGGCCCTGTTTCTCGTGGGCGCGGGCGGTGGTGGGGGCGAGTTCGTGGGCGTAGTCGACCTGGCCGCCGAGGAGGGCGTTGACGCGCGCGGACTCCTCGTTGGCGACGACGAACTCGATCTCGTCGAGGTAAGGGGCGCCGTCCCAGTAGGCGTCGTGGCGGCGGAAGACGGCGGAGCGGCCGGGGGCGAAGGAGACGAAGCGGAACGGGCCGGAGCCGATCGGCTTCCGGTCGAAGTCGTCGGCGCCCTCGGGGACGATGTAGGCGCCGAACGCCGCCAGGACGTTGGGGAACTCGGCGGTCGGCCGCTTGAGGACGAACTCGATGCTCCGCTCGCCGGTGGCGCGGCTGGCGTCGAGGTCGATGGGCTCCAGGGACGCCTTGGCGCGGAACGCCTGGTCGGGGTCGGCGATACGGCGGTAGCTGTGGAGGACGTCGTTCGCGGTGACGGGGCTGCCGTCGTGGAAGGTGGCCTCGCGCAGGGTGACCTGCCAGCGGTCCAGGGTGGTGTTGGGCTCCCAGCCCGTGGCGAGGCGGGGCCGGGCGGACAGGTCGGGGCCGTAGTCGGCGAGTTTGTCGTACTGGGCCTTGGCGCGGGCGGCGTCGGCGAAGAGGTTGGCCAGGTGCGGGTCGAGGGTCTCGCTCGCGCCGCCGCCGGCGAAGGCGGCGCGCAGCCGTCCGCCCTTCTTGGGTCTGCCGTCGCCGGTCTTCCGGTCGTCGCCCGTGCCGCTCCCGCAGCCGGTGAGGGCGAGGGCGGCGGCGCCGGTGGTGGCGAGGAAGGCTCGGCGGTGCGGGCCGGGGAAGCGTGCGTCGTCCATGCGTGCCCCTTGGAGTGGGTGGGGTGAGTGGGATGAGTGGGGTGGGTGCGGGGTGGGTCAGCGGGTGGTGCCGCGCAGGCGGGCCACGACGTGCAGCCGGTCGCCGTCGGCCGTCGCGCCGGGCGGGTCGCCCTCCCGCCACGCCGGTTCGGTGCGCGGGCCGGGGCCGTCGTGGAGGTCGAGGACGTCGAAGCCGTGCGTGGTGAGGAAGTGCCGCAGTTCCTGCGGGAAGAGCAGCCGCCACGCGGAGTGCTGGGCGACGGGCGGGGAGCCGTCGTCGGTCGTCCAGACGCGGATCCGGCGCAGGAGTTGGGCGGTGCGGTCCAGGGACAGGTTCGTGGTGGAGCGGTGCCGGACGCCCTGCCAGTGGAAGGTGTGGACCGTCGGGGTGCCGAGGAGGTCCGTACGGCCCAGGAGGTAGGCGCCGTTGCGCATCTCGGCGACGAGCAGCCCGCCGGGGGCGAGGGCGTGGCGGCAGGAGGTGAGGAAGCCGTCGAGCTGGGCGTTGGTGTGGCAGTACAGCAGGGAGCTGTCCAGGCAGACCACGGCGTCGAACGCGGCCCGGCCGAGGTCGAACGCGTGCAGGTCGGCATGGACGTAGGCGGGGCCGGGGTGGTGGGTGCGGGCGTGCTCCAGCATCGCGTCGGAGAGGTCGGCACCGGTGACCGTGCGGCCGGCGGTGTGCAGGTGGGCGGCGTCGCGGCCGGTACCGCAGCCCATGTCCAGGACGCGCGGCCCGGCGCCGTGCCGGCGCAGGCAGTCCTCGGCCCAGCGTCCGGCGAGCCGGCCGGGGTCGGGGAAGCGGGCCTCGTACAGGGCGGGGTGGTCGGTGAGGAGGTTGCCGGCGGGAGGGTTCCCGGTCGGCGCGCGGTGCTCCCCGCCGGCAGGAGACTGCCCAGTCGTCACGCGGTGCTCCCCGCCAGCAGGAGACTGCCCGGCCGTCACGCGATGCTCGCCGCCGGCAGGAGACTGCCCGGCCGTCACGCGATCCTCCCCGCCGGCAGGAGACTGCCCGGCCGTCACGCGGTGCTCCTCTGCTCGGCCGGTGCGGCGGGCGCCGGCACCGGGCTGCCGGGCAGTGTGCCGCGCCGGTGGAGCCAGGCCACACCGGCCGCCGAGGCCAGTCCGAACAGCGCGCAGCACACCCAGGGGAGCCACCCGGAGCCGCCCCGCTCGCCGGTGTCCATGGCCCAGCCGACGGCCGTGTTGCCGACGGCGGCGGCGACGCCCGAGACGACGTAGAAGATCCCGAAGTAGGTGCCGGTCAGGCCGGGACGGCCGAAATCGGGGATCAGCTCCATGACGAAGGGGGTGGCGACCATCAGACCGACGTACAGCAGGAGGGCGCCGACCAGGACGGGGACGGCGTCGAGCCACCCGCCGGGCGGCGCGTCCGCCACCGCCGCCGGGGGCAGGAACGCCAGGCCCGTCAGGGCGAGGCCCGCGGCGATCCAGCGGGCCCGGCTGCCGCGCGCCTTGAGGGAGCGGGTGATGCGCAGTTGGAGGGCCAGGTTGGCGAGCGTTCCGACAAGGAAGACGAGGCCGGCCGCGCCGTCCCAGCCGGTCGCCCGCCGGACGCCGTCGGGCAGCAGCAGGTAGAGCTGGCTCTCCAGGGTGAACAGGCCGACCATGGCGACGGCGAAGGCCAGGAAGGTCCGGTTGCCGACGACCTCGCGCCAGTCCGTGAGGACGCTGTGGGTGCTGGGCTCCGCCTTCCGCGCGGGCAGGACGAGGGCCTGCGCGACGGTGAGCACCGCGAAGATCCCGGCGGCGGTGAGCGCGCAGGTGCGGAAGTCGGCCAGCAGCAGGGCCCCGCCGAGGAGCGGGCCGATCAGCGCGCCGGCGGTGGCGAACACGTTGAACAGGGCGAACGCCTCCGCCTTCCGCTCCCCCGCCTCCTGCGTGAGGTACGCCCGTACGGCCGGGTTGAACAGGGCCCCGGCGAGGCCGCTGAGGACGGACGCGGCGAGCAGCACCGGCAGCCCGTCGCCGAGGGCGAACAGCGCGAAGCCGAGGGTGCGCAGGGCGCACCCGGCGATGATCACGCCGCGGGCGCCGAGCCGGTCGGCGGCCGAGCCACCGATGAGGAACAGGCCCTGCTGGCTGAGGTTGCGCACGCCGAGGACGAGGCCGACGACGGCGGCGGACAGGCCCAGGTTCTCGCCGAGGTGGGTGGCGAGGTAGGGGACGAGGAGGTAGAAGCCGGTGTTGACGCCGAACTGGTTGACCAGCAGCAGCCGGACCGCGAGCGGGAAGCGGCGCAGCTCATGCCACGTCTTCACGGGCCCCCACCTCCTCGATGCCGAGTCCGGGGCGGCCGCTCGCCCGGACGACGCCGTCGGCGCCCCCGATGCCGGTCCACGGGTCGTGGGCGAGCAGCAGATGGCCGTCGAGGTCGGCCCAGCGGGCGCGGTCGGCGAGGTGGACGGCGGGGGCCAGGCCGAGGGTGCTGGCGGTGAGGCAGCCCAGCATCAGCTCGGTGCCGCTGCCCTCGATCGCCTCCGCGATGCGCAGCGCGGCGTGGACCCCGCCGCACTTGGCGAGCTTGACGTTGACGCCGTGGACGCGTCCGGCCAGGCGGCGGACGTCGTCGAGGCCGACGGCGTCCTCGTCGGCTATCACGGGGAGCGGGGAGCGTGCGGCGAGGGCCGCGAGGGCCTCGGGGTCGCCGGGCGCGAGGGGCTGTTCGACGGCCTCCACGCCGAGTTCGGCGAACCGGGGCAGCAGGATGTCGGCCTGCCGTGCGGTCCAGGCGCCGTTGGGGTCGAGGAGCAGCCGGGCGCCGGGCGCCGCGTCCCGCACGGCCCGGACGCGCCGCACGTCGTCCTGGGGGTCGGGGGAACCCGCCTTGGCCTTGAGGGTCCGGAAGCCGCGGGCGGCGAGGCGGCGGGCCTCGGCCGCCGCGTGCGCGGGCGGGGTGATGCCGAGGGTGCGGGCGGTGGCGGCCGCGGGGGGCGCGGGGGTGCCCAGGAGCCGGTGGACGGGGGTGTCCGCGTGCCGGCCGGCCAGGTCGAGGAGCGCGGACTCGACGGCGGCGGTCACGGCGGGCGGGGTGCCGGGGGCGGTCGCCTCCCCGTGCCGCAGGGCGTCCAGGGCGCTCTCCGGGCCGGCGTAGCGGCCGAGGTCGACGGCGGTGAGGAGCTGTACCAGGGTGTCGGTGTCGAGGCCGTAGTACACGCTGGTGACGGCCTCGCCGTGGCCGCTCAGTCCGTCGTGCTCGACGGTCAGCCAGACGGCGTCGCGGGCCGTCATGGTGGAGCGGGAGATGCGCAGCGGCTCGGCGAGGGCGAGCCGTACGGTACGCAGTCGGGCCTTCACGGGGCGCCCTGCCAGGCCGGGAGGCCGGTGAGCGGGTCGGTCACCCTCGTGCAGCGCGCCCAGCCGGTCGCCTCCGCCGCGTGGGGGTGGGGGATCTCGACGGGCCGGGTGGCCGCGGCGGCCGGGTCGAGGCCGTGGCCGGTGGTGAAGTCGTCGTCGTAGACGGTGCCGAGGTAGCGGTGCGGTCCGTCGGGGAAGACGGTGGCGACGACGGCCCCGGGGTGGACACGGGCGGCCCAGGCGGCGACGCGGGCGGCCGCCCCGGTGCTCCAGCCGCCCGTGACGAAGCTGGTGCGGGCCAGGGTGCGGCAGGTGTCCACGGCTTCGGCGGGGCCGACCCAGTGGACCTCGTCGAAGGCGTCGTGGGCGACGTTGCGGGGGTGGATGCTGGAGCCGAGGCCGCGCATCAGGCGGGGGCGGGCGGGCTGCCCGAAGATGGTGGAGCCGGTGGCGTCGACGCCGATGAGGCGCAGGGCGGGCCAGTGGCGGCGCAGGGGGCCGATGAGGCCGGCGCTGTGGCCTCCGGTGCCGACGCTGCACACCAGGATGTCCAGGTGGTCGAGCCGGTCGGTGAGTTCGGCGGCCAGGGAGGCGTAACCGGCGGTGTTGTCGGGGTTGTTGTACTGGTCGGGCCAGTAGGCGCCGGGCAGGACGGCGAGCAGGTCCCGGAGCCGGGCGAGGCGGGCGGCCTGCCAGCCGCCCTGGAGCGCGGGACGGTCGACGATCTCCAGCCGCACCCCGTGGGAGCGCAGCAACTGCCGCATGGACGGTTCGAGTTCGCGGTCGCCGACCAGCACGACCGGATGGCCGAGCGCCTGCCCGGCGAAGGCGAGGCCGAGGCCGAGCGTGCCGGAGGTGGACTCCACCACCGGTGCGCCGGGCCGCAGTTCACCGCGTTCGCGGGCGCCGAGCAGCATCGACACGGCGGCCCGTGCCTTCATGCCGCCGGCGGCGAGCCCTTCCAGTTTGGCCCAGAAGCCGGGGTGGGGGGCGGGCAGGTCGGCGGTGACCCGGACGAGGGGGGTCCGGCCGAGCAGCGACAGCAGCTCCGGGCGCGCGGTGGGGCGTACGGCGGTGACGGTCATCGCCCGCCTCCGGTGCTCCGGTACCGGTGGACGCTTCCGGGGCCGCCGTCGAGCCAGAAGAAGGGGTACGGTTCCGCGCACACCGCGCTCACCCCGTGTCCGAGGAAGCGGGGCAGGACGGCGCTGCCGGTCTGGGCGAACATCACCAGTTGCTTGCCGTGCGCGAGGGCGTGCCGGCGCAGGGGTTCGAAGGTGCCGTTGCCGAGGGTCATGCCGGAGACGAGCAGCGCGTCGCAGCGGGCGGCCGCGGTGAGCGCGTCGGTGACGACCGGCTCGTCCCACTCGGTGACCCCGCCCTTGAGGTCGCAGGGGACGTAGCGCAGGCCGCGGGCGCGCAGGGCGTCCAGGAGGGAGTTGACGACGCCGACGACGAGCACGGTGGCCCCGGCCGGCAGGTCGAGCAGGGCGACGACGGCCTCGGCGCGGGCCCGGGACTTCTCCAGCGAGGTCCCGGCGGGCAGCGCGAGGGTGCGGGCGCCGCTGCCGGGGCCGTGCGGGGTGACGTGCATGAGGTAGGCGTCGAGCGCGGCCACCCGCACCGCCGGCAGGGGGTGGCCGAGGAGGCGGCGCACGTCGGTGCCGACGCAGTCGTCGAGGACGCTGTCGGGCAGGTCGCCGGGCTCGACCGCGCAGGAGCCGACGGCCTCGGCCAGGCGCAGGCTGAGGACCTCGTTGCGGTAGCCGGTGCCGCGCCCGTCGTGCCGTACGGCCTGGCGGGTGGTGAAGGCGACGGCGATCCGCAGGGCGGCCGGGTCGGGGCCGAGGACCCCCGACCGGACGCGGTCGACGAGGTCGTCGTACGACAGGTACGTGCGGTCGTCGTGCGACGGGCGCGCGGGATCGTCGGGCGACGGGCGCGCGGGATCGCCGTGCGACGGATGCGCGGGATCGCCGTGCGACGGACGGGCCGGGCCGTCGTGCGACGGATGCGCGGGATCGTCGTACGACGGACGGGCCGGGCCGTCGTGCGACGGACGGGCCGGGCCGTCGTGCGACGGATGCGCGGGATCGTCGTGCGACGGGTGGGCGGGGGTGCGGACGGCGGTCATCGGATCACCAGCTCCGTGCGCAGTGTGGACAGCAGGTGCTCGACGCGGGCGCGGGCGCCGGGGCCGTCGGGGTCGCCGGCCATGACGTGGCCGAGGTACTCGTTGTTGCTGCCCGCGGCCCGCACGGCGCGGCCGGGTTCGGCGAGCTCGGCCTCCAGCACGTCCTTCTCCCCGGCGAGGTGGGTGCCGTCGAGCCGGTCGAGGGTGCCGGCGCGGTCGGGGACGAGGAAGCCGATGGCGGCGCTGCGCAGCCCGGTGTCCGTGCGCCTGAGGTCGGGTGCGCGGCCCAGGGCGACGTCGACGAAGGCGGCGGCGAGGTCGATGCCGGTGACGTGGCGGACGAGTTCGGTGATGCGGTTCCCGGCGGGGCGGGGGTTGACCTCGACGACGCGCGGGCCGGCGGAGGTCAGTTTGACCTCGGTGTGCGCCACGACGCCGTCGGTGAGGCCGAGTGCCTTCAGCGCGTCGAGGGCGGTGTCCACGGCGGCCTCGGTGTCGGCCGGGGTGAGGGCGGCGGGGAACATGTGGCCGGTCTCGACGAAGGCGGGCGCTCCGCCGACGCTCTTGTCGGTCACGCCGACCACGTGGACCGCGCCGGCGTGCGACACGGTCTCGACGCTCACCTCGGGGCCGTCGAGCAGTTCCTCGAGCAGCACGGCGGGTTCGCGGCGCTGGCCGCGGGCGTTGACGGGGAAGTCGGCCAGGGCGCGGACCGCGTCGGCGAGTTGCTCCTCGTCGTCCACGCGGCGCACGTACATCCCGGCGCACAGGTCGACGGGTTTGACCACGAGCGGATAGCCGATCTCCCGTGCGGCGCGGGCGAGTTGCGCCCACTCCTCGTGCAGGGCGAAGCGCGGGCCGGGCAGTCCGGCGTCGGCGAGGACCCGGCGGGTGGCGTCCTTGCGGCAGGCGTTGTGGACCGCTTCGGGTCCCGGGCCCGGCAGGCCGAGGTGTCCGGCGATGCGCGCGACCGCGGGCAGGTAGTAGTCGCAGGAGGTGAGCACGCCGTCGAAGCCGAAGGCCGCGTGCAGCCGTTCGGCCTGGGTGAGCAGCGTGTCGGGGTCGTTGGTGTCGGCCGTGACCACGTTGCGGGCGCCGAGCAGCGGGTGCGCCGCTCCCTCGGGGGCCGCGCGCAGGTAGTGGTGCAGGTCGCGGGTGAGGAAGGTGAACTCGTGCCCGCCTTCCCGGACGGCCCGTGGCAGCAGCCTGCTCATCGACCCGACCCAGCTCTCGACCATCAGCAGATGAGCCACGACTCCCCTTCGCAGTGCATGAGTTGAGACGCGGGCGGCCCCGCGCCCTCGGAGGGGAGGGGGCCTGGCCCTGCGCAACCGACACGCTAGCGATAATCATTTTCATTTACCAGTCCTTCACGGCCCTGATGCACGGCGCGGCGACAGGAATCGCCGCCGGAAGGAGCCCCCGACCACGGCCGGACCGGGCCCTGTTCGGCTGTCAGTGCCCGCCCGTAGACTGGCAAATCACAGAAGTGCGGGCGCGGTTGACGGGGGGCCAGACATGTCCGGTGACGGGTACGGCAGATACGACCACGGTTTCGTCGTCCCGCCGATGCCGCCGGCCCCGCCGCCGCCCCCGGCGGACGGCGCGCGGGCCGTCGCGGTGGCGGTGCTCAACCTCAGCGGCCTGGGACTGGGGTACGCCTGGACGCGCCGCTGGGTCCTGATGCTGCTGTGCTGGATCGCGACCGCCGCCCTGCTCCTCGTGGCGCTGCCGGCCGACCCGGACGGCGTGCCGGGCTTCGCCCTCGTCCTGTACGCCGTGTTCCTCGCCCTGGTGGCGGCGCACGGCGCGCGGGTGGGCCTGCGCACCCGTACGGCGGGACCGGCGCCGCTGGCGCTCGTGCTGGGACTCGTCCTGCTCGCCGTACCGGCCGGGGGCGTCGTGCTCTACGACGACGCGCGCGACGAGGCGGTGCAGCAGATGCTGCTCGACCGGCTGGAGGAGGCCGACCGGCTGGTCGCACGATCCGGCAGACAGGCGTTCAGCATCGGCGAGGACGGCTACCGCGAGGCGCTGGAGATGTACGAGGACCTGAGCGCCGACCATCCGGACTCCCGCGCCGCCGGCCGGGTGCCGAACCGGATGAAGACCTTCTACTCGACGGTCGGCGCCTCCTACGCGACGGGCGACCACTGCGCGGCGATCGAACCGCTGACCTTCCTGCGCAAGGTCCCCGACGACATGCCCCGCACGGACCTGGGGGAGCTGGAGGAGTGGCCCGACGACCGCCTCGCCACCTCGCTCTACACCTGCGCCTCCCAGGCCCTCACGGCCGGCGAGACCGGCTGGGCGACGCACTTCGGTGAGCTGCTGACCACCTTCCCCGACTCCGAGCAGGCCGCGAAGGTCGAACCGGCGGTGGGCGCCGCCGTCACCGCGTCGTCGAAGGAGCTGCGCGGCGGCGAACCGTGCACGGCGGTCGAACGGCTGCGGAGCCTGAGCTCCGACATCGACGGTCTGCCCGGCGAGGAGGCGGGCGTCGACGACACTCTCGCCCAGGACGCCGGACGGGCCACCGCCAACGCCGACTCCGGCACCTACCTGTGCGGCGTGGACCAGTACAAGGACGGCGACTTCGAAGCGGCGCAGACGACCATGAACGAGTTCGTCGAGGAGAACAAGAACAGCAAGAACCGCGCCCTCGCCCAGAAGATCGCGATCGCGGCGGAGATCGCCCAGACGGTGCCGGCCGCCGGGAAGCGCCTGCCCACGACCCGCAGCGGCGGCAGCATCTCGGTCACCGTGCAGAACGACAGCCCCGACGACATCACCGTGCTCTACACGGGCCCGGTCACCGGCAGCTTCACCCTCAAGGCCTGCGGCAGCTGCACGACCTACTCCCTCAGCAGCACCCTCTCCCCCGGCTTCGAGCCGTGCAGCAGCGGCAAGAACTACCCGGAGCGCACCATCAGCCTGCCGCCCGGCACCACGTACTTCGTGCACAAGCCGCAGGGCGACAGTCTCTCCTCACCCGCCTCGGACACCGCCAAGCTCTCCTCCGGCTACCTCTACACGGAGTGCGCCTACGCGACGCAGACGCTGGGCACGGACTTCTGACCGCAGGTCCCGGGCGGTCCTCGTGTCAGCCGGTGCGGTCGCGGCGCGGGACGTAGCGTGGCGTGATGTGCTGGAGTGCGACGGCCGATCTCGTGGCGGGCGCCGGGGTGGCCGCCGTCGGGGTGGCCTGTGTGGCGCGGGTGCGTGACCGCCGGGACCTGCCGCTGGCCGCGCTGCCGCTGCTGCTCGGGGCGCACCAGGTCGTCGAGGCGGTGGTCTGGCGTGCGGGCGGGGGCCGGGGGCCCGCCACCATCGTCTGGGCCGTCATCGCGCTGCCGGTGCTAGGCCCTGTCGTCACATTCCCGTCGTCGCCCGAAGGGCGGCCCTGCGGCGTCAGGTGCGTGCTCTCGCCGTGCCGGGACTTGACCCTCGTACTGGACGTACTGGGGTCAGGGCCCGGTGCGGCGAGAGTGCGTGCATGGCGTCGCGGGGCAGACGGGAATGTGACGACAGGGCCTAGCGGCGTGGGTGCCCGCGGGCGTGCTCCGCGCCGCCCCCGCGCACGCCCGGCGCCGGCTGACCGCCCTGCTCGCGGCGGGAGTCGCCACCGCCGCGGTGCTCGCCCACGGTGTGGCCACCGGCCCGGTGACGGCCGAGATCCGCGGCCGTACGGTCGGCTACGCGCTCGGCCTCCCCCATCCGCCCGTCCTCGTCGCCGGCTACCTCCTGGCCACCGTGGGCTCCCTGCTGCTGTCCGGCGACCGACGGCTGCTGGGGCTGGGGGTGCTGGTGGCGGTGGGCGCGGTGCTCTGCGGGGCGCTGTGGCGCCTGGAGTTCGTGTCGACGTGGTGCGCGTTCGCGGCGGTGTGCTCGGTGGTGCTGCTCGGCTGGGTCCGCGCCCGTCCGGACCGCCGCCGGGTGCCGTCGTAGCGTGCGCCGGGTGCGCCGGGTGCGCCGGGTGCGCCGGGTGCGCCGGGTGCGCCGGGTCAGTCCACCGGGTGACCCGGCCTGATGTCGAGGGCGTCACCGAGCCGTAGCGGGGGGCCGTCACCGGCCCGTGCGCCCCACCGCACGGGTTCGAGGACGAAGCCGACGTGGTCGCCTCCGTCCACGCACCGCACGACCGCGCCCACGAAATGGGCCGCGGCGTCCTCCAGCACGACCGCCCCGCCGTGCCCCGGCCTCCAGCGGACCCGCGTGAACTTGTCGACCCGGTCGCCGGTCTCCCCGCCGAACAGGGCCGCCAGTTCCTGCTGCTGACGGGTCAGCAGGTGCACGGCGAGGAAGTCCGCGGCACGGGCCACCCCGTAGGTGTGGTTGGCCTTGGACAGCCACACCACGTACCGCACGGGCCGCATGGAGCACTGCGAGGAGAACCCGACCAGGCACCCCGCCCGCTGCCCGTCCGCCGCGGCCGTGACCACGCACATCTGCGGGTCCAGCCGGTCCGTGAACGCGTCGACGTCCACCGCGTCCTCCCCCTCGCTCCGGTCCTCGCGGCCGCCCGTCCGCATCTGACGCCGGGTCACCGCCTTCACCCGTCCGAGTGCCCCGCCTTCCCGGTCTCGCACCGCTGCGCGCGGTCGAGGGCCGGGGTGGGGTACGGGTCGAGGGCCAGGGTGCGGCGATCAGAAGTCGATCATTCATGTACTGGTCCCTTAAACCACCTGCGCCTCATGTGCCATACTCAGCCCGCTTGTAACACAATCCGACCGGGGGGTCCGTGTGTACGCCTGTTCCCTGGGCGCCCCACGGCAGGCGCTCCACCGGCACCGCACGCCGGATCCACGACGCCCACGCCCCCGCGCGGTCCCCGCCGGTCCACCGGAGCCGATGACGCCCGCGCCCGCCGGGACCCGCCCCGGACCGCCCCGGACCGCCCCGACGGCGGGCCGTCCCGCGCCACCCGGCACCCGCGTCCGCACAACGGCCAGAACGTACGACGTACACCCGGCTGGAGGCCCGATGAAGAGCTCCCGACCCGTCCGCGCAGCGGTGGCGGCCCTGCTGGCCGCGGTACTGCTCACCGCCTGCTCCTCCGACGGCGCGGACGACGGGGTCCCGCGCGAGTGGATCACGAAGACGTACACCGCGAGCGGAACGGGCTGGCTCGACGCCGACAGCACCCCGACGCAGGTCGCCGACGCGATCCACGGCCATCGAGAGGCGCTCGGCCGGGCGTACGGCGACAGCATGGTGTTCCTGCGCTACGGCGACGACATGGTCACCCTCTCGCCGCAGCGGAACGGCAGCCGGATCGAGATCGAGGACTACCGCAACGGCTACCACCGGCACAGCCAGTACCTCACCGGCTGGCCCGACCCGGACAGCACGAGCTTCCGCGGCGGCGGCCCCGGTGAGGGCAAGTGACACCCCGCCCCCGACGACGTACCGCGGACCTGAAGACCTGAAGACGTGAAGACCTGGAGAAAGGCAACGCAGTGACCGAGATCTTCGAGTCGACCGGCCAGGCCCTGCTCTACGGAGTCGTGGGCCTCGTCGTGATGGCCGTCGGCTTCCTCGCCCTCGACCTCGTCACGCCCGGGAAGCTCTTCCACGTGGTCTGGACGGACCGCAACCGCGGCGCGGCCGTACTGCTGGGCAGCCAGTCCGTCGCCGTGGGCTACGTCGTCATGGAGGCCATCGGGGCCAGCGAGTCCGAGCTGGGCGTGGGCTACGGCCTGGTCAGCACGCTTCTCTACGGACTGGCCGGAGTGCTGGTGATGACGCTGGTCGGCATCGTGATCGGGCTGTTCACCCCCGGCCGGATGGGCGCGGTCGTCCTCGACGACAACGACGGCCGTCCGCACCCCGCCGCCTGGGTTCAGGGCGGCATGTACCTGGGGACCGCCTTCATGGTCGGCGCCGCACTCTCGTAAGCGCACCCGTGACCACCGCCCTGCACGACCGCGACACCGCGGCACCCGTCCGCCCCCCGGCCGCCCGGCACTCCCGGGGGGCCCGCTTCCTCCTCCTGTTCAGCGTCTTCCTCTGCGCCGCCTGCGGCCTGGTGTACGAACTGGCGCTCACCGCGCTGGGCAGCTACCTCATCGGCAACTCCGTCCTCCAGACCTCCGTCGTCATCTCGGTGATGGTCTTCGCGATGGGCGTGGGCTCGCTCGCCGCGAAACCCCTGCGCCGCCGCCCGGTGGGGGCGTTCGCGCTGGTGGAGGGGGCGCTGGCGCTGGTCGGCGGGCTCTCCGTCCTGGTGCTGTACGCGGCGTTCGCCTGGCTGCGGCTCTACACCCCGGCGATGGTCGTCGTCGCCCTCGCGGTCGGGCTGCTGATCGGGGCAGAGATCCCGCTGCTCATGACGCTGCTGCAACGCATCCGGCGGCAGGAGGCGGGCAGCGCCGTCGCCGACATGTTCGCCGTCGACTACATCGGGGCGCTCGTCGGCGGCCTGTGCTTCCCGCTGGTGCTGCTGCCGACGTTCGGCCAGTTGAAGGGCGCGCTGGTGGTCGGCGCGGTCAACGCGGTGGCCGGCGTCGTCGTGGTGGTGTTCATCTTCCGCCGGCAGACCCGGCGGATCGTCCGCGTCGGCCTGCTCTGCGGCGTCGCGGCGGTGCTGGCCGTGCTCGGCACGGCGTACGCGCTGGCCGACGACCTGGAGGTGACCGCACGGCAGCAGATGTACCGGGATCCGATCATCCACGCCGAGACCACCGCGTACCAGGAGATCGTCGTCACCCGCTCCACCGCCTTCACCGGCGAGCCGGACATGCGGCTCTTCCTCAACGGCGACCTCCAGTTCAGCTCCGTCGACGAGTACCGCTACCACGAGTCGCTGGTGCACCCCGCGCTGTCGGGCGGCCGGGACAACGTGCTGATCATGGGCGGGGGCGACGGGCTCGCGCTGCGCGAGGTGCTGCGGTACGACGACGTGCGGCACGTGACGCTCGTCGAGCTGGACCCGGCGATGACCCGGCTGGCACGCGGCTTCGCACCGCTGCGCGAGCTGAACGACGGGGCGCTGGACGACCCGAGGGTCGAGGTCGTCAACGCCGACGCGTTCAACTGGCTGCGCGACGCCCGGCAACGGTACGACGCCGTGATCGTCGACTTCCCGGACCCGGACACGGCGGCGCTGGCCAAGCTGTACTCGGTGGAGTTCTACAGCCTGCTCGGCCAGGTGCTGACCCCGCAGAGCAAGGTGATGGTGCAGAGCGGGTCGCCGTTCTTCGCCCCGAAGACGTTCTGGTCGATCGCGGCGACGATCGAGACGGCGGGGTACGCGACGACGGAGTTCCAGATCGACGTGCCGAGCTTCGGCAACTGGGGCTTCGTCCTGGCCACCCCCGGCGACGGCACGCCCCCGCCGCTGCGGCTGGCGTCCGACGCGCCACCGCTGCGCTACCTCGACGACGCGGTGCTGGAGGCGGCCACGGTGTTCCCCGTCGACCGCCGCCGGGTCGACGTACGGCCGAGCACGCTGATGGATCCGGCGGTGCTGGAGTACGTGCAGAACGAGTGGCGGAACTACTGAACCCGGCCCCTGGGCCCGGACCACCGGGCCGGGACCGACCACCAGGCCGGGACCACCGTGCCCGAACCACCGTGCCCGGACCGCCGCCCCCCGGCCCGACCCCGGACCGCAGCCCCCGGCCCCCTCCCGACGGGCCGCCCCTCACCGGGCCGGCCTCCCCTCACCGGACCGGCGGCTCCTCCGGGGCGTCCGCCGCCCAGGCCACCGCGTGGGGGCCGAACTCGTTCTCCGCCGCGTGGGCCGCCATGCGGGCGTCGCGGGCGCGGGCCTCGGGCCCGTCCGGCAGGTGGTAGTCCTCGCCCGCCCGCGCGGACCCGGCCTGCACGCTGGTGGCGGTCGCGAGCCGCCGGCGCACGTACCGGTCGAGCGCGGCGGGCACGTCGGCCGCCGTCGCCCCCGCGAGGGCGTCGCCGAGCACGGCCGCGTCCAGCAGCGCCTGCGCCGCGCCCTGGGCCTGGAAGGGCACCATCGCGTGGGCGCTGTCCCCGAGCAGGGTCACCCGCCCGGAGTTCCACCGCGCGAGCGGGGCGCGGGTGTGGAGGCCGTGGCGGAGCATCCGCCCCGCGCGTTCGAGGACGCGCAGCACCCGGGGGTCCCATCCGTCGAACTCGCGGACCTGCTCCCCCGGTTCCGCACGGTCGGTCCACGACTCCCGCGCCGCCTCCGCCCGGAACACGGCCACGACGTTGAGGAGTTCGCCGCGGCGCACCCGGTAGTGGACGACGTGCCGGCCCGGTCCGAGCCAGAGGGCGTATTCCGGCAGGTCCAGGTCGGCCACCGCGGCGGCCGGGAGGAGCGCCCGGTACGCGGCGGTTCCCGAGTAGACCGCCTCGTCCGCGCCGAAGAGCCACCGGCGAGCCGTCGAGCGCAGTCCGTCCGCGGCCACGACCAGGTCCGCGTCGAGGCGCTCACCGCTCGCCGTCGTCACGTGGGCGTGCTCGTCGTCCTGTCCGACGCGGACGACCGCGCTGTCCAGGCGCACCGACCGGGACGGCACCGCGGCGGCCAGCGCCCGGTGCAGATCGGCCCGGTGGACCTGGAGATAGGGCGCCCCGAACGCCTCCTCGGCCGCGCGCCCCAGTGTGGCGCGGCAGATCTCCGCTCCGTCGGACCAGGTGCGGAAGCTCAGGTGGGAGGGACGGTCGGCCCGTGCCGCGACCGCGTCGAGCAGGCCCAGCCGGCGCAGCGCGCGCGTCGCGTTGGGCGCGAGCTGGATCCCGGCGCCGGCCTCGGTGAACCGCGGCGCCCGTTCGACGAGGGTGACCTCGCACCCGGCGCGGCGCAGGCTCACCGCGGCGGCCAGTCCCCCGATGCCCGCCCCCACGACGATCGCCCTCATGCCGCGCCCCCCGCCTCGCCGGACCCGCACGGCGTGCCGTGGATCCTCGCACGCGGCGCACCGTAGCCCGTTCCCCGACGCCGGGGAAGGGGGCGGCCCCGGCGGTGCGGGACCGCCGTCCGTCGTGAGCGGTCGGCCGGGCCGTCGTCCCCGGTGCCGTCGTCCCCGGTGCCGTCGCGCGGCCGGGGACGCGGCCGGGCGCGGGTCAGCCGTTCTTGCGGGCCACTCCGCCGTAGATGCCGATCGGCGGGGCCTGGCGCCGGTCGGGGTCGTCGGGACGCCAGTCCGGGACCGGGACGAGGCCGGGCTCGACCAGGGTGAAGTCGCCGAAGAAGTCCAGGATCCGGGAGTGCGTCCGGAGGTTCATGGTGGCGCTGGCGCTGTTGTAGACCGCCGCGGCGTCCTCCCGCCGGTCCGCGTGGACGTCGCCCGTCGCGTGCGACAGGACGAGGTAGGAGCCGGTGGGCAGGGCGTCGCGCAGGGTGGCGACGATGCCGTCCGGGTCGTCCGCGTCGGGCACGAAGTGCAGGAGGGCCACCAGCATCAGGGCCACCGGCCGGTCGAAGTCGATGATCTTGCGTACGTCGGGGTGGTCCAGGATGCCGCGGGGGTCGCGTACGTCGGCCAGGACGACGGAGGTGTCGGTCCCCGCCATGAGGGCCATCGAGTGGGCGCTCACGATCGGGTCGTTGTCGACGTAGGCGATGCGGGTGTCGGGCGCGATGGCGTGCGCTATCTGGTGGACGTTGGGCTCGGTGGGCAGGCCGGTGCCCACGTCGAGGATCTGCCGGATGCCGCCCTCCGCGACGACGTGCCGGACGGCGCGGTGCATGAACTGCCGGTTCGCGCGGACGCCGACGCGTACCTCGGGCGCGGACTTCATGAACTCCTCGGCGGCCTCCCGGTCCACCTCGTAGTTGTCCTTGCCGCCGAGGAAGTAGTCGTACATCCGGGCGGGGTGGGGCTTGCTCGTGTCGATCTCGATCGACTGCGGGCGGCCGCCGCCGCTGCTGGGGGAGGTCATGATGCCTTGCTCCGTCCTGGACTCGCACCCGGCCACCGGTGGGACACCGCGGTGACTGACTGTCAGAACGGTATCCTGGCACGTCTCGTGGGCCGGCGCGTACCGGCGGACGGCGGTTCAGGCGCGGGCGGGCAGTCCGGAGCCGTCGACGGTGAGGGCGCGCAGCAGGCGGTCGAGGTAGGTGCGCAGCCGGCCCGGCATGTCGTACGTGCCCAGCGCGAGCGCCCACTGGAGCTGGAGCCCGTCCATCACGGCGGCGATCTCCGAGGCCGTGCCCTCGCAGTCGGTGTCCGCCGCGAGTTCGCCCCGGGCGACCGCGGCACGCAGCGTGTCGGCGACCTGATCGACGACCAGGCGGTAGCGGCGGACGAAGTAGTCGTGGGCGGGGTGGCCCGTCTCACCGGCCTCGGCGGCGAGGACGTTGAACATCTTGGTGCGTCCGGGCCGCGCCGCGTTGTAGCGGGCGAGGTCGATCAGCGCCTCGAAGGCCTCGACGGCGGTGCGCGGTCCGGGCGAGAAGAACCGCGCGACGTCCTGCTCGTCGCTGTGCCGCAGGACCGAGACGAGCAGGTCCTCCTTGCTGCGGAAGTGGTGCAGGAGACCGCCCTGGGTGATGCCGACGTCCTTGGCGATGCGGGCGAGCGAGGAGGCGTGGAACCCCCACTGGGCGAAGTGCCCGACGGCGACGTCCAGGATCCGGGCGCGGCGCTCGTCACCCACGGCGTAGCCACCGCGGGCGACGGTTCGACGGGGCTTGGTGTCCTGCTTGCGGTCCATGCCGGTCACCCTAATCCGTGCACACACAACGCCCAGGGGGATGTGATTCAAGCCACGAACAAAAACCTACTACCCACTCGGTTTTTTGCTTACGGTGAGGGCGCCGGGACGGCGAGGAAGCCGTCCCCCCTGCCATTGGAGAGCCGCCATGGCCGTCGTCCCCGACGCCGCGCAGAGCGCCGAGTCCCCCGCTCAGGCCTCGCCCACACCACCGCCCCCAGCCCCCGGAACGCTGGTTTTCGGCCTCGCCTTCGCCCAGTTCGGCGTGATGGTCTCGCTGCTGACCCCGGTGATGGTCACGCTCGCGCTGCGCGTCGCGCAGATCGTCCCGGAGGCCGACCGGGGAACCGCCCTCGGGCAGGTCCTCTCCCTCGGCGCGATCCTGGCGATGATCGGCAACCCGGTCTTCGGCTCCCTGTCCGACCGCACCCGCGGCCGCTTCGGCCGTCGCCGGCCCTGGCTGGTCGGCGGCATGGCGGCCGGCTTCCTGGGCCTGCTCGTGGTCGCGCTCGGCGGCAGCGTGCCGGTGCTCATGCTCGGCTGGGCGCTCGCCCAGCTCGGCGGCAACGCGGCCCTGTCGGCGGTCGTCGCCTGCGTCCCCGACCTGGTGCCCGAGCAGCAGCGCGGCAAGGTCTCCGGCATCGTCGGCATGATGACGTCGGTGGCGATGGTGGCGGGCACCGTCCTGGCGAACGTGTTCAGCGACAGCCTCGCCCTGGCCTTCGTCGTGCCGGCCGTGATCGGTCTGGCCGGCGTGGTCTACCTGGCCGTGGTCATGAAGGACCGCCCGGCCGCCGCGGGCGCCTTCGCCCCGTACGGCGTGCGCGAGTTCCTCCGGTCGTTCTGGGTCGACCCCCGGCGCCACCCCGACTTCGCCTGGAACTTCGCCGGCCGCTTCCTGGTCTTCGTCGGCATCTCCTGCGTGACCAGCTACCAGGTGTACTTCCTGATGGACCGGCTCGGCTACGGCGCGTCCGAGGTCTCCGGCAAGATCCTCGTGAGCACGGTCGTCATGGTCGCGGCGGTCGTCGCCGGCTCGCTCCTCGGCGGTGTCCTCTCCGACCGGTCGGGCCGCCGCAAGCCGTACGTGCTCGGCTCCTCGCTCCTGCTGGCCGTCGGCCTGCTCCTGATCGCGACGGCCTACTCGTTCCCGTTGTTCCTCGCGGCCATGGTCGTCTTCGGCTTCGGCGAGGGCCTGTACCTCTCGGTCGACGTCGCCCTCGCGGCGGCCGTCCTGCCGAACCCGGAGGAGTCCGCGAAGGACATGGGCGTGCTCAACATCGGCAACGCGCTCCCGCAGTCCCTCGTCCCCATCGTCGCCCCCGCGTTCCTCGCGCTCGGCGGCGGCGGCCAGAACTACGGTGCGCTCTTCCTCTTCGGCGGCATCGCGTCCGTGCTCGGCGCGCTCGCCGTCCAGTTCATCCGCAGCGTCAAGTAAGGCAGCCGGTCATGACATCCGCGTCCCAGGTCCGCAACGAGGGCCACCCGTACCAGAACGCCGAACTCCCGGTGGAGCAGCGGGTCGAGGACCTCCTCGCCCGTATGACGGTCGCCGAGAAGGCGGGCCAGCTCTTCCACGCCATGCTGGCCATGAAGCCCGACGGCTCCACGGTCGAGAAGGGCGACCCGGGCATGGTGGCCATGGACACCACCCACATGCTGCACGGCCAGTACCTGACCCACTTCAACCTGCTGGGCAGCCATGAGCCGGCCGCCATCGCCCGCTGGCAGAACACGCTCCAGGCGATGGCCGCCGACACCCGCCTCGGCATCCCGGTCACCCTCTCCACCGACCCCCGCCACGCCTTCACCGACAACGTCGGCGCCTCCTTCAACGCCGGCGCGTTCTCGGCCTGGCCCGAGCCGCTGGGCCTGGCCGCCCTGCGCGACCCGCAGCTCGTGCACGACTTCGCGGACACCGTGCGCCGCGAGTACCTCGCCGTCGGCTTCCGCGTCGCCCTGCACCCCCAGATCGACCTGGCGACCGAGCCCCGCTGGTCACGGCAGAACGGCACGTTCGGCTCGGACGCCGCCCTCACCTCCCGCCTCGTGCGCGCCTACGTCCGCGGCCTCCAGGGCGAGAAGCTGGGCCGGCACTCCGTCTCGGCCATGGTCAAGCACTTCCCCGGCGGCGGCCCCCAGAAGGACGGCGAGGACCCGCACTTCCCGCACGGCAAGGAGCAGGTCTACCCGGGCGGCATGCGCGACCTGCACCTGGAGCCGTTCAAGGCGGCGATCGACGCCGGCTGCGCGCAGATGATGCCGTACTACGGCCAGCCCATCGGCACCGACTGGGAGGAGGTCGGCTTCGGCTTCAACAAGGACGTCGTCCAGGGGCTGCTCCGGGACCGGCTCGGCTTCGACGGCATCGTCTGCACCGACTGGGGCCTGATCACCGACGCGGAGATCTTCGGCGAGCCGCACCCGGCGCGGGCCTGGGGCCTGGAGTCGCTCTCGGAGGCCGAGAAGGTGGCCCGGGTCCTGGAGGCGGGCTGCGACCAGTTCGGCGGCGAGTCCCGCCCCGAACTCGTCGTGGAGCTCGTCGAGTCGGGCCGCCTGCCCGGGTACCGCCTCGACGCGTCCGTGCGGCGCGTCCTGCGCGAGAAGTTCGTCCTCGGCCTGTTCGACGACCCCTACGTCGACGTGGACCGGGCCGCCGAGACCGTCGGCCGCGCCGACTTCAAGGACGCCGGCGCACGGGCCCAGCGCCGCTCGCTCACCCTGCTGACGAACGGCCGCAAGGCCCTGCCGGTGACCGGACGGCCGAAGCTGTACGTGAGGAACGTCCAGGAGGGGACGGCGGGCGCGTACGGGCAGGTGGTCGCCGACCCCGCCGACGCGGACCTGGCCGTGCTGCGGCTGCGCACCCCCTACGAGCCGCGCGCCAACAGGTTCGAGTCGTTCTTCCACTCCGGTTCCCTCGCCTTCCCCGACGAGGAGCTGAAGCAGATCCTCGACCTGCTCGACACCGTCCCGACCGTCGTCTGCATCAACCTGGAGCGCGCGGCCGTGATCCCGGAGATCGCGGAGCGGGCCGCCGCCCTGATCGCCGACTACGGCGCGAGCGACGACGCGCTCCTCGACGTGGTCTTCGGCCGGGCCAGGCCCGAGGGCCGGCTGCCCTTCGAGCTCCCCCGCTCCATGGAGGCGGTCGCCGCCTCCCGGCCCGACGTCCCCGACGACACGGCGGACCCCGTCTTCCCGCACGGGGCCGGCCTGTCCCTGTGACCGGTGCCGCCGCGGGCGGGCGGGGCTCCACCAGGGGCCGCCCGTCCGCGGCGGCCGGCAGACGCGAGGTGCGGCAGACGCGAGGTGCGGCGGCCGCGGCGAGCCGCGGAGCCGTACGCGGCGCACCCGGGGCGTCAGTCGGTGACGACCACCTCGTCCATGCTCTTCTCGGTCCTCGCCGTACTGGGCCGGGCTGACGCCCCGGGTGCGGGACGGCCGCTCCCGGCCGCCCGTCGCGCGGACGGGGTGGCCCCCGGTGCCCACCCCGTCCGCGCGCGACACCGCGGGACCGGTACGGGCCCGCACCGACACGCCGGCGGGCCCGGACCCCCGAGGGGTACGGGCCCGCCGCCCGCGTCGAGCGGCCGCGTGCCGGTGTGTCCGGTGTGTCAGGCACGCAGGGCGCGGACCGCGGCCTCCAGTCGCTTGCCGTAGTCTGCGTCGGCCCGGCGGAAGTTGTCGATCGCCCGCTCGGCGATGTCGTCGCGGGAGACCTTGGCGATGAAGCCCGCCAGGTTGCCGATCAGGCGCTCCTTCTCGTCCTCGGTCATCAGGCGGTAGAGGTTGCCCGCCTGCACGAAGTCGTCGTCCTCGGCGTGGACCGGGGTCACGTGGTGGCCCGTCGCCCCGGTGACCGGGGTGGCGCCCCACAGCGGACGGTCCGTCTGGAACGGGCCGCCGAAGCTGTTCGGCTCGTAGTTCTTCGCGCCGCCGTGGCGGCCGTCGTACAGGAAGCCGTCGCGGGAGTGGGTGCGCGCCTCGGTGGCGTGCGGACGGTTCACCGGCAGGTGGTCGGCGTTGATGCCGACGCGGTAGCGGTGGGCGTCGCCGTACGCGAAGAGGCGGCCCTGGAGCATCTTGTCCGGGGACGGGCCGATGCCCGGCACGAAGTGCGCGGGGCTGAAGATCGACTGCTCGACCTCGGCGAAGATGTTCCGCGGGTTGCGGTTGAGCTCCAGCCGGCCGATCCGGACGACCGGGTAGTCGGCGTGCGGCCACACCTTGGTCAGGTCGAACGGATTGAAGCGGTAGTGCGCCGCGTCGGCGGCCGGCATGATCTGCACGCCCACGGTCCACGAGGGGAACTCGCCCCGCTCGATGGACTCGCGCAGGTCGCGCTGGTGGGAGTCGGGGTCCGCACCGGCGAGCCGGCCGGCCTCGTCCGCCGTGAGGTTCCTGATGCCCTGGTCGGTCTTGAAGTGGTACTTGACCCAGAAGACCTCGCCGGCCTCGTTGTTCCACTGGTAGGTGTGCGAGCCGAAGCCGTCCATGTGGCGGTACGAGGCGGGGATGCCGCGGTCGCCGAAGAGCCAGGTCACCTGGTGGGTGGACTCGGGCGACAGACCCCAGAAGTCCCAGACGTTGTCCGCCTCCTGCGAGCCCGTGTACGGGTCGCGCTTCTGGGTGTGGATGAAGTCGGGGAACTTGATGGCGTCCCGGATGAAGAACACCGGGGTGTTGTTGCCGACGAGGTCGTAGTTGCCCTCCTCGGTGTAGAACTTCACCGCGAAGCCCCGCGGGTCGCGGACGGCGTCCGCCGCGCCCAGGTTGCCGGCCACGGTCGAGAAGCGCAGGAAGACATCGGTCTCCTTGCCGACCTCGGAGAGGAACGCGGCACGGGTGTACGGCGTCACGTCGTCGGTCACCGTGAAGGTGCCGTAGGCGCCGGCGCCACGGGCGTGCACGACACGCTCCGGGATGCGCTCACGGTTGAAGTGGGCCAGCTTCTCCAGCAGGAGCTGGTCCTGGACGAGGACCGGGCCGCCGGCGCCCGCGGTCTCGCTGTTCTGGTTGTCGGCGACCGGAGCACCGGCCTCCGTCGTGAGAGGTCCCTGGGTCACGTGCGCCTCCTGCGTCGTTCTCGCCGTCCTGTCCCGTGGCCGGAGGCTCCCTCACCCGTGCGAGGTCCCCGGCCAGAGCCAGCTTCGATCCTACATTGGACTAGATCTAACCCTAGCAGAGCTCCAGAGCCGTACTCATTCAGGAACTGGTTACTCTTGTTGTTAGGATCAAGTCCATGAGCGACCTTGTGGAACGGCTGCGCGCAGGCGGATGGCGGATGACCGCGCAGCGGCGCGTGGTGGCCGAGGTCCTGGACGGCGAGCACGTCCACCTCACGGCCGACGAGGTCCACGCGCGGGCCGCCGCCAGGCTGCCGGAGATCTCCCGGGCGACGGTCTACAACACGCTCGGGGAGCTGGTCTCCCTCGGCGAGGTGACCGAGGTCGCCACCGGCGGGCGCGCCACGCGGTACGACCCGAACACCCACCACCCGCACCACCACCTGGTCTGCGCCGGGTGCGGCGTGATCCGCGACGTCCGGCCGGGCGGCGACCCGATGGCCGACCTGCCCGACTCGGAGCGCTTCGGCTTCACGCTCTCCGACGTCGAGGTGACGTACCGCGGACTGTGCCCGGCCTGCGCGCCGTCATAGTCCCGGTCGCTCCCGGGAGCCCCTGCCCCGAGGGGCGCCGGGGTCGGCCGCCGAGGGTGTCGGGTCGCCCGGAGACGGCCGGCCGGGGTGACGCCATGGACGTGCGATCCCTTCGCATCACGGGCGCCCGCCACGGCATCGTCCGCCGCGCCATCGTCCATCACGGCATCGTCAGTCGCGGCCGAGCAGCGGTGGGACGGACGGCACCTCGGGCGCGTTCCGGACGAAGAGCTGAGCTTGTCGACGATGCCCGGGGTCTGGGCCTGGGGGCCCGTTCGAGGACGGGGAGGTTGAGGATCGTGATCAGGTCCCCGGCCGGGTTCAACTTGGTGGACAGCGCCCACATCACCCGGGGCAGGTTGAACGGGTCGACGTCCTCGTCCACCACGTGGCGCGACGAAGGCGGGGGGCGGCGTTTTTCGTGTAGCGGGTCGGCGCTCTCCGCAGGGGAGGTCACCGCTCTCCGCAGGGGGGAGGTCAGCGCTCCTTCCGCCACCACCCGAGTCGATTGACTCGAGCATGTCATACAGGCTCTGCAACAAGGGTTCCCGGTGCCGCATTCCCCGTGCCCCGGCCCCCTGTACCCGACGCGTCATGGGCGGCCCACTCCGCGGCCTGGAGCGTGTTGACCAGCAGCATGGCGATGGTCATCGGGCCCACGCCGCCGGGTACGGGCGTGATGCGGCCGGCGATGCCGTCGAGTTCGGCGGCGCGGACGTCGCCGGCCAGGCCGTCGGCGGTGCGGTGGATGCCGACATCGATGACGGTCGCGCCGGGCGTGATGTGCTCGGGGCCGATGAGACCCCGTACCCCGGTGGCGGACACGACGATGTCGGCGGGCCGGGTGACGGCGGGGAGGTCGGTGGTGAACTCGTGGGCGACCGACACCGTCGCACCGCGCCGCAGCAGCAGGTGCGTCAGGGGGCGGCCGACGAGTTCGCCCCAGCCGACCACGGCGACGCGCGCGCCGCGCAGTTCGATGCCCTCGGCGTCGAGGAGTTCGACGACGCCGCTGGGAGTGCAGGGGCGCAGTCCGCGCGCGCCGCGGGCCAGCCGCCCGGCGCTGGCCGTGGTCAGTCCGTCGACGTCCTTGGCCGCGGGGATCCGGTCGATCAGCGCGGCCGCGTCGAGCCCTTCGGGCAGGGGCAGTTGGAGGAGGATGCCGGAGACGTCCGGGTCGGCCGCCAGTTCGTCGACGACCGCGGCGACCTCCTCGTGGCCGGCCCGCCGGGAGAGGTGGCGGTGGACGTCGCGCATGCCCGCCTCGCGGACGGCGCGGCGTTTCGCGGCGACGTAGACGGCGCTGGCCGGGTCGTCGCCGACCAGGACGGTCGCCAGGCCGGGCACGTGTCCGGTGCCCGCGGCCCGGGCGACCCCTTCGGCGACCCGGGCCCGGATCCTCCGGGCGATCCGGACACCGTCGATCGTGGTTGTCATGGTGGCGCACCGCTTTCTGCTGGTGAACGAATCGCCCGGTGGACAGAACCGCGTGGGGGGACCGTGTGCGGGGGCCGTGTGCGGGGACCGCGGTCGTGTGCGAGCGCGGTCGTACGGCGCCGCGGACCCGGGCGGCGGTGAGCACCGGAGCGAGCCGAGCGTGAGGTCCGCGCCGGTCCGCCGCGCCCGCGCCGCCCCGATGGCCCGTGATCCGGCGCGCGACAGCACCGCCTGTCCCCGTTCCGGGGAGATTCCCGGACGATGTTCCGGACGGTTTTCCGGACGGCTTTCCGGACGGTTCCCGCCGGTTCCGTAGAGGATCGGCGCTTCAGGCGAAGACGATGGTGTGGTTGCCGTTGCGGATGACCCTGTCCTCCGCGTGCCACAGCACCGCGCGGGAGAGGACGGCGCGTTCGACGTCGGCGCCGCGCCGGGTGAGGTCGGCGGCGGTGTCGGCGTGGGTGACGCGGACGACGTCCTGCTCGATGATCGGGCCCTCGTCGAGGTCCTCGGTGACGTAGTGCGCGGTGGCCCCGACCAGCTTCACGCCGCGCTCCTTGGCCTTGGCGTACGGGCCGGCGCCGATGAAGGCGGGCAGGAAGGAGTGGTGGATGTTGATGATCGGCACGCCGACCTTCTCGATGAAGTCGGCGGAGAGGATCTGCATGTAGCGGGCGAGGACGACGAAGTCGACGTTGTCCTTCAGCAGCCGCAGGTGCTCGGCCTCGGCGGCCGACTTGTCCGGGCCCATGGACGGGACGTGGAAGAACGGGATGCCGAAGCCGCGCACCTCCTCGGCGACGTCCGGGTGGTTGGAGATCACCATCGGGATGCCGACCGGGAGCTGGCCCTGGCGGTGGCGCCAGAGCAGGTCGAGCAGGCAGTGGTCGGACCTGGAGGCGAAGATCGCCATCCGCTTCGGCACCGACAGGTCGCGCAGTGTGCAGGCGAGACCGTACTTCCTCACCAACTCCTCCTCCAGGTCGGCCCGGAGAGCCGGCAGGGCGGCCCGGAGGCCGTCCAGACCGAAGACGGTGCGCTGGAAGAAGGCGCCCCCCTGCGGATTGTCCGAGTACTGGTCGAGGGAGACGATGTTGGCACCGTGCCGGCTGAGGACGGCGGTCACGGCCGCGACGATGCCGGTGGCGTCGGCGCCCTGGACGAGCAGCGCGGCCTGGTGGTCCGTCCCCCGGTGCTTCTTGGCCGTGCCGGCCGGTGTGGCCTGGGTGACCGTCATGCGAGAGCTTCCTTCCTGAACTGCGCGATCCATTCGGAGGTGGCCTTCAGACCGCCGAACGTATAGAAGTGGATCTTCACTTCGCCGTGCCGGACCCGGTCGTACCCCTCGGCCAGGGCGCGCAGGAACCGGTCCGGTCCGGCGGTGCCCATGAGGTTGGTGATCGACAGGCCGTACTTCTTGGCGATGGAGGCGCTGGTGCCGACACCGAACCGGGTGGCGTAGGACATCAGCCGCCGCACTCCCGCCGGTCCCGGGACACCGATGCGCACCGGGAGCGTGATGCCTTCGCCGCGTACCCTCTCGATCCAGGCGAGGACGGGGTCGACGTCGAAGCCGAACTGCGTGATGACGCTCCCGTCCAGCCGCTGGGCGGCCAGTGCCGCGTTCTTGTCCCGCAGCGCGGACCACAACGCGTCCGTGCCGATGGCCGGGTGGCCTTCCGGATAGCCGCTGATGCCGACGTGCCGGACACCGTACTCCCGCAGCAGGCCCGACTCGATCAGGGCGAGGGAGTCCTCGTAGGGCCCTTCGGGACGGGTGGGGTCGCCGCCGACGGCGAAGACGTCGTCGCCGGTCCCGTCGGTCCGGAGCCCGGTGAGGAACTGTTCGAAGTCGGCGCGGGAGCCGAGGCGGCGGGCGGAGATGTGCGGTACCGGCACGAAACCGAGGCGCTTCACCGCTCGCGCGGCCTCGAGCCGCATCCGCAGGTCCTCGTTGCCGAGGAACGTGACGTTGATGCGGGTGCCCTGCGGGATGAGGCCGGCGGCCTCCTCCAGCTTGGGCACGTCCTTGCCGGTCATCTCCAGGGAGAAGTCCTCCAGCAGCGAGGTGCTGACCGCCGCGGAGGACGTGCTGAGGGGGTTCATCGTGCTCCTTGTCGAGGCGGGGCGCGGTGCGGCCGGCCCGGTGGGCGGGCCGGTGGGTGGGCCGGTGGGCGGGCCGGGGTTCCGGCAGGCCGCCTGCGGCGCGGGACCGGCCGTACCGCGTGGTGCCGGTGCGCGTCAGGCGTCGCGGCGGTACTCGGTGCGGGCGTGCCGGTCGAACGGGCTGGGCTGCACGGTGGCGCGGACGCGCGGGAACCCGAGGTCGGCGTCGGGGTCGGTACCGGTGCCGGGGTGCTCGCCCCAGACCACGGTGACCTCGGTGCCGGGGGCGGCGTGCGCGGGGTCGATCAGGGTCTGGGACAGGACGCTGCCGACCGGGTCGATCGACGCGGTCTGCATGGTGACGCCGACCGGTCCCGCGGACGTCTCCACGCGGTGGCGGGCGTAGCTGAGCACGTAGCCGGGGTCCGCTCCCCCGCCGAGCACCCGGCGCACGTCGTCGGGGTCGAGGACCAGGGTCACCTTCTTGCGCAGGCTGTCGTCCTTCCTGGCCTCGAGCAGGGCGTCCCGGCCGTGGAAGTCGTGACCGAAGTGGATCATCTTCCCGTAGCCCAGCTCGTACGGGGAGACGTAGTAGTCCTCGATGTCCGGCGAGAAGAAGCTGCCGTTCAGCGGGCGCTTGCCCTCGATGCCGAACAGCGGGAGCCACCTGCGGTACTCCGTCAGCTCGGGGTCGGTGTAGATGCCGGGGACCGGCGAGGGGATCCAGCCGCTCTCCACGCTCGGCGTCGCGTACGCCAGGGCGCCGACCTGGACCAGGCCGAACGGCTCCCCCGCCGTCAGGAACGCCTCGTGCACGAAGGAGGCGTGCTCCCAGGGGCCGATGAACTCGTAACCGGCCTGACCGGCCATGCCGTGGCGCAGTGCCTTGAAGGCGCGGCCGTCGAGCGTGACCGGCGTGGAGTGGAAGAACTTGGTCTCCGGTACCGGGCCGCCGAAGACCTCCTCGATCAGTGCGAGCGCCAGCGGGCCCTGGATCTGGTAGCGGAAGAGCTTCGGGTCCCCGCCGCCGGGGCGGAAGGCGGAGGACGGGTCGGTGGCGAAGGCGACGTCGTAACCGCCCTTCTCCGCGTGGTACCGCACCCAGTGCTGGGACGCCGGAACGCCGCTGAGCAGATAGGCGTTCTCGGCCTCCCGGGAGAGGATGCCGTCGGTGACGATGTGGCCGTGGCGGGTCACCGGCACGTACTGCTTGGCCTGCCCGACCGCGAACTTCTCGAAGTTGTTGGCGCCGTGGTCGGCCAGGACCCGGGTGGCGTCCGGGCCCTCGATCCACAGGTCGAACATGTGGTGCGACAGGTTCAGCAGCGCGACGCCCTCGTGCCACGACGCCTGTTCCTTCCGCCAGCCGGCGTACTCCCGGTCGACGACCTCGGGCGTCCACGGTTCCGCGCCCGGCTGCCACAGCAGGTCGATGGGCGAGCCGGCCTTGTCGATGCCGTCCTGGAGGCTGGGGGTGGTCATGCGGCTCCTTCGTCCGAGGGGCTAAATCGATTTAGTATGCGGGTCGGGCCGTTCGCGGCTCAGCGTCGAGAAGATCGGCGAAGCGTCCACTAGAACGATCTAGCGCAAGCTAGCAGAGAGTGTCTCCCCCTGGCGACATGCGCGTCACGTCTTCCTCACGGCCGAGGCCGTGGCCGGTCCGGGTCAGCGGCGGGGATCGTAGGTGAGGGCCTTGACCTCGCGGAGGGTGGGAACGGCTTCGGCGGCCCGGACGCCCGCCAGGGAGCCGACCTGGTCGGCCAGGTAGGCGAACAGCTCCTCCGTCGTACGGCACAGCACCGAGACCACCACGTTGGCCCGGCCGCTGACCATCGCGGCGAAACGCACCTGGCGGTGGCCGGCGAGGGCCTGCCCGACGGAACGCAGCCGCGTCGGTTCGACCCTCAGCCACAGCACCGCCTCGGTGCCGTGGCCGAACGGCTCGTGGTCGTGCTCGACGTCGAAATAGAGCACGCCCGTCCCGCGCAGCCGGTGCAGGCGCCGCTTGATCACCGACTCCGTCCGGCCGGTCGCCGTCGCGAGGTCGAGGGCCGTCGTCCGCCCGTCGTGACGCAACAGTTCCAGCAGGGCCTCGTCGAGGGTGTCCAGGACGACCGGCTGCGCCACCGTCTCGGGCGGGGCCGGGCGCAGCGCGGCCTCCTGCGCGGGTTCCAACGCGTCGATCTTGTTCAGCCAGCCGAGCGGACCGCCGTAGAAGTGGTGCAGGACGCAGTAGGCGTCGACCGACGTGACCCTGCGGGTGCGCGGGAGCCGCTCCAGGAGCAGCTCGTCCCGGTCCTCTCGGCTGCGCGGCTTCATCGCGCACATCACCTCGGTGCCGCCGGACATCAACCCGATGTAGGAGGTGTCGGGCCGGCGTGCGAGGGCGTCGGCCAGGGGCGTGGCGGCGTCGGGGGTACAGCGCAGACGCACGATCCAGTCGGTGCGCCCCAGCCTGCTGTGGTCGGCCATGCCGAGCACCCTGAGCCGTACCTCGCTCCGCAGCCGCCGGTAGCGGCGGGCGACGGTCTGGTCGGAGACGCCGAGGACCTCGGCGATCCGGCTGAAGGGCGCCCGGCCGTCCAGTTGCAGCGCCTGGAGCAGGCACAGATCGAGTGCGTCGGGCTGGTACACGGGTGCTGCCTTCATCGCCCCTTCTCGGATCCGCACCTGTCTTCTCGGGTACGCCCTTGTCCTTCCGGGGCACTCCCTTGTCATTCTCGGATGCGCACCTGACATTCTCGGTGCGCACCTGCCGCGGCGCAGGCGCGCACGGAGCCGCGTGGCTCGTCGTGGCCCGCACGGAGCCGCGTGGCTCGTCGCGGTCTCCTCCGCTGCTGCACTCACTCCGGGCTCCTTCGTGTCCGTACTCGGACCGCCGCCGTTCGAACGACCTGGGAACCATGCGGTGCGCTCGGCGGACGAGGCGAGCCGAAAGGCCCGCACGGCCCGAATCCGACATGGGCGACGCTCTCCGGGGCCGCAAGTTCCGCCTCCGCCCGGATCCCTAGAATGGCGGTGCGCCGTCCCAGGGGGCGTACGGTGCACGGACCGCGTCGAAGCAGGGGTGATGGGCACTTCCGGAAGAGTCACGCTGAACGACGTGGCGGCGGCCAGCGGGGTCTCCCGCGCCACCGTCAGCTTCGTCCTCAACGACGACCCCCGCCAGACGATCTCCGCCGCCACCCGGGACCGGGTCAAGCAGGCCGCCCGCGACCTCGGCTACGTACCGCACGGGGTCGCCCGGGCGCTGCGCGAGGGCACCTCCCGCGTCGTCGTCCTGAACATCGACGCGGGCCTGGAGGGCGCGTACTCCCGCAGCTACGTCCAGGGGCTCGACGCGGAACTGGCCGCCCATGAGCACGTCCTGCTCGTCCGGCACGGACACCACACGCCGCAGTCCACCCGGCAGGTCCTCGACGCCATCGCTCCCCGCGCCGTCATCCGCTTCGGCGAGACCTACCTCACCGGCCGCGAACTCGACGACCTCGGCGGCGGCTGGCGCGACGGCCTCGCCGCCCACTCCGCGCTGCAACTGCGGCACCTGGTGGAGCACGGCCACACCCACATCGCCGTGGCCCTGCCCGACACCGCATCGCCGCTCGCCGCGGCCCGCTCGAAGTTCACCGGGCAGGCCGCGAGGAATCTGGGGGTCGCCACCCCGGGCTCGTTCGTCGCTCCCCTGGACCGGGCCGCCTGCGCCGAAGCCGTCGCGGCGTTCCTCACCGGCGCACCCGAGGTGACGGCGATCGCCGGCTTCAACGACGACGTCGCCCTGCGCGTGCTCATGGCCCTGCGCGACCTGGACCGCCGGGTGCCGGACGAGGTGGCCGTCATCGGCTTCGACGACAACGGCTACGGTGCGTACGTCACCCCCTCGCTGACCACCGTCAACGTCGACGCGGAAGCCCACGGACGGCTCAGCGCCCGCCTCGCCCTGGGCCTGGACACCGGCGGCCTGCGCCCGCCGCCCGCGCGCGTGGTCGTCCGGCGGTCGGTCTGACCGCCGCGCGCCGAGGCCGCGGCTCGCGCACGGGCCCCCCGTCCCGTGGCCGGCCGCGCGGCACACGTGGCCGCCGTGCCCGGCCGCGGCACACCTGGCCGCCATGCCCGACCGGCCACACCTGGCCGCCGCGCGCGGTCGGTGGCCGCCGTAGTCGCCGTCCGCCCGCGCGCACCGACGTTCAGTGCGGTGCCGGCCCCTCGACGTCTCCCGCCGGCGTGGTCCCGGGAATCCGTTCGAGAGCGGCTGCCATGTCGATGCCGTCGGCGGCCGCCATGAGGGCCCGTGCCGCGACCGAGGCGGGTTCACGCCGCAGGACCAGCAGGCCCATCTGCTCGGTGCGCACCGGTTCCACCAGGGGCAGCGCACGCATGCCCGCCGGAACGCCGAACACATGCAGCCAGGCGTGCGGCACCACGCTGGCGAAGTGCCCCGTCCTGACGTGCGCGAACAGTGAGGCGACGGAGTCGGTCTCGACCCGGGGCCGGATGACGGCCCCCGCCTCGGCGAAGACGGCGTCCAGGATGCGGCGGCCGAACATCCGGGGATGCAGCAGGCACAACGACTGCCGGCCCGCCTCCTCCCAGGTCGCGTGCGCCCGCCGTTCCGGACCGGCTCCGGCCCGGGTGAGCAGCACGAAGCGCTCGTCGTACAGGGGACGGAACGTGAACGCGTCCGCACCGCTCCCGTCGGGCCGGTACGTGACGGCCGCGTCCAGCTCGTAGGCCTTCAGACGCGCCGCGATGTCGACGGTCTGGAGATCGGCGTGGACCTCCACCCGGGCCAGCGGATTCCCGGCGCAGAACGCCTGGGTCAGCAGGGAGAGGGCGGTCGACGCCGTGGGCACCGAGCCGAGGCGCAGTTGGCCGGTCATGCCGCTGCGCAGGGCGCGGACCTCCTCCTCCATCGCCTCCCGGTCGGCGAGGATGCGCCGGGCCCACAGCACGATCCGCTCGCCCTCCGGGGTGAGCCCCTCGTACTTGCGGCTGCGGCGCACCAGCGGCACCCGCAGTTCCTCCTCCAGCTTGCGGATCGCGCCCGACAGCGCCGGCTGCGAGACGTAGCACTCCTCGGCGGCCCTGGCGAAGTGGCGTGTGCGGGAGAGGGCGACGAGGTATTCCAGTTGGCGAAGCAGCACGCCCCATTGTGTCCGCTCCACGGTGCGCCCCCGCTCGCCGGGCCCGGCCCGCCCACCGGCCCGCCCCGCCTCTCCTGGGACGGCCGCCCTCCGGTGGATAAGCCGCGCTTATCAGATGATCGGCGACGGGTCTTTGACCGCGGGCCGGGAAGGCCGGAGGGTGGTGCGTCAGGGGACGGACGTACAGCGTCCCTTCGTGACCCGTGCCGTCCCGAAGGGCCCGGTCACGGGGCGAAGAGGTGGCGAGGGGACGATGAAGGCGATCGAAGAGCCGAACGAGGACGATCTGTCGGTGTCGGCTCCGAAGACCTGGGCCACGGGTGTCCCCGCCGTGGGGCACGCCCTGGGGTACGCCCTGGGGCAGACCTCGGTACGGCGTACGGCGCTGACCCTGCTCTCCATCAACCAGGCGAAGGGCTTCGACTGCCCCGGCTGTGCCTGGCCGGAGCCGGCTCCGGGCAAGCGCCACCGCAACGAGTACTGCGAGAACGGCGCCAAGCACATCAGCGACGAGGCCACCTCGCGCCGGGTGACCGCCGGCTTCTTCCGCGAGCACCCGGTCTCCGAACTGGCCCACAGGTCGGACTACTGGCTGAACCAGCAGGGCCGGCTGACCGAGCCCATGGTCAAGCGGCCCGGCAGCGACCACTACGAGCCGATCGGCTGGGACGAGGCGCTCGGCCTGCTGGCGGACGAACTGCGCGCCCTGGACCATCCCGACGAGGCCCTCTTCTACACCTCCGGACGGCTCGCCAACGAACCGGCCTTCCTGCTCCAGCTCCTCGCCCGCGCCTTCGGCACCAACAACCTGCCGGACTGCTCCAACCTCTGCCACGAGTCGAGCGGGTCGGCCCTGAACGAGACCCTGGGCATCGGCAAGGGAAGCGTCGGCCTGGACGACCTCTACGACGCCGACCTGGTGTTCGTGGTCGGGCAGAACCCCGGCACCAACCACCCGCGCATGCTGTCCGCGCTGGAGGAGACCAAGCGGCGGGGCGGACAGGTCGTCGCCGTCAACCCGCTGCCGGAGGCCGGGCTGCTGCGGTTCAAGCATCCGCAGAAGCCCCGCGGCATCGTGGGCCGGGGGACGGCCGTCGCCGACCAGTTCCTTCAGATCCGGCCGGGCGGCGACCTCGCCCTGTTCCAGGCCCTGAACCGGCTGCTGCTGGAGGCGGAGGACGCCGCCCCGGGGACCGTGCTGGACCGGGAGTTCATCGACGCCCACACCACCGGCTTCGAGGACTTCGCCGCCCACGCCCGCACCATCGGCTGGGCCGAGGTGATCGAGGCCACCGGGCTGACCCGCGAGGAGATCGAGCAGGTGCACCGGCGCGTCCTCGCCGCCGACAGCGTCATCGTGTGCTGGGCGATGGGCCTCACCCAGCACAAGCACGGCGTGCCCACGATCCGCGAGGTCGTCGACTTCCTGCTGCTGCGCGGCAACATCGGCCGGCCCGGCGCCGGTGTCTGCCCGGTCCGCGGACACAGCAACGTCCAGGGCGACCGCACCATGGGCATCTGGGAACGCATGCCCCGGTCCTTCCTCGACGCCCTCGGCGAGGAGTTCTCCTTCACTCCCCCGGCGGCCCACGGCCTGGACGCGGTGGACGCGATCCGCGCCATGCGCGACGGCCGCGCCAAGGTCTTCCTCGGCGTCGCGGGCAACTTCGTCCGCGCCACCCCCGACAGCGAGGTCACCGAACGGGCGATGCGCGGCTGCCGGCTGACCGCGCACATCTCCACCAAGCTCAACCGCTCCCACGCCGTGTGCGGCCGGACGGCGCTCATCCTCCCGACCCTGGGCCGCAGCGACCGCGACGTCCAGGCGGGCGGGGAGCAGTTCATGACGGTCGAGGACTCGATGAGCGAGGTGCACGCCACCCGTGGGCGGCTCGCCCCGGCCTCACCGCACCTGCTGAGCGAGGTGTCCATCATCAGCCGCCTCGCCCGGCTGACCCTCGGGGACGAGCCCGGCATCCCGTGGGAGGAGTTCGAGGCCGACTACGACACCGTCCGCGACCGGATCGCCCGCGTCGTGCCCGGCTTCGAGGACTACAACACACGCGTCCGCCGCCCCGGCGGTTTCCGCCTGCCCAACCCGGTCAACCGCAGGGAGTTCCGCACGCCCAGCGGCAAGGCCGTCTTCACCCGCAACGACTTCACCGCGCTGCGGGCGCCCGAGGGGCACCTCATCCTGCAGACACTGCGCTCCCACGACCAGTGGAACACCGTCCCCTACGCCATGGACGACCGCTACCGCGGCATCACCGGCGGCCGGCGCGTGGTCCTGGTCAACGCCGCCGACATCGCCCGGCTGGGGCTGGCCGACCGGGACCTGGTCGACCTGGTGAGCGTCTGGGAGGACGGCGGGGAACGCCGGGCCCCCGCCTTCCGGGTGATCGCCTACCCGACGCCGGAGGGTTCCGCCGCCGCCTACTACCCGGAGACGAACGTCCTGGTCCCCCTCGACAGCGTCGCCGACATCAGCAACACCCCGACCTCCAAGGCGGTCGTGGTGCGGCTGGAACCCGCCCCGGACCACCGGGCGGCCGCGGGGTCCGGCGGGGCGGCAGCGGCCCGCTGACCGGACCGCCTCCTCGACGCGGGCGCCACCGCCGACCAGGCGGCACGCCCGTCGGCAGCGGCCCCCGCGTCGAGGCGAGCGCGGGTCAGCCCAGGGACTTGATCAGGCGTTCGATGCGGGCGGCGACCTTCTCGGCGGTGCCCTCGACGTAGAAGCCGTCGCGGGCCTCGTAGGTGTGATGGTCGAAGTTCCAGCGGTCGGGCATGTTCTTGGCTCCGCCCTCGAACATCGACATGACGAACGTGCTGGGGAAGGACGACGCCTCGCGGATGGCGTTCGCGGTGCTGGTCGACAACTCCGGCTGCACCCCGGCGAAGACTCCCTTGCCTACCTGGAAGACCCAGATCGGGACGTCGACGTCGGTGGTGGGCGTGTAGGTGGCGGTCGTGACCGGTCCGGTGGGGTGATCGGTCGTCATCTGGGTGGTGGTGACGGTGTCGGTGAGCAGCCGCACGGAGACGTTCTTGCCGCTCTCGTAACGGGTGATGGCCTGCGCCACCCGCACGATCTCGTTGCCGAGGCGTTCGCCCTGCGCGGTCAGCAGGGCGAAACCGGCGTCCCGCAGGTCGACGCCGTAGGTCCACCCCTTGTCCTTGTCGATCGTGTAGCGCTTCGAACGGTACGCCGGGAACTGGTCGCCACAGGCGCCCACAAGCCAGAACCCGATGGCGCCGGGGTACTGGTCCTCCACGTGGGCGACGGCGGCGCCGGCGAGGTCGGCGGTGATCGGCAGGCTGCCGTCGGCCATGGTGGAGTCCTGCATGACACAGGACTGGACGTTGTAGTTGGTCAGGACGGCGATCGGGTCACCGTCGAGGTCGTTGAAGCGGACCACGTACACACCGTCGTCGGAGACGCCCTGTTCGTTCACGCCCAGCCAGTAGCCGTCCTTGGTGGCGACGTTGCGGTTGACGTTGACGTCGGCGGCACCGGTGCCGTAGCCGACCTGCGCGTCCTGGAGGTTCTCGACGGCGTCGGCCACCGCGGCCCCGGCCGCGTCGGCGATGCTCCGCACATAGGCGGCGGCGCCGGCCGAGGAACTGGCGGCCGCGACGTGCGGGGCGGAGAAGCAGTGGGTCACCGTGACCATGATGTCCGCCGCCGGGATGCCGGTGGCCGCGGTGACGGCCGTGCGCAGGAGCGCGACGGCCTCGGCGCTGATCGACGTCAGGTCCAGCACGGCCAGAGCGAAACTGCGCGAGCCGGACTCCACCAGCAGCACACGGACGTACAGGTCGTCGTGGACGGAGGTGAAGTGGTCCAGCGGCAGGATCGAGGCGGTCGGGGTGAAGGCGGCCTTGCCCGCGCCCACCCGCAGGCCGGTCGTCGACCGGGGGGCGGCCCCGGCCGCGGACGCCCCGCCCACCACCGTGCCGGCCGCCGCGGCGAGGGCCGTCGCCGCGACGAACACCCGCCGGCTCACCTCCCCCGAGGAGCCGGATTCCGCGGACTCGCCGGACTCGTTCCCGTGTCGCTCGGACATTTCAAATCCTCCATCGAAAAGCGGATCGGCTCGCGCGGAGTTTCGTTCCACCGGCCATTTATTCCTTTACGGCCGACAGGGCGCCGTAACACCGAGGAAGCATCACAGCGTTTCCATCCAGCAGCAATTCGCGGGCTGCAATCTGAGATTTCATCCGCCGCATGTTGACGCGCGACGATCCCACGCAGACCCTTCTGACCGCGGCGGGAATGGGGAGCGACCTAAAGCGGGCCGGACCTCCTTCCGGGCGAAGAGGTAAAGGAAAAACAAAATACACAGGAAACTCGGCGGCGCTGATTTTCACAGCCTTTTCACTGCTTCCGCCGCCGATCACGAAACACCGACATACGAGGAGTCAGGTCTTGAGGAGCAGGCGTGCATTCATAGCGGGATCCGTGGCGACGGGACTCGCGGTCGCCGGCGGAGCCGCCTTCCAGGCCTCGGCGGCCGCCGAGGAGAACGGCGGGGCCGACCCGCGGCCCGGACGTGTCCGCGGTGTCACCGCGATCACACAGGTCTACGGGGACGGCCAGAAGTTCGTGGCGGTGGCGGTCGAGTACGACCGCGACATCGCCGACCGTCACCTGACGACGTCCACGTTCGCGGTCGACGGCCGGACGGTCACCGGCGTGTACGCCAACCGTGCCGCGGAGCGTGCCGACCACGGCCGGGACGGCCGCTTCGTCATCGTCGAACTGTCCCCCGACGACGCCGACGCGGCGCTGTGGGCGACCGGAGGGGGCGGCGGGGCGCCCTCCGCCTCGCCCGGCGCCACCGCTTCCGCCTCGGCTTCTGTCTCAGCCTCGGCCTCGGACTCGGCTTCGGCTTCGGCTTCGGCCTCGGCTTCGGCTTCGGCTTCGGCTTCGGCCTCGGCTTCGGCTTCGGCTTCGGCCTCGGCTTCGGACTCGGCTTCCGCGAGCGCCCCCGCGCAGAGCGGCCCGACCATCCGCACCCCGTCGGCGACCCTGACCCAGACCGGAACCGTCTCCACCACCGACGGGCACCGCTACGAGGCCGACGGCACCGTCCTGAGCACCGACCGGGTCGTCAACCCGATCGTGGACGACTTCCGCCAGCTCACCTTCGAGGACCCGGAGACCGGCGAGAGCCTCGACTACAACCTCTTCGTCCCGCGCGACTACGACCCGCGCAAGCGGTACCCGCTGGTGCTGTTCATGCATGATGCGAGCGTCGTCGGGGCGCCCGTGCTCGGCCCGCTCGTCCAGGGTCTGGGCGCCGTGTGCTGGGCGAGCGAGGAGGACCAGGCGAAGCGGGAGTGCTTCGTGCTGGCGCCGCAGTACCCCTCGGTGGTCGTCGAGGACGACTACCGGCCCACCGCCCTGTTCGACGCCACCGTCCACTTGGTCGAACACCTGACCTCGACGTACAGCATCGACCCGAAGCGCCGCTACACCACCGGTCAGTCGATGGGGGCCATGATGTCGCTGGGCTTCGGCATCCGCCACACCGACGTGTTCGCGGCCCTGTACGTCGTCGCCGGCCAGTGGCCGGCCGAGCAGGCCGTTCCGCTCGCCACGAAGAAGATGTGGGTCCACGTCTCCGAGGGGGACACCAAGGCGTTCCCCGGCGAGAACGCCATCATGCAGGTCATCGAGGCGGAAGGCACCGAGGTGGCCACGGCGGCCGGCTGGGACGCCCGGTCCACCCCGGCCGAGTTCGCCGCGGCCGTCCGGGCGATCGAGGCCCAGAAGGCGCCGGTGCAGTACACCACGTTCCTGAAGGGCACCGTCGCCGGGAGCGGTGGCAACGCCGGTTCCGAACACATGGGAACGTGGCGTTACGCCTACGGCATCCCCGGGATACGGGACTGGGTGTTCCGCCAGTCCCTGTAGGCCGCTGCCGGGCGTCAGGGGACGGGCCCCACCGCCGGCGAACAGCCCGGCTGCGAGCCGGTGCCGGGACCGGTGCAGCAGGTTCCGCCGGGCTGCTCGGGCAGGGTGCCGGCGTCAGTGCCCTGCGCGCTCCAGGATGACGGCCACGACCCGGCCGCACGACGCGCTCGGCGCCGTCCGCCCCGCCGCCCGGGTCCCGTGCGCCCCTTGCCGCGTCGACGCCCTGGGACTCACAGGTGAATCAGGGATTCACAGGAGAATCAGATCGCGCATCAATGTCATCCACAGCACCAACCGGTCGACTTCAGCCCGTCCACGCAACGGCAGCAGGACTCCCACGCCGCCCTGATTGTCCGGAGCATGACAATCACGCTGCGGATGCGGTGTCCGGGGGTTCTGCGAGCCCTCCTCCCGAAGGGACCGGGTAGATGCCAGAAGACAGCAACAACCGCATATTACCGAGCAATTGGACACGGGCGGGCGTCGCCTTGGCCGCGGGAGCGGCCCTCCTCCTCGGAGGGGGCTACGTCCACGCGAACGCGGCGACCGGCCAGAGCGGCTCCTCCTCCAGCGCGTCGGCGGCCACGGCCGTGTCGTCCGCGGCCGTCTCGGACGTGGTCGACGCGGCCGACGCGTTCCTGGACACCCTGTCCACCAGTCAGCAGGGGCAGGTCCTCCTGGACTTCACGGAGGCGAACGCCACCGCCTGGTCGAACCTCCCCTGCGGTTCCTCCTGCCGGGTCGGCATCCAGCTCGGCTCGCTCAGCACCGCGCAGCTGACCGCCGCCAAGGCGGTGCTCCAGGCGGCCGCGGGCACCGCCAGTGGTACCGGGTACGACCAGATCTCGCAGGTCCTGGCGGCCGACGACGTCCTCGGCCAGAGCGCCGGCGGCTACGGCAGCGGCAACTACTACCTGGCCTTCCTCGGCACGCCGAGCGAGACCGGCACCTGGCAGCTGCACTTCGGCGGACATCACCTCGCGGTGAACCTCACCTACGAGGGCGGCGAGGTCACCGGTGCCAGCCCGTACTTCGTCGGGGTGGAGCCGAGCAGCTGGACCTCGAACGGCACCACGTACGCACCGCTGAGCGGACAGCGCAACGGCATGCTCACCATGCTGAACAGCCTGAGCAGCAGCCAGCTCACCCAGGCCAAACTCTCGCAGTCCTTCGGTGACGTGCTGCTCGGCCCGGGCAAGGACGGACAGTTCCCGACGACCAAGGTGGGCCTCCCGGTCAGCGGGCTCTCCAGCGCCCAGAAGCAGCTGGTCCTCGCGGCCATCACCCCGTGGGTCAAGGTCGTCGACGACTCGACCTCGTCCGAGCTGCTGGCCACCTACGCGTCGGAACTCGACCAGACCTACATCGCGTACTCCGGCAACGCCGGTCTGAGCAGCCAGGGCGACTACGTGCGCATCGACGGGCCGGGCGTGTGGATCGAGTTCGTCTGCCAGAACGGTGTGATCTACCGCAACCAGGTGCATTACCACACCGTGTACCGCGACCACACCCGTGACTACGGCGGGGAGTTCAGTTTCTGATGGACCGTCCGCCGATCTCGCTGTCCTCAGCGCTGCGACGGGCGGTCGGGATCGCGGTGACGGTACTGGCGGCGCTGCTCTTCGCGGCGCCGCCGGCCGCCGCGCATCCCATGCCCCACTCGGTGCTCCTGCTCGACGTGCACGAGGCGTCGGTCACCGCCGAACTGAACCTCCCGGTCGGCGACTTCTCCCGGGCGAGCGGTATCGCCCTGGACGACACCACGACGGCGAAGCAGCTGTCGGCGCGGACCGCCGCGATCCGCCGCTATCTGGCCTCCCATCTCCACCCCACCACCAGCCGGGGCAGGCCGTGGTCCGTCACCTTCGGGGCGATGGCACTGGGCCGGACGGAGCAGACCTCCACCGGTCCCTACCGCGAGCTGACGGTCGGGGCCACGCTCACCCCGCCCTCCGGCGCGGACCCGCGGCGGTTCGTCCTGGACTACGACGCCGTCGTCCACCAGGTCGTCACCCACACGGTCCTGGTCTCCGTCCGTCAGGACTGGGCCGGCGGCCGAGTGACCGAGGAGGGTGAGGACACGGCGGCCCAGGTCGGCACCATACGCACCGACACCCGGTCCATGACCGTCGCCCCCCTCACCGTCGACCTGGACGGCGGCAGTGCCTGGAGCGGAACCTACGCCATGTTCCGGCTCGGCGCCCAGCACATTCTCGAAGGCACCGATCACCTGCTGTTCCTGCTCATCCTCCTGCTCCCCGCACCCCTGCTGGCGGCCCGGAACCGCTGGCGCGGGCTCGTGGACACCCGGACCGCCGTCATCCGTATCGCCCGCACCACCCTCGCCTTCACCTGCGGGCATTCCCTCGCGCTGGCCGTGAGCGCTGTCTGCCGCCTCGACATCCCGGCCCAGCCGGTGGAGGCGTTCATCGCCTTCAGCATTCTCGTCGGCGCCGTCCACGCCGTCCGTCCGCTCTTCCCGGGGCACGAGGCCGTCATCGCCGGCGTCTTCGGCCTCGGGCACGGCCTGGCCTTCTCGCTCACCCTCGCCGAGATGAACCTTTCCACCACGCAATTGGTCCTCAGCCTCACGGGGTTCAATCTCGGCATCGAATGCATGCAACTCCTCCTCGTCCTCCTCGCCCTTCCGAGCCTGCTCCGCCTCACCCGGTCGCGGAGCCACGCCGCCCTCCGCGGCGCCTGCGCGCTGCTGACCGCCGGCCTGGCCCTCGGCTGGCTGCTCGACCGCCTCGGACTGCCCAACCCCGTCGCCCGCGCCGCGGACAGCGCCGGGACGCACACGTCCCACCTGCTCGTCGTCCTCACCATCACCGCCCTGCTCGCCGTCCTCCGGATGATCACCGTCCACCGTCGCGGCGAGGGCACCGGAAGGAGGACCGGAACAGGACCCGCGGTCACCGCGGCACGGCTGGACTGACGGTTCGCCGCCGGGGCGCACGAGCGGTCGGGCGCGGACCGCTCACCCGGACGGAGCCGGCGTTCGCCCACGGGCCGGCGGCCTGTGCGCCGGGATGAAGACCGCGGTCAGCACGAGGGCTGCCGCGCCCACCGCCGCGAGACGGGGTACGACGGCGGCGGTGGCCAGCGCCGACGTCGCTCGAACGCCGTGCCGGGCGAGGTCGTGGTGAGCGACACCGGCGTAGACGGTGTCGGCGAGGGCGAGGGTGAGGGCGCCGCCGACCTGCCGGAAGAATCCGAGGTTGCCGGTTGCGGTGCCCAGATGGGCGGGCGGGACCGCGTCCTGGATGGCGAGGGTGAGCCCGGAGAGTGCCGGGCCCAGTCCGAGTCCCAGCAGGAGCATCCAGGTCGCCAGCGCCCCGGTGCCGGTGTCGGTGGTGACCTGGGTGAACAGGTACGCCCCGGCACCGAGGAGCAGTCCCGCGCCGAGGAAGACGAGCCGGTACCGCCCGGTGCGGCCGATGACCGCTCCGGCCAGCATGCTGCCGGCCACGATCCCCAGGAACAACGGGTAGATCCGCAGCCCTGACGCGGTGGCGTCGGCGTCACGCGCGGTCTGGAAGTAGCGCGGCAGGTAGACGACGCTGCTGTACAGCGCGAAGGCGCTGCCCGCCGAGGCGATGCTGATCACGGTGTAGGTGCGGTTGCGGAACAGGTGCAGCGGGATCAGGGGCTCGGCGGCCCGGGATTCGACGCGCAGGCAGACCACGGTCATGACGGCGGCGAGGGCCAGGGGAACCCATACCCGGTGGTCCGTCCAGGGGGTTCGACCGGCGCCGCCCTTCTCCGTCAAGCCGATCAGCAGTGCCGAGACGGCGGTGGTGAAGGTGAGGATGCCGAGGTAGTCGGGGCGGACGGGCTGCCCGGGTGGTGGCCGGCCGGGCAGCAGGGCCGCGATCAGGACGACGACGGCGGCGCCGATCGGCAGGTTCACCAGGAAGATCCAGCGCCAGGTCGCATGGTCGGTGAGCATCCCTCCGGCGAAGGGCCCCGCGACGTAGCTCAACGCCATCACCCCACCGAGTGCGCCCTGGACCCTTCCCCGTCGGCCGGGAGGGAACAGTTCGGTGGCGAGTGCGAGGGACAGCGGCATGAGCGCACCCGCGCCGAGGCCCTGCACCCCTCGGCAGGCGATGAGCTGTGCCATGGTCCGGGCGCAGCCGCACAGTGCGGATCCGAGCAGGAAGATCCCGATCCCGATGAGCAGCAGCCGCTTGCGGCCGTACCGGTCGGACAGCCGGCCGTACAAGGGCCCGGTCACCGTGATGCCCAGCAGGTACGCGGTGACCACCCAGCCGTACGGCGCGGTGCCGGGCAGGTCGGCGGCGATGCGGGGCAGTGCCGTGCTGACGATCGTCTGGTCGAGCAGGGCCAGGAGCATCCCGCCGAGTACGGCGATCAGCAACAGCGTGGGCCTCCGCCGGGTGGCTGCGGTGACCGGGCTCGGATCGGTGACGGCGGACAACTCTGGCTCCCCGGGAGACACGACGTGACCTTGACCCGTCGAGGCTGACAGGTCAGTTCTGACACGTCAAGGGTGAGGTAGTCTGCGGTCATGTCGCTGAGAGTTGCCTTGCTCGGAATGCTGGCGGCCGGTGGGCCGTCCAGCGGCTACGACCTCGCCAAGCGGTTCGACGGTTCACTCAGCCACGTCTGGTCCGCCCGGCAGAGCCAGATCTACCCGGAGCTGTCCAAGCTGGTCGACGACCGGCTGGCGACGGTCACCGACGACGGACCCCGTGGGCGCAAGATCTACGAGCTCACCGAGGCCGGACGAGCCGGCCTGGAGGACTGGCTGACCGGCACCGAACCCCGGCAACGGATCAGGAGCGAGTCGAACCTGCGCATGTTCCTCCTCCCGCTGCTCGATTCCCCCACCGCCGTACGGTTGCTGCGCCGGGAATCCGCTTTGTACGCCGGACAGGTGCGCGAGCTGGAGGACATCCGCGGAACGCTGCCCGAGCCGCACGAGGAACGGCGCAACGGCTGGTACGCCCTCGACCTCGGCGTACGCCAGATGGCGGCGATCCGCGACTGGGCGGCCGCCACGGCCGACCGGATCGAGGCGATCGCGGCGGCCGGCGCCGACACGGGGTCGCAGCCGGCTCCCGGCGACGAGGGCTGAGCGCCCGGCTCAACGGCCGTGGGCGGATCGGCCGAACGCCGTCAGCGTCAGGACGACGAGGCCGATGCCGGTGGCGGCGAGGCCGCCGACGAGGAGTGCGCCGCGCGCTCCCCACGACGCGCCGACGGCTCCTACGGCCGGTGCGCCGACGACCGTGCCGCCCAGCCAGCCGATCGACCAGAGCGACAGCACCCGCCCCCGCATCTGCGGTGCGGCCCCCAGTTGCATCAGCGTCTTGGCCGAGGAGTTGAACGTGATGGAGGCCGCGCCGACGAACACCAGCGCGACCAGCGCCACCGCCAGTGTCGGTGCCAGGGCCGCGGCGCAGATCAGTGCTCCCCAGATGACCGCCGACAGCGCCAGGGAGCGGGCGCTGAGCCGGCGGCGGCGTACCGCGGCGAAGCCTCCCAGGACCGCGCCGGCGCTCATCACGGCCATCGCGGCACCGTAGCCGGTGGGGCCGACGTGGAAGGCCGATGTGGTCAGCAGCGGCAGGCTGACGGGGAACTCCCAGGTGAGGATGCCGGTCACGTACACCATGGCCATGGGATACAGCAGCTCGGGTGTGTGCCGGACGTAGGCGAAGGCGGCGCGGATCTGGCCTTTGGCGCGTACCTCGCGCTCCGCCGGATACATGTCCGCCCTCCGCAGCATGAGCAGGCTGACGATGACGGCCAGGAACGAGACGGTGTCCAGGGCGAAACAGGGGGTCACCCCGAGTGCGGCGATGACCATGCCGGCGAGGCCCGGTCCGACGAGTTTGGCGGTGTTGATGAAGGTGGAGTTGATGGCGATCGCGTTGGCCAGGTGCGCGCGGTCGACGAGTTCGCTGATCAGGCTCTGCCGGGCGGGGTTGTCGAAGACGTTGGTGAGGCCGGCCGTCAGCATGAGCAGGATGAGCGGCGGCAGGGTCATCAGGTGGGCCCAGCTCAGGACGGTGAGCACCGCGGCCTGGACGGCGCAGCAGACCTGAGTGGCCGTGAGCAGCGTACGGGTGTCATGACGGTCCACCACCAGTCCGCCCCAGACGCCGAGCAGCAGGACGGGCAGGTACCGGGCACCGGTGACGATGCCGAGCATCGTCCCGCTGTGCGTCAGTTGCAGGGTCAGCCAGCCGACGGCGATGTTCTGCATCCAGTTGCCGACCACGGACGTGGTCTGTCCGAGCGCGTACAGCCGGTAGTTCCTGATCCGGAGCGACGCGAAGCCGCTGAGGCGGGCGGTGCCTTCGCGCGGGGGCGCGGGCCGTCCCGGGAGGAACGGCCCGCGACGGCGGGCGGTCATCGGCGCACCCGCCCCACCGCGGGAGCGGGGCCGGTCAGCGGTTCTGGCACCGGCTGTGGCGGTGTGAGGTGCGGGAGGCGGTGCGTCGGGTGGGGACGCGTCGTTCCGCCGGCTGCCGCGAGCGCGGAGGGAGGGGCGGCGGTCGGCCGCGAGTGCGTCATGAGGCTTCGTCTCGAACCGGGCGGGGGCCGGCCGGGATGGTCCGGCCCAGGAGGTGAGGTGGACGGGGTGCGGGTTTCGACGGCGCGTCCGGCGACCGCGGGACCGGGAATCCGCTGGACCCCCGGGTCCGGCACGGCCGCGGGACACCGTCACCCGGTTCAGCTGCGCTTGCCCCTCGGCCGCCGCTCCCCCAGGCCGAGACGCCTCAGGGCCAGCGTGTCCAGGCCGGTGAGGATGCCGTTGAGGATGAGCGTCATCGCCACCAGGATGATCAGGCCCGCGAACTCGGTCGGAGCGTCGAGGTTCGTGGCCGCGGTGAAGAGCTCGTGGCCGATGCCCTCGGTGGAGGCGATGAACTCACCGCCGATGACACCGAGGATCGCCAGCGGCCCGCCCGTCTTGAGCGCCGCGAAGAACGGTGCGGCCAGCGTGGGAAGCGTCACGTAGCTGAGCACATGGTGCCGGCGTCCGCCCATCACCTGGACGATCTCCACGAGTTCGCGTTCCCTCAGCCGCAGGCCCAGGTAGACGTTGTAGAAGACCACGAAGGCCACGCCCGCGGCCGCGATCGTGATCTTCGACATGGGGCCGATGCCGAAGAACAGCAGGAAGAGCGGCGCGAGAGCGATCTTGGGGATGCCGTTGACGGCCGCGATCAGCGGCTCGAACACGCGGCCGGCGAGCGGCACCGAGCCCAGTACCAGGCCCATCACGGTGCCGATGGCCACACCGATGCCGAAACCGGCCACGATCTCGAAGGCCGTCGTCCTGATGTCCGTCCATCCGGCCGACGAGCCGAGCAGCGTCCACAGGGCGTGCGACACGTCGGTCGGCTTGCTGACGGCGTACTCCGGCAGGACGGGTCCGCTCATCACCTGCCAGAGGACGAGCGTCAGGGCGATCACCGCGAGGCGCAGGACCACCACCAGTGCGGTGCCCCGCCACTCGTTGTTCCCGGCGCTTGCCGTCCGGGGCGCCTTCACCTCGGTCTTGCTTTCTGCACTGCTGGTAGCAGTCGCCATTGTCTGCTCCTTCCAGTTCACGGGTGTGGCGGGCCCGGCCGTCTCACGGCAGGTACTTGTTCGTCCAGTTGTCACTGGTGACCTTGGCATTCGCGGGAAGCGTTCCGAGGCTGTCGAGGAACGCCATGGTCTTCTTCCAGCCGGCGGCGTCCATCGCGCCGCTCGCGGGCCAGTCGACCTGCTGGAGGCTGGCTTGCACGACGCTGTCCGGCACGCCCTTGAGCGACTTCTGCGCCGCCTTCAGCACCGTCTGGTCGTTGCTGTCCTTGAGGTGCGTGTCCATGTAGGCCGTCGCCTGCTGGACCGCCGTGACGAACTTCTCGACGACGTCGGGGTGGGCGGTGGCGTAGCTCTTCTGCGTGACCACGACCTGTCCGTAGCCGGCCTGTTCGGCGGCCCACTCCGGAACCTTGAACGGGTCGGCGACCACGACACCGTCCCCGTCGTTCTGGATCTGCAACGGGATCGGCTCCGAGGTGACGAACCAGTCGATCTGGCCGCTGTTGATGGCGGCCTTGTCCGCGGCCGGACTCGGCAGCGACACCCACGTCACCTTCTTGTCGGGATCGACGCCGTACTTGTCGAGGAAGATGCCGGCCTCGGCCTTGGTGTTGGCCGAGCTGGCGCCGCCGGTGGAGCCCGCCAGCGCCTTGGCCACCTGCTCGGCAGGAGACTCCGCGGTCAGCTTGTGGGCCTCGGCGAACTTCTTGCTGACCACGAGTCCGAGCGGGTTGCCCAGACCGTCGGCGGAGACCGCGATCTGCGGGAGCCCCTTGGCGAGGGCGGACACGAACCCGGTGGGGCTGCTGTCGAAGAACTGCACCGACCCCGACTGGAGCGCCGAGGGGCCGGTGGCCGCGGTCAGCGTCACGAACTTCACCTCCAGGCCCTGCTTGCGGAAGTAGCCGTTGGCTTCGGCCACCTGGAGCGGGGTGTCGAAGATGCTGCCTCCGCCACCGACCGTGACCTGGACGAGTCCGTCCGAGGTCGTGGTGGTGCCGGAGCCGCCGCCGCAGGCGGTGAGCAGCGCCGGGGCGAGCAGCGCGGCCGAGGCGAGGGCGAGCGGCCGGTGGCTCCCACCGGGCCGCGGCCGGGTCCCTCTGCGGGCCGCGGGGGCGGTCAGGTCGTCGTGCGTCATGAGCGGTCTCCTGTCACCAAGCGTGCTGAGCACGGAAGAAGCGTTTCCAGAAGGCGAACCGGGGCGGGTCCGCCAGGGGGATCGGGCCGAAGCCGGCACCGACCTCCATGACGGCCGGGGTGTCGGCCGACCACGCGGGCCAGTGCGGCAGGCCCGGTCCGTTGGGGTCGCCGGTGGCCGCGAAGTTGGCCCAGTAGCCGCTCATCGTCTCCGCGATGTCGCGGTCCTCGTGGGTCCACTCGGCGTGGCGGGGCTGGAGGTTGCCCCACACGAAGTCGATCTCGGAGCCGTGCGAGGCGCGGCGGGCGCCCTGTCCCGCCGGGGCGGCGTAGGTCCAGAAGTACGTGTACACCGGTCGGGCCGCGTGTGCGGTCCAGTCCTTCGCCCACAGCCAGGTGGAGATCCTGGCGTTGTCGCGCACCGCGGCGCAATGGGCGTGCGCCGCTTCGTCGTCCGTGGTCGCGGGGTAGAGCCGGAGGAACTCGTCGGCCATCGCCCCGAACTTGAGCCGGGAGGCGTCGACGTAGTCCTTCCACGTCAGGTGCACCGGCGGCGCGCCCGGCCGCCATGACCTCCTCCCGAGCGACCGGTACTCCGCAAAGGCACTGGCGGGCACCGCCCCGCCCTCGTCGAGGTTGTTCCCGGCCAGGTACCAGACGTCGTTCTGCGATCCCCCGTCGTACGTCTCCTCGTAGCCGCTCGGAAGCACCCAGCCGTCGACGACCGGACGGAACAGCGGCGGTCTGGCCGGGCCGCCCGTGTCGACGGCGCTGTCGACCGCGGAGGCGTCCCCCTCCACCAGCCGCTGCCAGGGCAGCGACCTCAGATGGTCGAGGGTCCGCGCCCCACGCCCCGCCGCGTAGCGGGCGCCGGCGGCCTCGGCGTCGGCCAGGGTCCGGTAGGAGGTGCCCAGATACCGCAGGTCGGGGTCGCGTGAGTGGCGGGCGTGGCTCTGCGCGACGGCCCGGTGGAAGAGCCCCTTGGCCAGCGGCGACATGCTCAGGAAGTTCACCGATCCGGCGCCGGCGGACTGCCCGGCGATCGTGACCCGGCCGGGGTCGCCGCCGAAGTGCGCGATGTTGCGCCGGACCCACTTCAGCACCGCGATCTGGTCGAGCAGTCCGTAGTTGCCGGAGGCACGGTGTCCGGACTCCTCGCTGAGCTCGGGTGTCGCCAGGAAGCCGAAGGCGCCCAGACGGTAGTTGAAGGTGACCACCACGACGCCCTTGCGGGCCAGGGTCTCACCGTCGTACCGGGTGTCGGCCCCCGTGCCGACCCGGAAGCCGCCGCCGTGGATCCACACGAGCACCGGGCGCGGCGGTCCGTCCGAGGGGGTCGCCCCGGTCCAGACGTTGAGGCGCAGGCAGTCCTCGCTCATCGGCAGGCCGTCGCCGTCCGGCCCGGACCCCGGCACCTGCGGGCACATGGGGCCGAACCTGACGGCCTCGTGCACCCCGGACCAGGGCACCGGGGGCTGGGGCGGCCGCCAGCGGAGGTCGCCGACCGGTGGGGCCGCGTAGGGGATGCCGCGGAAGACGGTGATCGACCGGTCCCGCCCCGGTATGCCACCGACCAGTCCCGCTTCGGTCTTCACCGGCTGGTGCATGGTCTCTCTTCCTGGTGGGTGCGGGACGACTCGTCGGTCGGCCCGGCTGGTGGGCCCGGAGGGTGTCCGGGGTGGCCGGAGGCGCGGCAGTCCGTCGCGGGAGCGCGGAGCGCCGGAGGGCTTCCTCAGCCGTCCGCTGCCGAGGCGGTGCGCTCCTGGTGCGCCCGCAGCAGCAGCGCCCGGCGGGCGGAGGCGACGTGGTGGAGCATGGCGGCGACGGCGGCCGGGGGGTTGCGGGTGACGATGGCCAGGAGGATGGCCTGGTGCTCCTCCAGCGATCCGGTGCGCGGGTGCGGGGCGGACAGGTTGCGGTACTGGCGCATCACCAGGGGGTACAGCAGGGTGTCGTAGGCCCGTGCCAGGGTCTGCTGGTGCGCGGCCTCCTTCACCTGCTGGTGGAAGCGCCGGTTGCCCCGGGAGTAACCCGTCGCGTCCCCCCGGGACGTGCAGTCCTCCATCAGCTCCAGCGTGTCGCGCAGCTCGCGGATCTCGTCCTCGGTGGCCCGCTCGGCGGCCTTGCCCGCCAGAGCGGACTCCAGCGTCTCGCGCGCCTCCAGGATGTCCGCGGCCTCCTCGACCGAGAAGCTGCGGGTGCGCACCCCCCGGTTGACCTCACTGGTGACGTAGCCCTCCTGGGTCAGCCGGACCAGGACCGCCCGCATGGTGCTGCGCGAGACGCCGAACATCCGGGTCAGATCGGCCTCGGTGAGCCGGGTGCCCGGTTCGACGCTGCCCGAGAGCAGCAGCGAGCGCAGCCCGTCGTAGGCCTGGCTCTGCCGGGTCAGCAGCGTCCGGCCCGCGTGGTCGTCGAAACCGTTGGAATCCACCGTGATCACCCTGTAGGTCTGGTCGGAGAGGACGGCTGCCGACGGGAGGGATCCGGCGCGTGGCCGGGCCTCGACGACGGCAGGACGGCCGCGGTCGGAGGGTCAGGCGCGGACGAGCCCGGGATACAGTCGCCGGGCCGTACCCGCGAAGATCTCCTGACGGTCCTGTTCCGGCAGCCCGGCGAGGACGTCCTCGGCGAGGGCGCGGAGTTCGGGCAGGGACTGCTCGGCCGCCGGCAGGTTCGACCCCCAGGCGATCCGCCCCGCGCCGAACGCCTCGACGACCGGCCCGAGGAAGTCACCCGCCTGGTTCCCGGCGTCCCGCAGCCGCTCCAGGTTGCGGTGGGTGAGCTTGAGGTGCAGGCCCGGGTGCGCGCCGAGCTCCGCGACCTCGGCACCGGCGCGGGCGGGCGAGGCGGCGATGTCGGGGTAGCCGATGTGGTCCAGGAGCACCTTGACGCCCGGGAACCGCTCCAGCAGCTCCACCAGTTGCCGGGTGGCCGGGCCGAGGCGCATCTGGAGGCAGACCGGCAGGTCCAGTTCCCCGGCCTGCTCCCAGAAGGGGAACGTCTCCGGCGCGACGAACCATTCGCCCTGGGTGGGTACGGTGCTGCCGCTGGTGAACAGCCGTACCCCGGCCAGGCCGCCCTCGCCGACCGCGGCCTTGAGCGAGGCGGCGGCGTCCGGGCGCAGCGGGTCGACGGTGCCGACGGCGACGAACCGCTCCGGCCGGTGCCGGCTGCTGTCGAGCACGTACGCGTTGTCGTAGCCGTAGTGGGTGGTGGCCTGAACCAGGACGGCCTGGGCTATGCCGGCGTCGTCCATACGGCTGACCATGCCGTCGGCGGTGACGGGCCGGGTCGCGGCCCACTCCGACTGCTTCCCCCCGATCGGGGCCTTGGGGTAGCGGGTCGGGTCCTCGGAGATGATGTGGCAGTGTGCGTCGACGATGTCCACGTCGGGGTGCTCCCTTGTCTTCGGTGGGTGCTGTCCGGGTCGGCTCAGGCGTCCGGGTAGTCGCCGGGGGCGAACAGCGAGGGCAGGTCGGCGGGGAACTCCGGGTCGAGCAGCCCCTGGTCCTTGGCGAAGCGCACCATCGCCGTGAGGCTGGGCTCGTTGGCCGCGATGCCGTAGGGGACGGGGTCGCCGCCGATCTGCTGCCCCTGGCGGGCCAGTCGGGGCACCGCGGACCATGCGGGCTGGGCGGAGAGGTGGCGGCGCTTGCTCTCCGCGAACGCCGCGTACAGCGCGGTCGCCAGAGCGGGGTCGCGTTCCACGAGCTCGGAGCGGAGCGCGATCAGCGAGTGCAGCGGGTAGACGCCGGTGCGCAGGTAGTGGTCCACGGCGAGCGTGCCGGCCTCGGGGAAGAGCGGGTACGGGCCGTCGTCGCCACCGGCCTGCGGTTCGGCCGACGCCGTCCAGCCGGCCCGGGGTGCGCCGGCCCGTCCGGTCCCGGCGTTGCCGGTCAGTGCGGCGTCGATCTCCCCGGCGCGCAGCAGCTCGCCCAACGAGCGCCCGTCGGTGACCCGTTCGACGTTGGCGGGGATACGGCCCTCGACGTGGTCGTCGTCGTCGACCACCCAGGTGATCTTGTCGATGTCGACGCCGTACTCGTCGCGCAGCACGCCGCGCACCCATACGCCGGTGCTGACCGAGTAGGCGCGCACGCCGACCCGGCGTCCCTCCAGGTCGCGCGGCACCCGGATGCCGGAGCCGGCGGCGCACTGCACGTCGCCGTGGTGGAAGCGCCGGTTGAGGAACACCGGGACCGCCGTCAGCGCCACGCCTGCCTGACGTGCCATCAGATAGGAGACCGGTGCCAGTTCGCAGACGTCGAACTCCAGGTCCCGGATCATCCTCCGGTAGGCGCCGATGACCGGTGTGACCTCCACCGGCTCCACCGGGTACCCGTCGATCGCGACGTCGCCGTCCAGCAGCGGCCGCGCGTGCGGGTAGTCGCCGAGAACCACTGTGAGCTTGTCCATGCCTTGTCCTCTTACGTGTGTGTCGTGGGGGGCCGGCCGTCCGTGCCGCGGTCGTCAGCCGCCGAGCCGGGACGGCGGCACGCCGAGTGCCGTGCAGGTCCGCTCGACGAGTTCGTCGTAGTCCACCGCCCGCGGGATCACGTCCTGCTCCAGCGCGTAGGCGGCGGCCTTGGTGAACGCGCCGCGCAGTCCTGCGAAGCCGACGGGGTGCAGGGCGACCGGGCCGCCCTCCTCCTGGGCGGTGAGCAGCGACCGCATCGCGTCGTACGCGGCGAGGATCGCGGGACCGTGCTCCGCGGCGGCCGCCTCGGACACCCCGACGACGTGGTTGACCGGGACGAACCCCTGGTCCTTCGACCACTGTTCGGCGACCGCCCGCGCGTCGTCGACGGCGGTGCGGATACGGTCGTCGGCGGGCAGTTCGTTGCCCATGATCCCGAAGTCCACGTTGCCGGCCAGGAAGTCCGCCGGCAGCTTGGTGCCCTCCGGCGCCCGCCGCACCCAGGACGGGTCCTCGGCGCCCTCCACGTGGTGGCCCTCGTAGGTCGTCCAGTGCGCCTTGCGCAGGTCGATGCCGTACTGCTCGGTGAGGAACCCGCGCACCCACACGCCGGTGGTCTGGCTCCAGGCGCGGACTCCGACGCTGTGTCCCTCCACGTCGGCGACCGACAGCCCGCCGAGGGTCACCAGGGTCTGGTGCTGGTGGCGTCCGAGGGTGGTGACGGGCAGCAGCAGCACCGGCTTGCCGTGGGCGACGGCCTGGAGGACGGTCACGATGGCCAGTTCGCACAGATCCACGTCCGACGCGTTCACGAAACCGCGGGAGGCCTTGTGCACCGGCTTGATGTCGACCCGCTCCGGGTCCGCGCCCGCTTCGCGGGCCGCCGCCAGGGCGGCCGACGCGAGATCGTCACGGCCGAGCACCAACTTCATGTCTCTCTCCTCTTGCGTAGGTACCGGCGTCTCAGGCCTGCCGGCCGGGGTGCGCCGGGCGCGTCCCGTGGTGGCGTTCGTGGTGCTGACGCAGCAGGTCGACGCCGAAGTCGTTGCCGTTGGGGGTGCGGACGACGGTGTGGATGTGCCGGCGCGAGTGGTAGTCGTTGTCGAAGAGCACGCCGGGCATGTGCTCGAACTCGACGAGGATCACCGGGCTGTGGAAGCGGTAGTAGAAGGTGCCGTCGGGGTCACCGACCCAGGCGAAGCGGGTGTCGCCCTCGTGGGCTCGCACCTCCTCCATGCGCACCCGGGCGTGGTGGTCGCCGGCCCGGTTCACGTAGAGCCCGAGGAGGCGCAGTGCCGTGTCCCTCTGGCCGGGTGCCATCTCGCTCAGCCGCAGCCCCTGGTGGTCGAGCTCGAAGTTGTCGCGGAAGGCCCCGACGAACAGTTCCGCCGGCATCGTGTCCGCGATGACGGCCTGTTCCCGCTGCCGGCCGTCGAGCTGGGTGAACAGCTCGTGTCCCAGTGCCTCCTCGCCGCGGAAGGCCACGGTCCCGGCGTACTTCCCCGATCCGGCGATCACCGGCTCGGCACCGAGGAAGGAGGGGGTGAGGACCATCTGGTCCCCGACGAACACGCAGTTGATGTTGACGTGGTGCCCGTCGAGCTGCCAGCCCCACGGGCCGCCGTTCTCCGGCTCGCCGTAGAGGGAGAACCAGTACAGCCACTCGTTGAGGCCGTCCGTGTTGCCGCTCAGTTCACCGATGGTGAGGTTGAGGCGCATCAGGTCGACCATCTGGCGGTACCCGTCCGCGCTGAGGCTCTCGCGGATGACGGTCAGGGCCCGCTCGCGCTGCGCGTCGTCGAACTCCTCCAGCAGCATGCCGTGCCGCAGGAAGTACCGGGCGCCGTTGTTCCAGTGGCGCCAGCTCACGTCGTCCATCGGGAACCGGCCCTCGGCGAGCTGCTTCTCCGTCAGGCCCGCCAGGTAGTCCTCCGCCGCCCGGTACACCGGGCGGACGTCCGCGCCGGTGCCGCGCAGCGGGAACAGTCCCGGCCGGACGCCGTCCGGCGTGGCCACTCCCCGGAAGGGCTCGTTCGCCGCCTTCACCCGCCAGGCGACCTTGTCGAGCAGGTCGGGTGTCCATGTCTCCGGCTTGCGCGTGGGCGGGTTGCCCCGCTTGCGCAGCCCTACCGGCTCTCCCACCGCTGCTCCTCTCTCGATGTTCCTTCACGGGTGCGCCGCCGGGCGGCGCACCTCCGCCGATCGCCTCCTCAGGTGTCGAGGAAGGCCGTCTCCCGCTCGATCGCCGCGACGTCCACCGGCTTGCCGATGAGGTCCTGTTCCAGGGCGTACCGTGCGGCGGTCTCCAGGCAGGCGGTCAGCGACGCGCTCCATCCGGCGGCGACCGCGCGTCCGGCCGGCGAGTCGTCCCGCAGGTGCGCGGTGTCCGCGATCGCCCGCTTCAGGGCCTGGTAGACGGCGTGCACGGCATGGGGGCGGTCGCGCAGGACGTCGTCGCGCACCACCACCAGGTGGTTGGCCGGGATCGTCCCGTGCCGCTCGATCCACGCCTCCCCGGCGTCCTGCGCGTCCGGCACGAGCGGGACCAGTCCCGCGCCCTGTCCGCCGATCGCCTTCGGACCGAGCACCGCCGCGCAGACGTCGTGGGAGCGCAGCAGGTCCCCGACCCGCCCGGCCGCCGACCGCTCCACGTACGGGGGGTTGGCGTACTGGGCGACATGGACGTCCTCGGTGGTCACCCAGGTGATGTCGGAGGACTCGACGCCGTACTCCTCGCGCAGCCAGCCGCGCACCCACAGACCGGTGGTCTGGCCGTACGCGCGGACCCCCACGCGCCGGCCGACGAGGTCCCCGGGGCCGATCGCCGGATCCTCCGGGAGCCGGGTCAGGGACCGGTGGTGGGTGCTTCCCACCAGCACCACCGGCAGCAGCGTCAGCGGGATGCCGGCGTCGCGGGCCTGGAGGTAGGTGGCCATCGGCATCTCGCAGATGTCGTAGGCCAGGTCACGGACCATGCGGGCGAAGGCGGGGGGCAGGGGGGAGGACTCCAGGTGGCGGCAGTCCACTCCGTCCACGGGAACGGTCCCGTCCTTCAGCGGCCGGGTGTGCGGGTAGTCGCCCAGCAGGACGGTCAGCGGTGCGGCCGGGTGCCGGTCGCTCATGCCGCTCACACGTCCTCGCCGTACTGGATGCGCCGGTACGGGGTGCTCAGCACCTCGCGGGTGATGCGGACGTCGATGACGGTCGGCCGGGGGGCGCGTACGTACTCCGCCAGCGCGTCGCGCAGTTCCTGGGCGGTGCGGACCGTGGCCCCGCCGCCGCCGAGCGCCTGGGCGACCGTGCCCAGTTCGGGGGTGGAGATGGTCGCCAGTTCCGGGTCCAGGCCCTTCGCCTTCGCCTTGTGGTACTCGGCGCCCAGGCCCTGGTCGTTCATCACGACGACCAGCAGCGGGACGTCGTACCGGCACGCCGTCTCGAACTCGGACAGGTGCATGATGAAGCTGGCGTCGCCCTCCACCACGAAGCCGGGCCTGTTGCCCTGCGCGATCAGCTGGCCGAGGGCGATCAGCGGGGCCTGGCCGATGGCGCCGAACATGCCGTAGTTGGAGAGCACGTCACGGGAGCGCTGGAAGAGCATGGTGCCGAAGTCGGTCTGGTGCCCGCTGCCCAGCACCAGTCCCATCTCGCCGGGCAGTTCGTGGTCGAGGATCCAGATCGCCTCGCGCGGGTCGAGGCGTCCGGGCTCGCGGACGTACTCGGCCGGCGGCTGGAGCCGGGCGGTCAGGTGCTGTCGGACGGCGTCGGTGTGGAAGCCCTCCAGCCGGACGTTCCGCTCCCGCAGGGCCCGGGTCAACTCGGTGAGGGCGGTGACCGCGTCGGCCTGGAGGTAGCAGTCCGCGGTCCTGCCGTTCCCCATCACCAGGTGCGGGGCGGTGTCGATCTGGATGTACTTGGCCTCGGGATAGAGGTAGCCGCTCTCGATGGTGTAGTGGTTCAGGCTGGCGCCCACCGCGATGACGCAGTCGGCCTCCTGGAGCAGCTCCATCGACACCTTGTCGCCGAACAGACCCGACAGGCCGACGTGGAAGTCGGTGCGGTCGCACAGCCAGTTCTTCGCCTGGAGGGTGGTGGCCAGCAACGCGCCGGTCTGCTCCTGGAGGGCGAGGATCTGCTCGCCCGCGTCCGCCTTGCGCGCGCCCCGCCCCGCGATGACGACCACGCGCTTGGCGTTCTGGACGAGGGCGCAGGCGGCCTCGATGCCGGCCGGGTCCGGCAGCAGCCGCGGCGTCCGGATCAGGGCCGTGGACGGCACGTAGTCCTCGTCGTGGTCGTCCAGCTCGGCCACCTGCACGTCGAAGGGCGCGCTGATCATGACCGGCTTGGACTCGGTGCGGGCCAGGTAGAACGCCTGGCGCACGGCCTCCTGGGCGTTCTCGGGACGGGTCACGTGGATGAACTCGCACTCGATCGCGGCGGCGAAGCGCCGCTGGTCGAGGTACTGGGTGGCGCCCTCGTCGCCCAGCGGCGTCTCCCCGCAGAAGGCGACCAGGGGGGTACCCGCCCGGCTCGCCACGATCATCGAGGTGGCCAGCTGGGAGACGCCGGGACCACTGGTCGTGGTGACCACACCGGGCTGTCCCGCGCCGCGGGCCCAGCCGTCCGCCATGCCGAGGCCGGAGCCCTCGTGCCGCACCTCGTACAGCCGCACACCGCGGTCGGCGAGCGCGGCCATCCAGTGCATGTTGGCGTCGCCCATCATGCCGAAGACATCGGTGGTGCCTTCCTTGACGAACGCCTCGGCGAGTGCTTCGTAGACCTTCACTTCGTGGACTCCTTCACGTTCGCCGCGGCCGTCGTCCGCGCCTTCAGGACACCGTCGAGCCGCGCGAAGACCCGCAGCGCGTTGCCTCCGTAGACCGCCTGCCGGTCGGTGTCGCTCAGGCTGTCGATGGAGTCGAGGGTGTATTTGGTGTCGTCGAACCGACGCCCGGTCTCCGGGTCCACGCTGCGGACGGCGCCGATCATCTCCGAGGCGAACAGCACGTTGCGGGCCGGAATGACGTCCAGCAGCAGTTCCATGCCGCGCTTGTGGTACACGCAGGTGTCGAAGTACACGTTGCGCAGGATCGACTCCTCCAGCGGCGGCCGGCCGCGGTCCTGCATCATGCCGCGGTAGCGGCCCCAGTGGTACGGGACGGCGCCGCCGCCGTGCGGCAGGATCAGCCTCAGCGTCGGGAAGTCCTTGAACAGGTCCGACTCGCACAGCTGCATGAACGCCGCGGTGTCACCGGCGAGGTAGTGGGCGCAGGTCCCCTGCAACGCGGGGTTCCGCGACATCGCGACATGGACCATCGCGGGGACGTCGAGCTCGACCATCTTCTCGTACAGGGGGTAGTACACCCGGTCGGTCAGCGGCGGCGCCTGGTAGTACCCGTCCGACGGGTCCGGGTTCAGCAGACAGCCGACGAAGCCCAACTCCTCGACGCAGCGCTCAAGTTCGGCCACGGAGTTGCGTACGGAGGCGGCGAGGGCGTCGCCCGGCGACTGCGGGAGCTGGCACACGCCCACGAACCGCTCGGGGAAGAGCCCGCACACCCGGGAGATCAGGTCGTTGCTGACGCGCGACCAGTCGAGGCTGGTGCGCTCGTCACCGTAGTGGTGGGCCATCTTGCCCGCGCCCGGCGAGAAGACCGTCAGGTCGGTGCCCCGCTCGATCTGCAGCTTCAGCTGCCCGTTCTCGATGGCGGCGCGGATCTCGTCGTCGGTGATGTGCAGTTCGTCGGGCGAGACGCGGGCGCCCGACTCCTCGAACGCCTGGATCTGCCTCTGTCGCCACGTGCCCAGCGCGGGGGGCGCCGTAGTGAAGTGACCATGGCAGTCGATGATCATGAAGTGCTCCGAGACTTGCGTAGCGGTGGTGGCGTGGGGTGCGCCCGGGTCGGCTGTGCGCCGTCGTCAGTCGCGGCCGGTCAGTTCGCGGGCCCTGTCCAGGCCGGGGTAGGTGCGCACCGGCGCCGACATCAGGAACCGGTATCCGTCGTCGAGCACCTGCTTGACGTTGCCGGCCGTGACATGGGGGTGGCCCACGGCGACCCCGCGCTCACCGCAGATGTCGAGGATCCGGCGCTTGCACTCCAGGACCCGCGGGTGCTCGTACTGGCGGGGGACGCCCAGTTCCTGGCTCATGTCGCCCTCGCCGACGAGGATCAGCCCGATCCCCGGCACCTGGTCGAGGATGTCCGGCAGGTTCTCGATGCCGAGCTGGTCCTCGATCATGAGGCCGACGAGGATCTCCCCGTCCGGGGCGAGCGGCCACACGTCGGCCCGGGAGTAGTACTCGATGTTGGAGATGCCCCAGTAGCGCGTCGCCGCGTGCGGGCCGTCCCCGCGCAGACCGGCGGGCTCGTAGAGGGGAGCGTCGGGCAGTCGGGGGTAGCGGCAGGCGGCGACGGCGTTGCGGGCCTCCTCCACCGTGGCGATGTGCGGCCAGATGATGCCGAACGCGCCCAGGTCCAAGGCCTGCTTGGCGTGCCACTGGGCCTTCTCCGCGCCGTTGGCGGGGATGCGCACCAGCGGGGTGACGGCCGGCGCGAGACTGTCCGCCTCGAAGATCTGACGTCGGCTCAGCAGGTACTGGAAGCTGTCCTTGAGGGCGTTGATGTCCCAGGGCTTGTGCTCCATCTCGAACACCACCGCGTCGTAGTCCGAGGTGCTCAGCTCCGTCGCGGACGCCGGGTCGGCCGCCGAGAAGGTCGCGAAGACGTGCTGTCCCGCGTCCAGGGCACCGATCACCTTGTTGAACCTGGTCGTTGTCATCGCCGACCTCCTTGGCCGAGAGCGTCATCGGACGTGTTCACCGAGCGGGCCGCCGTCTGTGGCGCCCCTCCTTGGCGCCTGGCGCGCCGCCCTGCCCACCAGGCGCGCAGGCGGGCGAGCAGGCCGGTCGGGCGGGACGCGGCCGTACGCGCACCGGCGGGCGCCGATGCGTGCGGCTCGGTGGATGCTGAGGGGAGCGCCTCGGTGGACGCCGACGGGAGCGGCTCGGTGGACGCCGACGGGAGCGGCTCGGTGGTGGCTGCCGTGAGGGGCTCGGAGGGCGCCGCGCACAGTGCGACCAGTTCGTCGGTGAACTCCTTCGTCATCCGGGAGACCACCATCCCCGCGCCCGACTCGATCAACTTGGCGAGCTTGCCGTTGAGTTTGATCTCACCGTCGCAGTAGACCCGTGAGCTGCCGGGGGTCTGCCCCTCGGCGACCCGGAAGGTGGCGCCGGCGCCGAAGCGGGTGGCGCCCTGCCCGTCCGCGCCCCGGGCGGTCAGACGGCCCTCACGTGTGGATTCGTCCAGGTCCAGGGCGACCCGGGCGGCGAACCTGACCCGGAGACCGCCGAATCGGACAGCCAGGGTTCCGTCGAAGGACCCGTCGTCGTGCGACGCTCCGAGCTCTGCGCCGCCGATGCAGGAAACGACGGCTGAGGGGTCCGAGATGACCTCCCAGACGCGTGCGGGAGGACTCGGTACGGCGATCTCTTCCTTGATCGATATCAAAATCGTGAACCTTACTCGGCGGGGGCATGACGTCACGGGAGACCTGGAGGCAGGCATGACGGCATGACGGCATGGCGGCTTCGGGGTGCGGGCGGATGACCGCGGGTGTCGGACCGGTGGGCCCGCGCGAAGGACGGGCGCCTCCGTGGCAGGCGGCTGCGCTGCGCGGCGGAGCGCGGCTCGGCCGCGTTACGCGGCGGACTTCCGCTCGGCGGCGAAGAGACCCCAGAGGTCGTTGTACAGCTCGGAGAACTCGGGCGATTCGACGAGCGAGCCGATCTGACGTGGGCGTTCGAAGGGGACGGGGATGATACGGCGGACCGTGCCGGGGCCCTTCGACATCACGACGACCTCGTCGGCCAGGTAGATGGCCTCGTTGAGATCGTGCGTGACGAAGATGAGGGTCCCGTTCTGTTCCCGCCAGATGTTGAGCAGTTCCTGCTGGAGTTCGAGCCGGGTGATGGCGTCGAGCGGCCCGAACGGCTCGTCCATCAGCACGATGGACGGGTTGTAGATCAGCGCACGCGCGATCGCGCAGCGCTTCTGCATGCCGCCGGACAGCTCGCGGGGGAAGTGGTTCTCGAAGCCGGCAAGCCCGACGAGGTCGACCCAGTGCGCGACGCGTTCCTCGCGTTCGTCCTTGGGGACCTTGCGGAACTTCAGCGCCAGGCCGATGTTGGCCTTGACGCTCAGCCAGGGCAGCAGGTGCGAATGCTGCGTGACGTACGCGGCATCGGAGTTGACGCCGGTGACGCGCTCGCCGGCGTAGTGGACCTCGCCCTGGGTGGGGGTGAGCAGTCCGGCGGCCAGGTTGAGGATGGTGCTCTTCCCGCACCCGCTGGGCCCGATCACGGCGACGACCTTGCCGCGATCGACCTTGAACGACACGCCTTCGATCGCCGGCTGATGGGTGCCGGGGAACCGCAGGGTGACGTCGTCGAGACGGAGTGCCTCCGAGTGAAAGGTGCGCTGACTGGTCGACATAGCTGTCTCCTCGGCCCCCGCACCGCGAAAGAGACGAAGTGGGGGCCGTGCGCTCGTGCCGGTGGTGGCGTGGGTGTGTGACGGTGCGTGAACTGCTGACGGCGGGGTGACTGATGCCCTGCGAAGAACAGCCGGGGTCGGCTGGAACCTTGCGGTGAGACAGCCTCGGCGACACCGCGCGACTCCGAGATTGTCCGACAAGCGGTAATGGGAACGTAACACCACCGACTCCGACGGACAAGAATGCTGCGGAAAAACATCCTGTCCCGGCGGGCGACACCTCCCCCTACCTCGCAATTGTTGGACAACATGGGTTCGCGCCTCGCCGAGCAGCCCGTGCTGCGGGTGGCCCGAAGCCGCATCCTCGGCCTCAGCCGGCCGAGGTGCCCCGCGACGCGTCGATCCCGCCGGACGAGGTGGCCACGGCGTCCGGGCCGCGGCGCCGGAGACGGGCGGCAGTGTCGACGTACAGGACGCCCGCCCAGCAGATTGCCGGACAATGCACTCACGGGGACCATCGGGCCCAACCCTGGTTTTCCGAGCTTTTCTGCCCTACTCCTTGCCGAGACGAGCCTCGCGGGCTATGTTCCCGGCACATCTTGTCGGACAACTCACGGTCTCCTTGGTGCGCGTGGCCATGACGCGCACCCTCAACGGCGTGTTCACCGCCCTCGACGCGTACGCCTCCGGGTGCCTCGGCGCCCGGCGGGCCGTCGTCGGCACGGCCACAGGGCTGGAACGCCGACACCCTGCTCATGAGAAGGGCGTCCTTAGATGAACGATCTCCCCCAGCCCCAGCCCCACCCGCGTACCGCACCGGTCGGCAGCCCGTCCGCACGCCCCTCCCGGAGATCCGTGCTGGCGGCCATGACGGTGTCGCTCGGAGCGGCCACGCCCCTGCTCTCCGGCACCCCGGCCTCGGCCGCGTCCGGTCGAGGCGAAGACCTGCTCTACATCGGTACCTGGGGGCAGGGCCAGGTGCACGCGGTGAGGTTCGACCCCGAGCACGGGACCCTGACCCCCCTGGGGTCCGTGGCCCAGGTCAGCTCGAACTGGGTCGCCGTACACCCCACACACCCGGTCCTCTACGTCGCCGGCGGTGAACAGGGCGGGCACGTACGCGTCTTCCGGATCGACGACGCCTCCGGAGCGCTGCGGCAACTCGACGATGTCGCGACGGAGACCGTCCCGACGGGCAGCGGCGGCCTGTCGTACATCGGATTGACCGGGGAAGCGGACACCTTGCTGGTCGCCGACTTCGCGGCCGGCTCCGCGGTGACCGTCCCGGTGGACCCGGACGGCCGCCTGCGGGGTGTGGCCTCGGTCGTCCAGGACGTCGGGTCCGGCCCTTCCCCACGCCAGTCGGGCCCGCACCCCCACCATGTGGTCGTCGACCCGAGCGGCCGGTACGCGTTGGTCGCGGACTTCGGCGCTGACCGGGTGTTCGTCTGCGACTACGACCGGGCCACGCACCGCATGTCGGCCGGCGCACCCGACGGGCCGGGTTCCTACGCGACCGCGGCGGGCTCGGGCCCGCGACGGCTGGCCTTCCATCCGAACGGCCGGACGCTCTACCTGCTGAACGAACTCACCGCGGACATCCAGGTGCTGGGGTGGGACGCGGCAGGGGGCACGTTGACAGCTCGGCAGGTCCTTCCGACCAATGCCCCCGACCACACGGGAGCGACGAGCGCCGCCGAGCTGGCCGTCAGCCGCGACGGCCGGCATGTGTACACGTCCAACCGCGGCGAGAACGCCCTGGTCGTCTTCGCCACGGACCCTGCGACCGGTCTGCTCACCGAGGTCCAGCGCGTCCCCTGCGCCGGCGTCACGCCATGGAGTTTCGCCCTGCACCCCGGCGGACGGTGGCTGTTCGTCGCGAACGAGGCGAGCGGGAGCGTGAACCTCTTCGCGGTCGACCGGGCGTCCGGGCACCTCACGGACACGGGTGCTTCCGTCGCCGTGCCCTACCCCGACTGCATCGCTTTCCGCACACGGGACTCCTACCACCCGCCCCGGCTCGTGTGACGCGACGGCTGGGAGAGGACGCCCCTGCGGTGGCCAGCCATACTGCTCGACAGGCGGCAGACATCCCTTCCGAGCCACAGGTGATCACGTGAACCCGAAGCACCACGACGACACGGGCGTCTCCGACAAGAGCCCGTCGACGCGGCACAGTCAGGCCTATGAAGGTCTGCGCTCACTCCTGCAATCGGGAACCTTCGCACCGGGCACCCGCCTCACCGAAGCGGACCTGACCCAGAGGTTCGGTGTCTCCCGCAGCACCATGCGGGCCGTACTCGTGCAGTTGACGCAGGAGGGGTACGTCACCAGCGAGGTCAACCGGGGTGTCCGTACGCGGAACTTCACGGTCGAAGAGGCTCTGGACATCCTGGAGGCGCGGGAGACGCTCGAATCCGCCCTGGCCGGCAAGGCCGCCGAACGCGCGACCGAGGAGGAGGTCGAGGCGCTGCGCCGTACGCTGCAGTTCATGGCGGACTGCCAGGCGAGCGGCGACCAGGCGGGATACTCCCAAGGCAACCGGACCTTCCACCAGCAGATCAAGCGCGCCGCCCACCAGCAGACTCTGGCCCGTGCCTACGACACGCTGCTCTATCCCCTCGTCATGAGGCAGTACCGCGACCTCACCGCGCCCCATCCGCGCACCGGGTCGCTCGAGGAACACCAGGCCATCTTCCTGGCGGTGCTCACCCGCAACCCTGACGCGGCCGTCGCCGCGATGCGCCATCACGTCGGCTCCGCCCGCAGGGCTCTGCTGCTGCGATCGACGCAGGGTGTCGCCGAGTGAGCGGGGACCGCGGCCCGCGGGAGGGGAGCGAAGGCGACTGGCGCCATGCTCGTCGAACGCCCGGCAGGCGGCCGACGGCGGCCTCCCGCCACCGACGTCCTTCCGGCGTCGGACGTACCCGGGCGGGTTCAGGGGTCGGACGTACCCGGGCGGGCGGGTTCAGGCGCCGGTGCGCTCCGCGGTGACCGCCAGCGTCGCGTAGTTCATCGGGAAGCTGCCGCCGACGGCGTCGACGGCGGCCCCGGTGCCCTCCAGCACCTCCGCCATCGTGTCCGCCGGGAGCCGGGTGAAGGCGCCCAGCGTGGGCATCTGGTCCAGCCAGGCCTCGCGGCTGTAGGTCCACTCCCAGTCGAAGCGCCACTGCTCCGGCTCACCGAAGCCGCCCGCCTCGCGGATCCCGCCGGAGGTCGGGGCCCCTGGCTCCACGGCAACCGGAAGCCAGGCCCGGAGCCTGCGGACCCGAGCCGGGACGGAGACCGTCGCCGACAACCTCACCACGGCGCTGACGGGACCTGTTCGGATCGGTCGCCGTGGCGATCGTCAGCCTCATCGCCGCACGGGACGAGCTGCGCACGCGGCTTCACGAGGCCGGATCCTCCGGCGTTCCGGTCCTGGCGGAGGCCGCCGCCATGATCGCGTCGTACCTCACCCCGGAGCGGGAGAAAGGCCGGATCGCGCCCGACGCCGACATCGACACGCTCGCCTTCACCCTGATCGGAACGGGTCATCTGCTGTTCGTCGGCCGACAGGGCGACGCACCGGAGACCGGCGAGGTCCGCAAGATCGTGACCTCGGTCATCGCGGAGGCCGCGACGTGCGTCCAGCAGTGCTCCGTCGACCCCGGTGCACCATCCCTTGTCCAGACGGAAAACGCTCGCCATGATCTACGGGTGGACAGTGCGACCAAGCGGGACCTGGACAGGTCCGAGATCCAGCGGGTGATCACCGCAGCCCTCGGTCCCACCGCGCGGATCACGTCACTGCACGAGTTCACCGACGGGTTCTTCAACGCCGTCCACGGCGTCGATCTCGCCGACGGCACCCGACTCGTCCTCAAAGCCGCGCCGGACCCGGATCTGAAGCTGTTGCGCTGCGAGGTCGACCTCATGCGCACCGAGCACGAGTTCTTCCGGCGGGCCGCGGAGGCGGGCGTACCGCTGCCCGCCCTCCGCTACGCCGACCTCGACGCCGGCTACCTCCTGCTCGACCGGCTGAACGGCACCAGCCTCCATGCCCTGGCCCCGCGGCTCACTCCGGAGCAGCTGTACCGGATCCGCCGCGACCTCGGCCGGATCGGCGCCAGGATCACCACCGTCACCGGCGAACTGTTCGGCTACCCGCGCCGCGACGGCCACACCCGCTCCACCAGCTGGCGCACCTCGTTCCTCACCCTCGTCGAGGACATCCTGGCCGACGCGGTCGAACACGACCGGCCGCTGCCCATGGCCGCGGACGACATCGCCGCGCTGGTCCGCCGCCACGCACCGTTGCTGGACGACGTCACCCGCCCGGCGCTCGTCCACTTCGACCTCTGGGACGGCAACGTCTTCGTCGACGACGACCTGACCGTCGAAGGGATCATCGACGGGGAGCGGGCCCTGTACGCCGACCCCCTCGCGGAGCTGGTGTCCCTCCTGATGTTCCGCGAACCCGACGCGGTACCCGGCGTGCTCGACGGGTTCCTCGAGCGGCCGCTCACCGACCGGGAACGCGTACGGCTGACCCTGTACAACGTGTACCTCGGGCTCATCCTCGTCACCGAGGAGGCGGTGCGCGCGTACGACCCCGTCGAGTACGCACCGATGTACCGCTGGGCCACGGACCGGCTCACCGGGCAACTGCGGCTCCTGCGCCGGGAGTCCGCCTGAGAGCGGAGCACGTCGGCAGTCGCCGCCTCGTGCTCGGGTCAGCGGCCTGCCGGCGCCCTGCCGGCCGGCGATGTGCCGGCATCGGTCGTGGCGGGCAGCAGGGGCAGGTCCAGGCGGCCGGCCAGGTCGTCGACGGTGGTGCCGAAGGTCTCCCGCACCGTGACGCCCCGCGGGGTGATGTCGAAGACCGCGAGATCGGTGTAGACGCGGTCGACGCAGCCCGGTCCGGTCAGCGGGTAGGTGCACCGGGGCACCAGCTTGGGCACGCCGGTCTTGGTGAACAGCGTCATCATGACGAAGACCTTCTTGGCGCCGATCGCCAGGTCCATGGCTCCGCCGACGGCGGGGATGGCGTCGGGTGCGCCGGTGTGCCAGTTGGCGAGGTCGCCGGCCGCGGAGACCTGGAAGGCTCCCAGGACGCAGATGTCCAGGTGGCCGCCGCGCATCATGGCGAAGGAGTCGGCGTGGTGGAAGTACGCCGCCCCGGGCGGTTCGGTCACGGGGATCTTGCCGGCGTTGGTGAGATCGGGGTCGATCTCGTCGCCCTGGGCCGCGGGGCCCATGTTGAGCATGCCGTTCTCGGTGTGGAGCACCACTCCGGAGTCGGCCGGCAGGTGGTCGGCGACGAGTGTGGGCTGGCCGATGCCGAGGTTGACGAAGGCGCCGGGCGGGATGTCACGGGCTATGAGGGCGGCGATGCCGTGCTTGTCCAGCGGGGGGCGCGCGGTGCCCGCGGAGGGCCGGTCGGGGTTCATGCGGTTGCCTCCTGCACGACGCGGTCGACGTAGATGCTCGGCGTCACCACGGTCTCGGGATCGATCGTGCCGGTCTCGACGATCTCGCGGACCTGGGCGATCACGGTGGCCGCGGCGGTGGCCATGACCGGCCCGAAGTTGCGGGCGGTCTTGCGGTAGACGAGGTTGCCCATACGGTCGGCCCGGTGGGCGCCGATCAGCGCCACGTCGCCCCTGATCGGGTACTCCAGGACGTAGGTGCGGCCGTCGATGACCCGGGTCTCCTTGCCCTCGGCCAGCAGGGTGCCGACTCCGGTGGGGCAGTAGAAGGCGCCGATGCCGGCCCCGGCCGCCCGGATCCGTTCGGCGAGGTTGCCCTGGGGCACGACCTCCAGCTCGATCCGGCCGGCCCGGTACAGGCCGTCGAAGACGTAGGAGTCGGCCTGGCGGGGGAAGGAGCAGATCACTTTGCGGACCCGTCCCTCGGCGAGCAGCGCGGCGAGCCCGGTGTCGCCGTTGCCGGCGTTGTTGGACACCACGGTCAGGTCCTTGGCGCCCTGGCGGATGAGCGCGTCGATCAGGTCGACCGGCATGCCGGCCATTCCGAAGCCGCCGACGAGCACCGTCGAGCCGTCCTCGATCCCGGCCACCGCCTCGTCGGCGTGGGCGCACAGCTGCGTGGTCATCGGCTCGCCCCCGTGACGTTCTCCAGGACCACGGCGAGCGCCTGGCCCACTCCGATGCAGATGGCCGCGACGCCCCACCGCTCGCCGGACTCCTCGAGCCGGTGGGCCAGTGTGCCGAGGAGCCTGCCGCCGGAGGCGCCCAGCGGGTGGCCGAGCGCGATGGCACCGCCCTTGGTGTTGACGATCCCGGGGTCGATGTTCCAGGCGTCCGCGCAGGCCAGTGCCTGCACGGCGAACGCCTCGTTGAGCTCGACCGCACCGACGTCGGACCAGGTGACGCCCGCGCGCTTCAGGGCCCGGTTCGCCGCCTCCACCGGCGCGAACCCGAACATCTGCGGGTCCAGCGCGAACACTCCGCGCCCCGCGATACGGGCCAGCGGATCGACGCCGATGCGCGCCGCGGCGGCCCGCGAGCCGAGCAGCACGGCCGACGCGCCGTCGCTGAGCGGTGAGGCGTTGCCCGCGGTGATCACCCCGTCGGTGCGGAACACCGGCTTGAGCGCGGCGAGCTTGTCGGGGGTGGAGCCGGGCCGGACTCCCTCGTCCCGGGTGAGGGTCGCGCCCTTGTCGTCCACCGCGACCGGCACCACGAGACCGTCGTAGAAGCCGGCGGTCCAGGCGGCGTCGGCGAGGTTGTGGGACCGTACGGCGAACTCGTCCTGCCGCCGGCGGGGGATGGCGAACCGGTCGGCCAGCTGCTCGTTGGCCTCCCCCAGGGAGACCGTCCACTCCTTCGGCATGCGCTCGTTGACCAGCCGCCATCCCAGCGTGGTGGACACGGCGGTCACATGGCCGGCGGGGAAGGCGCGGTCGGGCTTGGGCAGCACCCAGGGAGCCCGGGTCATCGACTCCACACCGCCGGTCAGCACGATGTCGGCGTCACCGCTCTCGATGGCGCGCGAGGCGATGATCGCCGCGTCCAGGGAGGAGCCGCACAGCCGGTTGACGGTCGTGGCGGGAACGGAGGTGGGCAGGCCGGCCAGCAGAACCGCCATCCTGCCTACGTTGCGGTTGTCCTCGCCCGCGCCGTTGGCGTTGCCCCACACGACGTCGTCGATCTCGCCCGGGTCGAGCGCCGGCGCCTTGGCCAGGACCCCGTCGACGGCGCGTGCCGCGAGGTCGTCGGGGCGTACGCCGGCGAGGGCGCCGGAGAACCGTCCGAAGGGCGTTCTTGCCGCTGCATACACGTAACTGTCGGTCACGCCGTCACGGTAGGGTCGCCCCCTTCATCATGTCCAAGACCTAATCCGACACCATTGATAAGGGCAGGTTATAAAATCGGGGGATGGAACTCCGCCAGGTCCGTTACTTCCTCGCTCTCGCGGAAGAGTGCCACTTCGGGCGTGCGGCGGCCCGCCTGCACGTGGCGCAGCCCGCCCTGTCCCAGCAGATCAAACAGCTGGAGCACGAACTGGGCACCGCCCTGTTCCACCGGTCCACCCGGCACGTCGAACTCACCGAGGCCGGCCGGCACCTGACCGGGTACGCCCGCACGCTGGTCGCGGAAGCCGAGCGCGCACGCGTCCACATGACGGAGCTGGCGACCGGCCACTCGGGCCGGGTCTCCGTCGGCTTCATCGGCACCGCCACCTACGACGTGCTCCCCCACGTCGCCCGCACCGTGCGGGCCCAGCTGCCCCGCATCACCATGGACCTGCACGGCGAGCTGCTCACCCCGCGGCTCGTGGACGGCCTGCTCGCCGGGACATACGACCTGGCGGTGTTCCGCTCCGGCCTCACCGGCACCGAAGGGGTGAGCATCACACCGCTGCGCACCGAGCCCCTGGTCGCCGTGGTGCCGACGCATCATCCGCTGGCCGCCCGCGAGCGGATCCCGCTGCGGGCGCTGGCCGACGAGCCCTTCGTCATCCATCCGTCGCAGACCCGGTCCGCCATGTACGACCGTGTCCTGTCCGCCTGCGACCGGGCCGGTTTCCGGCCCTCGTCCCTCGTCGAAGTCGGCGAGACCGCCACCCTCGTCGTCCTCGTGGCCGCCGGACACGGCGTGGCCCTCGTGCCGCAGTCGGTGCGGAGCCTGCGGCTCGACGGCGTGACGTACCTGCCGCTCACCGAGACGGAATCCGTCGACCTCGTCCTGGCCCGCCGGACGGAGCGCAACTCGCCGGCGACGCAGCAGGTCGCCTCGGTGATCGAGCAGTGCGTCCACGGCTGAGTCAGCGGTCCCTGACGATCCGGCGGACGGTCAGGTCATCGGGCCCGTCCCGACACCGCCGGCCGAGCGAGCGGCACCGATGGGCGTCCAGGCCTCATGTCGCCGCCACCGGCATGACGACGGTCAGGACACCGCGGTGGTACTCCGCCGTCGCCTCCCCGCCCTTCGCCCCGGCCGGCAGCGGGGTGCAGTGGCCGTAGCGGATCGCGGTGCCGCTTTTCCCCGCGGCCGTCCTGGCGCCCCGCTCGGCACGCACGGTCAGGAACCGTTCCGTGACGGTGACCTCTATGTCCTCGGCGGAATCCATCCCCGGCAGCTCCGCCCGCAGCACGTACGTCCCGTCCGTCAGGCGTTCCTCGACGTGGACGCCGTGCGTCTCCGGAACCGTGTCCATCACGGGGAACCCCGCCTCCGCCCAGTCGGACAGGTCGGGCGGTGTGGGCAGTGTGGGCACTACGGGTGGTGCGGGTGTTGCGGGCCGGCTGGGGAGCCGCTCGATCGTGCTGCTCATGGCTTGCCCCTCTGCTTCTCGGCTTCCAGTGTCATCCGCCGGAGTCCGGGAGCACATGGGCCGTTCGGCCCCTTCAGCACCCGTCGGCCTTTGCCGGCCGGCGCTTGTCTTGTCCTTGTGCGGCGGCGGGAAGCTCACCTGCGGCGGGTACGCGGGGTACTGCTGGTACGGCTGCGGCGGGTACGTCGGGTACGAGGTGTGGCCATGAGGCGGCGGGGACTGTCCTCGCTGACAATGACCCTGACATGGGCAACTACCGTCCGAAACTTGACAATTACCCTACGCCACCAGGTCGCGGGCTTCTCAGGTGCCGGCCAGGAATTTCGCGCACCCTTTTCCGACCTCACTCCCGGTGACGATGCGGGGCGGTGATGGACTCGACGTGTTTTCGGCGGAGCCGGCGGAAGATTTTCGTGGGTGAACGTGCCCGAGTGACGAGTGGCACTTCGAAGTCAGGACTGATCACGCTCCCGGAGACGACATGCGCACCCTCGCCTTGGAGCCGCGCGGCTTCCTGGAGGCGGATCCGCTGGATGGTCCAAGGTGACCGACCGCTCGCTCCACCACGTACAGCCCATGCCCACCAACACCCCGACAGCACAGCCGGGTTGGAAAGGGTTTATCTTCTCGGGCATGGATCATCAGGGAGAGTTTCATCGGGCAGCGCTTGAGCTGGGTATCCCGGGCGACGAGATCAGCGGATTCAGCCAGCACCTTCGTTTGTCGATCGGATTGTCCGTGGGCGGTGGTTCTCCGGTCGGGCAGTTCGGTGGGTTGCCCCGGCTGCCGGTGGGCATGCAGTGGCCGTCCGCCGGGGACATTCCGTTGCCGTTGCTTCTTTCCGTCGATTGTGGGGCGCTGCCGAGAGTCGACGGCTTCGACCTGCCGGCGGACGGGACGCTGCTCTTCTTCGTGAACCAGGAGATGGACCATGAGGACAGTTCCGGGAGGTACGCGCGAGTCGTGTACGTACCGGACGGCGCCGAAACCGCGGTCGTGGAAGCCCCCAGCTCCCAGTGTGTCCGCGAGCGGCTCGACGTCAGCGCCGAGCTCAGAGCCGAACTGCCCCTTTGGCTCCAGGAGGGCGACGAGGACTGGCACGAGTTCTGGGAGGATCTCGATTGGGTGGACATGTCGCCCTTCCAGCAGCAGTTGGCCCGGTACATGGAGCGTGACCTGCCGCACCTGGACGAACTTCGGGCTCTGGCCCACGACCTCTGGCCGTCTGGCGCCGGCGTGGTCATCGGCGGGTATGCCGATGATGAGGTGATCAACAGCATTGCGGAGCAGACCCTCACGGAACGCGAGAGGGCAGGAAAGATCCCAGCCATCCCGATCGCCACATGGTATTCCCACCTGGAGAAGGAAAAGCACCGGCTGGCGAGCGAATGGATATCGCTCGCCAGTGAAGCCCGGGTCTACGAGGAGTACTACACGCGTTTTGTGATCCGCCACGACGACTTGGCCGCCGCTCGGGTGGACAAGGCGCTGGCCGTGACCAATTTCGAGGCCCCGTGACCAGTCCCCGGCGGAGCGAACGCGAGCGCCGCCCCGGACCGTTGCCGGGTCTCCGCCGCCGCCTCCTGTCCGACGCCGGGGCGTTGGGGGTCTGCACCCCGTCGTACCCCGGCTCGTCGGCACTCTTCTTCACGTGCTTCAGACGGCGGGAGTATGCATACGGAACCGGACCAGCGACGCCCCGGACGCCACCATCACCGTCGATCCCTCGCAGGGTCTCGTAGGTGAGGTACGAGCGGAGCGAGTGCGCGATCACGACCCTGGGCTCCGTGCGGCGGATCGCTGCCGCCACCCGCTCGCGCACCAGGTTCCGCCGCTCCGGCCAGGCGCCGTAGGCCTCCGCCTCGGTCAGGTTCGCGACGATGACGCGCTGGAGCCGCTCGACGGTCCGGTCGCGCAGCCACTGGGCCAACCGTCCACCACGCTCGTCGACCAGCCTGCCGAGCAGCCATGCCGCCGGAGCCAGGCCGAGGTTCATCGCGTCCTCGCGGACCACCGCGCCGGCGGCGGTGAGCCATTCCGCCGCCCCCTCGGCCTGCCGCTCGTCCAGGTCGTCGAAGCCGGCGGGCGCCTGGTCCGACTGCGCATCCCCGGGGGGTTCCGGCGTAGCAGATCGGTGTTGAAGATCCCGTGCACCACGACGACTGACGCCCTACCTGTGCTCCTCCCCGGCCGGCCCGAGCCCCCCCGGCCCGTCACGCGCTGCCTACCCACTCCGAGTCGGAAGGCACCCGTCAGGGGAGACGGACGGGAAAGACCGTCGGGCCCCGGAGGGGGTCGGTCACTCGGTCTCGACCGCGTCGTCCATGCTCTTCAGCGCCTCGTCGACGGTGGCGTCACCGGAGAACAGCTTCTGCACGGCGGTGAAGTGCGCCTGCTGCACCTCCGGGTTCGGCCAGCGCTGGTCCATGAACGGGATGGTCCTGCCGTCCTGCTGGAGGTCGATCAGGACGTCCAGGGCCGGGTCCGCCTCGAAGGAGTCGTTGGGCAGGGCCGGCAGGGTGCCGCCCTCCTCGGCGTAGATCTTCTGGCCGTCCCGCGAGGCCAGGTACTCGATGAACTTCTTGCCCGCGGCCCCGTTCTTGCTCGCGGCGTTCAGGCCGTAGGCGGCGGAGACGGCCCCGGGGATGCGGGTGGCGTCCGCGTCGTTCGACGCCGGCAGGGCGAACATGCCCAGCTCGGCGTCGCCGGCCTCCTTCTGCACCTGCGGGATGCTGGTGGTGACCTGGACGACGCCGACGGCCTTGCCGGAGCCGACGTCGGACAGGGACGTCTCGTAGCTGGTGCCGTTCGGGTTCTTGGTGAAGCAGCCCGCCTCGTTCAGGTCGAGGTACTGCTGGAGGGTGTCCTTCCAGGCGGAGCCGGCGAAGGTGGCCTCGCCCGCGCTGAGCTGCTCGTCGAAGTCGGCGTCCTTCGTGTACACGGTGGTCGCGGCGAGCGCGTAGTCGACGAGCTGCGTGACCCACGTGGTCTGGTTGCCGAGGGCCAGCAGCACCTTGTCGTGGTCCTGCGCCTTCTTGCACAGGTCCAGGACGTCGTCCCAGGTCTTCGGCTCGGTGCCGCCTATCTCCGCCAGCGTCTCCTTGTTGTAGATGGCGCCGATGCCGTTGAAGGTGACGGGCACGATGTACGTCTTGCCGTCGACCTGCGTGACGCTCTTGTCGCCCTCGGCGATGTCCGACACGAAGCCGTAGTCGCTCAGGTCGGCGAGGTAGCCGCCCTTCTGGAGCACCTGGACCGCGGCCGGGTTGCCGTTGCCGGGCCAGACGGTGAAGACGTCCGGCGCGGTGCCCGAGGAGAGCTGGGTGCGCAGCGTCGACTGGAGCTGGTCGGTGTCGGCGTAGGTGACGTCGACCTCGATGTCCGGGTTGGCCTTCTCGAACGCCTTGACGACGGCGTCCATCGGGGTGCGGTCGGTGGAGTTGGCGGCGATGCGCAGGGTGTCGCCGTCACCGCTGCCACCGGTGGCGGCGTCGGAGCTGCACGCGGCGGTGGCGGCCGCGAGGCACAGGACGGAGAAGGCGGCGGCGAGGGGACGGGTTGCTCTCATGACGGCTCCAAGGGACGGGAAGGAGGGGTGGTGCACGGCCGACGCCGGGCATGTGACGCCGTACGGGCGGCTCGGACGACGAGCGGGGGGAAGGGTGGAGTGCCGGAGGGGTGGTCAGCCCTTCAGGCCGCCGGCGAAGCCCTGGATGATGCGCTTCTGCATCAGGAAGTAGGCGATCAGCACCGGCAGGATGCCGATGATGAGCCCGGCGAAGACCATGGGCCACTGCGAGACGTACTGGCCCACGAAGCCGAACAGGGCGACGGGGATGGTCTGCCGGCCCGATCCGCTGAGGTACAGCAGCGGGGTGAGGAAGTCGTTCCAGACGAAGATGACGTTGAGGATGACCACGGTGCCGGTGATGGGCCGCATCAGCGGGAAGACGACCCTGACGAAGGCGCGCACGGGACCGCAGCCGTCCATGAGCGCCGCTTCCTCGTAACCGGGGTCCAGGGACCGCAGGAACCCGGTGTACATGAAGATCGAGAAGGGCAGCTGGAGGCCGGTGTAGAAGATGACCAGCGCCAGCGGGTTCCCCAGCAGGTTCAGATCGCGCATGGTCTGGTACAGCGGGATCAGCGCGAGCTGGAACGGCAGCAGCAGCCCCAGCATGAACAGGCCGAAGACACCGCGGGACCAGTACCGGGTGGACCGGGCCAGCGGATAGGCCGCCGCCGCGGCCAGGGCGACGATCAGCGCGACGCTGCCGACGGTGACCAGGATGCTGTTGGTGATGGCCGCGCCGAGACCCGCCTGCCGCCACGCGTCGCCGAAGTTGCCGAGCGTGGGGCTGGACGGCAGGGAGATCGGCGAGGCGTCGTCGCCCTCCTCGCGCAGGGCCATGGAGAGCAGGACGTAGAGGGGGAAGGCGAAGAGGAGGGCGACCACGATCATGACCGCTTCGAGGATGCCGGTACGCCATGTGTAGCGGTTCATGAGGTCTTCTTCTCCTGGCGGCTGAGGTAGAAGTACTGCAGGCCGCTGACGACGATCACGAAGAGGGTCAGCACCAGGCCCATGGCGATGCTGTAGCCGTACTTGTTGAACTGGAACGCCTGCTTGTAGATGACGGTGGACAGGGTGTCCGTGGCGCCGCCGGGACCGCCCTGGGTCATCACCCAGACCTGGTCGAACAGTTTCAGGCCACCGATGATCGACAGCATCAGGTTGATGGTGATGGCCGGGGCGAGCATCGGCCGGATGACGGACCAGAACCGCCGCACCGGGCCGGCGCCGTCCATCGCCGCCGCCTCGTGGATCTCCTGGGGGATGGACTGGAGGCCCGCGAGGAAGATGACCATGGAGTAGCCGGCGAACTGCCAGATGACCACGGCGACCACCGACCACAGCGCGATGTCCGGGTCACCGAGCCAGTCCTGCGTCAGCGCGTCGAGCCCGACGGCCTTCAGCAGGGCGTTGATCGCGCCCTCCGGTGCGTACAGGTACTTCCAGAGGTACGCGGTGACCACCGGGGTGATCACGGCCGGCGCGAAGAAGAAGACGCGCAGGATGGTGCGGGACTTGATGCGGGCGTTGACGCCGAGGGCGAGGAGCAGGCCGACGGCGTTCTGCACGACCGTGATGGCGATCGCGGCCAGCAGGGTGGTGCCCACCGCGTCCCGGGCCGCCGTGTCCTCCCACAGGGCCCGGAACTGGTCCAGCCCCACGAAGTGCTTGACGGGGCTGATGCCGTCCCAGTCGGTGAAGGCGAACCAGCCGCCCTGCACGCTGGGGACGAGGACCACGAAGGCGAAGAAGACCAGGGCCGGCAGGACGAACCACCAGGGGGCCCGGTTGCGCGTGGTACGGGAACTCCCGCCGCCCGGGCCCGGCTCCTTCCCGGGAGGCCCGTCCCGGTGCTTGCGGAAAGGGCTGGTCGCCACAGTGGCCATCTGGCTCTCCATCGAGTCACGCGGCGCGCCGTTGTGCCGCCACGATGATGCGTTAACGAAGCTGAAACGCTTCAAATTATGGCCAGAAACTAGGTTCAGCCCGGAGTCGTGTCAAGAGTGGGTTCACTATTTTCTCGGCGTCCGTTCCGGACACCGGACACCGTGGCGTCGGCCCCCTTGACGCATCGCTCCGCACATGACCTGCGTATTCAGGAGCGCCGCACTGCTTGACGTGGCCGCGCAAGCATCCTTACCGTGTGCCCGGTTCGGCGATTGAAGCGTTTCACGCGCTTCAGACGCACCCCGTGACCGGCCCAGCCACCCGGTCGACAGAACAGGAGCCGCTCCATGCCCGAGAATCCACCTGCCGATACGTCCGTGGTGGTGGCCGCGCCGACCGCCGAGCACCACGGCGGCAGTCTCGGCATCGGTGAGGCCCGCCCCAGACTCTCCTGGGTGACGGAGTCCGCGCCGGACGGATGGCTCCAGACCGCATACGAAGTGGAGATCTCCCCGGAGGACGGACCGGCGTGCAGCAGCGGCCGCGTCGAGAGCGGCGAGTCCGTCCTCGTGGCATGGCCCGAAGAGGTCCCCGCGCTGGCCTCCCGGGAGCGCCGCACGGTCCGCGTCCGGGTCTGGGGCGCCGACGGCACCCGCTCCGGCTGGAGCCCGGCGCTCGCCGTCGAGGCCGGCCTGCTCTCCCCCGGTGATGTCACCGCCACCATGATCACGCCGGCCGTGCCCGAACTGACCCGGCCCGCGCTGCTGCGCACCTCCTTCGAGCTGCCCGCCCCGGTCGTGCGCGCCCGCCTCTACATCACCGCCCACGGTCTGTACGAGGCGGAGATCAACGGTCTGCGTGTCGGCGACGAGGTCCTCGCCCCGGGCTGGAGCAGCTACCACCACCGGTTGCGCTACGCGACGCACGACGTGACCGCCCTGCTGACGGAGGGCTCCAACGCCATCGGGGCGTGGCTCGGCGAGGGCTGGTTCAGCGGCCGGTTCGGCATCCACGGCGGCAAGACCTGCCACTACGGCCGGCACACCGGGCTGCTCGCGCAGCTGGAGGTGGAGTGCGCCGACGGCAGCCGGGTCGTGGTCGACACCGACGAACGCTGGCGCGCCGCGTACGGGCCCATCACGTTCGCCGGACTGTACGAGGGCGAACGGTACGACGCCCGCGCCGAGTTGCCCGGCTGGTCCCGTCCCGGCTTCGACGCCTCGGGCTGGCAGGGCGTGCAGCGCGTCGAGTTCGACGCCGGAACACTGTGCGCGCCGCCCGGGCAGCCGGTGCGCCGGGTGGAGAGCCGTGCGCCGGAGGCCGTGCTCACCTCACCCAGCGGGCGCCGCGTCCTGGACTTCGGGCAGAACATCGCCGGCCGGGTCCGGATCCGCGTCACGGGCAGTGCCGGCACGACCATCACCCTGCGCCACGCCGAGGTGCTCCAGGACGGCGAGCTGTACACCCGGCCGCTGCGCCACGCCACGTCCGCCGACACCTACGTCCTCAAGGGCGGCGGCTCGGTCGAGGAGTGGGAGCCCCGCTTCACGATCCACGGCTTCCGGTACGTGGAAGTCACCGGCTGGCCCGAGGACCGGGCGCCCCTCGACGTCACGGCCCAGGTGCTCCACACCGACATGCGCCGCACCGGCTGGTTCTCCTCGTCCGACGCGCTGCTCGACCGCCTGCACGAGAACGTCCGCTGGAGCATGCGCGGCAACTTCGTCGACGTGCCCACCGACTGTCCGCAGCGCGACGAGCGGCTCGGCTGGACCGGTGACATCCAGGTCTTCGGCCCGACGGCGTCCTTCCTGTACGACTGCGCGGGCTTCCTCACCTCGTGGCTGGCGGACCTCGCGCACGACCAGTACGCCGACGGCACGGTCCCCTTCATCGTGCCCGCCATCCCCGTACCGGAGTGGACGCCGGCGTGGGCGGCGGCGCTGTGGGGGGACGCGGCCGTGCTGGTGCCGTGGACGCTGTACCAGCGTTTCGGGGACCGGGGTGTGCTGCGCGCCCAGTACGCCAGTGCCCGGGCGTGGGTCGACCTGGTCGCCTCCCAGCGCGGCGAGGACGGGGTGTGGCGGCACGGCAAGCAGCTCGGTGACTGGCTCGACCCGGCCTCGCCGCCGGAGGACCCCTGGCAGGCGCGGACCGACCCCTACCTGGTGGCGCAGGCCTACCTGGCGCGCTCCGCGCGCGTCCTCGCGCTGATCGCCGCCGAACTCGGCGAGGACGCCGACGAGTCGCGCTACCGGACCCTCTCCGACGAGGCCCGCGCCGCGTTCCTGCGGGCGTTCGTCACCGCCGAGGGGCGCATGACGTCCGACACGCAGACGGCGTACGCGCTGGCGCTCCGCTTCGACCTGCTGCCGGACGCCGCGGCCCGCGCCACGGCCGGCGAGCGGCTCGCGGAGCTGGTCGGCGAGGACGGCCACCGCATCGCCACCGGCTTCGCGGGGACGCCGGAGGTGTGCGACGCGCTGAGCGACACCGGCCACGACGACACCGCCTACCGGCTGCTCCTCCAGCGGGAGTGCCCCTCGTGGCTGTACCCGGTCACGCAGGGCGCGACGACGGTGTGGGAGCGCTGGGACAGCATGCTGCCGGACGGGACCGTCAACCCGGGTGAGATGACGTCGTTCAACCACTACGCGCTCGGCGCGGTCGCCGACTTCCTGCACCGTGTCGTCGCCGGCCTCGCGCCCGCCGCCCCCGGTTACCGGCGGCTGCGGATCGCCCCGCGTCCCGGCGGTCGCCTCACCCGCGCCGACGCCCGCCACCTCACGCCCTACGGGACGGCCGAGGCGGGGTGGCGGCTGGACGGCGGCACGCTCACGGTGACGGCCACGGTCCCGCCGAACACCACCGCCGACATCGACCTGCCCGGTCTGGCCACTACTGTCGGCAGCGGCACCCACCGCTTCGAGGTGCCCTGGCCGGCTCGGGGGAAGCAGCCGGACCCGGCGGATACGATGTCGGTCCAGGGTTGAAGCGTTACAACCGACCGCCCGCCAGGCGGCCGTCTGAAGGGCTCATGGGGATGAACACCGTCGGGATCAAAGACGTCGCGCTGCGCGCCGGAGTCTCGATCGCAACCGTCTCCAACGTCCTCAACCGGCCGGACAAGGTGGCGCGGGCCACGCGGGAACGGGTCGAGGACGCCATCGACGTCCTCGGCTACGTCCCCAACCTGGCCGCCCGGCAGCTCTCGGGCAGCCGCGGCGGCAGCGTCGTCGGCCTGGTCGTCTTCGACGTCCGCAACCCGTTCCTGACCGACGTGGCCCGCGGCGCCGAGGACCTGCTGCACGCCGAGGGCCGGACCGTGATGCTGTGCAACAGCGACGTGCTCGCCGACAAGGAGGAGCGGTACCTCAAGCAGCTCGCCCAGCAGCACGCCACCGGGGTCCTCATCACGCCCGCCGACCTCAACCGCGGCTGGCTGGAGAGCGTCCGGGAGCGGGGGCTGCGGGTCGTCCTGCTCGACAACGCCGACACCTATCCCGACGTGTGTTCCGTCGCGGTCGACGACGTGGCCGGGGCGGACGCGGCCATCACGCACCTGCTGGCCCGCGGGCATCAGCGGATCGCGTTCGTCACCGGACCGATGAACATGCGCCAGTCCCAGGACCGGCTCGCGGGCAGCCGGCAGGCCCTGGAGCGCGCCGGGCGGCCCTCCGACGTGCTCCAGGTCGTCGAGACCACCGCGTTCACCGTCGACCAGGGGCGGCGGGCCGGGGAGCAACTGCTGACCGCGAGCGAGCGCGTCACCGCCGCGTTCTGCGCCAACGACCTGCTGGCGCTGGGTGTCATGCAGACGGCGTTCCGGGCGGGGCTGCGGGTCCCCGACGACCTGGCGATCGTCGGGTACGACGACATCCACTCGGCGGCGACCGCGGGTGTGCCGCTCACCTCGGTGCACGTCGGCGGGTACGACCTGGGGAAGGCCGCGGCCGAGCTGCTCATCGACGAGGACCGGGAAGGTCACACGCACCGGCGGCTGGTGTTCCCGCCGCGGCTGGTCGAGCGCAACTCGTCCTGAACTCAGGGTTGTCCACCGGTCGCGGGCCGCTGCTGTCCCGGACGACCAGTGACGGTGTGACGACGTGGTGCTGCGGTTCGTCGCGGCCCTCGATGCGTTCGAGGAGCATCGCCACCGCCCGCCGGCCCATCTCGGGGCCCCGCTGGTCGACGGAGGTCAGCGAGATCGCCGGATGCGCGGCGAGGTCGGTGTTGTCGTAGCCGACGAGGGAGATCTCCCGGCCGGCGTCGTGCTCCACCAGGGCGGCGAGCGCGCCCAGGGCGAGCTGGTCGTGGCCGGCGAACACCGCCGTGGGCCAAGGGTGTCGGGAGAGCAGGTCGTTCATCGTGGCGCGGGCGCTCTCCTCGGTCTGGCCGGTGCGCACCACCCGTGCCAGCTCGGGGCTGCCCGCGGCCCGCACGGCCTCCTCGAAGGCGCGCAGCCGCAGCGCGTGCGGGCTGCCGGTGCCGGGCGCGGTCACCGCCGCTTCCTCGGTGAGGTGCACGACCCGCCGGTGCCCGAGCCCCAGGAGGTACTCCATGACCTGCCGGGTGCCGGCGACGTCGTCGCCGACAACGGTGTCGTACCGCGCGGAACGGTCGTGCCGCCCGAGCATCACCACCGGCACCCCGGTCGCCAGCCGCTCCAGCCAGTCGGCGTCCACCCGGGGCGAGACGACGACGATGCCGTCGACCTGGCGGTCGGCGAGCGCCTCGATCGCGCCGTACCCCTCGCGGCCGTCGGCGGGGGCGATGACGAGCTGGTACCGGGTGCCCTCCAGCGCCTGGAGGGCACCGTCGACGATCTGGGTGAGGAACCGGTTGCCGAGGTGCGGGACCTCCAGGCCGAGGGTGTAGCTCGACCCGCGCAGGGACCGCGCGGCCACACTGGGCCGGTAGTTCAGCTCCTCGATGGCCGCGTTGACCCGGGCGCGCATCGCGGGGCTGACCCCCGAGGCGTCCCGGATGACCTTGGACACCGCCGCCCGCGACACCCCGGCCGCCCGTGCCACGTCCTGGATCGTGACCGACCGGCGCCGACTGCTGGCCTGCGACACGTGGTCCCTCCCGTGCGATCACCGTCAGCGCAGCCTTCCCCACCGGCCGCGCGGTCCGCAAGGCGCCCCGGGCGCCCCCGGGGGATCCGGGGCGCCCGGGGCTCGGTGAGGCGCTGTGCTGCCGGCCGGGGGCCCGGCCGGTGGCGGTCAGCGTCTCACAGTGGTGTCCGTACGCTCAGCGCCGCCCCTCGGCGACGGTCTTCTCCGCGTACGGCCGGACGACGACGGGACCGACGAGCCCGTACGACTGCTTCGCGTCGTACGCGGCGTTGCCGAGCAACGTCGCCACGTGCACTCGATGACGTTCCGGCCGGCCTTCACCCAGCCGGTCAGGGCGACGGCCGGGGCGTCGACGAGGTCAGCCTTCGGCAGGGCCCGTCCGTTGAGCTCGACGGTGTACGTGCCGTTGACCGTGCCCAGGTCGAGGGTGGCTCCGCCGTTCCGCACGACGGACTTGTCCAGGTCGACGGTGGTGCGGTACGTCGACTTCCCCGACCTGTCCCCCAGGCCGGCGATGTTCTGCCGGTCCGGCAGGGCCCCGCCGTCCCTGGTCTCCACCGTGAGCGGACCCAGTTCCTCGTTGCCGTCGGTCGGTTGCTGCGGCCCACACCGCTCGTCCGCGGACGGGCGGTGTGGGCCGGGACGGTCAGCGCTTGCCGAGGGTGAACTTCGTGGACAGCGTGGTGTCCGAGGACGTGCCGACGTGCGCGGTGAAGGTCCCCGACGGGGTGCGCCAGGCGTCACGGTCGTCGTCGTAGTACTGGGTCAGGTGCCGGGTGTCGACCTGCTCCTGCGTCAGCTCGATCGTGACGGATCGGCTCTGGCCGGCCTTCAGGGAGACCCGGTCCCAGGCGATGAGCCGCGCCGACGGCTCGTCCGCGCTGCGCGGCAGCTCCAGGTAGACCTGCGGGACCTCGGTGCCGGCGCGCTTGCCGGTGTTGGTCACCTTGAACTGGACGGTCAGGCCGTTCTTGCCGTTGGTGGAGACCTTCGCCCCGGAGACGTCGAAGTCCGTGTAGGACAGGCCGTACCCGTAGTCGAAGAGGGGCTCCTCGTCCTGCGCCTGGTACCAGCGGTAGCCGACCTCGAGGCCCTCGCTGTACTCGACCTGGCGGATGGTCTCGCCCTCGGGGACGACGCCCGGGTACTGCTCCTCGGTGTCGGCGGGCTGCTGCTCCTCGGACTCGGGGAAGGTCATGGGGAGCTTGCCGGAGGGGTTGACGTCACCGAAGAGCAGGGAGGCGATGGCGGGACCGGCCTGCTCGCCCGGGTACCAGGTCTCCAGCACGGAGTCGACCTTCGACAGCCACGGCATGGTGGTCGCGGTGCCGGTCTCCAGCACCACCACGGTCGAGTGGTTCTCGTCGGCCACGGCGCTGATCAGCGCGTCGCCGCCGGCGTCCAGGCCGAGGTCCTTCGGGTCGGAGAACTCGCCGACCTGCTTGTAGCCGAAGACCACGGCGACGTCCGCGTCGGCGGCGACCTCGGCGGCGCGCTCCGCGTCGCTGCCGTCGTCGTGGACGACCTCGATGCCGAGCTCGGCGGCGCGCTCGGTGAGGGAGTCGAGCGGGGCGACCATGTCCTCGCAGGCCATGGTGTTGCGGCCGCTGGTGGTGCCGCCGAAGTTCAGCGGCAGGCTGCACAGTTGCCTGGCCGTCATGCCGGAGCCGGGGTCGTTGGCGGCGACCGAGCCGATGACGGCGAGGGTCTTGCCGCTGCGCTTGTCGAGCGGGAGGGTGTCGCCGCTGTTCTTCAGCAGCACCGAGCCCTCCTCGGCGATCTGCCGGGCCAGCGCCTTGTGGGCGGGCGTCGACACGTCCGCGACGGGCTCGTCGGCCGGCACGTGGTCGAAGAGGCCGCCGTCGATGTAGGAGCGGACGACGCGCAGCGCGGCCCGCTCGATGTCTGCCTGGGTGATCTCGCCGGCGGCGAGGGCGGCGTCGAGCTTCTCCGGCGTGTAGTGGATCGGCCGGTTCAGCTCCTGGTCGAGGCCGGCCTTGAGGGAGGCGGCGGTGGAGTGGACGGCGCCGTAGTCGCTCATGACGTAGCCCTCGAAGCCGAGTTCGTCCTTGAGGCTCTCGTCGAGCAGCTCGTTCTCGCAGGCGTAGACGCCGTTGATCTGGTTGTACGAGCACATGACGCTCTCGGGGTCGCCCTCCGACAGGGCGATGCCGTAAGGGAGTTCGTAGATCTCCTTGTACGTCCGCTCGTCCATGTTGGAGGAGCTGGTCTGCCGGTCGGTCTCCTGCTCGTTGGCCACGTAGTGCTTGAGGTCGGCCAGGACCGGCTTGTCCTCGTTGCTCTCGATGCCGCGGGCCTGGGCGCCGGCGAGGACGCCGTTGACGACCGGGTCCTCACCGAAGTACTCCGGCGTCCGGCCGGCGAGCGCGGTGCGGCCGCCGCCGACGCCCGGGCCGAGGATGACGTTCTTGCCCTTGTCGAAGGACTCGCTGCCCATCGCCTTGCCCTTGGCGTAGGCGGTGTCCTCGTTGAAGCCCGACGCCAGGGATATCTGTGCCGGGAAGGCGGTGACGCCCTCGACGGACCGCACGCCCTCGGGGCCGTCGGTGTAGGTGACGGTCGGGGTGCAGGAGACCTGCACCGGGTAGGTCACGCCCTGGAAGTCGGTCTGGGTGGGGCTGTTGGCGGGCTGCTCGACGAGCCAGCGGTAGATCTGGTGCCGGGTGCTGGCGGCGAGCAGCGCCTTGGCCCGCTGGTCGGCGGACTTCCGGGTGTCCGTCCACGGCGCCTTGGAGCAGTCCGTGGCCGCGGCGTTGCCCGCCGTCGCGGTGCCGGCGGTGGCCGGCATGACCGTGATCAGCACGGCGGACGCGACGATCGCGGCGCCTCTTCGCCGGCGGCGGCTCGCCGTTCGCGGTGTCTGCCTTTCGGACACGATGCCTCCTTGTAACGTTTCAAAATCATGCGGTCGTCCACCGCACAGGGATGAGGAGAGGACGTCCTGGCGGGCCGGGGCGGGTCCGCGGGAGGGAGAGCGGAGAAAAAGGCGGGGAAGCGGGGTGGGGGACGGGTCAGAGCAGCGGCTCGGCCACGGCTCGTCGGCGCGGCAGGGCGGTCCGGGCAGGCGTCCGGTGCACGGACCGGCCCGGGTACGGACCGGGCTGCGGCCGGGTGTGCGGGCACACCCCTCCGCCGGCACCGCACCGGAGGCTTTGGCTCCGCGCTGTCTGACGCATCTTCATCGACGCCTCCCGGGAGGCGGGGAACACGGCTCGCCCCGCCGCTCGCTGCACCCCGTAGACCGATCTACGCGGTGACGGCCCTCACCGTAAGCGGTTCGCTGTACGTCGGCAATGCCTTGGACAAGGAACATTTCGAGCCATCGGAGCGGCGGGCCTGGAGAGGTCCCGGGACCCCCTCCCGGCCGCGGTCCGGCGGCAGTTCGTCAGAGTTCCGACGTGTAGGTCGTACTCGCCCGCCGGGACCGAGAACCGGGCGTAGCCGTCCCCGTGGCCGAGGTACGACGCCTCCCGGGACGTCCGGGCGGGCTTGCCCCCGAGGCGTACGGAGGCGGGCTTGCCGGTGGGGACGTGGATCTCGGCCGTCGCGGTGGCCGGGACGGTCACGCGCAGGGTGAGCGTGGGCCGTCGGCGCTGCGGGTCCAGCGGCTGCGGACGGTGCCGCGCGCTGAGAGCATCTCGTAGTCCACTGCCACGCGATCGCGCCGGTGGGCCGTGCGGTTCTCAACAGTCCGGGCGCTCGCGGTGATCGCCGCGTCCCGCAGGGACCGGCACCCCGTGCCGTCCCACCCCGCCGGACGCTCCGTCAGTCGGCCCCGTCCGTCCCGCTGCCCGTCTTCTCCCGGCCCACGGACGACAGGTGTCGGCGCAGGAAGGCCGCTGCCTCGGCACGCTCTCCGGCCAGCAGGAGATCGGCGAGGCGCACGTGCTCGGCGCAGCGCAGAGCGGCGCGGTCGCGCTGGAGGGAGCGCCGGTACTCGATGAGCCGGCGCAGACGGTCGACGCGGCGCAGGGAGTCGATGAAGAAGGAGTTGCGGCTGCACGCCATGACGACTTCGTGGAAACGGCTGTTGAGGTCGTACAGCTGGGCGTTGCCGATGGTGTGGACCTCACCGTCGGCCAGGCCCTGTTGCTGGGCGCGGACGGTTTCGAGGGCCTCGCGGTCGAGGACGAAGCCCGGTTCGAGGATGGCGGCGGGTTCGATGGTGAGCCGGAAGCGGTAGCTGTCCCGGTAGGCGTCCATCGAGGTGAGCATGGGCTGGAACTCCCAGCCGTATCCGGGGAGTCGTTCGATCCAGCCCTCCACCGCGACGCGGCGCAGGACGTGGGCGAGCTGTCCGGGCATGAGGTCGTAGCGGCGGGCGAGGGCGTTCTCGGTGACCCGGTCGGGGAGCCGGCCGTCGAGGCGGTCGGCCGCGATGCGCAGGTAGACGTCCTCGGTGGCGTCCTCCGTCGTCGGGAACAGCGACGCTTCGGTCAGGTCCGGGCCGGTGAGGGCGACGGTGTAGCCACCCCGCTCGGCGGCGACCACCACGCCTTCGTCCGCCAGCAGCCGCAGGGCCTGGCGGACCGGCGAGCGGGACACCTTCAGCTGTTCGGCCAGGGCACGTTCGACCAGGCGGGTGCCGACGGGCAGCCCGTTCGTCGCTATGTGCTCCACGATGCGGGCGGCCGTCCGGCGGGTGAGCGGGGTGGGGCCTCGGCCCGTGGGCGCTGTCATCCTCTGGTGCCTCCGCGTGGGACGGAACCGGCCGGAACCGGCCTGGGCCGGCCGGGACCCGGTCGGTCCCGGCCCCCGACGTCATGGTGCAAGGACGGAGTGTACGTGCTCGACCTGCGGCGGAGCGGCGAAGTGCGGTCCGGCCAGGGCCCGCCACCGGGCGAAGTTCTCGGAGCCGCGGAAGGTGACGGTGTGGTGCTCGACGGTCTCCCAGCGGACCATCAGCCGGTAGCGCGACGGGTGTTCGACGCTGCGGTGCAGCTCGACCCCGTCGCAGCCGTCGGCGGCGAGGAAGTACGGCAGGGCCTTGGCGACGGCCTCCTCGAACTCCTGCTCCTGGCCCGGGTGGACGTCGATCTGGGCGATCTCGGTGATCACGTGGTGCTTCTTCCTGGTGTCAGCCGCGATGGTCGGCGGCGGCCTTGGCGTGCTCGGCGTCGACCCGTGCGGTGACGCCCGTCTCGACGATGGTGCGCGTGGCGTCGACGGTGGCGTAGATCCACAGGATGCGCATCGGCTCGGTGGCGGAGGCGTTGCGGAACCGGTGGGGCATGCCGGCGGGGACGTACGTGGTGTCGAAGCGGGTCACATGGTGCTCGGTGCCGTCGATCTCCACGATGGCGTCGCCTTCGAGGATGGTGACGGACTCCGGGCAGTTGTGGGTGTGCAGGGCGATGCCCGCGCCGCCGTCGAAGAGGGTCTGACCGGTGAGGAAGACCTCGGCGCCGGCCGCCTTGGTCACCAGGGGGATGGTGCGGGCGCCGCCGCCGCGGCTGAAGGCGGTCAGCTCGGCCGGGCGCAGCACGGCGGGCGGGAAGGAGGCGAAGCAGGGCTCGTCGGTGGGGTGGTCGTGCACGGTGTCTCTCCAGGTGGGCCGGTGGGGGGTGGTCAGGCGGCGGGGCCGATCCAGACGGTCTTGGTGTTGACGAACTCGCGGATGCCCTCGGCGCCGAGTTCACGGCCGTAGCCTGACTTCTTGATGCCGCCGAAGGGCAGGCGCGGGTCGGAGGCGACCATGCCGTTGACGAAGACGGCGCCGGCGTCGAGGACACGGGTGAGCCGACGGGCGCGGTCCAGGTCGGTCGTCCACAGGGCGGCGCCGAGGCCGTACTCGGTCCGGTTGGCCAGGGCGACCGCCTCGTCGGCGTCGGCGACGCGGGTGATGGCGGCGACGGGGCCGAAGGTCTCCTCGTCGAAGGCGGCCATGCCGGGCGTCACGTGGTCGAGGACGGTCGGCGGGTAGTAGCAGCCCGGGCCGTCGGGGACCTCGCCGCCGAGGGCGAGGACGGCTCCGGCGTCGAGGGTGCGGCGGACCTGGTCGTGCAGGGTGTCCCGGAGGTTGCCGCGGGCCATCGGGCCGATCGCGGTGTCCGGGTCGGTCGGGTCGCCGACCCTCAGTGCCGCCGCGGCCTCGGTGAACGCCGCCACGAACGCGTCGGCCACCGTCTCCTCGACGATGAACCGCTTGGCGTTGACGCAGGACTGGCCGACGTTGACGTAGCGGGCCTTGACGGCGGTGGCGGCCGCGGCCGCGACATCGGCGTCGGCGAGCACGATGAACGGGTCGGAGCCGCCCAGTTCGAGGACCTGCTTCTTCAGTACGGCCGCGGCCTGGGCGGCGACGATCGCGCCGACCTCGGTGGACCCGGTGAGGGTGACGGCCGCGACGCGCGGGTCGGCGATGAGTCCGGCGACCTGGTCGACCTCGATGAGGAGGGTGCGGCACAGGCCCTCGGGGGCGCCGGCCTTGCGGACGACCTCCTCGACGGCGAGGGCGCACTGCGGCACGTTGTTGGCGTGCTTGAGCAGGGTGCCGTTGCCGGCGGCGAGAGCGGGGGCGGCGAAGCGGAAGAACTGCCAGAAGGGGTAGTTCCACGGCATCACGGCGAGGACCACGCCCAGCGGGTCGTAGACGACGGCGCTCTCGGTGGCGTTCGAGGCGACGGGCCGGTCCGCGAGCTGGGCCGGGGCGTGCTCGGCGTAGTAGTCGCAGGTCATGGCGCACTTCTCGATCTCCGCGCGCGCCTCGGTGATCGGCTTGCCCATCTCGGCGGTGATCAGCGCCGCGTAGTGGTCGCGGCCTTCGCGCAGGACGCGGGCCATCTCCCGCAGCAGCGGGGTGCGCTCGGTGAGGTCGCGTCGGCGCCAGTCGGCCTGGGCGGCGGCCGCCGCGTCGAGGACGGCGTCGACCTCCTGCGGTGGCTGCGGGGTGTAGCGGGCGAGTTCGGTGCCGGTGGCCGGGTCGTTGGAGACGATCATCAGGCGGTTTCTCCCGTGTGCTCGATGGTGCGGCGGATCTCGGCGGCGAAGTCGGCGGTGCCGAGGGTGCCGCCGATGTCGCGGGTACGGGTGGCGGGGTTGTCCAGCACCGTGTCCACGGCGCCGGTGATCAGGGCGGCGGCCCGCTGGAGCAGGTCGTCGCCGTCGCGCCGGCCGCGCCAGTCCAGGAGCATCGCGGCGGACAGGATCAGGGAGGTGGGGTTGGCGACGCCCTGGCCGGCGATGTCGGGGGCGGAGCCGTGCTGGGCCTGGGCGACGCACAGGGTGTCGGAGGCGTTGACGGAGCCGCCGAGGCCCAGGCTGCCGGAGAGTTCGGAGGCCTCGTCGGAGAGGATGTCGCCGAACATGTCGGTGGTGACGATGACGTCGAACCGGCGCGGGCTGCGGATGAGCAGCGCGGCGGTGGCGTCCACGATCAGCTCTTCGAGTTCGACGTCGGGGAAGTCGGCGGCCACCTTGCGCACTGCGCGCAGGAACAGTCCGTCGGACAGCTTGACCACGTTGGCCTTGTGGACGGCCGTGACCTTCTTGCGGCGGGCGCGGGCCAGCTCGAACGCGGTCCGGGCGACCCGTTCGCCGGCCTTCGCGGTGACCTTGCGGATCGAGAACGCGGAGTCCTCGTCGGGCATGAACTCCCCCGCGCCCGCGACCATGTTGCGGTCCGAGGAGAAGCCCTCGGTGTTCTCCCGGACGATGACCAGGTCCATCGGGTCGCGCAGGATGCTCAGGTCCGGATGGGAGCGGCAGGGGCGGATGTTGGAGTACAGCGTGAAGCGGGTGCGCAGTTCGGCCGAGGGGTTGACGCCGCCCTCGGCGCGGGGCGGGTAGTCGAGGTGCGAGACCGGGCCGAGGAGCACGCCGTCGGCCTGCGGGACGCGTTCCAGTACGGCGTCCGGCAGGGTCGAACCGGATGCGGCGAGCGACGCGAAACCGATGTCGTGGGTCTCGTACGTCAGGTTCAGCCCGAGCTGCTTGTCGGCGGCGCCGAGCACGTCCAGGGTGGCCGCGGTGATCTCGGGGCCGATGCCGTCGCCGGGCAGGACGAGGATGTTCACGTGGTGCCTTCATAAGGGGGGTCACAGGCCGACGGTGTGGGCGGCCACGAGGGCCAGGGCGACGGTGAGGCCGCCGCCGATGCGGGTGGCGATCTGGGCGAACGGCATGAGCCGCATCCGATCGGCCGCGGTGAGGATGGCGATGTCGCCCGCGCCGCCCATGCCGCTGTGCGTCGCGGTGACGAGGGCGGTCTCGGCGGGGTGCAGTCCGACGCGGCGGGCGACGAGGAATCCCGTGGCGACCATCGCGCACACGGTCAGGACGCAGGTGAGCAGGGGAGCCGGGGAGAAGCCCTCGATCAGGGTCTGCCAGGGGGTCTGGGTGGCGCTGAAGGTGAACAGCATCGGGAAGGCCATGGCGGCCAGGCAGAAGTCGTAGACGAACCGCGAGCCCTGCTGGAGGCGCGGGGTGACGCCGTGGGCGAGTGTGACTCACGAAGACCGCGGCTCCGCCGATGGTCCGCAGGACGGGCAGCCGCTTGCCGATCTCGGCCAGGGCGAAGGCGAAGACCGCCATGATCCCGATGACCACGGCGAGTTCGCCGGTGATGTGGTGCGTGGCGGCGAGGCCGGCGACCAGCGCCGCGAGCACCACGAACACCGGCAGCGGCACGATGCCGATGTCGAAGTCCATGCACCGGTCCCACAGGCGTGGGGGCCGGTGGTCCGCCGCGGCATCGGCGGAGTTCCGCTCGTCCGCGGCAGGTGCGCGCGAGGACGCGTGCTCGGCGGAGGCGGAGCTGGGGAGGTCGGACATAGGGCGTCCTCAAGGCGGCTCAGAGGGGATGGGGCGACGTCGCTGACGGAGATACGGGGCGGCCGTCCCGGACCGTCCAGGGCGAGTGATCGCCGGAGCGGACGGTGATCGCGCCGCGCCCCCGGCACGTCACCGCTGGGGATACGTTAACCACATCGTTTGGTTTTTTGGAAGAGCGTTGTACCAAAAGGGGACCGGGAGTACCGTCCGAGCGCGGCACGTCCGCCACCCCTTCCCCAGCTCGCGCGAGGAGTCAGCATGCCCGCACCGGCACACCCCCGCACCGTCCAGGTTCTCGGCGTCCGGCACAGCCCCGGTCCCGCACTCCCGGACGGCGCCTGCGACACCCACGTACACCTGTTCGATCCCGCCGACCGCTACCCGTACGCGGCCGACCGCGGCTACCTGCCGCCCGACGCGCTCCCCGCCGACCTGCGGGCACTCCACCGGCACCTGGGGATCAGCCGCACCGTGCTGGTCCAGCCCAGCCCGTACGGCACCGACAACACACGTCTCCTTCGTCCGACCTGCGACGCATCCTCGTGGACAACCCGGCGGCGCTCTACGGACGGTGACCGCCGGAGGTGACGGCCGCCGCCTCGGCTCTTGACGATCAGCCGGGTCTCCAGTTACCTACCGGCCAACCGGTACACCGGTTTTCGGTTCATCGGGCACGCCCCGTCGAGACTCCCGAGCGCCCCTCGGGTCCGTCCTCGCGCACGCGCCGCCTCCGCTCCGGCGCCCCGTCGCATCGACCGCACAGGGCGTACGCACCACCGGAGCACCCGTCGCTCCCACGAAACCGCTTCACGGTACGTAGCCGCGACCGCGGCCCTGCTCCTGTTCGCGGTCCCCTACTTCGGCCTGATGACGGAGGTGAAGCTCTTCGATCCGATATCGGCCTGGATCATCCGCGCCTCCCAGGGCGACCCCCTGCGGATCGTCGTCGGCACCGCCGCGCTCTCCCTCCTGGTCGCCCTGGACGGTGACGGCACCACCAGCTACATGATCATCTGTTCGGCGCTCCTGCCCATCTACCGGTTCGAGGGCTTCGGCTTCCCCTTGCACCGCGATCCCGGGTCGCGTTCTGTCGCCTTCTTCCGACCTCCACCCGCTCGGCGGACTCGCCTCAACGAGCCCTGCGCGGGCACCAGTTCGGCCAGCCACACACGAAACCGTGCCCCCCGGCCTCCGGCCGCACGGTCGACGAGCCCGAGTCCCGCCATGTCCCAGCGACCGCGTCTCCGTGCCCATGGCCAGCCGACGCTGACGCTCGGCGAGTGGCTCGGCACGGTTCCAGCCGGCTCGGGCCGTCGATACGGAGTGAACATCGCCGACTGACAACGGCCGCACCCACTGCGCATCTCCACGACGACCGGCCTGAATGGCTATGCGCCTACCCCGGGCACGCACTCGCCCGGCGCCTCATCCCGCCCCGGCCGGTGAGCCCCGGCCGGTGAGCCCCGGCCGGGCGCGGGTGGCCTCGCGGGCGCCGCGCACTGTCCGCGCACCGTCAGCATGCCCGACCCGATACCCCGGGGTGTCGGGGAGGAGGAATCTCTGCGCGTAGATTTCGGGGTCGATCGCCCTTCCCCGTAAGGCGGTTCACTTCTAGGATGCCTGTCATGCTCACGTCGTAACCGTCGTCCTCCCCGCAGATCCGGAGCACTCCCATGCCCTGGCGCAGAAGACAGGTTGCCCCCCTGACCACCTCCACCCGCCGTCGCACCGGAGCGTTCCTGGCCATGCCGCTCGGTGTGCTGCTGCTCCTGCTGTTCGGCGCACCCGGTTCCGCCCTCGCCGCCGGTAGCAAAGACTCCCCGGGCGCTCCCCCGCACGGTGGCGCCCGGGCCGGGGTGTCCCTGGCCGGGTCCGTCTCCGCTGCGGCCGAGGCCGCCACCGCGGACAGCGTCGAGGCTGCGGCGACGGCGGCAGCCAACCCGCTGGGTCTGGACGTGAGTTCCCACCAGGGTGACGTCGTCTGGGCGTCAGTCGCCGCCGACGGCGCCTCCTTCGCCTACGTCAAGGCGACCGAAGGGGTCAGCTACACCAACCCCTACTACAGCCAGCAGTACAACGGCGCCCACACGGCCGGACTGATCCGCGGGGCCTACCACTTCGCGCTTCCGGACGTCTCCGGCGGCGCCGCCCAGGCCGACTGGTTCTTCCGCCACGGCGGGGGCTGGACCGCCGACGGCACCACCCTGCCGCCTGCCCTCGACATCGAGTACAACCCCTACGGCGCCACCTGCTACGGGCTGAGCACGGCCGCCATGGTCTCCTGGATCAAGGCCTTCAGCACCGAAATGTACGCCCTCACCGGCCGCTATCCGATGATCTACACCACCACCAGCTGGTGGACCGCCTGCACCGGCAACAGCTCCGCCTTCGCCGCCACCAACCCGCTGTGGATCGCCCGGTACGCGAGCAGCGTGGGCGCCCTCCCGGCCGGCTGGAGCGCCCAGACGATCTGGCAGTACGCCGACTCCGGCACCTTCCCCGGCGACCAGGACGTCTTCAACGGCACCGCGGCCCAGCTCGAGGCGCTCGCCCTGGGCGGCGGCACATCCACCACCCCCGCCTGGCCGACCGTGGCGAAGGGCGCCACCGGGCAGACCGTGAAGACGGTCCAGTACCTGCTGAACGCCCACGGGGCCGCCCTTGCCGTGGACGGCGACTTCGGCACCGCCACCCACGACGCGGTGCTCTCGTTCCAGTCCGCCAACGGGCTGGAGGCGGACGGGATCGTCGGGCCGCTCACCTGGGCCCAGCTCGCCGTCACCGTGCGAAAGGGCGACAGTGGCGCAGCGGTCTCCGCCGTGCAGAGCGAACTCAACGCTGCCGGAGCCTCGTTGACGGTGGACGGCGCCTTCGGCACCAACACCTACACCGCGGTGGTGGCCTTCCAGTCCGCCCGCGGTCTCACCGCCGACGGCATCGTGGGCCCGCTCACCTGGCGTGCCCTCGTCACCTCCTGAACCTCACCGAAGGAGTCAGTCCGCCATGACCACCTCACCCCGTCCCCACCCAGGCCGCCGGGACCTCCTGCGCGGCGCCCTCGGTATCTCCGCCGCCGCCGGAACCGCCGGCCTGCTGGGCCTCACCACCGCCGTCCCGGCGTCCGCCTACAGCTGGCCCGGCACCCTCTCCCAGGGCTCGACCGGCGCCGCGGTCACCGAACTGCAGATCCGGGTGGCCGGCTGGGCCGCCGACAGCGCCCAGCAGACGTACGTCGCCGTCGACGGCGACTTCGGGCCGGGCACACTGGCGGCGGTCAAGCGCTTCCAGAGCGCCTACGGGCTCACGGCGGACGGCATCGCCGGCCCGGCGACCCAGGTGCAGCTCAACGCCCTGGAAAGCGGGGACGGTTCGACCGCCCACTTCGACTTCAGCGAGTTCTCCTCACACGACGGCGCCGGCTTCGGCGGCGGCAACGTCTCCGCCACCCAGGTCAAGGAGAACGTCCGGCGTCTGATGTACAAGCTGGAGGCGCTGCGCAAGAAGGGCGGCGACCGGGCCGTCACCGTCAACTCCGGCTTCCGCAGTACCTCGTACAACGCTTCGGTGGGCGGTGCCTCCAACAGCATGCACACCTATGGCGTCGCCGCCGACGTGGTGGTCTCCGGGCTGTCCACGCTGTCCGTCTACCGCATCGCCGAGACCTGCGGCTTCTCCGGGCTGGAGACCTACTCCGTCTCCTGGCAGCACGTCGACAGCCGAATCCAGTACGCGTACGGGTCGCAGTTCTGGTGGTGGGAGGACGGAGTGGCGTGATCCGAGGAGGACGATCCGCCGATCCAGATGCACTGGCCGACCGTTCCCGGCCCGCCTGTACGAGCACCGCACGCTCTTCGGCGCGAGCCCGTCGCGCGACTCGGCACCACGCGACCGGCTGTGCAGCCGACAACGGCCGGCCGCACGAGCGGCCGAACCCTGTGGGTGGCGTTCTTCGGTTTCTCCTCCGGCGTCTTGACGATGACCCGCTCGGCGTCCGCGTCGGTGATCTTCCGCGGGACACCGGGCCTCGGCTCGTCGGACAGGCCGTCCATGCCCCGCTCGAGGAACCGCCGCCGCCAGGTGCGGACCGTGTCCGCAGCGATCCCCAGCCGCCGCGACACCTCCCTGAGCGAGTGACCCGCTTCGGCCGTCGACGGCGACGTCAAGCGCGGCCGCCCGCCCCTGCTGAAGATCGGGACACTGCTCACTGCGCACAGCATCGTCATCCCGTCGGCGGCCACCCCGCCCTCCACCCCCACAGCCCTCCAGGCTCGGGTTCGAACCCTGAGCGGCGACCCCAACAGCATGATCGAGACAGCGTGTTGATGATCTGCAAGCCCTTAGCCTGGGGGAATGGAGAAGCGCCCCCGCTACACCCTGTCCGCGGCCGTCCTCGACTGCCCCGATCCGCACGAGTTGGCGGCGTTCTACCGTCGTCTGTTCGGCTGGGCGGTGCGCGAATCGGAACCCGACTGGGTGATGATCGCGCCGCCGGAGGGGGGAACGGGCTTGTCGTTCCAGACCGAGCCCCGCTTCGTGCGCCCCACCTGGCCGGCCGAGCCCGGCGCGCAGCAGATGATGCTGCATCTGGACATCGGGGTGGAGGACCTGGACAGCGCCGTCGCGCACGCCCGGGACATGGGCGCGCAGCCGGCCGACGTGCAGCCGCAGGACGACGTACGGGTCATGCTGGACCCGGTGGGTCACCCGTTCTGCCTGTATGTCCGCTCGTCGGAGGAGTCCGAGGGGGCCTCCGAAGCGGGCCCGGCCAGGCACAGGGGGTAGGGGCAGGCGGGGTGGGTGAGATGGTGCCAGGCCCAGCTCCGCCAGCGACCGGCCCGGGCGCCGAGCGGTACGGGGATGTTCCAGGGCGCGTCCGCGAAACCGCGGCCGGTAGCCTTGACGCAGGCTTCCTGGGCGGTCCAGACGTAGGCGAACTGGATGGCGCGCTCCCGCTCGGGCAGTGCGCGCAGGCGCGCGGCGTCGTCGGGGGCGCAGCACCGTCTGATCAGGGCGGAACTGGGCGGCAGCGGCTCCTGGAGGTCCATGCCGACGGGGTGGTCGGCGAGCGCGGCGGCGACCATGGTGCCGCTGTGGCTGACGCTGAGCCACAGCCCGGGGTGGGCCGGCAAGTAGGGGCGGCCTTCGGGGCGGGTGGCGACAGCGGCGTCGGCGGGAAGCCCGGCCTCGTGCAGCAGGCGCCGTACGAGCAGACGACCGGCACGATGCTCGCGCTCGTGCCCGTGGGCCGGGTGCGGGGAAGGTCCGTGTCGGCCCCAGCCGGCCGGCGCGCACAGTTCGTCGATCTCTGCCCAGGCGAGCCGTCGGCCGGACGCCGGTTCGGTCAGGGTCACCACGGGACGTCGTCCAGCAGGGCGTCGGCGTGGTCGGCCACGGTGTCCCGCAACACCCTGGTGGTTCCGCCGGCGACGCCGAACATCGCCGCCTCGGCGGCCAGGCGGTGCAGACCCTTCGTGCGGAAGGCGTCGGCTCCCCGCAGGCGGGCGCAGGTTCGCACCACGTGGTCGACGGTGGCCGCGCCGGCCGCCTTCAGCGTTGCGGTCAGCGCGGCCACGGGAGGGGTGCCCGCCGTGCCGGGCGCGCAGGCGCGGGCGCACAGCGCCTGTAGTGCCTGCTGTCTGATCACCGCGGCGGCGAACTCCTGACGCACGGCGGGGTCCTGGACCTGCGTCCGCCCCAGATAGCTCCGGTCGCCCAGCCGGGTGCGCGTCTGGGCCAGCACCCTGCGCGACAGGGCGTTCGCCCACAGGCCGCTGGCGAGCCGGTCGGTGCCGATACGGCGGGTGAAGGCGGCAAGCCCCCTGCCGGGCCGTCCCGGCAAGCCGTCCGGGCTCAGGCGGACGGACTCGAAACGCAGCGAGCCCACGCCGGAGCCGGTGAAGCAGTCGGTGGGTTCGGCCTCGACCCGTACGCCGGGAGTGTCCAGGGGCAGCAGGAGCAGGGAGAAGTCGGTGAAGTGCGTGCCGGGGCGGTGGCGGGCGAGGACCAGCGCGTACTCGGCGGTCGTGGCGTTGGTGATCCACCGTTTGCCGCCGTGGAGCGTCCATTGCCCGGTGTCGGGGTCGTGGTCGATGCGTGTGGTCATCGCGGTCAGGTCGGACCCCGGCACGCCGTCGTCCGTGGCCGCCAGGGCGACCGTCGTCTCGCCGCGCTCGGCTCTGCGCCGTACGGCGAGGGCCTGCTGCCCCGGTAGGTCGCGCAGCAGGGGCAGCGCCGCGGCGAGTTGTACGCAGACACCGAGGGTGGTGCCCAGGTCGTACCGTGCGTCCAGGTCGGTGAGGAGCGCGGCGAGCCGGAGGGGAGCCAGGCCGTAGCGCTCGTCGACGTCCGGTCCGTGGAAGAGGCTCGCGATCGTCCCGTCGCGCCCGAGGTTCCGCCACACCTGCGCGGCGGTCCCGGGCTCGGGCTCCGCGTCGACCGGTGGGACGGGCGGACGAATGCGGTGCGTGCTAGGCAAAGCGCACCGTCCGGTCCTGGAGAGTCAGCGCGCCGTTGGCCGTGTGCAGCCGGTCGTTGCTGTAGTTCAGGGAGGCGGAGCGCAGGTCGCGCAGGGCCCGCTCCAGGGCGAGCGGTGTGCCCCGCAGGTATCCCTGGGCCAGTCCGGCGAGTTCGACCAGGTCGTCGACGGCGGCCAGGCACTGCTCGGACGCCGTGATCTTGACCGTGTTCAGCAGCGACTGCACGGAGGGGGTGCTCACCTCGCGCACGCCGTCGGTGTACACCTGCGTCGCGTGCCGCAGGAGGGCGTGCACGGTCTCCAGCCGCTGCCTGGCCTTCGACAGCCGCGTGAGGAGCAGTTCACCGCTCAGGTCCCGGCGCTTGCGCTCCGCCGGGCTGCGCAACCAGCCGACCGTGCGGGACAGGGCGCCGGTCGCGGTGCCCAGCCAGCACGCGGCCCAGCCGAGGTGGGCGAGGGGCGCGAAGGTGGTGACGGTGACGTGGCGGAAGTTGCCGTGCCCGCCGATGACGTGGTCCGTCGGCACCGAGCCGCGCAGCCGCATCGGCACGCTGTCCGTGGCGCGCATGCCGAGGGAGTTCCACTCGCCGGTGACCTCCGCCTCCAGTCGGCCGCGTTCGGCGTAGACGAGGGAGACCTCGTGTGGTGACTTCGCGTCGGGTGCCTGGGTGGTGATGAGGAAGGCGTTGGCGTACCGCCCGCCGGTCACCACCGGGGCGGCCCGGTCCAGGACGAGGTGGTCACCGGCCCTGTGCAGCGCGGGGTCCGAGGTGAGGAGGTGGCCGCCGGTCGTGGCGCCGGTCGTCACCGAGGCCAGGTACACCTCCCCCGCGGCGATCCGGGGCAGGAGGCGGTCGCGCAGCGCCGGGGCGGCGTGGTCGCGTACGGCGGCGACCTGCTGGCAGTGCATGGTGAAGATCATGGCCGTGGACAGACAGTCCCGGGCCAGGAGGGCACTGATGTCGAGCATGTCGGACAGGCTGCCGCCCATTCCGCCGTGGCTGGTGGGCACGAGCAGACCGAGCAGGCCGGAGCTGCGCATGCCTGCCAGGGCCTCGCGGGGGAACGTCGCGTGTTCGTCGCAGTCGGCCGCGTGCCGCCGGACGGTCTCGGTGAGGGCCTTCAGGCCGGCCTCCGCTCCCGGGTGGTCCGACCTGCGGGTGGGGGCGGTGGCCGAGGTCATGCCGCCTCCGACCGGCCGCGGGTGGCTTCGACCGCCTGCCACAGGCTCCGGGCGGTCGCGAAGGTGGCGTCGTTGAGGTACTCGTCGTCCAGGGTGATGCCGTACGCGTCCTCGATGTCGAACATCAACTCGATGGCCTGCATGGACGTCAGGCCCATCGTCGGCAGGGGCGTCTCCTCGGTCACCGGTTCGTCATCGGGCAGGAAACGCAGGTGCGGCCGGAGCAATTCGGTGAACGTGGTCTCCATCGTCGGTTCCCTTCAGGGATGTGGTCGTCTCCGGCACCGTGATCGCGGTGCGGTGCAGGGTGAGACGGGTGGTGCCCAGGTGCCGCCGACCGTCGGTGACGACTTCCAGGGGCAAGGGGTGGCCGAGGAACAGGGCGAGACTGGCGGACAGGCCGTACGCCCCCACGTTGGGGACATGGACGAGGTCGCCGGGTTCGCCGGCCGCCACGTGGGCCCCGCCGGCCCAGGTGTCCAGGGGTGTGCACAGCGGACCGCAGACCATGGTCGCCTCGTCCGCCGCGACGGCAGGCGCGGTGTCCGGGTCGGTCACCACCTGCGGGCGGATGGGCGGCACCCGTTTGAGGCCGGCCATGCCGCCGAGGTGGTGGATGCCGGTGTCCAGGACCATGACACGGCGGCCGTGGGAGTGCTTCACGTCGAGCACCCGGCCGTAGAGGCGGCCGCACGTGGCGGTGAGATAGCGGCCCGCCTCGAAGGCGACGCCGGGGCGGCCCTCCCGCCACCCGGGGAAGGCCCCGTCGAGTGCGGCGGCCAGTCGTCCGGCGAGCGAGGGGTAGTCGGGCAACTCCCCCTCGCGCGCGTAGGGAGCGGCGAAGCCGCCTCCCAGATCGAGCGTCTCCAGCCGGATGCCCAGGATCTCCCGGACCCGCACGGCGGTCTCCACCGCGATGAGGAACTGCTCGGTCAGCGCCTGTTCGTCGGCGAGGTTCGTCGCCAGGTACAGGTGGAGTCCCCGGCAGACGGCCCGCGGATGGCGCGTGAACTCCGACGGCTCGTGCCGGATGGAGTCCAGGTCGGCACCGAACGGGGAGGGCAGGCCTGTCATGGTGAGACCGGTGGCGGTGGCGGCCCGGTCCGGGTTGACGCGCAGCAGGTATCCGGCCGTGGTGCCGTGCCGGGCCGCCTGTGCGGCCAGTTGCCGGACGGCGTGCGCGGAGTCCAGCGAGAACAGCCGTACGTGCGCCGCGAGTGCGGCGCCCACCTCCTCGTCGCTCTTGCCCGGGCCCGTGTACAGAACGTCCTGAGGGCGAACGCCGGCGGCCAGGGCCGTGCGCAGTTCACCGGCGGAGCTGACCTCGGCGCGGCAGCCCCGCCCCAGCAGGGTGGCGACCACCTCGGGGTGCGGATTGGCCTTGACGGAGTAGTAGAGCTCGCTGGGTGCGGGCAGGCAGGAACGCAGCCGGTCGTGTGCGGCCCGTACGGTGGCCAGGTCGTAGACGTAGGCGGGGGTCGGCCCGTGGTAGGCGTGGGTCGGCCCCGGGCCGGCGGCGGTGTCAGACACGGCTCTCCTCCGTGATCCAGCGGGTCAGCGTCTTCTTGTCGGTCTTGCCGTTGGCGCTGGCCGGGAGCCGGTCGACCGACACGCACCGCGGCGGGACCTTGTAGTTCTCGATCCACTGCCTGAGCTGCGGCAGGACCGTGTCCGGGGCGGCGTCGCCGGAGACGACGAGAACGGCTTCGGGGTGGTCGGTGTCGGGTACCAGCACCGCGGCGGCCGTGACACCGGGCACGCGCCGGGCCGCCGCTTCGACCTCGACGGCGCTGACCCGGAAGCCGTCCTGCTTGTAGATGTCGTCGCGCCGTCCGGTGAAGCGCAGGTATCCGTCCTCGTCGACGGAGCCGTAGTCGCCGGTGCGCAGTTCGGGGAAGAGGCCGTCCCGGCGGACGAAGCGCTCCGCGGTCAGCTCGGGGCGCCGCCAGTAGCCGGCCATGACGTGCGGGCCGCGCACCGTGATCTCGCCGACGGAGCCCGGGGGTTGCCGGTTGCCGTCGGCGTCGACGGTGAACACCTCGGTTCCGTCCAGGGGGCGGCCGACGGTCCCGGTCCTGGTCAGGTCCTCGTCCGGCTCCATGATCGACACGCGTTTGCACTCGGTGAGTCCGTACATCAACTGCACGCGCATGTCCGGCAGTTGTGCGCGCAGCCCGGCCAGCGTCGCGTCCGGCATGGCCGCACCGGTGTTGGTCAGCAGGCGCAACGGCGGCCTGGGGCCGGGCCTGCGGCGCAACAGGGTGAGCAGCGCCGCGGCGACCGGCGGCACGGCCGGCAGCACGGTGGTGCCGGTGCGTACGAGGGTGCTCAGCAGAGCGGGACCGGCCTCGGCGCGGGTTGCCAGATGAAGGTGGGCGCCTGCCGCGGCACACAGGAACACCTGGTAGAGGCCGTAGTCGAAGGAGAGGGGAAGGAAGCAGTGCACGACGTCGTCCGCGGTGTAGCCGAGCCGTCGGCCGATGGCGGTGGCGGCGAAGACCACCTGGGCGTGCGTGGAGACCACGGCCTTGGGCAGCGCGGTGGTGCCGGAGGTGTAGACGAGGCACACCGGGTCGACCGCCAGCGGGAGTCGCGAGGTCGCCGGGCCCGGTCCGGCGGGAAGGTCGTCCAGCTCATCGAGGGTGAGGTGCCGGATGCGCGCCTCGCGGGCGGCCCGGCCGGTCCCCTCGACACCGGTGACCACCAGGCGCGGTGCGCAGTCGGCGAGGATGTGGCGCAGGACCGGTCCGGTGACCTCCTCGTGCACGACGGTGAACACCACGCCCAGGCGTGAGGCGGCGAACAGCAGGGCCGGCAGGTACGGGTGGGCGCAGTCGGTCACGAACAGACGGTCCCCGCGCCGCAGTCCGCAGGAGTCGAGGACACCCGCCAGCCGGAGACTGGTGTCGCGCAGTTCGCCGTAGCGCAGGGTCCGGTCGCCGCGGGTGACCGCAGGCGCCGTGGGGCGCCGAATGCGGTCGTCGAGGAGGTCGTGCAGCAGGTGAGGTGCCACGTCTCACGTCACCGCCTTCCGCTGGTGACGAGCGCGCCTTCGACGAGGGCGCTGAGCCGGTGGGCGTCGCGCAGGTTGGCCGGGGTCAGCTCCTCGGGGTCGCAGACGATGCCGTACCGTTCCTCCAGTTGCTCGACGAGGTCGGCCATCACAAAGGAACTGAAGGCCGGGTACTGATCCAGCCGTGGCTGTGCGGCGATCTGTTCCGGTGTCTCTCCCAACACGCCGGCCGCGTACCGGGTCACCGTGCGGAACACGTTCTCCGATGTCATGGAAGTCCTTCGTGATCGGCTCTGGTGCGAAGTGCGCGGCTTCGGTCCGCGGGCCGCGTCAAGCCGCCAGTCGCCGGGCCAGTTCCGCGTCGCGGGTCAGGAGCTGCGCGAACCGCTCGTGCAGTCGCGCGGGTTCGGGGCGGCCCCGGCGCACCCGGCGTGCCGCGAGGTAGCAGCGGCCGGCGAACTCCTGCCAGGCGTCGGCCTGTTCGGCCTGGGCCCGTACGCCGGCCGCCCCGGCCGTACCGGCCGGGAGGGTGGTCAGCCAGGTGTGGTGCAGACGCCTGGACCGGGCCAGCAGCCAGGTCTCCAGCAGCAGGGCCTCCGCAGCCCGACGGCGGTCGGGGTGGTCACGGTAGGCGGAGACGTACTCCTCGACGGCCCTCGTCCCGGTCCCGGTCAGCGCCTCCGCGTTGCGCCGAAGCACATCCCCCGGGTCGGGAGTGACGTGGCCGGGCAGGACCGTGACGGTGCCGGCCCGCACGGGCCGGGCGCCGTCGAGGATGCGCGAGACCTCGTTCGGGGTCATCGTCCATCCTCCGGGGCGTGCGCGGCCGAAGGGCGTCTCGTTGTCATAGGCGTCCCACACGCGCACCCTGTCCTGGAGCCGTTCATGGGGGGTCAGCACGAACGTGTGCGACATGTGCTGCCGGACGAAGTAGGGGCACCAGGGCAGGCTGTACGCGTCAGCGACCACGAACAGCAGGCGTGAGCCGCGGTGCAGCGCTTCCAGGGCCGTCGCGGCGCGCAGGCCGTCCGTCGGCTCGGCGATGTCCACGCCCACGAGGTCGCGCAGGACCCGGGCGTGTTCGGTGACGGTCGGCTCGACGGTGGGCAGGTCCCCGGGGCGGTCGCGGGGCATGAACCGCACGGGGGCGCCGAGTCCGGCGTGGCTGCCCGGGCCGAGCAGATGGTCGGCCACGAGGGCCATGTTCGCCTGCACGCAGTCCATGGCCGAGGTGTCGAGGACGCCGACGACATCGGCCGGTGAGCCGGTCTTCGTGTCCTGAGGCATGGAGCCACCGCCCTCCCGGTCGGTCATTTCCTGCGGAGTTCTCGGCGATCCGAGCTTCCGGCACCGAAGCTAACATTCATCAATTCCGATGCGCACGGCCCGCTCTATTCCCCTATAAAGCATCGCTATGGGGTCCGGTGCACCTTCCCTTGACTCAGGCATTCGGCGCGGAAATACGATGGAAAGGCACCGGGATCCGTGCCGCTCCCGGCGCCTCGATCGCAACCGGAAGGAGTCCGGAATGCCCCTGCCCGAAGGCGGCCGAATATCCGAACTCAGCTGCTACACCACCAATCTCGTCGCCTATCTCGACAGGGACGAACCCGGCGCCGCGCACCGCCTCGCGCATGCCGTCCGACTGGCCGTGCGCACCGATGTGCCCGGCGGCGGCCTCGCGTTCAGCCACCACCGCCGGATCGACCGCACCGGGGCCGGCTGGGAACTCGGTTACCGGAGCGCCGCCGACTGGGCCATGGCCCGCGAGGGGTTACGGCGGGAGGCATCCGCCGCCGGCGGAGTGCTGGCGAGCGGAAACACCCGCCACATGCCCTGGTCTTCGCAATGCGGCGCGGCGGGCGTGCCGCACTGGATTCTGCTGAAGACGCGGCCGGACGGCCGCTGGGCCGTGACGGACCATTTCGCGGCACTGCTTCCCGAGGGCGAACACCGCCCCTACGCGGGCGAGTTGACCGACGGCGAACTGCGGGCCGTGCTGACACCGGTCGGCGACCGCGGTCCCGCAGCCGTCAGGGACGGCCTCGCGCTGGGTGAACCGGTGCCGGTACCGCCCGCCGACGAGTACCGCTGGCTCGTGCGGCAACCGCACACCGCGCCCCAACCCCTGCCCGGTCACTGGTTGCAAGAGCCGCGGGCGGTGCTGGACTTCCTGGCCGGCCGGGTGGCGGCGGACCTGCCGACCCTGGTGGACCACGCCGACGACCTGTGGGCCGCGGCCCGGCACCAGTGCCACCGCATCACCGTACTGGCCGACCAGGGTCTGCTGCCCGAGCCCGCCGCGGATCCGGCCGTCGAGCACTGGTCGAAGCTCCCGCAGACCCTGCGCTTCGCCGCCCTGTCGGCGGCCCGGGGCCGGCCCAGGCCGGAGCTGGTGGTCCGGGCCTTCGACGACGTCATCCAGGCCGTGTCGGACCTGGACCGGCCACAGCAGCCCATGGCCACGACGGCACCCCTCGCCGCGCGGGGCTCCCGGTGAACGCGAAGCCGTCCGGCACGGTCCGGATCCCTGCGAAGGCGGCGCGCATGTACGACTGCCTGGCTGCCACCGGGCGCACCTCGCCCGACGCCCCGGCCGTCGTCGAGTACGCCGGGGAGGGGGCCGTACGCCTGGTCACCTACGGGCAGTTGCAGCAGCGGGTCGACGACACCGCGGCGGCGCTCACCGCGGCCGAACTCGGCCCCGGTGACCGGGTGATGGTGGAGTCGGAGACCTCGGCACCGGCCGTCGCCCTGTTCCTGGCCTGCTCCGAACTGGGGCTGCTCTGCGTCCCGGTGACCCCGGGCACCGCCCCGCACCGGTTCGCGGGGATGGTCGACGCCGTGCAGCCCGACCTGTACCTGCGGGCCGGTGGTGTGGCGCTGCGGACCATCGCGCCGCCGGCCGGCACGGGACGGTTCGGCCCCGCCGGCGTCATCGTCGAGCGGCCGCCCCGCCGGCCGCCGGGATGGACCGGCCGGCGCAGCAGCCTGGAGACCGACCCGGCCTCCGTCGTCTTCACCTCCGGAGCTCTGGGCCGCGCCGCGGGGGTGGTGATGAGCCACCGCAGTCTCGCCGCGCTCCAGGACAGCCTGACGGCGTGCGACCTCGTGGCCGGCGGCGACCGGGTCTTCACCACCGCGCGGTTCGGGTCCGCCGACTGCTTCACTGACATCTGCCTGGCGCTGGGCGGCGGCGCGGCGATCGTGCCGGTACCGCCCGCCCTCCTGCACTGGCCCGGCAGCCTCCTGCGCCACCTGGAGACCAGCGGTGCCACCGTCGCCAGCGGGCCGGCGTCGGTCTGGCAGCGGGTGCTGTGCCAGGTACGGCGGCCGGCCCGTCTCGACCGGCTGCGCACCGTACTGCTGCGTGACCAGGAGTTCCCCCTGCCCGAGCTGCACCGACTGCGGACGATGGTCACCCGGGCCCGCGTCATCCACTGCTACGGCCACGCCGAGTCACCGGTCTGCGGCCTGATTGACGTCCCCCGGCTGCTGCCCGAGGACGTGCGGAGGCTGCCGGTGGGAACCGTGCGCCCCGGGGTCGAGATGATGGTCGTGGACGAGAACGAACAGCCCATCGACGACTGCGGTGTGGTCGGGGAGCTGTACCTGCGCAGCCCGATGCTGTGCACGGCCTACTGGGGCGATCCCGGGGCGACCAGCGAGGCCCTCGTCCCGGACCCGGTGAACCGCCGCTCCGGTCAGACCGTGCTGCGCACCGGCGACCTGGCCTGCCTCGGGGAGGGCGGGCAGCTCTACCTTCACGGCCGCTCCCGCGGAGACAGCAGGCAGACGGTGTCCGGTTAGGGCGCTTCTGATGGATCTCCGTGGAAGAAGGAGCGGCGTTCGGTGCGTGCCCTCCGCACCGTGCGGCGAGAGTACGTGCCGGGCGTCGCGACGCCGCGGAGATCCATCAGAAACGCCCTGGTCCGCGCGGCCCGTGCCGCCGCGTCACCCGCCCGTCGACGACCGAGGTGGTCGGCGAGTTGCCCGCCACCCGACGAACGAGCCGACCGCCCGGCACCGACCGCGGGCCGGCCGAACCCGAAGAGGTGTAGATCTTGCTCGAACGACGCGTACCACTGGACGGTCACGACATTCCCTACCTGTACGGCACCGACTGCGCCCAGGACCTGGCCGACGCGCTGGCCCGGACGGCGGGGGCGGCGGAGTCCGTGCTCTTCGTGGTGGACCGCAGGGTCACACCTCACGCCCTGCCCGTCATCAGGCGGTTGTCGAGCCATTTGAGGACGGAAACGTACGAGATCGAGGCGACGGAGCCGAACAAGACGATGGCCCTCGTGCAGGACATCGCCGAGCACGCCGTCGCACGCCGGGTCAACCGCAGTTCCCTCGTGGTCGGCATGGGCGGGGGGCTGGTCGGGAACGTCGCCGGTCTCACCGCGGCGCTTCTGTTCCGCGGCACCCGCCTGGTGCACCTGCCCACCACGCCGGTGGCCGCCTTCGACTCGGTGGTCTCCGTCAAGCAGGCGGTCAACCTGCGCGGCGGCAAGAACCTCTGCGGCACCTACTACACCCCCTCGCTGATCGCCTGTGACCTGCGCTGGCTGGCGACGGTCCCGCACTCGGAACTGCTCACCGGTCTCGCCGAGATGGCCAAGAACGTCCTCGCGATCACGCCCCACATGGAAGAAACCCTGCACGACGCGTTACAGGTGCTGCCGAAGGACCGGACCACCGCGTTGCAGCAGCTGTTCGGCATCGGGCTGGACTCGAAGATCCCGTTCCTCGGCAGGGACCCGCGCGAACGCAAGGAGGCCCTGGTCTTCGAGTACGGCCACACCACGGGACACGCGCTGGAGTTCATGTCGAACGGTGCGATGAAGCACGGCGAGGCCGTGGCCTGGGGCATGCTGGTCGCGGCCGAGGTGAGCCGGAACCTGGGCGTGCTCTCCCACGAGGACCTCGAACGCCATTACCGGATCGTCGACTGGCTCGGACTGCCGGACCCCGGCCGGCGGCTCGCCTTCGTCGACCCCGCGGAACTGCGCGCGAAACTGAGCACCGACAACAAGCGGGGATACGTGCCCTGCGGCCCGGACGAGGCGGCGATGGTGCTGCTGGAGTCCCTCGGCTCCGCCCTGACCGGCTCGCACGGGTATCCGCTGGTGGCTGTCGACCAGGAAGCGGTGGTGTCGGCCCTGGCCACGGTCACGGCGGGGACCAACCGGCTGGAAGGAGGCGAACGGCGGTGGACGACGTCGAGCGCACGGTGAGGACCGTACTGGCCCAGGTGCTCGGCAACGGGCTCGGGACCGAGGACGTCGACGCGGACGTGGGCCTGGTGGAGTACGGCCTGGACTCCCTCAAGGCCGTCTCACTGCTGCTCGGCGTCGAGGAAGCGCTGAACGCGGAGCTGGGCCCCGACACGCTGGAACTCCGGCCGCTGACGGTCCGCGGGCTGAGCGAGCACCTGCGCTCCTTGTCCCGCAGGCGGGCTCTGGCCTAGGAGGCGCCCCCCCGGGCCCGTGTATGGCCGGCGTACGGGGGATGTATCCGCCCGGGTGAGGCTGGTGGCCGGGAGAGGGCGCCGATCCGGGCGCCCCGTGTTCGGTGCCGCGCGTTGCCACCGTGGCGGCGGAAGGGCGAACTCATGGAGACTCCGCAGCTGGAGGCGTTCATCACCGTCGTCGACGCAGGCAGCTTCACCCGGGCAGCGGCGAGACTGCGCCTGTCCCAGCCAACCGTCACCAATCGCATCAAGGCCCTGGAGCAGGCCCTGGGAGTCACCCTGCTGGAGCGGCTCCCCCAAGGTGCCGCTCCGACTCCGGCCGGCGGCGAACTGGTCCCCTACGCCCGCCAGATCGTCTCCCTCAACGCCCACGCCCACCTGGCACTCAGCTCACCGGGCCGGCTGCGCGGACGGGTGGAGGCCGGCACCATCGAGAGCCTGACCAACCACCGGCTCCTGCCCCTGATCGAGTACGTGTACCTGCGCTATCCGTCGGTGGAGATCTCCATGCGGTCACCGGCGGAAGGGGACGCGATCTCCTCTGTCCGCGGCGGGCGGCTCGACTGCGCCTTCTTCGTGGACTGCGTCCAGGAGGGCCACGCGGACCTGGAGACGAAGGTCCTGTGCCCCGAACCGCTGGTCCTCGTCGCCGGCCCCGGTCACCCACTGTCCGGCCGCAAGGGCGTGAGCCACACGGACCTGCTCGGTGCCACCCTCGTCTGCTCGGACAGCAGCGCCGGCTACCACCTGCGCTTCCAGCACGTCCTGGACGCCCTCGGCGCCGGGCAGCCGCGCGTGTTCACCCTCAACTCGGTCGACGCCGCCAAACGGGGCGTCGCCAACGGCGTCGGCATGGCGCTGATGCCACGGATCGCCGTCGCGGAGGAACTCGCCGCCGGCGAGCTGTGCCGGATCGATTGGACCCCACCGTTCGAGACCTACACCCAGCTGGCGAGGAGGCGCGGCGTCGCGGCGAACCCGGCGCTCGACGCGTTCACCGACGCGGCGGTCCGGGTGGTGGAGGAGCAGCTGAGCGACCAGACACTGACCGCTGCCTGAGGGCACGGTGGACGCACGGGCCCGGCGGACGCGACACGTCCGCCGGGCCCGCCACCGTCATACGGGCGGCCGTCGGCAGCCCGGCGGCAGCCCGGTCGGTACCGGCCAGGCGGGGTCGGGCCGGAAGTCGCACCAGCTCCCGTCGAAGGGGAAGCGCCCCTCCTGCACCAGCGAGAGCACACGCTCCCCCTCGGCACGGACCGCCGCCTCGTCGGTCACCCAGTAGTGCCCGGGGTGCGCCAGCCGCTCGACCAGCTCCTCCTCGTCCTTCCACTCCCAGGTGCGGTCCGGGCGAACCACCAGGTCGAGATCCTGGTCCACGATGTCCAGACCGGCGAGACCGTCCTGCTTCCAACACACCGCCGGCTCCTCCAGGTTGACGTACCACTCGATGAAGCGGCCGTCCTCGCCGTACTGCCACCACACCGAGTGAGCGGCGCCCTCCGGCAGGAGCATCAGCGTCCCTCCCCCGGTCCAGGTGCCCTCCGCCAGACGGTGCGAGCAGGTGGACCATTCCTCGAACGGCATGGAGCGCATCCCGCGCCCGTCGGCGGCCACCTCGTAGGCGACCGTCGTGCCCGGAGCGATCCACAGCAGCAGGCCCCGTTCGTCGTGGGCGACGACACGCGCGGGGCGGATCCAGCCGATGCTGCCTCGGCGGACATTGCGGTGCACGACGACCCGCCCGGGCCGGAGCCTGCCCGGGCCGGCCTCCCGCAGGCCCTCCCGGCTCACAGCGGCAGCTCGATTCCCGCCATCTCGCCGACCGGCCGGACCGGGGTGACCGTGGCGTGCCCCGCCCCCAGCAGGGCCAGGTCGGTCCCGGGCGCCGGCTGAGCCCCGTTCTCCTCGGCGGTCAGCCGTACGAATCCCCCCTCCTCGTCGGTGGCGACCATCTGGGTCGTGCCGAACGGCGCCAGCGAGGCACGTGTCAGCTCCCGTACCTCCTCGGCCGGCTTGTCGGGGACATTGAGGTTGAGGACGGTCCGTGCCGGCAGTGCGGGCAGTACGGTCATCAGCCGCCGCACGAAGCCGGTCGCCGTCTCCCAGTGCCGGCTCTCCTCCCAGGCCGCGTCCGTCTCCTGGGTGTCGCGGCCGGCCGTGGCCTCCACCGCGGACAGGGCGTCCAGCGACACCGCGATGGCCCGCAGCCCGTTGTCCGCGGCCGTCACCGCGGCCCCGACGGTGCCCGAGTGCAGGATCGCGTGGCCCGCGTTGGTGCCTAAGTTGACACCGGAGAGCACGATGTCCGGGGGCGGGCCGAAGGCACCCGCGGCGGCCAGGACGACCACACACGCCGGGGTGGCGGCCACGCCGTGGGCGGGGATGCCGGCGAGGCCCTCCAGTTCGCACCGCTCGACGGCGACCCGGCCCTCGTGGAGCACCGCGCCCAGACCGGCGCTGCTGCCGCTCATCTCGGTGGCCGGAGCGGCGACGACCACGTCGTGGCCGCAGTCCGCCATCGCACGCGCCAGCCGTCGCAGACCGATGGCGAAGATCCCGTCGTCGTTGGTGACCAGCACCCGTTGTGTCGTCTCCATGCCTCCTCGCCTGGCCTGCGCCGTGTGCGGACAAACCCGTTCGGCGGCCGTCGGTCACCGGCCGGGCGCAGATGTATGGAGTGCGTACCCGGCGTGTATCGCAGCCAGCGACCGTACCGGTTGGGCCTGCGCGGTGACGGCCGGCCCCGGCCCAGCGACCGCGCACGTCTTGTGAGCACGTCCGACGGAAGGAGGGGCCCATGGCCCCGGTGCAGCTTCGAACTCCCCGCCTCGCCATCGACGGCGGGCTGCCGGTGCGCCGACCGGACGCCGGCTGGCCGGTGTGGCCCCAGCCGGCGGACGGCGCGGACGCGGCACTGCTCTCCGTGCTGGCCAGCGGCCGGTGGGCCATCAGCAGCCCCGGTCGGGGCGAGTTGGCAGAACGCCGGTTCGCGGCACGGTTCGCCCAGTACACCGGGGCGCGGCACTGCGTCCCCACCGACCACGGCTCCAGCGCCCTGGTGATCGCCCTGGAGTCCCTCGGACTGCGCAGCGGTGCTCTGGTGCTCGTGCCGGCACTGACCTGGACGGCGAGCGCCACTGCCGTACTGCGAGCCGGGCTCGTCCCCGTGCTGGTCGACGTCGACCCGTGGACCGGCTGCATCACCCCGGACACGCTCGACCTGAACGTGGGCGCCCAGGCGGTGATCGCCGTCCACTGGGCCTGCTCGATGGCCGATGTCCCGGCCCTGTCGCGGGTCGCCGCGGCCCGCGGCATGAGCGTCATCGAGGACGCGGCCCAGGCGCACGGCGCGCGGTGGCAGGGACGCTCGGCGGGCACCCTGGGACGCCTGGGGTGCTTCAGCATGCAGCACGGCAAGGTCCTCACCTCCGGGGAGGGCGGGGCCGTGGTGACCGACGACGACGACCTGGCGCCCGTGCTCCAGGAACTGCGCGCCGACTCCCGCCGCTACGGCACCGACCGGCGGCCCGGGGCGCTGGAACTGGTGGAGGACCCCTCCACGATGGGCTCCAACTTCTGCATGAGCGAGTTCTCCGCCGCGCTGCTGTGCGCCCAGCTCGACGCCCTGGAGCGGCAGAACGCCGTGCGTACCGCCAACTACACGCGCCTGGCCGAGCTGCTGTCCGGGATCCCCGGCGTGCGCCTGCTCCGCCGCCGGCCGGAGCAGGACCGGCTGTCCCTGTACGAGGTGCCGATCGTCCTCGACCCGCTGCCCGAGGGCCGGGACAACACCTGGGCGGCACGCGCGCTCGGCGCGGAGCTGCGCACCCATGTCTACACACCGCGCACACCCCTGTCGCGCAGTGCCCTGCTGCGGCCGTGGACGAAGCCGACCATCGCCCCGCTGGCGGAGCGCTTCGTCGCCCTCCACCGGGACCGCAGCTATCCGGGTGCGGAGTACCTGGCCCGGCACGCCGTGGTGCTGCACCACAGCGCCTTCCTCGGTCCCGGAACGGACATGGACGACATCGCCGAAGCGGTCGCCAAGGTCATGGCCGACTCAGGACGCCACGCCGACCGCCTTCGGCACGGCGTCGAGATGAAGGTGAACTGATATGCCGGTCCAGGCGGTTTCCGACCGCGTCCGGCCCGGCATCACCGTCGTGGTACCGGTCAAGGGCCGGGTGGAACTGACCCGCAGGCTCCTGGAGAGCCTGGAGAAGTCCGCCGCGCGGTGCCCCGAACCGGCCGAGGTCGTCGTCGTGGACGACAGCGACTCGCCCGAGGCAGCGGAGCACCAGGAGAGCTGCCGCCGGCACGGCGCGCGCTACGTCGGCGGTCCGGCCCATGTCGGCGCCAAGCGCAATCTCGGCGCCCGTCTGGCCCGGCACGACCTGCTCTGCTTCGTCGACTCCGACTGCCGTGCCGCTCCCGAACTGCTGAGCCGGCACGTCCAGGCACTGCGCGGAGCCCCGTCCGAGGTGGCCGCTGTCGCCGGACCGGCACTGCTGGCTCAGGAGGGGCAGACCGCCATCTCACGGATCATGAACCGGTCCTGGCTGCTCAACGGCCATCACGAGGACCCGCTGCACCACGAGCGGATGACCTGCGCGGGCACCTCCAACCTGGCGGTCAGGCGGAACGCGTTCGAGGCGGTCGGCGGTTTCCCGGAGGACTCCCCCCACCCACTGGGCGGCGAGGACATCGACTTCGGGCTCCGGCTGACCGGGCGCGGCCACATCACCGCCTGCGACCCGGAGGCCGTCGTCACGCACGACGCCACCAGCACCGACTCCGTACGGGCGGTGTGCCGACGGCTGATGAACTACGGGCGCTCGGAGCAGTGGCTGTGCCTCGTGCACCGGCAGCGACGACGGTTCCGGCTGAACCCCGTCAGCGTCCTCGCCCTGACCGGCCTCGCCTCGCTCGGCGGTCCGCGCGGCACCCGAGGGCGCCGGGCGCTGGCCGTACCGGCGGTCGCGGGTGTCCTGCTGGGCGCCCGGACCATACCCCTGCTGCACGGCGAACGGTCCGCGGGCGCCCTGGCCGACTCGGTGGCCTGCGCGCTGCTGGAGTGCTTCTTCGACCTGGGGGCCGTGGTCGGCGCGGTCGAACACCGCCGCCCGGACCTGCTGTTCGCCGGATTCGAGATGCCGGACGACAGCGCCTACCGCCGCACCGACGACAGGAGCTGACCCGATGACGGGAGAAACGCGCCGCACGCCGCCGGACGCCTCCGGCGACCGCCTGCCCCTGGCCCCGGCCCAGGAGACGCTGTGGGAGTTCATGCGGGCGCTGGCCCCGGACGATCCCGGGGCGGCGCGGCTGCCGGTCGTGGACTTCCGCCGTATCGAGGGCACCGTGGTCCTGCCGGCCTTCGAGCAGGCGCTGCGCGACGTCAAGCGGCGCCACCACGCGCTGCGCATGGTCTTCGACCGCCTGGGGGACGAGCCGCTGCTGCGCACCCGGGCGGAGCCGGACGTCCCCTTCACCTACCTGGACCTGTCCGCGCTGCCGGCCGCCGAGCGGCAGCGGCGGATCGACGCGCTGGTGCACGGCGAGCGCTTCCCCGCCTTCGACCTGCTGGCGGGGCCGTTGTGGCGGGTGCGCCTGGTACGCGTCGGGCCCGGTGACCACCTGCTGATGTCCTCGTTCTTCCACATCATCTCCGACGGCTGGTCCTGCCAGGTGTTCGTGGAGGACCTGATGCAGGCCTACGGGGCACGGCTCGGCCACGGCTCCCCGCCGGGGGACCTCGACGTGACGTTCGGGGACGTCATCGCCTGGCAGCGCGCGCTCCTGGCCGAGGACCCCGCTCGCGACGCGTACTGGCGGCGGCAGCTGCTGCCCCTGCCCACCGAGCCGGTGTTTCCGCCCCTGGCCACGCCCCGCGGCCGGGACCTGACGGCCGAGGTGGCCCATCCGTTCGCCTTCGGCGACGAGGTCGCCGCCGCGGTACGGGACGTGGCGTGGCGGGCTCGCAGCACGTCGTTCCTGGTGCTGCTGGCCGCCTATCACGTGCTGCTGTGCCGCCGGCTGGGCCGGGACCGGCTGGTCGCGGGGACCACGACGCTGGGCCGTACGACCCCGCCGACCCGACGGGTCATCGGCCAGTTCACCAACAACGTCTATCCGGCGCTGCGCGTCGGCCCCGCCGACTCCTTCCTGGACGTGGTGCGGTCGCTGCACGCGACGATGACCGAGGCCGTCGCCCATGTGCCGTCCTTCAACCGTCTGGCCCGTGCGGTGTGCCCGGACTTCGACCGGATGCGGCCCTGGTCGTTCATCGAGGTGTTCGACTACTGGTTCCAGTCGGCCGCGCCCGCCGCGCCCGATGTCCAGGCGCCCGGACTGCGCGTCCGGCAGGTGTCGCCGGGCGGCGAGGAAGCCCTCGACGGGCCCCCGGTGGCCGACCTGGCCGAGGCGGGAGACCGGCTGCCGGTGTGGGCGCGGCGCGGCGTCCCGATCGTCGTCGTCGACGACGCCCGCCGCGGTGGGGTGCTGATCTACAACCGGGACCTCCACGACCCCGCCGCGGTCGGGGACCTGGCTGCGGAGTACCAGGAGATCGTGGCGGCCCTGACCCGCGCACCGCGGAGCGCGCTGCGGGACGCCTTCACGGCCGCCCGGGCCTGACGCGGACCGGGCCGGTCACCGCGCATCCACCGGCCAACCCGAAGGGAGACCCCTCGTGACCCGGACCCTCACCGAGAACGGCACCTTGTACACGTGGTTCCACGACACCGTCCTGCGCCACCCGGGTGAGACGGCCGTGGAGGCCGCGAACCGGGCCGTGAGCTACGAGGAACTGGACGCCCTGGCCGGCCGGCTGGCCGCCGCACTGGTGCGCCGCGGCGACGGCCGGCCGCCGGCCTGCGTCGGGCTGCTCGCCACGCGCGGTCTGGCCGGATACGCGGGCTACCTCGCGGCGCTCCGGCTGGGCGCGACCGTCGTACCGCTCAATCCCGCCTTCCCCCCGGCGCGGAACACGGCCGTGGCACGGGCCGCCGGGGTGCGGACAGTGGTGTGCGACGAGACCGGCGCGCCGCGGGCACCGCAGGTGGCCGCCGCCTGCGAAGCCGAGCTTCTCCCGCTGGTGGCCACGGACCGCGGCGACTGGCCGTCCACCCTGCCCGCCGACTCCTGGACGGAGCCCTGCCCCGCGACACCGCACGACATCGCCTACACGCTCTTCACCTCCGGCTCCACCGGCGAGCCCAAGGGCGTGCCCATCCGCCACCGCAACCTCCGCGCCTACCTCGCCGACCGCGCCGAGCACCACGAGGTGGGACCGGGCGCCCGGCTCTCACAGACCTTCGAACTGACCTTTGACCCCTCGGTCTTCGACCTGTTCGTCGCCTGGACGACGGGAGCGACGCTGGTGGTACCCGAGACGGACGAGGTACTGCGGCCCGTGGAGTTCGTCACCTCGCGCCGCCTGACGCACTGGTTCTCCGTCCCGTCGGTGATATCGCTGGCCCGCAGGCTGCGGGCGCTGCCCGCGGGCGGCATGCCCGGCCTGCGGCACAGCGTCTTCGCCGGCGAACAGCTCACCCTGGACCAGGCGGCCGCCTGGTCGGCGGCGGCACCGAACAGTGCCGTCGACAACCTCTACGGACCGACGGAACTGACCATCACCTGCACCGGCTACCGGCTGCCCTCCGACCGCCACGCCTGGCCGGACACCTCCAACGGCACCGTCCCGATCGGCCGCCCGCACCCCCTCCTGGAGGCGGTCGTCCTGGACGGTGACGGAACGGAGGCGGCCGAGGGCGAGCTGTGCGTGCGGGGGCCGCAGCGCTTCGACGGCTACGCCCGCCCCGAGCACGGCCGGCACGCCTTCGTCCGCCACCCGGAACAGGGCAGCGCCGCCGCGGGCGATCAGGCCGATCCGCGGTGCTACTACCGCACCGGGGACCGGGTGCGCCGCGAGAACGGCGAACTGGTGCATGTGGGGCGGCTGGACGACCAGGTGAAGATCGCGGGCCACCGTGTCGAGCCCAGCGAGGTCGAGGCGGTGCTCAGGCGGCATCCGCTGGTGCGCGAGGCGGTGGTGCTGCCGACCACCGCCGGCCCGGCCGGGCTACAGGCCTTCTACGTCGCCGAGACGGCCGAGGAGTCCGCCCGGGTACCGGACCTGGTCCAGTGGGTCGCCGGCCAGTTGCCCCGGTACATGGTCCCCCGCCGCTTCTCCCGGGTCGCCGGCTTCCCGGTGAACGCCAGCGGCAAGACCGACCGCCGACTGCTGACCCGGATGGCCGAGGGGAACGCGGAGGCAACCGTGCCGGCCGCCGAAAGGATCGTGCGATGACCGCTCTCATCCCGTACGCGCCGGACGACGCACTGCTCGCCCGCGCCCGCGAACTGGGCAGGGACCGCTTCAGCGTGGCACCCGGGGGCTCGCCCGAGGTGGAGAGGCAGGTCCGCCGGGCGGCCGCGGCCGAGGGCCTGTCCCCGGGCGCCCACCTGTGGCGCAAGGCCGGGAGCGTCGACGTCGGTTCACCGCACGACGGCGCGGTCTTCTGGGGCTACCAGGATCCTGTGGACCAGTCGCTGGAGTGCCACTACGTGGCCCTGGCCTGGGTCGAACGCCACAACCGCGAGCACCCCGAGCACCCGATGACCACCTTCTGGACCACCCCGGGCGGCGTCGAGATGGACGTACTCAACAGGCTGTCCGCCGCACGGTGGAAGGCACTCGGGCTCGACTCGGACTTCCCGATGCGGCTGTGGGAACTGATGTCGCTGCGGTACTCCCTGCTCTGCTCGGGCCGGGTGACCATGTTCTGCACGCACTTCCACCCCGACGTCCTCCTCGGCCGTACCGAACTTCCGGCGCTGCGCTGCAACCCGGCCGTCGGGCCGGAGCGGCTGCACTTCGTCCACCGGCCGCCCGAGCGGCTCAGCAACGGCGTGGTCGTGCCCGAGAACGTCCGACGGATCGTGTCCGAGCCCGGCAACCAGGCGACCCTCCAGTTCTACGCGAGTGACCGGCCGGGTTATCTCGACGTGGTGGAGGCGGGCGGGTGGAGTGACGAGCGGCTCCGGTCGCGCGTGGCGCAGCTGCGCGCGGAGGTGCGCCGCGCGGACCAGGCGTGGGAGGCCGCCCTCCGCCGGGGCCTCGCGGTCCCCGACAGGCCGGCGGGCCGCCCCTGGCGGCCGGTCCGCCCGCCCATGGACGCGGTGGAGGCCGTGCCGGAGCGCTGACCGCCGCCGAGGTCCCTGCCGTGATCCGTGATCCGGCAGGGATCTCGGCCGTGGGTCCCGGGTATCGGCGCCCAGGGCGCTTCTGACGGATCTCCGTGGGAGAAGGAGCGGCGTTCGGTGCGTGCCCTCGGCGTGCGGTGAGGGGGCGTGCCGGGCGTCGCGACGCCGCGGAGATCCGTCAGAAGCGCCCTGGGGCGGGGCGTGGGCCCGGCGGGGACGTCAGTCGTCCCCCTCCGCCCGCGCGCCGTCCTCACCGGCCGCGGCCCGCCTCGACAGCAGCGCCACGCACAGCGTCGACAGCACCAGCGTGCCCAGGGCGATCCGCAGGTCCGTCAGGTCGGCGAGTGCGCCGATCGCCGGGGCGGCCAGCAGGAAGCCCGGCCACTGCCCCATGACGACGACGGAGACGCCCTCGCCGGCCGTCAGCCCCGGCTGCTTGCCGGCCAGCCCGAAGACGCTGGGCAGCACGCACGCCACGCCCAGGCCCAGGACGACGAAGCCGGCCAGCGCCGCCACCGGCTGCGCCCAGGCGACGACGATCACCGCGCCCAGCGCGGCCGTCAGCGACGACAGCTGGAGGAACCTGCGGTGGCCCAGCCGGTCGACCGCGCGGTCGCCCACCATCCGCGCCAAGGCGGTGGCCACGGCGAAGCCGGTGTACGTCGCCGCGGCCAGGGCCCCTCCCGCATGCAGGAAGTCGGCGGCGTACAGGGCACTCCACTGATTGGTGCTGCCCTCGACGAAGGACATCAGAAAGCCGATCGAGCCCAGCAGAAGCAGCTGGGGGGTGAACCGGTGCCGCATCCGATCCCTCAGCCGGCCCTCGCGGCGAGGCAGTTCCGCCTCGTCGGGCAACCAGCGGCCGCACACCAGCAGCAGCGCGCCGAGCACCCCGCTGCTGACGGCGAGCTGGGCACCGGGCGTCACGTCCGCCGACGCGGCGGCCGTGCCCAGCACCCCGCCGCCCAGCACGCCGAAGGAGAAGCAGGCGTGGAAGGTCGACAGCAGGGGCCGCCCGTAACGGCGCTCGACCTCGACCGCCTGCGCGTTCATCGGGGTGGACAGGAGGTTCGCGGCGAACCCCCAGGTGGCCAGCCCCGCCATGAGGGCGACCGTCGTGGTGGCCGAGGCCATCAGCGGGGCGTTGACCAGCACCAGGGCGGCGCCGACCACACTCAGGCGGCGTACGCTCACCCGCCCGATCAGGACGGCCACCACCCCGAGGGAGACCACGTCCCCGGCGGTCGAGGCGGTGTTGGCCAGCCCCCAGGCGGCGTCGTCCAGTCCCACCGAGCGCCGTACCTCGGGGATGCGGGACGACCAGCTCCCCATGGTCGTTCCCATGATCACGAACACCAGGCAGACCGACAGCCGTGCCCGTGAGACGTCCCTGGGGACCGAGGCGACCAGGGTGTCGTTCGCCGGTCCGGTACCGGAAGAGTTCATGGGTCAGGTTCCTCGATCACTTACGGACTCGGGCGACGGCCGTCGGGGACGGGTGCGGCCACAGGCACCCGGGAGGCCTTGGCGAACGCGCGGTAGAGGTCGGGAATGCGATGTTCCGCGGGCCGTTCGGCGACCGGTATCAGGAAGTGATACTGCGTCAGCTCGTCCAGGACGCTCTCGGCCACCGTCTCCGGCAGCCCCAGCTCGTTCTGGAGGGAGCCCGCCGTGACGGTCTCCGCGCCGGCGCTGCCCAGCCGGCGGAAGACCTCCCGTGTCATCGGGGCCAGCGCGCGGAAACTCTGCGCGAGCCGCGCCCGCACCGACAGGTCGCCCACCACCAGCTCGTTCAGCCGGGTGTGCTCGTCGGCCAGCGAGCGAGCCATCGCCGACAGGGAGGACGTCGGCCGGGCCGCCAGGCGTGCCCCGGCGATACGCAGGGCGAGGGGCAGCCCTTCGCACGCCTCGGCGACCCGGGCGGTCTCCCGGGGCTCGGCGGCCGCCCGTGCCTCACCGACCAGGGTGACCAGGAGCTGGGCGGATGCGGCCCGGGTCAGGGGCGGCAGGGTCAGGCGCAGGTCGGCGTCGAGGTCGACCAGCGACGGGCGGCTGGTGACCAGCACCAGGCAGCGGCCGACCCCGGGCAGCAAGGGGCGGATCTGGGCGGTGTCGGCGACGTCGTCGAGGACGAGGAGGGTGCGCCGGTCGGCGATCATCGACCGGTAGAGCGCCTCTTGTTCGTACTGGCCCGAGGGGATGGCCGACGGCGGCAGCCCCAAGGCACCGAGCAGTTCGACGATCACGTCACCGGAGGACCGGGGCCTGTCGCTCGTGCCGTCGAGGGTGGCGAAGAGCTGGGCCTGGGGAAAGCGGTGGCGCAGGCGGTAGGCGGCGGCGAGGGCCGTGGCCGTCTTGCCTATCCCCGGCGGACCGGAGAGGGCCACGACGGCGGCGTCGGGCCGACCGTGCTCGGTGCCGAACAGCTCGGCCACGGCGTCCAGTTGGCCCAGCACGTCATCGCGCCCGACCAGCATCGGCGGGCGCGGCGGCAGATCGCAGGGCACCCCCGCGGCGGCCCGTATCACCACCGGTCCCTCCGGCGCGCCGACCGGGGCGGGCGACGGTGTGGCGCCGGGTGCCTCGCCGCGGAGGATGGCGGACTGCAACCGCTGGAGCTCGACGCCCGGTTCGACCGCGATCTCCTCCACCAGGATCTGGCGGGCCTGCCGGTAGGCGGCCAGGGCTTCGGCGGTGCGGCCGACTCCGCAGAGCGCGACCATCAGCTGTGCCCAGGACCGCTCGCACAGCGGACGCTCCGTGGTCATGTCCCACAGCTCGGAGACCGCCTGCGCGTTGCGGCCCAGGGCCAGCTGGGAGTCGATCCGGGCCGAGGCGACCGCCCAGCGCTCCTCCTCCAGCACGGTCAGCTTCGCCGCGAGCGACCGCCCCAGTTCCAGCCCTTCCACCGGGCGCCCCCGCCACATCCGCAGAGCGCCCGCGAAGCACTCCTCGGCGGTGCGGTGGTCGCCGCACTGTGCCGCGCGGTCGCCGGCGTCGGCGAGGGACCGGAAGCGCAGCAGGTCGAGTTCGTCGGTGTCCACGGTCAGCCGGTAACCCTCGGGGTGGCTGCTCAGTCTGCCTTCTCTGCCGTCGGCCCGCTGCAACTGGCGGCGTAGCTCGTAGACGTAGGTGCGGATGTTGGCCAGGGCGGAACTCGGTGGTTCGTCGGGCCAGATGGCCCCTGTCAGTCCGCCGACCGACACGGTCCGGTTCGGATTGACGAGCAACGCGGCGAGAAGGGCGCCTCTGCGCCTCCCCCGCACGGGTAAGTGGGCGTTCGCGGACTCTGCTTCGAGCGGGCCTAAAACCCCGAATTTCATACGGGAGTTCTCCTATGAGCAGCTGCGGACGACGACGTGGTGCTCAGGCGGCAGAACATGGCTTGCTGATCGCCCTGCGACCGCACGCGTAGGGGAGCCATTTTCCCAATTTCCCCTCGCTGCACACAAGGCGTCTCACTGTGTGCCCATGATCCACCATTCGAAACCGTGTTGTTTCACTGTTCACCGAAACCACCACACGGCCCTTGATGTACGCGGCATGTATGCGGCGTGTACGGCCCTGCGCCAGTCTCGCTCCGAGAGCGGTACAGGGCGCACCGCTTCGCCGGAGACTCCGGCGTCCCGCCTCCTCGACGAAGGCGATCTTCACATGGCTGTCTCCCCCGAGTCCTTCACCCGCGCCATGAGCCGGGTGCCCGCTCCCGTCACGGTCGTCACGACCATCACACCCGATGGCCGTTCCTGGGGCTTCACCGCCAGTTCGTTCTGCTCCCTCTCCCTCGACCCACCACTGGTCCTCATCTGTCTGGCCAGGAACGCACACGCGCACTCCGCCTTCACCCTGACCGAGACGTTCCTGGTCAACGTGTTGGCCGCGGAGCACTCGTCGGTGGCCATGCACTTCGCCGCACACGACCGGCGCAAGGTGGCGACGAGCGGCTTCATCCCGAGCGAGAACGGTCTGCCGGGCCTTCCGGAGGCGACCGCGCGCCTGGTCTGCAGCAAGCACAGCGTGCTGGACGGCGGCGATCACAGCATCATCGTGGGCCTGGTGGAAGGCACACATGTCGGCGACCGGCCTCCGCTGTCCTACTGCGACCGGGGCTTCGCCACACCTGTGCCCCGTCCGCCCTCGACCCGCGAGGTTCCCGGGACGCGGGTCACGCGCACGCCGTGACCACCCGGCCCGCACAGCCCATGCGGGCCCGTCAGCCAGTGCAACCGCCCGCCAGGACGGTACTGGAACACCCACTCACGAATGAGGATCCCCATGACTCTCGTGGATACGAGGTCGCCGGTCTGGCTCGGTACGGCCGACTGCCGGCTCGAGGAGTTCCGCGCCTGCGTCGAGCAGACCACCGACCCCGCGCTGTGCCCCACGGCCGATGCCGTCGAGCGCGACATCCCCCTCTACGACGCCCGGCGGCTGGAGGTCCTCGCCACCACGGCGCAGGGCCGCCGGGACCTCCAGGCGGAGGTGAACCTCGTGCTGTCGACGGGGCCGGGCGTGGCCGTGTTCAAGCGCGCCTTCGCCGACCTGTCGGTCATCGACCGGGCCACCGACGTCTTCACGGCGCTGATCGAGGAGGAACGGGCCACCGGCGCCGCACGCGGGGACCACTACGCCAAGCCCGGCGCCAACGACCGGGTGTGGAACGCGGTGGAGAAACTGGCCCGCCGGGCACCCGAGGTCTTCGCCGACTACTACGCCAACGACATCGTCGCGCTGGTCTGCTCGGCCTGGCTCGGCCCCGGGTACCAGGTCACCTCCCAGGTCAACGTGGTCAATCCCGGCGCCGCCGCACAGCGTGTCCACCGCGACTACCACTTCGGCTTCCTGTCCGACGAACGCGCCGCCGCCTTCCCCCGCCACACCCATGTGATGGCCCCGGCGCTGACCCTGCAGGGCGCCGTCGCCCACTGCGACATGCCGGTGGAGAGCGGGCCGACGCTGTACCTGCCGCACTCCCACAAGTACGAGGCGGGCTATCTGGCCTGGCGGCGGCCGGAGTTCGGCACCTACTTCGAGGAGCACCACGTCCAGTTGCCGCTGGACAAGGGGGACCTGGTCTTCTTCAATCCCGCGCTCTTCCACGCGGCTGGACACAACCGCACCACCACCGTGCGGCGCATGGGCAATCTCTTGCAGGTCTCCTCCCCCTTCGGCCGGGCGATGGAGAGCGTGGACCGCGAGTCCATGGTCAACGCGATCTTCCCGGTGCTGCGGCGGCGCAAGACGGAGGGGGCCGGCGAACAGTGGCTGCGCAATGTCGTCGACAGCTGCGCCGAGGGCTACTCGTTCCCCACCGACCTCGATCTGGACGCCCCGGTCGGCGGCCTGGCACCGCCCGCCCCGGCGGAGACGGTGTGGCGGGCGGTGCAGGACGATTGGTCCCCTCGGCAGCTCGCGGACGAGCTGCGCGCAGGCGCGCAGCGGCGAGGCGGCGGCGGGCGATGAGTGCCCGGGTACCGTTGCCATGAGGCGGCCGGCCCTACGTTCCCGGCCGACTCACCAAGGCCCACTGCGACGCCCGCCACGCGGCCGGCGCCACAGGAGCGCGAGGGCCGCCGGCGACGCCGCGTCCACGAACCGACCGTCCGCCACCATGTCGTCCAAGGCCGCGGCATCCACCCAGCACTGCACCATGTCGGCCTCGGCGGCCTCCCGGCAGGGCTCACCGCGGGTCAGGCCCTCGGCGAGCGCCCCCTGGGGGAACTCCCAGAACCGGCCGCCCACCGGATAGCGGTACTGCTCCACCAGGTGAAACCCGTCCCGTTCACGAGGCACGACCAGAACGAAGTCGGGCTTGTCCACCGCCCCGTACAAACCGTCCGAACCGTCGGGGCGGCGCAGCCTGTCCTCACGGAGTGGTGGCGTTCCCTGGGAGACCGCAGGACCGCGCCGCCCACCGCGGCCCCACCCCGCGCATAGCACCCTCACCGGTCAGCCGGCATATCCGCAGGACCCCACGACCGCCGTTCGCCAGCCCGGCACCGCGGTGCCCTGGGGAAACGAGAGGCGTGACGACATGACAGCCCAGCCCGAATCCGCAGTACAGACGGTGCTGCCCGGCTCCACGGCCCCCGCCACACACAAGTGGCGGGTGAGCACGAGCAAGGAAGTCACCTACGAGGTACGCCTGAGCCCCGGCCTCCTCGATCCGGACAACCCCACCCTGGCCACGGCGGGCCTCCCCGAGACGATCCGGCCCGGCCGCCGACTGCTCGTCGTCGACGCCACCGTGCACACCCTGTACGGAAGGCGCATCCGCGAGTACTTCGAGATGCAGGGCATCGAGTACGGGCTGTGCGTCATCGACGCCCACGAGTCCGTCAAGAGCATGGAGACCGTCTTCGAGATCGTCTCCGCCATGGACGCCTTCGGTGTCTCCCGCCGCCGCGAACCCGTCATCGCCATCGGCGGCGGGGTCCTGACCGACCTGGCCGGCCTCGCCGCCAGCCTCTACCGCCGCTCCACCCCCTACATCCGGGTCCCCACCACCCTCGTCTGCATGGTCGACGCCGCCATCGGGGCCAAGACCGGGGTCAACTTCCGCGAGCACAAGAACCGGCTGGGCACCTACCACCCCTCCGCCGTCACCCTGATCGACCGGGAGTTCCTCGGCACGCTCAGCATCCGCCACGTGCGCAACGGCCTCGCCGAGATCCTCAAGATGGCCATGGTGAAGGACCCCGAGCTGTTCGAACACCTGGCAGCCCACGGTCCACGCCTGGCCCGGCACCGGATGCGGGCCGACGCCGGGCCGGACGGCGGCGAAGTCGCCACCGAAGTGATGCGGCTGGCCATCCACGACATGCTCCAGGAACTGGAGCCCAACCTCTGGGAGCACGACCTGCGGCGCCTGGCCGACTTCGGCCACTCCTTCTCACCCGCGATCGAGATGAAGGCCCTGCCGGACCTGCTGCACGGCGAAGCCGTCTGCATCGACATGGCGCTCAGCTCTGTTCTCGCCCACCGGCGCGGACTGCTCGACGGCACCGAACTGCACCGTGTCCTCGACGTCATGGCCGGCCTCGGACTGCCCACCTGGCACCCGGTGTGCACGACCGAGCTGATCTCCCGCGGCCTCGGCGACACCGTGCGCCACCGCGACGGCCAGCAGCTGCTGGGCCTGCCCGACGGCATCGGACACGTCCGCTTCGTCAACGACGTCACCCGCGACGAACTGGACGCCGCGCTGCGGACACTGCACGGATCCGCCGGCACCGCGCCGACGGAGCCGCCCTGACCGTCTCCTACCAGCGCATCGAACGACGCTGGGTGCATCTGTTCGGCATGGTCGACTTCGACACGGACGGCAACCTGACGGACTTCGTGGAAAAACCCGAACACCCACCAGCGACCCGGTCTTCGCCGCGTTCTGCGTCTTCGACGCCACCGTTCTGCACCACTACCTCGAACACCTCGACGGCACGGACTGGCACCACGACATCAGCCGCGACGTCATCCCCGCCATGCTGGCCGGCGGCGAACGCGTCCGAGGCCACGAGGTCACCGGATACTGGGAGGACATCGGCACCGTCGAGCGCTATCACCGCGCACACCGGGGCCTGCTCACCGACCCGCCCACCCTGACCCTGGCCGACCTGCCGCGCACCCTCGCCCCCGGCGTCCCCCGCCGCCGCGTCACCCACACCGACGGCGTGCACCACAGCGTCGTCGCCGCCGATCTGGCCAACGAAGGCCTTGTCGAGCACAGCGTGGTCCATCCCGGCGTACGGATCGAAGCCGACGCCCACGTCAGCGACTGCGTCCTGCTGCCCGGCGCCCGCATACCCGCCGGCACCGAACTCCGCGCCGCCATCGTGCTGGAGGACGGCACCGTCCAGCCCTGCGAGCCCGCACCGGCCCTCGGAGGTGTCATCCCATGACCACAGCGCTCGCCGGCGCGGGTGGCCCGCGCGTCACCGTCGTCGCCGACCTCGGCGGCACCACGCTGCGTCTGGGCCGCGTCCTCGGCGGTGTCCTGGACGCCGCCTCCGTGCGCCGGATCCCCACCGAGGGCCTCGACCGGCACCGCACCCTGCCCCCACCTCGGTGCAGCATTTGCAGCGCCGGCCCTCGTCGAGCAGCGACTCGTCGAATCCGCTGAACTCCACGTGGCATTCGATGATGCGCAAAGGTCATCCCTGTTCGGTCGGGTGCGCGGGGCGCGGGCGGACGGGCACGGCGCTCCTGGGGACGCCGGAGGGAGACGGCCGTTCAGTCGCCCGTTCCGGGGCGGGAGGTGGAAGGGGCTCCGGGGCGGTCATCGGAGCGCGGGGAATCGAGGGACGGGGAGGCGCCGTCCGGCACACCCGCCTCGCGCGGGCGCAGCACGGAGGCGCCGAGGGCCACGCACAGCACCAGCAGCGCGGGCACCCCCAGGGCTGTGGGCAGGCCGGTCACCGTGCTCACCGAGCCGACCACGATGGGCCCGACCAGGAAGCCGGTGTAGCCGAGGCTGATGACCAGGGAGAGCGCCGCCCCGGCCCGTGCCGGGTCGCGCCGGCCGGCCGCCGAGTACACCTGGGGGGCGATGCAGGCCATGCCCGCGCCCAGGCAGGCGAAGCCGGCGATCCCGGCGATCGGGTGCCCGGTCAGCAGGGCCGCGAGCATGCCCACGGACGCCAGCACACCGCTCGCGCGTACCAGCCGGACGGGGCCGAACCGGGCCACCAGCCGGTCGCCGAGCAGGCGGCCCGCCGTCATCGCCACGGAGAACGCGGCGAAGGCGGTGGCCGCGGTGCCGGCCGAGCTGCCGAGGCTCTCGTGCATGTACACCGCGCTCCAGTCGGCCGCTGTGCCCTCTCCGACCAGCGCGCACATGGCGAGCACGCCGAGGAGGATCAGGTCGAGGGAGACGACGGAGCCCTCGGCGCGCTCCGTCGCGTGGCCGGCGACGTTCGGGGCGGGCCGTTGCGGCCGAGTCTCGGGCAGCGCCCACAGCGCGGCCCAGCCGGCGAGCACCAGTACGGCCAGGCCCACGGTGATGAAGGTGGCGCCGGGGCCCACGCCCTGACGGGCGAGGAAGCCACCGGCCGCGGCGCCGAGGAAGCCGCCGATGCTGTACACGGCGTGGAAGGACGACATGATCGGCCGCCCGTAGGCCTGCTGTACGTGCACGGCGTTGGCGTTCATGGCGATGTTCAGGGTGCCGTGGGTCAGGCCGAACAGGAACAGGGCGGCGGCCAGCCCGGCGAGGGAGCCCACGTAGGCGGGCGGGACGAGCAGGACGCCCTCCAGCAGGGCGGTCGGCACCATCACCAGGGTGCTGCCGAAGCGGTCCACGAGCCGGCCCAGCAGCAGCATGCCGACGATCGCGCCCACCGCGAACGCCAGCAGCGCCAGGCTCAGCAGGCCGTCGCTGAGGCCGATATGGCCCTTGACCGCGGGGATGCGGCTGGTCCACGTGCCCAGCGCGGTGCCGAACAGCAGGAACAGCAACGACGTCGCGGTGCGGCCCCTCACGAGGGTGCGACGGTCGTGCGGTTCGGCCTTCACGTCATGCCTCCTGTTCGGCCCTTTTGTTCGGCGGACGGCAGGCGTTCCGCCTCCGGTCACGGACATCGCCGAGCAGGCCGTCCCGGGCAGTCAAACGGCAGCCTCCAGAGTGCGTCAAGGTCGCTTCCGGCTCGCATATCCGAATGCCCGGAGACCCGCAAGGCATTGAGTCCGGCCATGTTTCAAATCAGATTCGACAGTATTGTTCGCCCTGCATTGGAAGCGCTCTCAACTCGGGGTCACGCGACATGATTTCCACCCCGCCGACATGAGGCAACGGGCCCGTCGATGCGGACTTCGTCCCGACATTCGTTCACGTCGGGTGGTCCGCCCAATTGGCGTGAACCTTCCGGTGAGCACCCTTCGGGCCCATCGTTTGATTTCCCATGGCCGCACAGAGCCCGCATGGCATTCCCCACTACGGCCTTCTGACCGGCAGGTATACGCTCACCTAAGGGCTTGCAGATCATCAAGGTGTTGCTTCCCGCCCCAGGGCTCGTCGACGTGGTATGCGCATCCCGGACGAGATCCGTACCCGACTCGCGGTGAAGTTCGCGGTGCTGTTCCCGCATCCGGATGAGCGGCAGACGCTGTGGACGCCGCCTCGGTGATCCACTCGGGGAGGCGCAGCCCGTCGAGCGTGGTGAGCATTTCCGCGAACGAGCTGGTCAGGTCGGCGACGGAAGTCAGTTCCGGGCAACACCTGCCGTACCGACGGCGGTGGCGGAGCCGGTGTGAAGCCTTACCGCCGGGGCAGGTCGCGCCGGCGGGACACCTGAGCCATCAACCGATGACGCGTCAGTGAAGTCAGCAAAAGGTCAGCAAGAGGCTGACCGGAGTCGCCCGCAGGCAGCCACACTTTGGAAGCGCCCGCTGTTCCGACTCAGGCACTCGGCAGGGCCGGCCGCCGTCTCCGCGAGCCGCCGGGGCGGTGGGAGGCAGTGGCCGGTAGGACTGCGCCCCCCTATCGCCAGAACCCGGCATCCGCGCAGGTCAGTGCCTGTTCCCCCGCGGTTTCAACGGGGCGTTCGGCAGCTCGGGGGCGGGCAGCGGAGCGCCGTCGTAGCCCTGTACCTCGCCGAACCGGGGGCCGCCGAGCTCCGCCATCCAGTCCTCCCGTGCGCGGACGATGTCCTGGTGGGTGCGTCCGATGAAGTTCCACCACATGACGATCTCCTCCTCGAACGGAGGGCCGCCCAGCAGGACGGCCCGGGCCGTGTCGTCGGACTCGTTCGTCAGGGTGAGACGGGCGGCGCCGGGCTCCAGGTAGCCGAGTTCCGCGGGCCGCAGCGACGTGTCGGCGAAGCGGACCGCCCCGGTGTCGACCAGGAGGCCGTGCTCGAAGGCGGGGTCGACGGGCAGGGTGACCGTGGCGCCCGGACCCAGGAGGAGTTCCGCGCCGAGGAGGGGTGTGAAGGTCCGTACGGGGGAGGTCGTCCCGGCGAGGGCGCCGAGGAAGACGCGGATCTCGGCGCCGTCCAGCCGTACCGGCTCGGGGACGTGGTGCTGGAAGTCGCGTCCGGTGGCGCGGTGCGCGTCGGGGAGGGCCACCCAGAGCTGGACGCCGTGCAGGACGGTGGTGTCCGGGGTGGAGACCTCGGTGTGGCTGATGCCGTGGCCGCCGGTCATGAGGTTGAGCTCGCCGGGGCGGACGAAGGCGTGGCTGCCGAGACTGTCGCGGTGTTCGATCTCACCGCTGAACAGCCAGCTCACGGTCTGGAGTCCGGTGTGCGGGTGCGGCGCGACGTCCATGCCGCCGGTGTCGGCGACGTCGTCGGGGCCGTAGTGGTCGGCGAAGCACCAGGCGCCGATCAGCGAACGGGTACGCTGCGGCAGCGTCCGCCGTACGGTCATGGCCCGTGGGCCGCCCAGCGGCACGTCCCGCGGGGTGAGTACCTCGACCTTGCTCACTGCGGCCCACCTCTCGTCGGTTCCATCCCGACCCTCCCAGGAATGTTACATATTCAACTATGACTCGACGGATCTTCATAGACAAGCAGAGCCCCAAGGCCTATCACGCGCTGGTCCAGACGTCCGAGGCCGTCCGCGCGACGGCGGCCGACGCGGGCCTGGAGCGCACCGTCGTGGAGCTGGTCAACCTGCGCGTCTCGCAGCTCAACGGCTGCGCGTACTGCCTCGACCTGCACACCAGGGCCGCCCTGCGCGGGGGTGAGACCACGCGCCGGCTGGGGGTGCTCGCGGCGTGGCGGGACACCGACCTGTTCACCCCGCTGGAGCGGGCGGCCCTGGCCCTGGCGGAGGCGACCACCCACCCCTCCGACGCCGCCGCGCAGGAGTCCGCGTACGCCGAGGCCCGGGAGGCCCTCACCGAGGACCAGATCTCGGCGGTGATCTGGGTGGCGGTCACCATCAACGCCTTCAACCGGGTGTCCATCCTGAGCAAGCATCCCGTGCACTGACGGACCCCGTCCGTCTCGTCCCGGCAGGGGACGCTCCGAGAGCCGTCAGGAACGACCTAGCCGGCGGTGAGGATCTGCGGCGCCTGTTCCTTGATCACCGTGTTGGTCCAGCGCATCTGCCGCAGCGTCCGCGGGTGGCAGGAGCCGACGAGGTCCAGCAGCTCCTCGTCGCGCAGGGCCTGGGCGGCCTGGGCGAGCATCTCCCAGTGCAGCGAGTTGCGGGCGGCGGCCAGGTGGAGGTCGCGCAGGTCGTGCAGGAGGAGCAGGCCCGTCGCGGGGCGCCGGCCGAGCGCCCCGGCGGTCCGCTCGCGCAGCGCGGCGAGGGCGCCGGGGCCCGGGTCGTCCGGCGGTCCCGGCAGGTCGAGGCCGTGGCGGCGGCCCGTCGTGGCCAGCCGGGCGGTGTGATCGTGGGACCAGCGGGCGAGGTCCCTGGCGACGTGGTGGACCTCGTGCTCCGCGCGGTGCCGTTCCGCCACGGCCAGCAGCTCCCGTTCCAGGGCGTGTTCGCCGTCGTGCAGGGCGCGCAGGGTGGCGGTGACTCCGGTGGTCGTCGTCATCGGCGGCCGTCCTTCCCGGGGCCCTCGGCGCGCCGCGCGACGAGCGTGACGCGGGCGGCGCCCGACTTGAACAGGGGCTGCTTGGAGACCGGGTCCCAGTCGGTGACCGTCGTCTCGTTGGCGGCCCGGCCGGGGCCGCCGTCGGGCGGGCGGTGGCCCTCGGGGGTGTCCCAGTAGCCGTAGTGGAACGGCAGGAAGACCGTGCCGTCACGCATGACGGTGGTCCGCAGCCGGGCGCGCACCGTGCCGCGCGGGGTGGTGACCTGGACGAGGTCGCCGTCGGCCAGGCCCTGCCGGGAGGCCTCCGACGGCGACAGCTCCGCCCACACGTCGGGGGCCGCGGCGTTGAGCTCGGGGACGCGGCCGGTCTTCGTGCGGGTGTGGAAGTGGTGCACGGTCCGTCCGGTGATCAGCCGGAGGGGGTGGTCGGGCGAGGTCTCCTCGTGCGGGGGCAGGTACTCGGCGGCCTTGAGGACCGCCTTGCCGTCCGGGTTGAGGGACCGGTACTCGACGGGCTCCACGGACGCCCCGGTGACGAGGTCCTTGCCGTAGCTCTCGCAGGTGTCGGGGTGGGCGAAGTCGATGCCGTCGGTGTACAGGCGCGCGGTGCCGCCGGGGGCGTCGGCGGTGCAGGGCCACTGGATGCCGCCGGCCTCGCGCAGGCGGTCGTAGGACAGGCCGGTGTAGTCGCAGGGGCGGCCGGCACTGCACCGCTGCCAGGCCGCGAACGCCGACTCCGGGTCGTGCCAGGTGATCAGCGGGGCGCCGTCCTTGTCGCGGAAGTCCATGCGGGCGGCGTAGGCGAGGAAGATGTCGAGGTCGGCGCGGGCCTCGCCGGGCGGGTCGACGGCCTTCTCCGAGAGGTGGACGGTGCGGTCGGCGTTGGTGAGGGTGCCCGTCTTCTCGCCCCAGGTGGCGGCGGGCAGGACGACGTCCGCGAGCTGCGCGGTCTCCGTGAGGAAGAGGTCCTGGACGACGGTGAACAGCCGTTCCTGGGCGAGGATCGCGCGGATGCGGGAGAGCTCCGGCAGGGAGACGGCCGGGTTGGTGCCGGTGATCCACAGGAAGCGGATCGAGCCCTGCTCGGCGTTGCGGAAGATCTGCATCGCGTGGGTGGGCGGCGCGTGGTGCGGGATGCGTTCGGGCTCGACGTTCCAGATCCGGGCCAGCTCGGCGACGTGCGCGTCGTTCTGCCAGTTGCGGAAGCCCGGCAGGTCGCCGTCGGCGCCGCACTCGCGGGTGTTCTCGGCGCTGGGCTGGCCGTTCATCTGGAGCAGTCCGCAGCCGGGGCGGCCCAGCATGCCCCGGAGCAGGTGCAGGTTGTTGACCTGGACGGCGGCCGCGGTGGCCTGGTGGGACTGGTAGACGCCCTGGAGGACCGTGGACAGCAGCCGCTCGGCGGTGCCGAGGACCTCCGCCGCCCGTTCGATCTCGGCGGCCGGGACGTCGCAGACGCCGGCGGCCCACTTCGGGGTGCACCGCTCGACGGCGGCGGCCAGCTCGTCGAAGCCGACGGTGTGCCGCTCCAGGTAGGCGTGGTCGATCCGGTCGGTGCGGATCAGCTCGTGCAGCAGGGCATTGAGCAGGGCGACGTTCGTGCCGGGACGGGGGGCGAGGTGGACGTGGGCGTGGCGGGCGACGTGGGTGCGGCGCGGGTCCACGCACAGCAGCGTGGGCGGTTCGGGGCCGGCGAGCCGGTCCAGGACGCGCGCCCACAGCACCGTCTGCGTCTCGGCCATGTTGTGGCCGAACAGGGCGATGGTGTCGGCGTGGTCGATGTCCTCGTAGGAGCCGGGCTGTCCGTCGCAGCCGAACGTCTCCTTCAGGGCCTCGGCGGCGGTGGCCGTGCACAGGCGGGTGTTGCCGTCGAGGTGGTTGGTCCCGATGCCGGCGCGGGCGAGGACGGCGAGCGTGTAGTACTCCTCCAGGAAGAGCTGCCCGCTGGTGTAGAAGCCGAGGGCGCCCGGTCCCCGCTCGTCCAGCAGTGCGCGGGAGCGGGCGGCGATCCGTTCCAGCGCGGTGTCCCAGTCGCACTCCGTCAGCCGTCCGCCCTCGCGCACCAGCGGCCGGGTCAGCCGGTCCGGGGAGTGGTTGGCCTGCCAGCCGTACAGGTCCTTGGGTCCCAGCCGGCCGTGGTTGACCCGGTCGCCGGCCCTGCCCCGCACGCCCACGATCCGGCCGTCCCGGACGGCGATGTCCATGGCGTCGCCGTTGGAGTGGAGCAGCGAGGCGGAGGGCACCCAGCGCTCCACGTCGTCCTCGGTGAGCCCGCCGGCCAGGTGCAGGTCGGTGCGGGCGGGCCAGGGCGCGCCGGGTCCGTAGGGCGTCCGGGGACCCCAGGGGTCCTCGATGCGGTCGGGTCCCTTCTCCACCACGTCACCTCCGCCGGTCGGGCTGCTCGCCCCGGGCGAGTACCCCGTCGCGCCCGTCCCGTGCGTCACGGGTGATCGCCCGGGCGAGCGCCCCTGGGACCGCCCTCCCGTACGGCCCTGGGCGAGCACCCCGCAACGGTCCTCCGGTATGCCCTGGGCGAGCACCCGGCCAAGGTCCTCCTGCACCCCGGGCGAGCACCCGGCCAAGGTCCTCCTGCACCCCGGGCGAGCACCCCACCACAGCCGTCCCGTACGCCCCGGGCGAGCACCCCACCACGCCCCTCCCCCACGCCAGGGCGAGCACCCTCGCCACAGCTGTCCCGCACGCCCCTCGCGAGCACCCCGTCGCGGCCGTGCCGACCGTCACAGGTGATCGTCCCGGGCGCGGACGCGCCCGCCGCGGTCGCGGCCCCCGCCCCCGCCTTCCGCCCCCCGTCCCCGAAAGACCTCCCGTACGCCCGGGTGATTGCCCGGCCCGGCCGCCGGTAAGGATCTCCCGGCCCGTGCACCCGTCCGCCCCGCCCCGGAGGCCGCCCATGCCGCACCCTCTCGTCCCGGACGCCCCGGACGCCCCGGACGCCTCGGACGCCTCGGACGCCCCGGACGCCCCGGACGCCTCGGACGCCCCGGACAGCCCGGACGACCAGGACAGCCCGGACGACCAGGAGGCCGTCAACGCCGATGCCTGGCAGGCCTACGCGGAGCGTCACCTGCGGCACGGTACGGCCGTCGCGGAGGCGGAGCGGATCGACCGGGGGTTCCCGGGCGCCGGACCGGACGAGGCCCTCCTGGGGGAGCTGAGGGGCCGTCGGGTGCTGGACCTCGGGTGCGGGACGGCCGGGCACGCCGCCCGGCTCGTGCGCGCGTACGGCGCCGAGGTGGACGCCGTCGACCGTGCGCCCGGTCAGATCGAACGGGCCCGGGCCCTGCACGGCGACCTCCCCGGCCTGCGCCTCGTCCACGCGGACGCCGTGGCCCACCTGCGCGCCGCCGGCCCGTACGACGTCGTCTACTCCGTCGGCGCCGTGCCGTACATCGATCCGCGCCGTCTGCTGCCCGCGCTGGCGACGGCGCTGGCGCCCGGCGGGACGCTGTGCTTCTCGGTGCCGCACACCGGTGCGCGCGGGACGGTCCCCTCGACGGACCTCGTGACACGGCCCGGAACCCTGCCGTTGCCGGGCGGCGGCGAGGCACCGGTCCACCGGTGGGAGCCGGCCCCGCAGGTGTGGGAGCGGCTCCTCGCCGACCACGGGCTGCGCGTCGAGGAGGTGGTGGAGGTGCCGGCGCCTGATCCGGACCGCCCCGCCTCCCACCGCGTCTTCCGGGCCCGGCGCCCCGCGCGCGTCACGTCCCGCCCGCGCTCCGCGCTGCCGCCCGTCGCCCACGCGGCCCTCGGCGTCGGCGCCGTCCTGCACGGCCCGCGCGGGCTGCTGCTGGGCCGCCACCGCCGGGGCACCTGGGAGCTGCCCGGCGGCACGGTGGAGCCCGGGGAGTCGCTCCAGGAGGCGGTCGTACGGGAGTTGCGGGAGGAGACCGGGCTGCGGGCGGACCCCTCGGACGTCCGGCTGCTGGGCACGCTGCTCGACGACGCCGGCGGTGTCGTCCGGGTGACGGTGGGCGCCGTCGTCACCGGCTGGCGGGGCGAACCGGCCGACCAGCCCGGCGAACGCGTCGGCGACTGGCGCTGGTACGCCCTGGACCGGCTGCCGCCGTCCCTGTTCGTGTGCAGCGCCCAGGCCCTCACCGCCTGGCGCCCGGACCTGTCGATCGACCACGCGCCGGCCCACTTCACACCGTACGAGGACCGTTCCTCGTACGGGTCCTCGTACGGGTCCTCGTACGGGTCCTCGCACGGGTGACCGGGCGTCGGCCGTGATGTGACCCTTCCTCACCCGTTCTCGTGGTGTTCGCCGGGCTCCCGACGGTGACCCCCGCGGGTCGTGAGAAAGTTGCGGGCCCGAAACCACCCAGGGGGGTCCGTGACACCACATCAGAAACCGCTCCGGAGACAGCGTCGGAGACGGTACGGGGCGCGCAGAACGACGCTGACGGTCCTGACGGCGCTCGGCACACTGGCGGGCGGCCTCCTCGTGGGGGCGACGCCCGCCGGCGCGGCGACCTGGACCACCGTCGCGGCGGGCGTGGCCTACCGCCAGTACGACCTGACGGCCACGGCCGGCAGCACCCATGCGCACGTACTGAGCGTCGACCTGACGAACACCCACGTCCGCCTCGGCCTGCTGTATCCGGGGAAGGTCGCGTCCCGCGCGACGGTCTCCCAACTGGCCACGGCGCAGAAGGCCGTGGCGGGCGTCAACGGGGACTTCTTCAACATCACCGAGACCCAGCACCCCGGTGTCGCCGCGACCGGCGCCTCCGTGGGCCCGGCCGTCGCGGACGGGAAGGCGCTCAAGGGCGCCGTTCCGGACGGCCAGCGGTTCGGGCCCGAACTGCCGCCGGGCACCACCACGAAGAACGTCGTCGGCGTCGGCACCGACGGCAGGGCCCGGCTGGACAGCCTGACCCTCGACGGACGGGTGAGCACCGTCGGGCGCCGCCTGCCGCTGGGCGGGCTCAACCAGTACGCCCTGGCGGAGAACTCCATCGGCGCGTACACGTCCGGCTGGGGCAGCGTCTCCCGGCTCCGGGCCACCTGCGGCACGGACACCGAACGGGCCGCCGCGTGCAGCACGAGCACCTACGAGGTGACCGTGCGCAACGGCGTGGTGGTGTCGTCCACCGCCACCCCGGGCAGCGGCACCATCGCGGCGGACACCACCGTGCTCGTCGGGCGGGAGGCGGGCGCACAGCGCCTGCGCACGCTCGTCAAGGGGCAGCGGGTGACGGTGCGGTACGGCCTGACGGCCGCGTCGCGGCGCGCGTACCGCTTCGCCCTCGGCGGCTATCCGGTGCTCTCCGGCGGTACGGCCCTGACCGGACTGGACTCCCGGACCTCGGCCGTACGGACGGCCGTGGGCCTGGCGAACGGCGGGCGGCGCGTGCTGCTGTTCGCGGTGGACGGCGCGGCCGCCAACCGCTCGGGGCTGACCATCGCCGAGGTAGCCAAGGCGCTGAAGGGCCTGGGCGCCACCGAGGGCTTCAGCCTGGACGGCGGCGGCTCCACGACGCTCGTCGCCCGGGCGCCGGGAGCCTCCGGGGTCACGGTGCGCAACCACCCCTCCGGTGGCGCGGAGCGTCCCGTGCCGAACGGCATCGGCGTCTTCACGCAGTGATCCCGCACGGCCTCACGGACGCAGGCTGCTGACGATGTCGGCGGTCGCCGTGAGGCCGCTGTGGATGGTGGGCGCCATGCTCGTGCCGGCCAGGAGGAACCCGAGCAGCAGACAGACCAGCGCGTGGGAGACCTTCAGTCCGCCGTTGCGCGTGAAGATCACAGCCAGGGCGAACAGCAACAGCACCATGGAAAGGGAAACGACCACGCCAACCTCCTCCGCGACGCCCGCTTTCGAGGCATTCGGCCGCAAGTGTGGCGTAGCGGGGGGTTCGTCCGTGCGACGGGGCCGTGCTCCGAACGAGTGGTGTCGGCCGGGTCGAACACCTCTGCGAGCCGGTACGGCTGGGGCGCTTACGCCGGAAGCGCCCTAGTCCGTCCCGTGGGCGTCGAGGAACGCCTCCAGGCCGGCCAGGTCGTCGGTGTTGAGGTGGTCGACGCCGGCGGCGAGCAGTTCGCCCCAGAGCGCGTCCCGGGCGGGTCCGGGCACGTCCGGGGTGGCCCAGAACCGCACCCGCTGCCCGCGCTCGTGGGCCGCGCCGACGATCGCGCGCAGCTTGAGCCGTTCCGCGTCGGGGAAGGTCCCGACGCCCTGCCAGGTGAAGTGCGAGGTCCAGTTGTCGCTGATCAGCGCGGCGAAGGAGGCCTCGGTGCTGCCGAGGTCGGTGAGGCGGCCGTCGTAGAAGGCGCGGCGCACGGTCTGCGCCGCCAGCGGCGTGCGGGCCGCGCGGTCGCCCGAGACGACGGCGGTGACCGGCCCGCGGCGCACCCGGTCGTGGGCGTACGTGGTGAACAGGTGCCGGTAGCGGTTCAGTTGGCGGTCGAGTTCGAGGTACGTGGACGCGCCCTCGGTCTTGATGTCGATCAGCAGTTGCAGCGGGGTGCGCGCGCCGCGGTACACCGAGCCGTGGTGGGCGCGTACGCGGGCGGCGAGCGGGGCGAGGTAGAGGGACTCCAGGGTGCGCGCCGGGTCGAGGTCGACGGCGTCGTGGGCGACCAGGAGTTGGCCGTCGACGAGGAAGATGTCGGCCTCGACGCTGCCGAAGCGGTGGTCGAGGGCGTCCAGGAGGGGGCGCGGGTGCTCGTAGTCGTTGTGGGCGTGGGCGCGCCACAACGGGCGGACGGGCGGCGTGCGTCCGGCCGCCAGCGCCTGGCCGGCGGGCAGGGCGACCGCTCCGGCGAGGGCGGCGCCGAGGGTGCTGAGGGCTCTGCGACGGGTGGTGAGGGGCATGGCTCCTGCCTCCCTGGGATGCCGTACGGGACCTCAGGGAGTATCACGCGCCAGGGACCCCAATGGGCCTGTGCACGACAGGAGTTGGCCGGACCGCCGCCGGTCGTTCACCGGGCACGCGCGGCGGCGGACGGCGGGAAGGCCCGCCCCGGGTGGGACGGGCCTTCCCGGTGCGCCGGCCGTCGGCCGTCAGGGGGCGCGGAGGTCGACCAGTTCGGCCAGGGCCTCCCGGTGGGCGCCGGCCGTGCCGTACGCGATCGCTTCGGCCTTGGCCCGCTTCAGGTAGAGGTGGACGGGGTGCTCCCACGTCATGCCGATGCCGCCGTGCAGTTGCAGGGCCTCCTCGGCGGCGCGGACGGCGACGGGTGCCGCGTAGGCCTGGGCGACGGCGACGGCCACGTCGGCGTCCTCGCCGGTGGTGAGCGCGTCGGCCGCGGCCCGGGCGGCGGCCCGGAGGCTGACGGTCTCCAGCCACAGCCGGGCGAGCCGGTGCTTGAGCGCCTGGAAGCCGCCGACGGGCCGGTTGAACTGCGTGCGCTCCTTCAGGTAGCGCACGGTCTCCGTCAACGCCCATTCCGCGACGCCGAGTTGCTCGGAGGCGAGCAGCCCGGCGGCGGCCCGCAGAGCGCGGTGGACGGCGGGTGCGGCGTCACCGAGGCGGCGGCCGGACGCCCCGGCGAGGGTCACGGTGGCCACCGGCCGGGTCAGGTCCAGGGCCGTCCGCGCGGTGACGGTGGCCTCGGAGGCGGCGACCGCGTAGAGACCGCCGTCGTCCGCGGGCACGAGCAGCACGTCGGCGACCGCGGCGTCCGCGATGCCGGTCAGCTCACCGTGCAGACGGCCGCCTTCGAGCCGTACGGCGGGGAAGCCGGCGCCGGGGGCGGTGTGCAGCCCGACCGCGAGCGCCCCGATCGCCGTGGCGGACGCCAGCTCGGTGAGCAGGTCGTCGGCCCCGCACTCCAGCAGCGCCTCGGTGGCGACGACGGCGCTCGTCAGGTACGGCACGGGAGCCACCGCGCGCCCGAGCTCCTCCAGGACGACGGCGGCCTCGCGGTGGGTGGCGCCCTGACCGTCCAGCTCCTCGGGGACGAGCAGGCCCGCGAGGCCCATCCCCCCGGCGAGCGCCTTCCACAGCGCCACGTCGTGCGGGGCGTCCGACTCGGTCCGGGCGATCACACCCGGAGCGTCGCAGTGGTCGGCGAGCAGGCCCCGGACGGCGGCGCGGAGGGCCTGTTCCTCCTCCGAGTACAGCAGGTCGGGCTGTGCGCTCATCGGGCCAGGTCCTTCCAGGCGACGTCCTTGTCGGTGCGCGGCTCGGCGGGCAGGCCCAGGACGCGCTCGGCGACGATGTTCAGCAGGACCTCGCTGGTCCCGCCCTCGATGCTGTTGCCCTTGGACCGCAGGTAGCGGTAGCCGGCCTCACGTCCGGTGAAGTCGACGTGTTCCGGGCGGCGCATGGTCCAGTCGTCGTACAGCAGGCCCTCCTCGCCGAGGAGTTCGACCTCCAGGCCGCTGATCTCCTGGTTGAGGCGGGCGAAGGCGAGTTTCATGCCGGCGCCCTCGGGGCCGGGCTGGCCGGCGACGAGCTGCTGGCGCAGCCGCTCGCCGGTGAGGCGGGCGACCTCGGCCTCCACCCACAGGGTGAGCAGCCGCTGGTGCAGGTCGTGCGTGCGCAGGCCGGGGCGTTCGCGCCAGGTCCTGGAGACCGGGCCGATCATGCCGCCCTCGCGGGGCAGCCGCATGCCGCCGATGGCGACGCGTTCGTTGTTCAGCGTGGTCTGCGCGACCCGCCAGCCGTCGCCGACCTCGCCGAGGCGGTGGGAGTCGGGGAGGCGGACGCCGGTGAGGAAGACCTCGTTGAACTCGGCCTCGCCGGTGATCTGGCGCAGCGGCCGGACCTCGACGCCGGGGTCGGTCATGTCGCAGACGAAGTACGTGATGCCCCGGTGCTTGGGCACGTCCGGGTCGGTGCGGGCGATGAGGATGGCCCAGCGGGCGAGGTGGGCGCTGGACGTCCACACCTTCTGCCCGTCGACCACCCATGTGTCGCCCTCACGGACGGCACGGGTGCCGAGCGCGGCCAGGTCGGATCCGGCGCCGGGCTCGCTGAACAGCTGGCACCACACCTCCTCGCCGGTCCACAGGGGCCGCAGGAACCGCCGTTTCTGCTCCTCGGTGCCGTAGGCGAGGATCGTGGGCGCGGCCATCCCCAGGCCGATGCCGATGCGCCGGGGGTCGTTGTCGGGGGCGCCCGCGGCCTCCAGCGCGGTGTCCACCACGGCCTGGAGGGACCGTGGGGCGCCGAGTCCGCCGAGGCCCTCCGGGAAGTGCACCCACGCCAGCCCGGCGTCGAAGCGGGCCCGCAGGAAGGCGAGGCGGTCGGTGCCGGCCGGCGGGTACGCGGCCAGGAACTCCCGGGTGCGGCGCTCGAGTTCGGCTGCGTCGGTCATACGGCGGCTCCGTTCCCCGGGACGACGGCGACCCGGCCGGTGGTGGTGCCGTCGGCGACCCGCTGGACGGCGGCGGCGGCCTCCTCCAGCGGCACCCGCTCGCTGACCAGCGGCTTGACCGCGCCCTTGGCGGCCAGTTCGGTGAGCCGCTCGTGGCAGTGCCGGACCAGCTCGGGCTTCTTGGTGTTGTACAGGCCCCAGTGCAGGCCGAGGATCGAGTAGTTCTTGATCAGGGCGTGGTTCAGCGCGGGGTTCGGGATGGTGCCGCTCGCGAAGCCCACGACGACGATCCGGCCCTCGAAGGCGACGGTCTTGGCCGACTGGGCGTAGGCCTGGCCGCCGACCGGGTCGTAGATCACGTCGGCGCCGCGCCCGCCGGTGGCCTCCTTCACGGCGGCGACGACGTCCTCGCTCCGCCGGTCGACCACCACGTCGCAGCCCAGCTCCCGGGCGACGGCCGCCTTGCCGGCGCCGCCGACGACGCCGATCACGGTGGCGCCGGCCGCCTTGCCGAGCTGGACGGCGGCGCTGCCGACGCCTCCGGCGGCGGCGTGGACGAGCAGCGTCTCGCCCGCTTCGAGGCCGGCCCGGCGGTGCAGGGCGAACCAGCCCGTCTGGTAGCCGATGTGCAGCGCGGCGGCCTCGGCGTCGTCCAGCGCGTCGGGGGCGGGCAGCACGGCGGCGGCGTCCGCGACGGCGTACTCGGCGAATCCGCCGTACGGCAGCGCGGGGGTGGCGAGGACCCGTCGGCCGTCCTCGGTCTCGCCGCAGATCTCCACGCCGGGGGTGAACGGCAGCGGCGGCCGCACCTGGTAGTGGCCCCGGCACATCAGCGCGTCCGGGAAGTTGACGTTCGCGGCGCGCACCCGGAGCAGGACCTGGCCGTCGCCGGGGACGGGCCGCTCGACCTGCCGGAGCCGCATCACCTCGCTCGGCTCGCCGTTCTCGTGCACCTGCCATGCCTGCATGCGGGGCCTCCAGGGGACTGCTGCGTCCGACCGGCTCTCCGACCGGGTCGAGGTGCATACTAAGCGGTCGCTTGCCATGGGGGAACCCGTGACGCTCCTCACGACCGCTTGGGGCGCGCCCGCACGTGCATGCGCTCCCCCTGCGGTCCGAACAGGCTCAGGAACTCCGCCGGCCCCTCCCCCGTCGACCCGAACCAGTGCGGCACCCGGGTGTCGAACTCGACGGCCTCCCCCGCGGTCAGCACGAGGTCGTGATCGCCGAGGACCAGCCGCAGCCGCCCGGACAGCACGTACAGCCACTCGTACCCCTCGTGGGTGCGCGGCTCCGGCTCGTCCGTGCGCGGCGGGACCAGCACCTTGAAGGCCTGGAGGCCGCCGGGCTGGCGGGTCAGCGGCCAGTACGTGCGCCCGTGCCGCACGATCGGCCGGGCCCGCACCCGGGGGTCACGCACCGACGGCGCACCCACGAGTTCGTCCAGTGCCACCTCGTGGGCCCGGGCGATCGGCAGCAGCAGCTCCAGGCTGGGCTTGCGCAGGCCCGACTCCAGCCGGGAGAGCGTGCTCACCGAGATGCCGGTCGCCTCGGACAGTCCGCCCAGCGTCGCGCCCCGCTCCTTGCGGATCCGCCGCAGCCGCGGGCCGACGTCCGCGAGCACCTCTTCCACACCGTCGTCACTCATGAGTCCATTGCAGTTTCGGCAAATGGGTTTGTCAACACGGCAGTGACCGGGCGACCGTGCCCGTGGAGGTGGTCACTCATGACCGAGGAATACGAAGTGATCGTGATCGGCGGTGGCGCGGCGGGCCTGTCCGCCGCCCTGGTCCTGGGCCGGGCCCGGCGCCGGACGCTGGTCGTGGACGCGGGCGAGCCGCGCAACGCGCCCGCCGCCCACATGCACGGCTACCTGTCCCGGGACGGGATGCCGCCCGCCGAGTTCCTGGCGGCCGGCCGTGAGGAGATCGCCCGGTACGGCGTGGAACTGGTCCGGGACCGGGCGGTGGACGCCGAACGGGGCGAGGACTTCGCCGTGCGGCTCGCCGGGGGCACCCCCTCCGGGGGAGGACGGACGGTGCGCGCACGCGCCCTCGTCGTCGCCACCGGCCTGAAGGACGAACTGCCCCCGGTCGAGGGCGTCGCCGCCCGCTTCGGCAGGGATGTGCTGCACTGCCCGTACTGCCACGGCTGGGAGGTGCGCGACCAGGCGTTCGGGGTGCTCGCGACGAGCCCGCTGAGCGTCCACCAGGCGCTGATGGTGACCCAGTGGTCGAAGGACGTGACGTTGTTCCTGCACACGGTCGCCGAGCGGGAGCTGTCCGGCGAGGACCTGCGCCGGCTGGCCGCGGCCGGCGTGCGGGTGGTGCCGGGCGAGGTGGCCGGGCTGGTCGTGGACGACGACCGGCTCACGGGCGTCCGGCTCACCGACGGCGGCGTCCACGCGCGGGAGATCCTGTTCGTCGCGCCCCGGGCCGTCCCGCGGACCGACCTGCTGCGACGGCTGGGCGCCGAGACGACCGAGACCCCCTTCGGCACCTACCCGGTGGTCGACGCCCGGGGCCTGACGACCGTGCCGGGCCTGTGGGCGGTGGGCAACGCCTCCGGCTTCGCCGAACAGGTGGTGAACGCCGCGAGCCGCGGCTACCGGGCCGGCGCCGCGATCAACGGGGAGCTGCTGATGGCGGACCTGGACCGGGCCGCGGCAGCGCTGCGGGTGTAGTCACGGCCGCGCCCCGCGGCGGCGCAGCGGGCGGAGCCGGCGCCGCGCCCCGTCCGGCGCCGCGGGGGCGGCGGGGACGCGGCCGCCCGGACGCCGCGGGACAGGGGGACGCGGCCGCACCGGCGCTGCGGGTGCCGTCCCCGCCCCGGCGCCGCGGAAGCAGCGACGACGCGGGCGCCCCGACGCCGCGGGGCAGGGGGGACGCGGCCGCACCGGCGCTGCGGGTGCCGTCCCCGCCCCGGCGCCGCGGAAGCAGCGACGACGCGGGCGCCCCGACGCTGCGAGTGCCGTCCCCGCCGTGCCCGCGCCCGCGCTGCGGGTGCAGGGGGACGCGCCGCCCCGACGCTGCGGGGGCGGCGGGGACGCGGCCGCCCGGACGCCGCGAGGCAGGGGGGACGCAGCCGCACCGGCGCTGCGGGTGCCGTCCCCGCCCCGGCGCCGCGGGCGGAGCCGCCGCCACACCCGCCCCGGCGCCGCGGGGGCAGCGGCGACGCGGGCGCCCCGACGCTGCGAGTGCCGTCCCCGCCGTGCCCGCGCCCGCGCTGCGGGTGCAGGGGGGACGCAGCCGCACCGACGCTGCGGGCGGAGCCGCTGCCGCGCCCGGTCCGGCACTGCGGGGGCGGCGGGGACGCGGCCACCCGGGCGCCGCGGGAGCAGCGGGAACGCGGCCACACCGGCGCCGCAGGTGCCGTCCCCGCCCCAACGCTGCGGGCGGAGCCTCCACCACACCCGCCCCGGCACCTCAGGTGCAGCGGCGACGCCGCCACCCGGACGCCGCGGGAGCAGCGGGAACGCGGCCACACCGGCGCCGCAGGTGCGGCGGCGACGCCGCCACCCGGACGCCGCGAGTGCAGCCGGAACCCGGCCGCACCGGCGCTGCGAGTGCCGTCCCCGCCGTACCCGCCCCCGCGCTGCGGGTGTAGCGGGGACACCATCGGTGCACCATGGCTGCATGCTGCTGACCCGGCTCGCCGATGTGTCCCGGGAGGTCGCCGCCGCCTCGGCGCGCTCCCGCAAGATCGCTCTGCTCGCCGAGCTGTTCCGGGACGCGGAGGCCGAGGACGTGCCGATCGTCATCCCCTATCTGGCCGGACGGCTTCCCCAGGGGCGGCTGGGCGTCGGCTGGAAGGTGCTGGGCCGCCCGGTCGCCCCGGCCGGCGAACCGACCCTGACCGTGCGCGAGGTGGACGCCCGGCTCGGTGAGCTCGGCACGGTCGCCGGACCCGGTGCGCAGGCCGAACGGGTCCGGCTGGTCGGGCAGCTGATGGGCGCGGCCACCGAGCGGGAGCAGCGCTTCCTGCTCGGGCTGCTCACCGGCGAGGTCCGGCAGGGCGCGCTGGACGCGGTCGCGGTGGAGGGGCTGGCGCGGGCCACCGGGGCGCCCCCGCCCGAGGTGCGGCGGGCGGTGATGCTGGCGGGCTCGTTGCAGACGGTGGCGCAGGCGCTGCTCACGGACGGTCCGGCGGCCCTGGAGCGGTTCCGGCTGACGGTGGGCCGCCCGGTCCTGCCGATGCTGGCCCACTCGGCGTCCTCGGTGACCGAGGCGGTCGGCAAGCTCGGCGCCTGCGCGGTCGAGGAGAAGCTGGACGGCATCCGCGTCCAGGTCCACCGCGACGGCGACAGCGTGCGGGTCCACACCCGCACCCTCGACGACATCACCGACCGCCTGCCCGAACTGACCGCGGCGGCACGGGAGCTGCGCGGGGAGCGGTTCATCCTGGACGGCGAGGTCATCGCCCTCGACGGCGCCGGCCGGCCGCGCTCCTTCCAGGAGACCGCGGGCCGCGTCGGCTCCCGCGTGGACGTGGAGACGGCCGCCCGGGAGGTCCCCGTCTCCCCCGTCTTCTTCGACGCGCTGTCCGTGGACGGCCGGGACCTGCTCGACCTGCCGTTCACCGAACGCCACGCGGAGCTGGCCCGGCTGGTGCCCGAGCCGATGCGGGTGCGGCGCACGGTCGTGTCCGGCCCGCGGGACACGGCGACGGCCGAGGAGTTCCTGGAGGAGACCCTGCGGCGCGGTCACGAGGGCGTCGTCGTCAAGGCCCTCGACGCGCCCTACAGCGCCGGCCGGCGCGGCGCGTCCTGGCTGAAGGTCAAGCCCGTGCACACCCTGGACCTGGTCGTCCTGGCCGCCGAGTGGGGCCACGGACGGCGCACCGGCAAGCTCTCCAACCTGCATCTGGGCGCCCGCACCGCCGACGGCGGCTTCGCCATGCTCGGCAAGACCTTCAAGGGCATGACGGACGCGATGCTCACCTGGCAGACCGGGCACCTGAAGGAGCTGGCCGTCCAGGAGCACGGCTGGGGGCTGACCGTACGCCCCGCCCTCGTCGTGGAGATCGCCTACGACGGCCTCCAGCGCTCCACCCGCTACCCGGCCGGCGTCACCCTGCGCTTCGCCCGTGTGCTGCGCTACCGCGAGGACAAGCGGCCCGAGGAGGCCGACACCGTCGAGACCCTGCTCGCCGCGCACCCCGAGGTGCGTCCGTGACGGCGCGGCGCAGCGCGGGCCTGCTGCTGTTCCGGCGCACCGACGCCGGCGTAGAGGTGCTGCTGGGGCACATGGGCGGCCCGTTCTGGGCGCGCCGGGAGGCCGGGGCGTGGACCGTGCCCAAGGGCGAGTACGAGCCCGACGAGCCCGCCTGGGAGGCCGCCCGCCGGGAGTTCCGGGAGGAACTGGGCGTCGCGCCGCCCGACGGGGAGGCGGTCGGGCTCGGTGAGGTCCGGCAGACGAACGGCAAGATCGTCACGGCCTGGGCGGTCGAGGCGGACCTCGATCCGGCGGCGGTCGAACCCGGCACGTTCGTCATGGAGTGGCCGCCGCGGTCCGGGCGGACGCGGGAGTTCCCCGAGCTGGACCGGGTCGCCTGGTTCGGGCTGGAGCGGGCGCGCGAGGTGATCGTGAGGGCCCAGTCCGCGTTTCTGGACCGGCTGGCGGAGCACTCGGGCTGAGAGCGCACGCGTTGCGGGGCCCGGCGCGCCGCGCGAAGGTCGAAGCACAGTCGGTTTCCAGGAGGTCGGTCATGCCCATCGCGACGGTGAACCCGGCGAACGGCGAGACGCTCAAGACGTACGAGGCCATGGGCGAAGAGGAGCTCGAACGCCGGCTCCAGCTCGCGCAGGCCACGTTCCGCACGTACCGCACGTCGGCGTTGGCCGAGCGGGCCCGGCTGATGGAGCGGGCCGCCGGCCTCCTCGACGAGGACGCGCCGGAAATCGCCCGGGTGATGACCACCGAGATGGGCAAGCCGGTCAAGCAGGCGCGCGCCGAGGCCGCGAAGTGCGCGCGGGCGATGCGCTGGTACGCCGGGCACGCGGAGGCGCTGCTCGCCGACGAGGAGCCGGCCGAGGCCGACGTGAAGGACTCCGGCGCCTCCCGCGCCCTGGTCCGCTACCGGCCGCTGGGCCCGGTCCTGGCGGTGATGCCGTGGAACTTCCCGCTGTGGCAGGTGGTCCGCTTCGCCGCGCCCGCGCTGATGGCCGGCAACGTGGGTCTGCTCAAGCACGCCTCGAACGTCCCGCAGACCGCCCTCTACCTGGAGGACCTGTTCCACCGGGCGGGCTTCACGGAGGGCTGCTTCCAGACCCTGCTGATCGGCTCCGGCGCGGTCGACGAGATCCTGCGCGACGAGCGGGTCAAGGCCGCCACCCTGACCGGCAGCGAGCCGGCCGGACGCGCGGTCGCCTCCACCGCCGGCGAGATGGTCAAGAAGACGGTGCTGGAGCTGGGCGGCAGCGACCCGTTCGTCGTGATGCCGTCCGCGGACGTCGACCGGGCCGCCGAGGTCGCGGTGACGGCGCGGGTGCAGAACAACGGGCAGTCGTGCATCGCCGCCAAGCGGTTCGTCGTCCACACGGACGTGTACGACCGCTTCACCGAGCGCTTCACCGAAGGGATGAAGGCGCTGAAGGTCGGGGACCCGCTGGAGGAGGACACGGAGGTCGGCCCGCTGGCGAGCGAGCGGGGGCGCGCCGACCTGGAGGAGCTGGTGGACGACGCGCGGCGCGGCGGCGCCGGCGTGCTGTGCGGCGGGGAACGCCCGGAGGGGCCCGGCTGGTACTACCCGCCGACCGTCCTGGCCGGCGTCACCCGTGAGATGCGGATCCACCGCGAGGAGGCGTTCGGGCCGGTCGCGACGGTGTACCGGGCCGCCGACCTGGACGAGGCGGTCCTCATCGCCAACGACAGCCCGTTCGGCCTGAGCTCCAACGTCTGGACGCGCGACGAGGCCGAGGTCGACCGTTTCGTCCGGGATCTGGAGGCGGGCGGGGTGTACGTCAACGGCATGACGGCGTCCCACCCGGCCCTCCCGTTCGGCGGGGTCAAGCGGTCGGGTTACGGGCGTGAGCTGTCCGGGCACGGAATCCGCGAGTTCTGCAACATCACCACGGTTTGGCACGGTGCGTGACCGTCGCGCGGCTACGATCCCGGGTGTGAACCGCGAAGTGACTCTGCCGCTGATCGTCGACGACCGCGGGACCCTCCAGGTGTCCGCGGCCGACGTGAGCAAGCTGCTGCGGACGCTGGGCGGCCGGTGGCTGCATCTCGTCGAGGCGGGCGCGGAGGGGCTGGACGAGGACACCGTCGCCGCGCTGACCATCGAGCTGGCGAAGCTGGCGGATCGCATCGATGTGGCGTGCATCGCGCACAGCAGCGGGAGCACTCCGTAGGGGGTGCGGATGCGTTGCCGGGTGCGGACCGGTTGTGGCTGGTCGCGCCCACGCGGCGGAGCCGCACGTCGGCACAGCCCCGCGCCCCTGAGGCCCGCTGTTCCGCCGTCCGCCTCGAAGACGCCTCCTGCTGCACCCGCCCAGGGGCGCGGGGAACTGCGCGATCGGCCACGGACGAGCCGCGGACCGCATCGCGCAGCGCCACCCCGCCGCGTCAGCGGATCGGCATCCCGGACAGGGTCCGGGCGATGACGAGCCGCTGGATCTCGCTCGTCCCCTCGAAGATGGTGTAGATCGCGCTGTCGCGGTGCATGCGCTCCACCGGGTACTCCCGGGTGTAGCCGTTGCCGCCGAGGATCTGGACGGCCTGCGCCGTCACCTTCTTGGCCGTCTCGCTCGCGAACAGCTTGGACATGGAGCCCTCGGCCGCGGTGAACGGCTTGCCGTTGATCGCCATCCAGGAGGCGCGCCAGACGAGCAGCCGGGCCGCGTCGATGGAGGTCCGCATGTCGGCGAGCTGGAAGGCGACGCCCTGGTTGTCGATGATCGGGCGGCCGAACTGCTCGCGGGTCCTGGCGTAGTCGAGGGCGACCTCGTAGGCGGCGCGGGCCGTACCGACGGCCATCGCGCCGACCGCCGGCCGTGAGGCCTCGAACGTGGCCATCGCCGCGTTCTTCACCCGCTCACCGGACTTGGCCCGCTCACGGGCCCGCGCGAGGCGCTGGTCCAGCTTCTCCTTGCCGCCGAGCAGGCAGGAGCCGGGGACGCGCACCTGGTCGAGGACGACCTCGGCGGTGTGCGAGGCGCGGATGCCGTGCTTCTTGAACTTCTGGCCCTGGGACAGGCCGGGCGTGCCGGGCGGGACGATGAAGGACGCGTGGCCCTTGGAGCCGAGCTCCGGGTCGACGACCGCGACGACCACGTGGACGTTGGCGATGCCGCCGTTGGTCGCCCACGTCTTGGTGCCGTTGATCACCCACTCGTCCTTGGCCTCGTCGTACACGGCCCGGGTGCGCAGGGAGGCGACGTCGGAGCCGGCGTCGGGCTCGGAGGAGCAGAAGGCGGCGACCTTGACGTCGCTGGCGTCGCCGTACATCTGGGGGATCCAGGTGCCGATCTGCTCCTCGGTGCCGTTGGCGAGGACGCCCACGGCGGCGAGGCCGGTGCCGACGATGGACAGGGCGATGCCGGCGTCGCCCCAGAAGAGTTCCTCCATGGCCATCGGGATGCCGAGGCCGGTCGGGTCGAAGTACTGCTGGGCGTAGAAGTCGAGGGAGTAGATGCCGACCTTGGCGGCCTCCTGGATGACCGGCCAGGGAGTCTCCTCACGCTCGTCCCATTCGGCGGCCGCGGGCCGGATGACGTCGGCGGCGAAGCCGTGCAGCCAGTCCCGTACCTCCTTCTGTTCGTCGTTGAGCTCCATGGTGAACTCGGCCATGTCCCCTCCAGCGGCGGGCAGTGCTTGTTACTAGCGGTAACCGAAGTCTGTTACCCGTCGGTAGGAAAAGTCAACCGCTGATGACACCTCGGCAGACCCGTTCGATGTCAGGCTGTTGTCAGGTGTTAGTTTGCGCAGGCGTCACCGAATCAGCACAGGTGGGGAGAGCACATGGACACCACGCAGCGGACCGAGCAGCAGCGGTCCGCCGACCGCCGACGGCGCGAGCTGCTGGAGGCCGCGGACAGAGTGGTGCTCCGGGACGGCCCCCAGGCCTCGATGAACGCCATCGCCGCCGAGGCCGGCATCACCAAGCCGATCCTGTACCGGCACTTCGGGGACAAGGGCGGCCTGTACGCCGCCCTCGCCACCCGGCACACGGACGCGCTGCTGGACTCCCTGCGGGCGGCGCTGGACGCCCCGGCCGAGCGGCGGGAGCGGGTCGAGGCCACGCTGGACACCTACCTCGCGGCGATCGAGGCCCGCCCCCAGGTGTACCGGTTCCTGATGCATCCGGCGGAGGGGTCGCCCGGCGACCAGGGCTTCGACGTCGGCAAGCACTCGGCCCCGCTGCTGCGGCGGATGGGCGAGGAGCTGGCCCAGGTCATCGGGGACCGGCTGGACCTCGGGCCCGGGAGCCAGCAGCTCGCCCGGGTGTGGGGGCACGGCATCGTCGGGATGATGCACGCGGCCGGCGACTGGTGGCTGGGCGAGCGGCCCTGCTCCCGGGCCGAGCTGGTGCGGAGCCTGGCGGACCTGCTGTGGGGACGGCTCGCGGCCGCCGGGGACCGGGTCGGAGGTCCGGGGTTCTGACGGTGCCCCCGCCGCGCGGGACGGACGGGGAGGCGACGACGGGCCCTGAGCCGGTGCGCCGGCACCTGAGCCAGTCCGCCGTCCCTGAGCCAGTCCGCCGTCCCTGAGCCGGTCCGCCGTCCCTGAGCCGGTCCGCCGGCACCTGAGCCGGTCCGCCGCCCCCGTGTCAGTCCGCCGCCCCTGAGCCGGTTCGCCGCCCCTAAGCCAGTCCGCCGCCCCCGTGCCAGGAGGCCCGTGCCGCCTGCCGCAGCAGCCTGCGCCGGCGCCAGCCGGTCAGGTGGTCCGCGTAGACGCGGCCCTCCAGGTGATCGAACTCATGCTGGAGGCAGCGGGCGAAGAAGCCCGTGCCGTGGACCGTCACCGGCTCCCCCGTCACCGTGACCCCCTCGACCACCGCGTGGTCGTACCGTTCCGTCCCCGCCTCCAGGCCCGGCAGGGACAGACAGCCCTCCGGGCCCCGGACCACCACCCCGTCGGCCTCCACCAGGCGCGGGTTCACCACATGTCCCAGGTGGCGGACGTCCTCGTCGTCGGGGCAGTCGTAGACGAACACCCGCAGGGACTCCCCCGCCTGGTTCGCGGCGAGGCCGACGCCCTGGGCCGCGTACATCGTGGCGAACATGTCCTCGACCAGGCGGGCGAGCTCCGGGCCGAAGCCGGTGACCTCGCGGCAGGGTTCCCGCAGGACGGGGTCGCCGAGGAGCGTGAGGGGCCGGACCCGCCCGTGGGCGCCCGGGATGGAGCCGTTTCGCATGGCGGCAAGGGTACGGTCCTTTCTGACACGGGCATGCCGCGCGCGGGGTCGGCCGGTGCCGGGATTCGGGAGTGCGAATGGATCTCGATAGGCTGACCACCCACCACGTTGCCGTCAGGCTTCAGGCGCGGCGCGTACGCAAGGAGGATCGAGAACTGATGGCAGGCAACTCGGACCCGCTCACGCCACGGGCCAAGCTGGCCGTGACCGCGGGCAAGGCGGTCGCGGCGGCATCACGCGCCGCGGGGCGCGGCAGCGGTTCGGTGATCGGCGGCCGGGTGGCGCTGAAACTCGACCCCGACCTCCTCGCCCGGCTCGCACAGAACCTGGACGTGATCCTGGTCTCGGCGACCAACGGCAAGACCACCACCACCCGGCTGATCGCGGAGGCGCTGCGGGCCGCGGGCCCGGTCGTGTCCAACGCGCTCGGCGCCAACATGCCCGCGGGCATCACCTCGGCGCTGGCGGGCGGCTCGGACGCCAAGTTCGGCGTGATCGAGGTCGACGAGAAGTACCTCGCGGGCGTGGCCCGGGACACCGCGCCCAAGTGCATCGCGCTGCTCAACCTCTCCCGCGACCAGCTCGACCGCGCCGCCGAGACCCGGATGCTCGCGGAGAACTGGCGCGAGGGGCTGGCCGGCTCCAAGGCCGTCGTCGTGGCGAACGCCGACGACCCGCTGGTCGTGTGGGCCGCGTCCTCCTCCCCCAACGTGGTCTGGGTCGCCGCGGGGCAGATGTGGAAGGACGACGCCTGGTCCTGCCCCTCCTGCGGCGGTGTGATGCAGCGCCCCGGGGACGACTGGTTCTGCGGCGAGTGCGGCTTCCGCCGGCCGACCCCGAGCTGGGTGCTCTCCGGCGACCACGTCCTCGACCCGCACGGCTCCGCCTGGCCCATCCACCTCCAGCTGCCGGGCCGCGCCAACAAGGCCAACGCCGCCTCCTCGGCCGCCGTGGCCGCCGTCTTCGGCGTGCCGCCGCAGGTGGCCCTGGAGCGCATGTACCAGGTGCAGGCCGTCGCCGGACGCTACGACGTCGTCCAGTTCATGGAGCGCGACCTGCGGCTGCTGCTGGCGAAGAACCCCGCGGGCTGGCTCGAGACGTTCAGCCTGATCGATCCGCCGCCCACCCCGGTCATCCTGTCGGTGAACGCGCGCGGTGCCGACGGCACCGACACCTCCTGGCTGTGGGACGTCGACTACACCCGCCTCACCGGCCACCCGATCTTCGTCATCGGCGACCGCAAGCTGGACCTCGCGGTGCGCCTGGAGGTCGCGGGCCAGCACTTCCAGGTGTGCGACAGCGTCGACCAGGCGGTGCAGCTGGCGCCGCCCGGCCGGATCGAGGTCATCGCGAACTACACCGCCTTCCAGGACCTGCGCCGCCGCGTCGGCAACTGAGACGAGGAACCCTCACGTGATGAGCGACAACCAACTGCGCATCGTCTGGGTCTACCCGGACCTGCTCAGCACCTACGGCGACCAGGGCAACGCCCTGGTCGTGGAGCGCCGCGCGCGGCAGCGCGGCCTCGACGTGGCGCGTCTCGACGTCCGCAGCGACCAGCCGATCCCCACCTCCGGCGACATCTACCTCATCGGCGGCGGCGAGGACCGGCCGCAGCGGCTCGCGGCCGAGCGGCTGCGCCGCGACGGGCACCTGTACCAGGCGGTGAACAACGGCGCGATCGTGTTCGCGGTCTGCGCCGGCTACCAGATCCTGGGCCACGAGTTCGTCAACGACCTCGGGCAGCGCGAGCCGGGCCTCGGCCTGCTCGACGTCACCACGGTGCGCGGCCAGGGCGAGCGGTGCGTCGGCGACGTCCTCGCCGACATCGACCCGCGCCTGGGCCTGCCGCCGCTGACCGGCTTCGAGAACCACCAGGGCGTCACCCACCTCGGCCCCACCGCCCGTCCCTTCGCCCGGACCCAGATCGGCAAGGGCAACGGCACCGGCGACGGCACCGAGGGCGCCTACAACGACACCGTGTTCGGCACGTACATGCACGGCCCGGTGCTCGCCCGCAACCCGCTCATCGCGGACCTGCTGCTGAAGCTGGCGCTCGACGTGAACGCGCTCCCGCCGATCGACGACCACTGGTACGAGGCGCTGCGCAACGAGCGCATCGCGGCGGCGCAGCAGCCGGCGTGACCGCGTGCCGCGGCGGCCCGTCCGACCAGCTGTTCTCCCGATGGTCGGTCCACCGTCAGCAGCCCGTCTGACCGTGTATCCGCACAGGTGAGCAGGTCCGTCCAGCAGGCGGACGTGTTCTTCGGCCCCGCCCCCTCCTGCCGCTAGGGTGGCGGGGATCGAGCCGGACGACGCGGTCCGGACCCGGCCCCTGCGAAGAAGGTTGTATCGGGCTATGCGCATTGGTGTCCTCACGTCCGGCGGCGACTGCCCCGGCCTGAACGCCGTCATCCGGTCCGTCGTGCACCGTGCCGTCGCCGACCACGGCGACGAGGTCATCGGTTTCCGGGACGGCTGGAAGGGCCTCCTGGAGTGCGACTACCTCAAGCTCGACCTCGACGCGGTGGGCGGCATCCTCGCCCGCGGCGGCACGATCCTCGGCTCCTCCCGCGTGCAGCCCTCGCACCTGCGGGACGGCGTGGAGCGGGCCCGCGGCCACGTCGCGGAGCTCGGCCTCGACGCCATCATCCCGATCGGCGGCGAGGGCACGCTCAAGGCGGCCCGTCTGATGTCGGACAGCGGCCTGCCCGTGGTGGGCGTGCCGAAGACCATCGACAACGACATCGCGGTCACCGACGTCACCTTCGGCTTCGACACGGCCGTGGGCGTGGCGACGGAGGCCCTCGACCGGCTGAAGACCACCGCCGAGTCCCACCAGCGGGTCCTCGTCGTGGAGGTCATGGGCCGCCACACCGGCTGGATAGCGCTGCACTCGGGCATGGCGGCCGGCGCCCACGCCATCGTCGTGCCCGAACGGCCCTTCGACATCGAGGAGCTCGCCGCGCGCGTGGGCGAGCGGTTCGAGGCGGGCAAGCGGTTCGCGATCGTCGTCGCGGCGGAGGGGGCCAAGCCGAAGCCTGGGACCATGGCCTTCGACGAGGGCGGCAAGGACATCTACGGGCACGAGCGGTTCGCCGGCATCGCACGGCAGCTCTCCCTCGAGCTGGAGTCCCGGCTCGGCAAGGAGGCCCGTCCCGTGATCCTCGGGCACGTGCAGCGGGGCGGTACGCCCACCGCGTACGACCGGGTGCTGGCCACCCGGTTCGGGTGGCACGCGGTGGAGGCGGTGCACCGGGGCGAGTTCGGGATGATGACGGCGCTGCGCGGCACGGACATCGTGATGGTGTCGCTGGCGGAGGCGGTCGAGACGCTCAAGACCGTGCCGGTCGAGCGGTACGCGGAGGCGGAGACCGTTCTGTAGCCGTACGACGAGTTCCTCCGGCCCCCGGTGACACAGGTCGCCGGGGGCCTCTCTACTCTTGGGGGCGGCCGGAAACGTACATCCCCCCACGAATCAGGAGCCGTCGAACATGGATCACAGCGGGCACGGCATGACCATGGATCTGCCGCCGTTCACGCTGGGGCGGGGTCTTCAGTGGTCGGCGGACCCCTTCTTCCTCGTCGCCTGCCTGCTGGGGCTCGGCCTGTACGCGTGGGGGGTCGTCCGGTTGCGGCGGCGCGGGGACGCGTGGCCGGTGTCGCGGACGGTGGCGTACGTCGTGGGCGTGCTGACCGTGGCGCTGGTGATGTGCACCCGGCTGAACGACTACGGCATGGTCATGTTCAGCGTGCACATGGTGCAGCACATGGTGATCAGCATGCTGTCGCCGATCCTGATCCTGCTCGGCGCGCCCGTCACCCTGGCGCTGCGCGCGCTGCCGACGGCGGGCCGGGGGCGCAAGGGGCCGCGGGAGCTGCTGCTGATGCTGCTGCACAGCCGGTACCTGCGGGTGATCACGCACTTCGCCTTCACGATCCCGCTGTTCATCGCGAGCCTGTACGCGCTGTACTTCACGCCGCTCTTCGACTTCCTGATGGGCTCCAGGGCGGGGCACCTGGCGATGATGGTGCACTTCCTCGCGGTCGGTGTGGTGTTCTTCTGGCCGATCATGGGTGTCGACCCGGGGCCCAACCGGCCGGGCTACCTGATGCGGATGCTGGAGCTGTTCGCCGGCATGCCGTTCCACGCGTTCTTCGGCATCGCGCTGATGATGGCGTCGACGCCGATGGTCACGTCGTTCGCGAACCCGCCGGCCTCCCTCGGCATCGACGCCCTCTCCGACCAGAACGCGGCGGGCGGCATCGCCTGGGCGTTCAGCGAGGTCCCGTCCGTGCTGGTCCTCATCGCCCTGCTCTTCCAGTGGTACGGGTCGGAGCAGCGGCAGGCCAAGCGCAAGGACCGGGCCGCCGACCGGGACGGCGACAAGGAGCTCGAGGCGTACAACGCCTATCTGGCCTCGCTGAGCGCCCGCCAGGACTGACGGGCCTGCGCCGAACGGCGGAACCAGGGCACCATGGAGGGGGACGCGCCCTGCGGAGGGTGTGCCGGAGGAGGGTGTCGCGATGCCCGGTACGACGGACGGCTCCACGAAGACCATGGGGGTGATCACCCTCGGCGGGCTCGTGGTGGTGACCGCCTACACGGTGGCGCTCGGCAGCAACGGCTGGCTGTGGTTCGGCTGGGTCGTGCTCGGACTGATCACGCTCGCGCTGGTGGTGACGCGGACGCCCTGAGGCCGGCCCGGGGCGGGGCGGACCGGGCCGTCCGGATGGTGGACGGCCCCGGCGGCGGACGGTCCCGAGCGGCGGACGGTCCCGGGGCGGCGGACGATCCCGAGCGGCGGACGGTGTTCAGCCGGGCCCGGGCCGGGCCGCCGGGTGCACCCCCGGCCGGTACTTCGGCAACCGGGCGGTGACCTTCATCCCGGCCCCGGGCGCGGTCTCGATGACCAGGCCGTGGTCGTCGCCGTACACCTGGCGGAGCCGGTCGTCGACGTTGGACAGGCCGATCCCGCCGGAGGGGCTCACCTCGCCGGCCAGGATGCGGCGCAGCAGGACCGGGTCCATGCCCGCGCCGTCGTCCTCGATCACGACGAGCGCTTCGGCGCCGGCGTCCTGGGCGGTGATCTGGATGTGGCACTTGTCGGTCTTGCCCTCCAGGCCGTGCTTGACGGCGTTCTCCACCAGGGGCTGGAGGCACAGGAACGGCAGGGCGACCGGGAGGACCTCGGGGGCGATCTGGAGGGTGACGGAGAGGCGGTCGCCGAAGCGCGCGCGGACCAGCGCCAGGTAGTGGTCGATGGCGTGCAGCTCGTCGGCGAGGGTGGTGAAGTCGCCGTGCCGCCGGAACGAGTAGCGGGTGAAGTCGGCGAACTCCAGCAGCAGCTCCCGGGCGTGCTCGGGGTCGGTGCGGACGAACGACGCGATCACCGCGAGCGAGTTGAACACGAAGTGCGGTGAGATCTGGGCGCGCAGCGCCTTGAGCTCGGCCTCGATGAGGCGGGTGCGGGACTGGTCGAGGTCGGCCAGCTCCAGCTGGACGCTGACCCAGCGGGCGACCTCCCCGGCGGCCCGGACGAGGACGGCGGACTCGCGGGGCGCGCAGGCGACGAGGGCGCCGTGCACCCGGTCGTCGACGGTGAGCGGGGCGACGACGGCCCAGCGGACGGGGCAGTCGGGGGTGTCGCAGGCCAGCGGGAAGGCCTCGCCGCGGCCGGTGTCGAGCGGGCCGGCCAGCCGGGCCGTGATCTCGGCGCGGTGGTGGGCGCCCACGCCGTCCCAGACCAGCACCTGCCGGCGGTCGGCCAGGCAGAGGGCGTCCGTGCCGAGGAGGGTGCGCAGCCGGCGGGCCGACTTGCGGGCCGTCTCCTCCGTCAGGCCGGCCCGCAGCGGGGGTGCGGCGAGCGAGGCGGTGTGCAGGGTCTGGAAGGTGGCGTGCTCGACGGGGGTGCCGAGGCCGCCCAGGGTCTCGGGGCGGGCGGTGCGCCGGCCGAGCCAGAACCCGGCGGCGAGGAACGGCAGGATCGCGATGCACAGGCCCGCCAGGAAGCCGCTCACGCCTTCACCTCCGCCGCCCGCAGCTCCTCGGGGAGGTGGAAGCGGGCCAGGACCGCCGCCGTGCCGGGCGGGACCCGGCCCGCGGTGGCCAGGGACACCAGGACCATGGTGAGGAAGCCCAGCGGGACGGACCACAGGGCGGGCCAGGCGAGCAGGGCGTGCGCGGTTCCCGTCACGGGCAGTCCGGCCATGGTCGCGGCGACCGCGACGAACGCCGAACCGCCGCCCACCAGCATCCCGCAGGCCGCGCCGGGCGGGGTGAGCCGCCGCCACCAGATGCCGAGGACGAGCAGCGGACAGAACGAGGACGCGGAGACCGCGAAGGCCAGCCCCACCGCGTCCGCCACCGGCAGCCCGCCCACCAGCAGGCTCGCCCCCAGCGGGACGGCCATGGCGAGGCCGGTGCCGAGCCGGAAGTGGCGCACGCCGCGCGACGGCAGCACGTCCTGGGTGAGCACGCCCGCCACGGCCATGGTCAGCCCCGACGCGGTGGACAGGAACGCGGCGAAGGCGCCCCCGGCGACCAGCGCGCCGAGCAGGTCGCCGCCGACGCCGCCGATCACCCGGTCCGGCAGGAGCAGCACGGCGGCGTCGGCGTCGCCGGTGAGGGCGAGTTCGGGGGCGTAGATGCGGCCCAGGGCGCCGTAGAGGGGCGGGAGGAGGTAGAAGCCGCCGATGAGGGCGAGGACGGCGACGGTGGTGCGGCGGGCGGCGACGCCGTGCGGGCTGGTGTAGAAGCGGACGACGACGTGGGGCAGGCCCATGGTGCCGAGGAAGGTCGCGAGGATCAGCCCGTACGTGGCGTACAGGGGGCGTTCCTCGCGGCCGGCGGCGAGGGAGGTGGACAGGCCGCCGTTGCCGCCGCGGTCGGCGGTGGGGACGGCGGTGCCGCGCGGGAAGGTGAGGCGGGTGCCCTGGTCGATGCGGTGGGTGCCGGCCGGGAGGCGGAGTTCGGCGCCGTGGTGCCGGCGGCCGTCGACGGTGCCGTCCACGGTCACGGTCAGGGGCCGGTCCAGCCTGAGGTCGAGCCGGTCGTCGACCCGGACGGAGCGCTGGTCGCGGAATGCGGGCGGTTCCTCGAAGACGTGCCGGGGCGCGCCGTCGCCCTGCCAGGCGAGGACCAGGAAGAGGGCCGGGACGAGGAGCGCGGTCAGCTTGAGCCAGTACTGGAAGGCCTGGACGAAGGTGATGCTGCGCATGCCGCCCGCGGCGACGGTCGCGGTGACGACGACGGCCACGATCAGACCGCCGAGGGTGTCGGGGGCCCCGGTGAGGACGGTCAGCGTCAGCCCGGCGCCCTGGAGCTGCGGCAGCAGGTAGAGCCAGCCGACGCCCACGACGAAGGCGCCCGCGAGCCGTCGTACCGCCTGGGAGGCGAGGCGGGCCTCGGCGAAGTCGGGGAGGGTGTAGGCGCCGGAGCGGCGCAGCGGGGCGGCGACGAACAGCAGCAGCACCAGGTATCCGGCGGTGTAGCCGACCGGGTACCAGAGCATGTCCGGGCCCTGGACGAGGACCAGGCCGGCGATGCCCAGGAAGGACGCGGCGGACAGGTACTCGCCGCTGATGGCGGCGGCGTTGAGGCGGGGGCCCACGGTGCGGGAGGCGACGTAGAAGTCGGAGGTCGTGCGGGAGATCCGCAGGCCGAAGGCGCCGACCAGGACGGTCACCACGACGACGAGGGCGACGGCGGGGACGGCGAAGGCCGAGTTCACCGGTCCTCCACCAGGCGGACCAGGTCGCGTTCGTTGCGTTCGGCACGGCGGACGTACCAGCGGGCGAGGAGGACGAGCGGGGTGTAGAGGCCGAAGCCGAGGACCGCCCACTCCAGGCGGCGGGCGTCGGGCATCGCCGCGAACAGCAGGGGCAGCGGGCCGACGAGGAGGGCGAGGACGGCGAAGGCGGTGAGCGCGGCGCGCAGCTGGGTGCGCATCAGGGAGCGGACGTAGGTGTGGCCGAGGGTGGTCTGCTCCTCTATCTCGGTGCGCGGGCGGTGGTGGCCGGAGGTGCGCCGGGCGCGCCGGGGCGGGCCGGTGACGACGACGCGGCGCTCGGCGGGGTCCTGAGGGGGCACGTCACGGCCTCCTCATCAGCAGGTCCCGCAGTTCCCGGGCGTGCCGGCGGCTGACCTGGAGCTCCTCGCCGCCGACCAGGACGCTCACGGTGCCCGCGTCGAGGCGGAGCTCGGCGACATGGCGCAGGGCGACGAGGTGCCGGCGGTGGATGCGGACGAAGCCGCGGGCCCGCCAGCGCTCCTCCAGGGTGGAGAGCGGGATCCGGACGAGGTGGCTGCCGCGGTCGGTGTGCAGCCGGGCGTAGTCGCCCCGCGCCTCGACGTGGGTGATGTCGTCGACGGCGACGAACCGGGTCACCCCGCCGAGCTCGACGGGTATGTGGTCGGGGTCGGGCTCGTGGACCGGGATGCGGGGTGCGGTGCCGCGCAGCTCGGCGGCCCGGCGTACGGCCTCGGCGAGGCGTTCCGCGCGGACCGGCTTGAGGACGTAGTCGACGGCCTTGAGGTCGAAGGCCTGGACGGCGAAGTCCTCGTGGGCGGTGACGAACACGACCAGCGGCGGGCGGGCGAAGCCGGTGAGCAGCCGGGCCAGGTCGAGGCCGTCCAGGCCGGGCATCTGGATGTCGAGGAAGACGACGTCGACGGCTTCGGGGCCGTCGGGGCCGGACTCCAGGGCGCGGTTGATCCGGCGCAGTGCCTCGGTCGCGTCACCGGCGCCCTCCACGCTGCCGATCCGGGGATCGGCGGCGAGCAGGTACAGCAGCTCCTCCAGCGAGGGGCGTTCGTCGTCGACGGCGAGGGCGCGCAGCATGAACGTGGAGTGTAGGGGCGATCCGCACGGCTGGACACGTGCCGGGGCATGGACGTATCCGCTGGATACAGTGCCGACATGAGCAGCACACCGCCGCCGTTCGACGGACTCGACCGGAAGATCCTCACCGCGTTGATGGCGAACGCCAGGACGAGCTTCGCCGAGATCGGCTCGGCGGTCGGGCTGTCGGCGACGGCGGTCAAGCGCCGGGTGGACCGGTTGCGGGACAGCGGGGTGATCACCGGGTTCACGGCGACGGTGCGGCCGTCGGCGCTGGGCTGGCGGACGGAGGCGTACGTGGAGGTGTACTGCGAGGGCGCGGCGCCGCCGCGGCGGCTCGCGGAGGTGGTGCGCAACCATCCGGAGATCACCGCGGCGATGACCGTGACCGGCGGGGCGGACGCCCTGCTGCACGTGCGGGCGCGGGACGTGGAGCACTTCGAGGAGGTGCTGGAGCGCATCCGGGTCGAGCCGTTCATCCGGAAGACGATCAGTGTGATGGTGCTGTCGCACCTGCTGCCGGAGAGTCCGGAGGCCGGCGCCACCCAGGTGGCTCCCGACGACGGCGGCTGACGCAGCGGTCGTGCGCCCGGTGGGCCGACTACGCAGCGATCGTGCTTGAACACGCAGTGATCGTTCCTTGTCGGGCGTCCTGTCGCTTCCTACCGTGGTGTCAACCACATGTCGACACCACCGTCGACGCCGGAGGAAAAGCGGAGGAACCCCTCTGTGACCGTCAGCCGTGCGGCGCGCTCCCGGCGCTTCCTGGTCTGTGACCCCAGACACTTCGCCGTGCAGTACGCGATCAACCCCTGGATGCATCCCGACACCCCCGTCGACGTCGACCTCGCCCGTGATCAGTGGCAGGCCCTGATCCGCGCCTACCGCGCCCACGGCCACACCGTGGACACCGTGGAGCCGGTCCCCGGGCTGCCCGACATGGTCTTCGCCGCGAACTCGGCGGTCGTCGTGGACGGCCGCGTCTTCGGCTCCCTCTTCCACGCGCCGCAGCGGCGCCCCGAGTCCGTGCACTACGACACCTGGTTCAAGGCGGCGGGCTACGACGTCCACCGGCCCGAGTCCGTCTGCGAGGGCGAGGGCGACCTGGTGTGGACGGGGCGGTACCTGCTGGCGGGCACCGGGTTCCGTACGACCCGGGAGGCGCACCGCGAGGCGCAGGAGTTCTTCGGCCACCCGGTGATCAGCCTGACGCTGGTGGACCCGCACTTCTACCACCTCGACACGGCGCTGTTCGTGCTGGACGGCGATCCCGCGGACGCCGCCTCGGACACCGCGAACATCGCGTACTACCCGGAGGCGTTCTCGCCGGGCAGCCGGGAGGTGCTGGCGCGGCTGTACCCGGACGCGGTGCTCGCGACCCGCGAGGACGCGCTGGCGTTCGGGCTCAACTCCGTCTCCGACGGCCGTCACGTCTTCATCGCGCCGCGTGCGGAGGCGCTCGCGGCCCGTCTGGCCGATCGTGGCTATGTCCCCGTCCCCGTCGACCTCTCGGAGTTCCAGAAGGCCGGCGGCGGCATCAAGTGCTGCACCCAGGAGATCCGCTCATGACCGCACCCGCCCGTACGCGTACCTCCGCCGACCTGATCCGGGCCGAGGAGCCCGTCCTGGCCCACAACTACCACCCGCTGCCGGTGGTGGTGGCGCGCGCCGAGGGCGCCTGGGTGGAGGACGTCGAGGGCCGCCGGTACCTCGACATGCTGGCCGGCTACTCGGCGCTGAACTTCGGCCACCGCCATCCGGCGCTGGTCGAGGCGGCGCACCGCCAGCTGGACCGCCTCACCCTCACCTCCCGCGCCTTCCACAACGACCGGCTCGCCGAGTTCGCCGAGCGGCTCGCGGAGCTGACGGGCCTGGACATGGTGCTGCCGATGAACACCGGCGCCGAGGCGGTCGAGAGCGGCGTCAAGGTGGCCCGCAAATGGGCGTACGAGGTGAAGGGCGTCCCGGCCGACCGGGCCACGATCGTGGTGGCGGCGGACAACTTCCACGGCCGTACGACGACGATCGTGAGCTTCTCGACGGACGAGACGGCCCGGCGGGGTTTCGGGCCGTTCACCCCCGGCTTCCGGATCGTGCCGTACAACGACCTCGCGGCGATGGAGGCGGCGGTCGACGAGACGACCGCGGCGGTGCTGATCGAGCCGATCCAGGGGGAGGCGGGCGTCGTCATCCCCGACGACGGCTACCTCGCGGGCGTCCGTGAGCTGACCCGCCGGGCCGGGTGCCTGTTCGTCGCCGACGAGATCCAGTCCGGGCTGGGCCGTACGGGCCGCACCCTGGCCGTGGAGCACGAGGGCGTCGTGCCCGACGTGCTGCTGCTCGGCAAGGCGCTGGGCGGCGGCATCGTGCCGGTGTCGGCGGTCGTCGCGCGGCGTGAGGTGCTGGGCGTCCTGCGTCCGGGTGAGCACGGGTCGACCTTCGGGGGCAATCCGCTGGCGGCCGCGGTCGGCACGGCGGTGGTGGAGCTGCTGGCGACGGGTGAGTTCCAGCGGCGGGCGGCCGAGCTGGGCGTCGTGCTGCGGGACGGCCTGACCGGGCTGGTCGGCAAGGGCGTGGTGGGGTTCCGCGCGCGCGGGCTGTGGGCGGGGGTCGACGTGGACCCGGCGGTGGGCACCGGCCGGGAGATCGGGGAGCGGCTGCTGGCGGAGGGCGTCCTGGTCAAGGACACGCACGGCTCCACCATCCGGCTGGCACCGCCGCTGACGATCACCGCGGAGGAGCTGGAGTCGGCCCTGGGGGCGCTGGAGCGGGTGTTGCGCCGGACGGGCTGAGGGCTCCGCCCGGCGGGGCGCGGAACGGGGGCGTACCGGCTCCGTACCGGCGCGGCGGCTCCGTACCGGCGCGGCCTCCCCCTTCGCCGTGGGGACCGCCGCCGGAGGGACCCGCGTCGCGCACATCGTGGAGGCGCAGGGTGAAGATGGAGGCAAGTGGTGGCGGACCACTCTCAGCGACAGAGAGGTCGACCGTGGGCTCACACGACGAGGACGACGTTGCCCGCCGGCGGTTCGACGTGGCGGACGCCGCGCCCCTGCTGCTCGACGCACGGGGTGTGGTGACGAGCTGGACCCGGGACGCCGAGCGGCTGCTGGGGTACGCGGCCGTCGAGGCGGTGGGCAAGGACCTGGCCGGGCTGCTGGCCCACGGGGACGCCGAGCGGATGCCGGACGTGCTGGAGCGGTGCCGCCGGGACGGCGGCTGGGCGGGGCTGCTGGCGGCCCGCCGCGCGGACGGCCGGACGGTGCCGCTCATGGCCCGGATCACCTCGGCGGACGAACTCGGCGGGCCGGGGCGCTGGCTCCTGCTGCTGTGCGAGCGGGGCGACGCCCCCGGCTGGAGCATGAACCGTCAGGTGCTGGAGCAGTTGGTGGCCGGTTCGCCGATCGGTATCGCCATCGTCGACACCGACCTGCGCTTCGTGTGGTCGAACACGGCCCTGAGCCGGTTCGGCGGCGGCCCGCCCGAGCGCCGGCTGGGTCTGCGGTTCGCGGACGTCCAGCCGGGCCTGCCCGCGGAGGCGATCGAGGCCCAGATGCGGCGTGTGCTGGAGAGCGGCGAGACCGTCGTCGGCTACGAGCACGTGGGGCGCGTCCGGGCGGCGCCGCACCGGGAGACGGCGCACGTCTTGTCGTTCACCCGCCTCGACGACGAGCACGGGCGTCCGATGGGCGTCTACTACACGGTCGTGGACATCACCGACCACCACCGTGCCCGGCAGCGCCTGGCCCTGCTGGACCGGGCCGGCCGGCGCATCGGCCGCAGTCTGGACATCGCGCGGACCGCGCAGGAGCTCGCGGACGTGGCGGTGACCGGTTTCGCCGACGCCGTCGCCGTGGACCTGCTGGAGCCGGTGCTGCGGGGTGCCGAGCCCGCCGTGGAGCAGGCACCGGGCGAGACCGTGGTGCTGCTCAGGGTCGGGCAGCGGTCGGGAGCGGAGGGGGCCGGTGACGATCTCACCGGGTCCGGTTCGGGTACGGCGTCCGGCTCCGGGTCCGGCACGGGTACGGCGTCCGGCTCCGGGTCCGGCACGGGTACGGCGTCCGGCTCCGGGTCCGGGTGCGGCACCGGCACCGGCACGGCGTCCGGCTCGGGTACGGCGTCCTGCTCGGGCTCCGGTTCCGGCTCCGGCTCCGGTCGCGCCGACGTCGGCGCCGGTGCCGGGGCCGGGGCCGGTGCCGGGGCTGGGGCTGGGGCTGGGGCTCGGATCGGGGGCGGTGCCGGGGCGCATCCCGTCGTCGCGTATCCGGCCGGGTCGCCTCCCGTGGGCTGTCTGGTCACCGGGCGGCCCTGGCGGGCGGAGCGGCTGGAGGAGGCCGGGGGCTGGGGGCCCGCGCTGCCCGAGGTCGGCGGGGAGCCCGTCGGGCCGCCCAGTGTGCTGGTGGTGCCGGTCCGGGCGCGCGGCACGACCCTGGGCATCACGACGTTCCTGCGCCACCCCGGCAAGGAGCCCTTCGCCGAGGACGACGTCGCGCTGGCCGAGGACCTGGTGTCGCGGGCGGCCGTCTGCGTGGACAACGCCCGCCGCTACACCCGCGAGCGCGACGCGGCGCTCGTGCTCCAGCGCAGCCTGCTCCCCCACCGGCTGCCCGAGCAGGACGCCGTCGAGGTGGCCGCCTGCTACCTGCCGGCCGACGAGCTGACCGGCATCGGCGGGGACTGGTACGACCTGATCCCGCTGTCGGGCGCACGGGTGGCGCTCGTGGTGGGCGAGGTGCCCGGACACGGCATCGACGCCGCCGCGGCCATGGGGCGGCTGCGGACCGCCGTGCGGACGCTCGCCGCCCTGGACCTGCCGCCGGACGAGATCCTCGCCCACCTCGACGACCTGGTCGCCTGCACGGCCCGGGAGGAGGTCGGCGGGCCGGAGGCGTGGGTGGAGGCCCCGGAAGCGGTGGGGTCGGGGTGCCTGTACGTCGTCTACGACCCCGTCGACGGGCACTGCGCGATGGCCGCCGCCGGGCATCCCGCGCCGGCCGTCGTGCTGCCCGACGGCGCGGTCACCTTCGTCGACCTGCCGCAGGGGCCGCCCCTGGGCGCCGGCGGGCCGCCGTTCGAGTCGACCGAGCTGCTGCTGGCGCCGGGCAGCACGCTGGCCCTGCACACCGACGGTCTGCTGGCCGGGGGCGAGGAGTGGACGCTGCACACCGACCGGGAGCGGCTGCGGCGGGCCCTGGAGCGGCAGGAGCCCGGGCTGGACCTGCGCTGCCGGGCGGTGATCGACGTCCTCGCCCCGGACCGGCCGCACGACGACGTGGCGCTGCTGATGGCCCGCACCCGCCGTCTCTCCCCCGACCAGGTCGCGGAGTGGGAGCTGCCCGCCGACCCGGCCGCGGTCGCCGAGGCCCGCAAGGCCGCGAGCCGCCGGCTGGCCGAGTGGGACCTCGCCGAGCTGTCCTTCACCACGGAACTGGTGGTCAGCGAACTCGTCACCAACGCGATCCGGCACGCCGCCGGTCCCATCCGGCTGCGGCTGATCCGTGAGCGCACCCTGGTCTGCGAGGTGCACGACGGCGTCACCACCGCGCCCCATCTGCGTCATCCGCGCACCACGGACGAGGGTGGGCGGGGGCTGCTGCTGGTCTCGCAGGTGACCCGGCGCTGGGGCACCCGTTTCGTCCCCGGCGGGAAGATCATCTGGGCCGAGCAGTCGCTCACGGGACCGGAGCTGTGACGCGGCCGCCGCTCCCCACCGACCGACCTTCATGACAAAATGTCCCAATATCGACATACGCGGCAGAGGTCGGACGGGGCGTGGGTCGGATGGGGCATGGATCGGACGGGACGGACGGGACCGGTGCCGGCATCGGCACCACTGTCGGTCCCGGGGACGGGACCGGCGTCGGCGTCGGCGTCGGTGAAGAAGCCGACCCCCGCCCGGGGACCGGGACCGAACCGGCGGTCGACTACGCCGCGGTGTTCCAGGCACTGCCCGGCAGCGTGTCCCTGCTGACCCCCGGGCTGGTCTTCGCCGACGCCAACGAGGCGTTCCTGCGCCTGGCCGGACGCCGGCGCGAGCAGGTGGTCGGACGCCATCTCTTCGAGGTCTTCCCGGACAACCCGAACAACCCCTCGGCGGACGGCGTGCGGAACCTGGAGGCCTCGCTGCGCCGGGTGCTGACCACCGGCGAGCGCGACGCCATGGCCCTGCAACGCTACGACGTCCAGCCGGCCGACCGGCCCGGCGAGTGGGAGGAGCGCTACTGGAGCCCGGTCAACGCGCCCGTGCGCGGGGCGGACGGCTCCGTGGTGCTGGTGGTGCACCGCGTCGAGGAGGTCACCGAACTGCTCCGGGCCCGCGGCGCCGGCCGGTCCGGAAACCAGCCGGAGAACCAGCCGGAGAACCAGTCGGAGAACCGGTCGGAGAACCAGCCGGGGAGCCGGTCGGAGAACCAGCCGGAGAACCGGTCGGGGAACCCGTCAGGGATCCGGTCGGCAGGCCCGGCGGAGGACCCGCCGCACGCGCTGGAGGCCGAGCTGTACACCCGCGCCCGCGAGCTCCAGGAGGTCAACGACCGGCTGCGGCGGGCCCACGCCCATGAGCGCGAGGTGGCCCTCGCCCTCCAGGAGGCGATGCTGCCCGCGCCCGGACGGGTCCGCCACCACAGCGCGGCCGTGCGCTACCGGCCCGCGGTCGGCGCGCTCAACGTCTGCGGGGACTGGTACGACCTGGTCGACCTCGTCGGCGGCCACCGCATCGGCGTGGCCGTCGGCGACGTCGTGGGGCACGGCCTGGCGGCGGCCGGGGTGATGGGCCAGCTGCGCAGCGCGCTCAGCGCCGCCTCCCGGATGGCCGCGGGTCCCGCCCAGGCCCTGGACGTGCTGGGCCGGTACGCGCACGTGGTGGACGGCGCGGAGGCGGCCACGGCGGTCACCACGTTCGTCGACTTCGACCACCACACCATCACGTACAGCAGCGCCGGCCACCTCCCGCCCGTGCTGGTGCACCCCTCGGGCCGGGTGGAACTGCTCGACCGGGCGACCGATCCCCCGCTCGACGCCCGGCCCGACCCGGTGCCCCGGCCGCAGGCGACCACCTCCTTCGACACCGGCGCCACACTGGCGCTGTACACCGACGGCCTGGTGGAGCGGCGGCGCGAGTCCATCGACACCGGACTGGCCCGTCTGACGGAGGCCCTCGCCCGGCACCGGACCGAGGACCCCGAGACCCTGGCCGACTCCGTCCTGCTGGAGCTGCTGCCGCCCGGTGGCACGACCGACGACACGGCGCTCGTCGTCGTGCGGCTGTGAAGGGGTACCCCGGTGGTACGCGGTGACGTGCCGTCAGCCACCGGGTTCCGGCCGCACCCGCCCCCGCCTACACTGGCAGCCCACACCGTGCCGGTCGACCTGCCGGAACACGGCGGCCCCGCCGATCGGCCGGACTGAGGAGCGACGCCTTGTTCTACCACCTCCTGAAGTACGTGGTGCTGGGGCCGCTGCTGCGGCTGCTGTTCCGGCCCCGCATCGAGGGGCTGGAGCACGTACCGGAGTCCGGCGCGGCGATCATCGCCGGGAACCACCTGTCGTTCTCCGACCACTTCCTGATGCCGGCGGTCCTCAAGCGGCGCATCACCTTCCTCGCCAAGGCCGAGTACTTCACCGGTCACGGCATCAAGGGCCGGCTGACCGCCGCCTTCTTCCGCAGCGTCGGGCAGATCCCGGTCGACCGCTCCGGCAAGGAGGCGGGCCAGGCCGCGATCCGCGAGGGCCTCGGCGTCCTGAGCAAGGACGAGCTGCTGGGCATCTACCCGGAGGGCACCCGCTCGCACGACGGCCGCCTCTACAAGGGCAAGGTGGGCGTCGCGGTGATGGCCCTGAAGGCCGGGGCGCCGGTCGTCCCCTGCGCCATGATCGGCACCTTCGAGGCGCAGCCGCCCGGCCAGAAGATCCCCTCCTTCCGTCCCGTCGTCATCCGCTTCGGCGAGCCGCTGGACTTCTCCCGCTACGCCGGCATGGAGAACGACAAGACGGTCCTGCGCGCGGTCACCGACGAGATCATGTACACGATCCTCACGCTGTCGGAGCAGGAGTACGTCGACCGGTACGCGGCCGTGGTCAAGGCGGAGGAGGAGGCCGGCCGGGCGAAGGCGCGCAGGTTCCCCCGGCTGCCGCTCAGCTGACCGGGGACCGCTGACCGCAGGCCCCGCAGAGCATGCGGGCCGCGCGCACGCGGACGTCACTCCAGGGACATGAGCGCCTCGTCCAGGATGCGCCGCAGCCGCAGACCGTCCGGGGCGACGGCGGTCACCAGGGCGGCCGGCCCGGCCAGCGGCACGAGGGTGGCGGTGTCGCCGAGCACCCGGGCGGTCACCGGCCGGTCGCCGAACTCGGGCCGTACGACGACCAGTTGGCCGAGGGCGCGATGTCCGCCGAGGACGGCGGGCCCGTCCCAGCCGCCGGGGGCGCCCGGACCGCAGGCCAGCTGCTGGTCGAGCACGGGCCGTCCGCCGACGCGTACGACGAGGCGGCTGGTCAGGCGCCCCGGCTCCTCCCCCACCCGCCCCAGCACCTGCTCCTCACGCAGCACGAGCCGGGCCCGCGGCGCCAGTCCGACGTGCGTGGTGACATACAGGTCACTGCCCTGAGCGGAGATCAACGGCTCCGGCAGCCAGTGCAGTTCACCGTCGTCGGCGACATCGATCCGTACGTCGTAGCGGGCCTCCTCCTTGCCCTGGCCCGGCAGGGCGATGGTGGCGGCGGCCGAGCCCAGGCGCAGCCGGGCACCGCTGTCGACGGCCGCCTCGACGGCGAGGCGGTCGCCGCCGAGGGGGCCGCTCATCGCGCCGACGAGCAGGACGCGCGCCTGACCGCCGTCACCGCCGCGGGTACGCCGCAGCGCGAGGGGCCCGGCGCTCTCCAGGACGGGCAGGGCGGTCCCGCCGCGCCCGTCCCGCCGCGCGCGGATCCGGGCGGTGGCGTGCACACCGCTCATCTCACGCCACCCATGCGGCGCGCTGCTCCCGCACCCACTCGGCGACGTCCCGCACGCCGGTCGCGCCCCTCAGCGACTGGAACACGACGGGCAGTTCGGCGCGCTGCGCCTTGGCGTCGGCGGCCATCCGGGCGAGGTCGGACCCGACGTACGGGGCGAGGTCGGTCTTGTTGACGACGAGCAGGTCGGCGGTGGTGACGCCGGGCCCTCCCTTGCGCGGGATGTCGTCCCCGCCGGCGACGTCGATGACGAAGATCTGGGCGTCCACCAGGCCCTTGGAGAAGGTGGCGGTCAGGTTGTCGCCCCCGGACTCGACGAGGATCAGGTCGAGCGGCCCCACCTCGTCCTCCAGGTCCTCCACGGCCTCGAGGTTGGCGGAGATGTCGTCCCGGATGGCGGTGTGGGGACAGGCGCCCGTCTCGACGGCCGTGATCCGCTCCGGCGGCAGCACGGCCTCCCGGAGCAGGAACTCCGCGTCCTCCCGCGTGTAGATGTCGTTCGTCACGACGGCCAGCGAGAGTTCGTCCCGCAGGGCACGGCAGAGCGCGGCGACGGTGGCGGTCTTCCCCGACCCGACGGGACCGCCGAGCCCGATACGGAGGGCGCGCCGCGCCCCGTCGGGCCGACGGGCGTCGGCACCGACGGCCGGGGTGACGGGGTGGGGGTGATCGAGGTGCACGTGAAACTCCTTCGCTTGCGAACGCCGGTCAGGACAATGCAGCCCGTCTGCCGTCGCCCGATGAGGCGCCGGCCAGGACAATGCAGCCCGTCTGGGGGTCCCCCCTCTGGGGGAGTTTGAGGACGAGGCCCGTTCAGGGCCGAAGCGGGGGCCCAGGGGCCGGCAGCCCCCTGACGGGGTCGAAGGGGCGGAGCCCCTTCAGGGAGAGACCCCTCACGACGCGAACAGCCGCACCGGCCACCCCGCATGCCCCTCCGCCCCGATCTCGAGCAGCGGCGCGGAGGCGGACGGCAGCGCGTCGGCCCCGGCGGCCACCGCCGCCCGACCCGCCGCGACCGCCCGGTCGACCACCCGGTCCGTCTCCGGCGCCAGCCGCGCCAGCACCGCCGTGGCCGAGAAGGGGTCGAGGCTCAGCAGCCGCACCACCGCCGTCGCCGGTCCGCTCACGCTCTCGTACGCCGCGCAGTGCGCCGCGTCCTCGGGCCCGAGTCCGGCCGCGCGGGCCGCCAGGCCCAGCACCACCGGCTGGTGGGCGCCCTTGGGGAACGCCCGTGCCAGGGCGTCCAGTTCGTCGCTCGGCCAGACCGCGCGGGCCGCTCGTGTCAGCTGCCGTCCCAGTTTCCGCGCGGCCGTGCGCAGCGCGGGGGACGGGGTCCGGGCGTCGGCCGCCGCGTCGAGTTCCGCCGGGTCGCCGCCGGCCGCGGCGGCCGCGGCCAGGGCGGCCGCCACCAGCCCCGCGGTGTGCAGCCGTCCGCGGCAGAAGTCCTCCAGGCTCGCCGCGCCGGTGATCCGTCCGGCCTTGACGGCTTCCTCCGCCCCGCCGGAGTGCGCGTGCCCTCCGGCGGGGAAGCGGCCGTCGGCCAGGACGAGGAGCGCTGCCCTTGTCATGGCGGCGTCCTCAGAAGAGGAAGTAGCGCTGGGCCATGGGCAGCTCCGCGGCCGGTGTCGCCTCGACGAGTTCCCCGTCGACGCGCACGGCGAAGCTGTCGGGGTCGATCTCGACCCGGGGCCGGGCGTCGTTCTCCCGCATGTCCGCCTTGGTCACGCCCCGCGTGGAGTCGATGGCGACGAACCTCTTGCCCAGGCCCAGCCGTTCCGGCAGCCCGTCGTCGAGGGCGAGCGGGGCCACGAAGTTCACGGAGTTGGCGGCCGGTGCCCGGCCGATCGCCCCGTACATCGGGCGGGGCAGGATGGGCTGCGGGGTGGGGATGGAGGCGTTGGCGTCGCCCATCTGCGCGTACGCGATCTGCCCGCCCTTGAGGACGAGGTGCGGCTTGACGCCGAAGAACGCCGGTTCCCACAGGACGAGGTCGGCGAGCTTGCCCGTCTCGACGGAGCCGATCTCCCGGGCGAGGCCCTGGGCGAGCGCCGGGTTGATCGTGTACTTGGCGACGTACCGCCGTACCCGCCGGTTGTCGGCCCGGCCGTCGCCGGGCAGCGCGCCCCGCCGCCGCTTCATGACGTGCGCGGTCTGCCAGGTCCGCAGGACGACCTCGCCGACCCGGCCCATGGCCTGCGCGTCGGAGGAGATGATGGAGATGGCGCCCAGGTCGTGGAGGACGTCCTCCGCGCCGATGGTCGAGGGCCGGATGCGGGACTCGGCGAACGCCAGGTCCTCGGGCACCGCGGGGTTGAGGTGGTGGCACACCATCAGCATGTCGAGGTGTTCCTCGGCGGTGTTCACGGTGTACGGCCGCGTCGGGTTCGTCGAGCTGGGCAGGACGTGCGGCTCGGAGACGACGGTCATGATGTCGGGCGCGTGCCCGCCGCCGGCGCCCTCGGTGTGGTAGGCGTGGATGCCGCGGCCGGCGATCGCGGCGAGCGTGTCGCCCACGAATCCGGCCTCGTTGAGGGTGTCGGTGTGGATGGCGACCTGGATGCCGGTCTGCTCGGCGACGGTCAGCGAGGCGTCGATGACGGCCGGCGTGGAGCCCCAGTCCTCGTGCAGTTTGAGGCCCAGCGCCCCGCCCCGGATCTGCGACAGCATCGCCTCGTGGGAGACGGTGTTGCCCTTGCCGAGGAAGCCGATGTTCAGCGGGTACCGCTCCATCGCCTCCAGCATGCGGGCGAGGTGCCAGGGGCCGGGTGTCACGGTCGTCGCCTTGGAGCCCTCGGCGGGCCCGGTGCCGCCGCCCACGAGCGTGGTGACGCCCGCCGCGAGCGCCTCGTCGGCGATCTGCGGGCAGATGAAGTGGACGTGCGCGTCGACGGCTCCGGCGGTGAGGATGCGGCCGTTGCCGGCGATGATCTCGGTCTCCGGGCCGATCACCAGGTCCGGGTGGACCCCGTCCATGGTGTCGGGGTTGCCCGCCTTGCCGATGCCGGTGATCCGGCCGTCGCGGATGCCGACGTCGGCCTTGACGATCCCCCAGTGGTCCACGATCACGGCGCCGGTGACGACGGTGTCGGGCGCGCCGTCCGCGCGGGTGGCGCGGGACTGGCCCATGGACTCGCGGATGACCTTGCCGCCGCCGAACACGGCCTCGTCCCCGGCGAGTCCGGGACCACCGGAGCGGTCCTCCTCGATCTCGACGATCAGGTCGGTGTCGGCGAGCCGGATGCGGTCACCGGTGGTGGGGCCGAACAGGTCGGCGTACGCGGCACGGGAGATCTCAGGCATCGAGGGCGCCTCCGGTCTCGCCGCGCAGCCCGGGCACCACGCGGGCGCCGGCGAGGGGGACGAGGGCGACGTCGACGGGCAGCCCCGGCTCGAAGCGCACGGCGGTGCCCGCGGGGACGTTCAGCCGCTTGCCGCGTGCGGCGGCGCGGTCGAACTCCAGGCCGGGGTTGGCCTCGGCGAAGTGGTAGTGGGAGCCGACCTGGACGGGCCGGTCGGCGGCGTTGAGGACGGTGAGCCGGGTGACCTCACGGCCCTCGTTGTACACGATCGGGTCCTCGGCGAAGAGGATCTCTCCGGGGATCATCGGGGCCCCTCTCAGACGATCGGGTCGTGGACGGTGACGAGCTTGGTGCCGTCCGGGAAGGTCGCCTCGACCTGGACGTCGTGGATCATCTCGGGGATGCCCTCCATGACGTCGTCGCGGGTGAGCAGCTTGCGGCCGGAGGCCATGAGCTCGGCGACCGTCCGGCCGTCCCGTGCGCCTTCGAGGATGTGCGCGGTGATGAGGGCGACGGCCTCGGGGTGGTTGAGCTTCAGCCCGCGGGCGCGGCGCCTCTCGGCGACGTCGGCCGCCACGTGGATCAGCAGCCTCTCTTGCTCGTGCGGCGTCAGTTGCACGTCCCACCTCACATCCTCGCTCCGGACCTTGCGGGGCCCGGTTGCCGCGGCCACGGGGGAAAAGTCCCAGGTGGCGTGAAGGGCAGGCTAGTTGGGCCGCGTTTCACGCACGTTACCCGAGCGGTGTGATCATCAGGCTTCGGGGTCGGTGCCCGGCATGCTCATCAACGCGCGCAGACCGTCCCGCAGGACGTCCACCGAGGTCGGCCCGAACAGGGACTGCTGGGCGATGAAGCCGAGGACGGTGGCGATCATCGTGCGGGCCACGTGGTCCGGCGGTACGTCCGAGCGCATCGTCCCGGCCGCCTGGTGGGCCTCGACGATCCGCGCCCACGCCGCGCGCACGACGGTGTAGCCCTCGCGCAGGACGTCCGCGAGGGTGTCGTTGCGCGGGATCTCCGACCAGACCTGGACGACCAGGCGCGGGAAGGCGGGGACGCCGTCCACGGTGAGGGACTCGCGCAGGCCGAGGGTCCGGTCGAGGACGGCGGGGACGAGGCGGTCGGGCGGCGGGGGCGGGCTCTGCTCGGCCGCCGCCTCGAAGGCGGCCCGGACCTCGCCCAGCACCTCCGAGACGATCGCGGCGATCAGCTCGTCCTTGCCGCCGAAGTACCGGTACACGGCGCCGGCCGAGAGATCGGCCTCCTTCAGGACGTCCTGCATGGAGGTGGCGTGGAAGCCGTTGCGCGCGAAGCAGAGCGCGGCGGCGTCGAGGATCTGCCGGCGGCGGGCGTCGAGGTGGGCCTGGGATACGCGTGCCATGGCCCAAAACTAAAACGAACGTTCCTTCTTGACAAGCGCCCCCGGTCGGCGCACGGTGGTGACAGAGCTAAAACGAACGATCCTTCTTTTTGGAGTCGGAGCCGGAGGAGATCCCCATGAACACCGCTCCCGCCCCCGCCACCAGGGCTCCCGCCCGGCGCGCGATCGCGGTCGTCGTCCTCGTGCCCGTGCTCGCGGCGCTCGCCCTGTGGGCCTTCGCCTGGCCGGCCGCCCGCACCGCGCCCCGCGACCTGCCGCTCGGCGTGGCCGGCCCCGAGGCCGCGATCACCCAGGTGGAGAAGGCCCTCGAACAGCACGAGGGCGCCTTCGAGATCCACCGCTACGACGACGAGGCCGCGGCCCGCGCCGCCGTGGCGGACCGGACGGTGTACGGCGCCGTGGTCGTCACTCCCCAGGGCCCCGAGCTGCTGACCGCGTCGGCCGCGAGCCCGGTCGTCGCCCAGCTGTTGCAGCAGGCGGTCGACCGGCAGGCCGCGGCCGACGGCACCGTCGTCCGGACGGTGGACGTCGTCGCCGCCTCCGCGAACGACCCGCGCGGGGCGGCGCTGAGCGCGAGCGTGCTCCCGCTGGCGCTGGCCGGCATCGCGGCGGGCGCGGTGGTGACCCTGCTCGGCCTGCGCGGGGTCCGCGCCGCGCTCGCACTGGTCGGCACGGCCGCCCTGGTGGGCCTCGTCGCGGCGGCGCTCGCGCACAGCTGGCTGGGGGTGCTCGCCGGGGACTGGTGGGCGGAGGCGGCGACGTTCGGTCTGTCGACGCTGGCGGTGAGCGCGGCCGTGGCCGGGTGCGCCGCCCTGCTGGGCCCCGCGGGCATCGGCCTGACGGCGTTCGTCCTGATGTTCCTCGGCAACCCGTTCTCCGGGGCGGCCTCGGCGCCGGAGATGCTGCCCGAGCCGGTCGGCGCGATCGGCCAGTGGCTGCCGCCGGGCGCGGGGACGACGCTGCTGCGCTCGGTGTCCTTCTTCGACGGCGCGGCGGCCACCGGCCCCGCCCTGACCCTCACCTGGTGGGCCGCGCTGGGCCTGGGAGCGGTGCTGCTCGGCGACGCGCTGAAGGGCCGCGCGAGGAGCGCCGCACCGGCCGCCGGCCGGGAGGCCGCACTCGCCGGCTGACCCGCCCACCGAGGAGGCCGCCCCCACCGGCGACCCAGCGGCCTGACGGCCCGGCCCGCCGCCGGAACCCTCGCCCGACCGTGCGTCCTCCGCCAAGTCGGAGGGCGCACGGTCCCGCGTGTCCGGCCGCACCCGCCTTGGCGCGCCCGGACGCGGCCGTCTATCGGTGGTTCGGTCCCCGGTGCTCGGCCGCGATCCCGAACCGCTGCTGTTCGCGGGGAGCCGAGGCCGCCGCCTCGCGGACCGCGGAGACGGAGCTGATCACCTGCTCGTCCGCCGGGGCGTCGAGCGCGTCGAGCCGTTCCAGGTCGGCGGCGGAGACCAGGGCGACGAGGGGCTTGCCGTGCCGCGTCACGACGACGCGCTCGCCGCCGTACACCACCCGGTTGATCAGGTCGGCGAGCTCAGCCCTGGCTTGCGTCACCGGAATCTCGTAGGCCATGACCCCATTCTAACGTCACGTACGTCCTGTACATTTTTTACAGACGCCGAAGGAGGGGGTTCCCATGACCCGACCGTCCGCCCGCCATGTCCTGCCCGAGTTCACCGAACGCACCGGCTCGGGGCACCGGACACTGGACCCGTACTCCAAGCTGCTGGAGGAGCGCATCGTCTTCCTGGGCACGCCGATCGACGACACCGCGGCGAACGACGTGATGGCCCAGCTCATGTACCTGGAGCACCGGGACCCCGACCGGGACATCTCGCTGTACGTCAACTCCCCGGGCGGCTCGTTCAGCGCGATGTCGGCCGTCTACGACACACTGCGGTACGTCACCTGCGACGTGGCGACCGTCTGCCTGGGCCAGGCCGGCTCGTCCGCCGCCCTCCTGCTGGCCGCGGGCACACCGGGCAAGCGGTCCGTGCTGCCGGGCGCGCGCGTGGTGCTCCGCCAGCCGTCGCTGCCGGAGCCGGTGCGGGGGCAGACCGGCGATCTGGTCGTCCAGGCCCGGGAACTGGCCCGCACCCGCACCCGCCTGGAGGAGATGCTCGTACGGCACACCGGGCGCCGTCCGGAGCAGGTGGGCGCCGACCTCGAACGCGACCGGATCCTCGACGCCCGCCAGGCCGTGGAGTACGGCCTGGCGGACCGCGTGGTCCCGGCCCGCAGGGCTTCCGGCGGCCTGCCGGGCGAGGGGTGAGCCGCGATGCTGCCTCCCGAGCTGCCTCCGCTGCCCGCGCTGACCCGGGCCGAGGCCGAGCTGATCGACCGTTACCTGGAGGTGGTCGACCTGCTCGGCCGGATCAACCCCGCCCGCGACGGCGACACCTACCGCGGACTGCGCGCCGCCCAGGCACTGGTGGGCAGGGCGACCGCGCTGCGCGACGCGCTGACGCTGATGCACCAGCGGGGCGAGAGCGAACTGCACGCGCCGACGCTCGCGCGGGCGCTGCGCGTGCTCGACGGGGAGCGCCGCACCGCGCGCGTCACGATGCCTCCGCTCCCCGACCGATGACGTACGGGTGTCCCGACGGCTCCGTGTTCGCCGAAAGCGTGACGCGCGGACCCGAGTTGAAACGGACCGAACGGCGTACCCCCGGGCGGCCCATCCTCGACTGCTTTTTCCAGCCCACAGCGGTTGCGCGAAATGAGGGGCACCGCGCCGGAACGAACGGTTCCAGTGCTGGTCGGGGGGTATGTCGCCGCCTTGACACCTGACCCGCCATCAGGGTGTCCACCCGAACGGGTGAGTGGTGAGTAACCCCACAAATCCCCGGTTGCGTTGGGATTTTCGGACATCGGTGCGCCAAGATCCCTGACTGACGACAAGCCCCCGCCACAAGCGGCGGGGCGGTCCGGGCGGACGCCGAGTCCTGCCGCCGCCCGGATGACCGGTCGACAGGAGTGCATCGGCAGGAGTGGAGGACCCAAGCACGACGGGTCGCCGGAGCGGTCGCCCCATGACCGGACCGAGCAGCCCTTGGGGTGAAGCCGCAGCAGCGGCCGGGCAACTTCGCCAGCCCGAATCCGACAGGTCATCCTTCACAGGCGGCTGACGAAGGGTTGCGCATGACTGCGCTGAATCGTGTCCCGTCGCTCATGGCCCGGGCCGGCACGGCCTCGGCCTTCGCCATCGCCGCCGTGGGCGGCTCGATCGTGGTCCCGGGTGTCGCCTCCGAAGCGGCGGCCGCCACCCCGGCGACGAAGGCACTCCAGATCGCGGCCTCCAAGAAGGGTTCGCCCTACCGGTACGGGGCCGCCGGGCCGAACAGGTTCGACTGCTCCGGGCTCACGCTGTACTCGTTCAAGAAGGCGGGCAAGAAACTGCCTCGTACGGCGGCCCAGCAGTACAACAAGACCACCCACATCTCGGCGAGCAAGCGCAAGGCCGGGGACCTCGTGTTCTTCCACTCGGGGTCGTACGTCTACCACGTCGGGATCTACGCCGGTAAGGGCAAGATCTGGCACTCCCCGAAGACCGGGGACGTGGTGAGGCTGCAGAAGATCTGGACCAAGAGCGTCTGGTACGGCCGGGTCAAGTGACCCTCCGGGGGCGGTGGCGGCGTCCCTGACGCGCCGCCACCGCCTCCGGAGCCCGCCTCCGGAGCCCGGGGCGTGGGGGCCGTCAGGCGGCCGTTCGCGCCGCCTGCGCCACGCCCAGGGCCGTCACACGGCCGTTCACAGCCGCCCGCAGCCCACCCACAGCCGTTACAGGCCTTCACAGCCCTCCGGCAGCCGCCGAGCCTCGCCCGCCCCCGCCTCTGCCGGCCGAGCGCGCGGCCCGCGCTCACGCCCTCCCGACATCACCCGTTCGGCGGACATCCACGCCCGCACCCCGCACACCACTCGTCCGGCGGACAGCCCCACCCGTGCGGCCCGCCGCCTCCCCGCGCACCTCCCCTGGCCCCCGCACGTCCCCGAGTCCCCCACAGCCGTCCGCCACCCGCCCCCGCCCCCGCACACCCTCCACGCCCCTCACCGCTCCACGCCCCGCCACGCCCCGCCAAGGAATCCGAGCGGGTCAAGGTTCCTGTTGGCCCGCCGTCGCCACCGGCTCCACGGTCAGCGTCCACGGCAGGTCGACGCAGATGGTCTTGCCGCCCTCGCGGGTGGGGCGGACGCGGAGTCTGCCCCCGCACTCCGCGGTCAGCCAGCGGATGATCACCAGGCCACGGCCGTTGTCCTGCTGGACGGCGGCCGGCAGGCGCCTGGGGAAGCGCGGGTGGCTGTCGGTGACGCCGATGCGCAGCAGCTCGTCCCGGTCGAGCCGGAGGTCCACCCGGAAGGTGGGCGACTGCCCGAAGGTGTGCTGTACGGCGTTGGTGGCGAGCTCGGAGACGATGAGGCGGACGGTGTCGGCCGTCTCCGCCTCCGCGGGAAGACCCCATCCCCCCAGCGTGGTCAGAACGAACGCGCGAGCCGTGGACACCGATGCGGGATCGCTCGGCAGAGTGAGGGATGCTTCCAGATGGTCTGCCATGGCGATGCCGTCCCTTTCCCACGGGACCGGAGTCCGACACGGTGCGGATGGTTCGAGTACGGTCCCGGACTGGTGCTTCGTCGCCAGATTGCCATCAGCGGGCCGCCACCGGTGGCGATCCACCAAGATGTGCATATATCTGTCGCTCGATGCGGTGAACTCTGCCACGGCAGAGCGTATTTGGACGGCTCGTAGGGAGTAAGGAGAACTCCATGCAGCACGGTCCCGCGGTGCGCCGCCGGAAACTGGGCGCCGAACTGCGGGCCCTGCGCGCCCGCCTCGGCCTGACCAGTGGGGAGGCGGCCCGGCTCGTGGGCTGGCACCAGTCGAAGGTGAGCCGGATCGAGACCGGTACCAGCGGTACGAAACCCGCCGATGTGCGGTTACTCCTCGACGCCTACGGCGTGTCCGACCCCCAACTGCGTGAGTTGATGCTGGCGTTGGCGGGGTCCACCGACAGCGGCGGGCGGGATCACTGGGTGCACGCCTACCGCGGCGTGCTGCCGCCCGCCTACCGGGACTTCATCAGCCTGGAGTCGCAGGCGAGCGCGATGCGCACCCTGGAGACGACCGTGGTCCCGGGGCTGCTCCAGACGCCCGAGTACGCGCGGGCGGTGACGAGGGCCGCCGTCGAGGGAGCCGACGAGGACCAGTTGGACACCCTGGTGGAGGTGCGGCTGGCCCGCCAGGACGTCCTGCGCGCACAGCCGCCGCTGACCCTGAACGCGGTGCTGGACGAGGCCGTACTGCGTCGGGAGGTGGGCGGCCCCGAGGTCATGGCGCGGCAACTGGACCGGCTCGTGGAGGCGGGCCGGCTTCCCCAAGTCACGCTCCAGGTACTGCCGTTCAGTGCCGGAGCTCATATCGGAGTCACAGGTTCTTTCGTTATCTTCTCGTTTACGAACACTTCTGATCTGGATGTGGTTGTTCTCGACCACTTGACGAGTAGCCTCTATCTCGAACGGAAAGAACACCTCCAGGCCTACACCGAGGCCTTCGACGCCCTTCGGGCGCACGCCCTTTCACCCGAGGACACACTGGAATACATCGCCGCGAAAGCCGCCGGCACGTAAGGAGGCACCATGACTGCACTGCCTCGGAACGTACCCTCCAGTACCGACCTGCACGACCGCCACCGTCCGCAGGGCCTGCGGTGGCTGCGCAGCAGCTACAGCACGGGAGCCAACAACTGCGTGGAGACGGCCCGCCCGGAGACCGGACCGTGGGCCGGCCTGCTCGCCGTACGCGACTCCAAGGACCCGGCCGGACCCGCCCTGCTCTTCTCCCCCGAGAGCTGGACGGGCTTCACGGCCACGTTCCGCTGACCTTCGTCCGGAACGTCCGGAATCGCGTCCGGACCCCTACCCCCCACCCGTATCCCGGCGCCCGGCCGTGTCACGCCGACTCATGGTCGTGTCTCGCCGATCACTCGTACAGCGCGTTCGATCTGCGCCTCGGAGAGGTCCGCGCGGGCGGTCAGCCTCAGGCGTGAGACGCCGTCGGGCACGGAGGGAGGACGGAAGCAGCCGACGGTCAGACCTGCCGCCCGGCAGTCCGCCGCCCAGCGCACCGCCCGCTCCGGGGACGGGGCACGCACGGAGACGACCGCGGCGTCCGGACGCACCGCCTCCAGACCCGCGGCCGTCAGCCGCGCGTGCAGGTCGCCCGCGACCGCACGCGCGCGTGCCGCGCGTTCCGGTTCGCGGCGCAGCAGCCGCAGGGCCGCCAGGGCCGCGCCCGCCGCCGCGGGGGCGAGGCCGGTGTCGAAGATGAACGTCCGGGCCGCGTTCACCAGGTGCTCGATCACCCGCGCGGGTCCGAGCACCGCCCCGCCCTGGCTGCCGAGCGACTTGGACAGCGTGACCGTGACGACGACGTCGCCGGCACCGGCCAGCCCCGCGGCGTGCGGGGCGCCGCGCCCGCCGGCGCCGAGGACGCCGAGCCCGTGGGCGTCGTCGACGACCAGCCCGGCCCCGTGCTCCCGGCACACCTCGGCGAGGGCGGCCAGCGGCGCCGCGTCGCCGTCGACCGAGAACACCGTGTCGGAGACCGTCAGCGCCGGGCCCGGGTGCGTGCCGAGCGCCTTGCGCACGGCGTCCGGGTCGGCGTGCGCGACGACCTGGGTGGTGCCGCGGGCCAGCCGGCAGCCGTCGATGAGCGAGGCGTGGTTCCCGGCGTCCGAGACGATCAGGGTGCCGTGCGGGGCCAGCGCGGTGACCGCCGCCAGGTTCGCGGCGTAGCCGGAGGAGAGGACCAGGGCCGCGTCGAAGCCGCAGAAGCCGGCCAGTTCCCGTTCCAGCTCGGCGTGGAGTTCGGTGGTGCCGGTGACGAGACGGGAGCCGGTGGCACCGGCGCCCCAGGTCCGGGCGGCCCGCGCCGCGCCCTCGGTGACCTCCGGATGACGGGCCAGGCCCAGGTAGTCGTTGCTCGCGAGGTCGAGGAGCGGCGAGTCGGCCGGCCGGGGACACAGGGTCCGTACGAGTCCGGCGCGGCGGCGCAGCTCCGCCTGCTCGTCGATCCAGCCGAACGCCATGGGGCCCTCCGGTGATTTTGTAGGTAGCGGACAGACACTAGCGGCAGGTGTGGCCGCCCATGGTGTGGCAATACCCACACGTCGAAGCGGGCGTGTTGTGTGATCCCTACCTTGGCCCGGAGTGGTCCGGTACGACAGGATCGGCTCTCATGGACCTGCTGAACACGCTGGTGGACAAGGGGCTTCGGCGCGAGCTGCCGACCCGTGCGGAAGCGCTGGCCGTCCTCGCGACGTCCGACGACGACCTGCTCGACGTGGTGGCCGCGGCCGGCCGGGTGCGCCGGCACTGGTTCGGGCGACGGGTGAAACTCAACTACCTCGTCAACCTCAAGTCGGGGCTGTGCCCCGAGGACTGCTCCTACTGCTCCCAGCGGCTCGGCTCCACCGCCGGGATCCTCAAGTACACCTGGCTCAAGCCCGACGAGGCCTCCGAGGCGGCGGCCGCGGGGCTGGCCGGCGGGGCGAAGCGGGTGTGCCTGGTGGCGAGCGGGCGCGGTCCGACGGACCGGGACGTGGACCGGGTCTCCGAGACCATCAAGGCCATCAAGGAGCGGAACGAGGAGGTCGAGGTGTGCGCCTGTCTCGGTCTGCTCTCCGAGGGACAGGCGGAGCGGCTGCGCGCGGCGGGCGCCGACGCCTACAACCACAACCTGAACACGTCCGAGGGGACGTACGCGGACATCACGACCACGCACACGTACGCCGACCGGGTGGACACGGTGCACAAGGCGCACGCGGCGGGCCTGTCCGCCTGCTCCGGGCTGATCGCCGGCATGGGCGAGAGCGACGAGGACCTGGTCGACGTGGTCTTCTCGCTGCGCGAGCTGGACCCGGACTCGGTCCCGGTCAACTTCCTGATCCCGTTCGAGGGCACCCCGCTCGCCAAGGAGTGGAACCTCACCCCGCAGCGGTGCCTGCGCATCCTGGCGATGGTGCGGTTCGTGTGCCCGGACGCCGAGGTGCGCATCGCGGGCGGACGCGAGGTCCATCTGCGCACGATGCAGCCGCTCGCGCTGCACCTGGCCAACTCCCTCTTCCTGGGCGACTACCTCACCAGCGAGGGCCAGGCGGGCCGGGCCGACCTGGAGATGATCGCGGATGCCGGCTTCGAGGTGGAGGGCGCGGGACAGGTGACGCTGCCGGAGCACCGCGTCGCCGCCGGCGGCGACGGCGGGGGCTGCGGGGGCGGCGGATCGCACGGGAACGCCGGGTGCGGGTCGCACGGCAGCGCCGGGTGCGGAGCGCACGAGGGCGCGGGCTGCGGGTCGCACGAGGCGGGCGACGTCTGCGGCTCCGCTCCGGTGGCGGCGGCCGGCGAGCCGCGCACGGACCTGGTCGCCGTACGCCGCCGGGGTGCCGGGACGGACCTCGCGCCCAATGCCTGACCCGAACGTGCCGGAGCTGCTGGACCTCGACCGGCGGCACGTGTGGCATCCGTACGGTCCGATGCCCGGCCGGGCCGAGCCGCTCGTCGTGGAGTCGGCGAGCGGGGTCCGGCTGCGGCTCGCCGACGGCTCGGGCGAGCTGGTCGACGGTATGGCGTCCTGGTGGTCGGCGATCCACGGCTACAACCACCCGGTGCTGAACGAGGCCGTGCGCGCGCAGCTCGGCCGGATGAGCCACGTGATGTTCGGCGGGCTCACCCACGAGCCCGCCGTACGGCTGGCGAAGCTCCTCGTCGACATGTCGCCGGAGGGGCTGGAGCACGTCTTCCTCGCCGACTCGGGGTCGGTGTCCGTCGAGGTCGCGGTCAAGATGTGCCTCCAGTACTGGCGTTCGCTGGGCCGGCCCGGCAAGCGGCGGCTGCTGACCTGGCGCGGCGGCTACCACGGCGACACCTGGCAGCCGATGTCGGTGTGCGACCCCGAGGGCGGCATGCACGACCTGTGGGCCGGGGTGCTGCCCCGTCAGGTGTTCGTGGACGCGCCGCCCGCCGACCACGACGAGGCGTACGCGGAGCGGCTGCGCTCGGCGGTCGAACGGCACGCCGACGACCTGGCCGCGGTGATCGTCGAGCCGGTGGTGCAGGGGGCCGGCGGGATGCGGTTCCACTCCCCCGCGTATCTGCGGGTGCTGCGCGAGGCGTGCGACGCGCACGACGTCCTGCTGGTGTTCGACGAGATCGCGACCGGGTTCGGGCGCACGGGCGCCCTGTTCGCGGCGGAGCACGCCGCGGTGACACCGGACGTGATGTGCGTCGGCAAGGCGCTGACCGGTGGTTACCTGACCATGGCGGCCACCCTGTGCACGGCACGGGTGGCCGACGGGATCTCGCGGGGCGAGGTCCCGGTGCTCGCCCACGGCCCCACCTTCATGGGGAACCCGCTGGCGGCGGCCGTCGCCTGCGCCTCGATCGAGCTGCTGCTCGGCCAGGACTGGCGCACGGAGGTCGAACGGATCGGGACCGGCCTGCGGGAAGGGCTGGCCCCCGCCCGGGAGGTGCCGGGTGTGAAGGACGTGCGGGTCCTCGGGGCCATCGGTGTCGTCCAGCTGGACCACGCCGTCGACATGAAGGCCGCCACGGCGGCCGCCGTACGGGAGGGCGTGTGGCTGCGGCCGTTCCGCGACCTCGTCTACACGATGCCGCCGTACGTCACGGACGACGCGGACGTGGCACGGATCGCGCGCGCGGTGTGCGCCGCGGCGCGGGAGGGATGAACATGCCGATCCTGGTGATCACGGGGACGGGTACGGAGATCGGCAAGACGGTCACGACCGCGGCCCTCGCCGCGTCGGCGCTGGCGGCGGGCCGGTCGGTGGCCGTGCTGAAGGCCGCCCAGACCGGCGTACGGCCGGACGAGCGCGGGGACGCCGACGAGGTCGCGCGGCTCGCGGGCGCCGTCACGACCGCCGAGCTCGCCCGCTACCCCGACCCGTTGGCGCCGGCGACGGCCGCCCGGCGGGCCGGCCGGGAGCCGGTGCGTCCGCGTCAGGTCGCCGAGGCCGCGGACAAGCTGGCCACCGAGCACGACCTGGTCCTCGTCGAGGGCGCGGGCGGGCTGCTCGTGCGCTTCGACGAGACCGGCGGGACCCTGGCCGACGCCGCGGAGATGCTGCGGGCGCCGGTGCTGGTGGTGGCTTCGGCGGGCCTCGGCACGCTGAACACCACCGACCTGACGGCCCGTGAACTCCGGCGCCGTGGCGTGGAGCTGCTGGGTGTGGTGATCGGCAGCTGGCCCGGCTCCCCCGATCTGGCGATGCGGTGCAACGTCACCGACCTCCCGGAGGTCGCGGGGGCCCCGCTGCTGGGGGCGCTGCCCGCCGGCGCCGGGTCACTGACGCCCGCCGACTTCCGCGAGCGGGCGCGGGGCTGGCTGGCGCCGCGCCTGGAGGGGACGTGGGAGGCGGAGGCGTTCCGCCGGAACGTGGCGGATGCGACAGAGGCGGCGAGCGCGGCGGGTGCTTACGGTGCGTCAGGTGCGGCGGCTCAGGTCTGAGGGCGCCGGCCTCCGGTACGGACGGAGCCTCACCGGCTCCACTGGCGCAGCTCCCGGGCGATGTCGTGCACCGACGCCTCACCGCTCTTGACCAGGCGGGCCAGGTCGCGGACCTGCTCGGGCGAGGTGACGACCTTCACCCCGCTGGCCACCAGGTAGGCGTAGGCGACGGAGCAGGCGAAGAGGGCGTTGGAGCGCTCCAGCGCGGGGACGTGGAGGAGGAGCTGGAGCAGCGACGCCGCGCGGGCGTGCGGGGTGTCGTAGACGGGGACGTCGAAGATCTCGGCGCGATGGCGCGCCACCGCCGCGACCAGGGCTCCCCAGTCGGTGACCTGGGGGTCTCCCGGTGTCTTCTGCTCGGCGAGCATGAGCAGCCAGGCGAGGTCGATGGTCAGGTCGTCCAAGGGTTCAGCGGCCGCCTTCGTGCGTGCCGCTCCCGGCCGTGCGGCCTTCGACTGCGCGGCCTTCGACTGTGCGGCCCTCGGCTGCGCGGCCCTCGCGGGCGGCGCCGAATTCCTCGGCGAAGACGGTCTCGTACTGCTTCATGAAGTCGGCCGCGGCCTCCACGAAGGTGTGGCCCGCCTCGCCGGTGTCCTGCCGGACCAGCTCTTCGATGTAGCGGTTGACACTCATGCCGCGCGCGGTGGCCTGCTCGCGGGCGGCGCGGGCCGTACCCTCGTCGACGCGGACGTTCAGCTGGGTCTTCGCCATACCGTCGACGCTAGCGCCGGGACGCTAGCACCGGCAAGGGCGCTCCGGTGACCAAAAGGGATACCGGGTGTGCGCCCGGTCACACTACGCTCGTCGGACCGGCACGTCGGCACGTCCCCCCGATCGAGGAGGCAGCCTTGTCCACACCTGCTGTGCGGCACGCCCCCGGCCTGGCGTCGGCCGACGGCGTGGCGGCCCGGGCCCGGGCACTGACCAAGGCGTACGGCTCGGGCGAGACGGCCGTGCTGGCGCTGGACTCGGTGGACGTGGACATCGTGCGGGGACGCTTCACCGCCGTGATGGGGCCGTCGGGCTCGGGGAAGTCCACGCTGATGCACTGTCTGGCCGGGCTCGACACCGTCTCGGGCGGTCAGGTGTGGCTCGGCGACACCGAGATCACGGGACTGAAGGAACGGGAGCTGACCCGGCTGCGCCGCGACCGGATCGGGTTCATGTTCCAGTCGTTCAACCTGATCCCGACCCTCGACGCGGCCGAGAACATCACGCTGCCGATGGACATCGCGGGACGGAAGCCGGACCGGGAGTGGCTGGACCGGGTGATCGACACGCTGGGGCTGCGGGACCGTCTCACACACCGGCCCGCCCAGCTGTCCGGCGGTCAGCAGCAGCGCGTGGCCTGCGCGCGGGCGCTCGCCTCCCGCCCGGAGCTGATCTTCGCGGACGAGCCGACCGGCAACCTGGACTCGCGCGCCGGCCTGGAGGTCCTCGCCTTCCTCCGGGAAGCCGTGGACGGCCTGGGCCAGACCGTCGTCATGGTCACCCACGACCCGGGCGCCGCCGCCCACTCCGATCTGGTGCTCTTCCTCGCCGACGGCCGGATCGTGGACGAGATGGGGCGCCCGACGGCGGAGACGGTGCTGGAGCGCATGAAACGCTTCGACGGGATCCGCGCCCGGGCGGGCACGACTGCGGGCGGGTCCGGCGCGGTCGCGGGCGACTCCGGCACCGCAGCGGGCAACTCCGGCACGGTCTCGGGCGGCTCCGGTGCGGCCGCGGGCGAGCCCGGCGCGGCCCTGGGCGGCTCCGGCGCGGCCGCAGGCGAGCCCTACACGGCCCCGAGCGGCTCCGGCACCGCACCGGACGGCTCCGGCGCGGGCCCAGGCGAGTCCGGCCCGGCCCCGGGCGAGTCCGGCCCAGCTCCGGGCGAGTCCGGCCCGGCCGCGGGCGAGCCCGCCGGGAAGGGCTGAGCCGGTGCTGCGGGCCACGCTCCGGAGCTTCCTCGCGCACAAGGGTCGCCTGCTGCTGTCCGCCCTCGCCGTCGTGCTGTCGGTGGCGTTCGTCGCGGGCAGCCTGATCTTCTCCGACACGGTGGCGCGCACCTTCGACCGCCTCTTCGCGTCCACGTCGGCCGATGTGACGGTCGAGCCGGAGGAGGACCTGACCGCCTCCGTGCCCACCGGCGCGGTCCGGACCCTGCCCGCCGCCCTGGCCGACCGGGTGGCCCGCACCGCCGGAGTGGCCTCGGCCCACGCCGACGTCAGCGTGGAGAACGTCACGGTCGTCGACGCCGCCCACACGTCCGTGGGCCAGTCCGGCGGGGCGCCGACCATCGCCTCCGACTGGTACGTCACCGAGCGCAGCGCCGTGGAGCTGACCTCCGGCCGGGCCCCGCGCGGCGCCGCGGAGGCCCTGATCGACGCCGACACCGCCGGCCGCAAGGACGTGGAGATCGGCGACACGCTGACAGTGATGGCCCAGCCGGGTTCGTTCCCGGTCCGCGTCGTCGGCATCGCCACCTTCCGGACCACCAACCCGGGCGCCGCCCTGGTCTTCCTCGACCCCGCGGTGGCCGCCACCCGGCTCCTGGGCTCGCCCGACCTGGCCACCGGCATCTCCGTCGACGCGGCGGAGGGCGTGACCGACGCCGAGCTGAAGCGCCGCGTCGCCGCCGCGGTCGGCTCCGGCCCCTACGACGTGCAGACGGCCGACGAGCAGGCGAAGTCGGCGGCGGAGGAGCTGGGCGGGTTCCTCGACGTCATCAAGTACGTGATGCTCGGTTTCGCCGGGATCGCCGTGCTGGTCGGCGTGTTCCTGATCGTCAACACGTTCGCGATGCTGGTCGCCCAGCGGACCCGTGAGCTGGGTCTGCTCCGCGCCCTCGGCGCGGACCGCCGTCAGGTACGGCGCTCGGTGCTCACCGAGGCGGTGCTGCTGGGCCTGGCCGGCTCGACGCTGGGCCTCGCGGCCGGCATCGGCCTGGCGGCCGGTCTGATCCGGCTGATGAGCGCGCTCGGCATGAACCTGAAGACCACGGAGATGGTCGTCGGCTGGGCGACCCCGGTGTCGGCGTACGCCGTCGGCGTCGGCGTCACCTTCGTGGCCGCCTACCTCCCGGCCCGGCGCGCGGCGGCCGTGTCGCCCATGGCGGCCCTCGCGGACGCGGAGGTCGCCGGTGTGGGACGGCCGCTGCGGGTGCGTGCGGTGGCCGGGGCGGTCGTCGGCGGGCTCGGTGCCGCCGCCCTGGTGGGCTGCGTGACCGCGTCCCGTACGGCGACGGCGGCCTCGCTGCTGGGGCTGGGGGTCGTCCTCACGCTCGTCGCCACCGTCGTGGCGGGCCCGCTGCTGGTACGTCCGGTGATCCGGGTGCTCGGCGCGGGCTTCCCGGTCCTGTTCGGCGCGGTCGGCCGGATGAGCCGGCGCAACGCGCTGCGCAACCCGCGCCGCACGGGCGCGACCGCCGCCGCCCTGATGGTGGGCCTCGCCCTGGTGGGCGGCATGTCGGTGGCGAGCGCCTCGATGTCGGAGTCGTTCGACCGGCAGATCGACGAGACGCTCGGCGCCGACTTCGTCGTCCAGGACGCCGGCTTCACACCGTTCCCGCGGGAGGTGACCGACCGGGTCCGCGCCACGGACGGCGTCGGGGTCATCGTACGGCAGCGGTTCGCGCCGGTCGCCGTGCGGCTGCCCGACGGCGAGCGGCTCGAGACGACGGCCGCCGGGTACGACGACCGGATCGACGAGGTCGCCCGGGTGCGGTACGCGCGGGGCGACTCGGCGGCCGCGCTGGCCGACGGCGCGCTCGGCATGGACGCGGACTTCGCCGAGGAGCACGGCGTGCGGATCGGCAGCGTGCTGCCGGTGCGGTTCCCCGGCGACCGGACCGTCCGGCTGAGGGTGGGCGCGCTCACCGACCAGGACACCGAGGGCTTCGGCATGCGCGGCGGGCTGTTCCTCAGCGCCTCCGCCGTCGAGGAGTACGTGCCCGGGGGCCAGGACTCGGTGCTGTACCTGAACGCCGCCCCCGGCACCGACGCCGACGAGCTGCGGCCCCGGCTGGAGCGGGCGCTGGAGCCGTATCCGCAGGTGCAGGTGCGCGACCAGGCCGACTACAAGGAGCTGGTCCACGGCCAGATCGCCGTGCTGCTGTACCTGGTGTACGCGCTGCTCGGGCTCGCGATCGTCATCGCGGTGCTCGGGGTGGTCAACACCCTGGCGCTGTCGGTGGTGGAGCGGACCCGGGAGATCGGGCTGCTGCGGGCCATCGGGCTGGCGCGGCGGCAGGTGCGCCGGATGATCCGGCTGGAGGCGGTGGTGATCGCCGTGTTCGGCGCCGTCCTGGGGCTCGGGCTGGGGCTGGTGTGGGGCGTGTGCATACAGCGGGTGCTGGCCCTGGAGGGCATGAAGGAGCTGGCGGTCCCGTGGGGCACGGTCGTCGTGGTCGTCGTCGGCTCGGCGGTGGTCGGCATCGTGGCGGCACTGCTGCCGGCCCTGCGCGCCTCACGGATGAACGTGCTGGCGGCCATAGCGCACGAGTGACCGCGGCGGGACGGAATCCCCCGTACGACGACACCACGGTGGAAGTCCGCACCACACGGCACCCCACTGCACCACACCGCACCGCACCGCACCGCACCGATCGGAGGAGAGTTCATGGCGCGCCCGTTCCGCTTCGGAGCGAGTCTGATCGAGCCCGCGTCCGCCGGGGAGTGGCGCGCCAAGTGCCGCCGGGTCGAGGAACTCGGCTACGACGTGCTGCTGGTCCCCGACCATCTGGGGATGCCGGCGCCGTTCCCCTCCCTGGTCGCGGCGGCCGCGGCGACCGAGCGGCCGCGTCTGGGCACGTTCGTGCTCAACGCCGGTTTCTGGAACCCGGCGCTGCTCGCGCGCGAGGTGGCGACGACGGCCGCGCTGACGGACGGACGTCTGGAACTGGGGCTGGGCACCGGATACGTCCGGGCGGAGCACGAGGCGGCGGGGCTGCCGTGGGGGTCGCCCGGTGAACGGGTGGACCGGCTGCGACGCACGGTCGAGGAGCTGGACCGGTCGCCGGGGCCGAGGGTGCCCCTGCTGATCGGCGCGAACGGCGACCGGATGCTGGAGCTCACCGCCGAGCACGCCGACATCGCGGCCTTCACCGGCGCACGCGCCTGGGCGCGGAGCCCGACCGGGCTGACGCCGATCACGGCCGGCGCTCTCGACGAGCGCGTGGCGCGGTACCGGGAGCTGGCGCGCGGGCGCGAGGAACCGGCGGAGCTCAACCTGCTGGTCCAGATGGTGGTCGTCACCGAGGACCGCGAGGCGGCCGTCCGTCCCCTCCTGGAGCGGGCGCCGCACCTGACGCCGGAAGAGGCGCTGGAGCTGCCCATCCTGCTGGTCGGCACGCTGCGGGAGATCGTCGCGCAGGTGCTCGCCCAGCGCGAGCGCTACGGGTTCTCGTACCTGACGGTGCTGGAGCCGTACGTGGAGGCCTTCGCGCCCGTGATCGCGGAACTGCGGGGCCGGTGACGAGCGTCCGGATGCTGGAATTCCGCCGTTCGGCCCGCGCTCCGTGGTGTGATCACCGGCATGTCTGAACTGCGGATACGGGCCGCGACGCCCGACGACCTCGACGCCGTGCTGGACTTCTGGAAGACCGCCGCCGAGGGCACGAGCATCAGTGACGACCGGGAGGGCGTGGAGCGGCTGGTCGCCCGTGACCCGGACGCGCTGATCCTGGCCGAGCGGGACGGGGAGCTGGCCGGCACGGTGATCGCCGGGTTCGACGGGTGGCGCTGCCACCTGTACCGGCTGGCGGTGCATCCGCACCACCGCCGCCAGGGGATCGGCTCGGCGCTGCTGGCCGCCGCGGAGGAGCGGTTCGTCCGGCTGGGCGGGCGGCGCGGCGACGCCATGGTGCTGACGCGGAACGAGACCGCGCACCATGCCTGGCGGGCTGCGGGGTACACGCCCGAGGAGCGCTGGCGGCGCTGGGTGAAGCCGCTCACCGACTGACCTCACCCACCAGCCGCTTTGCCGATCCTTTACACTTGGGGGACCGTGCGGATCGTACGGTCCTCCTACCGGTCTCGAAACGTGAAAGGTGTGAGCGTCCGCCCATGGGCGAGCCTCCCAGTACGCGACATCGCGCGATCCTCCCTGCCCTGTCCGACCATGGGACGGAGGTGACACGATGACGGAAGTCCTCCTGCTGCTGGTGGCGATCCTGCTGTCACTGGCGTGCGGCGCCTTCGTAGCGGCCGAGTTCTCGCTGACGACCGTGGAGCGCAGCGAGCTGGAGCGGGCCGTCGAGCGGGGCGAGACCGGCGCGGCCGGTGCCCTGAAGGCCGTCCGCAACCTCACGTTCCAGCTGTCCGGCGCCCAGCTCGGCATCACCGTCACCAACCTGGTCGTCGGCATGCTCGCCGAGCCGTCGATCGCCGCGCTGATCTCCGGGCCGCTGGAGTCGGCCGGTCTGTCCGCCACCGCGGCCAGCTCGGTCGCGCTGGTGCTGGGCACAGCCCTGTCGACGGTGTTCCTGATGGTCGTCGGCGAGCTCGTCCCGAAGAACTGGGCGATCTCCTCCCCGCTGGCCGTGGCCAAGCGGGTGGGCAACGCCCAGCGCTGGTTCAGCGCCGCCTTCCGCCCCTTCATCACGCACCTGAACAACACCGCGAACCGCGTGGTGCGCCGGTTCGGGCTGGAGCCCGCCGAGGAGCTGGCCTCCGCCCGCGGCCCACAGGAGCTGGTCGCGCTGGCCCGGCACTCCGCCAAGCAGGGCGCGCTGGAGGCGGACACCGCCGAGCTGTTCGTGCGCACGCTGAACCTGGCCGACCTGACCGCGGAGAACGTGATGACACCGCGCGTCCAGGTCGTCGCCCTGGAGGCCCGGGCGACCTGCGAGGACGTCGCCAACGCGACCCGGGCGACCGGCCTGTCCCGCTTCCCCGTCTACCGGGACACCCTGGACCAGGTGGTCGGCACCGCCCACATCAAGGACGTCCTGGCGATGCCCGCGGAGCGCCGTACCCGGGTGTCCGTCGCCGAGATCATGCGCGAACCGCTGCTGGTGCCCGAGAGCCTGACCGTGGACCGTCTCCTGGACCGGCTGTCCGGGAAGCGGACGATGGCCGTGGTCATCGACGAGTACGGTGGGACGGCCGGGGTGGCGACCCTGGAGGACATCGTCGAGGAGGTCGTCGGCGAGGTCCGTGACGAGCACGACCCGCACGAGACGCCCGACCTCGCCCCCGCGGGCACGGACGACACCGGCCGCGCCCTGTACACGGCCGACGGCGCCGCCCGCACCGACCAGCTCGCGCGCGTGGGCCTGCACGTCCCGGAGGGCCCCTACGAGACGCTCGCCGGCCTGGTCGCCACCGAGCTGGGCCGCATACCGGCCGTCGGTGACCGCGTCGAGGCCGCCGGCTGGCGCATGGACGTGGTCGACGCGTCCGGCCACCGGGCCGCGCGGGTGCTGCTGCACGCGCCGCTCGACGACCCGTCGGAACAGGAGGTCGGCCGGTGACCGCCGTCCAGTTGCTGATCGGCCTGGCGACCCTGGTCGTCAACGCCTTCTTCGTCGGCGCGGAGTTCGCGCTGATCTCCGTACGCCGCTCGCAGATCGAGCCGTACGCCGAACAGGGCGACCGGCGCGCCCGGAGCGTGCTGTGGGGCCTGGAGCACGTGTCCGCGCTGATGGCGGCCGCCCAGCTCGGCATCACGCTGTGCACCCTGGTCCTCGGTGTGGTCGCCGAACCGGCGATCGAGCACCTGCTGGAACCGGTGTTCCACGCGGTCGGCGTGCCCGAGGGGGCCGGTCACGTGGTGTCCTTCGTGATCGCGCTGACCCTGGCCACGTACCTGCACATGCTGCTGGGCGAGATGGTGCCGAAGAACATCGCGCTCGCCGAGCCGGTGCGCAGCGCACTGCTGCTCGGCCCGCCGCTGGTCGCGCTCTCCCGGGCGCTGCGTCCGGTGATCTTCGCGATCAACGCCTTCGCGAACGGGCTGCTGAAGCTGCTGCGGATCGAGGCCAAGAACGAGGTCACGGCCACGTTCTCGGACGCGGAGCTGGCCCAGATCGTCAAGGACGCGGGTGAGGCCGGGCTCCTCGACGACCGCGCCCAGGAGCGGCTGCACGACGCCCTGGAACTGGGCCGGCGCCCGGTGCGGGACGTCGTCGTCCCCCTGGAACGGGTCGTCTACGCGCACGTGGGCGTCACCCCGGAGGGGCTGGAGCGGCTCGCGGGCGAGTCGGGGTTCTCCCGCTTCCCCGTCGTCGACGAGGGCCGCCGGATCGTCGGGTACCTGCACGTGAAGGACGCGCTCGACGCCTCGCCCCGGGACGAGGCGTTCCGGCTGCGGGACCTGCGGCCCATCGCGCGCGTACGGGAGACGACGCCCCTGGACGACGTCCTCACGGCCATGCGGGGCAGCCGGACGCACCTGGCGGCCGTGATCGGCGCCGACGGGCGGCTCGCCGGGCTGGTGACCATGGAGGACGTGCTGCGCGAGCTGTTCGGACAGCGGGCCTGAGCGGGCGCGGGCGGCGGAGGTGGGCGAGCGCGGGCGGCGGGGGTGACCGACCGCTGGGTATGCCCGGCGGGATACCATCGCTGACGCCATGCAGACGAACACCACACCCCCGTACTCCAGCCTGGTCGCGGTCGGCGACTCGTTCACCGAGGGCATGTCGGACCTGCTGCCCGACGGCACCTACCGCGGCTGGGCGGACCTCCTGGCGGGCCGGATGGCGGCCCGCGCGCCCGGCTTCCGGTACGCCAACCTCGCGGTGCGCGGCAAGCTGATCGGCCAGATCGTCGAGGAGCAGGTGGACGTGGCCGCCGCGATGGGCGCCGATGTGATCACCCTGGTCGGCGGCCTGAACGACACCCTGCGCCCGAAGTGCGACATGGGCCGGGTCACGGGCCTGCTGACGGAGGCCGTGGAGCGGCTGGCCCCGTCCTGCAAACGGCTGGTGCTGATGCGCAGCCCCGGCCGGCAGGGCCCGGTCCTGGAGCGGTTCAGGCCGCGCATGGAGGAGCTGTTCGCCTGCGTCGACGGCCTCGCCGCCCGCCACGACGCCCTGGTCGTCGACCTGTACGGCGCCCCCTCCCTGGGCGACCCGCGGATGTGGGACGTGGACCGGCTGCACCTGACGGCCGAGGGCCACCGCCGGGTCGCCGAGGCGGTCTGGCAGGCCCTCGGCCACGATCCCGAGGACACCGACTGGCACACGCCGATGCCCGCGACGCCGCCGCCGGGCTGGCTCACGCGGCGCGTGGCGGACGCCCGGTTCGCCCGGCGGCACCTGCTGCCGTGGATAGGCCGCCGGCTCACCGGCCGCTCCTCCGGCGACGGCCTGCCCCCCAAGCGCCCCGAGCTGCTGCCGTACGAGGTCCCGCCGGCGTAGGCGTGCGACGGAGAACGGCACCTCGGTAATTCGCCATTGGACATGGCGAGTTGCGGCACCCGTTCGGGTGAATAAAGTGGAATGTGACCAATTGACCCACGCCCCGAAAGGGGACAGTCATGCGTGCACACAGCGGAAAGCGGGCCACCGCCCTCGGTGCCCTCCTCCTCGCCGTCGGCGTGGTCCTCACCCCTGTCACCCTCCAGCAGGCGTCGGCGGCCACGCCGAACACACCTCACGCCGGCGTGTCCACGGTGGTGGACAGCCCACGGGACTACCGACGGGGCTTCAGGGACGGTTTCCGTGACGGGTACGCGGACGCCAGGGACGACTGCCGGCGCGAGAAGGCGAAGAAGTACGGCTTCAGCAACGACGACTACACCCGCGGCTACGCCGACGGCTACAGCTCCGGGTACGCACGGGCCGAGCGGCGCTACTGCTGAGCCGTACGCGCCCGGCGGAGCGTCCGGAACACGGCCCCGCCCCGGTGGAAGGCCACCGGGGCGGGGCCGCCCCTGTCACACACCGGGCACACACCTGTCACGCACTGTTCGCGAGGCGACCGCACCGACCGCCCCTGACCTGGGCGTTCTCACACTGCGTAGACGGTGACGGACCACTGTGGACGGTAGGTAAACTCCGTACACGTGACTTCCGCTCCCGCCAAGCCCCGCATCCCGAACGTCCTCGCCGGACGCTACGCCTCCGCCGAGCTCGCCACGCTCTGGTCGCCCGAGCACAAGGTGAGGCTGGAGCGTCAGCTCTGGCTCGCCGTGCTGAAGGCGCAGAAGGACCTCGGGATCGAGGTGCCCGACGCGGCGATCGCCGACTACGAGCGCGTCCTCGACCAGGTCGACCTGGCCTCGATCGCCGAGCGCGAGAAGGTCACGCGCCACGACGTGAAGGCGCGGATCGAGGAGTTCAACGACCTCGCCGGGCACGAGCACGTCCACAAGGGCATGACCTCCCGCGACCTCACGGAGAACGTCGAACAGCTCCAGATCCGCCTCTCGCTGGAGCTGATGCGCGACCGTACGGTGGCCGTCCTCGCCCGTCTGGGCAAGCTGGCCGGCGAGTACGGCGAGCTGGTCATGGCCGGCCGCTCCCACAACGTGGCCGCGCAGGCCACCACCCTCGGCAAGCGGTTCGCGACCGCCGCCGACGAACTGCTCGTGGCGTACGGGCGGGTCGAGGAGCTGCTGGGCCGCTACCCGCTGCGCGGCATCAAGGGCCCGGTCGGCACCGCGCAGGACATGCTGGACCTGCTCGGCGGGGACGCCTCCAAGCTGGCCGGCCTGGAGCAGCGCATCGCCGACCACCTGGGCTTCGCCCAGGCCTTCACCTCGGTCGGCCAGGTGTACCCGCGCTCGCTGGACTACGAGGTCGTCACCGCGCTGGTGCAGCTGGCGGCGGCGCCGTCGTCGCTGGCGAAGACGGTCCGGCTGATGGCCGGGCACGAGCTGGTGACCGAGGGCTTCAAGCCGGGCCAGGTCGGCTCCTCCGCGATGCCGCACAAGATGAACACCCGCTCCTGCGAGCGCGTCAACGGCCTGATGGTGATCCTGCGCGGCTACGCGTCGATGACGGGCGAGCTGGCCGGCGACCAGTGGAACGAGGGCGACGTGTCCTGCTCGGTGGTCCGCCGGGTGGCGCTCCCCGACGCGTTCTTCGCCCTGGACGGCCTGCTGGAGACGTTCCTGACGGTGCTCGACGAGTTCGGCGCCTTCCCGGCGGTCGTGGCGCGTGAGCTGGACCGCTACCTGCCGTTCCTCGCCACCACCAAGGTGCTGATGGGCGCGGTGCGCGCGGGCGTCGGCCGGGAGATCGCGCACGAGGCGATCAAGGAGAACGCCGTGTCCTGCGCGCTGGCGATGCGTGAGCAGGGCGCCGAGCGCAACGAGCTGCTGGACCGGCTCGCCGCCGACGAGCGCATCCCGCTGGACCGCGCCGGGCTCGACGCGCTGATGGCCGACAAGCTGTCCTTCACGGGTGCCGCCGGCGCCCAGGTGGCCGTCGTCGTCGGCCGGATCGAGGAGATCGTGAAGCAGCGCCCCGAGGCCGCGGGGTACACCCCCGGAGCGATCCTCTGACCCGCTTCACCCAGGCGGACCTGGAGGCCGCCCGCGACCGTCTCGTCCCGGACGTGGTCGCGGGCGGTCTGCGTGTGCTGTTCTGCGGGATCAACCCGGGGCTGATGACGGCGGCGACCGGCCACCACTTCGCCCGCCCCGGCAACCGCTTCTGGCCGGTGCTGCACCTGTCGGGTTTCACACCGCGCCTGCTGAAGCCGGAGGAACAGCGGGAGCTGCTGGAGTACGGGCTCGGCATCACCAACGTGGTCGCGCGGGCCAGCGCCCGCGCCGACGAGATCACGGCGGAGGAGTACCGCGAGGGCGGGCGGCTGCTGGCGGAGAAGGTGGCCCGGCTGAAACCGCTCTGGCTGGCCGTGGTGGGCGTCACGGCCTACCGGGCGGCGTTCGACGACCGCAAGGCCACGGTGGGCCCGCAGGAGCGGGTCATCGGGGACACGCGGGTGTGGGTGCTGCCCAATCCCAGCGGGCTCAACGCCCATTGGACGGCGGCGACGATGGCGGAGGAGTTCGCGCGGCTGCGGGTCGCGGCCCGGACGGATCCGCCCACTACGGCGGATCCGTCTCGGTGACGACGGCGAGCAGCTGGAACGGCAGCTCCTTGTCCCACTGGGAGACCCCGAGGGCTATCCAGCGCGCGGTGTCCGGCGACCGCCACAGGTGGAGGTCCGGCACGTGCGCGCTGAGGGAGGCCCAGGGCTCGGGTATGTCCTCGCCGTCCAGGGAGCGCTCCAGCGTGCTCGCCAGGCTGATGCGGTCCGGTGGGCCCCAGCGGTCGGCGAGCCGCTCCGTCAGCCCGTCCCGGTCGGCCTCGTACTGCGCCTCCGTCTCCTCCCACTCCGTCCCGTCGTCCTCCCAGAAGTCGCCGCTGGTCTGTAACTCGGCGACGAGATAACCGGGTCCGCCCGTGCCCACGTCCGTCCTGCCGTGCTCCGCGGGGAAGTCCCGGGCGCACAGCAGGTCGACGGTGGCGAGGCAGCGTGCGATGTCCATGCGAGCCAGTAAACAGGCCGCCACTGACAAGTGGCGTGGCGTCAGACACCGTGCGGATCAGGCGTCGTGGATCGGGCGTCGCGGATGCGGCGTCGCCGACCGGGCCTCCCGCGTCAGGTTTCGCGGTTCAGGCCTCCCGCGTCAGGCGTCCCGGCGCCGCACGCTCCATGCGCCCGCGAGGAGCGCGGCGGCGGTCCACAGCGCCGTCACCCCGAGCCCGGACCACGCTCCGAGCGAGCCGTCGTGCGTCTCGTACAGGACCACCTGGCCCGCCTTGTCGGGCAGGAAGTCGGTGGCTCCTCCGGCCACGTCCCCGATCACGAACGAGACCACGACGAGGAACGGGATCAGCAGGGACAGCGCGCCCACCCCGCTGCGCAGCACGGCCGTGAGACCGGCCGCGAGGAGCGCCATCAGGGTCAGGTAGATCCCGCAGCCCACGACACCGCGCGCCTGCTCGCCCACGGTGAGACCGCTCGCCGCGTCACCGAGCCCCGCCCTGGCGGCGACGAGGGCGGTGAAGGCCGTGACCAGCCCGACGGCCAGCACGGGTACGGCGATCGCCGTCGCCTTCGCCGCGAACCACCGTCCGCGCCACGGCACCGCGGTGAGCGAGAGCCGCAGCGCGCCCCCGTGGAACTCCGAGGACACGGCCATGGCCCCGAAGGAGATCGCGGCGATCTGACCGGGTGTGACACCGGACAGGGCCGCGAACAGTGGGTCGAACTCCGGTTCGGACGTCTCGGAGACGCCCGCGATCGCGGAGAACGCCGTGGTCACCGCCAAGAGCGCGAGCAGCGCCCCGAGCAGCGAGCGGAGCGTGCGGATCTTCAGCCACTCCGAGTGGAGGACGGGTGCGAACGACATGTCAGGCCTCCTGCGGCCGCGCGGTGAACTCGGTCTCGGTCGTGGTCAGGTCGAAGTAGGCCTGCTCCAGCGTTCCCTCCTCCGTGGCGAGTTCGAGGACCGGCACTCCCGCGGCGGACGTGAGGCGTCCGATGTCGTCCACGCGCGCGTGGTCGACGGTCCAGTGCCCGTCGTCGTGCTCCACGGCGTGGTGGCCGTGCGGGGCCAGGGCGCGTCCGAGCGCGACGGGGTCCGTGGTGCTGACCCGTACGCGCGGGCGCACGCGCGCGTCGATGAACTCCCGCATCGGGGTGTCGGCCAGGAGGCGTCCCCGGCCCAGGACGACGAGGTGGTCGGCGAAGGACGCCGTCTCGTTCATGAGGTGGCTGGAGACCAGGACCGTACGGCCCTCCCCCGCGAGCCGGCGCAGCAACGCCCGGATCCACACGATGCCTTCGGGGTCGAGGCCGTTGGAGGGTTCGTCGAGCAGGACCACCTCGGGGTCGCCGAGCAGGGCCGCCGCGATGCCGAGGCGCTGGCGCATGCCCAGGGAGTACGTCCTCACCCGGCGCCGCGCCACCGACGCCAGACCCGTCTCCGCCAGCACCTCGTCGACCCGGCCGCGCGGGATGCGGTTGCTCACCGCCAGCGTCAGCAGGTGGTCGCGTCCGGTACGGGAGCCGTGCGCGGCCTGCGCGTCGAGGAGCGCGCCCACGTGGCGCAGGGGTTCGCGGAAGGTGCTGTAGCGGCGGCCGCCGAGGGTGGCGGAGCCGGAGGCCGGCCGGTCGAGGCCGAGCACGAGCCGCATGGTGGTGGACTTCCCGGCGCCGTTGGGGCCGAGGAAGCCGGTGACGCGGCCGGGGAGGACGTCGAAGGTGAGGTCGTCGACGGCTCGCCGGGTGCCGTACTCCTTGGTGAGGTTCCGGACTTCGATGCCGGTCATGGCCGGAGCATGGCCGTTGGGCGGGGCGCAGGGCCTCCCCCGGCGGTGGAGTCCGTCTCCCCCGTGCGGGGGAGGTCCGTTGTCGGTGGCGGCTGGGACGATGACGGCATGGTCCGCTCGCTGCGCCCGTTCGTCCGGGCGGTGACGTACACACGGTGGCTGCATCTGTTCATGGCCGTCGTGTGGCCGGCCATGTGGTGGTACGTCTTCGATCCGCTGTGGGCGGCGCTCACGGCGTTCGTCCTGCTCGGCTGCGCCGGGCTGCTGCCCGCGCTGCGGACCGTCGAGGGGCTTCAGGCCAGGCTGCTGCTCGTCGGCGGGCGTCACGACGGCGGGCACCCGGAGATCGTCGTCGCGCCGTCCGCCACCCGGGGCGACCGTGCGCGCACCGTCCTGTGGCTGGAGATCCGGCTGTTCCTGGGGTGTGCGGTGGCCTTCCTCACCATCCACCTCCCCCTGCTCACCGACGACCTGGCGCGCACCGCCCGGGGAGGCAGCCCCGACCCCGCCACGTTCGTCCAGGTCCCGGGCCACCACGGGTGGTACGCCTGGATCACGCCGCTCCCGCTGATGGCGCTGGCCGCCGTCGTCGTCGCCTCCGGCCGGCTGATCACCGTCCTCGCCCGGCGCCTCCTCGGCCCCTCGCCCGCGGAGCGGCTCGCCGCCCTGGAGGAGCGCACCGAACAGCTCCTGGAGCGGACGCGCATCGCACGCGAGTTGCACGACTCGATCGGCCACGCCCTGACCGTCGCCGTCGTCCAGGCGGGCGCGGCGCGGGCGGCGGGCGATCCCGCCTTCACGGCCCGCGCCCTGGACGCCATCGAGGAGACCGGCCGCGCCGCCCTGGAGGACCTGGAACGCGTCCTGGGCGTCCTGCGCGAGTCGGAGCGCCCGGTCGGCAGCCGCCCGACGCTCACCGACGCCGACCGCCTCCTCGACTCCGCCCGGGCCTCGGGTGCGGAGGTCGACGCGGACCTGACCGGCCCGCTGGACACCGTCCCGGGCCCGGTCTCCCGCGAGGGCTACCGCATCCTCCAGGAGTCACTGACGAACGTCCTGCGGCACGCGGGCGCCGTCCCCGTCCGGGTCCGCGTCGGGGTCGCCGGCGACGTCCTCAGCCTGGAGGTGCGCAATCCGCTGGCCGCCCGTATACCCGGCCCGGGCCGGGGCGACGGGCTGCGCGGCATGCGTGAGCGGACCGCGCTGCTGGGCGGACGGGCGTCGATCGGACCGCACGGGGGCGAGTGGCGGGTGCGGGCCGAGATCCCGATCGCTTCGGGTGCGGTACGCCCGCGTTCGCGCTGATCGACGTCAACTCCCCTCACTTGCGCACACGTTGCTTTACCATCTCCTCATCTGCGAAGGACCTCGAATTCGGGAGCCGTGTGCCCATGTCGTCCGAAGAACAGCCCCTGACCGAGTCCACCCTGCCCGTCTGGGTGGCCGCCGACGACATCGACGAGCTTCTGGACGAGTCCAAGGGACTGCTCAGCCGCAACGGCGACGCCGTGCTCCAGCAGGTCCCCCTCGGCCCCCTGCGGAAGAACCTCACGGCGACGGTGGACGCCCTCCAGCAGTTGTTCGCGGACGTCGCCGCCCGCGGAGGGTCGCTGCCCCTCCAGGAGGCGCACCTCTCCTTCCAGATCACGGCCGGAGGCGGTGTGCAGTTGATCGGCACCGGACAGGTGCAGGGGACGCGTGCGATCACCCTGATCTTCAAGCAGTGATCCCATGGGGCGCCATCTCGCCTTGCTCGTGGGAGCGAGCGACTACCAGTCGACGCAGGGGGACTTCTCCTCACTCGGTTTCATCCCCGCCGAGCTCGAACAACTGCGCGTCGCCCTGACCGCCAGGGACTTCGAGGTCGAACTGGTGGCACGCGGTTACGTGGACGATCACGGAACCGGCATCAACGCCTCCCACATCCGCAGCAGCATCAACAAAGCGCTCGCGAACGCCCGGATGAACGACACCCTGCTGATCGTCGTCAGCGGTCACGGGATCCAGCACGAGGGCCGCGACTACATCGTTCCGGAGGGCCTGCACCCCTTCGACGACCACGTCGAGGAGTCCGTCCCGGTCGACTGGGCGGCGGGTGCGGTCTCCCGGAGCCAGGCGGACACGGTCGTCTTCCTCCTGGACACCTGCCGGGAAGGCGTCCGCGAGGAGGCGAAGGGGCGCGGGCGCCTCGTGCGGCGCGCACCGGACCTGGACTGGAAGCTCGAGCGGCGGCGGAAGGTCGCCCGGATCTTCGCCTGCTCGCCGCTGGAGAAGGCCCTGTGGGCGAAGGGCGGCGCCGGGGGCGACGCAGCCGGGGCGGCCCCCTTCAGCCTGTTCACCCGGGCGCTGACGGACCTCGTCCGCGAACACCGCCCCCGGATGACGCTCACCCAGCTGCTGGCCTCTCTCCAGACCCGCATCGACGAACTGCACACCGTGTGCGGGAAGAACGGCCGGCCGCAGCAGGTCGACCACCAGATCACCAGTGGGCCCGTACGCGACGAGATCGTCGTCCTGCCCTCCCTGCCGGGCGCCGAGGAAGATCCCCCCACCCGCTCGTACGCGGACCACGCCTGGGTGCACATCGTCACCGAGCACCGCGCCTGGAGCCTCGTGCCCGCGTCCTGGACGGGGCCCGTGGCCGCGCTCAAGCAGCGGTGCGCGGAGATCACCGCGCGGCTGGCGGCCGAGAACGACCTGCACGCCCCGCGGCTCACGGACGATCCCTGGCACGACCCCACGCACGTCGAGCGGACGAGCGGCCAGCTGGCCCAACTGCTCATCGGCGCGCCGTCCTCCGAGCGTCCCCGAGCGCTGACCGACCTGATGCCCACGGAAGCCGCCCTGCTGGCGCTCACCCCGTTCCTGGCGCACACGGTCGAGGTCCGTCTGGCGGCGACCGAGGCACAGGTGCTCCAGGACGATCCGCCGCAGTTCACCACGTTCATCGAGCGCTACCCGCGGGAACGGCGGCGGCTCGAGCAGGCGCGGCGGGCGGGCAACGCCCCGGCGGTCGCACAGATCCGCTGGTGGCTGTTCCACCGCTGGCTGCTGCACCGCGGTGAGAGCTACCACCAGTCCGTCGTCGACCCCCTGCTGCCACCACCCGCCGACGACCTGGCCGACTGGGTGCCCCGGGCCCTGGGCTCCGGTGTCCTGCTCCGGCTGGTGAACGAACTCCGGCTGTCGCCCTTCTCGCTGCTCGGGTCGGGCGACCAGCCGGAGGCCCAGACCGGCGTCGAGGGCGCCGCGCCCCGCGTCCGGTCCGTGGTGGCGCAGGGCGACGCCGACCAGCACGACGTGCGCGAACGCCTCCTCGCCACCCTGCTCAAGCTCGCCCGCGCCCGGGCCGTCACCCCACAGGCCCTGCCGCAGGTCCTCGTCCAGAACCTCGGCGTCCGCCATCAGGTCGACCTCCACGAACTGCGGACGTGTCTGCAGAAGTCGTACTGGGACCGGGTGGCGAAGAGCATCACCCTGCGCGCCACCACCCGGCATCACGTGGGGACGCTCGCGGTCGAGATGTACTGCGACCAGGTCGACGGACTGCTGCGGGACATCGGCAAGCAGTCCGATCTGCCGATGGACCTGCGGCCGCTGGAGAACCTGCCCGCCCGCGCCGAGCCCGAGCTCGACGCCCCGCAGCACCTGCGGGAGGCGATCCGGTTCCGCGCCGACGAGGAGCGGGTCCTCGACCTGCTCATGGGGCGCAACCTGTACAAGAATCCGGAGCTCGCCGTCCGCGAGCTGTACCAGAACGCCCTGGACGCCTGCCGCCACCGGGAGCTGCGCACGCGGTACCTGCGCCGCATGGGACGCCCGCTCCCGGAGTGGGAGGGCCTCATCACCTTCAAGCAGGGCGTCGACTCCCAGGGCCGGCACTACCTGCGCTGCACGGACACCGGCATCGGCATGGGCGTGAACGAGATCCGGCACGCCTTCGCCGAAGCCGGCGCACGCTTCGTCCATCTGCCCGAGTACGTGCGGGAGATGGCGTTGTGGCAGCAGCACGCCGAGGATCTCAAGCTGTATCCCAACAGCCGCTTCGGCATCGGAGTGCTCAGCTATTTCATGCTCGCCGACGAGATCACCGTCGAGACCTGCCGGCTCAGCATGGAGGGGCGTCCGGGGCAGGGTCTGCGGGTGTCCATCGCCGGTCCCGGCACCCTCTTCCGGATCGATCCGCTGCCGGACGATCCGGAGCGGGACGCGGGCACCACGGTCACCCTCTATCTCAACCCGCCGGAGGAGGGCGAAGGCCCGCTGTCCTGCGTGCAGGTGCTGAGCGAGCATCTGTGGATCGCCCCGTACCGCACCACCGCCTCGATGGGCGGGACGCCCGTGCGGTGGGAGGCGGACCGATTGCGCGGGGAGGCCCTCGAGCAGCACCAGTCGGGTCATGTGAGCCCGCTGTGGCGGCACGGGCGCGGCAAGCGGGTGGCGGCCGCCCGGGCGCCCGGTGGGAGGCTGTACTGGGTCGACGGAAAGGGCGTGTATCTGGCGGACGGCGTCAAGACGGGCGACGACGCCTTCGGCATGGTCGTCGACCTCCGGGACGATCTGCGGCCGGAACTGCTCTCCGTGGACCGCGTGGAACTCCAGCGGTACGACGAGGCCGCCGTACGACAGCTCCTCGTGGACGGCATCCCCACGCTGATCAGCAGCCCCGTGTTCTCCTACGCGTGGGCGCTGAGGCTGGCGGGCAGCGACGAGAAGCTCACCGTGGAGTGCCTGGAACACGCCGCGGCGGCCGGGAACACCTGGGACGTCTTCGGGCACGAGGTGCCCGTCGCCACGAGCGGCCTGTTCCCGCCGGACGAGCTGATCCTGCGGGCCGTCACCGGACGGCCGCCGCAGGACGGCCGGGCTCGGCCGCTCCACGACCACCTGTTCGTCTCCTGCCTGCCGGAGTACGTCGTCCGCTGGCGTCTGCTGTCCTACCTGCGCGCGGGTCTGGGCGGGCCGACGACCGACGTCGTCGCCGGCACCGAGCCTCTGACGGCGCTGCCCACCGACCTCACCCTGCTCAGCCGCACGTCCCGTGACGGGGCAGGCGTCTGGAGGCAACGCCTCACGGCCTGGCGCACGGACAACCCGTACGACACGCGCCGCAGGGGCTTTCCCGTGGAGACCGGTTTGTCGTCGACGGTGCACGACACCGGCCTTCCCCTCATCGACTCCCTTCCCGCGTGGGCGGACGACACGGAGGAGCTGGAGCTGGACGACGTGCTCCGGTGGGTGGAGTCGACCGGGCGGACCGTGCGCGAGGTGGAGCAGCGCCTCACCGCCCTGGGCTTCCGGGTGGCCGACCTGCGCGTCTCCCCGGAGCTGGGACCGGACGACCTGGCGTATCTGCGGCAGGTGGACTCGTACGGCGCCCGACTCCTTCCGGAGACCCCCCTGTCCTGGCCGCAGTTGGTGTACTCCGCGGCCCGCGCCCGCACCACGGTGCCGGAGGCGGCCGAGCGTCTGACGCGGCTGGGATACACCGTGGCCGCCCCGCTCCGGGGTGACGTACGGCCCGGCGAGGGGGACGTCTCCCTCCTGGAGGCCCTGTACCGGACCGAGGACGGATCCGGCCGGGCCGGGACCGACGCGCTGTCCGTCGCGCAGGTCGCCGTCGCCTCCCTGGCGACGCTCGCCTCGCCCGCGGCCGTCGCCGCGCGCGCGGGCGAGCTGCGCATCGAGGTGCCGGGGCACCGGTTCGGCGCCATGCCCCTCGACGACACCGACCGCCGCATCCTGAGCCGCGACCTGGACGGGCAGGGCCCCTGGCTGGACCCGAACCGCGACATTCCCGTGCCCCACCTCATCGGAGCGTCCAGAGCCACCGGCCTCGACCCCGACGCCGTGGCCGAGCGGCTGCGGCTGCACGGGTTCACCCCACCGGAGGTGGCACCCCGGTGGGCCGGGATCACCGACGAGGACCTGCTCATGCTCAGCGCCAGGGCATCGGGGCTGGGGCACTATCCCGACGCGGACACACCGATGAGCCGCGACCACGTACGCCAGATCGCCCTCGCCCGGAACGTCCCGCTCGCCGATGTCCGCCGGCGTCTGGCCGACCTCGGTTACACGGTGCCGCGCGAGGATCCGGTGCTCGACGGGCTGACCACGGACGATCTGAGCCTCGTCACGAGGTACGTCACCGACTGGGACGCGGAAGGCCGGACCTCCACGGTCGTACCGGCGGCCCACGTCCGTGCGGCGGCCCTCCGCCTCGGCCGTCCCCCGGCGGAACTGGCCGAGAGGCTGACGGCCCTCGGCTGCCGTGTCGAGACACCGCCGGAGTCCTTCGCCGATCCCACACCCGCCGATGTCCTGGCGGCCTGCCTGGCCGCCCCCTCCGGCGCCGCGGGGCCGACGGCGGAGGACTGCCGGAGCACCGAGCTGTCCCTGGCCGACCTCACCGCGCTCGCTCTTCGCTTCGGGCTGCCGTTCCGGGAGGTGGCGCTGGAGGCCACGCGACGCGGCCTCCGGCACGAGGCCGAGGACTGGTTCCCCGCCCCCGCCGCCGGCCTGCCGCCCCGCGCAGCGGTGCCGGCGCACACCACGTCCTGATCTACGCTGGCCGGATGCCGGTGACCGTCCTGCTCGTCGACGACGAACCCCTGGTCCGCGCGGGTCTGCGCGCCGTGCTGGAGGCGCAGCCCGACATCGAGGTCGTGGGGGAGGCCGCCGACGGGGCGGCGGTGATCCCGCTGGTGCGGAGCCTGCGGCCCGACGTGGTCGCCATGGACGTCCGCATGCCGCTGATGGACGGCATCGAGGCGACGCGTGCGGTGCTGCGGACGGTGGCGGAGCCTCCGAAGATCGTCGTGGTGACGACGTTCGAGAACGACGAGTACGTGTACGAGGCGCTGCGCGCGGGCGCCGACGGGTTCCTGCTGAAGCGGGCCCGGCCGGCCGAGATCGTGCACGCGGTGCGACTGGTCGCGGCGGGTGACTCGCTGCTGTTCCCGGCGTCGGTACGACGGCTCGCCGCCGAGTACGGCGACGGGCACGGCAGCCGGGCGGCCCGGGACGTGCTGGCGCGGGCCCGGCTGACCGAGCGGGAGGCTGAGGTGCTGCGGCTGATGGCGCGCGGGCTGTCCAACGCGGAGATCGCCGCGCGGCTGGTCGTCGGGGCGGAGACGGTCAAGTCCCATGTGAGCGCGGTGCTGGCCAAGCTCGGGGCGCGGGACCGCACCCAGGCGGTGATCACGGCGTACGAGTCGGGGTTCGTGGCGGCGGGCTGAGCCGGGGCGCCTCGGCCCGTGTGCGGGTTCGGCACTCGCCGGGGTCCGCCGCGCCGAGTACGATCCGCCCCACACGCGCACGAGCTGGGAGGACGGACGTTGGGGCGGCTGACCGGCGGGGATCCCTCGCTGCTGCGAAGGATCAACTCCGCGGTGGTGCTGCACGCGTTGCGTGCCGCCGACTGCGCGACGCTGACGGAGATCACCCGGGTGACCGGTCTGTCCCGGCCGACCGTCGAGGGGGTCGTCGAGGATCTCATCGGCGCCGGTCTCGTCGTCGAGAAGGCGGCCGAGGAGGGTGCCGCCCGACGCCAGGGGCGTCCGGCGCGGCGGTTCCGGTTCCGTGCGGAGGCCGGTCATCTGCTGGGTCTGGAGATCGGCGCGCACCGGGTGGCCGCGCTCCTGGCCGACCTGGACGGGCGGGTGCTGGGCGCCCAGGCCAAGGACGTCGACGAGTCGGCCCCGGCGGACGAGCGGCTGGAGCGGCTGCGGACCGCGGTCGCCGAGCTGCTGCGCCGGGCGGGCGTCCCGCGCAGCTCCCTGCGGGCCGTCGGGGTCGGCACGCCCGGGATCGTCGAGGCCGACGGGACGGTACGGCTGGGGACCGCGCTGCCCCAGTGGACGGGGCTGCGGCTGGGCGAACGGCTGAGCCGCTCCTTCAAGTGTCCGGTGCTGGTCGAGAACGACGCCAACGCGGCGGCCGTCGCCGAGCACTGGAAGGGCTGCGCCACCGAGTCCGACGACGTGGTGTTCGTGCTGGCGGGGCTGAGCCCGGGCGCCGGCTCGCTGATCGGCGGGCGGCTGCACCGGGGGTACGGCGGGGCGGCCGGGGAGATCGGCGCGCTGCACCTGCTGGGCCGGGAGGTGACGCCGGAGACGCTGCTGTCGACGACGGACGAGCCGCTGCACCCGTTGGACGAGCAGGCGGTCGCCGAGGTGTTCGCCCAGGCCCGCCGGGGCGACCAGCGGGCCCGCGCGGCCGTGGACCGCTTCCTCCAGCGGCTCGTCCACGACGTGGCCGCGCTGGTCCTGGCCCTCGACCCCGAGCTGGTCGTCGTCGGCGGCTGGGCGGCCGGACTGGACGGCGTACTGGAGCCGCTGCGGCGGGAGTTGGCACGGTACTGCCTGCGGCCGCCGAGGGTGGCCCTGTCGCTGCTCGGGGAGGCGGCCGTGGCGACGGGGGCGCTGCGGCTGGCCCTCGACCACGTGGAGGAACAGCTCTTCACGGTGGAGGGGACGGCGACGGGGCGCTCCCCGGCGGGACACCCGTGAGGCGGGCGGCGCCCGGGGGTGGTCCGGAGCACCTCGCGGGCGGTCCCGGGCGGCGCTCCGGGGGTGCTCCGGGGGTGCTCCGGGGCACCTCGCGGGCGGGCAGGGGCGGTCGGGAGCAGTTCGGGGCGGTCCGGAGTGACCGGGAGTGGCGGAGGTCGTGCCGTCCGGTGGCGTTCCGGGCGGGCGGTGGAGGTGATCCGCCCGGTGGGGTCTCGGAAGCCGACGGGGTGATCGGCCCTGTGGGGTCTCGGGCGGCCCGCGCGGTGATCGGCTCAGGGGGTCTCGCGAGGCCCGCGCGGTGATCGGCTCGGTCTCGGGAGGCCCGCGCGGTGATCCGTCGGTGCCCGAGGCGGACCGGCCGGAGCCCGTCGTACGGCCGACCCGTACGACGGACCCTGCGCACGGGCCGTACGGCGCGCCCGGCGGGCCGGCCGTACGGCGAGCCCGGCGGCCGGGCGATGCGGACTGCGGTCGGCCTGCGCACGGGCCGTACGGCGAGCCCGGCGTGCGGGGCGCACGGCGAGCCCGGCGTGCGGGGCGCACGGCGAGCCCGGCGGCCGGGCGATGCGGACCGCGGTCGTCAGGACGCCTGGTGCTGCGGGCCGGGGTGGATCTCCACGCCGCCCGACGCGCCGAACGTCAGCCGGCAGGTGTCGGCGCGGTAGGTGGCGACGGAGAGCGCCGCGGTGCGGCCCCCGGTGAAGAAGCGGGTGGTGACGACGAGGACCGGGGCGCCGGGCAGCCGGTCGAGTTCCTTGGCGTCGTCGGCGCGGGCCGAGCCCAGTTCCACGGCGCGGTCCTGCCCCTCCAGCGCCAGGCGCTGCAACGCGCGCAGCACCGCACGCGCGCGTGCCGCCCCGGACGGGGCGTCGATGCCGGTGAGGTCGGGCACCGACGCGTGCGGCACGTAGAGGAGTTCGGCGGCGACGGGCTGGCCGTGCGAGACGCGCGAGCGGCGCACGATGTGCACGGGGGTGTCGCGGCCGGTGTCCAGGGCGTCGGCGACGGCGGCCGGCGGGGCCGCGAGCGCGCAGTCGACGGGCCGCCAGGCGTCGTCGCCGGCGCCCGGCCAGTCCTGCCGCTCCGCGCCGACGTCGACGCCCACGCGGGGCGGCGCGACGGTGGTGCCGACGCCGCGGCGACGCTGGAGCCGGCCCTCCAGCTCCAGTTGCTCCAGCGCCTGCCGGAGCGTGGCGCGGGCGACGCCGAAGCGGGCGGCGAGCTCACGCTCGTTGGGGAGGATCTCGCCCACGGTGAACTCGGAGTCCAGTGCCTCGGTGAGCACGGTCCTCAGATGCCAGTACTTCGGTTCCGCTACCGATTCCAGTTGCGTGGTCCCCACCCTGTCCTCCGCAATCACCGTGGTCCGGCGGCGTTTTCGCGCCCTTGTTTATTAAAGGTTGTTGTACTTCTCTGCGACCATAGGACGGCCCCCACCCTTGGTCAAGACCAATGCTCGACGCCACGGGACACCGACAGGCCCCCGCAGCACGGCGTTCACCCGGCGTTCGTGGCGAGGCCCCCGTCCGGGGAACGGGGTCCGTGGTCGGGGCCGGGACAGGCAAGCAGGCGGGCAGGCGGGCAGGCCCGGACGCGGTCGCGCCGTCGGTCAGCCCGCCAGGGCGCGCAGCTTGTCGGGGTTGCGGATGAGGTAGACGGTCCGGATGCCGCCCTCGGCCACGTCGATCTGGAAGAGGGTGTCCGGCTTGCCGCCGGACAGCACCAGGACGGCGGAGCCGCCGTTGACCTCCAGATAGCGGCGGGACACATCAGGAAGGCCCTTGTCCGCCACGCCGACGAGGAACCGGCCGACGTGGTCGGCGCCCTCCAGGACGCGCAGCGGCGCCTTCGCCTTGCCGCCGCTGTCGCCGACGAGCCGGACGTCCGGCGCGAGCAGCGCCATCAGGCCCTCCAGGTCCCCCTCCACGGCCGCGGCGAGGAACCGTTCGGTGAGCTCGCGGCGCTGGACGGGGTCGACCTCGTAGCGGGGCCGCCGCTCCTCGACGTGCCGGCGGGCCCGGCCGGCCAGCTGGCGCACCGCGGACTCGGTCCGGTCGAGGACGGCGCCGATGTCGGCGTACGGGTAGCCGAACGCCTCCCGCAGGACGAACACCGCCCGTTCCAGCGGGGACAGGGACTCCAGGACGACGAGGACGGCGAGGGAGACGGAGTCCGCGAGCACGGCCCGTTCGGCCGTGTCCGCGACGGTGTCGCCGAAGTCGGTGACGTACGGCTCGGGCAGCCAGGGGCCGACGTAGGCCTCGTTGCGGGTCTTGATGCGGGCGAGGCGGTCGAGGGCGAGGCGGGTGGTGACACGCACCAGGTAGGCGCGGGGTTCCCGCACGTCGCCGCGGTCGGCGGCGGACCAGCGCAGCCAGGCGTCCTGGACGACGTCCTCCGCGTCGGCGACCCGCCCGAGCATGCGGTAGGCGACGCCGAGGAGGAACGGACGGTGCTCTTCGAAGACGTCGGTGGCGGTCTCTGCGGTCACGCTGCCATCCCATCCGACGGGCGCGCGGGTGTCCAGCCGGTTCGCGCACGGGCGGCGGCAGCGCAGGGCTACCCACGGGTAGCAGTTGCTGACAAGCTGTCTACGCACGCGTCCGGCCGGCGTCCGCCCGTTGACACGAGGAGCCCTCCATGTCCGCCACCGCCTCCTTCACGGTCCCCTCCCCCCACGGTCCGCGGCCCGTCACCCTCTCGTACGCGCGCGTGGGGCGGGGCGAGCCGCTGCTCCTGCTGCACGGCATCGGGCACCACCGGCAGGCGTGGGACCCGGTGGTGGACATCCTGGCCACCGAGCGGGACGTGATCGCCGTCGACCTGCCCGGCTTCGGCGCGTCCCCGGCCCTGCCCGACGGGCTCGCCCACGACCTGCCCACGACCACCGCGGTGCTCGCGGCCTTCTGCGCGGCGCTGGGGCTCGAACGCCCCGACGTGGCGGGCAACTCGCTGGGCGGTCTGCTGGCCCTGGAGCTGGCCCGCGAGAAGCGCGTACGGTCCGTCACCGCGCTGTCCCCGGCCGGGTTCTGGTCGGAGGCCGAGCGCCGCTACGCCTTCGGCGTGCTGCTCGCCATGCGGGGGATCGCCCAGCGGCTGCCGCTGCCCCTCGTCGAGCGCCTCTCCCGCACCGCGGCCGGCCGCACGGCCCTCACCAGCACCATCTACGCCCGCCCGGCCCGCCGTTCGCCCGAGGCGGTGGTCGCCGAGACGCTCGCGCTGGCGCGGGCCACCGGCTTCGACCGGACCCTGCGGGCCGGTACGACCGTGAGGTTCACCGACGACCTCCCCGGAACGCCCGTCACCGTCGCCTGGGGCACCCGGGACGTGTTGCTCGTACGCCGCCAGGGCGTCCGCGCCAAGCAGATCATCCCCAAGGCCCGCCTGGTCCGCCTGCCCGGCTGCGGCCACGTCCCGATGAACGACGACCCGGCCCTCGTCGCCCGCGTGCTCCTCGACGGCAGCCGCTGAGACGGACCGGGCCGCCGTTCCCCGCCGCGGACGACGGGCGATCCCTGCTGCCGGACGGCCGTCGTCCGCCACCCGGACGGTCCCTCGACGTCGCGACGCCCAGTTGTTCACCTGCGGTTTCCGTGTGCGCTGCGGCGTACCAGTAGGTGTGACTGTGCACACCGGCCGGTACCGTCCCAGGAGGCCCCTCCATGTCCTTCAGTCCGCTCCCCGGGCGCCGCAGTGTTCTGCGGGGCTCGTTGGCCGCGTCCGCGGCGCTGACCCTTCCCGTCGCCGCCGGTGCGGCACCCGCCCTCGCCCTGTCGGGGCGGCCCGCGGCGAAGTGGGGCGTGCAGACCGGGGACGTGTCCGCGCACGCCGGACTGGTGTGGGTGCGGTCCGACCGTCCCGCGCGGATGATCGTGGAGACGGCCGCCACGGAGTCGTTCCGCGACGCGCGCCGCTTCCACGGCCCGCTGCTCGGCGCGGGCACCGACTTCACCGGCACGACGCAGTTGCGCGGGCTGCCGGCCGGCGAGCAGGTCCACTACCGCGTGCTGCTCGCCGACCCGGACGACCCGCGCCGCACCGGCGAGCCGGTGACCGGCACGTTCCGGACCGCGTCCGACACGCGGCGCGACGGCGTGCGGTTCGTCTGGTCCGGCGACCTGGCCGGACAGGGCTGGGGCATCAACCCGGAGATCGGCGGCTACCGGATCTACGACGCGATGGCCGCGCTCGACCCGGACTTCTTCCTGTGCAGCGGCGACAACATCTACGCCGACGGCCCGCTCACCGGGACGGTCACCCTGCCCGACGGGCGGACCTGGCGGAACGTCACCACCGAGGAGAAGGCGAAGGTCGCCGAGACCCTGGCGGAGTTCCGCGGCAACTTCCGCTACAACCTGCTGGACGAGAACCTGCGGGACTTCAACGCCCGGATCCCCTCGATCATCCAGTGGGACGACCACGAGGTCACCAACAACTGGTTCCCGGGCGAGATCTTCGCCGACACCCGGTACACCGAGAAGAACGTCGACGTGCTCGCCGCGCGCGCCCGGCAGGCGTTCTCGGAGTACTTCCCGATCTCGACCCTGCGCCGCCCCGACGGCCGGGTCTACCGGGTGCAGCACCACGGACCGCTGCTGGACGTCTTCGTCCTGGACATGCGCACCTACCGGAACGCGAACTCGGCGGACGACCAGACCACCGACGCGCAGGGCATCCTCGGCCGTGAGCAGCTGGAGTGGCTCCAGCGCGAGTTGTCCCGCTCCCGGGCCGTGTGGAAGGTGATCGCCTCGGACATGCCGATCGGCCTGGTGGTGGCGGACGGCACCGACGGGGCCGCCAACTTCGAGGCGGTGGCGCAGGGCGACCCGGGCGCGCCCCTCGGCCGTGAGCTCCAGATCGCCGAACTGCTGCGGTTCGTCAAGCACCGGCGGATCACCGGCACGGTGTGGCTGACCGCCGACGTCCACCACACCTCGGCCCAGCACTACGACCCGTCCCGGGCCGCGTTCACGGACTTCGCGCCGTTCTGGGAGTTCGTCTCCGGGCCGCTCAACGCGGGCGCCTTCCCGGCGAGCGCGCTGGACGGCACGTTCGGCCCGGACCGCGTCTTCGTCAAGGCTCCCACCGCGTCCAACGTCTCCCCGGCGGAGGGCTACCAGTTCTTCGGCGAGGTCGACATCGACGGCGACAGCGGGGAGCTGACGGTCCGGCTGCGCGAGCAGGACGGCACCGTGCTGTTCACCAAGGTGCTCCAGCCGGGCCGGGTCGGTCAGTAACTCCCGTACTCTGTAAGGGCGCTCCGCGCATCGGCGTCATCCCCCGGTGCGCGGCGCGGCCCCCGTACGACCTGCGGCTTCACAGCCGTAGAAGAATCAACAAACCGGACATATGCTCCCTTTACCCATCAGTCACACAGCGTTCGCGATCACGCAACACCACTCCTTCACAGTGGCTGCATGAGTCGAGACATGTCTGATGTGACGCGCCACAAACACGGGCGCCCGGTGCACCACTGGCGGCGGGACGCGGTCGAGCTCGCCGCGCTCTTCACGGCGGTCGCGGTGGCCGACGTCGTCGCGAACCTCGTGGGGCACGGCCCCGACGGCCCCGGACTGCTGGTCCTCTCCGCCGCCGCGCTGATCGCCACGGCGGGGTTCCACATCTGGTGGTCACGCCGCCACGGTCACGCGCCTCCCACGAGTGATACCGGTGCCCGGCCGCCCTCCCCCGAGGGTCAGGCCGGGCCGTCCGGGCTCCCCGGCCGGACCGCCGGGGAGAGCGCCCTGTGGCGGATGCGGACGACGGTGAAGGACGAGCCGGGGTCGCTGGCCGCGCTGTGCGCGGCGCTGGCCGAGCACCGGGTGGACATCCTCAGCCTGCAGACGCACCCGCTGGGCGAGGACACCGTCGACGAGTTCCTGCTGCGCGCCCCGGCCACGCTGGCGGGCGCCGACATCACCCGGGCCGTGGCACGGGCGGGCGGCGCGGACACCTGGATCGAGCGGGCCGACGCCCACGACCTGGTGGACGCCCCGACCAGGGTGCTGGGCCTCGCCACCCGTACGGCCCTGGACGCGGCGGAACTCCCGCTCGCGCTGCGGCAGTTGCTGGGCCGGTGCACGATCCGTTCGCTGCCCGCCACGGCGCGCGGCGCCGAGCGGCGGCCGGACGGCGTGCCCGTGGAAGGGGTCCTGGAGGACACCGTGATGCGCCTGCGGGCGCCGGAAGGCGGAGTGATCACCGTGGAGCGGCCGTACCTGCCGTTCACCCCTACCGAGTTCGCGCGGGCGCGGGCACTGGTGGAACTGGACGCCCGCCTGGGCCCGCGCGTCCCGCGCGGACACGACGTGCTGACGCTGCCCGAGGGCGACGACATCACCGTGCGCCGGGCGGACCTCGGTGACCTGGAGGCGGCGAAGGCGATGCACGAGCGCTGCTCGGCGCGCACCCTCGGCATGCGCTACCACGGGCCGGTCGGCGACGCCGACCGCTACCTCAACCACCTGCTCAGCCCGCGCTTCGGCCGCACCCTCGCGGTGCAGACGCCGTCCGGGCGCGTCGTCGGCCTCGGGCACCTCCTGTGGGACGGCGACGAGACGGAGGTGGCGCTGCTCGTCGAGGATCAGTGGCAGCGGCGCGGCATCGGCGGCGAACTGCTCGGCCGGCTGGTGGCGATGGCCGCCGAGGCGGGCTGCGAGAGCGTCTACGCCGTGACGCAGTCCTCCAACACCGGCATGGTCGCCGCCATGCGCGGCCTGGGCCTGCCCCTCGACTACCAGATCGAGGAGGGCACCCTCGTCATCACCGCCCGGCTGGACCTGCCGGCCGGGAGCGGTGCGGAGCTGTCGCTGGAGGGGTCCGGGGAGCGGGCCGCCCGCGACTGACCGCGATGTCCCCGGCGGGCCCGGTGACCCGCGTACGGCCCCGGTGACCCCGGCGACCCGCGTACGGCCCCGGTGACCCCGGCGACCCGCGTACGGCCCCGGTGACCCCGGCGACCCGCGTACGGCCCCGGTGACCCCCGTGACCCGCGTACGGCCCGGCGCCCTTGGGTGCCGGGCCGTCCCGCGTCAGGGGCCTCGGCGCATGCCGCCGCCCGCCACGTCGGAGCAAACGCCGTGACGCGCGCCTCCCCGCGTACGAGGATGGGGCGCATGTCGCAGACCAACACCCCGCTGCCCCGCGAGGTCGCCGACGCCTACGTCGACGAGCTCATCGCCCTCGACCCGGTCACCGGTACCTACCTCGGCGTGAAGGAGAGCTCGAGCCGTCTGCCCGACTTCTCACCCGCGGGCCAGGAGGCCCTCGCCCGGCTCGCCCGGGACACGCTGGCCCGGCTCGACGAGGCGGAACGGCGGCCCGGCGCGGACAGGGACGTCGAGCGCCGCTGCGGACGGCTGCTGCGCGAGCGGCTCACCGCCGAACTCGCCGTGCACGACGCCGACGAGGGCCTGCGCTCGGTCGGCAACATGTCCACCCCGGCGCACCACGTGCGCGAGGTGTTCACCGTGACGCCGACGCAGACCGACGATGACTGGGCGGCGGTCGCCGAGCGGCTGCGCGCGGTGCCGGCGGCGCTGGCCGGCTACCGCGAGTCCCTGGCGCTCGGCCTGGAGCGCAAGCTGTACGCGGCGCCGCGGCCGACCGCCACGTTCATCGGCCAGCTCACCGAGTGGGCGGACCCGGACGGCTCGGGCCGCGGCTGGTTCGAGACCTTCGCCGCCGACGGGCCCGACGCGCTGCGCACGGAGCTGGACGAGGCGGCCCGCGCGGCCACCGCGGCGATCGTCGCCCTGCGGGACTGGGTGCGTGATGTGTACGCGCCGACCGTGGCGGCCGCGCCGGACACCGTGGGCCGAGAACGCTACGCGCGCTGGTCCCGCTACTTCAACGGCACCGACCTCGACCTCGACGAGGCGTACGCGTACGGCTGGTCCGAGTACCACCGCATCCACGCCGAGATGAGGCGGGAGGCGGAGAAGGTCCTGCCGGGCGCCGAGACGCCGTGGACGGCGCTCGCGCACCTCGACGAGCACGGCAAGCACATCGAGGGCGTCGACGAGGTCCGCGACTGGCTCCAGGGCCTGATGGACCAGGCGATCGACGCGCTGGACGGCACCCACTTCGAACTCGCCGAGCGGGTGCGGAAGGTGGAGTCGCGCATCGCCCCGCCCGGCAGCGCGGCGGCCCCGTACTACACGTCCCCGTCGGAGGACTTCTCCCGGCCGGGCCGCACCTGGCTGCCGACGATGGGCCTGACCCGCTTCCCCGTCTACGACCTCGTCTCCACGTGGTACCACGAGGGCGTCCCCGGCCATCACCTCCAGCTCGCGCAGTGGGTGCACGTGGCCGGGGACCTCTCCCGCTACCAGGCCACGGTCGGCATGGTGAGCGCCAACGCCGAGGGCTGGGCGCTGTACGCGGAGCGGCTGATGGACGAGCTCGGCTTCCTCACCGACGCCGAACAGCGGCTGGGCTACCTGGACGCGCAGATGATGCGCGCGGTGCGGGTCATCGTCGACATCGGCATGCACCTGGAGCTGGAGATCCCGGCGGACTCCCCCTTCCACCCCGGTGAGCGCTGGACCCCGGAGCTCGCCGAGGAGTTCTTCGGCGCGCACAGCAGCCGTCCGAAGGACTTCGTGGCGAGCGAACTGACCCGCTACCTGAGCATCCCCGGCCAGGCCATCGGCTACAAGCTCGGCGAACGGGCCTGGCTGCTGGGCCGGGAGAAGGCCCGCGAGCGGCACGGCGACGCCTTCGACCTGAAGTCCTGGCACATGGCGGCCCTCTCGCAGGGGTCGCTGGGGCTGGACGACCTGGTGGACGAGCTGGCGCGGCTGTGACCCACGGCGTGCGGAGAGGAGCGGCTCCCGCGGGGCCCGCTCTCCGCACGCCTCAGCAGCCGTAGGACCCTCTCCCTCCGCACGGCCTCAGCAGCCGCAGTCCCCGGCGTCCACCGGCGCGGTCAGCGGATCGGCGTCGCGCCGCTCCCGGCCCTGCCAGGTCTCGAACTCGAAGCCCTCGCGCACCCAGTACTCGAAACCGCCGAGCATCTCCTTGACGCGGTAGCCGAGTTCGGCGAGCGCGAGGGCGGCACGGGTCGCGCCGTTGCAGCCGGGTCCCCAGCAGTACGTCACGACCGGGACGTCCTTGTCGAGGAGCTGTGCCGCCTGCTCGGGGATGAGCGCGGTGGGCAGGTGGACCGCGCCGGGAACGTGCCCCTGGTCCCAGGACGCGGTGGAGCGGGAGTCCAGGACCACGAAGCCGGGGTCGCCGCCGGCCGCGAGCGCGGCGGCCACGTCGGAGACGTCCGCGTGGAAGACCAGGCTCGCCCGGAAGTAGGAGGCGGCCTCGGCCGGGGCCGCGGGAGCCACGCGCAGGACGGGGTGGGCGGGGGTGACGGCGGTGGTGGCGCTGAGGGCGGTCATCGCAGGGCCTTTCGCGGTGGTGCTGACTGATTCCCGATGACCAGAAATCTACGGCCGCCGATCCGCACGCTGAAGGGGCGTTCCACGGCCCCGGCCTTGCCCGACCGGGGATTTCCCTGCTATTCCTCGGCCATGACCGCGTATTCCCCGGACGCCACCGACCGGCGCATCCTCGACGTCCTCCAGCGCGAGGGCCGGGCCAGTTTCGCCGACCTGGCGCGTGCCGTGTCGATGTCGGCCAGTGCCGTCACCGAGCGGGTGCGGCGCCTGGAGGAGGCGGGCGTCATCCAGGGCTACGCGGCCGTCGTGGACCCCGAGCGGCTGGGGCTGCCGATCCTGGCGTTCGTCCGGCTGCGCTACCCCACCGGCAACTACAAGCCGTTCCACGACCTGGTGGCCGTCACGCCGGAGATCCTGGAGGCGCACCACGTCACCGGCGACGACTGCTTCGTCATCAAGGTCGCCGCCCGCTCGATGCGGCACCTGGAGGAGGTGTCGGGCCGGATCGGCGCGCTGGGGTCGGTGACCACCAGCGTCGTCTACTCCTCACCGCTCCCCCGGCGCCCCCTCAGTCCCTGAGAGCCCCGGGGCGCGCTGGGGCGCCGGGGCACGGGCGTCACGCGTCGGCGCGCTGGCGCACCACCGACCCGGCCCTGCCCTTGACGACCTCCAGCTGCGCGTGGATCCGCCGCCGCAGGTCGGCCACGTGGCTGACGATGCCGACGCTGCGGTCGCGCTCGCGCAGGGAGTCCAGGACGTCGAGGACCTCGTCCAGGGTCTGGTCGTCGAGGCTGCCGAACCCCTCGTCGATGAAGAGCGTGTCCAGCCGGACCCCGCCCGCCTCGTCGGTGACGACGTCGGCGAGGCCCAGGGCGAGCGCCAGCGAGGCGAAGAAGGTCTCGCCGCCCGACAGCGTGGACGTGTCCCGCTCCCGCCCGGTCCAGGCGTCGACGACGTGCAGTCCGAGCCCGCTGCGGCCGCGTCCGGTCCGGTCGTCGGAGTGGACGAGGGTGTAGCGCCCGGAGGACATGCGGTGCAGGCGCGCGGTCGCGGCGGCGGCCACCTGTTCCAGCCGGGCGGCCAGGACGTACGACTCCAGGCGCATCCTGCGCCCGTTGTCCGCCGAGGTGCCAGCGGTGAGGCCGGCCAGGCGGGCCACGCGGTCGTACTCCTCCCGCAGGGGCGCGAGCCGGCGCACGCCGTCGGCCGCGCGCGCGGACAGCCGGTCGAGTTCGGCGCAGCGGCGGGCGGCCGCGTCCTCGGCGGAGGCGGCCCGGCGCAGCCGCTCGGCGGCCTCGGCGGCGGCCTGTTCCGCCCCGGGGAGGTCGGCGGCGGGCCGCTGCGCGGCGGCCGCGGTCTCCGGCTCGGCGAGCACGGCCCGTACGGCCGCCTCCTCGGCCTGCCGGGCGTCCAGGCGCCGTTGCAGCTCGCGGTGGGCGGTGGCGTCGAGGAGGGCGTCGGCGGCGGCCCGCGGGGTGTCGAAGCCGGCCCGGAAGGCGGCCTCGTCGAGGCGTCCGTCGGCGGCCTTGAGGCGTACGGCGCTCTCCTCGGCGGCGCGGGCGGCGTCGGCGGCGTCGGTGAGCCGGGCGGCCTGCCGTTCCAGGTGCGCGGCCCGCGCGGCCACGCTCTCCGCGGTGCCGCGCGCCTCGGCCAGTTCCTCCTCCAGCGCCGTCCGTTCCCGCTCCAGCCGTTCCCGGTGGCCCACCCGGGAGGCGGCGCGCACGGCGGCGTCGCGCAGGGCGGCCGTGCGCCGCTCGTGTTCCTGCTCGGCCCGGCGCAGTTCCTCGCGGGCCGGATGCAGCGCGGAGGCGTCCCGGCGGGCCTCGGCGTGGCCGCGCTCCAGCTCGTCGGCCTCGGCGGCGAGCCGGTCGGTCGGGGTGTCGCCCGCCTCGGCGCCGGCGGCGGCGAGCGCCTCCCGGGCGAGACCGAGGTCGCGTTCGGCGTCCGCCCGCTCCCGCTCGGCCCGCTGGTGGGCGGCGAGGGCCTGTTCCTCGGCCTCCCGGTCGACGTGTCCGGCGACCTTGCGGGCGGGCGCGGGGTGGTCGGTGGCACCGCAGACGGCGCAGGGCTCGCCGTCCCTCAGGGTGGCGGCCAGTTCGGCGGCGATGCCGTTGAGCCGCTGCTCCTTGAGGTCGAGCCAGTGCGTACGCGCCGCCAGCGCCCGCTCCGCGCAGGCGAGGGCCCGCCGCTGGGCGTCCTCCGTGTCGCGGGCCAGTGCGTCGCGCAGCCGGGCCGCGGTCAGCCGCCGCCGGGCGGGCTCGCGCTGGACGGCGAGCTGTTCGGCGCGGGTGGCGGCCTCCTGGGCGGACTCGACGCGGGCCTGGAGCGACGCGCGGGTCGCCTCCCAGTCGGCGAGCCAGCCCTCGGTCTCCGCCAGCACGTCCTCGTCGGCGCGCTCCTGCCGGTCCAGGTCGGCGCGCTCGGCGAGCAGACCGGCCAGGCGCCGCTCGCCGCGGCGGGCCGACTCCAGGCCGCCCAGCTCCTGCGCGGCGCGGCGTGCGGCGGCGGCGAGTCCGGCGGCGCCGGCCTCCGCGAACCGCTCCGGGAGCAGCCCGCGCGCGCGGGCCTCGGCGCCGGCCGCCCGGCGGTGCTCGGCCTCGGCGGCGTCGCGCAGCTCCAGCGCCGGCGCCACCGCCTCCGCCTTGCGGGCCCGCTCCATCCGCTCCCGCGCCTCCCGGTGCTCCCCGGCCCGCTCATCGAGCAGCCGGGCCCGCTCCCGGGCCTGCGCGAACCGCCCCTGCAACCGGGCCAGTTCCCGTACGTCGGACAGGACGCGCTCGGCGGCGGCGCGGGCGGACTCGGCGGCGAGGCCGGCGCACTCGGCGACCGTCAGCCGCTCCCGCGCGGTGGCGCGGGCGACGGCGGCGGCGGACAGCACGGCCTCGGCGAGTCCCGGCTCGCCCGGGGCCAGCTCGGGCAGTTCCATGGCGTCACCGGCGGCCTGCTGCATGCGGTGCGCGTCCGCCAGCAGTGCCGCGTCGCCCTCACGCACGCGTGCCTCCGCCGTGCGCCGCCGTTCCGCGAGGCGCTTCTCGACGTCGGCGAACCGCTGTGTGTCGAAGAGGCGTCCGAGCAGCCGGCCGCGCGCTTCGGCGTCCGCCCGCAGGAAGCGCGCGAAGTCGCCCTGGGGCAGCAGCACGACCTGGCAGAACTGCTCCCGGCTCATGCCGAGCAGCTGGGTGATCTCCTCGCCTATCTCCTGGTGGGAGCGGCTGAGGTCCTTCCACGTCCCGGTGACGGCGTCGTATTCGCGCAGCTCGCTCTGGGCCTTCTCGACCGTCGTGCCCGTCCCGCGCCTCTTGGGGCGCTCCCAGGGCGGCCGGCGGGTGACCTCCAGCCGGCGTCCGGCGACGGTGAGTTCGAGGGTGACCTCGGTGCGGGTGCCGGGGGCGGCGTGGTCGGAGCGCAGGGTCAGGCCCTGGGCGCTCTGCCGGGCGCCCGGGACGGAGCCGTACAGCGCGTAGCAGACGGCGTCCAGGACGGACGTCTTGCCGGCGCCCGTCGGTCCGTGCAGCAGGAAGAGGCCGGCGGCGGACAGCTCGTCGAAGTCGACGCTCTGGGAGCCGCCGAAGGGGCCGAAGGCGGTGAGGCCGAGCCGGTGCAGCCTCATCGGGCGACCTCCCGGACGGCGTCGTCGGCGCGGACGGCGTCGAAGGCGTCGCGCAGGACGGCCCGCTCGCGTCCGTCCGGGCCCGCCCCGCGCACATGGGCGACGAAGTCCTCGGCGACCTGCTGGTCGCTGCGGCCGGCGAGACGCCGGGCGTACGAGACGCCGGGGCCGTCCGGTGCGCGGTCGGGGGCGAAGACGAGGCTGAGGGTGTGCGGGAAGCGCTCGGTGAGCCGGGCCATGGGTTCGGCCGGGCGGACGGCGTCGGTGAGCGTCGCCTCCACCCAGGCCTCCTCGTGCCGGGCCAGCGCGGGGTCGGCGAGCAGTTCCTCCAGCGTGCCCCTGAGGCGGGCCAGCGCGCGCGGCACCGGGCAGTCGATCCGCTCGGCGTCGACCGAGCCGTCGGCTCCGAGGTCGACGAGCCACATCGTCTTGCGGTGCCCGGCCTCGGAGAAGGAGTACGGCAGCGGCGAGCCGGAGTAGCGCACGCGCCCGGTGATGGTCTGGCAGCCGTGCAGGTGCCCGAGCGCCACGTAGTCGACGCCGTCGAAGACGCCGGCGGGCACGGACGCGACGCCGCCGACGGTGATGTCCCGCTCGCTGTCGCTGGGTTCCCCGCCGGTGACGAAGGCGTGGGCGAGGACGACGGAGCGCGTTCCGCGCGCGCGGCCGGCGAGGTCGGCGCGGACCCGGTCCATGGCGGCGGCGAGCACCGTCTCGTGGCCCGCCCGCTCCACGCCGAACTCGTCCTTCACCAGGGCCGGTTCCAGGTAGGGCAGCCCGTAGAAGGCGATGTCGCCGTGCGCGTCGGTGAGCACCACCGGGGTGCCCGCCGCCGCGGGGTCGGTGCGCAGGTGGACGCCCGCGCGCCCGATCAGTCCGGCGCCCACGCCGAGGCGCCGCGCGGAGTCGTGGTTGCCGGAGATCATGACGGTCGGCACGCCCAGCGCGGCGAGCCGGTGCAGGGCGTCGTCGAACAGCTCCACGGCGGCGAGCGGCGGCACCGCCCGGTCGTACACGTCTCCCGAGACGACCACCGCGTCCACCTCGCGCTCCCGCACGGTGGCGACGAGGTGGGCGACGAACTCGGCCTGGGCGCCGAGCATGTTCACCCGGTGGAACGCCCGGCCGAGATGCCAGTCGGAAGTGTGCAGGAGCCTCATGGGCTCCGAGACTAACGGCCGGGTCCGACATCACGGCCGGTCACTCGCGCAGCACCCCGTCACACCGAGCGCCACAAACGGACGTTACGGACATTTGACTTGCGCGAGCGGGGTGACCGCCGCCTCACGCGTCCCCGTACGCCTCCCCGCCCACCTCGAAGCCGGCCGTGCCCGCCGTGACGTCCGCGAGCCATGCGCGGACGGCGTCCACGTCGGCGTCCGGCAGCCCGATCTCGATCGCGACCGCCTCCCCGTAGCGCACGTCCCGGACCTCGCGGCCGGTGGCGCGCAGGTCGTTCTGCACCTTTCCGGCCCGCTGGTGGTCCACCGTCACCGTCGCCAGGCGGAAGCGGCGGCGGGTGATCGTGCCGAGGGCGTCGAGGGCCTCGCCGACCGCGCCGCCGTAGGCGCGGATCAGTCCGCCGGCGCCGAGCTTCACGCCCCCGTAGTAGCGGGTGACGACCGCCACGACGTAACGCATGTCACGGCGCAGCAGCATCTGGAGCATCGGCACGCCCGCGGTGCCGCCGGGTTCGCCGTCGTCACTGGCCCGCTGGACGGCGGCGTCGGCGCCGATGACGTAGGCCCAGCAGTTGTGGGTGGCGTCGGCGTGCTCCTTGCGGACGGCCGCGACGAAGTCCTGGGCCTCCCGCTCGGTGGCCGCCGGTGCCAGGGCGCACAGGAAGCGGGAACGGTTGACCTCGGTCTCGTGCACGCCCGCGTGGGCGACCGTGCGGTACTCGTCCTGCATCCGGCCAGCCTATGCGGTGACACGGGGCACACCGCCGCCCGGGACACCGCCGCCGGAGCGTCCGAAGCACCGGCCCAGCGGGCCGCGGACCGGGACCCCGGACCGGGCCGGCGCCGAAGCGGCCGGGCCGGCCGCCCTGGTGGCACAGGGCACACTGCCGCCCGGGACACCGCCGGAGCGTCCGGAGCGCCGGCCCAGCGGGCCGCGGACCGGGACCCCGGACCGGGCCGGCGCCGAAGCGGCCGGGCGAGCCGCCCTGGTGACTCGGGGCACACCGCCGCCCGGGACACCGCCGGAGCGTCCGGAGCGCCGGCCGAGCGGGCCGTGGACCGGGTCAGCGGGTGCCTCTGGGGACGGCCGTCGCCGTCAGTCGGGCCCGGCCCGGAGCCAGGTCCGCCCAGCCGGGCCCGGACCAGTCCAGTACCGCGATCGCCGACGTGGGGAACTTCACCCGCACCCGCTCCAGGGTGTCGTCGGGCCCGACCCCGGCCAGGGCGAGGACCAGTTCCTGAAGGCCGGGGTTGTGTCCGACCAGCAGCAGCGTCCCGACGTCGGCCGGCGTCTCCCGGACGACCGCCAGCAGGTCGTGCCGGTCGGCCGCGTACAGCCGGGGCTCGTACCGGACGGGCGGCCGGCCGCCCCACTCGGCGCCGGCCAGCTCCCAGGTCAGCCGGGCGCGCACGGCGGTGGAGCACAGCGCGAGGTCGGGCACCCAGCCGCCCTGTGCGAGCGCCCGCCCCGCGGCGGGCGCGTCCCGGCGGCCGCGCGCGCCCAGCGGCCGCTCGTGGTCGGCGACGCCCTCCGGCCACGCCGACTTGGCGTGCCGCAGCACCACCAGCCGCCGCGGCGGCACGGCGGCGGCCCCGGGTCCGGCACCCGCGCCGGTGCCGGCGTTCACGCCGGAGCTCCCAGGTCGCGGGTGAGGTCGAGGCCGAGGAGACGGTCGGCGTAGGCGTACGTCTCGAAGCGGGCGCCGGGCGGGAGGTCCGTCCCGGCCTGTTCCACCGTCCGCAGCACGCGCAGCACCTCCGGCACGTCCAGGTCGTCCTCCCAGGCGGCGCGGAGCCGTCCGCGCACCTCGTCGGGGACCGGCCGTGAGGGCTGCCGCGCCCAGTCGGCGACGGCGCGCCGCCAGCGCGCGAGGGTGTCCTGGGCGGCGTGCAGCGCGTCGGCGTCGAGCGGGGCGGGCCGGCGGTGGTGGTGCGACAGCAGGGCGAGACGCAGGGCGGCGGGGTCGGTCCCCGGACGGCCGTCGTCACCGTGCCGCCCAGCGGGACCGGACGGCCCGACGCCGGGCGGCCCGGCGAGGGACGGGTCGCCCGACGGTCCGACGGCGGACGGCCCGGCGACAGACGGGTCGCCGGACGGCCCTGCGCCGGACGGCCCGAGCAGATCCAGCCGCAGCACGTCGGCGGGGGCGGGCCGGACGGGGGCCACGGCGATCCGGACGCCGTCGGGCGTCTCGTCGTCCTCCGCGACCACGTGCAGGGCGCGGGCCGCACCGGTCCCGGCCGCGAGGTCCCGCCCCTCCTCGAAGGGCCGGATCCCCAGGGCCGTCCCGGCCGTCCGCAGTTCCCGCCGGTCCCCGGCGCCGGTGAGCAGGGCCAGGACGGGCGTGCCGCCGAGCTCCAGGGCACGGACGAGGAGGTCGGCGACCAGGAGGACCCGGAGCGCGCCGGGGCCGTACCCGGGCGCGTAGACCTGGACGCGGGTCAGGCCCCGGCGGGCGGGGGCGGCGGCGACGGACTCGCCGGTTCGGGCGTCGATGATGCGCAGCACGGGGCGAGCGTAGGCGGCCGGCGGGCCGTCCGCAGTCCGACGGCACGGAATCAGGGCCGCCCGTGCGGTGTTGAGCCGGTCACCACACGTCCCCGTCCGTCAAGGAGGCCGCCGGTGCACGGCGACGAGGCAACGATCCGCAAGATCCTCACCGAGCTCGGCGACACCTGGGCGGTGGTGGGCCTGTCGACCAACTCCCGGCGGGCGGCGTACGGCGTCGCCGGGGTGCTCCAGCGCTTCGGCAAGCGGATCGTGCCGGTCCACCCCAAGGCGGAGACGGTCCACGGGGAGCGGGGGTACGCCTCGCTCGCGGACATCCCGTTCGAGGTGGACGTCGTCGACGTCTTCGTCAACAGCGACCTCGCCGGGGCCGTCGCGGACGAGGCCGTCGCTAAGGGCGCCAAGGCCGTCTGGTTCCAGCTCGGCGTGGTCGACGAGGGCGCCTACGACCGCACGCGCGCCGCGGGGCTGGACATGGTGATGGACCGTTGCCCGGCGATCGAGATCCCCCGCCTGGGCTGAACCGGTGGACCGCTCCGGCCCCCTGACGTCGTTCGAGGGGACACCCATAATGTGCGGATGACCACCGCCTCCCCCCGCCCCGACTCCCCCGCGCCGGAACGGACTCCGGTCGTCGTCGTGGGCGCCGGCCCCGCCGGTCTGACCGTCGGCAACATCCTGCGCGCCGCACGCGTCGACTGCGTGGTCCTGGAGACGGAGACCCGCGCCTTCATCGAACGCCGGCCACGGGCCGGAGTCCTGGAGGAGCGGGCGGTGCGCGAGCTCCAGCGGCGCGGCCTGGCCGCCGACCTGCTGGAGCGCGCCCAACGGCACACCGCGTGCGAGTTCCGCTGCGGCGGCGAGCGGTACCGCTTCTCCTACGGCGAGCTCACGGGCCGCCACCACTTCGTGTATCCGCAGCCGCTGCTGGTGACGGACCTCGTGCGCGAGTACGTGGACGTGCGCGGCGGGGACGCCCGGTTCTCGGTGCGCGAGGTCGCGCTGCACGACCTCGACACGGACGCCCCGTCGGTGTCGTACCTCTGCCCCGAGACGGGGGAACGGCGGCTGCTGCGCTGTGACGTCGTGGTCGGCGCGGACGGGGCGCGCGGGGTCAGCCGGGCCGCGCTGGTGCCGGAGCGGGCGCGGATCGCGCGGCACGACTACGGCACGGGCTGGCTGGCGCTGCTGGCGGAGGCGCCGCCGTCGTCCGACTGCGTGCTGTTCGGCATCCATCCGCGCGGGTTCGCCGGTCACATGACCCGCAGCCCGGAGGTGACCCGCTATTACCTCCAGTGCCCGCCCGGCGACGACCCGGCGAACTGGTCCCACGAACGCGTCTGGGCCGAGCTGCGCGAGCGCCTCGGGGCCGCCGGCGCGCCGGAGCTCACCGAGGGCAGGCTGATCGAGAGGCGCGTGCTCGACCTGCACGACTACGTCGTCGAGCCGATGGCGCACGGGCGGCTGTTCCTGGCCGGGGACGCGGCCCACCTGGTGGCGCCCATCGCCGCCAAGGGCATGAACCTCGCCCTGCACGACGCCTTCCTGCTCGGCGACGCCCTGGTCGCGGCGGTGCGGGACGGTGACGCGTCGGGTCTGGAGGGCTATTCGGAGGCGTGCCTGCGGCGGGTGTGGGACTACCAGGAGTTCTCGCAGTGGCTGTCCGAGGTGTACCACGGCTCCGCCACGGGGGATCCGTTCCGCGCGGGCACCACGCGCGCCCGGCTGCGCCGCCTGTTCACCTCGCCCACCGCCGCGGCGGCGTTCGCGGAGCAGTACCTGGGGGCGGCGGAGCGGTACTGACCGGGCCCCGCGCCGTCAGCCGGGTCGCGGGCCGTCAGCCCGGTTTCGGCCGGTCGCGCACCGGCCGGTCGCGCACCGGCTGGTCGCGCACCGGCTGGTCGCGCACCGGCTAGTCGTGCACCGGCTGATCGCCGAGCCGGTGGTCGGCCACGCTCAGCGCCTCGTCGACCAGGCGGCGCAGATGGCCGTCGCGCAGGGAGTAGATCACCCGTCGGCCCTCCTTGCGGGTGCTGACGAGCCCCGCCAGCCGCAGCCGTGCCAGATGCTGGCTCACCGCCGGACGGGCCGCCCCGCACGCCTCCGTCAGCGTCGTCACGTCCGCCTCGCCCGAGGTCAGGGCGTGCAGCAGGGTCAGGCGCGTACGGTCGCCGAGCAGGGCGAGCAGCTCGGCCGCGAGGGCGAACTGCTCCTCGCCGGGACTGCGCGGGTGCGCATCGTGCGCAGGTGACAGGTGCATGCGTGCGCTCACACGCACATAATGGCGGAGTGGGCGGACGCGCGTCCACCGCGGCGCACCGGAAAGGGGATCGACGTGAGCGAGCGGCACCGGCACGACCACGGTCACGAGCACCACGAGCACCACGGTGACCACAACCACCACATTGACCACAGCCACCACGACCACCGCGGCCGCCACGGCAAAAAGCCCCACCACGGTCACCCCCGCTCAGGTATGCGCCACCGCCTCGCCCACCTCCTGACCCCCCACTCCCACGAGACCGCCGACAAGCTGGACCGTGCCCTGGAGTCCTCGGCCCAGGGCATGCGCGCACTGTGGATCTCGCTGGCGGTCCTCGGCGTGACGGCGGCGGCGCAGGCGGTCGTGGTGGTGGCCTCCGGCTCGGTGGCGCTGCTGGGCGACACCGTGCACAACGCGGCGGACGCACTGACCGCCGTACCGCTCGGGATCGCGTTCGTGCTGGGACGGCGGGCCGCCACCCGCCGCTTCACCTACGGCTACGGGCGGGCGGAGGACCTGGCGGGACTGGCGATCGTGGTGACGATCGCCGCGTCGGCGGCCTTCGCAGGATGGGCGGCCGTCGACCGGCTGCTGGACCCGCGGCCCGTGCAGCACGTGCCCGCGGTGGCGGCGGCCGCGCTCGTCGGCTTCGCGGGCAACGAGTGGGTGGCCCGCTACCGCATCCGCGTCGGCCGCGCGATCGGCTCGGCGGCGCTGGTCGCGGACGGGCTGCACGCGCGCACCGACGGTTTCACGTCCCTGGCCGTGCTGCTGGGCGCCGGCGGGTCCGCGCTGGGGTGGCGGGCGGCCGACCCCGTGGTGGGGCTGGCGATCACGGCGGCGATCGTGCTGGTGCTGCGGGACGCCGCGCGGGAGGTGTTCCGGCGGGTGATGGACGCCGTCGACCCGGCGCTGGTGGACCGGGCCGAGCGGGCGCTGCGGGAGGTCGAGGGCGTGCGCGGGGTGGGCGAGCTGCGGCTGCGCTGGATCGGGCACCGGCTGCGGGCCGAGGTCGCGGTCGTCGTGGACGGCGGGGCGACGGTCCGTGCGGCGCACGCGATCGCCGTGGACGCCGAACACGCCCTGCTGCACGCCGTACCGCGGCTGACGGCGGCGCTGGTGCACGCGGATCCGGCGCCGGTGCCGGGCGAGGACGACCCGCACCGGGCCCTCGCCCATCACGCCACGGTCTGAGGTCAGGCCGTGCCGAGGCCGTCCAGCACCACCGCTCCCGGCAGGCCGGCGAACGCCTTGCCCGGCACGAGCAGCTTCCCGCGCCGGCGTCCGCTGCCCACCAGGACGTAGGGCAGATCGACGACGGCCGAGTCGACCAGTACCGGCCAGGTCTCGGGCAGCCCGACGGGGGTGATGCCGCCGTACTCCATGCCGGTCTCCCCGGTGGCCGTGTCCATCGACGCGAAGGAGGCTTTGCGGGCGCCGAGTTGACGGCGTACGACGCCGTTGACGTCGACGCGGGTGGTGGAGAGGACGACGCACGCGGCGAGCGTGGTGTCGCCGCCGCGCCGGCCCGCGACCACCACGCAGTTCGCCGACCGCTCCAGCAGTTCCTGCCCGTAGTGCGTTACGAAGACGGCGGTGTCGGCCCACCGCGGGTCGGTGTCGACGTAGAGGATCTGGTCGGCGGGGACGCTGCCGCCCCAGTGGCGTACGGCGTCGGCGACCGGGCGGGTCAGCTCGTCGAGGCAGTCGGGGGCGGGCCGGGCGTCGTCGAAGTGTCCGATGGGTGCGTCCATGGCCGCACGCTAACAGCAGCCCCACGGGCGGGCGGACGCCCGTCCCGGCGCACCGGGGGGACGAACCTCGCGGCCGGGGTCTCACCCCCGGACACGGCAGGCCGGACCGTACGGTCGGCGGACGCGCGGCCGACGGACTCGCGGCCGGCGGACGCCCGTCTCAGGGTTCGGCGGACGCCCGTCTCAGCGCACGGGCGGCACCGACACCGTCAGCACCATCTCCGTCGGCACCTCCCCGTGGTTGGCGTAGGTGTGGGCCGCGTCGGCCTCGAAGGTGACGCTGGCGCCGGCCGGGACACGGTACTCCGTTCCCTCGACGGTGAGGCTCAGTTCACCGGCCGTGACGTGGGCGATCTCGACCGTGCCGGCCGGGTGCGGGTCGGAGCCGCTGCTCTCGCCCGGCATCAGCCGCCAGTTCCACATCTCCAGCGGGCCGGGCGCCTCCGTGCCCGCGAGCAGCCGGCTGTAGCTGCCGGCCTCGGTGTGCCACAGCCGGACCACCTGGTCGGCCGGGACGACACGGACCTTGGGGCCCCGCTGGTAGTCGAGCAGGGTGGTGATGCTGACGCCGAGCGCGTCACCGATCTTGACGACCGTGCCGAGACTGGGGTTGGTGCGGGCCTGCTCGACCTGGATGAGCATCCCCCGGCTGACGCCGGCCCGGGCGGCCAGCACGTCCAGGGTGAAGCCGCGCACCGCGCGCCAGTGCCGGACGTTGCGCGCCAGGGACTGGGTCAGCAGGTCGAGGTCCGACACGTTCCGTCCACTTCGTTCAAACGTCGTTCACGTGCACCCGATCGTGCACCGAACTGTACTGCGAGCCTCCCGTGCCGGCGCTCTGCGCCCCGGCCACGAGCCTTCCGGGGGCCGGCCGGCCCCGGCGGCGGACCGCCGGCGCGGGTCAGGCCTCGGGCTCCAGCCGGGCCAGCCGCTCCGCCGCCTCCTCGTCCAGCCCCGACAGCGCGACGAGCTGCTGCGGGGTGACCCCGTCGGGGATCGGCACGGGCGCCGGGGTCCGCAACGGCGGCTGCCAGCCCTCGGCGGGCGTCCAGCGCCGTACGACGCGGGCGGGCGCCCCCGCGACCACGGCGTGGTCGGGCACGGTCCCGCGCACCACCGCCCCGGCCGCGACCACGACGTTCCGCCCGATCCGCGCCCCGGGCAGGATCACGGCCCCCGTGCCGATCCAGCACCCCGGCCCGATCTCCACGGGCTCCATCCGCGGCCACTGCCTGCCGATGGGCTCGTGCGGGTCGTCGTAGGAGTGGTTGGTGGAGGTGACGTAGACGTACGGCCCGAAGTAGCAGTCGCTGCCGATGGTGACCGTGGTGTCGGCGATGACGTGGCTGCCGCGGCCCAGGACGACGCCGTCTCCGACGCGCAGGATCGGATCGGGCCCGAGGTCCAGGTCGGGCATCAGGCCCGCGGTCAGCGTGACCTGCTCGCCGACGATGCAGTGCGCGCCGAGGTGGATCCACGGCTCCCCGAAGACCGTGCCGAGCGGGAACGCGAGCCGGGTGCCGGTGCCGATCGAGCCGAAGCGGAGGCGGCCGGGGTGCTCGGCGGTGACCGAGCCGGTCCGCTGCACCCAGGCCCAGCCCGCGTGGACGGCGCGCTGCGCGAGGCGGCGCCGCCAGGATGAGAACGTGTTCTTGCTCTTCGGCACCCGCACACGGTACTCAGCCCGCGCGGACCCCAGGACGTTGCAACCCTGTGATCTTCACCCCACGGGGTGGCGTACGGTGCCGGTGTACCGCGGACGAGGAGCGGACGAAGAGGAGACGGTTGATGACGCACAAGGCGCTGATCACGGGCATCGGCGGCAGGCAGCCATCGGTCCACGAGGAGGCCTTCGTGGCCCCCACGTCCTCGGTGATCGGGGACGTGACGCTGGGGGCGGGCGCCAGCGTCTGGTACGGCGCGGTGGTCCGCGGCGACGTCGAGCGGATCTCCGTCGGAGCGCGGAGCAACATCCAGGACAACTGCACCCTGCACGCCGACCCCGGTTTCCCCGTCACCATCGGCGAGCGGGTCTCCGTCGGGCACAACGCGGTCGTGCACGGTGCGACCGTGGGCGACGACTGCCTGATCGGGATGGGGGCGACCGTGCTGAACGGCGCGGTGATCGGGGAGGGCTCGCTCGTCGCCGCGCAGGCGCTGGTGCCGCAGGGGATGGAGGTGCCGCCGGGCTCGCTGGTCGCGGGGGTGCCGGCGAAGGTCAAGCGGGAGCTGACGGAGGAGGAGCGCCAGGGCGTCACGCTGAACGGCACCCTGTACGCGGACCTGGCCAAGGCCCACGGCGAGATCCACCGGTAGGGGGTGCCCGCGGCGGGCAGGTCGCGGCGCACCCTGCCCGGCCCGGTCCCGCCCGGACTACTCCGCGGCCGCCACGGCCTCCGCCTCGGCCCCGTCCTCCCGCGCGGCGTCCTGCGCCTGCATCGTGCGGGCCTTGCGCTTGATCACCAGCATGGACGTCAGGCCGATGAGCACGGCCACCACCAGTCCCAGCCAGGAGAACCTCTTCAGCCAGGACTCCGCGACGACACCCACGTAGTAGATGACGGCCGTCGTACCGCCCGCCCAGACGATCCCGCCGAGGACGTTGGCGATGAGGAACTTCCAGTACGGCATGTGCAGGACGCCCGCGAGCGGGCCCGCGAAGATGCGCAGCAGGGCGATGAAACGGCCGAAGAAGACGGCCCACATGCCCCACTTCTCGAAGGACCGCTCCGCCGTGGCGACGTGCCCCTCGCTGAAGTGCCGGGGGAACTTCCCGCCGAGCCAGGCAAGCAGCGGGCGTCCGCCCTTGCGGCCGATGGCGTAGCCGATGGAGTCGCCGATCACGGCGCCGGCGGTGGCGCAGGCACCGAGGACGAAGGGGTCGATCTCGCCGTGCTGGGAGGCGAGCAGGGCCGAGGAGACGAGGATGATCTCGCCCGGCAGCGGGATGCCCAGGCTCTCCAGGCCGATGACCAGACTCACCAGCGCGTAGATGGCGACCGGGGGTACGGCCTCGAGCCACTCCTGGACATGCATGGCCGATTCCTCCCGCTGGGCTGTGCCGAATCTGCTGATGACGGCTCTTCGGGTCGTACGGGCCCTTCCGGTTCCTCGCGGTGCGAGCGGTACGACCGGTACGACCGGTGCGCCGCGAGCGGGCGCACGGCAGGAAGCCTACCGGCTCGCCCGGGACCGCCGGCCCGGTTCCCCGTCCGTCCACCTCCGGGCCACGCCCGCGTGGGCGGGGGTTCACCGGGGTGTCCGTCGCACAGCAACCTCTTGGGTGACTCCCGGGATACTCCCAAACCTGTGAGCCAGCATGATCACCATGAGCGCCCCTCACTCCCCCTCCGTCGCCCCGCCCGCACCCGGCGTCCGCAAGGCGGTCGTCCCGGCAGCCGGACTGGGCACCCGCTTCCTGCCCGCGACGAAGGCGACCCCGAAGGAGATGCTTCCGGTCGTCGACAAGCCGGCCATCCAGTACGTCGTGGAGGAGGCCGCCGCGGCCGGCCTGGACGACGTCCTGATGGTCACCGGCCGCCACAAGCGGGCCATCGAGGACCACTTCGACCACGCCTTCGAGCTGGAGCAGGCCCTGGCGGCCAAGGGCGACACCGTACGACTGGACGCGGTCCGCGACCCGGCGCGCCTGGCCGACATCCACCACATCCGGCAGGGCGATCCGCTGGGCCTCGGCCACGCGGTGCTGTGCGCCCGCCACCACGTCGGCGACCAGCCGTTCGCGGTCCTCCTCGGCGACGACCTCATCGACCCGCGCGAGACGCTGCTCAGCCGGATGCTGGAGATCCGCGACCGGTACGCCGGCAGCGTGGTGGCCCTGATGGAGGTGCCGCCCGAGCAGGTCCACCTCTACGGCTGCGCCGCCGTCGAGCCCGCCGGTGAGGACGGCGTCGTACGCGTCACCGGTCTCGTCGAGAAGCCGGCCCGCGAGGACGCGCCGAGCCGGTACGCCGTCATCGGACGCTACGTCCTCGACCCGGCCGTCTTCGACGTCCTGGAGCGCACCGCGCCCGGACGCGGCGGCGAGATCCAGCTCACCGACGCCCTCCAGGAGCTGGCCGTGACGGGCACGGTGCACGGCGTGGTCTTCTCCGGCCGCCGCTACGACACCGGCGACAAGGCCGACTACCTGCGCACGGTGGTCCGGCTCGCCTGCGACCGGCCCGACCTCGGGCCGGAGTTCGTGGCCTGGCTGAAGGAGTTCGTGGCCGGGCTGGAGGACACCACCGGCGAGCGCGACGCGAACCGGGCGGAGCCGGAGCGCCGGGCGGCGTGACGACGGGCAGGGCCCCGACCAGAGGCGGATGCCGTGGCCGGGGCCCTGCCCCCACGAACGGGGTCGGCCCGCCGGACCGAGTCGGCTCACCCGTCAGCAGGCGGCCGACCCCGCGTCTCCGTTCAGCCGTTGGGGCGCAGGGTCCACACGACGGTCATCTCACCGGTGACCGCCCCGTCGCCCCGGTGGATCTCGATCCGTACCGGGAACTCGGGGCGCTCGCCGGCGTCGAGCTCGGCGACGACCTCGGCGGCCGGGCGGCCGAGGGTCGCGGTCGCCGTGACGGCGCCCATCGCCAGCTTGCGGTACGCGATCTCGGCGCTGACGGCGAGCGGCACGGCGCGGGAGAGCTGGTCGCCGAACGCGGCGAGGACGATCGCGCCGCTGGCGGACTCGCCGAGCGTGAACATCGCCCCGGCGTGCGGCCCGCCCACGTGGTTGTGGAAGTCGCTCTGGTCCGGCAGGGCCACCACGGCCTTCTCCGGCCCGGTCTCGAGGAACTCCAGGTTCAGGGTCCGGGCCATGGGCACCGTGGCGGCGAGCATCTCGCCGATGGACATCTGGTCTGCGCTCATGACGACGAGGTTACCCATGAGTAGCCGCCACCCACCAGGGCCGTGCCGCGGGCCGTCCACGGGTCCGGGCGGCCGGCCGCCGATACGGACCGCCGATTCGGTACGTCCCTGACAAGGGGTGGTGACCCATTCGTGTCCGGGACGGCACTAGGGTTTCAGGCCATGTGGCCAGGACAGCAGCCGCCCGGGGGAGAGCAGAACCCGCAGGCGCAGAACAATCCGTACCAGCAGCCGGGATACCAGCAGCAGCCCAATCCGTACCAGCAAGCCGGCTACCAGCAGCCCAACCCCTATGCGCCCACGGCGCAGTGGGGTGCTCCCGTGCCCGCGGGGCCTCCGCAGACCGGCGGCGGGGGCGGTGGCAACCGGACGAAGCTCATCGCGATCGTGGCGGCCACGGCCGTCGTCGTGGCCGCCGGTGTCACCGGCGCCCTGGTGCTCGGCGCCGAGGACGGGGAGCAGGCCGAGGGCGGTACCGGCAAGAGCAGCACGACCCCCACCGTGTCCGCGGATCCGAGCGGCTCCGCCTCGTCGTCGGCCGGCACGGACGACAACCCGCGCGGCACCGAGACGCTCGAACCGACCGTCGCGGGCTGGAAGGTCGTCGTGAACCCCAAGCGCGGGGTCGCCTTCGACGTGCCGGCGGACTGGGAGGTCCAGTCGCCGACCCTCAGTCAGGGCTTCGAGTGGGAGGACGAGGAACAGCCCGACGGCTACGACTCGATCATCCAGTCGGGCACCGTCGAGTACAAGTCCAAGTGGTGCACGGAGGACGACGACAAGGACGGCACGACCGACGACACCGCGCTCGCCATCGCCGGCACCAAGGGCGCCGAAGGCGCCAAGAACACCGACGAGATCGCGATCAACACGCCCGCCTGGTGGGTGTTCGGCGGCTACACCCAGCCGGACAAGAAGAGCCTCACGTTCGACGAGAAGGCCACCGCGTACACCACCGCCTCGGGCATCCAGGGCAGTTACGGATGGGCCCGGTCGACGAACACGCCCCAGACGGGCAAGTGCGCCTCCGACGGCAAGGCGATCACGTTCGGCTTCAAGAACTCCAAGGGCGACTACGTCTCCTGGAACCTGTACACGGCCAAGGGCGTGAAGGACGAACTGCCGGACGCGACGATCATGAAGATCCTCAGCACGGTACGGCTGCACGGCGAGCCGACGGAGGGATGACGGGGGGCCGACGGAGGGCCGACGGCCGCCGGAGGCGGCGGTACACGGCAGATCGGGCCGGGCGGCACGTCGGGCCGGTCCACGGCAGGTCAGGCCGGGCCTCACAGCAGGTGAAACGGTTTGGCAGATCGGTGGCCGGGCGGCGATAGTCGGCCGGTGACCTCTGCCGCCGCCGACCTCCGCTCCCGCCTGCGCGGACCCGCCTGGGCGGGCCGCAACTACAGACTGCTGACCGCCTCCGCGTTCGTCACGGGCCTCGGCAGCCACGGCGCCCTCATCGCCGCCGCGTTCGCCGTCATCGAGACGGGGGGCGACGGCGGCGACGTGGGCCTGGTGGCCGCGGCCCGCACCCTGCCCCTGGTGCTGTTCCTGCTGATCGGCGGCGCGGTCGCCGACCGGCTTCCGCGGCACCGGGTGATGGTCGCGGCCAACGCCCTCAACTGCCTCTCGCAGGCCGTGTTCGCCGTGCTCGTGCTCACCGGCGAGCCCCGGTTGTGGCAGATGATGCTGCTGACCGCGCTGGGCGGCACCGGTCAGGCGTTCTTCAGCCCCGCCGCCGAGGGCATGCTGCTGTCGTGCGTCGAGGGCGAGCAGGCCGGCCGGGCGTTCGCGCTGTTCCGGATGGCGATGCAGGGCGCGGTGTTCGCCGGTGCGGCCCTCGGCGGTGCGATGGTCGCCGTGGTGGGACCGGGCTGGGTGCTCGCGGCGGACGCCGCCGCGTTCGCGCTCGCCGGGACGCTGCGTGCGTTCCTCGACGTCGGACATCTGCCGGAGCGCGGCCGGGGCGGTGGCGTGCTGGCCGATCTCCGGGAGGGCTGGCGGGAGTTCAGCGGCCGGCCGTGGCTGTGGGGCATCGTCCTCCAGTTCTCGATCGCGAACGCGGTCGTCGGCGCCGCCGACGCGGTCTACGGCCCTCTCGTCGCCCGGGACCATCTGGGCGGGGCGGGCCCCTGGGGCCTCGCCCTGGGCTTCTTCGGGGCCGGCACGGTGGCCGGTGCCGTGCTGATGACCCGCTGGAGACCCCGCCGGCTGCTCCTCGCCGGCACCCTGTGCGTCTTCCCCCTGGCGCTGCCGTCCGCGGCCCTCGCCGTCCCCGTCCCGGTGGGCGTCCTGTGCGCGGTGATGTTCCTGACGGGGGTCACCCTGGAGGTCTTCGGCGTCTCCTGGATGACCGCGCTGCACCAGGAGATCCCCGAGGAGAAACTCTCCCGGATCTCGGCCTACGACTGGTTCGGGTCGGTAGCGCTGGTCCCCCTCGCCACGGCCCTGGCGGGCCCCGCGGAGTCCGCGTTCGGCCGCACGGCCGCCCTGTGGGGCTGCGCCACGCTGGTCGTCGTCGTCACGGCGGCGGTGCTGTGCGTGCCCGAGGTACGCCGTCTGACCCGCCGTACCCGGCCCGTGGGCCGGGGCGAGCCGGACGGTGACGACACGGCCGAGAGGGACGACCCGCGCCGGGCGGACGAGAACCCGCACCGAGCGGACCAGGACCCACACGGGGCGTACGAGGGGACGGCCGGGGCGGCGGAGGCGGGGCCCGGCAGTGGCTGAAGCCCCGGGCGTCGGCCGTCGGGCCCTTTTCCGGCGAGGGCGTCGGAACACCGCGCGTCCCGGCCGCCCGGTGTGCGCGGAACACACGCGCGGCCGGCGGCCGGTGGTCAGCCGATACTGAACGCCCCGCCGGGCGGCTCCGGCGACGGGATCGCCGCCTCGTCCCGCACGGGTACGGCGTCGCCGACGAAGCCCCGCAGGCCGGGCCCGTGTTCGACGCGGGCCGGGAAGGCGTCGGAGGCGGTGAGGCGGGCCAGGGCGGTGACGTCGAGGGGGTGCTGGGCGGCGACGAGGACCGCGTTGCCGAAACGGCGGCCGCGCAGCACCGCCGGCTCGGCGATGAGGGCGAGTTCCTCGAAGACGGCCGCGAAGGTGGCGAGTTGGGAGCGCAGGAAGGCGAACGGCGCCGCGTCCGCGAGGTTCGCCAGGTAGACGCCGTCGGCGCGCAGGACGCGGCCGGCCTCGTGGGCGTAGGCGAGGGACGTCAGGTGGGCGGGGACGCGGGAGCCGCCGAAGACGTCGGCGACGACCACGTCGGCGGAGCCGGCCGGGGCCGCCTCCAGCCAGGTCCGGGCGTCGGCCGCGTGCAGGGTGATGCCGCTGCCGGCCGGGACGGGCAGGTGGTCGGCCACCATCTCCAGCAGGCCGCGGTCGGCCTCGACGACGTCCTGCCGGGAGCCCGGCCGGGTCGCGGCGACGTACCGGGGCAGGGTGAGCGCCCCGCCCCCGAGGTGCAGCACGTCCAGGGGCCGCCCCGGCTCGGCGACGGTGTCCAGGACGTGCCCGAGCCGCCGCGCGTACTCGAACTCCAGGTGCGTCGGCTCGTCCAGGTCGACGTACGACTGCGGCGCACCGTCGACCGTCAGCAGCCATGCCCGCGCCCGGTCGACGTCCGGCATCAGCTTGGCGGTGCCGTGGTCGACGGCTCGGGTGACGGGTATGGCTTCGCTCACCCTGTCATTGTGCCCGCGCCGGGACACCCCGGAGGGGCCAGGGGGACCGCGGCCCGGCACCCGGGGGACCATGGACCGGCGCTCAGGGGACCGTGGCCTGGCACACAGGGGGACCGCGGACCCGCGCCCGGGCGGGGCACGGACCGGTTTCCCGTCCGGTCCGCGCCCCTGAGCTCGTCAGGGCCTGAGCCCGTCAGGCCTTCGGCCCTTCGAGCCCTCCCCCTTCGAGCCCTTCCCCCTTCCCCTCCTCACACGACGGCGGTCACGGTCCCGGCGCCCACGGTCCGCCCGCCCTCACGGATGGCGAAACCCAGTCCCGCCTCCAGCGGGACCTCGCGCCCCAGTTCGACGGTCATGGTGACCGTCTCCCCGGGCCGCGCCACGGCCGCCTCGCCGAGGTCGATGTCACCGACCACGTCCGCCGTGCGGATGTAGAACTGCGGCCGGTACCCGGAGGCGACCGGCGTCGAACGGCCGCCCTCCCCCGCCGACAGCACGTACACCTGGGCGGTGAACCGCCGCCGGGGCACCACGCTCCCCGGCGCCGCGACCACGTGCCCCCGCCGGACGGCGTCCCGTGGCACGCCCCGCAGCAGCAGGGCCACGTTGTCCCCGGCCTGGGCCTCCTCCATCGGCTTGCCGAAGGTCTCCACACCGGTCACCACGGTGTCCAGGCCGGCGCCGAGCACCTCGACCCGGTCGCCGACGCGTACCGTGCCCCGCTCGACCGCGCCGGTGACGACGGTGCCCCGGCCGGTGATGGTGAGCACGTTCTCCACGGGCAGCAGGAACGGCGCGTCCACGTACCGCTCGGGCATCGGCACGTACGTGTCGACCGCGTCGAGCAGCGCGTCGATGGACGCCGTCCACCGCGGGTCGCCCTCCAGGGCCTTCAGCCCCGAGACCCGGACGACGGGCGCGGAGTCACCGCCGTAGCCGTGCGCGGAGAGCAGGTCGCGGACCTCCAGCTCCACGAGGTCGGACAGCTCCTCGTCCCCCGCGTCGGCCTTGTTGAGGGCGACGACGATGTGGTCGACGCCCACCTGCCGGGCGAGCAGGACGTGTTCGGCGGTCTGCGGCATGATCCCGTCGAGCGCGGAGACGACGAGGATCGCCCCGTCGAGCTGCGCGGCGCCGGTGACCATGTTCTTGACGTAGTCGGCGTGGCCCGGCATGTCGACGTGCGCGTAGTGCCGGGTGTCGGTCTCGTACTCGACGTGCGCGATGTTGATGGTGATGCCGCGCGCCGCCTCCTCGGGGGCGCGGTCGATGCGGTCGAACGGCACGAAGGTTCCGGCGCCGCGCTCGGCGAGGACCTTGGTGATCGCGGCGGTCAGCGTGGTCTTGCCGTGGTCGACGTGTCCCATGGTGCCGATGTTCAGGTGCGGTTTGGTGCGCACGTAGGCCGTCTTGGGCATGGCGGTACCTCGAAGCTCTCAGGAAGGGTGCTGCGTGACGGCCCCGGCGGCGGCGAGGACGCCGGCCGGGACGGGGACCCCTGGGAACCTTCCGACCCTCCCCCTGCGGGGTCCGCCGGACGATCCGGAGAGGGTCAGCTTCGGGCTCCGTCGACTGCGGCCGTGAGAACGGGGACGGCAGCCTTCGGGGCATCCGCGACGGCGGATGCTGCGAGGACGAAGGCGTACCGGAACATGGGGTCGATCCTCGCCGACGGTCCGACCGGTGTCGAACGGTTTTCTCCGGGCCGGCGCCTCCGGACGGCGTCGGCGCGGACGCCGGACACCGCACGCCGGACACCGCACGCCGGACACCGGACGCCGGCCGACGGACGCCGGCCGACGGGCCCTCCACGACACCGTCCGTTCCCGTACCTGTGACGGCGCTGGGACGCTCCATACGGCGATCACACGCATCCGTCGGTTAGTGTCGCCGGATGCTCGATGCCACCACCCGCTCTGGGGGCACCGCCACGGCCTCTCCCCGGGCCGCCGCCACGGAGCTCCTCCTCCCCGCCCCCGTACCCGTCCTGCTCCCACCGCCGCCCGGGCCCGGGCCCGCCGGTGTCGGCGCGCGCTGCACGAGAGTGCTGCTGTCGCCGTGGTCCCGTTTCTCCCTACTGGTCGCGCTGCTCGCGGCGGCCGCGTCGAGCGTGCTGCTCTTCGAGCCGCAGAAACTGCTCGCGGACGGCTGGCCGCCCCAGCTGGGCGGCGCCACGGCGGCGCTCGTGTTCGCGGTCGCGTACGGGCTGTGCACGGTGGCGTTCGTGCCGCGGCCGCTGCTGAACCTGGCCGCGGGCGCGCTGTTCGGCTGGCAGCTCGGGCTCGGCGCGGCCCTGGGGGGCACCGTGCTGGGCGCCGGGATCGCCTTCGGGCTCGGCCGGCTCCTCGGGCAGGACGCCCTGCGGCCGCTGCTGCGGGGGCGGCTCCTGCGGGCGGCGGACGGCCAGTTGAGCCGGCACGGGCTGCGCTCGATGCTGGCGGCCCGGCTGTTCCCGGGGGTGCCGTTCTGGGCCGCGAACTACTGCGCCGCCGTGTCCCGGATGGGCTGGCTGCCGTTCCTGGCCGCGACCGCGCTCGGCTCGGTCCCGAACACGGCGGCCTACGTGGTCGCCGGTGCCAGCGCCTCCTCCCCCACGTCGCCGGGGTTCCTGATCGCCCTGGCCGGCATCACCCTGCCCGCGCTGGCCGGCACGGTCGTGGCATGGCGCAAACGCCACCACCTGCGACGGCGGTGACGTCCGACCCGGTTGGCCCCGGCAGCCCGATCGGCCAAGCTGGGAGCATGCCTCGCAGACTCATGTTCGTGCACCTCAAAACGGGCTACGACATCGACCGCGGACCCTCGTGGATCGGGTGGGTGGACTTCTCCAGGACCTGGAGGACGGCGTACTTCCGAGGACGGACACTGCGGCGCGGGACGGGTCTCGGCCTGTTCGACGCGAACTTCCGCGACGTCGAGACCGGTGAGGACTTCTGGATCTCCGGCCCGAAACGCGACCGGAGCGACACACGGTACGGGCCGGGGGGACCGGTCGTGGAGGAGGACGCCGCGGACGCCTACCGGGCGTTCCTCCAAGGGGCGTCCCCGCCCGGCCGGGAGGCCGGCCAGGGACCCGGCCCGGGACCCCGCCGGGGAGTGTCCCGTGAGACGAGGGAGCGCTGAGGAATCAGCTCAGCTCCGCTCCGCTCCCGGGGCGGGCCGTGGTCACGGCCCGCCTCACGGCCGCGGCGGCGGGTACACGTCCAGCCGTCCGCACATCCCGAACCTTCCCTGCTCCACAGGCTGTTCGGACCCTACGAGGGCGGCGGCGAGGTGGGAGACGTCGCCGGCCGCCAGCCGGTCGAGCTGCTCCCCCGTCGCCTCCGCGGCCGCCCGGGCGCCACGCAGCCAGCGCTCGCGCCACTCGGCGAGGCGGGGCCGCACGAGGGCCGCGGCGGCCCGGTGGAAGGCGGCCAGGGCCTCGGGGCCGTCCGCCTCGCGCAGGGCGCGGTAGCCCTCCAGGGCGAGGTCGCGGCGGGCGCGGGTGAGGCGCTCGCGCTCCGCCTCCGGCGCGTCGGCCGGGACGGCGGTGGCGGCGGCGTAGGTCTCCGGGTCGGTCAGGTACCGCGGCGGCAGGGTGAGGACGGCGTCGCCCGCCTCCGGCAGTCCGCCGTTCTGCATCAGGACGGTGATGCGCAGGTCCCCTTCGTTGACCAGCCGGTGGACGGTGCCCGGGGTGAACCAGGCGACCGTGCCGGGCGTGAGGGGGGTGACCTCGTACCCGGAGGAGGTGAGCGTCTGCACCGCGCCCCGCCCGCCGGTGACGACGTACCCCTCCGAACAGGCCAGGTGCAGATGGGGCGTTCCGCCGCGCAGGCCGTCGGCGGCGGGCCAGTCGTAGACGCACAGGCGGGAGAGGCCGACGCCGCCGGGCAGGCCCGGATGCGTGCTCACCACGGGTGGGCCCGCAGGTACTCGGCGATGTCCTCCCGCTCCCAGGCCCCGTCGGCCACGACGACGCGGTAGCGGCGGGTGAGGGTGTCGCCGGGGGCCAGCTCCAGCTCGTCGTGGTACGCCCAGGAGGGGGCGATGCCGGCGAAGGGCTCGTTGCGCACGAACCAGTGGGCGGGGTGGGCGCCCCGGGTGCCGGAGTGGTCGTTCTCCGGGGCGTGGGCGAAGACGACCGTGGCGTGGCCGTCGGTGCCGTCGTGCTCGCCGGAGAGGGCGAGCCAGGGGCTCTGGGTGCCCATCAGCTCCGGTCCCTCCCCCTCGGGGCCGAGGACACGGCCGTCCCGGAAGGCGCGCGGGCCGCGCCAGAACAGGCCCGTGTAGCCGGCCGCCTCGCGTCCGGCGGTGGTCGGGCTGCCGAACCGCAGCGGCTCGTCACGGCGGTTGGTGATGGCGCTGGTCCAGGTCAGCGCCCAGGCCCCGGCATCCCGGTCGACGTCGTGCACCTCGATCCGGCGTGTCTCCCCGGCCCACAGCTCGCCTCCGTACGGGTGCCAGGTCAGGCGCTCGGCGATGACGGCCCGGTCGCCCTCGCAGACCAGCTCGTCGAAGCCGGCGTGCGCCATCGAGCCGACCCGCTCGGGGAGTTCGAGGTAGCCCTCGCCGTGGACGTAGCTGTTGCCGCCCCACAGGTTCGCGCCCGAGAGGTGGGAGGCGGTCAGCGACAGGCCCTTGTGCCAGCGGTGGTCGTTGGGCCGGTAGTCGGTGACGACGTCGCCCGCGAGGGTGCGCAGGGGGTGGATGTACGGCTTCGGCGCCTCCCAGGCGGCCTCCGGCCGGTAGACGTAGGCCAGCAGTTCGACGCCGGTGACCGGGTCGGCGACCGTGACGCGGTCGCCGTGCGCGTGGACGAGACGCAGACCGGTCACGCGGACACCTCCTCGGCGGCCGGGACGGCGGCCGGCGCCCAGCCGGGGGCGCCGCCGTGCAGGGCGGTGTAGTAGGGGTCGCCGGGGCCGATGCCGCCCCGCCGCACCGTGGTGTCGGTGAACGCCGACTTGTACAGCGCGGTGACCAGTTCCAGGCTGGTGCGCCCGTCGACGCCGCTGCTGCGCGGCCGTTCGCCCGCCCGCATGCTCGCGACCAGCTCGCGCAGCTGCGCCAGGTGCGAGCTGGGCACGTCCGGTCCGAAGTCCTGCCAGTCGGCCGCCCGGTCCGCGGGGACGTCCGGGGCCGGCGTGATGCGCCAGTTGGCGTTGGAGTGGCCGTAGAGGTGCGTGAGTTCGACCGTGGCGCGTTCGCAGTCGATCCGGATGCGGCTGACCTCGTCGGGGCTCAGGACGCTGTTCACGATGGTGGCCATGGCGCCGTTCTCGAAGCGCACCAGCGCGGTGGAGACGTCCTCGGTCTCCACGTCGTGCACGAGCCGGCCGGCCATGGCGCGGACCTCGCTCCAGGGCCCGAGCAGGTCCAGCAGCAGGTCCATCTGGTGGATGCCGTGGCCCATGGCGGGCCCGCCGCCCTCGGTCCGCCAGCGGCCGCGCCAGGGCACGGCGTAGTAGGCGGTGTCGCGGTACCAGGTCGTCTGGCAGTGCGCCACCAGCGGCCGGCCGAGGGCCTCCTCGGCGAGCAGCCGCCGTACGTGCCGGGAGCCGGACCCGAAGCGGTGCTGGAAGACGATCGAGGAGTACGGGCCGCCCTCGGCCCCCTCCTCCGCCCGGACGGCGTCGTAGTCGGCGAGCGTCGGCACCGGGGGCTTCTCGCACCACACCCAGGCGCCGGCCCGCAGCGCGGCCACACTCTGCTCGCGGTGCAGGGTCGGCGGGGTGCAGATCGTCACCAGGTCGGGGCGCTGCTCGGCGAGCATCCGGTCCAGGTCGGTGTAGGCGTGCGGGACCCCGCCTTCCGCGCAGAAGGCCTCGGCGGCGGCGGCGTCGATGTCGACGGCCGCGACGACCTCGGTCTCCCCCTCCGCCGCGAGCTGCTGGAGGGCGGGCAGGTGCGAGCCGCGGGCGATGGCACCGGTGCCGACGATGGCGGCACGGATGCGGCGGCCGGCGAGCGGAGCGGATGCGGGTGGGGTCATGGGCGTGATCAGCACTCCTCCGACGAACGACCGTACAAGCGAGCGAGCGGGCGGGCGCCCGGGCCGTCACGCCTCGCCTGACAGGGGGAGGACGGGCGCCGAGCGCGCAGCAAGCGCTTTCTCTGCGCCAGCAACGTAAGCGGCTGCCCACCGGTGGGTCAACACATCCGCGCAGGTCGGCTGCCACGCGCGCCTCCCCTCCGCGGTCCCCTTCGAAACCCCTGTGCCCGGCCTGTCGCCGGGGGACGCTACGCTGCCCTTCGACACACCACTTGATCACCTCGTGCGGCGGCCCGCCGGGTCCGTCGCCCCCTCTCCGATCGGCACTTGGACTCCGTAACCTCATGTCTTGGTTTGAATCCCTCATCCTCGGACTCGTCCAGGGGCTGACCGAGTTCCTCCCCGTCTCCTCCAGCGCGCACCTGCGGCTGACCGCCGCCTTCTCGGGCTGGGAGGATCCCGGCGCCGCCTTCACGGCGATCACCCAGATCGGCACCGAGGCCGCGGTGCTCATCTACTTCCGCAAGGACATCGGGCGCATCCTCTCGGCGTGGTCCCGCTCACTGTTCGACAAGACGATGCGCAAGGACCACGACGCCCAGATGGGCTGGCTGGTCATCGTCGGCTCGATCCCGATCGGCGTGCTCGGCGTCACGCTCAAGGACCAGATCGAGGGTCCCTTCCGTGATCTGCGGGTCACCGCGACCATGCTCGTGGTGGTCGGCGTCGTGATCGGCATCGCCGACCGGCTCGCGGCCCGCGACGAGAAGGCCGGGCGCCACCGCGCGCCCAAGCAGCGCAAGACCCTGGACAACCTGGGCGTGAAGGACGGCCTGATCTTCGGCCTCTGCCAGGCCTGCGCCCTCATCCCCGGTGTCTCCCGCTCCGGCGCCACCATCAGCGGCGGCCTGTTCATGGGCTACCAGCGCGAGGCCGCGGCCCGGTACTCGTTCCTGCTCGCCATCCCCGCGGTCCTCGCCTCCGGCACCTTCGAACTGAAGGACGCGATGGAGGGCGGCCATGTGGACTGGGGGCCGACGGCGTTCGCGACGGTGATCGCGTTCGCGTCCGGGTACGCGGTCATCGCGTGGTTCATGAAGTTCATCAGCACCAAGTCCTTCATGCCGTTCGTCTACTACCGCGTGCTGCTCGGCATCGTGCTGATCGGCCTGGTCACGGCGGGCGTCCTCAGCCCGCATGCGGCGGAGTCGGCGGGCTGAGGACGGGGTGGCCGTCCCGAGGAGTCCTCGGGACGGCGGCCTGGTCGCCCGGGACGGCGCAGTCGCCCTCGGGGCGGCCGAGGAAGCTTCGGGGCGGCCGAGGAAGCTTCGGGGCGGGCCGAGACCGTCGGGGGCGGGCGGCGGGCGGTGCGCGGCGGGCTTTGATCGGCCGCTCCGGCTCGACCCCTCCGGCTCGACCCCTCCGGCTTGGCCGCCCTGGCTCGGCTGGCTGCCCTGCCCGGACGCGGGCGCTTGCGCCGCCCGGCTGTCCCGCACCGGCGGTCGGTCCGCGGCCGCCGCCCCGGGGCGCGCCCGTCCGGCCTCACCCGGCGAGCGGCCCCCGGCCGCCGACCTGGGCACTCGCCCGTCCGCGCGGCCTCCATCGGGGCCGGTGACCGGCCCCCGGCCCGGCCCCGCGGCCGGTTCCCCAACGCACCTGCACCTCGCTCCCGGCTCCCGGCTCCCGGCTCCCGGCTCCCGGCTCCCGGCTCCCGGCTCCCGGCTCCCGGCTCCCGGCTCCCGGCTCCCGGCTCCCGGCTCCCGGCTCC
>NZ_JBIAPF010000004.1:800269-889359 GCF_042888135.1 Streptomyces sp. NPDC003247
CCCGGCGGGAAACGGCGGGCTCGGTTTCCGGTCACGGGTCCGCCGGGACTCGACGACGGCGTGACCGGCGCGCTCGAAGGTTGATCGGCCGAGGCCCTACGAGGAGGTCGGCGCGCTGGACGACGGCAGGCCCCGCGACGGACTCGGCGCCTCGCCCCCAGTTGCTCGCGCCGGGCAGGACACGGCCACGGGACCCACCCCAGGACCCGCCCCAGGACCCGAACACCCACCGCCCACGCCCACGGACACCGTCCGCGTGGACCGGCCACAGCGCGATCGGCAGCCGCCCCGCCCGCCACGGGCGACACACCGCCGGCCACGCGCGACGCACCACCGGCCCGCCGCTCGGCTTTCGACGTGCGGCCGACGTCACGTGCCGCCCGTAGCGGGTGCGGCAGGCGGCGCCCGGTACGCGGCACCCCGCTCGCCGCTGACGACGGGCAGCGTGAGCGAGCCGTACGGAACCCGCCCGCGCACCACCGGTCACCCGGTCGCCCGGTCCGGCCGGACGACGGCGGTGACCGAACCCGTACGGTCCGCGTAGTCGGCCGGTAGCGCAGTGTCAGTGCTTGCGCCTACGCTGTGGCACATGTCCCCCACATCTTCCATCCCTGGTTCCGTGCGGTCTGCCGCCGAGCTGAACGAGCAGATCCGGGCCCTGTGGCGGCGCTCGGGCGGGTCCCTGTCGGCGCAGGAGCGGGTCGAGTACGAGCTGCTGGTGGTGGAGTGGGCGGCGGCGATCCGCGACGAGGTGGTCGAGGCGGCCTGACGCCCGCCGTCCACCCCCGCGCGCGGAACCTCCCCCCGCCCGCTCCCCGCACACGGAGGCTCTCCCCCGCCCCTCCCCACACACAGAACCTCCCGCCGCCCCTCCACCCCCACCGCCCGCCGAGGCCCGGCCTACCGGCCTCCCGCCACCCGCAGCACCGCCCCCGTCGTGTACGACGCCTCGGGTGACATCAGCCACGCCACCGCCGCCGCGATCTCCTCGGCCTGGCCCGGCCGCCGCAGCGGGATGGAGGCGGCGGCCCGCCGGGGCCGTTCCGGATCGCCCATCGCGGCGTGGATCTCCGTGTCGATCACGCCGGGCGCCACCGCGTTGACCCGGATTCCGTCGGGCCCGAGTTCCTTGGACAGGCCCACGCTGAGGGCGTCCACCGCTGCCTTGGTCGCCGCGTAGTGGACGTACTCGCCGGGACTGCCGAGTGTCGCGGCCGCCGAGGAGATGTTGACGATCACCCCGTCGCCCCGAGGCGTCATCAACTGCGCCGCCCGCCGCGCGCACAGCAGCACGCCCAGCAGGTTGACGTCCACGACGCGGCGCAGGTCGTCGGTGCCGGCGTCGACCAGGGGCCCGAGGAGACCGGTGACGGCGGCGTTGTTCACCAGGCCCGTCACCGGCCCGAGCCGGTCCTCCGCGACCGAGAAGAGCCGCTCCACGTCGGCCTCCACCGAGGTGTCGACCCGCACCGCGACGGCGCGGACACCGGCCGCCCGCACCGCCTCGGCCACCGCCTCCGCGGCGTCGGCGTCACGGACGTACCCCACCGCCACATCGTGCCCGTCGGCCGCGAGCCGTCGGCAGACCGCGGCGCCGATTCCCCGGCTGCCGCCCGTGACGACGGTGACGAGCCGCTTCATGACCATCTCCTGACTCCGTCGGTGATCACCGCGGCGAGCCTACGCGCCCCGCCGCCCGGCGCGGCCCTGGCGGCTCGCCGGTCACATGGACCTGCGGTGATGGCCGGCGAGATGGTGTCGACGCGTGGAGGTCGCTCCTCGTTTCCGCGGATGACGGAACGGGGACGGCATCCGCATGCGGACGCCGACGACGACGCCGCGCCGGGCCCGGCACGGCCCGACCCGGCACGGCCCGACCCGGCACGGATCGGAACCGGCCCGGACCGGAATCGGCACGCACCGGAACCGGCCCGCACCGGCCGGCGCATGTCCGTCAGGACGGTACGGCGGCGCCGGTGGGCGACTCGTCGGTGTCCAGGTCCCGCGGCGGGTCCCCGAGTTGCTCGCGCACGTGGTTCCAGACCACGGCGATCACCGCGGCGACCGGCACGGCGAGCAGGCTGCCCACGATGCCGGCGAGGCTTCCGCCCAGCGTCACCGCGAGGAGGACGACCGCGGCGTGCAGGCCGAGGCCCCGGCTCTGGATCATCGGCTGGAACACGTTGCCCTCGAGTTGCTGCACGACCACGATGACGGCCAGCACGATCAGCGCGTCGGTCAGACCGTTCGACACCAGGGCGATGAGCACCGCGACGAAACCGGCGAACAGGGCGCCCACGATCGGCACGAACGCGGAGACGAAGGTCAGCACCGCCAGCGGCAGCACCAACGGCACGTCCAGGATCCACAGGCCGAGGCCGATCAGGACGGCGTCGAGCAGGCCGACGACCGCCTGGGACCGCACGAACGCGCCCAGGGTCTCCCAGCTGCGCTCGGCCACGACCGGGACGTCGGTGGCGAGACGGCCGGGCAACTGCCGGGACAGCCACGGCAGGAACCGCGGCCCGTCCTTGAGGAAGAAGAACATCAGGAACACCGCCAGGACGGCGGTGACGACACCGTTGACCACGGTGCTCACCCCGGTGACGACCGTGGTGACCATGCTGCCGAGGCCGTCCTGGGCGCGGGCGACCGCGGAGTCGAAGGCCTTCGTGATCTGGTCGTCGCCGATGTTCAACGGCGGCCCGGAGGCCCACTCGCGCAGTCTCTGGAGGCCTTCGACCACGCCGTCGGTCAGCTCCCCGGACTGGGACGCCACCGGGACGGCGATCAGCGCCATGACGCCCACGGCGACCAGCAGGAACAGCACGGTCACCGCCGACGCGGCCACGGCGGGAGGCCACCCGTGACGGCGCAGGAAACGCGCCAGGGGCCAGGTCAGCGTCGTGATGAGCAGGCCGACGACGAGCGGCCAGACCACCGACCACATCCGGCCCAGGACCCACAGGGCCACGGCGAGCATGACGAGCAGCAACAGCAGGTCGACGGATATGCGCGCGGACGAGCGGAGCGCGGCGCGGGTCCTCTCGGGACTCAACGGGGCAGGCATGGGGGCCACCCTATGCGGCCTCCCCGCGCGGGTGGATCAGCACGTCCTCAAGGGCCGGGCCGCACTGTCTCCAGCGGCAACAGCACGGTAGGGCGTCGGAGTTGACCGGCACGTACGGGGACGCGGATCTCCGGCATCGCGTCGCAGCACCGCTCCCTCCGCCACCGGACGGGAATCCGGTGTCCGAGACCGCCCCGCCCGCCACGGGAAGCGAGACGCGCGTGCTGCTGCCTACGCTCGTAGGGGAACAGGTTCCCTTGGACCGTGCGGACGCGGTCGCGGAGGTGAGCGCCGTGCGTGCCTCGCTGGTACAACTGTCGGTCGACGCGTCGGACTCCGTCGACGAGCGCCGTCGCAGGGCGGCTGCGCTGGTCCGCGGCCGGGCGGGCGACGACCTCGTGGTCCTGCCGGAGCTGTGGACGGCCGGAGCATGGTCGTACGACGGCTGGGGGCGCGCTGCCGAAGGGGTCGACGGGCCCACCGCCGAGGTCATGTCCGCCGCCGCCCGTCGGGCCGGAGCCTGGCTCCATGCCGGATCGATCGTCGAGCGGGACGGGGACGGGACGCTGTACAACACCGCTCTCCTCTTCGACCGGGCCGGCGCACTGCGCGCCCGCTACCGCAAGATCCACCGATACGGCTTCGACACCGGCGAGGCGACCCTGATGGGCGGCGGCGCCGACATCGTCACCACGCCCACCGACTTCGGTGTCATCGGCCTTGCCGTCTGCTACGACCTCCGCTTCCCCGAACTCTTCCGGGGCCTGCTCGACGCGGGCGCGGAACTGATCGTGGTGCCCGCCGCGTGGCCCGCCGCCCGGCTCGGCCATTGGCGGCTCCTCACCCGTACGAGGGCCCTGGAGGAGCAGGTCTTCCTCCTGGCCTGTTGCGCGACGGGCACCCACGACGGTGTCCGTCAGGCCGGACACAGTGTGATCGTCGACCCCTGGGGAACCGTCCTGGGCGAGGCCCGCACCGCGGAGGAGACGGTGACGGTGGAGGTCGACATGAAAGAGGTCGCCCGCATCCGCTCCGAGCTCCCCGTACTGCGCGATCGCGTCCTGTCCATCAAGGCCCCCGGAGGACAGTGACCCCGGCGGCACACTTCCCCACGCACCCCATGGACCGGAGCCGGCTACCGGCTACCGGCACCGGCTACCGGCTACCGGGCCGTTCCCGGGGCGGCAGTCGGGCGGCGCAGAGTCCGGATCCCCCTTCGCTGACGAGGGCTTGGCTGTGAAAGCGGCTTGATGACCCACGTCAAGCCTCTCTGGCGGTCATCTCCGTGACGGACGCACACAGGGAGTCCGGTGCTGGCCGAAGGCGACCGTTCGGGTACCTCGCCCAGGCACGGTCCTGGTTACCCTCCGGTCAAGTTGACCTGCGGGGATGCCCCAGGGCTTCTCCCTGCGAGTGGATATGCGGGACGGCCGTTGCTGGATAGAGTCGTCTCATTACAACTGGTTGTGGGGACAACCAAAGTGCCTTTCGGCTGTCGACGTCCTGGGGAGGGCCTGCCGCACATGAGTCGTCGCTCTACTGGATATGTCGGTACATGGGCCGAGATGCAACGGCAGCAGCAGCGCCAGCTGGAAGCCGAAGCCAGGCGGCGGCGACAGCAGGAACAGCAAGCGCGGGCCTACCAACGGCGAGCCGCCCAGAGCCACCGTGAGTACCGGCAGGCAGAGGCTCTACGGCGCACGGAGGAGTTGGACGCGCAGGTGGCGTCGTTGCAGGCGCTTCTCGCGTCGGGCTGCCAGGCTCCGGCCTTCAGGGCTGCTGCTCTCATGCGGCCGGAGGAAGTCCAGCCGTTCGCCCCAGGGCCATTGGCACAGCCCGTGCCCATGCCGGATCTCCCTCACTACCAAACGCAGAGCGGCTGGACTGCGAGCAGCCGGGCACGGGCGCAGGCCGAAGCACGAGCACGCTTCGAGCGGGACTGGCAGGCGGCCCAGGCCGCTGAGGCTCACCGGCAGCAGCAGCTGGCGTCGTACCAGCGGGAGTACCAGCAGTGGGCCGATGCTCAGCTGGCTGACGTACGGCGGCACAACGCCGGCGTCGTGTCGATCACTGACGGCGTAAGGCGTCAGGATCCCGATTCCGTGGTCGAGTACTTCTCGGCCGCTCTCTACGCCTCGACCGCATGGCCGGAAGGTTTCCCACGCCAGGTGGCAGCAGCCTACGACCCGTCAGCCCGGCAACTGGTACTCGATTGGGAGTTGCCCGGATACGGCGTCGTGCCGGAGGTCAAGTCCGTTCGGTACGTGTCGGGGACCGACCAGGACAAGGAGACTCCCCGCCCAGTAGGCCAGCGGCGGGCCCTGTACAGGGAGGTTCTCGCGCAGTGCATGCTGCTGGTTCTGCACGAGTTGTTCGCCGCGGATGAGCTGGCTGCCCTGGAGTCAGTGGCCTTGAACGGGTTCGTCGACGGGCACGACCCCACCACGGGCCGACCAGGCCAGATCTTCCTCTCCACCGTCATGGCCTCGCGCTCCGCGTTCCGTGACTTGCACCTGGCGCAGGTGGACGCGTGCAGTTGCCTGGCTGACGCGGTGCGCGGGCAGCTCTCGACCCGACCGGACCAACTGACGCCCGTACGGCCGGGTAGACGGCCGCGGGATGTCGGGAACCGCGTCGTCGCGCACGGCAGCGATGAGGAGCCGGACCTGCTCACCATGGATCCGATCGCCTTCGAGCGTCTCGTTGCCGATCTCTTCCGGGCCATGGGCATGCAGGCCGTGACCACTCAGCGCTCCAACGATGGCGGTGTGGACGTCGACGCGCTGGATCCGACACCGATCCGCGGCGGCAAGATCGTCGTGCAGGTGAAGCGCTACCGCAACACGGTGCCACCCACCGCCGTGCGTGACCTGTACGGAACTGTGCAGGACGCCGGCGCCAACAAGGGCGTGCTCGTGACGACCTCAGGGTTCGGTCCCGGCTCACACACCTTCGCCAACGGCAAGCCGCTGGAGCTCATCTCGGGTCCCGAACTCGTCGACCTGCTGCATCGTCATGGGCTGCGTGGGCGGCTCGGTGAAGGTCGCCAACCAGTCTCACCACAGCCGACGCCCTCCGGGCCGGCCACTCGGCTACCGGACGACTACAACGTCCTGGGCATGGCGTGGAGCGGCAGCGTCGCCTTGGACGTCTGTGCTCTCGTCTGCGGTGGCAACCGCGTCCTCAGTGACGATCACTTCGTCTTCTTCAACAACCCTCAGACGCCGGACGGCTCCGTGCGAGCCCTTCCCGCAGCGGCGCCGGACAAGGCGGCGATCTGCGTGTCCTTCGACGGGTTGCCGGACGCGGCTGACCGGTTCGTGCTCGTGGCCGCCATCGACCCGGAGGTCAACCCGAACGCCGATCTGTCCGGCTTCACAGATGCCTGCATCCGGCTTCTGGATCCAGGGATGACCGAGCTGGGACGCCTGGAGGTGTCCGACGGACGGCCGCACGAAACCGCCTTGGTACTCGGCTCCTTCCGTCGCAGGTCCAACGGTGACTGGGACTTCGTCCTCGGCGGCAAGGGCTACACGGGCGGCTTGGAAGAACTCGTGCGGGACTACGGCATCGACGTGGAGTAGACCTGCCGACGGGCGGACGCCCCCGCCAGGAGGGGAACGGCCGGTGAACGCGGCCGGAGGACCCACGTCAGGCCTCGCTCACAGACCCTGTGCAACTCCTCTCCTGGGCTTCAAGAAGTTCGTCGCCGTGCTCGATCACCCAGTGTCCGAGCGCCGTCATCGGGCCCTCGACCAGGCTCTGCCCCAAGCCGGTCAGGGAGTAGTCGACGCGCGGCGGCGCCTCGGCATGCGCGTGGCGCTCGATCAGTCCGCCCGCGAGCAGACGGTGCAAGGCGTCGGTCAGGACCTTGTCGCTGATACCGCCGATCGCGGCGCGCACCTCGCGGCGCCGGCACGGTCCCGTACGAAGCGCCGCCAGCACAACGGGATCCCAGGTATGGGCGAAGAGATCGGTGGCCGCGCGCAAACGGCAATCGGCGACCAGTTCATAGCGGTGCTCACCGGACACGGCGAGTCGATGGCGAGGCGGATCGCCGGACTTGCTCCGGGAGCCCGGGTGGTGAAGGCGTTCCATCTTTTCCCCGCCGGCCAGTGGACGAGGCCGCTCCGTGGTGGCCGGCCCCGTGTGACGGTGGCGATGTGCGGTGACGACGCGACCGCACTGCACGTCGTCGGCGAACTGGTCCGTGACGTCGGCGGAGTTCCGGCGACTCTGGGGACACTGGACCGCGTCCGCCAGTTGGAGGAGGTGGCGGGTTTCGTCATCGGCTTGGCCTTCGCAGGTTTCGACCCGGGCTCCGCCGTCCCTCACGTCCCCTCGAACAACAGCCGCGCCGGCTCACAGGAGCAGGCGTGCAATTGCTGAAGTGAAGGGTCGGGCTCGTGCGTCACGTGCGTAGTAGGTGGCGTACCGGGCGGAGTGTTCCTCGGTGCAGAAGCCATCGAAGTCACCGGCCGCTTCGCAGCGGACCTTTGCACGTGGTCGGGGCCTGACCGGCCACACGCAGCGGATGCCCTGGTGGGAACGGACCGGGGGCGTCCTGCTCCGTCGCAGCGGGCAGCAAGCCGCGGTCGAAAATCGGTGGCCACCAGAGCCGGCCGATCCCAGGCTGTACGCCATGGAAGAACCGCACCGTGAAATCCGTGCGCTCCACACGGCGTCCACGATCACCGTCTACCAGGCCTATGCCCCTGGCATCGGGGTGACCGCCGTCCGCGACGGCCGCTTTCCCTCCACGTGGCTGCGGGATCGCATGACGTGGATCAAACCCAGCTTCCTGTGGATGATGTACCGCTCCAACTGGGGCACCAGTGCCGGGCAGGAGACCGTTCTTGCCGTCGAGATCGCTCGCGTCGGCTTCGACTGGGCGCTGCGCCACGCCTGCCTGTCGAGCTACGTTCGCGGCCTGCATCCCGATCGCGGCACCTGGCAGCGTGAACTCAAGCGCGCACCGGCCCGTGTCCAGTGGGACCCCGAACGCGACCTGAACTTGCGTCCCCTGCCGCACCGCTCGCTGCAACTCGGACTCTCGGGCGAGGCATCGTCGCGCTACGCGGACGAGTGGATCGTGTCCATCAGCGACGTGACTCCACTCGCCCGAGAAATCCGCACACTCGTCCATCGCGGCGATTTGGACTCCGCGACACGGCTGCTTCCCCAGGAACGGCGATACCCCGCCGGTGACGAACTCCTCGCCCACCTGCGGCCCTGACCAACAACACGCCGGCAGCCGTTCCCCTTTCAGCTCCGATCTCCAAAAGCCCAGCGGACTTGAGTGATGATGTGAGGCATCGGTAGTCGTGCGGTCGGCGTGCTGCTTCTCGTGTCGTCCTTCATCGGTCCGGCGACCGTCCGTTATGCTCGCGTCGCCCACAAAGGACCCGATTCTCACGGAGGGCAGCACGGCGGGGATCAATCGAGAGCGCCTCGTCAGAACGCTGACGTTCTGGCTGCGGCCGGCCTTCGCGTTGCGGGTCATCAACCGGTTTCAGAAGATCATGGGTTTCGACCGCTCGATGGCACTGGCGTCCAGCGCCTTGACGACCTTGGTCCCGCTCTCCATCCTTCTCGGCGCTGTCTTCGCGCACTACGATGCCGCACAGCGGATCATCAAGCGCTTCAACCTCACCGGAGCAAGCGCCACGGCAGTCAACTCGCTGTTCTCTCCTGCCGAAGGGACCAGTGCGAGCGTGGGCATCTTCGGGGTCGCGTTTCTGACGATCTCGGTACTGAGTTTCGCGCGAGCCGCGCAGCGACTCTTCGAACAGGCATGGGAACTCAAGCCCCTCAGTATGCGCAACACGCGCAACGGCTTGTGGTGGATCCTCACTCTCGGCGGCTATGGAGCGGTCAGCGCGTTGCTCTCCACGCTCCTCGGCAGGGGCGCGCTGGGTGTCGCCGCCTTGGTGTGTGGATTACCGGTGACTGCCGTATTCCTCGTCTGGAGTGGCTGGATCCTGTCAGCGAAGCGGATCAACTGGCCGGACCTGATTCCCTTCGGCGTCACCGGCGCCATTCTGGCGGTGGCTTATTCAGTGGGTGCAAGGATCTACATGCCGCATCTCTTCAACTCCTCCGTCGCGCGCTACGGGGTGGTCGGTGCCGTCTTCGCGATGATCTCCGCCCTCTTCGCAGCCATGCTCGGCCTGGTCGCATCGGCAGCACTGGGACGAGAGGTACGAGACGAACTCAGCCGGATCCGTCAGGGCGACCGCCCTTCCGACCACGAGGTCCGCCAGCAGTGGGACAGCGTGGTCGAGCAGACTCGGTCACAGTGGCGCACAGCACGGGAACAGGTCTCTGATCATCGGTTCAAGGGCTCGAACCACTGAGGGCCACGGCGGCCACCGCCGGCATCCTCGTTTCCGGCGTCACGAGCCAGGAAAGAGGTTGCGAACGCGGATTGACGGCCCACGTCATCCAGCAGCAGGCGGGCAGCCGGTGCCACGGCTCTTCAGTGGGGCGAGGCTCGGCGGGGCCGGGCTGGGCTGGGCTGGGCTCCAGGGGACCTTTGCTTTGGGCCGGGGGTCACGCCGGTACGCCGGCGCCTCGCTTGATGAGGGTGTCGAACGCGCGGGCGGGCAGGAGCCGACTGAGCAGGATCAGAGGGCGGGCGCCGAAGCCGACGCGATAGCGGACGCGCGGGCGGCGGGTCGTGGCGGCCTTGGTCACCGCCTCCGCGATCACGGAAGGGGGAGAGGCTTTCCGGGCGCCCTGGGAGCTGCTTTCCAGGGACTTCGCCATGGCCTCGGCCTGCGCGGCGTAGGGGCCGCGACCGGAGACGGCGCGCAGCTTGTCGGCCGCGATCGCGCCCCACTCGGTACGGATCGAGCCGGGCTCGATGAGGACGACGTCGACGTGGAACCGCTTCAGTTCGAGCCGGAGCGCGTCGCTGAGCCCTTCCACGGCGAACTTGCTGGCGTGGTACCAGGCGCCCATCGGGGTGGCGAAGCGCCCGCCCATGGAGCTGATGTTGACGATCGTGCCGCTGCGCTGGGTACGCATGTGGGGCAGCACGAGCTGGGTGAGGCGGGCCAGGCCGAAGAGATTGACGTCGATCTGGGCACGGGCCTCGTCCAGGGGGACGTCCTCCAGAGCCCCGTAGGAGCCGTACCCGGCGTTGTTGACCAGGACGTCGATACGCCCCTCGTCTTCGATGATCCTGCCGATCGCGTGCTTCGCCGAAGTGCCGTCGGTGACGTCCAGGGCCAGCGTGCGTACGCCTGCGGAGGCGAGCGCGCCCATGCGGTCGACGCGTCGCGCGGCGCCGTACACGGTGAATCCCGCCTGCTGCAACCGGAGTGCGGTGGACTCACCGATACCGGAGGAGGCTCCTGTGACCAGTGCAACCTTGTTCGACATGAGAGTTCCCTCGTTCGCTTCGGGCCCGGTGTGCGGGCCGTTGGCCGGATGGCGGGCGGCTTCCGCCGCCGTCGCGTGGATGCGCCAGGGCTGCCGCACACCGACGCACGCAGGCCCGTCCACGGTCGGGTAGGGCTTCGTCCTGCCACCAACATAAGAGACCGACGGTCTGAACACAAGAGGACGGCGGTCTCTAATCAAGAGACTGCCAGTCTGTAGACTCCGGACATGGCCACCTTCCAGCGGGCGAGGAGTGAGGAACAGCGCTTGGCGCGTAGGCAGAGCATCCTGCGGACCGCCGCAGCGATGCTCGCCGAGATGCCGGTCTCCGCGATGAGCCTCAATGAGCTGAGCCGCCGTGTCGGGCTCGCCAAGTCCAACGTGCTGCGCTACTTCGAAACACGTGAAGCCGTGCTGCTCGACCTGCTCGACCAGAGCGCCCGTGACTTGCTGGCGGAAGAGGGCGAACAGCTCCGCTCACTGGTCGACGCGCGCGACCCTCTGGACGTCAGGATCGAAGCCGCGGCATCCGGGCTGGCCGCGTCGTTCGCCGCCCGACCGATGCTGTGTGAACTGCTCAGCGCCCAGGCCGGCGTACTGGAGCACAACATCTCCGTCGAGGTCGCGACCCGGTACAAGCAAGGCGCCCGCGACAGTCTGCTCGGATTCGCCGAGTTGCTGCGGCACCTCTTCCCCGAGCTCGATCGACCGCGTTCCGAACAGGGCGCCAACCTGATCGTCGTCTTGATCTGCGGCCTGTGGACGCACACCCACCCGGCGCCCGCGGTGCGCGCCGTCTATGACGCCGACCCGGGCTTCGCGTTCATGGACTCGGACTTCCCGGACGCCCTGCATCAGGCGCTGAACGTGCTGCTCACGGGCCTCCTCGTCCGTAGCTGACACACCCGGTGGGCAGCGGCCCCCTGGGCAGCCGCACGCCCCTCTCCGTCGGATCACCGCGTCGCCCTCGACCGGGCCGGACCCTGCTCCCGACGCGGCCACCTCGTCGAACGCCCTGACGCCCCCGCAGCCTGGAACAGGTCACTGATCCACAGGCTCCGGTGCTCGGCCGCGACCTGCCCCGGCAGGCACTCACGCCGGATCCGGCAGGTCCATCAGCGCGAGCTCGGCCGGGTCGATCACGATCGTGATGCCGGTGATCCGGCCGTCGGCGACGGTGAACGCGACGACCGAGAGCGGGGTGCCGTCCTCGCGCCAGGAGACGATCCCCGGGAGGCCGTCGACGAGCACCGCCCGGCCCTGTGCGGCCGCGCCGGCGGACACCTGCGCGCCGGCCGCGACCTTGGTGGCGCCGAGCGTGACGACCACACCGGACGGGGTGTCGACGGTCAGTTTCACGTCGGGGTCGAGTACCCGCAGCAGCCCCTCGAAGTCGCCGAGGCGAGCCGCCGTCAGGAACGCCTCGACCACCTCGCGCTGTTCCCGTCCGACGCCCGTCCGCCGCTCGACCGCCCGCACCTTCCTGCGGGCGCGGCTGGCGAGCATCTTGGCGGCGGCGGTGGACTTGCCGAGGATCTGGCCGATCTCCTCGAACGGCACCGCGAACAGGTCGTGCAGCACGAACGCCAGCCGCTCGCTCGGCCCGAGCGACTCCTGGACGACGAGCAACGCGAGCCCGACCGAGTCGGCGAGCACCGCGTCGTCCTCGGGGACGGAACCGTCGTCGAGCGTCACCACGTGCTCGGAGAGGCGGTCGTCGTAGAACGCCTCCGGGCGGGCCCGGCGCGATCGCAGGACGTCGAGGCTGATCCGGCCGACCACCGTGGTCAGCCAGCCGACGAGGTTGTGGATGGCCACCGTGTCCTGGCGGGAGAGGCGCAGCCAGGCCTCCTGGACCACGTCCTCGGCGTCGGCGTGCGATCCGAGCATGCGGTAGGCGACCGCGCGCAGCCGGTCGCGCTGGGTCTCGAACGCCTCGGACGCCTCGGTCATCGGGTCGGCCGGCCTGGTGTCGGACATGTTGTCACCTTCCTCGGCTTCGCTCCGTCAGGGGTGATGACGCGCCCGAAGGGGCTCGGGTAACCGATGGAGGAGCAGCACCGATGGAAGCACGTATGACAGGCCCGGCCGATCCCGATGTGATCACCGCGATCCAGCACCTCTACAAGGCGATTCACGCCGGGGGCGTGGACCAGCACCTGCTGTCCCTGGTCCACCTGCGCACCAGTCAGATCAACGGTTGCAGCCCCTGTGTCTTCGCCACGGTCCGGTCGGCGAAGAAGGCCGGTGAGACGGAGGAGCGGCTGCACCACGTGGTCGCGTGGCGGGATACGCCCTTCTACACCGAGGAGGAGCGGGCGGCCCTCGCCCTGGCCGAGGCCGCCACCCGGCTCCAGGACGGCGCACCGGGTGTGACCGACGAGATCTGGGACGCCGCCGCCGACCACTTCGGCGAGGAGCAACTGGGCGCGCTCGTCCTGGAGATCGCGCTGACCAACTTCTTCAACCGGATCAACCGCACGCTCCGGGAGCAGGCCGGCAGGACCTGGTGACCCGGGCGGGGCGTCATCCGCCCGGGGTCAGCACCTCCCCGCACCCGAGGGGTGGCGCCCCACGGACCGAGATACCGCGGGCCCGTGCGCGCCGGTCGTCGCACGCCTCTTGGCTGGGCCCGGCCCATGCCCAACACTCGGGCCATGACGCAGCGTGCGGAGCTCGCCACCATGATGGACCGGCTGGCCGTCGACGAACTGGTCACCGACTACGCGGTGGCCGTCGAGGACGGGGACTGGACGGCGTTCCGGGAGCTGTTCGCGCCGGACGGGCGGGCCGACTACCGGTCCGCGGGCGGGATCGAGGGGCCCGTCGGGCAGGTCGCCCAGTGGCTCGCGGAGAGTCTGCGGGTGTTCCCGGTGCGGCAGCACCTGGTCGTGAACCGCCGCCTCCGCTTCGGGGTCCTGGAACGCGACCGGGGTGACACCGCCCGGCTGCGGGCCGACTACGTCTCCGCGTTGCGGCTCGCCGGCGACGGCTCCTCGGCCGCGCCCGACGTCGTCCGCGGCGGCCGGTACGCCTTCGGCCTGCTGCGCACGGACGACGGCTGGCGGGTGCGCGAGGTGGTCGCCCGGGAGATGTGGCGCCGGCCTCAGGGCGGGGACACCGTCCTCTGACGGGCGGCGGGGACACCGTCCCCTGAGGGGCGGCGGGGACATCGTCCCCTGGGCGGCGGGTCTCCGGTCCACGGCGGGTCTCCGGTCCGCGGCGGGTCTCCGGTCCGCCGCGGTGTCGCGCGCCTTCCCCCTCTTTCTCTCTCCCTCCGCGAGGCCATCTGGTCGGAGATCACCGCGGGCGCGCACACTGGAGCCACCAGCGGGTAGAGAGGTGCCGTATGAAGACGTTCGGTCTCCTGCTCACCTCCCCGTGGCGGCGGTCGGCCGTCGTGGCGCTGGCCGGCGCGCTGCCCGTGCCGGCGTTCCCGGCGCCGGGCCTGTGGTGGTGGGCGTTCCTCGCGCTGGTGCCCTGGATCCTGCTCGTGCGCTCGGCGCCGACGGGACGGCGGGCGGTGTACGACGGCTGGAGCGGCGGGTTCGGGTTCATGCTGGCCATGCATCTGTGGCTGCTGCCGTTCCTGCACGTGTTCACCCTGGTGATCGCCGCGCTGCTGGGCGCGCTGTGGGGGCCGTGGGGCTGGCTGGTGCGCCGGTTCCTGGCGGGGGCGCCCGCGCGGGGGCGGGCCGTCGCCGCGCTCGTCGTGCTGCCCTCGGGCTGGCTGGCCGTGGAACTCGTCCGTGGCTGGGAGGGTTTCGGCGGGCCGTGGGGCGTGCTCGGCGCCAGTCAGTGGCAGGTGGAACCGGCGTTGCGGCTGGCGTCCGTCGGCGGGGTGTGGCTGCTCAGCTTCCTGGTGGTGGCCGTGAACGTGGCGGTCGCCGTGCTCGTCGCCGTCCCGGCGCACCGGGTGCCGGCCGTCGCGGGGCTGGTGGCCACCGCGGCCGCGGCCTGCACGGCGTGGGTGTGGTCGCCGCGTCCGGAGGTGACGGGGCAGGCCCGGATCGCCGTCGTGCAGCCGGGCGTCGTCCAGGGGCCCGAGCGCCGCTTCGACCGGGAGGAACAGCTGACGCGCCGGCTCGCCGGGCAGGACGTCGACCTGATCGTCTGGGGCGAGAGCGGAGTCGGGTACGACCTGGACGACCGGCCCGACCTGGCGCGGCGACTGGCGGAGCTGTCCCGGGCGACCGGCGCCGGAATCCTGGTCAACGTGGACGCCCGGCGCTCCGACCGGCCCGGCATCTACAAGAGCTCGATCCTGGTCGGACCGGACGGCGCGACCGGCAACCGGTACGACAAGATGCGTCTGGTGCCGTTCGGCGAGTACGTCCCGGCCCGTTCGCTGCTCGGCTGGGCGACCTCGGTCGGCAAGGCGGCCGGCGAGGACCGCCGGCGCGGTGGCGGGCAGGTCGTGATGGACGTCGGGGCGGGGCTGCGGATCGGCCCGATGGTGTGCTTCGAGACCGCGTTCCCCGACATGAGCCGGCATCTCGCCGCGGACGGCGCGGACGTGCTGGTCGCGCAGTCGTCGACGTCGACGTTCCAGCGGAGCTGGGCGCCCGCGCAGCACGCCTCGCTCGGCGCCCTGCGCGCCGCGGAGACGGGCCGGCCGTTCGTCCACGCGACGCTGACGGGCGTCTCCGCGGTGTACGACGCGAGCGGCCGGCGGCTGGGCCCGGCGCTGGGGACGGACGCGAGCACCGTGGCCGTCCGTGAGGTGCCGCTCACCGGGGGCACCACCCCGTACGTCCGCTTCGGCGACTGGCCGGCCCACGCGGCGCTGCTGGTCCTGGCGGCCGTGTTCCTGGCGGAGGGGGCGCGGACGGTCAGGACGCGGCGGAACGCTCCGCCACCGCCCGCACCACCCGCTCGCACAGTTCATGCGTCGCCAGCGCGTCCCGCGCGCTGAGCACCTTGCCGGCGCGCACGGCGTCCAGGAAGGTCAGGACGGCCTGTTCGATGCCGCGCTGGCGGGCCACCGGCACCCAGTCGCCGCGCCGCCGCACCGTCGGCTGGCCCTTGTGGTCGACGACCTCGGCGAGGTTGACGACCTGGCGCTTGGTGTCCTGCCCGGACACCTCGAGGATCTCCTCGTTCGAGCCGCTGAGGCGGTTCATGACGCCGAGCGCGGTGAAGCCGTCCCCGGCGAGCTGGAGGACGACGTGGTGCAGCAGCCCGTCCACGACCCGGGCGCGCACGGTCACGTCGTCCACCGGGCCCGGCGCGAGGAACCGCAGGGTGTCCACGACGTGGATGAAGTCGTCGAGGATCATGGTGCGGGGCTGTTCGGGCAGCCCTATCCGGTTCTTCTGCATCAGGATCAGCTCGCGCGGGTGGTCGGCGCACTGCGCGTAGCCGGGGGCGTGGCGCCGGTTGAAGCCGACGGCGAGGCTCGTCCCGCGTTCCTCCGCGAGCGCCACGAGCCGCTCGGAGTCGGCGAGTTCGTACGCCAGCGGCTTGTCGACGTACGTGGGGACGCCCGCCCGGAGCAGCCGGGCGACGATCTCGGGGTGGACGTCGGTGGGGGCGTGCACGAACGCGGCGTCCAGGCCCTGGGCGAGCAGCGCGTCGAGGTCCCGGTGCCGCTGCCCGGCGGGCACCCGGAGCGTGTCGGCGACCCGGTCGAGGGTGGCCGGTGTGCGGGTGTGCAGGTGCAGTTCGAGGCCTGGCAGCGCGCCGAGCACCGGCAGGTACGCCTTCCGCGCGATGTCGCCGAGTCCGATGCAGCCGACCTTCACGGGGGCTCCTTCACTGCTGGTCCGCGCTGTGCGTGTCCACGTCCGCCTGGACGGCAGCATACGGGGACCGCGGCGGCCGCCAGTCGGCGATCCCGTCGAAGCCGCGCAGGAAGAGGCCGGGCCCGAACGCCGACAGCGCGGCCACCGCGGTGTCGCGTACGGCGACGGCGACGGGGTGGGCGGCCATGCTGAGCCGGGCCGTGCGCAGCGCCTGCCGGGTGACGGCCGTCGTACGGGGCAGCCGGGCGGCCGTGTAGGCGGGGAGGTCGGCGCAGTGGTGGGCGAGGACGACCGCGTCCTCGACCGCCTGGTTGCCGCCCTGGCCGAGGGAGGGCGGCATCGCGTGCGCGGCGTCGCCGACGAGGGCGACGCGGCCGCGGTGGAAGGCGGGCAGCGGCTCGGCCAGGTGGTGGACGTCGTGCCGCAGGACGTCCTCGGGGCGGGTGGCGGCGAGGATGTCGGGGACGGGGTGGTGCCAGTCGCCGTAGCGGCGCAGGAGTTCGGCCCGTTCGTCGGGGGCGCGCTCCCCGGCCGGGGCGGTGGCGGCGGCGTACGCGTACACCCGGCCGTCCTTGAGCGGGTGGGACCCCCACAGGCTGCCCCGGCCCCAGGTCTCGTGGGAGGCGAACGCGACGCCGGGCAAGGGGATCACGATCCGCCAGGTGGTGAAGCCGGTGTAGACCGGGCCGGGGTGGTCGGGGAAGAGGGTCCGGCGTACGGCGGAGTGGATGCCTTCGGCGGCGACCACCAGGTCGGCCTCCAGTTCGCCGTCGGGCGTGGTCACGCGGGCCGGGCGGCGGGTGCCGCCGGGGTCGGCGAGGCCGGCGGGTGTGCCGGTGCGGACGGCGTCGGGCGGGAGCAGGGCGGCGAGGGTGTCCACGAGGGTGGCCCGGTGCAGCAGGACCAGGGGGCCGCCGAAGCGGGCGGCCACCGCGTCCGCGCTGGTGCGGGAGAGCCAGCGGCCGCGCGGTGTGCGCAGGCCGCCGTCGCCCTGCCAGGCGGCGAGGTCGCGGACGCGGTCGCCGACGCCGAGGACGTCGAGGGCGCGCAGCGCGTTGGGGGCCAGGGAGATGGCGGCGCCGACGGGGGCCAGGGACGGGGCCCGCTCCAGGACGGTGACCCGCAGGCCGCGTCGGTGCAGGGCCGCGGCGGCGGTGAGGCCGCCGATCCCGCCTCCGACGACGATCGCGTGCGGCGACTGTGCCATGGCTCCTCCGTAAGTTGTCGGTGGCCCGCCTCACTACAGCTGTAGTGGGGTCTTGGGCGCGACGATACTACGGGTGTAGTGCGGGCGGTAGGTTGGTCCCATGCCCCTGCCAGCCTCCGCCTCCCCCGGCCCGCCCGCCTCCCGCAACCCGTCCACGCCCTCCGGCACGCCCACCTCCCGCGACGCGTCCCCTTCCCCCGGATCCCGCGCCGAACTGGTCGCCGACACCGCGCTCGCCCTGCTCGCCGAGCGGGGCATGCGCGGGCTGACGCACCGGGCGGTGGACGAGGCCGGCGGGCTGCCCCAGGGGTCCACCTCCAACCTCGCCCGCACCCGGCAGGCACTGCTCGGGCTCGCCGTGCGGCGGCTCGCCGAGCGGGAGGCCCGGGTGCTGGCGCTGGAGGAGATGCCGGATCCACGCGGTGGCCGCGACGCGCTGACCGAGGCCCTGGCCCTGGCGGTCCACCGCTCCCTGTCCCACCACCGCGACCTGCTCGTCGCCCGCTACGAACTGGCCCTGGAGGCCACCCGCCGCCCCGAACTGCGGACCTTCTACGACGCGGCCGGCGCCGTCTTCCGCGACCGGCTCACCGCCCTGCTCACCGCCGCGGGCTCCCCCGACCCCGCCCGGCACGTGCTGTCCCTGGTCGCCTGGGCGGACGGGCTGATGTTCTCCTGCGTGGCCGGCTCCTTCGGCGGGCGGACACCGAGCCCCGACGAGCTGCGGGCGGGGGCGCGTGAGCTGCTCGACGGGATGCTCGGTGGCTGACGGGGGGGCTCGGCGGACGGCGGCGGGCTGAGCGGGCTCGGCGGCTGACGGCGGGTTCGGCGCGGCCGACCGTGGGTTCGGGGCGACGACCTCGGGCTCAGCGGCTGCCGGCCCGTCGGCGCCCGGCCGCGAAAAAGGCGTGGTGGTCACGGGCCCGTTGGGAAACGATGCGGGCATGACGACACAGCGAAGCGAACCGGCGGGCGACGCCGACGAGCGCACCATGCTGGAGGGGTGGCTGGAGTACCACCGGCAGACCCTGGCGTGGAAGTGCGAGGGCCTCACCGACGCCCAGCTCCGCACCGCCTCGGCGCCGCCGTCCGAGCTGTCCCTGATGGGGCTGGTGCGGCACATGGCGGAGGTGGAGCGCGGCTGGTTCCGCGCGGTCCTCATGGGCGAGGACGCGGGGCCGATCTACTTCAGCGACGAGGACCCCGACGGTGAGTTCCACCTCACCGAGGACGACACCTGGCAGGAGGCGCACGCCACCTGGCAGGACGAGATCGGCGTCGCCCGGCGCAACGCGGCCGGACACGGGCTCGACGAGCCCTCCCGGGGCGTCCGCCGTTCCACGGGGGAGTCGTACAGCCTGCGCTGGATCTACACGCACATGATCGAGGAGTACGCCCGGCACAACGGCCACGCCGACCTGCTCCGCGAACGCGTCGACGGCGTCACCGGGGAGTGACACGGCGTCAGCGCGAGGGGGCGGCCGTCCCCCTCGGGGGGCGGTGGATCACCCGTGTGGGCCACTGCTCGCCCGACCGCCGTGCCCGGACGGGCCGGACCCAGCAGAGTGGCGCGGGTGCATCGAACGACGTCGACCACCGCGACGCTCCTGGTGACCGTGGCCGTCTCGGCCCTGACCGGATGCGTGACCCTCCAGCACCCGCCGGCGCCGGGCCCGCCCGCGGCCCCCGCCCCTCCCTCCGCGCCCACGACCGCGCCGCTGCCCCGGCCGGACGGCCGGGCCGGGACCCGGGTCGTCCAGGCGCCGGCCCTGGAGGCACTGGAGCGGGTGGGCACGCGGCGTGCGCCGGAGCCGGCCGCGCCGCCACGGACGCGGCGGGCCACCCCGCCGGCTCCGGCCGCGTCGGCACCGGCCGCGCAGCCGCCGCCCCGCGCCGCCCCGCCACCGCGTCCTCCCCGCACCGCCCCTCAGCCGCATCCCCGCACCCGGCCGACCCGGCCGGAACCAGCGCGCCCGGCGTCACCGCGCGGCGAGGCCCCCGACGTACGGGAGGAGGTCGAGAGGCACACCGACGTGTGCGCTCTCGGCCGACGGTACGGGGGCTGGCGTTCGGACAGCCCGGAGGCGGTGATCTGCGAGCAGGCGTACTGACCGCAGGGCGCTACGCACCGCCGGGGTGGCCGCAGCCGGGCTCCCCCAGCCGCAGCTCCATCCTGATGATGGCCGCCCGCACCCCGTCCGCGTAGCTGTCGTGGCCGAGCGCGCCGGCCGCTCCCCGTGCCCTGCGCACATGGGCGCGGGCGGCCTCGGAGCGGCCCAGCTTCACGTAGTCCGCCGCCAGGTTGAGCTGGAGCGAGGGGTACAGCGCCCGCACCTCGGGCGAGTCACCGTCCTCCTCCGCCGCCGTCAGGGCCCGCAGGTCCCAGGCCAGCTCGTCGAACGGGTCGTCCTGGGTGTCGGCGAGGTAGTGGGCCAGTGTGCAGCGGTGCAGCGCGTCACCGTCCTCGCCGATCTCCGTCCACAGCTCGAGCAGGCGGCGCCGGGCCTCCTCGCGGTCACCCCCGTGGTGCAGCATCACGACCTGCCCGATGCGCGTCAGCACGGCGTCCGGCGCCGTCTGCCCCTGTCGATCCACCACGGCGGCCTCCTTGCGTCGTTGCCACGACGCTAACCGCAGCCGGTGGCGATCCCGGTCAGGCTCCACCGGGCCGGTCACAGTCGAACCGGGCCGGTCGCAGTCGGACCGGTCCGGTCGTGAGCAGACCGGGCCGGTCGCGGGCAGACCAGACCAGTCGCAGTCGGAACGGACCGGTCGCAGACGAAGCCGGACCGGTCGGAGTCGGAAGCGCCGACCCGGAGTCGTAACGGCCGGCCCAGGGTCGGAAGCGCCGGCCCGGGGTCGCACCAGCCGGCCCGCGAGGCATCAGCCCAGGTTCGGGATCGTCCAGTCGATCGGCTCGTGGCCCTGACGGGACACCGCCTCGTTGATCTGGGTGAACGGCCGGGAGCCGAAGAACTTCTTCGCGGACAGCGGGGAGGGGTGCGCGCCCTTGACCACCACGTGCCGCGTCTCGTCGATCAGGGGCAGCTTCTTCTGCGCGTAGTTGCCCCAGAGGACGAAGACCGCCGGGTCGGGCCGGTCGGCCACGGCCCGGATCACCGCGTCCGTGAACTTCTCCCAGCCCTTGCCCTTGTGCGAGTTCGCCTCGCCGGAGCGGACGGTGAGGACGGCGTTGAGCAGCAGCACGCCCTGCTGGGCCCACGGCATGAGGTAGCCGTTGTCGGGGACGGGCGTGCCCAGTTCCTCGTGCATCTCCTTGTAGATGTTGCGCAGCGACGGCGGGATCTTCACGCCGGGCCGCACCGAGAAGCACAGGCCGTGCCCCTGGCCCTCGCCGTGGTACGGGTCCTGGCCGAGGACCAGGACCTTCACCCGCTCGTACGGCGTCGCGTCGAGCGCGGCGAAGACCTCCTCGCGCGGAGGGTAGACGGGACCCTTCGCTCGCTCCTCCTCGACGAACTCCGTCAGCTCCTTGAAGTAGGGCTGCTGCAGCTCGTCGCCCAGGACCCCGCGCCAGGACTCGGGCAGCATGGCGATGTCGGTCACGTCAACGTCCTCCGTTGTGCGGTCACTTCCAGACCACAGAACCTACAGGCGACCACTGACAACGGGCACCGCGGTCCGCCCACCGGCCGCCACGGGGCTCCGCCGCCGGAGGGCAGGGGACGACGTTGTCATGACACTGTGCACCGACCGCGCACGGATCGTGCACGGCCCATGTGCGGCCCGTGGGACGCGAAAGGCGCCGCCCCCGGTCGGGAGGCGGCGCCCTGGGGCCGTGCGGGGCGGGGCGGTCAGCCCACGCCGGCGTTGAGGAAGATGCCGCCGTCGACGACGAGCGTCTGGCCGGTGACCCAGTCCGACTGCTCGGAGGTCAGGAACGCGGCGGCGCCGCCGATGTCGGAGGGGACTCCGAGCCGGCCCAGCGGGTAGGAGGCCGCCGCCTCGGTCTCCCGGCCCTCGTACAGGGCCTGTGCGAACTTGGTCTTCACCACGGCCGGGGCGATCGCGTTGACCCGTACCCCCGGCGCGAACTCGTGCGCCAGCTGCTGGGTCAGGTTGATCATCGCGGCCTTGCTGACGCCGTAGGCGCCGATGAAGGGCGAGGCCGACAGGCCCGCGACGGAGGCGATGTTGACGATGGCGCCGCCGTTGTCCTTCTGCCAGGCGTGCCAGGTCTTCTGGGCGAAGCCGAGGGCGGAGACCACGTTGGTCTCGAAGACCTTGCGGGCCACGTCCAGGTCGAGGTCGGCGATCGGCCCGAAGACCGGGTTCGTGCCGGCGTTGTTGACCAGGTAGTCGATGCGGCCGAAGGCCTCCATCGTGCGGTCGACGACGGCGGTCTGGTGGTCCAGGTCGTGGGCCCGGCCGGCGACGCCGATGACGCGGTCGGCGCCGAGCTTCTCGACGGTCTCCTTGAGGGCGTCCTCGTTACGGCCGGTGATGCAGAGCCGGTCGCCGCGGGCGAGGAGTGCCTCGGCGACACCGAGGCCGATGCCGCGGCTGGCGCCCGTGATCAGGGCGACCTTGCCGGAGAGTGCGGGCAGTTCAGTCATGTCGGTGACCCCTGGTGAGCTAGTTGAGCGGTCCGCCGGCGACGTACAGCACCTGGCCGGAGACGAAGCCGGCGGCCTCGCCCGTGAAGAAGGCGATCGCGTTGGCGATGTCGTCGGGCTCGCCGACGCGCTGCACCGGGATCTGCGAGGCGGCCGCCTTCTGGAAGTCATCGAAGCCCATGCCGACCCGGGCGGCGGTCGCGGCCGTCATGTCGGTGACGATGAAGCCGGGGGCGACGGCGTTGGCGGTGATGCCGAACTTGCCGAGCTCGATGGCGAGGGTCTTGGTGAAGCCCTGGAGACCGGCCTTGGCGGCGGAGTAGTTGGCCTGGCCCCGGTTGCCGAGCGCGGAGGACGAGGAGAGGTTGACGACGCGGCCGAAACCGGCGTCGACCATGTGCTTCTGGACGGCCTTGGTCATCAGGAACGAGCCGCGCAGGTGCACGTTCAGGACCGTGTCCCAGTCGGAGGCGCTCATCTTGAACAGCAGGTTGTCACGGAGCACACCCGCGTTGTTGACGAGGATCGTCGGGGCGCCGAGCTCCTCGACGACGCGGGCGACGGCCGCCTCGACCTGGGCCTCGTCGGAGACGTCGGCGCCGACCGCGATCGCCCGGCCGCCCGCCGAGGTGATCTTCTCGACGGTGTCCTTGCAGGCGGCCTCGTCGAGGTCGACGACCGCGACCGCGCGGCCCTCGGCGGCCAGCCGTACGGCCGTGGCGGCGCCGATGCCGCGTGCCGCGCCCGTGACTACTGCGACCCGCTGCTCAGTGGTGGACATTGCTGCTTCTCCTCGCCCTTGGGGTGCGGCTCCGTACGGCCGGCTCCATCGGTGACCGACCGCTTAGTACCTTCAGCAGACGTGACGCTAGAAGCCCTGGCACCCGGTGTCAACGGCGCACCGCGCGGGTGTGATCGATTACCTCACCAGCAGCGTGAGGAGCCGCTCCGTCTCGGCGGCCGCGTCGGTGGTGAGCCCGGTGTGCACGGGGCCGGGCTGGACGACGGCGGAGCGGGGCGCGATCAGCCAGCGGAAGCGCCGGCCGGCGTCGTCACCGGCCGCCTGACCGGCCGCGTCGCCGCCGCCGCACACCGTCTCCACCGCCCGCAGGGCGGCTCGGACGCCGGCCACGTCCGCGTGCGGGTCGAGGGCGAGCAGCCGGGCCTCGTCGAGGTGGGTGCGGGCGCCCACGTAGGCCTGGGCCCGGCAGTAGACGAGCACGCCGGCGTTGATGCACTCGCCGCGCTCGACACGGGGGACGACCCGCAGCAGGGCGTACTCGTAGACGTCCCGTTCGTTCGCCTCGCTGGCCCTGATGATGTGGCGGTCGTTCACTCGGCCCCCTTGATGCGCTCGTGGATGACGGCGGCGCGCGCCAGGAGGGGTGCCGCGTAGGCGCGGCGCAGCGCGTCCGGGGTGTCGAAGCCGGGCTCGTCGGCGAGCCAGACGTCCGGGATCTCGGCGGTGACCTCGGCGAGGAGGTCCGCGGTGACCAGGGGGCCCAGTTCGGCGGCCGCGGCGGCGGTGTCCGGCCGGAAGCGGGCGAGGGCGTGGTCGCCGGCGTCGTAGGGGCGGGCGGCGGAGGTCTCGGCGGAGGGCCAGTTGTGGTGCCAGATGAGGGTGGCGCCGTGGTCGATGAGCCACAGGTCGCCGCGGTGCACGAGCAGGTTGGGGTTGCGCCAGGAGCGGTCGACGTTGTTCACCAGCGCGTCGAACCAGACGATCCGGCCTGCCTCCTCGGGGCTCACCGGGAAGGCGAGCGGATCGAAGCCGAGGGCGCCGGAGAGGAAGTCCATGCCGAGGTTGGTGCCGCGGCTGGAGCGCAGCAGGTCCTGCACCTGCTGGTCGGGTTCGCCGAGCCCCAGCACCGGGTCGACCTCCACGGTCACCAGGCGGGGCATCCGCAGACCCAGCCGGCGGGCGAGTTCGCCGCAGACCACCTCCGCGACGAGCGTCTTGCGGCCCTGTCCGGCGCCGGTGAACTTCAGGACGTAGGTGGCGAGGTCGTCGGCCTCGATCAGTCCCGGCAGCGAGCCGCCCTCACGCAGGGGCGTGATGTAACGGGTCGCAGTGACCTCTTTCAGCATTTTCCCATGCCACCTGTCTTTACTGCCTTGCAATCCAAGATCACCCTCGGGGTGGCGCAGAGATGGCGATCGCCCCGTCGACGGCCCTGGGAAGTGACTGGGGAGTGTCGACCGGCCCGCAGATGTCGTTGCCTCCCCAGCAGTCCGTCAAGAGCCGTTCGCCCCTTGCTTCCAGCCTCCGGCATGAAGTGAGCATATTGACGTGCTCCCTGGCCTAAAGTACAGGGATTCCAGCCTGGGTCGTCTGACCCTTCCGGAGGCTTCCTGCTTCAACGCGCTGTGCGGGCACGTGTGCCCGTCTGACCGGCGCTCCGCAGGCGTTTAGCGTCTTCGCCCGTCCGGCGGCGACGATTCGGCGTCCTTCGAAGAGGACGTTGCGGGCGGCGTTGTGGTCGCGGTCGTGCACGGTGGCGCATTCGCCGCACGTCCACCGGCGGACGTGAAGAGGCTTGGGGCCGTCCCGGAATGGCTGTGCAGCTCCGCTACAACTACCGGGCCTACCCGGACGCCTCCCAGCGCCGCGCGCTGGCGCAGGCGTTCGGGTGTGTCCGCGTGGTGCCTCAAGGGCGTCTCCGCCCGCCGGATACGGCAGGAGTTCACCGGCCGGATCAACCGCGCCATCATGCACGGGCATCTGTGGTCGCCCTCGTACTTCTCCGCGTCGTACGGCGGAGCACCGTTGGCGATCGTCCGCCAGTACACCGAGCAGCAGAAACGTCCGCTCTGACGTGCACGTCAGAGCAGCCTTGAGATGCATTCATCCCCGGCTGAACACCGGGGCTTTCTGCAAGAGGCCCGGTAACCGAGGGTGATCACCGGCGAAGAGCGCCCGAGCGACCGCGCCTTCGCGGGCAGCTGTGGGGCGGGGACCTGGACGCAGCCGGTCCTCTGGCCGGCCCGGCGACGTCGATGCCGAGGATCTCGCGGTGCCCGTCGGCGTGGACGCCCGCCGCGACCGGGGTGTGGACGTTGCTGGTCCGGCCGCCCCCGCGGACCCTCCGGGTGTGTGCGCCGACCCGACGGTGTCGGGGGCGGGGGCCGGGGGCCGGTCGCGGAAGGCGGTGGCCTGCTCGTCCTGGTGCCGGGCCGGCGCGGGGAACCGGGACGTGGAACGACGGGCCTTCCGGTGGTCGACAGCCGGCGGCCGGCCTACCTCCGCGGACTCCCGTCGGCCCGTCCGCCCGGGGACAGCAGGATGACCGTGTCCCCCGGGCGGGGCAGTGGCGTGCTGCCGCCCGTGACCGGATCGAGCCGGCCGTCCCGCCGCACGAGGAACAGCGGATCGCTGCCGGGCCGCATGACGTCACCGGCCGGCCGCCCGAGGACGGCGGCCCCCTCCTCGTACCTGCGGAAGAACGTCGGCCAGGTCAGATCCGGGCCGAACAGAACCTCGCCACCGATGAACGGCGCCACCACGCCCTGGCTGTCGGCCGGTGCGTTGAGGCGGTGGACGGTACCCTCCACGCTGCCTCGCAGCAGCACCGCCGCCAGGGCGTTGAAGTCGTCCTCGGCGGTGAGGAAGTACACCGCCGTGATGCCTTCCAGCTCGGCGGCCCCGCCCGTGGCGGCGCCCAGCAGCTCACCGGGCGCAAGATCGACCCCGGCCCGCCGGATACGTTCGCGCTGTTCCTCTTCGCCCGCCCACATCAGCACCTCCAGCCCCGCCGACTTCAGGGCCACGCCGAGGTCGACCACCCAGGGGTCGCCGCCGACCAGCAGGGGCCGCGAGCGGGACGGGCGCACGACGCCCAGGCGCCGGGCGACGGGCGAGGCGGTCAGGCCGTAGAGCGTCACGGTCGCGACGATGACCACGAACGTGGCCGGAAGAATCGTCGACGCGCCGCCGATCCCCCGGGCCATCAAGCCGGCCGAGAACGTCGAGGCCGTGGCGGCCGCGACGATGCCGCGGGGCGCCATCCAGCCGATGAAGCCCCGCTCGCCGCGTGTCAGGTCGGTGCCGAGGGTGGACACCGCCGCGACGATCGGTCTGACGACCAGCACCAGGAAGGCGGCGAGCCCGAGCGCGGGCAGCCACACATGGCGCAGCGAGTGCGGGGTGACGGTGGCGGAGATCGAGATGAAGAGCACACCGAGGATCAGGCTGACCAGGGTCTCGAAGAAGGGCCGGCGCGCGGGTACGTCCATGTCGGGGAGGTTGGCGACGGCCAGGCCCATCATCACGGCGGCGATGAGTCCCGTGTCGTCGCGCACGACATCGCAGAACGCCGCCACACCGGTCACCAGGGCGAGCTGCGCCGTGGTGCCGAGGACCTCGCCGAGCCGCAGCACCCGGAACAGCACCCACAGCACAGCCGCCCCGACCACTCCTCCGGCCGCTCCGATGCCCACGCTGGTCAGGAATCGCGTCGTGCCGCTGCCGAGGGAGTGGCCCGAGCTCGCCACGACCCCGTGGAAGACGAGGGCTCCCAGGACACCGCCGACCGGGTCGATGAGGGAGCCTTCCCAGATCAGGATGCGCTGGAGACGGTCCTTCGGCCGTACGAAGCCGAGCAGCGGTCCGACGACGGTCGGCCCTGAGACCACGAGGATCGCGCCGGTCATGACGGCCGCCTGGGGGGACATGCCCAGCAGCGGCACCGCGAGGAGCGTGCCGAGCAGCCCGGTGATCAGGACACCGAACCAGATCAGCCGGACGACGACGCGGCGGGTGTGGCCCTTCAGCCTCGCCAGATCCAGCCCGAGGCCGGCGTCGTAGAGGATCACGGCGACGGCCAGCGACACCAGCGGCGAGAACGCCGCCCCCAGCAGCTGCTCGGGGGCGACGGCGTCGATCAGCGCGCCGGCGGTGAAGCCGACCGGCAGCAGGACGATGAGGGCGGGGATGCGCAGGCGGTCGGCCAGGATCTGCGATCCGACGGCCAGGACCAGGATCAGGCCCACGCCGATGAGCACCTGGTTCGTCGTCACGAGTGGCCCTTCCGATGCGTGGTGGTGCCGGGCGGGTTCGCCCGCCGGGGCCACGGGCGGTGCCGGGCGGCGGTCGGCGCACAGGCTCTCGCGCGGTCTCCCCGACGGGACGGCGGTGTCACCTGCCCGAGCGCCTGCTGCGGCGGCCGATGCGTCGCCAGACGGCCCGTTGGAATCTGATCATCAACACGCCCACCAGGATCAGCAGCACGATGTTGAGCAGAAGCTGGACCAGGGATCCACGTGCCTCGCTCCAGCTGGAGAACGCGCAGGAGACGCCGATGTCGGCGGCGGCCGGGATGGTGGTGACCGAGATGAACACGCCGAGCAGCGCGCTGGTCCTGGCCTGGGTCAGGGACATGATCCCGACGATGCCGGCCAGCACCGCGACGACCACGGAGAAGAAGTTGGGGGCGTCGATCAGCGCGGAGACCGGCCTGATGCCCAGCTCGAACGCCTCGGGCTGGAAGTCGAGACCCCGGATCGCCCACGAGAACAGGAAAGTCACCAGGACGGCCAGGAGGAATCCCACGGTCAGGGCGGACAGGCCCCGTCGGATCCTGGTGCCGTTACAACGGTCGATGCCCAGCGCCACGCTGGTGATGGCGCCGTACTCCGGTCCGACGACCATCGCGGCGACGATCAGGATCTGGGAGTTGGTGATGATTCCCACCGCACCGATGACGCCCGCGATGACCAGGTAGACGTAGAAGCTCGGCAGATAGGTGCCCTCGGCGCGCATGCGCGCTTCGACCTCCTCCCAGACCGGCGCGTGCGCGAGCGCACCGAGCTGCCGCTGCTCCGCCTCGGCCGCGGCGCCGGAGAAGGCCATCTCGACCGGCTCGATGACGATGGATCCGCGGCGGTCGACCTCCAGGTCGCGCAGACCTCGCAGCACGGCGTTGGCCGCACCCGCCAGGATGTCGCACTCGATCGCGTCGCCGTCGGGGTTGTGCGCCAGTTCGGGAAGGACGACCAGGTTGAAGACATAGCGGTCGCCGGTGAGCAGCCCGACCGCCCGGGGGGTGAGATCAGGGGGGCTCACCAGCCGGACGTGGATCATCTCCATCCACCACCTCCATCGCTCGGCCGGCGGCCCCATCGAGGCCGAGGCCCCGGAGTGCCCGAGCGCCGGTCCTCCCCTCTGTCGCCGGCCGACTCCAGTCAGTAACCCCCGAAGAGTGGGGATCGGCAAGCCGGGTGCGGTGCTCGGCCCCGGCACCCCTGTCGCCCGGCCGAGGCGCCGGCTGGCGCAGACCCGCGATGGGGCGCCGTGGGCCGTGAGGGTGCCGCCCGAGGAGCGTCGGTGGCGGCAGCGGTGGGCGGGCGGCCGTCGGCTGTTCCGGCATGGCAAGGGTCGTCCGAGTGGCGGATAGTGGGACGCAGGGGATCATCTCCGAGATCTCGGAGCACCCATGGACCGCTACCCTCCCCTCGCCGAGCACGGCCTGGTGGGCGACCTCCAGACCGCCGCGCTCGTCTCGGCGCAGGGTGTCGTGGACTGGTTCGCCGCTCCCCGCTTCGACTCGCCGAGCATCTTCGCCGCCCTGCTCGACCATGACGGCGGCGGATACCTGCGGCCGGCCCCGGAGCGCCCCGAGGCCCTCTGCAAACAGCTCTATTACCCCGACACGGCCGTTCCGGTGACCCGGTTCATGTCGCCGGACGGGGTGGGCGAGGTGGTCGACCTCATGCGCCGGGCCCCGGGGACGGACGCGCACCTGCGGACCACCTTCCCGCTGGAGCGGGACGGCCAGGACCCGCGCGGCAGGGTGACGCTGAGTGCCGGCGAGTCCGGCGGCGCCGTGTTCACCGTCTGCGCGTCCGGCGGCGAGGCACCCGCACCCCTCACCGTCGAAGGGCTCACCGCGCAGGCCGACGAGACCGGCCTGGTGGCCCGGGCGGGGCGGTTGTCCCGGGCCCGCTACACCTTCGAGAAGATGCAGACCTACGCGAACCACGTCGGGCTCTTCGCCGAGGAGGTCGGTCCGAGCGGGGAGCAACCGGGCGACTTCCCGCGGGCGTTCACCCGTCTTTCGCTCATCATGGCGGCCGCCACCCTCGACCGGGCACTCGACGCGGAGCGAGGGCGCTGACCCATGGTCGGCCACGCCCGGCCGGCAGGACCGCCCCGGCTGACCGAGGACGAGTTCGGCGTGCTGTACCGGCGCCTGCGCTCGCGCGCCGCTTGGGCCTCGGGTGACCGGGGCGCTCTCGAGGCGCTCACTCCCGCCCGGATCGCGGCCGCCGCCCAGGAGGTGCGGACCGGCCGGACGGTGACGCTCGCCGCGCCGGTGGAGACGCGGCCCGGCCCGGACAATCCGGAGCCTGCGAGGCACCGGATGAGCGGGCAGCCGGAGGAGAACGCCCCGGGCGGGCTCCACTTCGCGAGGGACGCCTTCGCGATGAACGTGCACGGCGACGCCGACAGCCACATCGACGCCCTCTGCCACGTGATCTACGACGGCACACTGCACGGCGGCGTGCCCGCGAGCAGCGTCACGGCGGGCGGGGCCACGGCGCTCTCCATCGAGGCGGCGCGCGACGGGATCGTCGGACGCGGCGTGCTGCTGGACATCCCCCGCCTGCGGGGTGTGCCCTGGCTCGAACCGGGTGATCACGTGAGCGCCGACGACCTCACCGCGGCCGAGGCGGCCCAGGGTGTCCGCGTGACCGAGGGCGACCTCCTGTTCGTCCGGGTCGGCCACCGCCGGCGCCGCGCCGAACTGGGCGCGTGGCACGCGGCGGACGCGCGCGCGGGGCTCCATCCGTCCGCGCTGGAGTTCCTGGCGGACCGGCGGGTCGCCGTGCTCGGCGGCGACGGGAACAGCGACACAGCCCCGAGTTCCACCGAGGGGGTCGACTTCCCCGTGCATGTGCTGGCCATTCACGCCATGGGCCTTCACCTGCTGGACTACCTTCAGTTCGAGGACCTGGCGCCGGTCTGCGCGGCGGAGGGACGCTGGTCCTTCCTCTGCGTGATCGCCCCGCTGAGACTGCCCGCCGCCACCGGCTCACCGGTCAACCCGATCGCCGTGCTCTGAGAATCCGAGCGGGAGCATCGATCTGTGGCCTGGTCTGGTGGTCTCCCTGCCCCGACACGTTCCGGGCATCCGCGTCGGCGGGCTCCCGTTCCGGTCGAGTCGCCGCAGCTCAAATCACCCGATAGTTTGGGAATTGGCATGTAATGCCACTGAATGTTCCTGAGACGGGACCCTCTCATGGCCGACGATCAGCACTACGACGTCATCGTCATCGGTACGGGAGCGGGCGGCGGCACGCTCGCCCACCGGCTGGCCCCCACCGGCAAGCGGGTCCTGATCCTGGAGCGTGGTGACTACCTGCCACGGGAGCGGGACAACTGGGACTCCACCGCCGTCTTCGTCAAGGGCAGGTACCGTGCCCCCGAGTTCTGGTACGACAAGCACGGCAAACAGTTCCCCCCGGAGGTCAATTACTACGTCGGGGGCAACACCAAGTTCTGCGGTGCCGCGCTCTTCCGGCTGCGGCCCGAGGACTTCGGCGAACTGCGCCACCACGACGGCATCTCACCGGCCTGGCCGATCCGCTACGAGGATCTGGAGCCGTACTACACCCAGGCCGAGCACCTCTACCTCGTGCACGGCCGGCACGGCGAGGACCCCACCGAAGGGCCGGCCGGCGCGCAGTACGCCTACCCGCCGGTCGAGCACGAGGCGCGCATCCAGCAGCTCAGCGACGATCTGGGCAGAGCCGGCCTGCACCCCTTCCACCTGCCGATCGGCGTGAACCTCACCCAGGACGAGAGCGGCCGGGCCACCCACGACAGCGTCTGCATCCGCTGCGACCGCGTCGACGGATTCCCCTGCCCGGTGGGCGCCAAGTCCGACGCGCAGGTGATCTGCGTCGACCCGGCGCTGAAGTACGACAACGTCACGATGGTGACCGGCGCCGACGTACGGCGCCTGGAGACCGACCCGACCGGACACACCGTCACCAGGGTCGTGGCCGAGCTCGAGAACGGAGCGACCGGGCAGTTCGGCGCCGACATCGTGGTGGTCGCGGCCGGCGCGGTCAACTCCGCGGTCCTGTTGCTGCGTTCGGCCGACGACAGGCATCCCGGCGGGCTGGCCAACAGCTCGGACGTGGTGGGGCGCCACTACATGCGTCACAACAACCTGGCACTGATGGCGGTGTCGAAGGAACCGAACCCCACCCTTTTCCAGAAGACCCTGGCGCTGAACGACTGGTATCTGGGCGCGGACGACTGGGAGTATCCGCTCGGTGGCATCCAGATGCTCGGCAAGTCGGACGCCGACCAGATCCACGGCGAGGCGCCACTCTGGGCCGGTGCCGTCGCGCCGGACATGCCCTTCGAGGTACTCGCCCACCACGCCGTCGACTTCTGGCTGTGCGGGGAGGACCTTCCGCTGTCCGGGAGCCGGGTCACCCTCGACAAGGACGACGCCATCCACCTGGCGCTCGACGAGAAGAACAACATCGCCGGGTTGAAGCGCCTCCAGCACCAGCTGCGGGGACTGCTCGGACACCTGGGCATGCACGAGCACCACCTGCTGGATCACAGCATCTACCTGCACAAGGGCATGCCGATCGGCGCCACCGCGCACCAGGCCGGCACCGTGCGGTTCGGCGACGACCCACGGAGTTCGGCCCTCGACGTCAACTGCAAGGCCCACGACCTCGACAACCTCTACGTCGTGGACACCAGCTTCTTCCCCAGCATCGGGGCGGTGAACCCGTCCCTGACCGCCATCGCCAACGCCCTGCGGGTCGGCGACCACATCGCCGACCGGCTGAGCTGACGGGGCGGGCGCCTCTACGGGTTGTCGCCGGGTGCTCCCGCTTACAGGTTGTCGCCGGGTGCTCCGGCCGCCCGGGTGTCGGCAGCGGTGAGCTCCTCCAGCCGGCCCATGGTGTCCAGCCGGTACAGCAGCACCAGCGCCGGACCGACCAGCACGATCGCGATGCCCGTGACGATCACCAGCCAGCGCAGGGTGTGAGCGGCGCCGGCCGCCTCGGCCACCGTCAGCGAGGTGGGCAGCAGGTAGGGCCGCTGTGCGAAGCCCCAGGCGCCGACGACCAGGGCGACGCTCGCCACCGAGGTGTAGCGGGACCAGCCGTGGGACCGGCGCAGCAGGAGCAGCACCGTGACCAGACCGCAGACGGCGGCCGGCACGACCAGCACCAGCCCCCAGCCCCCGGTGAGGCCGTCCCAGACGTACCGGGCGTCGTCGTGGGTGACGGGCAGGCCGATGAGCGCGAGGACCACGACGGCGCCGAAGGCGATCAGCGCCCGCAGGCGGAAGTAGTCGACGAGATCGGGCGCGCCGAACCGCAGGGCATCGGAGCAGAGGAACACCGCCCCGAGGAACGCGGTGGCCGCGATGGCCAGCAGACCCGTGAGGACGGAGGTTCCATTGGCCCAGGCGTCCGCGGAGGCGGTCGTGCCGACCTTGACCCGGCCGGAGGCGATGCCGCCGAGCACCGCCCCGAGGAAGAACGGCGTCACCAGTGACGAGACGGCGAACATCGCGCCGTAGACCCGTTGCCGGGCCAGGCGGCGGGTCGGCTTGCGCAGGGCGAACCCGGCGCCGCGGAGCACCAGGCCGACGGCGGCGAGGGCGAGCGGCAGCCACATCGCTTCGAACACGGCCTGGAACATCGTCGGGAAGCCGGTCCACATGATGATCAGAACGAAGATCAGCCAGACGTTGTTGGCCTCCCAGACCGGTGCCATGGCGTGGTCGATGAGCCAGCGGGGCCGCTTGCCGCGCTCCGCGCCGCCGGCCAGCAGGTCCCAGAAGCCGGCGCCGTAGTCGGTGCCTCCGGCGCAGGCGTAGGCGGCGATCGCGATCACCAGCACCCACGCGATGAATTCGGCCATCACGACTCACCGCCAGGGATGTGGCCGGACCCGCCACCGGACGCGGCCCCGGCGGTCGTGGACTCGGGCTCGCTTCTGGGCCCGTACGGGGTGTCGGTCTCCGGCGGCAGGTCGGCGCGCGCGGCGGCTGAGCCCTCGTCGGCGATGCGCCAGCGGGTACGCATCTTCAGGACGACCGCGAGGAACGAGCCGAAGACGGCCACGTACACGACGATGACGATGCCGAGCATCGCCCACAGCGATCCGGCGCGGGTACTGGTCACCGCCTCCGAGACCCTCATGTGCTGGTAGACGATCCAGGGCTGACGGCCGACCTCGGTGGTGATCCAGCCGCACTCGACGGTGACCAGGCAGGCGACGCCCGCGAGTGCGGCGCAGCGGTAGAACCAGCGGCCGCGGGGGTTGTCCCGGTGCCGCCACCAGGACCAGGCGTACCAGAGCGCCAGCAGGATCAGCAGGCTGCCGATGGTGACCATGATGTCGAAGGCCCAGTGGGCGATGGTGGCCTGGACCACGGTGGGGCGGTCGGCGGCCGGCACCGACGTCAGCCCGGTCACCTGGGTGCTGGGTCTGAAGCCGGCGAGGATCGAGTCGAGCTGGGGGATCTTGAGTCCGCCGGAGATCGTCCCGTCGCTGTTCAGTCGCCCGAACATGTACTCGGGCACGTGCGTGTCGGTCTTCCAGACGATCTCCATGGCGGCGAACTTGATCGGCTGCTTGTGGAAGACGGCGCGAGCGGCGGAGTCGCCGAGCATGAACTGGACCGGTGTGAGGATCGCGGCGACCGTGAACGGCACGGTGAAGCCGAGCCGGTGGTAGTGGTCACGGCGCCCGCGCAGCCGGCCGACCGCGTACACGCCGGCGACCACGTACCCGGCGGTCAGGAGCATCGCGACGACGAAGTGCCAGTATTCCGGGCCGAACATCGGTGTGAAGATCGCCTGCTGCACGTCGACGTGGGTCGGCTCGCCCTGGGCGTCGAGGCTGAATCCCTGGGGCGTGTTCATCCAGGAGTTGGCCGCGATGATGCCGAACGCCCCCATCAGGGCGGCCAGGGGCAGCGGTACTGCGAGCCAGAAGTGCGTCCAGGGCTTGAGCCTGCGCCAGCCGTAGAGGTAGATCGCGATCAGGACGGCCTCGAGGAAGAACGCCCATGCCTCGACGCCGAACCCGAGGCCGAAGACGTCGCCCCAGCGGCCCATCATGCCGGGCCAGAGCAAGCCGAACTCGAAGGACAGCACGGTGCCGGTGATGATGCCGATGGCGAACTGGACGGCCATCACCGCCGACCAGCGCCGGGCGAGCAGGAGGGCGACGGGGTCGTTGCGACGCAGCCCTCGGTGGTGCATCAGCAGAGTGATGAACGGCAGTGCCACACCGAACGGGACCAGCAGGATGTGGGAGGCCAGGGTGAAGGCCATCAGCTCACGGGCCGGCAGGAGTTGGTCCGGCGTGTTCGCGAGATGGACCGCTGTGCTGAACATGTGCGCCTCGGAGGTCTGCCCCGCACGAGGAGGCGGGGCTGAGGAAGGACAGGTCGTGGAGGGGACGGCCCGGAGGGGACGGCCCGGAGGGGACGGCCCGGAGGGGACGGCCCGGAGGGGACGGCCCGGAGGGGGCGGCCGAGGGCCCGTGCCCGGGTGGAGCCCCACCGGGCGCGAAGGCGAGCCACTGCTGCCGTTCCCGGTCGTCCGCGGCCGGTTCGGCCATCTCGGCGTCCACCACGACGATCGGATCGTGATACGGCAGCACGACGGCTCCCCCTCGGGTCACCGGGCGTGGACCAGCCGGGCGGCCTCATCCACGTCGGTGGCTTCGGCGAGCAGGCAGCGCACGTCGTGGTGCGGCCACGGTCACCGAGACCGGCGGCCTCCGCAGGGCGCGGGCGGCGAACAGCCCGGCGAAACCCTGCCGAGGATCGCCACCCGGCGGGGCGTGACGTGACCCTGCATCGGCGGTCAGCCTCCCGTGGCGAAGCCGGGGAAGAGCGTCATTCCGCCGTCGACGTAGAGGGTGGCGCCGACGACGTAGTCCAGCAGGTCGGACGCCATGGCGACAACGGCGTTGGCGATATCGTCCGGGTCACCCACTCGGCGGTACGGGATCAGGCGCAGCAGGTCGGCCTCGGCCTCGGGCGTGGACCAGGCGTCGCGGTTGATCGGCGTGCGGATGGCGCCGGGCGCCACCGCGTTGACCCTGATCCGCATCGGGGCCAGCTCCTGGGCGAGGGTCTGCATCAGCATGCCCACACCCCCCTTGGAGGAGGCGTAGTTCACGTGCCCCGACCACGGGACGATCTGGTGGACCGAGCTCATACAGATGATCTTTCCCGCCGACCGGGAGACCTCCTCCACCACTCCGCGCCGCATGAACTCCTTGGCGGCCTCCCGCGCGCACAGGAACTGGCCGGTCAGGTTGACGTCGATGACCTTCTGCCACTGGGCGAGGGTCATCTCCGTGACGGCTGCGTCCCGCTGGAGGCCCGCGTTGGCCACCATGATGTCGATGGTGCCGAGCTCCTCCACCATCCGCGCGACCATGGCGGTCACCTGGTCCTCGTCGGACACGTCGGCCTCGTGGGCGTAGGCGCGGACGCCGAAGCCCTCGATCTCCTTGACGACGTTCTCCGCCTCGCGCGCACCGGCGACGTAGTTCACCACGACGTCCGCTCCGGCCCGGCCCAGGGCGACGGCGGTCGCCAGGCCGATGCCCGAGTTGGCACCGGTCACCAACGCCTTCTGACCCTTGAGGAGCTGCGAGGACGTCGTCCCGCGGTTCTCGGCTTTCGCTGCCACCACGATCTCTCCTTGGGCGTTGCGGACGGCACACCCTCAGGAAACGGGCGGCGCACGTGAGGAAGGCCGGGACTCGGCCGGCCCGCCAGGACAGACACAGGAGCCGTCGCACACCCGGCCCCCAGACGAAAACACCCTGGGGCGCGCGCGAGTCCGACCGGCACGCGGTGCCCCCGCTTTCGGCGTGGCCTGTCACACGGCCGGGCTACGAGCCGCCCAGGGCCCTTCCCCGGCCGGCCCGCCGGGGGACGTGGAATGACGCCGAGCCGTTCATGGTGGTCGACAACCGCACGAGGAGCCGTTATGCATGGGCGTCGGACGCGGACTGCCACGCCCGCATGCCCGCCCGAGACGCCTCCTTGGCCTGACGCCACTTCATGGCCGCCTGCTCGGACGGGGGTACGTCCATGTCGCGGATCATGCGCCGCCCCGCCGTGAACAAAGCGAAGGACGCCACGGCCATCCCGGCGCATACCACCCCGGCACCGGCTGCGGTGAGCACGGCACCGGCCTTGAGGAGCCGGATGTCGATCTCGGTCAGCCGCTGGGAGTGATGGTGGTGCTGGTTCATGACTCCACCATCCATCGGCGGGAACCACCCCGCATCCCGACCTTGCGGCAGTCGGCGTCGATCGCGGTCCTCCGCCGGCCCACTTCGGAGACGACCCGCACGCGGCTGTCGAGAAGGCTCCGCTCCACCAGCGCCGGTCACTCACCGTGCCTACGGCGGCGCCTCGGATCGACGGGCTTCCCGTCGCCGCTGTCCCGCATCGCCCCAGGCTGCTGGGGCGCGGGGGCCCGGCCCCGCCCGGCCGACAGCTCCGCGACAGCCGTGGCTTACGCCGCCCTCACCCCTCAGGGGCCACCATCTCGACCATCGTCCGGGCAGAACGTCCGACGGCCGTCCGCCGCACGACCGGCGGACGGCCGCCGGACGGCCACCGCACGGCTTGAACACCGCGCGCCCTCGGCCCGTACCTTCCCGCAGATCACCGAACCTCCCCGGAAGGGACTCCCCGCATGACCAGCGCATCGATCAAACCCGTGCCGACCCCCGCCCGCCGTACCGTCGTGGCGGCCGCCGGAGCCGCGGGACTCGCCGTCGCGCTGACCGCGTGCGGAGGCTCCGACGACGACACGTCGGGCTCCTCGGCCTCGGCCGGCACCTCGGGCTCTTCCGGATCGACCGGCGGCTCCGGGTCGGCGGACACCGGCGGCGCGGCGGCCGACGGCGCGCTCACGACCACCGCCGAGATCCCCGAGGGCGGCGGCAAGGTCTTCGACGCGCAGAAGGTGGTCGTCACCCAGCCGGCGGCGGGCGAGTTCAAGGCCTTCTCGGCGGTCTGCACCCACCAGGGGTGCGCGGTGAAGAGCATCGCGGACGGCGTCATCAACTGCCCCTGCCACAACAGCAACTTCTCGATCACGGACGGCAGCGTGCAGAGCGGTCCGGCGACGAAGCCGCTGCCCGAGGTGCAGATCACGGTCAGCGGGGACTCGATCACCCTCGCCTGAGCGGGCCCGGCCCCTCCGGACGGGCCGGGTGCGGCGGATCATCGCGGGGGTGCGCTCCGGCGGCACCCCCGTACCGTTTGCCGGCTTGGCGTCGGAGAATCGCCCGGGGCACGACGTGGGAGAAGCGAAGCGATCAGGGAAGAGGAGAGGGCCGGATGACCGTCACTCAGCGCCGGGGCCGGAAGATCATGATGACGCCGGGCGAGCTGGACTCGTTCCTGACCGCCCAGCGCACCTGCCGGGTCGCCACCGTCTCCGCCGACGGCACCCCGCACGTCAGCGCCCTGTGGTTCCTGTGGGACGGCTCCGCGCTGTGGCTGTACTCGGTGGTCCGCAGCAAGCGGTGGGCGGACCTGCGGCGCGATCCGCGGGTCGCGGTCGTGGTCGACACGGGCGAGGAGTACGAGTCGCTGCGCGGCGTCGAGCTGTCCGGCACCATGGAGTTCGTGGGCGAGATCCCGCGCACCGGGGAGCTGTGCGCCGAACTCGACGCGGTGGAGACGCTGTTCGCCCGCAAGAACTTCGGGCTGGACTCGATTCCGCACGACGGGCGGCACGCGTGGCTGCGGCTGCGGCCGGAGAAGACCGTGTCCTGGGACTTCCGCAAGCTGGCCGGCTCATAGGCGGACAGGCGGACAGGCGAAGGGGCAGACGGACGGATGGGCGGACAGGCCGGCGGACGGAGCGGCCGGCACCCGTCGGCCCGGACGCGTGGCCCGGACCCGTCAGTCCGGGCCCGTCAGTCCAGACCCGTCGGCCCGGACCCATCAGTCCGGGCCCGTCGGTCCGGGCTCTTCGCCGCGGCCCCGTCGGCACGAACCCGTCGGCGCGAACCCGTCGGTCCGGGCCCGTCGGTCCGGACCCCTCGGCCCGGACCCGTCAATCCAGTTTCTCCGCCGCCGACTTCAGCGCGCCGACCGCAGCGCGGATCGACGGACGGCGGTCGGCGTCGGCCCGCCACACGGCGTAGACGTGCCGGCGCACCCGCTGCCGGAGCGGGACGGTGACGACTCCCCCCGGCACCGGCCGGCGGCCGAGCAGGGGCGCGATGCACACCCCGAGACCGGCGGCGACCAGGGCCATCTGGGTGTGGGTCTCGGCCGCCCGGTGGCCGACGATGGGCTCGACGCCGCGGGAGCGGAGCGTGAACATCAGCCACTCGTGGCAGAACTCGCCCTCGGCCCAGGTGATCCACTCGTCCTCGGCGAACTCCCCGAGATCCACCTCCTCCCGTCCGGCGAGGGGGTGCCCGGCGGGCATCGCCACCTCGGCCGGGTCGTCGAGGAGGGGTGCCTTGACCAGGCCGTCCGGGACCGGCATCGGCTTGTTGTACCAGTCGAGGACGACCGCGAGGTCGAGGTCGCCGCGCACCACCCCGGCGACGCCGTTCTCCGGCTCCAGCTCGCACGAGCGCACCCGCAGGCCGGGGTGCTCCGCGCGCAGGCCGGCCAGCGCGGTGGGGAACAGCCCGCGCGCGGCGGTCGGGAAGGCCGACAGCCGCAGCTCGCCCACCACCTGCCCGCGGTGCGCCTCAAGGTCGGACTGTGCGAGTTCGACGTGCGAGAGGATGCGGGCCGCGTGCTGGGCGAGCAGCCGCCCCGCGTCGGTCAGACGCACGCCCCGCCCGTGCCGGGCCAGGAGCTGCTGCCCGACCTCCCGTTCCAGTTTGGCCAACTGCTGCGAGACGGCCGACGTGGTGATGTGCAGCCCGGAGGCGGCGGCGCTGACCGAGCCGTGCCGGGCCAGGGCGTCGAGGGTGCGCAGGCGCTCCAGGTTCAACATGTAAGCGATGCTACGCAATACCGGGCGCCGATTCTCGATTGTGCTACGAGGTTCCGTCCCGCACGGTGGTCACCATGACCACCACCGCACCCGCCGCCCGCACCCGCACCCCGGCCTCCGCCGCCCGCGCCCGTCGCACCCTGGACTGGCGGCTGCGTTTCGCCGCCCTGTCGCTGATCTGGGGTTTCAGCTTCCTGCTCATCAAGGTGGGCACGCAGGGCTACGCGCCGTTCCAGGTGACGCTCGGCAGGCTGGTGTTCGGTACGGCGGTGCTGGCGGCCGCGATGGCGGTGAAGCGGGAGCGGCTGCCGCGCGGGGCGCGCACCTGGGGACACCTGACGGTCGCCGCCCTCCTGCTGAACGCGCTGCCGTTCTCCCTCTTCGCCTACGCGGAGCTGACGATCCCGTCCACGCTCGCCGGCATCTGCAACGCGACCTCGCCGCTGTGGGGCATGGTCCTGTCCCTGGTCGCCCTCTCCGAGGACCGGCCGACCCGGGTCAGGGTCGCGGGTCTGGGCCTCGGCTTCCTCGGCGTCCTCACCGTCCTCGGCGCCTGGCACGGCTTCGACGGGCTCGACGCCCGGGGCACGGCCCTCGCCCTGCTGGCCTCCCTCAGCTACCCCATCGGCTGGATCTACGTCCGTCGCACCCTCGCCGGCACCGGCTCCTCGGCGCTGTCGATGACGGGGGCGCAGCTGCTGCTGGCGACCGTCCAGCTCGCCGTCGTGACCCCCCTGTCCACCAGCTTCCCGACCCGCCTCCCGCTGCTCCCGCTGCTCGCCGTCGCCGCGCTGGGCGCCCTCGGCACCGGCCTGGCCGTCCTGATCCAGTACGGCCTGGTCACCGAGGTCGGCCCGACGACCGCCCAGATGGTCACGTACTTCATCCCGGTCATCGCCACGGTCGCGGGCGTCGCCCTGCTCGGCGAGTCGCTGAGCTGGTCGACACCGGTGGGGGCGGTGATCGTACTGGCCGGGGCCGCGCTGACGCAGGCGAGGAGGACGTCGTAGTCCCGCGTCGGGCGGGTCAGGAAGACGGCGTCCGACGCCGGCGGTCGGCGCGGCTCAGACGGGGCCGTGGCCCGGCGCGGACCGCACGGACGTCGCGACCGCGTCCGCCAGGGCCGCGGTCTCCCCCTCGCGCAGCGCCGAGACGGTGATCCGGATCCCGGGCGGCGAGCCGAGCCGGAACCGCGCACCCGGCGCGACCGCCCACCCCGCGTTCAGCAGCCGCGCGACCGCTCCCGTCTCGTCCGGCACGGGCACCCACACGTTCATCCCGCTGCGCCCGCGCGCCTCCACGCCCCGCTCCGCCAGCGCGGCGAGCAACGCGTCGCGGCGGCCGCCGTACGACGCCGCGACCGCCCGCCCGTCGACCGCGCCGTCGGCCCACAGGCGCGCGACGGCCCGCTGGGTGATCCGGCTGACCCAGCCGGGGCCGAGCCGCTGCCGCCCCCGGACCCGGTCCAGGGTGAGGTCGTCCCCGGTCAGGACGGCGAGCCGCAGGTCGGGGCCGTACGCCTTGTCGGCCGAGCGCACGAACGCCCAGTGCCGGGTGGCTCCGGCGAGCGCGTGCAGGGGCAGGTCGACGATCCGGTGGCCGTGGTCGTCCTCGACGAGCAGGGTGTGCGGGTGCGCGCGCAGCACGCCGCGCAGGGCACGCGCGCGGGGGGCGCTCAGGGCGGCGCCGGTCGGGTTCTGCGCCCGGTCGGTGACGACCAGGGCGCGCGCGCCGGCCCGCAGGGCGCTCTCCACGTCCTCGGGCAGCGGCCCGTCGTCGTCCAGGCCGACCGGGACCGTGCGCAGTCCGAGCGCCGGTACGAGGTCGAGCAGCGACCCCCAGCCGGGGTCCTCGACGGCCACGGTGTCACCGGGTCTGAGGTGCGCGGCGAGGACGCGTTCGACGGCGTCCAGGCAGCCGGTGGTGACGGCCACGGGCCCGGCCGGGACGCCGTCCGCGTCGAGTTCCGCCCGGGCCAGGCGCGCGAGTTCGGGCTCCACGGGTTCGTGTCCGTACAGGACCGGCTCGCGGTCGCCCTGTGCGGCGGCCCACGCGAAGGCCGGCGCCAGGGCCGGCAGGAGGGCGGGATCGGGATTGCCGGCGGCCACGTCCCGCACCCCCTCCGGGACCTCCACCCGGATGAACTCGCGCGCGGTGGTGGCCGGTTTCGACCGCACCCGGCTGCCGCGGCGGCCGTCGGTCTCGATCACCCCGCGCTCGCGCAGGGTGCGGTACGCGGCCGCGACGGTGTTGGGGTTCACCCCGAGGAGTTCCGCCAGCTCGCGCATGGGGGGCAGCGGCTGCCCGGCGCTCAGGGCGCCGGCCGCCACCGCACGCTCGACGCTCGCGGAAATGTCGGCTGCGCGCCGACCCTTGATCGGATATTCTCCTAGCACAAACCATATTATGCACTAGTGCAATGGAGGCCGCCATGCAGGAGAAGGTCGTACGGAGGACCGCACAGCCGACGCCGCCCGGCGCCTACACCCCGACCGACCGCACGGTCCCCACCCGGTCCGCGCAGAAGGCGTCGTACGACAGGGCCCTCGTGCACGCGATACTCGACGAGGGCTACGTCTGCCACCTGGGGTTCGTCCGCGACGGCGCGCCGGTCGTGCTGCCGACGCTCTACGGCCGGGTCGGCGAGACGCTGTACGTCCACGGCTCGACGGGGTCCCGCCCGCTGCGGATGGCGGGGCAGGCCGACCCGGGACTTGCGGTGTGCCTGACCGTGACCCACGTCGACGGTCTGGTCCTGGCCCGCTCGGCCTTCCACCACTCGATCAACTACCGCTCCGTGGTGGTGCACGGCCTCGCCTACGACGTGACCGACCCGGAGGAGAAGCGGGCGGCGCTCGACGCCCTGGTCGACCAGGTCGTCCCCGGCCGGACCGCCGACTCCCGGCCCGCGGACAAGAAGGAACTGGCGGCCACCGCGGTGATCCGCCTCGACCTGAACGAGGTCTCGGCCAAGACCCGCACCGGCGGGGTGAACGAGGAGCCCGAGGACCTCGCGCTCCCCCACTGGGCGGGCGTGGTCCCCCTGCGCAAGGGCTACGGCACTCCGCTCCCGGACGCCGGCCTGGCGCCCGGCACCGCCGTCCCGGACTACCTCGCCGCACTGTGACCACGGCCCGCCGGCGCCCGGTCGACCGAACGCCGCCGCTCGGCTTCCCGCCCCCGAGAGGCCCGGCCCCGTCGCCGAGCCCGGCGCCGAGCCCGGCGTCGGCGGCGCGGCGGCCGGCAGCGCGGCGGTGAGCCCGGCGTCGGCGGCGCGGCGGCCGGCGGCGCGGCGGTGAGCCGCTTGCCGGGGCGGGTCACCGGCACCAGGACATCGCCGGTCCGGCGAGGTATGAACCGCGCCCCTCAGGCAGCCGTCCCCCGCGCGGACAGCTCCCGCTCGGGGCTGCCGCCCGCCACCGGCTGGGCGGCGTCCTCGGACGGCGTCGACGGCGTGGACGGTGTGGACGACTGGGCGATGAACGCGCCCAGCAGGACCACCGCGCCGCCCGCGATCTGCGGGGCCGAGAGGTGCTCACCGAGCAGGAACCAGGCCAGGACGGTGGCGATCACCGCCTCCAGGCAGGCCACCACTCCGGCGACCTGCGGAGAGAGCCGGCGCACGGAGACCACGCCGGTGACGTACGCGACGACCGTGGCGATCAGCACGATCCAGGCGAGCAGCAGCCAGGCCGGAACCTCGGCGTCGTCCATCCGGGCGGAGTGCGCCAGGACGGACCAGTCCATGCCCCAGGGGCGGGCGACGACCGTGAGGACGGCGGCTCCGGTGAGGAGGCCGTAGGCGATGACGCCGAGCGGGTCCGGGGCGCCGTCGCCGGAGTCGCTGCCCTGGTCGGACAGGACGAAGTAGCCGACCTGGCAGCAGGCGGCGGCCAGCGCGAGGAGCAGTCCGAGGGCGTCGAAGCCGAGCCCCGACCAGATCTCGACGACACAGGCGAGCCCGCCGGCCGCGAGGACCACACCGAGCACGGCGGCACGCGTCACGGGCCGCCGCTGCACGAACCGCACCCAGCCCAGCACCAGGGCGGGCGCGAGGTACTCGACGAGCAGCGCGACACCGACGGGGATACGGGAGATGGCCGCGAAGTAGAAGGCCTGGACACCGGCCACGCCGAGCAGTCCGAAGCCGGCCAGGAGGGCGGGCCGGCGGCGCAGCAGCGCACGGTGGCGCACGGCGAGCGGGAGCATCACCAGGGCCGCGCCGGTCACCCGGAGCCACACCACGTGCAGCGGATCGAGGCCCGCCTCGATCAGCGGTTTCGCCGCGACCCCCGATCCGCCGAAGGCGATGGCCGACCCGACCGCCAGCGAGAGCCCTGCGGCCCTTCCACGGTTGCCCTGACTGCTCACAGACGTATGCACCGGCACATGATGACAGGCGACGACATGAGCGTCACCCCAGTTGACACCTGTCTCAGCGGCTGGACGGGGGCCCTACGGCCGGGAGCCCCGCCCGCACCGCGCGGACGTCGACGCCGGCGCGGCCGAGGACCTCGACGGCCCGGGCCCCGGGATCGGCGACGAGCGCCACCAGCAGGTCGACGCCACGGGCCGCCGCGCCGTCGGCACGGCCGGCGGCCCGCACGCACGCGTGCCGCAGCGCCTCGGCGGCGACGGGCGAGAATCCCTCGGCCGCGGGGAGGCTCCGCGGGGCATGGAAATCCGCAGCCACCGCCTCACCCGCCGACCCGGCCACCGCCCCCGCCACCGGCTCACCTGCCGACCCGACCGCCACCCCCGCCACCAGCTCACCAGCCGGCCCGACCGACACCCCGGCCACCGTCCCCGCTGCCGACCCGGCCACCAACCCCGCCGTCGGCCCTGCCGTCGACCCGGCCATCGCCCCCGCCCCCGCCGGCGCCCCCGCCGCGGGGAGAACGGAGTCGTCGACGGCGGGCACGACCGGTGGGGCTGCGGAGTCCTCGATCCCGCCCTGCCAGCGCAGGCCGTAGCCGATGCTGCGCTGGGCGAGGTAGCCGAGGAGCCGGGCGAGCCGTGGGCTGCCGTCGAACACGGCGCGCACCTCGGGGTCGTGCTCCAGGAGGGAGTGCAGGAGGTGGGCCGTGTCGATCTGCCGGTCCCCGTCCCGGGCGGCTCGGCGTCGCGCGCCGGCGAGCGCCGCCGTCAGTTCGGCGCTGAGCCCGGCGTCGCCGTCCACGGCTCGGGCCGCCCCGTCGCCGCCCGGCTGCCGGGGGATCTCGTCGGACGAGGGCCCGGAGGTACGCATGTGCACCTCCCCACCCCATCAGCCCCGAGGCGGCACGTCATCGACGGAGGGGAGCATCTGCGCATCCCACGCGGAGCGGACCCCGGCGTACGAAATCTCCTCCGCAGGGAGGATATCTGGCCATTCTTCGCTCAGCGGGGCACGTTTCCTGCTGTGCGCGGCCGCCCGTGCCGGGCGCTCATCGGCCGGCCGCGCACCCCCGCCCCGCGGCCGGGGCGCCGCCGTACGCGCGAAGGGCGCCCCGCGGGGTTGTCCCGCGGGGCGCCCGTCTCACGGCGGGGAGGCCGTCAGTCCTCGTCGGCGAGGATCAGGTACAGCTTCTTGCGCGCGTCGTTGATGACGGCCAGCGCCTTCTCGCGCTGCTCCTTGCTGCCGGTCTTCCAGACCTGGCCGAAGGCCTCCATCAGGCCGAAGCCGGCCTGGCGGATCTCGCTGAGGGCCTCCCAGTCGACCCCGCGGGAGGCTTCCTCCCAGGGGGCGTCCGGGCCACCCTCGGCCGCCGTACGGCCCGCGTCGGTGAGCGAGAACAGCTTCTTGCCGCCCTCCGACTCGCTGCTGATCAGGCCCTCGTCCTCCAGCAGCTGGAGCGTGGGGTACACCGAGCCGGGGCTCGGCTTCCACGCGCCGCCGCTGCGCTCGGCGATCTCCTGGATCATCTCGTAACCGTGCATGGGCCGTTCCTTGAGCAGGGCCAGGATCGAGGCCCGCACGTCACCGCGCCGCGCCCTTCCCCTGGGCCCGCCGCGCCCTCGGCCGCCCCACGGCCCGGGGCCGAAGCCCGGCCCGAAACCGCCGCCGGGACCACCGGGGCCGAACCCCGGGCCGCCCGGCCCGAACGGGCCGAAGGCCGCCCGTCGCCCTTCGAAGTCCGGCCCGAAACCGCCCCGGCCACGCCGAGAGGGGCCGCCCTGCCGATGTCCACGCTCGAATCCGTGGCTACGCATCGCCATCACTCCATTCATTCCATCGTTGATCTGTCGCGATGCTTCAACGATATATCGGAAGAGGGAGGATGGCAAGCCCCCGGCAAGCCCATGGCGAGCCCGCGGCAAGCCCTGCCGACCTTCCGCCCAGCCCTGCCTTTGCATGATGATGCGCGACACTGCATACTCTTCCTATGTCCAAGGTCCTCACCTCCCTTCCCGCCGGCGAGCGCGTCGGCATCGCCTTCTCGGGCGGCCTCGACACCTCGGTCGCGGTCGCGTGGATGCGCGACAAGGGCGCCATTCCGTGCACTTACACCGCCGACATCGGCCAGTACGACGAGCCCGACATCGCCTCGGTGCCCGGCCGCGCGAAGACCTACGGCGCCGAGATCGCGCGCCTGGTCGACTGCCGCGCGGCGCTGGTCGAGGAGGGCCTGGCCGCGCTCGCCTGCGGGGCGTTCCACATCCGCTCGGGCGGGCGCGCCTACTTCAACACCACGCCGCTCGGCCGCGCCGTCACGGGCACGCTCCTGGTCCGGGCGATGCTCGAGGACAACGTCCAGATCTGGGGCGACGGCTCGACCTTCAAGGGCAACGACATCGAGCGGTTCTACCGGTACGGCCTGCTCGCCAACCCCCACCTGCGGATCTACAAGCCCTGGCTGGACGCGGACTTCGTGACCGAGCTGGGCGGCCGCAAGGAGATGTCGGAGTGGCTCCTCGCCCACGACCTCCCGTACCGCGACAGCACGGAGAAGGCGTACTCCACCGACGCCAACATCTGGGGTGCCACGCACGAGGCCAAGACCCTCGAGCACCTGGACACCAGCGTGGAGACCGTGGAGCCGATCATGGGCGTGCGGTTCTGGGACCCGTCGGTGGAGATCGCCACCGAGGACGTGACGATCGGCTTCGACCAGGGCCGCCCGGTCTCGATCAACGGCAAGGAGTTCGCCTCCGCCGTCGAGCTGGTGATGGAGGCCAACGCCATCGGCGGCCGCCACGGCATGGGCATGTCCGACCAGATCGAGAACCGGATCATCGAGGCCAAGAGCCGCGGCATCTACGAGGCGCCCGGCATGGCCCTGCTGCACGCGGCGTACGAGCGCCTGGTCAACGCGATCCACAACGAGGACACCCTCGCCCAGTACCACACCGAGGGACGGCGGCTCGGCCGGCTGATGTACGAGGGCCGCTGGCTGGACCCGCAGGCGCTGATGGTGCGCGAGTCGCTGCAGCGCTGGGTCGGCGCGGCCGTCACCGGCGAGGTGACGCTGCGGCTGCGGCGCGGTGAGGACTACTCGATCCTCGACACCACGGGCCCGGCGTTCAGCTACCACCCGGACAAGCTGTCCATGGAGCGCACCGAGGACTCGGCGTTCGGCCCGGTGGACCGGATCGGCCAGCTCACCATGCGCAACCTGGACATCGCCGACTCGCGCGCCAAGCTGGAGCAGTACGCCGGCCTCGGCCTGATCGGCACCGGCAGCCCCGCCATCGGCGCCGCCCAGGCGGCCGCGACCGGGCTGATCGGCACCATGCCGGAGATGCCGGAGGGCGGCGCCGAGGCCATCGCCTCGCGCGGCGCGGTCTCCGCCGACGACGAACTGCTGGACCGCGCCGCGATGGAGTTCGGCACGGACTGACCGGCGGCGACGACAGGGCCGGCTCGGCGCGGACAGCGCCGAGCCGGCCTTTTCCGTTCCCGGTGCCGACCGTCACGGAGTGCCCGGTACCGGGAACGGAGCCATGGCCCCCTGCCCTACGCCGCCTCCGGTACGAACGGATGCAGTTCGTCCCCCTCCGGCTGCACCACGCCGTAGGTGCTCTCGGGCACCGCGATCCAGGCGCCGGGCAGGTCCCCCAGCGGCTCCGACACGATGAGCCGGGTCTCGTCGGACAGCTCTTGCAGGAAACCGACGTCGGGGTGGAGGGCGCGCAGGGTGTCGACCCGCGTGTTGTAGAAGAGCGAGCGGGAGGCACGCTCGCTGGAGTAGCGGAACCCCCACAGCCGATGCCCGTCGGTGACGGCGAGCGTCATCTGGAGGGGGAACTCCACGCCGTGCTCGTGACCGACCCGCTCGACCAGGGCCGCCATCCGCGCGACGGCACCCGGCGGGTCCCCCTCCAGTCCGAACGTGAGCGCCAGGTAGAACATCATCTCCGAGTCGGTCGAGCCCTCGATGTCGAGGAAGAGACGCGGATCGACGGCGAGGGCGAGGTCGCGGCGCATCCGGTGGAACTCGGCGATGGCACCGTTGTGCATCCACATCCAGCGGCCGTGGCGGAACGGATGGCAGTTGGTCTGCTGCACCGCCGATCCGGTCGAGGCCCGGATGTGGGCGAAGAACAGCGGTGAGCGGACGTGGCCGGCGATCTCCCGCAGGTTGTGGTTGCTCCACGCGGGGCCGATGTCCCGGACCACCGCGGGGGTGTCCACGTGCGGCCCGTACCAGCCGACGCCGAACCCGTCGCCGTTCGTCGTCTCCACCCCCATCCGGGCGTGCAGGCTCTGGTCGATGAGCGAGTGCTGCGGCCGGTACAGGATGGCGTCGAGCAGGACGGGGGTCCCCGAGTAGGCGAGCCAACGGCACATGGGCCACCGCCTTCCCGGCCGCCGGCCCGCCGACGGCCGATGTCTGCTGTACCGCTGCGGTCCGGCTACGCCCGGCGTTCCCATCCGCCGCCCGAGCGGTCCCCGCGCGCCACGCACAGGGCCCAGATGACGAACCCGGAGAAGGCGATCATCACGACGGACCAGATCGGGTAGTACGGCAGCGAGAGGAAGTTGGCGATGATGATCAGCCCGGCGATGGCGACGCCCGCGACGCGTGCCCACATGGCCCCCTGGAACAGTCCCAGGCTGACGATCACCGCGAGCGCGCCCAGGATCAGATGGGTCCAGCCCCAGCCGGTCAGATCGAACTGGAACACGTAGTTGCGCGTCGTCACGAAGACGTCGTCCTGGGCGATTCCCATGATCCCCCGGAAGATCCCGAGAACTCCGGCCAGCATGAGAGTGACGGCGGCGAAGACGGTGAGGCCTTCCGCCCACGCGTACTTGGTCGATTCTGTCTGCGGGGTGTGTGTCCCTGTCATCCCGGTTCCTCGATTCGGTGTCGTTCGGTACTTCAGCGGCCGGGGGCGGAGTGGACCGGACCCGGGCCTTCCGTGGGGCCGTGGCCGCTCAGGACCAGTTCCTTGGCCCGGCGGAACTCCTCGTCCGTGATGTCACCGCGGGCACGGATCTCGGACAGCCTGGCGAGCTCGTCGACACTGCTGGTCCGCTCCGCGCCGCCTCTGGCCGTCTCCCTGACGTAGCTGTCGAAGGCCTCCTGGCGGGCCCGTGCCTGCGCGATCTCGCGACCGCCCATGTTCTTGCCGCGGGCGATCACGTAGACGAACACGCCCAGGAACGGCAGGACGATGACGAACACCAGCCAGCCGGCCTTCGCCCAGCCGCTGAGGTCGTCGTCCCGGAAGATGTCCACGACGATCCGGAACAGCAGGACGAACCACATGATCCACAGGAAGAACCAGAGCATCGTCCAGAAGGCGCTCAACAGCGGAAAGTCGTACGCGAGGTAGACGTCCTCACTCATTTTTCTCCTCCGTTCCGTCCCGGCTCGGGCCCCTCGTGCCGTGCGTGCCCTGCCGTCCTCAGCGTGCGCGCGGGACCTCGTGGGACGCCTCACCCGGGGCGGGTGAGCATCGTGTGGCCTCCGGTACGGGACCGGAGACGACGTCCGTGGTCGGGCCCGCGCGGCTCACGGTGCGCGGTTCGCCTCGGCCCGGCCGAGCGCCGCGGCTCACGGCTCCGGGACCGCCGCGTCGCGGCCGGGGGCCGCGGCGGCGAGGAGCGCCTCGACGGTCAGCACCACGACGACCAGGACCAGGACCAGCACCACCACCGTGATCGTGGGGTGGTTCCACAGCACGAGCGCCAGCGCGCCCGCACCGATCGTGACGCCGGTGACCGCCTTGCGGTGGGTGTCCAGCCACCGTCCCGCCCCGCCCGTGCGCAGGCCCGCGCGGCCCAGCGCCCGCCCGCCGGCCGTCGTCCAGCGCCCGGCCGAGCGGCGCACCCAGCGGGCCGCGCGCCCGGGACCGTACAGGTAGGCGGCCAGGGCGACGATCAGGGAGACGACCAGGAGGGTGCGCGTGCTGTCGCGCAGGAAGCGGACGAAGGTGTCGAAGATCGCCGCGGCGGCGTCGGGCGGCAGGGTGGACGGGGGAACGTCGTTCAGGTAGACCCGCCGCACCACGGCCAGGGCCACGAGCAGCAGCACCATCATCGCCCCGACCCCCAGCCCGGTGATCAGCAGCATCACCCGGTGTCCCGGAGCGGTCCCCACGGCGAGGGCGGCGAGCGCGACGGTCAGCACGGGCAGCCAGACGCCGACGATGTCGAGCAGGCGCAGCGCGTCCTGTGCCTTGCCGAGTTCCTCGGTCCGGAAGAGCGTGATCGTGCGGTCGGTGTCGGGGATGGCGGCCGCCTTCTCGAAGCCCTGGTCGACGAGGCGCCGGCGCACGTCGTCCACCACGGCGCCGAGGTTGAGCTCCACGGCGTCCCCCGAGGCGACCAGCACCCCCTGCTTGTCCCCGGTCAGCATGTTCAGCACGGCGGTGTGGGCCTGCCGGTTGGCTCGGACCCAGACCTCTTCGAAGACGTCGCTGCTGATCACGCGCTGGACGTTGCGGTGGACGACGGTCCTGACCGCCGAGCGCAGCGGGCCGGTGAGGGCATCGGCGCCCGCCACCACCCGGGGCGGCGCACCGGCGTCCGCCAGCACCTTCGTCAGGGCGTCCGTCACCGCCTGGACGTCCACGTTGGCGACCACGCGATCGGTCAGCTTGTCGGTCACGGCTTCCTGGACGGCCGGTTCCGACGCCAGCGGTGCGACGGTCTGCACATAGCGGTCGGTGTCGGTGACGGTGTCCTGCACCCAGGCCGCCACCACGGCCGCGGGGGCGAGCAGCAGGGTCACCACCAGCAGGACCGCGGCGCCCGCCGTGCGCAGGCGCCGGTGGTGCGCTCCCGCCGTCCGGCGCAGCCGTTCGTAGTCCGCGCGTTCCTCGGCGGTCAGGGCGTGGCCGCCTGCGCCGTTGTCGGCGGGAGACGGTCCTGAGGTGTGGCCCGAGACCATGATTCCTCCTCGATGGTGTGTGCCACTGCCGAGGCCACTGCCACAGCCACTGCCACTGCCACTGCCACTGCCGCTGCCACGCCTTGGCTTCAGCCGGTGGCCTCGGCCGGTGGTCTCGGCCGGTGGTCTCTCGGCCGGTGGTCTCTCGGCCGGTGGTCTCTCGGCCGGTGGTCTCTCGGCCGGTGGTCTCTCGGCCGGTGGTCTCTCGGCCGGTGGCCTCGGCCAGTGGTCTCAGCCGGTCCGGTCGTCGGGACCGCTCCGCCCGCCCTGCCCGCCCAGGCCGGACCGGCGCAGCGCGGCCCGCCAGGCGAGGGCGACGGCCACCTCGGCCAGCCCCAGCAGGACGAGCCACAATCCGAGCAGCCGGGTCAGCGCCCGGGCAGACTCCGTGGGCAGCGCGAGCACCACGATCCCCGCGACGATGCCGAGTGCCGCGACGCCGAGGACGACGCCCCGGTGGGGCATGTCCTTGGCCGCGATGGCCGTGTGGAGGGCGAGGATGCCCGAGACCAGCCAGACGGCCCCGACGATCAGGGAGAGCGCGGTGACGGTCTGCAATGGGTTGCGCAGGCACAGCACGCCGGCGAGCACGTAGAGCACGGCCACGAGGAGGCCGGGCAGCCGTTCGCCGGGCTCGGCGCGGGCGAAGGAGTCGACGAACCGGAAGAGTCCGGCCACCAGCAGGTACAGGCCGACGAGGACCGCGAGCACGTGCAGGGTCGCTTCGGGCCAGACCAGGACGAGCACACCCGGGACGAGCGTGGCGAAGGCCGCACCGAGGATCCACGTCCACGACCGCCCGAGCGCGGCCAGCACGTCGGCCGGGGCGGTGGGGGTGGCGGATGTGGCATCGGACGCGAAGGGGTCGGCCGGGTCGTTCCGCCGGGCGCGCGCGCGCCCGGCGGCCGCCCCGCCGGAGGGGTGTTCCGGTCCGGTGGGCGGTACCGGACCACGCGACATGGTCATGGCTCCTCCTCGCGTGATCGGCGGCGGGCCGCACTCCCGGACCGCCGACGGGGCGGTGTGTGGTGACCTCACCGGGCCAGCGTGCCGCCGGCCCGGGGCCGCCGGGTCACCCGCCGCGGGTGATCCGTGCGCGGTGCGGAGACGGTGAGGTGGGTGCGCGGAGCCGCACTCCGGTACGCGGCACGACCACGAGCAGACCCCGGCTCGGGCGACGGAACCCGGATCGGCCGGGGGCATCCCGCGGGGGAAGCCGGTGGCTGCCACGGGTGCGCTCCGGGGGGATGCCGAGGACGCCAGGAAGTGGGAGTGGGAGCCATGGTCGTACCGATTGCCTTCACGCCCTCCCTGTCACCGGCCGAGCGAGCGGCGTACGGCCGGAAGGCCCGCGCCCGGGCGCCGCGTTCCTGCCACGGCTGGTTCGAGGCGGCGGCGGGACGCACCGACCCGGTGGACGTCCTGGAGCGCCAGTCCGCCACCCGCCTGCCGGAGATGGTGCCGGTCCGCTACGGCCGCATGCTCGAGTCCCCGTTCCGCTTCTACCGGGGCGCGGCCGCGATCATGGCCGCGGACCTCGGGCCCGCACCGAGCACCGGCCTGACCGTGCAACTGTGCGGTGACGCCCATCTGCTCAACTTCCGCCTGCTGGCCTCCCCCGAACGCCGTCTCGTCTTCGACATCAACGACTTCGACGAGACCCTGGCCGGTCCCTTCGAGTGGGACGTCAAACGGCTGGCGGCCAGCTTCGTGATCGCCGGCCGGGCCAACGGCTTCTCGACCGGGGAACAGGACGACGTGGTCCGCACGGGCGTGCGGGCCTATCGGCAGCGGATGCGGGAGTTCGCCGGCATGCGCACCCTGGACATCTGGTACGCCCAGGACGACGCCGACCGGATACGGGAGCTGCTGGCCTCCTCGATGGACAGGAAGGCCCGGCGCAGGACGGCACGGGCCACGGCGCGCGCCCGGACCCGCACCCATCTCCAGGCCTTCGAGAAGCTCACCCGGGGCACGGCCGAGGGACGGCGCATCACGCCGGACCCGCCGCTGATCGTTCCGCTCCGGGACCTGGTGACCGGCCCCGACGAGGAGGAGAAGGACCTCCGGGCCGTCTTCGACGGGTACGCGCGGAGCCTGTCGTCCGAGCGCCGCCATCTGCTGCGCCACTACCGCCCGGCCGACGTCGCCCGCAAGGTGGTGGGCGTCGGCAGCGTCGGCACGCGCTGCTGGATCCTGCTGCTGCTCGGCCGGGACGACGACGACCCCCTGCTGCTCCAGGCCAAGGAGGCGCAGGAGTCGGTCCTCGCCGAGCACACCGGCGGCGGCCGCTACGACAACCAGGGCCGTCGTGTCGTGGCGGGCCAGCGGCTGATCCAGACGACCAGCGACATCTTCCTGGGCTGGACGCACGCCGTGGGTCTCGACGGGCGTGAACGGGACTTCTACGTACGCCAGTTGTGGGACTGGAAGGGCATCGCCCGGCCGGAGACCATGGACCCGGCGCTGCTGGGCCTGTTCGCGCGACAGTGCGGGGCCTGTCTGGCGCGGGCCCACGCCCGGTCCGGCGACCCGGTCGCCATCGCCGCCTATCTCGGCGGCGGCGACCGCTTCGACCGCGCGCTCACCGGCTTCGCCCAGGCCTACGCCGACCAGAACGACCGGGACTTCGAGGCGCTGGGCGCCGCCGCCCGCTCGGGCAGGGTCCGGGCGGTCCGGTCGGAGAACCACTGAGCCGAGCACCTGAGCACCTGAGCACCTGAGCACCTGAGCACCCGAGTCGGGCACCCCGCGCCTTCGGTCGGGCACCCCGCCCCTTCGCGTCACTCCGGCCTTCGCCTCACTCCGGCAACTGCCGCATCTCCAGCACCCTCAGCCCCAGGGACCGGAGTCGGGCCAGCAGCCCGTAGAGGTGCGCCTCGTCGACGACATGCCCGAACAGGACCGTCTGGCCGGACATCACCACGTGGTCCAGCTCCGGGAAGGCCCTGGTCAGCGTCTCCGACATCAATCCGTCGACGCGGATCTCGTAGCGCATCAACTGCTCTCCCCCGGGCGGCCCGGGGTGGGCGGGCCGCCCTTCGCCCTGCGTTCGTCCCCCTGCCCTGCGATGGTCCGCCCCGGCGGCCCCCCGGGGCCTCACCCCGGGCAGGTGATACGCGGCCCGGCACGGTGCGCGGCCCGCCCGTTCCACAGGCTTCGGGAGGGCCGTTCGGCGGGCTTCGGGGCGACCGTTCCGCCGGCTCCGGAACCGTTCCGCAGGCTTCGGAAAGACCGTTCCGCCGGCTCCGGGACCGTTCCGCAGACTTCGGGAAGACCCTTGCCCAGTGCACCAGAAAGACGGTTGCCCAGTGCATCGGAAGGACAGTTCCTCAGTGCTTGAGGAAGATCTTGAACGCGATGATCAGCAGACCGAGCACCAGGTTGACCGACGCGGTGACGGCCATCAGACGCCGCGAGGCCCCGGCCCGTCGCGCCGCGGCCACCGACCACCCCACCTGCCCGGCGACGGCGACGGCGAGCGCCAGCCAGAGGGCGCCCTGGAGGTCCAGGCCCAGCAGGGGGCTGACGGCCACGGCGACGGCCGGCGGGACGGCGGCCTTGACGATCGGCCACTCCTCACGGCACGCCTCCAGCACGTCCGGACGGTCCGGGCTCCCCTGCGCCAGCCGGGCCCCGAAGAGGTGCGCGTGCACGTGCGCGATCCAGAACGCCACCCCGGTGAGCAGCAACAGCAGCATCAGTTCGAGGCGCGGGTACGAGCCGAGCGTCCCGGCGCCGACGACCACGGAGGCGGCGAGCATCGACCCGTAGACGCCGCCGGTGTAGTCGGCGTGGGCACGCCGCTCGGCACGGCGGGCTCGGGCGGCCTCCCCGCGCCGGGTCGCGGACATCACCGCTCCCTCCGGTCCCGGTCGGCCGGTCGCCCGCCCTCCGGCCCGGTGCCGCCCCGTCCGGCGCGCTCGACGCGCTCGACGCGCTCGGCCCGTGCGGACGGCAGGTGCGAGGTGACGAGGAAACTGGCGAGGGTGACGCCCCCGGCGGCGAGCACCGCCGCCTTCAGGCCGTCGAGCTGCGCCTCGGCGTAGGAGTCCACGAGGGCGTCGACGTCGGACGGGGGGAGCCCGGCGCTTTCGGCGGCCGAGCGGACCTGCTCGGTGGGGACGAAGGTGATCCCCGCCTCGAGGGCGACGCCGGTCTGGCGGCGGGCTTCCTGAGACAGCCGCGGATCGTCCTCCACCTGGGACGTGAAGGCGTGGGCCAGGGCACCGACGAGTATCGACCCCATGAGCGCGGTGCCCAGCGCGGAGCCGAGGTTCTGGGCCGTGAACTGCAACCCGCCGACCTCACTGCGTTCCTCCTCGCCCGCGCCGGACTGGACGACGTTGCCCAGCTGCGAGGCGAGCAGCCCCATGCCGACACCGAGCACCGCCATCGCTCCGGCGAACTGCGCGTCGTCGATGGCCGGGTCGAGCGTGGCCAGCAGCCACACGATGGCGGCGGCGAGGGTCACCAGGGCGAGCCGGACCACCCGGCGCGGTCCGGCGAGCCGTCCGAGCCGGGCCGCGCCGAGGGAGGTCACGAGCATGGTGACGGACACCGGCAGCAGCCGCAGCCCCGTCTCGAAGGCGTCGAACCCCTGCACCACCTGGAGGTACAGGGGAATGGTGAAGAACAGTCCGAGCAGGATGAGGTTCTGGCACAGCAGGGCCATCAGGCCCGAGCGCAGGGCGGGCCGGTGCAGCAGGGACAGGTGCACGAGCGGGTCGGCGTCCCGGGCGTCGCGGTGCCGCTCCCAGCGCGCGAAGACGGCCAGGACGGCCACGCCCGCGCCGACGACGAACAGGGTGGGCGCGAAGCCCAGGACGGTGAAGGGCGGATTGCGGGGCTGCACCCATCCCCAGGTGCTGCTCTGGAGCACACCGAGCACGCCGAGCGCGAGACCGGCGGCGGAGAGCGTGGCGCCGACACCGTCGAGCCGCGGGTGGGGTCCCTTCCGGGGGGCCTCCGTGATCACCCGGCGGAAGCACAGGACGGCCAGCACGACCACGACCTCGCCGGCGAAGACCAGCCGCCAGGTGAGATACGTCGTGACCCAGCCGCCCAGCAGCGGTCCGACGGCGATCCCGGCGCCGGCCAGACCGCCGATGACGCCGTAGGCGACGGCCCTGTCCCGGCCCCGGTAGGACTCGGCGACCAGGGCCGCCATGGCCGGCAGCACCATCGCGGCACCGAGTCCCTCGATGACCGACCAGCCCAGCGCGAGGACCCACAGGGTCGGAGCGGCGGCGGTCAGCGCCGAGCCCGTCGCGTAGACGACGAGGCCGAGGAGGAAGAGGCGCCGTCGTCCGAGGATGTCCCCGAACCGCCCTCCGATGATCATGAACGCCGCCATGACCAGGGCGTACAGGGTGATGACGGCCTGGATGGCGGTCACCTCGGTGTCGAAGTCCTCGACCAGCTGGCTGATGGAGACGTTCATGACGGAGGTGTCCAGCACCATCAGGAACTGGGCGGTGCCCAGGACGACCAACGCCCTCCACTGGGTCACGGTCCACCTCGCCGCATCGGTCCGCGACACCGGCGGTGCCGGCCGGACAGCGGCCGTCCGACGACCCGCCGCCACCCCCATCGCACGGGAAGGACCCCGGTCCGCGCCTCACCCGCCACGGGCGATCCGCGTCTGCCCCGCCCGTCGGCGGGTCGACCGCGCGTCAGAGCATCGTCCCCTCCCGGCACCCCGGCTCCTCACAGCAGACCCAGCTCGCGGGCGCGGCGCACCGCCTCGTTGCGGCGGTTCACCGCCAGCTTCCGGTAGGCGCTCTTGAGGTGGGTCTTGACGGTGTTCACGGAGACGTACAGGTCGGCGGCGATCTCCTCCGTCGACATCATCTCGGCCAGCCGCCGCAGCACGTCGCACTCGCGTCCGCTCAGCTCCTCGACGACCGGCGGCCGCTCCTCGGGCCGTGCCGGCGCGCCGTCCTGCGGGGCGGGGCCGGGGGTGAGCCAGCCCGCGGCGAGCGTGCGCAGCGGCGGCGCGGCGAGGACGGGCCGGAGCCACGGCCCGGCTTCGAGGAACGGGCGGCGCAGCAGTTCGTGGCGTGCCTCCCGCAGGGCCCGGGCGACGAGGTCGCGCGACGCGGCGGCGTCGCCCGCCGCGTCCGCGGCCTGTGCCCGCACCAAGGCGGCCCGGACGGTCACCGCGGGTCCCGGACGGTCCTCGGGCCGGATCCGGTCGAGCAGGTCCAGCGCTGCCGCGGGCCGGCCGGCGGCGAGCTGGGCCCGCGCGGCCTCCACGGCGCACACCGCCTGTTCGTGGGAGACCTCCTCCAGCAGTCCGGCGGCCGCTCGCGGCCGGCCCTCGGCCAGGTGCGCGGCCGCGACGACGAGCGCCGTGTGCCCCCGCGCCCAGGGGGAGGGCACGTCGGCCCGGACGGAGGACTCCACCGCCTCCAGCGCGGCCCGGACGTCGCCGCGGGCCAGGTGCAGCCGCGCGGTGGCGACGGCACGGCCCGCCGCCGTCACGGGGTCGGCCAGGGCCGGTCCGGCGTCGGCGTCGGCGTCGAGGAGGGCCTGGGCCGCCCGGCCCAGCTCGTTGCGGTCCACGGCGACGGCGGCCAGGACCAGCCGTTCGACGCCGGGGGCGGACGGCTGCGGCAGGCCGAACCGCTCCGTCTCGGCCAGCGCGGCCCGGGCCCCGCGCTCCGCCCGGCCGGTCCAGCCGTCGAGGTAGTCGATCAGGGCCAGGCGGCTCAGGGAGTCCTCGCGCGGGAGCGCCGTGGAGTCCCCGCCGGGGCAGCCGGCCACGGTGGACAGGGCGGCCCGCGCCTCCTCGAAGCGGCCGGCCCACAGCCGGGCCGATCCCAGGTGGGTCAGCAGCAGGGCGAGGAGCTCCGGATGCCGCTCCAAGAGGTGGGCGGGGACCTGCTCCCGCAGCCGGTCCGCCGCCGCCGACGCCGTCTCCGCCCGGGCCGGCGAGCCGGTCAGCCGGGCGGCGAGGGCTTGCAGCAGGGCGCAGCTCAGCCGGGCCGCCGCCAGCTCGGGCGCGTCCTCCGTCGCGCGGCCCTCCGCCAGGCCCTGCTCGGCGTGACGCAAGTGGGCCAGGCCGTGGCCGAGGTCGTTCGCGGACAGCTCGCGGGCCGCGCGGACGAGGTCGGCCGCCGGACTCCCCGCCTCGGGGTCCATCCGGGAGAACAGCGCGGCCAGGTCGTCGGAGCGCAGCCCCGTGAAGAGCTGGCCGATGGCGAGGTCGCCGACCAGGGCGCCGGCGGTGAACTCCCAGTCGCCGGCGTCGGCGCCGTGCCCGAGCGCCTCCGTGAGGGAGCCCGACGAGCGCAGCCATCGCGCGGCCCGCCGGTGGAGTTCGGGTTCCAGGCCGGGTGAGCGCATCCGCAGGTGGGCCCGGAGGATCTCCGCGAACAGCGGGTGCAGGCGGTACCAGGCGTGGCCGAGGTGCTCGACGAACGCGTTCTCCCGCTCCAGCCGGGCCAGGACCGGTCCGGCGTCGGTGCGCTCCGTCAGCGCGTCCGCCAGTCCGGCGCAGAAGCGTTCCAGGACGGAGACCCGCAGCAGCAGGTCCCGCGTGGCGGGCGGCTGCCGGTCGAGCACCTCCGCCAGCAGGAAGTCGGCGACCGCGGTCCGGTCGGCCTCGAACTCCTTCAGGTACGCCTGCGGGTCCGGGCTCTCACCGGCCGCGAGGGCGCACAGCCGCAGTCCGGCGGCCCAGCCCCGGGTGCGGTCGACGAGCCCGCGCACCGCGTCCACCGGCAGGCTCAGCCCGTGCAGCTCCAGGAGCCGGGCCGCCTCCTCGGGCGTGAAGGCGAGCTCCGCGTCCCTGATCTCCGTCAGTTCTCCGGCGGCCCGGTAGCGGTGCAGCGGCAGCAGGGGCTCGGTGCGGGTGACGAGGATCAGCCGCATGCCGGGCCCGGCGTGGTGCAGGACGAACGCGAGCTGCTCGGCGATCTCCGGGTCGGTCACCCGGTCGTACTCGTCGACCACCACCGTCACGGGCCGCTCGCACGCGCTCAGCTCGGCGGCCAGCCGGGAGAGCAGTCCGGGGGCGGCACGGCCGGCGTCGGCGGGGCGGCCGACCCCGGCGGAGAGGGGGACGCCGGCGACCTCCAGGGCGCGGAGCAGGTACGCCCAGAACATGCCGGGTCCCTGGCCCTCGGTGTCGGTGGTGAGCCAGGCGAGGGGCCGGGGGTTCCGGCGCGCGGCCCAGTCGGCGACCAGGAGGGTCTTCCCCGCGCCCGCCGAGCCGTTGACCATGGTGAGCGGCGTCCGGAGAGCCTGGTCGAGGTGCGTGACCAGGCGCTCGCGCCGGAGGAACGTCACGGGAGGCGCCGGTACGGCGAACCGCGTCCGCAGGAACGGGTCTCCGTGCGGGTCGGCCTGCGGCGCCTCGGGAGAGGGGCCGTTCTCCTCGAACCCAGCCATGGCGTTCACCACCACTGGTCGTCAGGTCAGGGGTACCGCTCCCTCTCAGCATCGCAGTGATCCGCCGCGTGCGCGCCACGAGCCGTCGGCCCCCGCACACGGCCCGCGCCCGCACGACGCCGACGTGGGCGTACGGGCACGGCGGGGCGCCCGCGGGCCGCCCTCATCCGGCGCCGGCGGCGCGCAGGTGGTCGCGGTACCACTGCGCCGCGTCCGCGAGACGGCTCAGCGGGCCGGGTCCCGGGCGCTCGTCCGTCAGCTTCCACAGGTCCTCGGAGAGGTACCAGTGGTCGCGGGCGACCAGCGCGAACTGGCGCTCCGAGGCACGGCCGGGGGTCGCCCGCAGGCGCTCCAGGCAGGTGGGCCACGGCCAGTCCTCGGCGGGGCGGGGCGGGAGCACACCGAGCGCCGACAGCCGCGCCAGCAGGTCGCCGACGCGTACGGGGTCGGGGTGGCCGACGTGGTACACGCCGGGCGGCACCGGGCGGGGGCCGGTGGCCGCGGCGGCGATCAGGCGGGCCAGGTCGCCGGCGTCGACCACGGACAGCAGGGCGCGGCCGCCGTCCCACTCCGCGGGGACCCGCTCGACCATTTCCCCGAGCCCGGGCACGACCCAGCGGTCCCCGGCGCCGACCACGAGCCCGGGGCGCAGGACGACGGCGTCCGCCTCCCGCGCGTACGCCTCTCCCGCCAGTCGGGTCCTGCTCACGGCGGAGACCGGTTCGGCCGCGATCTCGTCCACCGCGATGCCCCGGTGCGGGCCGGCGCCGTAGACCGCCGCGGTCGACAGGTGCACCACGCGGGGGACGCCGGCGCGCCTGGCCTCCGCCATCAGCGCACGGGTGCCGTCGACGTTGACCGCCTCGCACAGCTTCTCGTCCCCGCCGATGTACGAGGCGAGATGGACGACCGCCCGGGCGCCCTCGCACAGGCCGCGCAGCGCGTCCGCGTCGGCCAGGTCCCCGCGCACCCACTCGACGGCGGCCCCGGACCCGACCCCCGCCCCGCCCCCAGCCCCAGCCCCAGCACTCGTGTCCGGAACGCGGCGTACCAGTGCCCGGATCCTTCTCCCCCGGGCCCGCAGTGCGCGCAACGCGTGCGATCCGATGAAGCCGGTCGCGCCGGTCAGCACGACGGTGCCGTCGTCGTCTCCAGCAGTCGTGTCGTTCAGTGCCGCATCCTTCCGCTCGAAACGTCCGGCCGCTCCCGGCCCGTAGCATCCCCCGCCCCCTCAACGTCCCGGCGGGCGAGGCGGGTTCCCCACCCCGGACCGCACTACGGGAAAACCCCCCGGCCCCCGGCCCCCGGCCCCCGGCTCCCGGCCCCCGGCTCCCGGCTCCCGGACGGCGCGCCTCCCCACCACCGACCGCGGCCGAAACCCCCCGATTGAGGCCAAGCCCTTCGAATTGGCCTTGGCCCCCCGCTCCCCCCACCCCTTACCGTCACGGACATGCGGATTCGAATCGTCGATGCCTTCACCGACCGCCCCTTCGCCGGGAACCCGGCCGGGGTCCTGCTGCTCGACGCCTTCCCGGGCGACGACTGGCTCCAGAACGTGGCCTTGGAGGTCAACCACGCCGAGACGGCGTTCGCGCACCCCCTCCCGGCGGGGGGTGAGGCGGACTGGGCGCTTCGCTGGTTCACGCCCGTCACCGAGGTCGCCATGTGCGGTCACGCCACCCTCGCCACCGCCCACGTCCTGCACACCACCGGCGCCCACGACGGGCCGGTGCGGTTCGCCACCCGAAGCGGCGTGCTCGTCGCGACGCCCGCCGAGGACGGCTCCGTCACCCTGGACTTCCCGACCGCCCCGCTCACCCGCGTGGACGTCCCGCGGGGCGCCGCCGAGGCCCTGGGCGCCGAGCCGCTCGCCGCGTTCGACACCGGGCCGAACGTCGGCGACCTCCTGCTCGAACTCGCCGACGAGAAGACCGTCCACGCCCTGCGGCCGGACCACAAGGCGCTCACCGCCCACTCCGCGCGCGGCATCATCGCCACCGCCCGCGCCGAGAACCCCGCCTGCGGCTACGACTACGTCTCCCGCTGCTTCTTCCCCAACGTCGGCATCGACGAGGACCCGGTCACCGGCAGCGCCCACACCGCCCTGGCCCCCTTCTGGTCCGAGCGTCTGGGCCGCCCCGGCCTCACCGGTCTCCAGGCCTCCCCCCGGTCGGGCCGGGTGCGCACCGAGGTGCGCGGCGAGCGCACCCTGCTCAACGGCCGCGCGGTCACCGTCATCGAGGGCGACCTCCTCGTCTAGACGACGTCCGGACGATGTCTGGCCGAGGTCTGGCCGAGGTCCGGCCGAGGTCCGGCCGAGGTCCGGACGGCGACCCGGGTGGCTGGTGACTCAGGCCGTCGGCAGCCACCCCACCTTCCCCGCCAGCAGCGCGTATCCCACGAACGCCCCGATGTCGAGCAGGGAATGGGCCACCACCAGGGGGCCCACCCGGCCCCAGCGCCGGTAGAGGTGGACGAACACCACACCCATCACCAGGTTGCCGACGAAGCCGCCAATGCCCTGGTACAGGTGGTACGAACCGCGCAGTACGGAACTGGCCGCCAGCGCGCCGACCGGGGTCCAGCCCAACTGGCCCAGCCGGCGCAGCAGATAGCCGACGACGATGACCTCTTCGAGGATCGCGTTCTGGAGCGCGGAAAGGATCAGCACCGGGTACTTCCACCACACGTCGGGCAACGCCTCCGGCACCACCGTGAGGTTGAAGCCGAGGCCGCGCGCGGCCAGGTAGAAGGCGATGCCCGCACTGCCGATGACCGCCGCGACCCCGGCGCCGCGGCCGAGGTCGGGCCAGGGGCGGGTGCGGTCGAAGCCCAGGGTGCGCAGGCTCCGCCCCTCCCGCATCAAGAAGTGCGCGACGAGGGCGACCGGGACGAGGGCGGTGGCGATCCAGAAGAGCTGCCAGGCCAGATCGAGCCAGGGACGGCCCGGCGCGGCCGAGGCGTTGAGGGTCGCCGCCTGGTCCTTCAGCCCTCCCGGTTTCGTGACCGATCCGACAAAGCTGATCAGGGCGGACACACCGCTCGCACCGAGCGAAAGCCCCAGAACGAGCAGTGTCTCGTCACGGAAGATCCGTCGCGAGAACCGCTCCTGCGGGAAAGAACCGACCGCCGGCCCCTCGTCCGCCTGCACACGCGCCTCCAGTTGGGTGAGCCCGCCGTCACCCCGTCCGCGCGTCGCCAGGGTCTCGGAAACAGGTGCGAGCACGTGCGCGACGGGCCGTCGGGTGGGACGGACGCCGTACGGGGCGCACCTCGCCGTCGTCCGCCGTGCGACCGGACACCGGCACACGGACCGACAGGGAGGACACCACCGTCATGGGACGTCACAGCTTGCCCGATGTTTCCGGGGCAGACGTCAGCGGCCCCCCGTACCGAGGCCGCGTACGAGGCCGCGTACGGCGCCCCCTACAGACGCCCGCCCGGCAAGAGGCCCCGCACAGGGTCCCCTACGAAGGTTCCCACCAGGAGGGTCCCTCCACGAAGGCCCCTGCCCGCCACAGGCGACCTCACCGGGTGAGTACCGGCTCCGGCAGCCCCACCGGCCAGGTGTGCGCCGGCTCTCCCTGGCGCATCAGCTGGGCGTAGCGGCGGGTGGTCGCCGCGAGGGCCGCGTCGCGGGACAGGCCCGCTTCCAGGGCGCGGTGGTAGGTGGCCACCTGCCAGCTCGCGCCGTTGGTCCGCCGTCGGCACCGCTCCTCGATGACGCCCAGGTAGAGATCGCGGTCGACGGGCTCCACCCCCCAGGCGTCCAGTCCGGCCTCGGCCAGCGGCAGCAGTTCGTCGCGCACGAGGCTCACCGCGTCGACCTCGGTCGTGCCGCCCAGCCGGCCGCGCCGCGGCCACTGCAGACGGGCGTCGATGCCGTGGCGGCAGGCGGCGTCGAAATTGGCGGCGGCGGCCTCGAACGGCAGCCGCGTCCACACCGGCCGGGAGTCCTCGGCGAGGGCGCGGACGACGCCGTAGTAGAAGGCCGCGTTGGCGACGACGTCGGTGACGGTGGGCCCGGCCGGCAGGACCCGGTTCTCCACGCGCAGGTGGGGGACGCCGTCGGCGATGCCGTAGACCGGGCGGTTCCAGCGGTAGATGGTGCCGTTGTGCAGGACGAGCTCGGCGAGCTTGGGGACGCCGCCCGCCGCCAGGACGTCCAGCGGGTCCTCCTCGTCGCAGATGGGCAGCAGGGCGGGGAAGTAGCGCAGGTTCTCCTCGAAGAGCTCGTAGGCCGAGCTGATCCACCGCTCGCCGAACCAGGTCCGCGGCCGCACGCCCTGCGCCTGGAGCTCCGGCGGCCGGGTGTCGGTGGCCTGCTGGAACACCGGGGGCCGGGACTCGCGCCACAGCTCGCGCCCGAAGAGGAAGGGCGAGTTGGCGCCGAGGGCGACCTGCGGGGCGGCGACGGCCTGCGCGGCGTTCCACACGTCGGCGAAGCGGTCCGGGGTGACCTGGAGGTGGAGTTGCACCGAGGTGCAGGCGGCCTCGGGGACGATCGACTTGGAGGTGCACGACAGGCGCTCGACGCCGTCGATCTCCAGGGTGAACTCCTCACCGCGGGCGGCCACGATCTGGTCGTTGAGAAGGGTGTAGCGGTCGGCCTCGGAGAGGTTGGAGGAGACCAGGTCGTCACGGTCGAGAGTCGGCAGAATACCGATCATCACGATTCCCGCGTCGACCTCGCCCGCCTTTCGGTCGGCATATGCCAATGAGGTGCGGAGTTCTTCCGCGAGCCGGTCGAATACCCGGCCGCCCAATCGGTGGGGAGCTATGTTGACTTCCAGGTTGAACATGGCGAGTTCTGTTTGGAAATCTCGGCTCGCGATCCGCTCCAGAACTTGTCCGTTCAGCATTTTCGGCAGGCCGTCGGCACCCGCGAGATTCAGTTCGATCTCGAGACCCATGAGGTTCTTCGGGCGGTCGAAGCACTGCTGGGACAGGAGCCGCTCCAGCCCCGTCAGGCACTGCCGCAGCTTGTCGCGGTAGCGCTGACGATCGGCCAGGTCGAACCCGCCTGCCACGACCTTCTCCCCCATCGAAGCGTCCCTCCTCGCACGGGGCGGCCGACGTCCGGCCGCCGGCTGTCCCGGGGTCAGGTGGGATGATGCCCAGCCCTGTCGATCGATAACGTCCCCCGCCGGCCGCGCCACCCGCTACCCTGACCGAAGGAGTCCACCGGCACATTCACCGGGCAAGGCGACGGGCGGCGTTTCACGAATGGGATCTCGTGAAAAACGCCGACGGGAATAGGCCGACCGTTGCGCGCGCATATCCCGAGGTCATCGGGGCGCCACCCCCTCTGAATCGGGATGATTCACACGTATCGCCGACCGAATGGACTCTTGCCGAGTGCCCCGGGAGCGACTAGACGAAACACAGTCTGAACACGTGTCGTATAAACTCCGCGAACAAGGCGGAGAAGGTGGGCGCCCACGGTCGAAGCAGCCTGTCGTCGTCGACATGACGGACGGCGGGCCGTTCGCGCACCCCGGACTCCCAGACCCGGCCCCTGTCTCTCCGACCTTCCTCGAGCTGACAGCGTCGTCCGCCCCACGCCCTCGCGCCACCGTGCCTGCCGAATGAGAGGCGACCCACCATGCCGCTGCATGTCCCCCCGGCTCCCGCGCCCGCCCTGCGCTCCGTCCTCACGGCACTCGCTTCCCCCACCGCGGTCCGCGAGGACCGGACCCCGTCCCTGCGCACCGCCCAGGGGCCCGTCACCCCGGAACTCCCGCTCCCCGTGCACGTCCTGGACCGGATCACCGCCGAGGGCGTGACCGCGACCCGGCTGGCCGGCTGGCGCTTCCTGATCCGCTCCGGCGACCGGGCCGTCGCCGCGGCCGAGACCCGGCTCACCCCGGACGGCTGGGCCTTCTCCCACTTCTTCGAGGGCCCCTACATCGCCTCCACCGAGCGCGCGCTGCGCCAGGCCGAGACCTCCACCCAGCCCTACCAGGCGCGTCTGCTGTCCGTGCCCGGCCTGTACATGCTCACGCTGTGGCTGCACGGCGACTGCGCCTCCGACGGCACCACCGGCCACCCCGCCGCGACCGACCTGCTGGTGCCGCTGGCCCCGGCGCCCCCCGGCATCGCCGCCCACCGCCCGCACCGGGTCGCCGAACTGCTGCCGGTGCTGACCCTGCGGGTCGCACCGGGCCAGCAGCCCCGGGTCGCCCCCGGCCAGGAACCCCTCCTCGGCTCCCCGGCCTGACCCACCCGCCCGGCACCGGCCCGGGCCCCCTCCTCCGTACCCCGCCACCGCGGCCCCGGTGGCGGGGTACGGCACTGTCGCACACCCCCCTCGGCCCCCCGGACTAGCCCTATCCGGCCAGCGAGAACCACCCGAAGTGACCGGGCAGTTGAGCTGAACCGCCCACGAGGGTGATGCGTCCTCAACCTGTGAGAAGCGGTGCCGCGAAATCCCTGCGGAACGACGCCCGTGGGGCAACACTGGGTTCCGACCGACTTATCACAACGGGGGGCGGCCATGAACGACGTTTCACGCCGCGGGACAGACACCACACATCGTCCACGCACCACACCAGAGCGGAAGATCCCATCCATGTGCCAGCACCAGCCGCCGTGTCCGACAGCCGAATCCGCCGACCGGGAGTCCGCCCGCCTCGTGGCGCACCACCCCGAACAGGGCTGGAGCCTGCTGTGCAACGGCGTCCTGCTCTTCGAGGACACCGGTGAACTCCTGCCGGACGGCCAGATCATCGCCCCGCACCGTCCGCTGGGCACCGGCAGGGTCGTCACGGCGGCCTGAGCACCACCGCGGACGGCCGGCCGACGCCGTCCGCCGATCGAAGGGGCCGGATGCAGCCTCCGCCGCGCACCGGCCCCGACCCGTGTCCGCAGCCGCTCACTCCCCGTGAGCCGCCGGTCGCCCTCCCGTACGTCACACCCCCCACGGCCGCCGCTCCCCGCCTCGCCCGGCTTCCGCCGCGCCGCATCCGGTCCCGCGGCCCCTGAACGTCTCCCTCGGACGTCTCCTTCGGACGTCTCCCTTGAACGTCTTCCCACGGCCGCCGACTTTCCGGAAGACTCCTGGAAGTTTCGACGGGAGCGTCCCGAACGCGACGGAGGTGGGGCAAGTGGCAGCGGACGAGACGGCACCCGCGGCCCGCGGCAGGATCACCATCACGGAGATCGCCCGGCAGGCCGGCGTCTCCGTACCGACGGTGTCCCGCGTGGTCAACGGCCGTTCCGACGTCTCGCCCAGGACCCGGGCCCGGGTCGAGGACCTGCTGCGCCGGCACGGCTACCGCAAACGCCCCTCCGCCGTCCGCACCCGGGCCGCCCTGCTCGACCTGGTCTTCAACGACCTCGACAGCCCCTGGGCGGTGGAGATCATCCGAGGGGTCGAGGAGGTCGCCCACGCGGCCGGCGTGGGTACGGTCGTGTCGGCGATCCACGGGCGCTCCGGCGCGGCCCGGGAGTGGATGCGCAACCTGCGGGCCCGCGCCTCCGACGGCGTCATCCTCGTCACCTCGGCCCTGGAACCCACGCTGCACGAGCAGTTGCGCATCCTCGGGGTACCGCTCGTGGTGGTCGACCCGACGGGCTCCCCCGCCCTCGACACCCCGGCCGTCGGCGCCGCCAACTGGGCGGGCGGACTGGCCGCCACGGAGCACCTGATCTCCCTCGGCCACCGCCGGATCGGTCTGATCGCCGGCCCGCCGCGCCTGCTGTGCTCCCGCGCCCGCTTCGACGGCTACCGGGCGGCCCTGGAGGCGGCCGGCCTCGCCGTGGACGACACCCTGGTCGTGCCCGGCGACTTCCACCCCGAGTCCGGCTTCGCCGGCTGCACCGCGCTGCTCGACCTGCCCGAGCCGCCGACCGCCCTGTTCGCGGCCAGCGACCAGATGGCGCTCGGCGCGATCGAGGCGCTGCGCCGGCGCGGTCTGCGCGTACCGGAGGACATGAGCGTGGTCGGTTTCGACGACCTCCCGGAAGTCCGCTGGTCGGCACCGCCGTTGACGACCGTCCGGCAGCCCCTCGCCGACATGGGCAAGCTCGCCGTCCGCACGGTCCTCAACCTGGCCCGCGGCGAGCGTGCCGACCCGCCGCGCGTGGAACTGGGCACCGAGCTGGTGGTGCGGTCGAGCACCGCACCACCGACTCCCGCACGCTGACGCCCGCTTCGGCACCGCTTCGGCACCTTGAGGGTCTGGCGGTCAGGCGCTCAGCGCCTCCCGGATCGCGTGGTACGCCGGCTTCGGCACGAGGTTCTCGTCCCACGGCAGGGCGGCGCCCTCCCCCGGGAAGAACGCCGGGATCCACGAGTACTTGTCGGTGTAGTCCCAGACGGTGATGCCGACGCACCGGCGCACCGCGAGGCACGCCTCGGTCAGGTCCCCGTACCACTCGGCCTGCCGGGCCAGCTTCTCCTCGGTCGCCGGCAGCTGCATCCGTACGTCGACCTCGGTGAGCGCGGTGTCCAGGCCGAGGCGGGCGAACCGCCGCAGGTTCTCCTCCAGGGTCGTCGGATAGCCGTACTGGAGGGCGAGATGGGCCTGGAGGCCGATGCCGTCGAGGGGGACGCCCTGGGCCTTCAGCTCCTGGGCGAGGGCGTGGTAGGCGTCGCTCTTCGGGCCGACGGCCTCGATGTTGTAGTCGTTGAGGTAGAGCTTCGCCTTCGGGTCGGCCTCGTGGGCCCAGCGCAGGGCGTCGGCGATGTAGCCGGGGCCGAGCGTCCTGTAGAAGAGCGTCTCGCGGTAGGTGCCGTCCTCGTTGAACGCCTCGTTGACGACGTCCCAGGCGTAGACCTTGCCCCGGTAGTGCCGTACCTCGGTCTGGATGTGGTTCTTCAGGACGGCCCGCAGCTCGTCCGCCGTCCACTCCCTGCTCGTCAGCCAGCCGGGCAGCTGGCTGTGCCAGACGAGGGTGTGGGCGCGGACCTCCTGGTGGGAGGCCCGGGCGAGGTCGACGATCTCGTCGCCCGCGGAGAAGTCGAAGACGCCCTGCCGCGGCTCGGTGGCGTACCACTTCATGCCGTTGCCGGGCGTGATCATGTCGAACTCGCTGCCGAGGACGGCCGTGTAGGGCTCGTCGGCGAGTTCGGGGTTGTCGGTGGCACTGCCGAAGTAGCGGCCGTGCCGCTGGGCGAGTTCGGCGAGCGTCCTCGCCCCGTGCTGCTCGCCCGCCTGCGCGGCCGGGCCGCTCGCGACACCCGCGGCGACGAGGACGGCGGCGAGGGCACCGGCGAGTCTGAGCCGGGTGCGGGAGGTACGGGACGTGCGGGAGGTGCGGAACGTGCGGGACATGGTGCGACTCCTCACGATCGGTGGTGTGGGTGAGCCGTACGACGCGGTGGTGCGTCCGCGGGCGCGCGTCATCCCTTCGTGGCGCCGGCGGTGAGGCCGCCGACGAGCTGGCGCTCGGCGACGGAGTAGAAGGCCAGGGCGGGGACCATGGCCAGGACCAGATAGGCGAAGACCCGGGCGTACTCGGCGGAGTACTGGCCCTGGAACTGCTGGACGCCGATGGGGATCGTCCACCACGTCGAGTCGGTGAAGACCAGCAGTGGCAGGAAGAAGTTGTTCCAACTGCCCACGACGGCGAGGACGGAGACCGTTCCGAGGGCCGGGCGCGCCATGGGCAGCAGGATCCGCCAGAAGAAGCCGAGAGGGCCGCAGCCGTCGAGGGTGGCGGCCTCCTCCAGCTCGGCGGGGATCTCCCGGAAGAAGCCCCGCAGGATCACGATGGTCATCGGCAGGCCGAAGGCGGCCTGCGGGAGGATCACACCGAGCGGGTTGTCCAGCAGGTCCAGCGAGCGCAGCAGCAGGAACAGGGGCAGGGCGGCCACCGCGAAGGGGAACATCAGCCCCATCGTGAACAGGGTGAACAGCGCTTCCCGGCCGCGGAAGGCGAACCGCGCGAAGGAGAACGCGGCGAGCGCGGACACCGCGACCACCACGATCGTCGTCCCGACCGCGATGAGGGTGCTGCTGCCGACCAGCCGCCAGAACGATCCGGCGCCCAGGATGTCGGTGTAGTTGGAGGTGATCCACGCGTCGGGCAGGCCGACGGGGTTGCGGGAGAGCTCGTCGGTGGACTTGAAGCCGGACAGGACGGCGTAGACGAGGGGCACGGCCATCACCGCGCCGACGGCGACGAGGACGACGTGCAGGGGAAGGGTCCGGCCGGTCCTACGGGCACTCACGGCACCGCCGGTCCCGCGGGCACTCACGGCACCGCCGGTCCCGCGGCCGCGCACGGCACCGTCCGTCTTGCGGGCGCGCACGGCGCCGCCGGTCTTGCGGGCGCTCACGAGCCGCCTCCTCGCAGGGTGGTGGTGGCCCCCTCCAGGTCGCGGCGGAGCACGAACCGCTGGTAGGCGAGGGCGAAGACGAGGCTGATGGCGAACATGGCCACGCTGATCGCGCTGGCGTAGCCGACCTGGTAGCGCTTGAAGCCGTACTGGAACATGGTCACGGCCATCGTCTCGGAGTGGTGGTCGGGGCCGCCCGCGGTGGTGACCCAGACCAGGTCGAAGAGCTGGATCGAGCCGATGACGGACAGGAAGACGCTGATCCGCAGCGTCGGCGCGAGCAGGGGCAGGGTGACGTGCCGGAAGCGCTGCCACGGTCCGGCCCCGTCGATGAGGGCCGCCTCGGTCAGCTCGGCCGGGATGGACTGGAGTCCGGCCAGGTAGAGCATCATGTGGAAGCCGAAGTACTTCCACGTCATGACCAGGAACAGGGTGGCCATGACGGTGGACGGGTCGGCGAACCACTGCCCGCCCAGCCCGTCCAGGCCGACCGCGCCGAGGACGTGGTCGGCGAGGCCGTCGTCCGGCGCGAAGATCATGCCGAACAGCACGCCCGTGATCGCCTCGGAGAGGATGTACGGCGCGAAGAACAGCATCCGGTACACGGCCCGGCCGCGGATCCGCTGGTTGAGCGCGACCGCCAGGGCGAGCGCGAACGGCAGCTGGAGTGCGAGCGAGAGCAGCACCAGCAGGAGGCAGCGCCACAGGTCACCGAGGAAGACGGGGTCCTCGAAGAGCCGGGTGAAGTTGTCGCCGCCGACGTAGTCCTCGGGCATGCCGAAGCCGCCCCAGCGGAAGAACGCGGCGTACAGCGCGAAGAGCATCGGCAGCAGCACCAGCGTGCCGAACAGCACCAGGGCGGGCACCTGGAGGCCGACGGCGGTGAGCCAGTGCCGCGCGCGCCGCCGGGCCCGTCCCCGGGCCGGGCCGGCGGCCGGGGGCGGGAGCGCGGCGCCGGCGTCCGGGCCGCTGCGCTTGTCCGGGAGGTAGGTCGAGGTCATCGCGGGCTACTGCTCTTCCTTCGCGACCTTGGTGATCGACTCGGCGACCTGCTGGGGCGACTTGGAACCGGCGATGAGGGCGGCGACGCTGTCGTTGACCTCCTGGCCGAGGGCGGGCGCGTACGCCTGGTCGAGATAGAGCTGGAAGCCGGTGGCCGCCTTCAACTGGGTCTGTACGGCGGTGAGGTTGGGGTCGGTGAGGGCGCTCTCGGCGGCCGGTACGACGGGCACCACGCCGGTCTTCTGGACCAGTTCGGTGTCGGTGGCGGCGGAGGCGAAGAACTTCAGGAAGTCCACGGCCGCCTGTGGGGCGCCCGCGCGCAGGGCGTGGCCGCCGCCTCCGCCGAACACCTCGGTGAGCGCGCCCTTGCCGCCCTCGACCGCGGGGAACGGGAAGAAGCCCAGGTCCGTGCCGAGCCCCTTGCCCGCGTCGGCCTGCACCACGGGCGCCCACTGGCCCATGAGTTCCATGGCGGCCTTGCCGTTGCCGACGGTGGCGGCCTGCCCGGTGGGGCTGGAGTAGGCGGCGCCGAGGAAACCCTTCTGGAACGGCTCAAGGTCGACCAGTTCCTTCAGGTGCTGCCCGGCCTGGACGAAGCCCTCGCCGGTGAAGTCCTTGTCGTCGCCGGCCTTCTGGACGGCGTCGGCTCCGGCGGTGCGCATCGCGAGGTAGGCCCAGTAGTACATGCCGGGCCACTTCTCCTTGCCGGCCAGGGCGAGCGGGGTGACACCGGCGGACTTCAGCTTCCGGACGGCGTCGAGGAAGCCGCTCCAGGTGGTGGGCGGCGCGTCAATGCCGGCCTGCCGGAAGAGCGCCTTGTTGTACCAGAAGCCGATCATCCCGATGTCGAACGGGATGCCGTAGGTCCGGTCGTCGAAGAGGTACGGCTCACTGGCGACCGGCAGCAGGTCCTTCGCCCAGTCCTGGGTGCGCTCGGTGAGGTCCTCCACGAGCCCCGCGTCGATCTGCTGCCGCAGGACGCCGCCGCCCCAGGTGTGGAAGATGTCGGGGAGCTTCCCGGAAGCGGTCAGGGCCGTCATCTTCGACTTGTAGGCGTCGTTCTCCAGCTGAACGATCTTGATCTTGACGTTCGGGTTCTGTGCCTCGAACTGCTTGGCCAGACCGGCCCAGACGTCCTTCGTCGGCTGGGTGGTGGAGATGTTCCACCACTCGACGGTGGTCGTCCCCGACGACCCTCCGTCCGAGTCGCCGCCGCAGGCGCTCAGTGCCGTCATGCTCAGACCGGCCGCGGCGGAGGCCGCCAGGAAGCCGCGGCGGGACAGTGCCGGGTGGCCCATCATGCGCTCCTCGGGGTTCGGGACGGCACACACCGCTGTCCGTCCGATATCGAAAGTTTCGCTTGAGATTCGGAAAGCTTCGCTGCTGCCGCACCCTAGAGACAGGCTCCGAGGGGTGGCAACCCCTTGAACACAGGCAATCCGGCGGGCGCGGTTCAGCGGGTCGGCCGGTGCTCGCACCAGTCGAAGGCCGCGGTGCCCTCGGTGACGTAGAGCCCGATGACCCGGCCGGTGAAGCCGCCGGCCACCTCGGTGGAGAGGTAGCGGCCGTCGAGCTCCGCCAGCGGCTCGGTGCCGTCCGCCGTTTCGACCGAGAAGGCGATCGTGTCGGGACCGGCCGGGCGCACCCCGTCGGCCCGCTGCCCCGGGGCCGTCACGGACGGCGCCACCTGGTCGGTCGTGCGGATGTCGACGACGAGGGTGAGGGGGCCGGGCGGCACCGGCCGCCGTGCGACCCACTGCCGTACGGGCCCGATCCGGACGACCACGCCCGCCTCGCCCCCGCTCACCTCCAGGTCGTAGTGGTGGGCCTCGTCGAGGCGGACGGAGAGCCCGGCGCGCCCGGATCCGGGCTCCAGACGGGCGGCCGTACGGCAGTCGGGGTGGCGCTGGCGGCGGCCGACGAAGGTGTATCCCGGGCGGTCGAGGCTGTCTCCGGTCGCGGTCAGGGTGAGCCGGCCGGGGCGGTCGCTCAGCGACCAGGAGCCCTCGGCCCGGCGGCGCGGGGAGATCCAGTACGGGGCGAGGCCGGGGGCGTCGAAGTCGTCCCGCTCCGGCTCGGGCGGGACGGGGTGCCAGGCACCCGCCGGCGCCGGGTGCCGCTCGCGCACCGGACCCGTCCGGGGCCAGCCGTCGACCCACTCGACCGGGACCAGGAAGGTCTCCCGGCCGAGCACGTGGAACCGGGGGAACCAGCCGCGCGGGCGCGTCCCGAGCAGCACCATCCACCACCGGCCGTCGGCCGCCTCGACGAGGTCGGCGTGGCCGGTGCACTGGACGGGCAGATCGGTGCCGGCGTGGGTGAGGAGGGGGTTGGCGGGGGCCGCCTCGTACGGGCCCAGCGGCGACCTGGCCCGCGCGACGGACACGCTGTGGCCGTGGGCCGTGCCGCCCTCGGCGAGCAGCAGGTACCACCACGGCCCGATGCGGTACAGGTGCGGGGCCTCGGGATGCTGGAGCCCCGTCCCGGACCACACGGGCACCGGCCCTTCGAGCACCTCGCCGGTCACCGGGTCGATCCGGGCGACCCGCACCCCCGAGACCGCGCACCAGCAGGAGCCGTCCTCGTCCCAGGCGAGGTCCGGGTCGATGCCGGGCAGGTCGATCCGGACCGGGTCGGACCACGGCCCCTCCGGCCGGTCGGCGGTGACGAGGAAGGTCCCGCCGCCGGCGACGTTGGTGGTGATCATGTAGAAGCGGCCGTCGTGGTACCGGATCGTCGGCGCGTAGATCCCCGCGGAGGCCGGCAGGTCGTCCGGCAGCGGCAGTTGGGCCGGGCGGTCCAGGACGTTGCCGATCTGGCGCCAGTGGACGAGGTCACGGCTGTGGAAGATGGGGACGCCCGGGAAGTACTCGAAGCTGGAGCAGACGACGTAGTAGTCGTCGCCGACCCGGCAGATGCTGGGGTCGGGGTGGAAGCCGGGGATGACGGGGTTGCCGTAGGTCCGGCCGGCCGCGCCGTCGTCCGCCATGGCGTTTGCGGTGCCGGTGGTCGTGTCACCCGCCGCGTCGCCCGTGGCGCCGCTGCTCCCGCCGCTCACCCCGCGATCCGTGCCGTCGCTCGTCCTCATGTGCCTCCGCCCCTCCGGGAGACCGAAGCGGTCGAAACATTCGGTCTCTTCGACGAACATTACGGAGCGGACTGTAGGCGGGCGGCCGACGGCTCGGCAAGGTGGACATCGCACAGCGGACGTCGCACGGCGCGCTCCGGGGCCCGGCGCCCGGCCGCGGACCGCACCGCCTATCGTGACCGGCATGCAGTCCTACACCATCGGCCAGGCCGCGCGGCTGCTCGGCGTGAGCCCCGACACCGCGCGCCGCTGGGCGGACGCGGGCCGAGTGGCGACCCACCGCGACGAGACCGGACGACGCCTCATCGACGGCAAGGACCTCGCCGCGTTCTCCGTCGAGCTCGCGGGCTCCGGCAGCGGCGAGGAGGGCGCCTCCTACACCTCCGTGCGCAACGCGTTCCCCGGCATCGTCACGGCGATCAAGCTCGGCGACGTCGCCGCCCAGGTCGACATCCAGGCCGGCCCGCACCGCCTCGTCTCCCTGCTGACCCGGGAGGCCGTCGAGGAGCTGGGCCTGGAGGTGGGGATGGAGGCCACCGCGCGAGTGAAGTCGACGAACGTGCACATCGACCGGGTCTGATCGCCGCCCTCCCGCCCCCGAGCGCCCTGACGAAGCCCGGACCGACGAAGGCCGGACCGACGAAGCCCGGACCGGCGAAGGCCGACGCGGCAGCGGCCCACAAGACCGACGTGCGGGCGGCGGGCGACCAGGCGGCCACGGCCAAGGCGGCACAGACGCACACATACCCGGCATAGAGGTCATGGGGCTCTACGGTGGGGTCCCATGACCTTGAGCATCCGCAACCAGCTCCCCGGCACCGTCAGCGACGTCACCCCGGGCGAGGTGATGGCCACTGTCAGGGTCCGGCTCACCGGCGGCCCCACGCTCACCGCGGCGATCACCCGGGAGGCGGTGACCGAGCTGGGTCTCGCCCCGGGCTCCACCGTGCTGGCGCTGGTGAAGTCGACGGAGGTGTCTCTCGCCACCGGCCACCTGGAGGGCCTGTCCATCCGCAACCGGCTTCCCGGCACGGTCGTGGGCCTCACCCTGGGCGCGGCCATGGCGTCCGTGAAGATCTCCGTCGCGGCCGGCGAGCTCACCGCGGCGATCACCCGGGAGGCGGCCACCGACCTCGGCCTCTTCGTCGGCTCGGACGTCGTCGCCCTGATCAAGTCGACCGAAGTGGCCCTGGCCACGGCCTAGGTGTGCCGTCCGGGCCGGTCGGTCGGGGCACGGCACGGCCGAGGGCCCCGTCCGGCGCGGACGGGGCCCTCGGCTGCCCGCTCAGTCCTCGTACGCGTCCAGCGGCGGGCACGAGCAGACGAGGTTCCGGTCACCGAAGGCCTGGTCGATGCGGCGCACCGGCGGCCAGTACTTGTCGGCGGCGGACACCCCGGCCGGGAAGACGGCCTCCTCGCGCGAGTAGGAGTGCTCCCACTCCCCGCCGAGCGCGGCCGCGGTGTGCGGGGCGTGGCGCAGCGGGTTGTCGTCGGCGGGCCACTGGCCCGAACCCACCTTGTCGATCTCCGCACGGATCGCGATCATCGCCTCGCAGAACCGGTCGAGCTCGGTCAGGTCCTCGGACTCGGTCGGCTCGATCATCAGCGTGCCGGCCACCGGGAACGACATCGTCGGCGCGTGGAACCCGTAGTCGATGAGCCGCTTGGCCACGTCGTCGACGCTCACCCCGGTCGCCTTGGTGAGCGGCCGCAGGTCGATGATGCACTCGTGCGCGACCAGCCCGCCGGGGCCGGTGTACAGCACCGGGTAGTGCGGCTCCAGTCGCTTGGCGATGTAGTTGGCGGACAGCACCGCCACCTGCGTGGCCCGCTTCAGCCCGTCCCCGCCCATGAGCCGCACGTACGCCCACGAGATCGGCAGGATGCCCGCGGAGCCCCAGGGCGCGGCCGAGATCGGCCCCACGCCCGTCTCCGGCCCGGCGGCGGGCTGGAGCGGGTGGTTCGGCAGGTACGGCGCCAGGTGCGAGCGCACGGCCACCGGCCCGACGCCGGGGCCGCCGCCGCCGTGCGGGATGCAGAACGTCTTGTGCAGGTTCAGGTGCGAGACGTCACCGCCGAAGTGCCCCGGCTTGGCGAGTCCGACGAGCGCGTTGAGGTTGGCGCCGTCGACGTACACCTGTCCGCCGGCCTCGTGCACCTGGGCGCAGATGTCGGCGACGTGCTCCTCGAACACGCCGTGCGTCGACGGATACGTGATCATCAGGACCGCGAGCTCGTCCCGGTGCTTGTCGATCTTCACCCGCAGGTCCTCGACGTCGATCTCGCCGTCCCCTGCCGTGCCCACCACGACGACCTTCATGCCGGCCATCACGGCACTGGCGGCGTTGGTGCCGTGCGCGGACGACGGGATGAGGCACACGGTCCGCTGCTCGTCACCGTTGGCCCGGTGGTACCCCCGTACGGCGAGCAGACCGGCCAGCTCGCCCTGCGACCCGGCGTTGGGCTGGAGGGACACCTTGTCGTACCCGGTGACCTCGGCGAGACGTTCCTCCAGCTCGTGGATGAGCGTGAGGTAGCCCTCCGCCTGCTCGGCGGGCGCGAACGGGTGCAGCTGCCCGAACTCGGGCCAGGTGACCGGCTCCATCTCGGTGGTCGCGTTGAGCTTCATGGTGCAGGAGCCCAGCGGGATCATGCCGCGGTCGAGCGCGTAGTCCCGGCCGGCGAGCCGGCGCAGGTAGCGCAGCATCGCGGTCTCGGAGCGGTGCCGGTGGAAGACGGGATGGGTGAGGATCGCGTCGGTGCGCAGCAGCGCGGCCGGCACCGCGTCCTCGGTCACCGCGTCGAGTTCCTCGACGTCCCCGTCGACCCCGAAGGCGGCCCAGACGGCACTCACCTGGGCCCGCCCGGTGGTCTCGTCGCAGGCGATCGACACCCGGTCGGCGTCGACGAGGCGCAGGTTCACGCCGTTCTCGCGCGCGGCGGCGACGACCTCGGCGGCCCGGCCGGGCACCCGCACGGTCAGCGTGTCGAAGAACGAACCGTGCACGACCTCGACACCGCCGGCCCTCAGGCCGCCGGCGAGGACGGAGGCGTACCGGTGGGTGCGCCGCGCGATCGTCCTGAGCCCCTCGGGGCCGTGGTGGACGGCGTACATCCCGGCCATGACGGCGAGCAGCACCTGCGCGGTGCAGATGTTGCTGGTGGCCTTCTCCCGGCGGATGTGCTGCTCACGCGTCTGGAGCGCCAGCCGGTAGGCCTTGTTCCCGTCCGCGTCCACGGACACGCCGACGAGCCGGCCGGGCAGGCTGCGCGCGAACTTCTCGTGGACGGCCATGTAGCCGGCGTGCGGCCCGCCGAAGCCCATCGGCACACCGAACCGCTGCGTCGTGCCGACCGCGATGTCCGCGCCCAGCTCACCGGGCGACGTCAGCAGCGTCAGCGCGAGCAGGTCGGCGGCGACGGTGACGAGCGCGCCCAGCGCGTGGGCCTGCTCGATGACCGGCCTGATGTCGCGTACGGCGCCGGAGGCGCCCGGGTACTGGAGGAGCACACCGTTGATCTCGCGCTCGGCGACCTCGGCCGGGATCCCGTCACCGAGGTCGGCGACGACCACCTCGACACCCGTCGGCTCGGCCCGCGCCTCGATCACGGCGATGGTCTGCGGCAGCGCGTCCGCGTCGACCAGGAACAGGCCCTTCTTGTTCCGGCCCATACGGCGGGAGAGCGCCATCGCCTCGGCGGCGGCGGTGCCCTCGTCGAGCAGCGAGGCACCGGACGTGGGCAGCCCGGTGAGGTCGGCGACCATGGTCTGGAAGTTCAGCAGCGCCTCGAGCCGCCCCTGGGAGATCTCCGGCTGGTACGGCGTGTAGGCCGTGTACCAGGCCGGGTTCTCCATGACGTTGCGCAGGATCACCGGCGGCGTGAACGTCCCGTAGTAGCCCAGGCCGATCATGGAGTCGAGGACCTGGTTGCGGTCGGCCAGCGAGCGCAGCTCGGCCAGCACCTCGGCCTCGGACCGCGCGTCCGGCAGGTCCAGCGCGTCGGCGTTCTTGATCACATCGGGGACGGCGGCGGCGGTGAGCTCGTCCAGCGAGCCGTACCCGACCTGCGCGAGCATCTTGGCCCGCGCCTCCTGGTCGGGCCCGATGTGGCGCTGCTCGAACGGGTTTGCCCGTTCGAGGTCGGCGAGCGGAATGCGATGGGCGGTCATTGCGGAGGCCTCCTGGTCTGACGCGACCTTCGAGGGGCACCACGGCACGGGTACCCGGACGGCCTCCCCCTCTGTCATCTCGACCTGAGAGCTTCACCGGCCGCCCGTGGACGCCCGGCTTTCACCGTCGGTGAGGGCGGAAGCCATCGACGTCCGCCCTGCTTTCCAGAGTGACCTCGTCCGTGCGGTACGTGGGCCTGAGAGATTCCGGGGAGGATTTGCTCCTTCGGCGCCTCCGGTGTTCTCCGGAGGACTCTCCCGCACGGGGTCAGCAGCCGTAGTCAGACTATCAGCGAGGTCAACGGTGCCCCCTGTCGAGTGGCCGCCATCACCGATGTGCTCTTTTGTAGTGCTTACGAATGAGTTGCGACCACGTGGAGGGCCCGTGCAGACCGACATCGATCCGCGCAACCTGATCGGCCGCAAGGCGTTCGACCGTCATGGCACCAAGATCGGCACGATCGACGAGGTCTACCTCGACGACGCCACCGGCGTGCCGGAGTGGGCGGCCATACGGACCGGCCTGTTCTCCCGGGACGCCTTCGTCCCCCTGGAGCCCAGCGAACTCGTTGAGGGCACCCTGCGCGTCCCGTTCGACCGCTCTCTGATCAAGGACGCCCCGGACTTCGGCGTCGGCCGCCACCTCTCCCCGGAGCAGGAACTCCAGCTCTACCACCACTACGGCCTCGACGTGGGCGCCCCTCCCCCGACGGAGGACCACGACTTCGGCACCCTGGCCGGCCGGGACGACACCTGACCCCGCGGTCAGCCGCAGGCCCGCAGCAGCCGCGCCAGCAGCCCGGCGGGGTCGAGCAGGACGCGCGCACCGTCCCGCACGACGCGCCGGGTCCCGGCGTCGACGGGGTCCGTGCGCGCCCAGTCCGGCGCGCCGATGTTCACCTCGACCTCCAGCCCGGAGGCGGTGACCTGCCGCCACTCGGTGACGGGCCCCCACGCCCCGACACGGACCACCTCGCCCAGGGCGAGCTCGCGGAGCCAGGCGTCGTCGTCGGCGTACCCGGCGGCCCGGGTCGTCAGGACGACGAGATCGACGTCGGAGTCCTGCCGCGCCGCACCCCGGGCCCATGACCCGACCAGCAGCACTCCGACGACGTCGCTCCGGCCGAGGGCCCACGCCGTGATCCGCTCCACCACCGTCCGGACCTCGGCACACCGCTCCGGCGACACCCCGGAAGGACTCTTCCCGGTCACCGGACGGCCCCCGGCCGCTCCACCGGTACCCCGCCCGCCTGCGCCCCGCCCAGGGGCCCCGCCTCCCCGGCCGCGTCCTCCACCGCGCCGTCCGCGTCCCCCACCGCGCCGTCCGCCGTCGGGGCCTCTTCCGGTCTTCGCCGGACCAGCGGCAGCGGATCCGCCGGCTCCAGGTCCGGGTCGTCGATCCGGAACGTGCGCACCCGCCCCACCTCCGACTGCGGTGTCTCGAACCGCACGGTGACCCGTCCCAGGCCACTGCCCTGCACCCAGCCATGCCCCAGCACGGCATGCCGCACATCGTGCCCCGGACGCCACTGGTGTCCGTCCGGCACCGCGTCCTCCCGCGCCGGCTCGTCCGGCACCTCCTCCTCGACGCCCTCCGCTCTCGCCTCGGCGACCTGCGCGAACAGATCCTCCTGGGTGAAGTCGGCCAGGCCGCTGACACCGACCCCGAGCAGCCGCACCCCGCCCGTGGTGTCCACCGCGTCCAGCAGCCGGCCGGCCGCCTCCCGCACAACCGCGGGGTCGTCCGTGGGCCCCCGCAGGGTCTCGGACCGGGTGAGCGTGGAGAAGTCGTACCGCCGCACCTTCAGCACGATGGTCCGCCCCGACAGCCCGGCCCCCCGCAGCCTGCGCACACACCGGTCGGCCAGCCGCTGCACCTCCAGCTCCACCCGCACCCGGTCATGGATGTCCACGTCGTACGTGTCCTCGACCGACACCGACTTGGTCTCCCGCTCCGCCACCACGGGCCGGTCGTCCCGCGCCAGCGCCATCGCGTACAGGCCGTGCCCGTGGGCCTTGCCCAGCAGCCGTACGAGCTCGTCCTCACCGGCCTCGACGATCTCGTCGACCGTGGTGATCCCCGCCCGGCGCAGATGGTCACCGGTCGCCGGACCCACCCCCGGCAGGGTCCGCACCGGCATCGGCCCGAGCAGCGCCCGCTCCGTGCCCGGCTCGATCAGCACCAGGCCGTCGGGCTTGGCCTGCTCCGAGGCGATCTTCGCGAGCATCTTGGAGCCGGCCAGTCCCACCGATCCCGTGAGGCCGGTGACCGCACGGATGTCCGCCCGCAGCCGCACCCCGGCCAGCCGCGCCGACCCGCTGTCCCAGGCCGCCTCCCCGGCCTCCAGGTCCACGAACGCCTCGTCCAGGCTCAGCGGCTCGACCAACGGGGACAGGGACCGCAGCAACCCCATCACCTGGTCGCTGATCGACCGGTAGAACGTGAAGCGCGGAGTGAGATAGGCGGCGTTCGGCGCCAGCCGGCGGGCCTGGGCCATGGGCATCGCCGAGTGCACACCGAAGACCCTTGCCTCGTACGAGGCGGTCGCCACCACCCCGCGCGGTCCCAGCCCGCCCACGACGACGGCCTTCCCGCGCAGACTCGGCTTGGACGCCTGCTCCGCCTGGGCGAAGAAGGCGTCCATGTCGAGATGCAGGATCGTGGGCGCGTTTCTCACATCTCCGATGCTGCACCACACCACTGACAACGGCACCGGACCGCACCGACACCAGCACGGGAGCACCGGACCGCACCCACAACGGCACCGGAGCACCGGACCGCCCGCATGCCCACCCCTGTGCTCCCGGACGGCCCGGGACGCCGTCCCGCCGGCGCCCGGCCGCCGGCCCGGCACCTCGCCGGTCCAGACCCCGCCCGCCGGCGCCCGTCGGGTCTCAGACCGCCCGGTTGCGCCGCCGCGCCAGCTCGTCCGCCGGGTTGTGCCCGACGAGCGTCTCCCCGGTGTCCACCCGCTCGCCGTGCAGCTGGGACAACGCGCTCTCGACGTCCCGCCACACCACGCCCACCGCGATCCCGAAGATGCCCTGACCGCCCTGGAGCAACGCGTGCACCTCGTCCGGCGAGGTGCACTCGTAGACCGTGGCACCGTCGCTCATCAGCGTCATGCGCTCCAGGTCGCGAAACCCGCGCTCCCGCAGGTGCTGGACGGCGGTGCGGATGTTCTGCAGTGAGACACCGGTGTCGAGGAACCGCTTGACGATCTTCAGGACGACGACGTCCCGGAAGCTGTACAGACGCTGCGTGCCGGACCCGTGCGCGGGCCGCACGCTCGGCTCGACGAGCCCGGTGCGCGCCCAGTAGTCCAGTTGTCGATAGGTGATGCCGGCGGCCGCACACGCCGTCGGGCCCCGGTAGCCGATCTGCTCGGACGCCATGGACGCCGTCCCTCCGCTGCTCGGCACGGCCGCCGGTCGCTGGGGAGCGAGGTCGGCCCCGCCGCTGTGCGCGGGGTACCCCCTGCCCGAGCGCAGCCGAGAACTCGGGGAAGGGTACGGACCGCTCCCCCCGACACCGAATCCGGGGGCACCCCCAGCCGTACCGTCGCCGCTGCTTCCCACGCCGACCTCCGTCCTTGACCTGCCTTCTCGACGGTAGGCAGTCACCAGGGGTGCGTCAACGATCGCCACACTCGCCACGCCGAGTGATAATCACCCAAGGAGTGGTTTCCCGCACCCCACCGCGGGGAAAGGCTAGCCGAATGCGCGGAGCGGGAGCCGTGGGCCGCTCCCACGGGCCACCGGCACATGACACACAGGGCACGCCCCGGGCGCCCCTTTGCGCGCGCGGCCCGTCCCGCCGGCCGGGCACGGACGGGCACCGCCCGCTACTGGTTGCTGGAGCCGAAGTCCTCCGGCGAGATCTGGTCGAGGAACTCGCGGAACTTCTCCACCTCGTCCTCCTGCTCGTCCGGGATGGCGATGCCCGCGTCGTCCAGGACCGTGTCGCTGCCGTAGATCGGCGTCCCGGTGCGCAGCGCCAGCGCTATGGCGTCGGACGGGCGCGCACTCACCTCGACACCACTGGCGAAGACCAGCTCGGCGTAGAAGACCCCCTCACGCAGGTCCGTGATGCGCACTTCCGTGAGCTCCTGGCCGACGGCCTCCAGCACGTCCTTGAACAGGTCGTGGGTCAGCGGCCGCGCGGGAGCCATGCCCTGCTGGGCGAAGGCGATCGCCGTCGCCTCCCCCGGTCCGATCCAGATGGGGAGGTAACGGTCGCCCCCCACTTCACGCAGCAGCACGATCGGTTGGTTGGAGGGCATCTCGACCCGGACACCTACGACATCGAGCTCGTTCACACAGCAACCCTAGGCCGTGCCCGGGACGTTTGGGTAGTCGGGCCGGGAACGGGTGACCGATCCGGCCTCCCGGAGAGCCCGCCCGTCAGGGCAACCGCACGCCGAGCGCGGTCTGCACGAGCGCCGCGTGCAACCGGACCGTCAGCCCCGCGAGCTCCTTCGTACGGGCCTCCGCATGCGCCCTGGTCTGGGGATTGCGATGCCGCCGGAGCGGGGCGACCACCTGGTCCACGAGCCCCGCCTCACGGTCCGCGGCGGCCTTCATCACCCGCAGGTGCCGGGGTTCGATACCGAAGCGCCCCAGCTCGGCGACGAGCGAGGCCACCGTGGCCGCCTCCGCGTCGTACACCCCGTCCTCCAGGGGCACGAGGAGCCCGTACGCCTCCCACTCCTCGAGCTCCGGCTCCTCGACCCCCGCGGCCGCCAGCAGCTCGGCCCGCCCGATACGGGCCACCGTAGGCACGTCGGACAGCTCGGGCACGGCCTCACCGTCCCGCTGCCGGCCCACGGTCGGCAGCGGCGCGGCCTCACCGCGCTCCATGGCGTCCAGGTGCTCCCGGATCACCTTGAGCGGCAGATAGTGGTCCCGCTGCATCCTCAGCACGTGGCCGAGGCGCTCGACGTCCTGCGCGCTGAACTTGCGATACCCCGAAGGGGTCCGTTCCGGCTCGACCAGTCCCTCCGACTCCAGAAAGCGGATCTTCGAGATGGTGACGTCGGGAAACTCGTCACGCAGCACGTTCAGCACCGCGCCGATGCTCATCGGACCGGCGTCCGCGGCGGCGGTGCCGTGACCGGCACCGCCCCTCGGTGTTCGCAGCATGGACCTTCCCTGGGGACACCCCCGGACGGAACCCGGGGAGGGTCAGTAGCCTCGCTGGCTCGCGTAGAAGACCAGCCGGTACTTGCCGATCTGCACCTCGTCACCGTTCGACAGAGCGACCTCGTCGATCCGCTCCCGGTTGACGTACGTGCCGTTCAGACTGCCGACGTCGGCCACCGTGAACGAACCGTCCGGCCGACGGCGGAACTCCACATGACGGCGCGAGACGGTCACGTCGTCGAGGAAGATGTCGCTCTGCGGGTGACGCCCGGCCGTGGTCAGGTCGCCGTCCAGCAGGAAGCGGCTGCCCGAGTTGGGCCCGCGCCGCACGACCAGCAGCGCGGAGCCGAGCGGCAGCGCGTCCACCGCGGCCTGCGCCTCGGGGGAGAGCGCCGGCAGCTGCGTCTGACCGGTGGTCTCGGAGTCGTAGGCCTCGAGACCGGAGATGGAGATGGTGGAGGTCGTCTCCGACGCACGCTCGGGCGTCAGACCGGGCCTCAGCGGCGCGCCGCAGTTGGAGCAGAAGCGGCTGTTCTCCGCGTTGCGGTTACCGCACCTCGTACACACCAGGGCCGTCATAGGGGAAAACCCTCCACCCGTACTCGAGGTCGACGGTTGGCCGAAACCTATGCCGCCGGCCTGGGCAGGGTCAACCGACGCCCCGCCCTGGCCTCCCGGAATGTCACCGCCCGGACCAGCCACCTGGTCGCGGAACAGCGGCCGCTCACCTTCCGCCTCGGGCTGTGCGCGATGACGGGCGGTCGCGTTGTCGCTGCCCTCTCGCGCGCTCTTGCCGAACAACTTCGCAAACAACTTCACGGGCGATTCCCCTTGACCGAAACAGACCCGCCCGTGGGGCAGGACGAACCCTGACTGAATACACCGGCCGACCCGGACACCTTCACAACGTCCGTATCCACCAGACAGTTTCCACCACGCACCACCCGATCGGTGCGCCGACCCCCCGCAACCTCATGCCCCTGCCGGACGGCCCCCATGCACCCCCGGTTCACTGGGAGGACGACCGAGCGTAGTCAGGCTGCTGCGCCGCTCGCAAGGCGTCCACGACGATCTTGGTCGATCGCTCGACGGTCACGGTGGCCTGCTCCTTCTCAAGAGTCTGCACCACGCCTCCAGGGATGTTGAGCGCCGGTTCGAGGTCCTGCGGCTTGCCGATGACCTTGAAACGATAGGGCGCGTTGATCTTGTTCCCGTCGACGCTCACGCTCTTGCCGGAATCCGTCAGAAACGTGTCGGCGACGACCCGTACACCGTTCACCTGGATCGCCTCCGCCCCCGCCGCGCGCAGCTCCTGGATCGCGTCGAGCAGCATGTCCGCCTCGACCGTCCCCTTCGTGTCCTCGATGGTCATGGTGATGCCGGGCCCCTGGGCGGCCACCGTGCCCGCCAGGACACCCAGTTGCTTCTCCTTCTCGACCGTCTGCTTCCGTGCCTCTTCGGCCTGGTCGGAACTGTTCTCCAGCTCCTGCCGCTGCTCCTCGAGGCCTTGCTTCTCGTCCTCAAGACGCTGAGTGCGGTCATCGAGTTCATCGAGGATGCGCACGAGATCCTCCTGGCGCGCGCCGCGCAGGGCGTTGCCGCTCTCGCTGTTGGAGGCGACCTGGACGGCCAGGCCGAAACCGAGGCCGAACAGCAGCACGGCGACGATGAGTTGGGCCCGGGTCACGCGCGGCGGCCACAGTCCCTTCACCAGCCGCTGCCGCCCCGTCAGCGCGGGTTCCGCGGCCTGCCCCGGCCCCTGCTGCTGTCGGGGCACCGCGGGCACCTCCGCGGGCAACTCCTTGCGCAGCCGGGTCGTCGCCGTGTCGTCCCGGTGCGACCCGTTGCCGTGCGGCTCGTGACGGTGCGTCCCGCCCCGGTGCGCCTCGCTCCTGTGCGACCCGCTCCGGTTCGTCTCGTCCCGGCGCGTCTCGTCCTGGTCGTTCATCGGCCTCACGCCCGGAACACGTGCCGGCGGATCGCCGCGGCATTGGAGAAGATGCGGATGCCGAGGACGACCACCACACCCGTGGACAGCTGGGATCCGACGCCCAACTCGTCGCCCAGGAAGACGATCAGCGCGGCGACGACCACGTTCGACAGGAACGACACCACGAAGACCTTGTCGTCGAAGATCCCGTCCAGCATGGCCCGCAGCCCGCCGAACACCGCGTCCAGCGCCGCCACGACGGCGATCGGCAGGTACGGAACGACAGCGGCCGGAATCTCGGGCTGGACCAACAGGCCGGCCACGACGCCCACGACGAGGCCCAGTACGGCGATCACGATGCGTCCTTCTCAGTTATCGGCTGTGCTGTACGTACGATCACACTCGGCGCGGCGGGCACCCGGACGTCGTCCTGCACGGAGATGGCGGTCCGGATGCCGAAGTTCTCCTGCAAGGCGTGCAGGTACAGCCCGTCGGAGCTGTCCTGGAACCGGGTACTGAGGTTCCGCCCGTCCCCCACCGCCAGCACCGTGTACGGCGGCACCAGCGGTTTGTTGTCGACCAGTATCGCGTCACCCGCGGCCCGGATCGCCGACAGGGCCGTCAGTCGCTGCCCGTTGATGGAGACCGCCTCGGCGCCGGAGGCCCACAGCCCGTTCACCACACGCTGCATGTCACGGTCGCGCACCCGCCCGGTGTCGGAGAACCCGGAGGTCTCGCGGGGGTCGCCGTCGCCGCCCGTGGAGGCTTCCTCGGCGTCGTCCACGACGAGTTCGATCCCTGGCCCGTGCACCGCGACGGCGCCCGCCAGCATGCCCACCAGCTCCGCCTGCTCACCGCCGCCGCTGTCCCTGAGCGCTTCGCGCTGCCGGGCGCTCACGTCGGCGCGCAGTTCGTCGACGGTGTCCTCCAGATCGTCGGCCGCCTCGGTCTCGCGGTCGATGCGGTCGATCAGCTCCTCGCGCTCCTTGGCGACGACCGGGGCGGCGGTCCGCGCCTGGGCCGCGCCGACGGTCACCACGAGGGCCGCGAGCACCAGCCCGGCGGCCAGTCCCATCCTGGCCCGCAGGGTCCTGGGCAGGCCCTTGGTCCCGTCGGCCTGTTTCCGGGCGGCCGCCTCGGCGTACCCGTCGTCGAGGCTGTGGTCCATGACGTTGGTGAGCAGCGACATGGACGCGTCCGGGCGCGAGGCGCGCGCGGGTGTGCTCCGAACGGGGGGCTGCTGCGGCATGCCGCACATCGTCGCATGTCGCGGCCACTACCTGTGAACGACCCCACCGGCGTGCCGGACAGGCCTCCCCGGGGCCACCTGTCCGGCACGCGCGCGTGGACGTGCTGTCAGCGCCCGGCGCTGTCCACCACGGTCGCCCACTCGTCCAGCAGGGCCTGTGCGGAGGCGTCGTCGGGGCCTTCGGCCCACAGATGGGTGACGGCCTCGGCGGGGTCCGGCAGGACCATGACCCAGCGTCCGTCCGTCTCCACCACCCGGACGCCGTCGGTGGTGTCCACGAAGCGGTCTCCGGCCGCCTCGACGACCCGCCGCATCACGAGCCCCTTCACGGCCCACGGGGTCGCCAGATCCCGCTTCAGGACGTGCGCCCGCGGGATCCGCGCGTCGATCTGGCTCAACGTGAGCTGCGTCCGGGCCACGAGCCCGATCAGCCGCACGAACGCCGCGGTCCCGTCGAAGACGCTGCTGAACTCCGGGACGATGAACCCGCCCTTGCCGTCCCCGCCGAAGATCGTCGACTCGTCCCGCCCGACCCGGGTGAGGTCGTCGGGCGAGGTCGTCGTCCACTCGACCTGCGTTCCGTGGTAGGCCGCCACCTGTTCGGCGATCCGGGTCGTCGTCACCGGCAGGGCGACCCGCCCGCTGCGCCGCTCGGCGGCCACCAGGTCGAGCATCACGAGCAGCGCCCGGTCGTCCTCGATGATCCGGCCCTTCTCGTCCACCAGGGACAGCCGCTCACCCACGGGGTCGAACCGCACGCCGAACGCGGCCCGCGAGGAGGCGACGATCTCGCCGAGCCGTACGAGCCCCCGGCGGCGCATGTCGGCCGTCTCCGTCGGCCTGGACTCGTCCAGACCGGGGTTGATGGTCAGCGAGTCCACCCCGAGCTTGCCGAGCAGGCTCGGCAGGACGAGCCCGGCGCTTCCGTTCGAGGCGTCGACCACGACCTTCAGGCCGGACTCGGAGATCCCGGTGGTGTCCACGTTCCGCAGCAGCGACCCGGTGTAGGAGTCGAAGACGCTGGCCGGGAAGTGCAGGTCCCCGATCTCTCCGGGGAACGCCCGCCGGTACTCCTGCCGCGCGAACACCCGGTCCAGCTTCCGTTGACCGCCCTGCGACAGATCGGCGCCCTGTCCGTCGAAGAACATGATGTCCACGGAGTCCGGCACCCCGGGCGAGGTCCGGATCATGATGCCGCCGGCGCTGCCCCGAGCGGTCTGCTGCCGCGCCACCGGCAGCGGTACGTTCTCCAGGTCCCGTACGTCGATGGCGCTGGCCTGAAGCGCGGAGATGACCGCCCGCTTGAGCGCCCGGGCACCACGGGAGTGGTCGCGGGCGGTGGTGACGGTGGAGCCCTTCTTCAGGGTGGTGGCGTAGGCACCGGCCAGCCGCACGGCCAGTTCGGGCGTGATCTCGACGTTCAGGATGCCGGAGACACCGCGGGCGCCGAAGAGGTGCGCCTGTCCGCGGGACTCCCAGATCACCGACGTGTTGACGAACGCGCCGGCTTCGATGGTCTTGAACGGATAGACCCGCACATTGCCCTGCACGATCGATTCTTCACCGATCAGGCATTCATCACCGATGACGGCCCCGTCCTCGATCCGGGCGGCCCGCATGATGTCGGTGTTCTTCCCTACGACGCATCCGCGCAGATTGCTGTGCTGTCCGACGTACACGTTGTCGTGGACGACGGCCTTGTGCAGGAAGGCGCCGCTCTTCACTACGACGTTGGAGCCGATGACACTGTGTTCGCGGATTTCCGCGCCGGCCTCGACCTTGGCGTAGTCACCGATGTAGAGGGGTCCGCGCAGAACGGCGTCGGGGTGGACTTCGGCGCCCTCGGCCACCCATACGCCCGGGGAGATCTCGAAACCGTCGAGTTCGACGTCGACCTTGCCTTCGAGGACGTCGGCCTGGGCCTTCACATAGCTCTCGTGGGTGCCGACGTCCTCCCAGTAGCCCTCGGCGACATAGCCGTAGATCGGCTTGCCCTCCTTCATGAGCTGCGGGAAGACGTCACCGGACCAGTCGACGGGCACGTCGGCCTCGACGTAGTCGAAGACCTCGGGTTCCATCACGTAGATACCGGTGTTCACGGTGTCCGAGAAGACCTGGCCCCAGGTCGGCTTCTCGAGGAAGCGCTCGACCTTGCCTTCCTCGTCGACGATCGTGATGCCGAATTCCAGCGGATTGGGCACGCGCGTCAGGCAGACGGTGACCAGCGCGCCCTTTTCCTTGTGGAAGTTGATCAGTTCGGTGAGGTCGAAGTCGGTCAGTGCGTCGCCGGAGATGACCAGGAAGGCGTCGTCCTTCAACGCCTCCTCGGCGTTCTTGACGCTTCCGGCGGTACCGAGTGGCTTCTCCTCGTTGGCATAGCTGAGCTCCATTCCGAGCTCTTCACCGTCACCGAAGTAGTTCTTGACCAGTGACGCCAGGAACTGAACAGTGACGACGGTCTCGTTGAGCCCATGCCTTTTGAGCAGCCGCAGAACGTGCTCCATGATCGGCCGGTTGGCCACCGGCAGGAGCGGCTTGGGCATGCTCGAGGTCATAGGGCGAAGGCGCGTGCCTTCGCCTCCGGCCATCACGACGGCCTTCATGTCGGAAGCGTCCTCCTTGAAGAGACGACGGTCTAGCCGACTTCACCCGTCCAGATTGTCCCGCACTTTTCGGCGGCGGGCCATCGAGCCACTTCTCGGCAGGCGATCGACAGGCTCAGTCGGCCATGGCGTCCGCACGGACCAGGCGGCGGACTTGTACCACGTAGAGGACTCCTGCCCACCAGTAGAGCGTTGTACCCCATCCGGCGAACGCCCATCCGAAAATTGCAGCGAGTGACGAGAGCCATCCGGTTCCGTCACTGAGCAGGAGAAGCGGGAAGGCGTACATCAGGTTGAAGGTGGCCGCCTTCCCCAGGAAGTTCACCTGCGGCGGCGGATAGCCGTGCCGTCTGAGGACGCCCACCATCACCAGCAGGACCAGCTCTCGCGCGAGAAGTACAGCGGTCAACCAGAGGGGCAGAATGTCCCGCCAGGTGAGGCCTACCAGGGTCGAGAGGATGTAGAGCCGGTCCGCGGCCGGGTCGAGGAGCCGGCCGAGGCTGCTGACCTGGTTCCAGCGTCGCGCGAGCTTGCCGTCCAGGTAGTCGCTGACCCCGCTCAGGGCCAGCACCAGCAGGGCCCAGCCGTCGCTCTGCGGCCCCCCGAACTCAGGCCTGAGAATCAGCCACAGGAACAGCGGTACGCCGACGAGACGCGCCATGCTGAGGATGTTCGGGATGGTGAGGACCCGGTCGGTCTGAACACGGGTCTCCTGGACCTCCACCCGGGGGCCTCCAGTAGGAAAACGAGCCAACGATGCTCCCCGACCTTACCTCAACGCAAAAAAGCTCTGGCTCCCGGGCTGTATGCCCGGGAGCCAGAGCTCCAATTATTGTTCGGCGGCGTCCTACTCTCCCACAGGGTCCCCCCTGCAGTACCATCGGCGCTGTAAGGCTTAGCTTCCGGGTTCGGAATGTAACCGGGCG
>NZ_JBIAPF010000005.1:0-458799 GCF_042888135.1 Streptomyces sp. NPDC003247
CGCATGGGAGAGTCCTTCCGCCAGGGCCGAGCAGCTGGCGTCTCGTCAGCTGAACCGACTCGGGCCCCGACGTGATCCACCGTCAGCCAGCACCCCGTCTCCCACCACTCGGGACGCTCAGCCGAGTGAACGCGGCCCCCGCGCCGACCGCCCGAACCGGCGTCAACCCGCTTTCTCCGTCGACGAGTTGAGGTGAGTACCCGAATGGGTGTCGCCCAGCAGCCGTCAGGGGGACTGCTGGGCGACACGACCGGGGCGACGGCGCGGTCCGCACCGACCTCGCGGGGTCAGTCCAGGGCCAGCGCCGTGGTGAGGACCTGACCCAGCGTCGACTCGGCGTCCGCGACCGGGCCCCGCGCCCGCCAGGCGACGAACCCGTCGGGACGGACGAGGACGGCACCCGACAGGGTCGTGCCGTGGCACTCCGCCCAGTCGGCGCCGTCCTCGGGGGCCAGCTCGGCGTCGTCCCCGGTCCCGATCCGGTACGACACCAGCGGCACGGACATCCGCTCGGCGAGACGGACGGCGGCCTTGTGCCATCCGCTGGGCTCGCCCGCGTCGCTGAGCAGCACCAGGGACCGCTCGTAGAGGTCGAGGGTGGAGATACGGCGTCCCTCCCGCCGTACCCACATGTGGGGCGCCCTGCTGCCGGGCTCCCCGGTCAGGTCGAGCTGCTCCGGGATGACCGGCGTGGTGGGGTCCGCGTCCACGACGGCGCCGTCCGGGTAGCGGTGGCCGAGGGTCACGTTCAGGATGCCGCGCTGCGGCGCGCCGCCGGCGCCGGGCGGCGGCGTGTAGCCGGGGTGGCTGTGCTCGACGGACCGGGCGGCCGCACGGGCGCTGGTGGCCTCCGCCACCGGACGGCGCTCCATGTCGTAGGTGTCCAGCAGGCGGTCCCCCGCCCAGCCGCCGAGCACCGCGGCCAGTTTCCAGGCCAGGTTGTGCGCGTCCTGGATACCGGTGTTGGAGCCGAAGGCCCCGGTCGGGGACATCTCGTGGGCCGAGTCGCCGGCCAGGAAGACCCGTCCCGACCGGTAGGACCGTGCGACGCGCTGGGCGGCGTGCCAGGGGGCCCTGCCGGTGATCTCCACGTCGAGGTCGTCCACCCCGACCGCCCGGCGGATGTGGTCGATGCAGCGTGCGTCGGTGAAGTCCTCCAGCGTCTCGCCGTGCTCGGGGTGCCACGGGGCGTGGAAGACCCACTTCTCGCGGTTGTCCACCGGCAGCAGCGCGCCGTCGGCATCCGGCCTGGTCAGGTAGCACACGATGAAACGGCGGTCGCCGACCACATCGGCGAGCCGGCGGGAGCGGAAGGTCATGCTGATGTTGTGGAACAGCTCGCCCGGACCGCTCTGGGCGATCCCGAGCTGCTCGCGCACGGGGCTGCGCGGCCCGTCGGCGGCCACCAGGTAGGCCGCCCGGATGGTGGTGTGCTCCCCCGTGTCCCGGTTCCTGACCAGCGCGGTCACCCCGGTGGAGTCGGTCTCGAACGACATCAGCTCGGTGGAGAAGCGCAGGTCGCCGCCGAGCCCCGCGGCGTGGTCGAGCAGGACCGGCTCCAGGTCGTTCTGGCTGCACAGGCACCAGGAGCTCGGACTGAACCGGGCCAGGGCGCCGCCCGGGTCGATCCGCCGGAACAGCCACTCGCCCGCGTCGCCGACCAGGGTGGGCGTCTGGAGGATGCCGTGGTTCTCGGCCAGGGTGGCCGCCGCCTCATGGATCGCCGGCTCGACGCCGGCCACCCGGAACAGCTCCATCGTGCGGACGTTGTTGCCCCGTCCGCGGGGGTGGATGGACGTGCCGGCGTGGCGTTCCACCACGGTGTGCCGCACTCCCAGCCGTCCCAGGAACACCGAGGTCGACAGGCCCACCAGGGACCCGCCGACGATGAGGACGGGAACTGTGTGGGTGTGGTCGGACCGGTCGTCTCTTTCGTTCATCGCTCGCCTCCAGCGCGTCGGGTTCGCCGCTCCGGCCGGTACGGGGCCGGTCACGGCCGGGATCTTCATGCATGCCCCACCCGGCACCCGCGCGGCGGACGGCGGTGAAGGCTTCACTCGCTTAACCCGCAGGTGGCCCGCGGGCGGCCCGCCGGCGGCGCGTAGGCGGCCCGAGGAGGGCCCGAGGGCGACCTGAGGACGGCCTGAGGACGGCCCGAGGACGGCCCGCGGAGGGCCCGCGGAGGGCCCGTACGGGGAAGAAGCGCTCGACCCTCCGGGCAGAAGGTATGACCATGCTTCGATTTGCACCTTTCTCCTTGTATTGTCTGGTTTTTGAAAGGGCGTCACCGCCGGTCACCGCCGAGATGAGGAAAGGCACCCCATGTCACCCTTGCCGCAACCGGCACTGCGCCGGGTCCGTCCGGGCCTGGTCGCGATCGCCGCCGTCACCGCCGTGATGACCGCCGGCGTCCTGCCGTCGTCCCCGGCGGCCGCGGCTCCGTACCCTCCCCGTGCCGAGGACCTCGTCCTCGACGACGGCCCCCGGGCGGGCGGCGCGCCGTCGGGGATCAGCACCCTGTCGGACACCTGGACGACTCCCTGGGGGATCTCCTTCCTGCCGGACGGGAACACGGCGCTGGTGACGGAGCGCAACACCGGCGAGGTCTTCGAGGCCGGGCGCGACGGCTCCAGGCGGCGGGTCGGCAAGGTGCCGCACGCGGTCTGGAGCCTGGAGGCACAGGACAAGGGCGGGCTGCTGGGCGTCGCCGTCCCCCCCACCTGGAACGGCACCACCGACCGGGACGTGTTCTTCATGGAGACCACGGCCACCGACAACCGCGTCGTCAGGATGGACTTCGACGGGACGTCCCTGAGCGGCTACACCCCCGTGCTCACCGGGATCCGCCGGGACACCCAGCACAACGGCGGGAACGTCGTCTTCGGCCCCGACGGCTACCTGTACGTCACCACCGGCGACGCGTTCGAGGGCAGGCTCGCCCAGGACAAGGACTCCCTCAACGGGAAGATCCTGCGCATCACCCGCACCGGTGAGGCGGCCCCCGGCAACCCGTTCGGCACCCGCGTCTACAGCTACGGCCACCGCAACCCCCAGGGCCTGGCCTGGGACAGCGCCGGGCGGCTGTGGGAGACGGAGATCGGCCACCAGACCTACGACGAGCTCAACCTCATCGAGCCGGGCCGCAACTACGGCTGGCCCACCTGCGAAGGGTCCTGCGACGCCGCGGGGACGACGAACCCGAAGCAGGTGTGGAAGCCCGGCGAGGGAGGAGTACCCGCCCAGATCGCGGTCGTCGACGACGTCATCTACGCGTCGACGCTGCGCGGCCGCCGGCTGTGGGCCCTGCCCATCGACAGCTCCGGCACGAACGTCAAGACCGCGACGCCGTACTACGCCGGCGAATACGGCCGGCTGCGCGCACTGGTCAAGGTCCCCGGCGCCGACGAGCTCTGGCTCGGCACGAGCGACCGCGGCACCGACAAGGACCTGCTCCTCAAAGTCACCGTCAGGTGACCGGGGCCCGGCCCCCGCCCTCGCGCGGCGGGGCCGTCAGCAGGACCGACGATCACCGGTGGCCCGCGGGACGGCCGCCGCCCACGACGCGTCGCGGGAGCCACGGCCCCTGCCCCGCTCCTGCCTCCCACCTCCCCCACCGACGGCCACGGGTCCCCTCCCGGCCGCCCGTCGGTGCCCTCGCACGACAGAAAAGGCAACGGAATGTCACACAAGGCGCGTCCGGCGCCGCGCCGGGTCCGTCCGCGCACGGCTCTGATCACCGCCGTCGCCGCCCTCCTGGGCGTCTGCGCCCTGCGGCCCCCGGCGACGGCCGATCCCGGTGTCCTCCCCGACGGCGGCAAGCCGACGGGCGTCTCCGTCCTCTCCGACAAGTGGACGAAGCCCTGGTCCGTCTCCTTCCTGCCCGACGGCAAGCGGGCCCTGGTCACCGAGCGCGTCGCCGCCGCGGTGTGGGTGCAGAACCGCGACGGCTCCAAGAAGAAGGTGGGCACGGTGCCCCACACCGTCGTCCCCTCGCCCACCGTCCTGTCGGGCAGCGGCGGGCTGCTGGGCGTGGCCCCCTCGCCCACCTGGAACGGCACCACCGACCAGGACGTCTTCTTCGTCCACACGGCCGCCAACGACCTCCGGGTCGTGAAGATGCGCTTCGACGGCACCTCGCTCAGCGGCTACACCGTCCTGGTCGGCGGCATCACCCGGGGCGGCGACCACAACGGCGGCAGGATCGCCTTCGGGCCCGACGGCTACCTGTACGTCACCACCGGCGAGGCGTACCAGTCGAAGCTCGCCCAGGACAAGAACTCCCTCAACGGGAAGATCCTGCGCATCACCCGCACCGGTGCGGCGGCGCCCGGCAACCCGTTCGGCACCCGCGTCTACAGCTACGGCCACCGCAACCCCCAGGGCCTCGCCTGGGACTCCCGGGGCAGGCTGTGGGAGACCGAGGTCGGCGACAGCGCCTGGGACGAGCTCAACCTCATCGAGCCGGGCCGCAACTACGGCTGGCCCACCTGCGAGGGCTCCTGCGCCAAGGCGGGTATGACCAACCCCAAGAGGGTCTGGAAGCCCAGCGAGGGAGGCGTACCCGCCCAGATCGCCGTCAGCGGCGACGTCCTGTACGTCTCGACGCTGCGCGGCCAGCGCCTGTGGGCGATGCCGATCGACGCCACCGGCAAGGACGTCGGCACCGCGAAGGCCTACTACAACGGCACCTACGGCCGGCTGCGGGCGATCGTCAAGGTACCCGGCGCCGACCGGCTCTGGCTCGGCACCAGCGACCGCGGCGAGGACAAGGACCTCATCCTCGAAGTCACCACCGACTGACCTCCTTTCGCACGAAGTCACCACCGACCGACCTCCCTTCGCACGAAGGGATCACCACCCACCTCCCCGAAAGGAAGTACGCACCATGCCCCAGACCGACGAGCAGACCCAGCACCCGGCCACCACCACGGAACCCGCCGACCGGACCGCCTGGCAGACCCCCGGCTACACGGTCGTCGACACCGCGCTGGAGGTCACCGCCTACTCCCTCTCCGTCCGCTAGTCCGCCGCCATGCTGCTGCAGGTGCTCGGCACCGCGGCAGGCGGCGGCATCCCTCAGTGGAACTGCGCGTGCCCCGGATGCTCCGGGGCACGCGCCCATCCCGAGCGCCGCCGCCGCCACGCCTCGCTCGCGGTCGGCACGGACGACGGCCGCTGGTACGTCGTCAACGCGACCCCCGACATCGGCGACCAGATCGAGGCCCGCCCCGAGCTCCGGCCGGAGCCCGGAACCCGGCGGACCCCGATCGCCGGAGTGGTCCTCACCGACGCCGAACTCGACCACACCCTCGGCCTCGCGCGGCTGCGCGAGGCCGACGGCGTGGAGATCCTCGCCACCGCCCCGGTCCGCCGGGCGCTGACCGACCGGCTGCGTCTCGACGCCGTCCTGGGCTCCTACACCACGCTCACCTGGCGGGACCTGCCCTGCCACGGAGCGGTGCCCCTGCACGGCGGCGCCGCCGACCGGTCCGGCCACGGCGTGCGGATCAGCGCCGTCCCCGTGTCCGGCAAACGCCCCCGCTACGCCGCCGACGCCCCGGAGGACGACGGCTGGGTCGTCGCCCTGCGCCTGTACGAGCCGGCCACCGGCAGGTCGGCCCTCTACGCCCCCGCCGTGGCCGTCTGGTCCGACGCGCTGCACCGGGCCGCCGCCGAGGCCGACTGCGTCATCGTCGACGGCACCTTCTGGGACGACGAGGAGCCGCGCCGGGCGGGGTTCTCCTCCCGCACCGCGACGGGCATGGGCCATCTGCCCGTCGACGGACCGGGCGGCACCGCCGGCATCCTCGCCGGACTGTCCGCCCGCTGCTACTACACGCACCTCAACAACACGAACCCCCTCGTCGACCCCACCGCGGCACAGCACAAGCGGCTCGCCCGGCTGGGTATCGAGGTGGCTTACGACGAGATGGTGATCGAGCTGTGACGACGGCACTGCCCACCCTGGCGGAGCCCTGGAGCCCCGCCGAGTTCGAGGCCCGCCTGCGCGAGGTGGGCCAGGAGCGGTACCACGACCGCCACCCCTTCAACGTGCGGATGCACGAGGGCGACCTCAGCCCGGCGGAGGTCCGCCGGTGGATCGCCAACCGCTTCCACTACCAGCGCCACATCCCCGTCAAGGACGCGCTGATCACCGCGAAACTGGACTCCTCACGGCTGCGGCGCATGTGGCTGCACAGGATCGAGGACCACGACGGCCGCCGGGACGGCGAGGGCGGCATCGAGCGCTGGCTGCGCCTCGGCGAGGCGGCCGGACTCGACCGCGCCGGACTGCTGGCGGGCGACAGCGTCCTGCCGGGCGTGCGGCTGGCGGTGGAGGGCTACGTCAACTTCTGCCGGCTGCGCCCGCCGCTGGAGGCCGTCGCGGCCTCCCTCACCGAGCTGACCGCGCCCGACCTGATGCGGCTGCGCATCGACGCCTTCGAGCGCCACTACCGGTGGATCGAGCCGTCCGGACTCGACTACTTCCGCACCCGCGTCGACCAGGGCCGGCGCGACAGCACCGAGGCGCTCGCCCTGGTCCTGGAGTGGGCCCGCACGCGCGAGGACCAGGAGCGGGCCGTGGCCGCGCTGGGCTTCAAGTGCGAGGTGCTGTGGGCCCTGCTGGACGCCGTGCAACAGGAGGAACAGCAGGACGGGCCCGGACCGCGGCCTCACGACGGCCGGCCCGACACGGCCGTACGGCGCTCCCCGGACGGCCGGCCCGACACCGCCGTACGGCGCTCCCTGGACGGCCGGCCCGACGCGGCCGGAGAGCGGGAGCGTGGCGGCCGGCCGCTGCCGGACAGCCGTCCGTGGCGCCGCGACGGGCAGGAGCAGCGGGACGGACGCGTGGCGCCGGCCGGCCGTCCCTGGCGCCATGACGGACGGGGGCAGGGGTGACGCGGGTGCCCGACAGCCGGTGGCGTCCCACCCTCGCCCCGGCCCTCATGCTGCGGCACGACCCCGTGCGCGGCGCCGACCTGCTGGTCCTGCCCGAACGCGTGGTCGTCCTCCAGGGACAGGCCGGCCAGGTCGTCGGCCTGTGCGACGGCACGCGCACCGTGCGCGGGATCGTAGACGAGCTCGCCGAGCGCTACCCCGGCGCCCCCGTGGCCGCCGAAGTCCCCTCCTTCCTCGACCGCCTGCACCAGGAGGGCTGGATCGCATGACCGTCTCCCCCGCGTCGGTGGAACCGGCCGAAGCCGAGGGCTCCGCTCCCGTGGCACGGCCCTGGGCGCTGCTCGCCGAACTCACCCACGCGTGCCCGCTGCACTGCCCCTACTGCTCCAACCCCCTGGAACTGGCCCGCCGTTCGGGCGAGCTGAGCGCGGGGGAGTGGGCGGACGTACTGCGTCAGGCCGCCGCACTGGGCGTGGTCCACACGCATCTCTCCGGCGGCGAGCCCCTGCTCCGCCCCGACCTGGAGGAGATCGTCGCCGCCGCCGAGGCCGCCGGGATCTACACGCAGCTGGTCACCAGCGGCACCGGCCTGGACGAGCCCCGGCTGACCGCGCTGCGGACGGCGGGGCTGCGCAGCGTCCAGCTCTCCGTCCAGCACGCGGAGCCACGGGCCAACGACCGGATCGCCGGCCGCCCGTCCTCCTTCGCCGCCAAGGAGCGGGCGGCGGCCCTCGTCCGGCGGGCCGGGCTGCCCCTCGGACTGAACGTGGTGCTGCACCGGGACAACCTCGACGCCGTGGACGCCCTCGTGGAGCTGGGCGTGGCCTGGGGCGTGGACCGGATCGAGCTGGCCAACACCCAGTTCTACGGCTGGGGGCTGCTCAACCGTGCCGCGCTGCTGCCCACGCGCGTCCAGCTGGCCCGTGCGCGGGAGTCCGTCGAGCGCTGGCGGGAACGGCTCGCCGGCCGCGTCGACCTGGTCTGGGTCGTCCCCGACTACTTCGACGGGGTCGCCAAGCCCTGCATGGGCGGGTGGGGAGCGGTCTCGCTGACCGTCGCGCCGGACGGCACCGTCCTGCCCTGCCCGGCCGCCGCCTCCCTGCCCGACCTCGACGCGCCCTCCGTGCGGGACCGTTCCCTGGCCTGGATCTGGGACCACTCCCCGGCCTTCGGCCGCTTCCGCGGCACCGCCTGGATGACCGGCCCCTGCGGGGGCTGCCCGCGCCGGGAGGAGGACTTCGGCGGCTGCCGCTGCCAGGCGTACGCCCTCACCGGCGACGCCGCCCGCACCGACCCGGCCTGCGCACTCTCCCCCGACCACCACCTCGTCCGCACACTCGTCGACGACCACGCCCCCACCACACCGCCACCGCCCTACGTCTACCGCCGCCCTGGGGCGGTGCCGCGGGTGGGCTGAGCGGAGGCGCTGAGGGGGCGCGCGGGGCCCCGGGCCGGGCCGCCCGGGTCCCTGGCCCCGGTCCCTGGCCCCGGTCCCCGGCCCCCGGCCCCAGGCCCTGGCCCCTGGCCCCTGGCCCGGCCCCTGGCCCCGGGCCCCGGGCCCTGGCCCCGGTCCCCGGCCCCTGGCCCCCGGCCCTGGCCCCCGGCCCTGGCCCCTGGCCCCGGGCCCTGGCCCCTGGCCCCGGGCCCTGGCCCCGGGCCCTGGCCCCTGGCCCCGGGCCCTGGCCCCGGGCCCTGGCCCCTGGCCCCGGCCCCTGGCCCCGGGCCCTGGCCCCGGCCCCTGGCCCGGCCCCTGGCCCCGGGCCCTGGCCCCCGGGCCCTGGCCCCGGTCCCCGGCCCCTGGCCCTGGCCCCTGGCCCCGGGTCCCGGCCCCTGGCCCTGGCCCCTGGCCCCTGGCCCGGCCCCTGGCCCCTGGCCCCGGGGAGGTCGCTTCGGGGGGCGCGCCGCGGCGCCAGCCGGGGGAGGGGACGGGCGGGGACGGCCGGCTGCCGAACGCCCCCATGGATCTCCCCCATGGATCTCCCCGGTCCTCCGTCGTCATCCGTGTGTCCCGAGTGCCTGGAGCAGGCCGTCCGCGCTGTCCGGGCCGGTGCCCCGGCGGAAGCCGGCGCCGATCTCGCGGGCGAGTTCGCGGCCGGAGGTGGTGCACCACTGCCACCACCGGTCCAGGGCCGCCGCGTCGAGCCGCTCGGCGGGCAGCAGCGCGGGCCAGCCGCAGGCACGGGCCTGCGCCGTCACCTTCGCGCCGCCCTCGACCGGGTCGACGGCCAGCGCGGGGACGCCCGCGCGCAGGGAGAGCAGCATCCCGTGCAGCCGGTCGGTGACGACCAGGTCGAGCCGGGAGAGCACCGACTCCAGCTGGGCCGGTGTCGCGTGCAGGCGCCAGTCGTGCGTGTCGAGCCGGGTCTCCAGTTCCAGGCGCGCGCAGTCCCGGCCGGACAGCCAGCGCGTGATCTCCTCGGCGACCCGCTCGTGCCGTCGGCGCGCCCCGTACTCGTGCTGGCCGTGGGTGAGGATCACCCCGACGACGGGGCGGGCGGGCAGCGCGGGCGCGCGGGCCGCCAGGTCGCACGTGGGGTCCGGGCCGTCGCCGTCGCGGGCCAGCACCCGGTGGAAGCCGGTGACGGCCGGGCCGTCGGCGTCGACGACGGAGACGCCCACGGCGATCCGCGCACAGTGCGCGAAGCGCCGGTGCAGCTCCTCGATCTGCGGCCCGTGCAGCGGACCGCAGACGAACACCAGGTGCGAGTAGTCCTCGGGCCGGACCCGCGACAGATGCAGACCGCCGGGACGGAACCCCGGGCTCCAGGCGACGTCGTGCTCCAGCCCCGCCCGCCGCAGCACGTCCCGCACCCGGTCCAGCGCCAGCACGTCCCCGGCGGTCGCCTCCCCGTCGAGGAAGCCGAACCAGCCGGTCACCAGGATCCGCCGCAGCTCCGCCATGGCGACCCGGGTGCCCCTCCGGCCGGACGGCAACCACCGGCCGCCGGCCCCCTCGGCTACCAGGTGAGGGCCGCCCGGCGGAGGCGGTCGCGTACCCGCAGGACGTCCGGGTTGGTGTCGGCGCCGGGACGCTGGACGAGGAAGAGGGTGTTGAGCGGCGCTTCCTCCGGGTCGTGCAGGAGGGCCAGCCGGCCGGAGTCCAGGTACTCCTGGCACAGGGAGCGGGGCAGCACGCTGTACCCGGCGCCGGAGTTGACCGCCGACAGGACGGCGTACAGGTTGGGCACGGTCAGGGCGGCGCGTGCGGTGAGCTGTCTGCCGAAGACGGTGCGCCAGTAGCGGCGGGCGATGGGCAGGTCCTCCGCGTAGGTGACCAGGGGGAGGTCGCGGAGCGCGGCGCACAGGTCGTCGGCGTCGGGCCGGTCCCCGACGTGCCGGGCCCAGGAGGGGGCGGCGACGAGCACGTACTCCTCGTCGGCGAGCGGCACCGACTCCAGGGCCCGCCCGCGCGGCCGCCGGGTGGCGATGACCAGGTCGTGCCGGCCCGCGCGCATCTCCTCCAGCAGCGGCTCGGGCAGCCCCTGGGCCACCCGCAGCTGCACGCCCTCGGCGATCAGCGGGGTGAGCGCGGGCAGGACGCGGACGCACAGCAGCTCCGACGGGCCGGCCAGATGGACCGGGGCGGTGCGCCCGGACAGCGGGCCGGTGCCCTCGAGCACGGCCAGCGCGTCCAGCGGCCCCGCGATCTGGCCCGCGAGCTCGTGGGCGAGGGGCGTGGGTTCCACACCGCGGGGGAGCCGGGTGAAGAGCTCGCGGCCGGTCTGCTGCTCCAGCGTGCGGATCTGGGCGGTCACGGTGGGCTGCGAGAGACCGAGGAGTGGGGCCGCGGCGGTGAAGGTGCCGGAGCGGTAGACGGCGAGGAAGGTGCGCAACAGGTTCAGGTCCGCGTGCGCCGGGAGCTTCCTGCTCCGGTCGGTCGCCGGGCCCGTCCCGTCCAGTGTCCGGTCGGTCATGCCGTCCATGGTATTCCCCGTGCACCATCGGGCTTCCGATCGCTGGGATCGGGATCCCTATTGGCCCTCCGATGGGGCGCGGGTCTAGCGTCGTCGGTGTCGCCGTGATGCGGCGGCGCATCCGGCCGACGAGGATGCCCCCGGAGCCCCGAAGCTCCGCCAAGACCTACCCCCCCACCGCTTCGGAGAGAACACCCCCATGACCACGCAGAACGCGATCAACTGGCCCGACACGTACCTGCCCGGCACCGGCGACAACTTCGTCTCCAACGAGGTGATCGTCCAGGGCGTCACCGCCGCCGACGTGTGGCGGTACCTGACCGACACCTCGACCTGGGAGTCGTACTACGACAACGTCGCCGACATCTCCTTCCCCGCCGGCGGCGGCCCCGAGCTGGCCGACGACCTCGCCTTCCGCTTCGGCACCTTCGGCTTCCCGCCCCTGGACGCGCACGTCGTGGAGTTCCAGGCCCCCGCCGAGGGCGTCCCGGGCCGGCTGTCCTGGACGGCGAAGCAGGAGGGCGGCCCCGAGGAGCGGCTCGACGTGCTGCACGCCTGGCTGGTGGAGGACCTGCCCGGCGACCGGGTCCGCGTCCTCACCCAGGAGACCCAGATCGGCGCGCCGGCCGCCGCCCTGGCCACCGAGCGCCCGAACCCCATGCTCAACGGCCACCAGGCGTGGCTGGACGGACTGATCCGGGCCGCCTCCGGCATGCTGGGCGCCTGACACACCGTGGAGTCCCGGCCGCCCCACCGCAGTTGGCGGTGCGGCCGGCCCCCGCACACTTCCGTACCCCTTCGCACGGATCGGCAGATCGACGTCATGACCGACAAGCTCACCGTGAGCGTCCTGGGCACCGGCATCATGGGCGCCGCCATGGCCCGCAACCTCACCCGCGCCGGACACACCGTCCGCGCCTGGAACCGCAGCCGCGCCAAGGCCGAGCCCCTGGCCGCCGACGGCGCGCACATCGCCGGCACGCCCGCCGAGGCGGTCGAGGGCGCCGACGTGGTCCTGACCATGCTGTACGACGGTCCCGCCGCCCTGGACGTCATGCGGCAGGCCGCCCCCGCCCTGCGCCCCGGCACCGCCTGGGTGCAGTCCACCACCGCCGGCGTCGAGGCCGTCGAGGACCTGGCCGCGTTCGCCGACGAGTACGGCCTGGTCTTCTTCGACGCGCCCGTCCTCGGCACCCGGCAGCCCGCCGAGGCCGGGCAGCTCCTCGTGCTCGCCGCCGGTCCGGCCGACCGGCGCGACACGGTGACCCCGGTCCTCGACGCGGTCGGCGCCCGGACCGTGTGGACCGGTGAGGACGGCGCGCAGGGCAGCGCCACCCGGCTGAAGCTGGTGGCCAACAGCTGGGTCATCGCCGCGACCGCCGCGGCCGGCGAGGTGCTGGCCCTCTCCCGGGCGCTCGGCGTCGACCCGCAGAGCTTCTTCGACGCCATCGCGGGTGGACCGCTGGACATGGGGTACCTGCGGGCGAAGTCGGGGATGATCCTCGACGGCCGGCTGTCGCCGCCCCAGTTCGCGGTGGCCACCGCCGCCAAGGACGCCCGTCTGATCGTCGAGGCCGGCGAGCGGCGCGGCGTGCGCCTGGACGTGGCCGCAGCGAGCGCCGAGCGGATGGAGCGCGCCGCCGCCCGGGGCCACGCCGACGAGGACATGGCCGCCGCGTACTACGCGAGCTTCGACGACGAGCCCGAGTCCTGAGGGAACGAAGCCCACACCCCGAGGGAACGAGAGGAACCGAAAGGAACCGCGATGTCCAAGCCCCCGCTGCCGCCCGAGGCCTCCGACCTGCTGCGCCGCCCCAACCCGGCCGTCATGGCGACCCTGCGCTCGGACGGGGCGCCGGTCTCCACCCCCACCTGGTACCTGTGGGAGGACGGCCGCGTCCTGATCAGCCTGGACGAGGGCCGCGTCCGGCTGAAGCACCTGCGCCGCGACCCGCGCCTGACCGTCACCGTCCTCGCCGCCGACGACTGGTACACCCATGTCACGCTCATCGGCCGCGTCGTCGAGACGTACGAGGACGAGGGCCTCGCCGACATCGACCGCATCGCCACCCACTACACCGGCAAGCCCTACCCCGACCGCGTCCGCGCCCGCGTCAGCGCCTGGATGGAGGTCGAGCGCTGGCACGGCTGGGGCGCGATGAAGGACAGCGACCAGGCGTCCACCTGAGAGCCCCCGCGGAGATCCTTCCCGCGGGGGCGTCGGGGCGCGGGCCGGTGGACCACCCGGCCCGCGCCCGTCACCTCAGGTCGTGCCCGTCACTTCAGGTAGGGGCCGTCCGCTCCGATCTTGCCGGGGCCGTTGAGGACGTAGACCCGCAGATTGCCCTTGCCGGGCGCGGCGACGCTCAGGGTGCCGTTGGAGACGGTCTTGACGTCTCCGGTGACCGCGTCCCGGTAGGTGCCGTTGGGCACGCCGGTGAAGGTGGCGTCGCCCGTGACGGTGACCAGCGCGAAGCTGTCGGTGGTGCCGCTGGTGTACCGCCGCTTGAAGGCCATCGAGCCGGAGATGCCGTCGGTGGAGTACTGGCCCATCTGGAGCGCCGGGACCGCCCGGCGGATCTGGTTCAGCCGCTGCACGTGCTTGACCAGGGGCTGGCTCAGCGTCGTGGCGACCTGCCCGCTCGCGGAGTCGACCTTGGAGAAGTCCGACACCGTGAGGCTGCCGGCCAGGTGGTCGCCGAAGTAGGCGCGGCCGGTCGTGGCCAGCGGGCAGGTGGGTCCGCAGTCGATCCGCTGGCCCGCCTGGAACTCGATCTCCGAGCCGTAGTACAGCGTGGGGATGCCGCGGAAGGTCCACATCAGCGACATGTTCTCGGCCCAGGCGTCGGTGCCGCCGCTGTAGCGCGTACTGCTCTTGTTCGGGCCGTAGTCGTGGCTGTCGACGTAGACGACGTTGTAGGTGGCGTCGTTGACGCTGTCGTCGGAGTCCTTGCCGTTGTTGTAGGCGTTCTGCGCGTCACTGAAGTTCATGTGCATGCGCATGTCGATGATGTTCATGCCGGAGAACTTGCTGTGGTCGGGCGTGTGGTAGCTGTTGCCGTCGAGGAAGGCGTTGGTGGACGTCGGCTGGTTGCCGGTGCCCTGCGCCTGCTCGTACTCGTACTGCTCCAGCGCGGCGGTGGCGTCGTCGGCGCTGTACTCCTTGCGCTCCTTCCACGTGTAGAACTGCGCCGAGTGGTTGGGTGATCCCCGGTTCCACTTGTCGTTGACGAACGCGGCGACCTCGCCGAAGACGAAGAAGTTCTCCGCCGCCGCGGTGCCGAACCGCTGGGTGACCCGGTCGTAGATGGCGGGCAGGAAGCGGCGGTTCCAGGTGACGCGGGGAATGTGGACCGCGGTGTCGACGCGGAAGCCGTCGACCCCCATGTCGATGTACTTGTTGTAGGCGCCGATCAGGTAGTTCTGCACGGGTGTCGACTCGGTGTTGAAGTCCGCGAGGTCCTCGTGCAGCCAGCAGGAGCGGGCGTCCTCGCCCTCCCAGTTGCCGATCCAGCACTGGTGGTAGTACGCCTTCGGGAACATGCCCGAGGTGGGGCTCGGCCACTGGCAGTTGTAGATCGTGTAGCCCTCGGCGCTCTTGCCGCCGGTGGGGACGCCCCAGTTCAGGCAGGTGTTGCCGGACGGCTCGGCCGTCGACCACAGGTCGCCGTTGTAGTAGGACTTGCCCGACTTGGTCTCCACGGTGAGGCCGTCGTACTCGAAGCCCTCGTTCTTCTCGTCGTAGTACCAGCTCCACTGGGTGTCGCGCACCCCGTACACCGTCGGGGTGTACAGGCCCTTGGCGCCCCAGCGGGAGGAGTGGTTGTAGACGACGTCCTGGTAGATCTTCATGCCCTTGGCGTGGGCGGCGTTGATCAGGTCCTGGTAGGAGGCGCCGGCCGACTCCAGGCGGGCGTCGACCTTGTAGAAGTCGTAGCCGTGGTAGCCGTGGTAGTCGTAGTCGGAGCGGTTGAGCACCACGGGGGTGATCCACACGGCGGAGAAGCCGAGGCCCTTGATGTAGTCGAGTTTCTCGACCAGGCCCTTGAAGTCGCCGCGGAACATGGGGTCGTTGTTGGCGGAGTTGCCCGACTTGACGTGCTGGCTGCCGCCGCGGTTGTTGGTGCTGTCCCCGTCGTTGAACCGCGCGGTGAGCACGAAGTAGATCGGGTCCTTGCGCGGGTCCGTGCCCAGCGGGGTGCCGGAGGCCGGTTCCTCCGGCGCGCTGCCGGTGGTGGCCGTCGCCCCGGCCGAGGCGGCGGAGACGTTCCCGGCGGCGTCCACGGCCCGGACCGTGTAGGTGTAGGCGGTGTTCTCCTCCAGGCCGGTGTCGGAGAACACGGTGGAGGTGACGTCGGTGACCATCGAGCCCTTGGTGCCGCCGGTGCGCGTCACCTGGTAGCCCGTCACACCGGTGTCGTCCGTGGCCGCGTTCCACGACACGACGACCGAGGTGTTCGTCGCGGAGGCCTGGACGCCGGTCGGGGCGGTGGGCGCCTCGGTGTCCGGCTCCTGGGCCGCGCACGGGTCGTCGGCGTCGGCGGTGACGGTGTTGTTCGCCACCGTGCTCGTGCCGGCCGGGATCGTGTAGTCGGCCCCGTTGTTGTTGTCCCAGGTGCCGTTGCCGTTGTTGAAGGCGGCCTTCAGCGAGGTGGCGGTGCCGAGGTCGACGGTCTTCTTCCACCAGCCGGTGCAGGCCGCTTCCATGCCGACGCCGGGGACGGTGGTCCAGGACCCGCCGGCCGGGGCGTAGTGGAAGTTCACGGTGGTCCAGCCGGTCGCCTGGGACGAGTAGTACACGGTGGCCGACTGCGAGGTCTCCGGGTCCGACTCGGCACAGGGGTCGCTGTGCGCGACGACCCCGTCCTTGACGGTGATGTCGCCGGTGCCCAGGGCGTAGTTCTGTCCCGCGTTGTTGTCCCAGGTGCCCGAGCCGTTGTTGAAGGTGGCCTGGAGCCCGGTGGCCGAGCCCAGGTCGACGGTGAGTTTCACCCAGTCGGTACAGGCGGCCTCCATGACGACGCCCGGCACGGTCGTCCAGGAGCCGCCGTCGGGGGCGTAGTGCAGATAGGTGGAGGCCCAGTTCCTGGTCTTCGTGTAGTAGAAGACCGTCGCCGAGTTCGTGTCGGCGGCCTCGGCGGTCGGGGCGGTGGGACCCGTGACGGCCGTCAGGGCGAGGAGCCCTGCCGCCAGGGAGCCCGCGGTCCAGCCGCGGGCGGGTGGTCGATGGCGTCTCATGTGCGTCTCTCCAGTGGGGTGAGGCGGAACCCGTGGCTCCTTGTGGACGCACACCGCAGATCCTGACGCGCCTCGAGAATCCCGATGCACCCACACCTGCAACGCATCGTCTGTCTGAAATTTCCAGCAACTTCTTGCAGGCGCCTGGAGATTACCTGTGCATGTCATTGCCGTAAAGGGGGTGCGCAGGGACCCGTTGCCGTGGGGCCGGGGTGAAACGGCGGCGTCCCCCGGCGGAAACCCGCGGGGGGACGTCGTCCAGGTGTCTCAGGTGTCTCAGGTGTCTCAAGTGCTCCGAGGCCTCAGGTGTCTCAGAGGCCTCAGGGGCTTTTCTGAGGGCGCCTCAGGGCAGCGGGGCGCCCCGGGCGGCGACCCAGAGGGCGTACCACTCCTCGTGGTCGAGCCGGGGCGGGCCGTCCACGGCGTCACGGCAGGCGGCGATGCGCTCGGGCCGCGTGGTGCCGACGACCGGGGCGACACCGGCCGGATGGCGCTGGAGCCACCACAGGACGACGGTCTCCGGTGTGGTGCCCTTGCGGGCCGCCAGCTCGGCGACCAGCCGCGCCGCCGGCGTGTCGGCGCCGCCGGAGAACCGGCCCCCGGCGAGCGCGCCCCACGCCTGCGGCCGGATCCCGTGTGCCGCGCAGTACTCCAGCGTGCCGTGCGGGAAGCCGTCCGCCGCCGCGGCCGGCGTGTTGACCAGCACGCCGGACTCCACCCAGCCCCGCCGGTGCAGGCTCATCTCCAGCTGGTCGACCACCAGCGGCACCTCCACGGCCGTCCGCAGGTGGGCGATCTGCGCGGCGCTCATGTTGGACACCCCGAACTGGCGCACCAGGCCCTGGGCCCGCAGGGCGGCGAACGCCTCCGCGATCTCCTCGGGGCGCGCCAGCGGATCGGGACGGTGCAGCAGCAGGACGTCGATCACATCGGTGCGCAGCCGGGTGAGGCTCCGCTCCACCTGCCGGACGACGGCCCCGGCGCGCAGGTCGTAGTGGCCGGGCCGGGAACCGTCCGGCAGCACGATGCCGCACTTCGTCTGGATCAGGACGCGGTCCCTGAGCCGCGGGTCGCGGGCGAGGAGCTCCCCGAAGACCGCCTCGGACTTGCCGTGCCGGTAGATGTCCGCGTGGTCGAAGGCCGTGATCCCGGCGTCCAGTGCGGCGCGGACCGCCCGCTCGGCGTGGTCGACGTCGGCCGCGGTGTACGGTGCCCGGTCCCAGCCTCCGCCGAGTCCCATGCACCCGTACAGCACCCGGTGTTCACGGACGTCCCGCCGGGGTGCCGCGCCACCCGCGGTGCCGGCCTCAGTCACCCAGCACCGCCTCGGCCAGCAGTTCGGCCGCGGCGAGCACCGGGAGCTGGGTGTTGGCGGCCGGGACCGTCGGCAGCACCGAGGCGTCGGCGACCCGCAGGTTCGACACGCCGTGCACCCGCCCCGCCCCGTCCACCACCGCGCCCGGGTCGTCCTCGGCGCCCATGGCGCAGGTCCCCACCGGGTGCCAGTAGGTGCCGGCCCGGGCCCGGATCCGTTCGTCCGACAGCCGCGACGGGTGCTCCTCGACCTGCCGCACGAGGGGACGCAGCGCGGCCGACCCGGCCAGGTCCTCCACGATGCCGAGCCCCGCCCGCACGGCGGCCAGGTCGCGCCCCTCCGGGTCGGTGAAGAAGCCGGGGTCGATGTCGAGCGGCTCGGCGGGGTCGGCGGAGCGCAGCCGCACCCGGCCGCGCGACGCCGGCTTCATCAGGTACGAGGACAGGCCCGCCTCGTACTGCCCCGGCGGCAGCTTCCCGAACAGCGGCGGACCGGCGTTGGCCAGGATGTGCAGGTCCCAGGAGCCGTCCCGGCAGTAGGGGCTCGCCGCCCTGATCAGCATGCGGTTCCCGTACAGCTCACCGCGCGCCTCCTTCTCGGCCAGGGCGGCGTTCAGCCCGTCGGCCGGCGCCAGCGGGACGAACACGCCGGGCTGGTCGGTCAGGTTGGCGCCCACACCGGGCAGGTCGAGCTCGGGCCGGACGCCGGCCTCGCGCAGATGGCCGGCCGGGCCGATGCCGCTGCGCATCAGCAGCGCGGGCGAACCGTACGTGCCGCACGCCACCACGTACGTGTCCGCCGTCAGGGTGACCCGCTCGCCGTCCCGTACGACCTCCACCCCGTGCACCCGGCCGCCCCGGACGTCGAGGCGGTGGGCCGAGGCGCCGCCGAGGACGGTCAGGTTGGGGCGCGACCGGGCGGGATCCAGATAGGCGAAGGCCGCGTTCCAGCGCAGCCCGTCGACCGCGTTGAGCAGCGGAGTGCCGTGGCCGGGGCCGCCGGAGGTCCCCATGTCGGCCGGGACGAAGCCGAGTTCGTCCGCCGCCGCGAGGGCCGCCCGGCTGAAGGGGGACAGCTCGCCGTCGGGCACCTGGCGCATGTCCATCTGCTGCACGGCCGCCTTGCGATGGCGTTCCAGGGCCGCGGCCGACCAGGCGGCACCGCCCGCGCGCTCCCACTCCGCCTGGTCGGCGTGGGTGCCCCAGGTGTTCCAGCAGCCGTTGACGCACGACGAACCGCCGATGACGCGTGCCCGCAGGCGGTACACCTCGGTGTGCCGCTCCCAGACGTCGCTGCGGGGCAGGCTCCGGGCGTCGAGCAGACCGCCCGGCCAGCCCTCGCCGTGGGGCCCGTAGTCCTGCCCGGCCTCCACCAGACAGACCGACCGTGAGCGGTCCTCGCTCAGCCGGGCGGCCAGTACGCATCCCGCCACACCGCCGCCGAGGACGACGACGTCGTGGCTGCGTGCCGATGGTTCCGAAAGTGCCGATGGTGCCGATGGTGCTGTCATACGGGGTCTCCTGCGGGTCTCGTCGAGTCGGGGGAGGGGCCCGGGCCCGCGGACGTGCGCCGGTCCGTCGCCGGACGGGTCGGACCCGGCGTCGGTGGACGCCCGCGGCCTGGTCCGTGCCGGGCGGGTTGGGTCCGGTGCCTGCGGGCCGGTCCGTCGGCGGGCGGGTTGGGCCCGGCGTCGGTGGACGCCCGCGGCCTGGCCCGTGCTGGACGGCTTGGGCCCGGCGTCTGTGGACGCCTGCGGCCTGGCCTGGGTCGGGTGGGTCGGTCCGGCGCAGGTCGTCGGGCACGGGCCGGGCGGTTCGGACCCGGGGCCCGTGCCGGGGCCGGTCGGCGTTCCCACCGGCGCCGGACGGGCGCGGCTCAGCCGGTGTTCCGGAGGGTGCCCGCCAGGAGGCGGGCGCCCTCCGCGACCCCGCGCACCGTGGTGTCCTTCGTGGCCGGCAGCCGGTCGAGGAGACGGCTGGTGAGGCAGGTGTTCTCCGGGCGGGACGCGTAGCGGGTGCCCGCCCGGGCCGTCGGGACGACCAGGTCCGGCGGCGCGCCGAGCGTCTTGGCGATCACCGAGGCCCAGGCCGCCCGGCTCACCCGGTCCGGGCCGCCCAGATGGAGCACCGGGGGCAGCGGGCCGTCCGCGCGCAGCACCGCGGCCGTCACCTCCGCCACGTCGTCCACCAGCACCGGGGTCGTCCACTGGTCCGCCGGCACCGTGACCCGCTCGCCGCGCAGCAGCCGGTGGGCGCACGCGGAGTAGAAGTTGAGCCACTTGCCCGCGTCGGCGGGCTCATGGCCGTAGACGAGGCTGACGCGCAGCACCACGGCGTCCGCGGTCGCGCCCAGCAGGGTCCGCTCGGCGCTCAGCTTGGCCCGGCCGTACGCGTTGGCGGGACGGACCGGGTCGTCCTCCGCGCTGGCGGCGCGGCTGCCGTCGAAGACGTTGTCGGTGGAGATCAGCACCAGCCGCGCCCCGCCGGAACGCGCCGCGAAGTTCTCGGCCGCCGCGGTGTGCGCCGCGACCGCGGCGTCCGGATGCTCCTCGCACCAGGTGACGTCCGAGGGGCCGTGCACCAGCACCACCCGGTCCGGGCGCAGCCGCGCCAGGAGCCGGCCGCACGCCTCGCGGTCGGTGGCGTCCAGCGCGGTCCAGTCGGCGCCGCCGGCCGGCGGCACCGCGGGCCGGGTGCGGGAGGCGAGGGTGACCGTCTCGCCTGCCGAGGCGAGACGGCCGGCGATACGGGTGCCGACGAAGCCGCTGCCGACGACGAGTGTGCGGGGGGCCGCCATCACGCCTCCTGCCTCAGGTGCGGGCCGGTCCGGTCGGCCAGCAGCCGGCCGACGCCGATCAGTCCGTGGTCGTCGTCCGGACGGCCCAGCGACACCAGGGCGTCCACCGCGTCCGCGTCCAGGCCGAAGCACCCGAGGCGCACCAGTTCCCCGACCAGCAGCTCGCGGTAGCGCTCGCCGACCGCCAGGGCGAAGCCGCCCATGATGACGTACCGGCAGATCCCTATGGAGGTGAACACAGCGCCGATCGCCTGCGCCAGATAGGTGAGCGTGCCGCGCAGCACCCCGGTCGCGAACGGGTCGCCCTCGCGGACCGCCGCCGCGATCGCCGGATTGTCCAGCGCGTCCGCGCGGCCCCCGCACAGCTCGGCGAGCCGGGACCGTGCGAAGCCCGCCGGATCCGCGGCCACCGCACGGCGGGCCGCGGCGAGCACCCCGCGCCCGGAGGCGATGCCGCCCAGATGCCCGCGCCCGCCGCAGTCGCACAGCGGCGCGTCCGGCGACGGGTCGCACACCCAGTGGCCGAGCTCGCCCCCGTGACCGTCGGCGTCGAGCAGCACGTCACCGCCCCGGAACACCTTGTTGCCGATCCCGGAGCTGACCGTGAGCAGACAGAACGGCTCCGCCTCGGTCGCCGCGTACCGCCAGGCCGCCGCGGTGAGGTCGTTGACGACCACCACCGGGGCGCCGATCCGCCGCGACAGCAACTGCCCCAGCGGCAGGGGGGCACCGCGCCGCCCCCACACCGTGGGCGCCGCCAGCACCAGACCGCCCGCCGAGATCGGCCCCGCGAAGGCGACCCCGACGGCGCGGGGCGCCGCGCCGTCCGTGTGCCGGGCGACCTCGTGGACGATCTGGTCCACCACCCGCTCCTGGAGCACGGCCACCGGATCGCCCGGATGCCGGGCCACGCCCTCCACCGGCACCCGGCGCACCCCGGACAGCACCGCCGTCACCGGGTCGTACGTACCGGTGCGCAGCGTGGTGCCGCCGACGTCCAGCACGGTGAACGCGCCGTCGGCGGGCGCGTCCGCCGCCCGGACGGGGGTGAGCCGGTCAGACCCCGGAACCGTCACGGAGTTCCTCCTCGAAGACCAGGAGCCACAGCTCGGCGGCCGAGTCGTTGACCAGCCCGTGCTCGCCGTGCGGGCGGTTCACCACGACGTCGCCGGTGGTGACGCGGAACTCCGCGCCGTCCCGGTACATCAGCCCGCTGCCGCTCAGCACGATGTACGTCTCACGGTCCGCGCCGTGCCGGTGCCGCCCGATCGACGTGCCCGGCGGCAGCACGGCCAGGTCGACGAACTCCGCGCCCTCGCCGCCCTCGGCCCGGGAGAACACCCGGTGCGCGAGGATCGTGCCGAGCCCGCCGTGGTCGTGCTCCTTGCCGGTGAGCAGGTCGTTGAGGTTCGCCACGTCCGGCGGCGCGCCGCCGCCGGCCGCCACATCGCCGGTCGCCACGCCGCCGGTCGTCGTCTCGCCGGCCGTCGCGTCCCGCGCGGTCATCGCGCACCTCCCCCGGCTCCCTCGGCCGCGAGGGCCCGCAGGGCCTCGCGCAGCACGTCGGCGGGCAGGTCCTCCAGCTCCGACACGAACGTCGCCTTGCCGACGCCCGTCGGGACGACGAGGTGCAGCTTGCGGCCCCGGCGCTGCCAGGACGCCTGCAACGCCTGCGTCATCAGCTCCTCGGTGCAGGTGGCCGGGTCGAACACCGGCAGGCCGATCCGGCGCAGCAGCGTCACCACCCGCTCGCAGGTCCGCGCGTCGGCGAGCCCCAGCAGCCGGGCGATGTGCGCCGACAGCGCGATGTCGACGGCGACCGCCTCACCGTGCTCCAGCCGGTGTCCGCCCGCCGTCTCGATCACCGGGCTGAAGGTGTGGCCGAAGTCGACCAGCCGGGCCAGTTCGTGCTCCCGCAGGTTCGGGCACAGCTCCTCCATCATCAGCCGCATGGAGGTGCGCAGGACGTACGTCTCCACCTCGCCGTCCGCGGCGCCGAGGAACGCGTCCGGGTGCCGCTCCAGCGTCCGGAACAGGTCGCCGTCGAGGATCACCGCCATCTTCACGATCTCCGCCAGACCGCAGCGGATCTCCCGGGGCGGCAGCGTGGCCAGCAGGGCGGGGTCGTTGATCGAGGCGTGCGCCGGGTGGTAGGCGCCGAACATGTTCTTGGAGTGCAGGGCGTTGACGCCGGTCTTCACCCCGACCCCCACGTCCACCTGCCCCACCAGGGTGGTGTTGACCTTGATGTAGCGGATGCCGCGGGCGTACATGGAGGCCGCGAAGCCCACGACGTCCGCGACGATGCCGCCGCCCACCGCGAGCATCACCCCGTGGCGGTCGAGGCCGGTCGCCTTGGCGACGGCACACACCTGTTCCACGGACGCGAGGGTCTTGTTCCGTTCACCGGTCTCGATCACCTGCACGCTCCAACTGCCCGGCGTCAGCCGGGCGTCGAGGTACGCGCGCAGCCGGTCGCCGTAGAGCCGGTGCACCGTGGGGCCGACGAAGGCCACCACACGGCGCCCCGCGACGTACTCGGCGAGGAGGGGGTTGCCGGGGTCGAACACCGACTCCGTGACGTCCACGCGGTACCGCGTGCCCTCCGGTGCCAGCAGGTCGAAGCCTCCGGCGTCCTCGAGCACCCCCTCAACCCGGGCAAGGGCCTGGCCTGACATCTCTCTCCTCAATTGGTCGGTCGGCGCGGTTCATCCGCGGTGAACACACGGGCGATGGCCTGCACCCGGGGGTGGCCGGGCAGATCGTCGAGCGGGACCGGACGGCCGTCCGGGTCGGCCACGGGCAGCCGCCAGTTGGGGTGCACCGTCGCCGTGCCGGGCAGGTTCTGCGGACGGCGGTCCCCCGTCGCGTCCGGCAGCCACACCCCCAGCAGCCGCGACGGGGTGCGGGCCAGGAAGCGGTGCAGGGCCACGACCTCCCCGTCCGGGTCGGGCAGCAGGCCCTCCCGGCGCAGCTCGGCGAGCCAGCCGTCCCGTTCGGCGGCGGCCTCCTCCTTCTCCTCCGTCTCCGGGCGGGTCAGCAGCCCCAGCCGGGACCGCAGGTCGACGTGTTCGCCGCTCAGCCACGCGGCGGTCGTCGGCAGGTCGTGCGTGGTGAGCGTGGCCAGGCAGTTCGTCCGCCACTCCGCGGCGGGCAGCGGGCCGTGCCGGCCCTCGGAGCCGCCCAGGTACTCGAAGCGCTGCACGGACGTGCCGAGCACCCCGCGCGCCGCCAGTTCCTCGCGGACCCCGGCCTCGACCGTGCCGAGGTCCTCGCCGATCACCTGGACGCCGGCCCGGTGCGCCTCCAGCAGCAGCACCCCGAGCATCGCCTCCGCGTCGTAGCGGACGTAGGTCCCCTCCGACGGCGGCCGGCCCTCGGGCACCCACCACAGCCGGAACAGGCCCATGACGTGGTCGACCCGCAGGGCCCCCGAGTGCCGCATGCCGGCCCGCAGCAGCGCGGCCAGCGGCCGGTACCCCTCCGCCGCCAGCGCGTCGGGCCGCCAGGGCGGCTGGCCCCAGTCCTGGCCGTGCGGGTTGAAGTCGTCGGGCGGCGCGCCCACGCTCATCCCGTCCGCGAGACAGTGCTGGAGCGCCCACGCGTCGGCGCCCTCCGGGGCCACCCCCACCGCCAGGTCGTGGACCAGGCCGATGCCCATGCCCGCCTCCCTGGCCGTGCGCTGCGCCGCGGCGAGCTGCTCGTCGGTGATCCAGGCCAGCCAGCGGTGGAACCCGACGGCGTCCGCGAGCTCCTCGCGCGCCGCGGCCACCGCCGCCGACCGCGGGTCGCGCAGCGCGGCCGGCCAGGAACGCCAGGCCCCGCCGTGCACCTCGGCCAGCGCGCACCAGGTGGCGAAGTCGGTGAGGTCCTGTCCCTCGCGTGCGGTGAAGGCCTCGAACGCCGCCCGGCGCGCCGGGGCGAGCGGCACCGCGTGCACCAGGCGCAGCGCCTGGTGCTTCAGCGCGCGCACCGTCTCCCGGTCGATGAGCGTCTCCCCGCGCAGCACCCGGTCGTTGAGCTCCCGCGCCCGGGCGGCGCAGGAGTCCGCCAGCTCGCGGGCCGGGCCGCTCAGCTCCCGGTACTCCGGCACCGCCGCCACCCGTACGTGCATCGGGTCGGTGAACCGCCGGGAGCTCGGCCGGTACGGCGACGGGTCCGGCAGGGCGCCCGGCTCCATCGCGTGCAGCGGGCCGAGCTGGACGAAGCCGGCGCCCAGCGCACGGCCCGACCAGGCGGCGAGCTCGGCCAGGTCGCCGAGGTCCCCCATGCCCCAGGAACGGCGCGACAGGACGGAGTAGAGCTGGACGAGGAAGCCCCAGTCGCGCCGGTCGGGCACCGGCACCCGGTCGGGCACCGCCAGCAGCGGGGCCGACTCCTCCCGTGTCCCGGTGCGCACGTGCAGGACGTGACGGCCCGGCGGCAGCGCGGCGGACACCTCGGCCCGCCCGCCGTCCTCCAGGGCGACGTGCGCCCGCGCCCCGGGCGGCAGCGGCACCCCGGCTGGCGAACCGGCGCGCACCACGGCGCAGGGCGGCAGCAGGCGGCCCGCGGCCGGACCGTGCCCGCCGGCGAGGACGTCCCGGGCCGCGCGCTCGTCGGCCGCGTCGACCCCGCACGCGGCCAGCACGGCGACCAGGGTGTCCGACGGGACGGTGATCCGCCGTCCCCGGTCGGTGGTGTAGTCGGTGGCGATGCCGTTGCGGCGGGCCAGTTCCCGCAGCGCGCCGTCCGGCGCGGGACCCGGCGGGGCGTACGACGTCATGGGCGGACCTCCGGTGCGCTGAACAGGCGTTCCAGGACCGCGGCGACGCCGTCCTCGTCATGGGCGGGCGCGATCTCGTCGGCCATCGCCCGCAGTTCCGGGTGGCCGCCGGCCATGGCGACCCCGTGCCCCGCCCAGGCCAGCAGCGGGATGTCGTTGGGCATGTCGCCGAAGGCGATGGTGTCCGCGCCGGTGAAGCCCAGCAGTCGGGCGGCGCGGGCGACACCGGTGCCCTTGTCCGTGCCGGCCGGGAGGATCTCCACCATGCCCTTCACCGAGTGCACGACGGTGACCGCGTCCCCCATCACCTCCCGTGCGGTGGCGGCCAGCCGGTCCTCGTCCACCTCGGGGTGGTGCAGGATCAGCTTGTCGATCGGCGTGTTCCAGAGCAGGGCCGGATCGGTCGTCAGGTCCCAGCCGTGCCGGACGCGTTCGCCGAACCCGGGGGTGACCTTGAACCTGCTCTCCGGCGGCGAGGTGACGATGCCCAGCTCCACCCGGCCCAGCGCGCCCTCGACCCGGGCGACGACCTCGCGGGCCAGGTCCAGGTCCAGGGGCTGCGAGGACAGCAGCCGGTCGGCGCCGGCGTCGTAGAGCTGCGCGCCCTGCCCGCACACGGCCAGTCCCCGGTAGCCGATGCTGTCGAGCAGCTGCTTGCAGGCGACCGCGGGACGCCCGGTGACCACCAGGTGGTGGGCGCCCGACGCGTGGACGAGGGCCAGCGCGCGGCGGGTGCGCTCGGAGACCGTCAGATCACTGCGCAGCAGGGTCCCGTCCAGGTCGGTGGCGACGACCCGGTAGGGCGGCGCCGGGACGGGGACGGCGTCCCAGGCCACCCGGCCCGTCCGCAGCGTCACCTGGGCGACGAGGTGGCGCCCCACGGGCGGCCCGTCGAGGACGCCGGTGAAGCCTCCGGCGCCGTCGGGCACGAGGGGCATCAGGGCGGCCCCGCCGTCGGCGGGCACCGGCTCGTCGGAGGCGAGGGCCTCGGTGGCGGACTCCCGGACGGGATCCGGCCCGGAGGGGACGGCCGCCGGACCGCCACCGGTCCGCGCGGCTGCGGGCTCGCCGCCGGTCCGTGCGGCTGTGGGGTCGCCACCGGTCCGCGCGGCCGGCGCGGCGCCCTGCGGGGCGTCCGCCCGCGGGCCGGTGCCGCCGCCGTGCGGCTGCGGCGGCCGGGTGCCCACGGAGGCCGCCGCCGGTACGGCGGCTTCCCCGCCGACGGGAACCGGCACGTCCAGGGGCACCGCGCCGGCCGCCGGGGCCGGCGTCTGCCCTGGCGCGGAAGGGTTCGGCGGCCGGTGCGGCCCGGCGCCGGAGGCGTCCGAGGCTTCCGACGCGTCCGTGACATCCGTCCCGCCGGGCCGGTCCCCGGCGTCGGGGACCGTCGCGCCCCGGACGCCGCCCGGCCCGGCCGCCGGCGCCCCCGCGTCCACCGCCACGTCGACGTGGGCGGCCCCGGGATGGACGTACCGCACGTGCCAGGTGCCGTCCGCGGCGCGGGTCAGCCGGCAGCGTCCGGTCAGCCGGTCCGTCAGCTCGGGGCGGCCGGACAGCCGGGCGATCTCGGCGCAGCGGGCGAAGTCCGCGCGCCGGTGGGCGGCCTCGAAGAGCCGGCCCAGGGCGTCGGCGCCGAGCGCGGTGACCTCGACGCCCAGCACCCGGGCGTAGGCGGTGGCGTCACCGCGTTCCAGGGCGACCCGTTCGACACGGTCGCGGTGGTCGGTCCAGGCGGACTCCGGGAGCCGGTCCAGCCAGCCGAGCTCCAGCAGTTCCCCGACGGGCAGCGGGCCCGCCTCGTCACGCAGGAGCCGTCCGTAGGCCGCCAGCCGTGTCCCGGCGCTGCGCGCCCAGGTGAACGAGCGGCCGGTGCGCCGGGAGTTCGCCGACAGCCGGGCGTAGGTCTCGGGTGCCGTGCGGTACACCGCCACGGCCTCCCGTATTCGCTCCGCGAGCGCCACCGCCAGGCCCGCGTCGTCGTCCCGGAACGAGCCGCGCACGGAGAAACCCGTGGCGTCGGGGTCGTCCACCGGCCGGTCGTGGCCGAAGTGGCCGGTCACCCGCTGCGCGGTCGCGATCGGCACCGCCCCGCACGCCATGGCCTCGGCCTGGGCGATCAGGAAGCCGTCCAGTTCGTACTTGGACGGGAAGACGCAGAAGTCGGCGCAGGCCGCCTCCTCGAACAGGGTGTCCTCGTCGGCCAGCCGCCAGTCCAGGCGCACCTGCCCCGGATGCCGGTCGGCGACCGCCTGGAACGCGGCGTTCGCCACGGTCGCCGAGTCGTCCGCACCGCCCCCCGTCGAGCAGCGGATGAGGAAGCTGACGTCCGGGTCGGCGGCGAGGACGTCCTCCACGGCCCGCATCAGCTCCAGCTGCCCCTTGTGGTGCACCGCGTAGCGGGCCGCGTGGTAGAAGACGGGCCGCGATGGATCGAGGCCGAACCCGCGCAGCACCGCGTCCCGGTCCACCGCCCGGGGGTCGCGCTCCAGCCAGCTGTCGGAGACGGCGCAGCCGCCCGCCAGCAGCTTGTGCGACCGCTCGCGCAGCAGCCGCGCCACCGGCAGCGGCGCGAACAGCGGCTCCACGGGCGTGCCCTCGAAGGTGCTGTAGTACCGCAGCTGGCCCGGGGAGACGTAGTCGACGAGGTCGGCGTACGCGGCGACCAGCGGGAACAGGCCCACGTGGTCCGGCCCGTGCTCGACGTGCATCCGGGTTCCGGCCAGCGCCCGCGCCACCGTGGCCTCGGGGGAGTCCTCGGCGGGCGGCGGCCCGTCCAGGGCGTCCAGGCCGGTGGCGTCCGCGCCGAACAGCTCCAGCAGGCGCTCCACCTGGGGGCGGTAGACCTTCTGCGTGACGGGGGCGTTGGCGGCGACCGTGCTCACCGTCCGGTACCGGGGGTCGCCGGCGAGGACGGCGGGCAGCAGGTAGTGGTAGTACGGCTCGAAGCCGTGCACCACGGCCGGCTCGCCGGACGCGTCGCCCAGATGGCGCCGGACGAAGCGCAGTCCGTCCACCTGGAACACCAGCGACTTGAAGAAGGCCAGGTCCCGGCCCTCGGTGCCGGGCGGCGGATAGAGCCGGTCCGGCAGCAGGTCCAGGTGGGCGTTGGAGAGGAAGTAGACGTCCACACCGTCCAGCCGCAGCAGGTGGGCGGTCGTGGTGAGCCGCAGGTCGACCGTCGGCGGCTGCTCCGGCCAGGTCTTCGGATCCAGCACCAGGGGCACCGTGTCGGTGACCCGGTAGTCCAGCTCCTCCAGGTCGAAGCGTTCGCGCAGCGTGTCCAGCCGGCCGTGGGCCGGGGTCACCAGCGACACCCGGTGGCCCCGGGCGGCGTACTCGCGGGAGAGGTTCCACACGAGGGGCGAGAGACCACCGCGCATCAGCCGGTTGTCGAACCCGCCGCACTCGAAGGAGAAGGCGATGATGTGCACCTGAGGGCTCCTCATCCGGCCCGGACGGCGCGGGCGCTGGCCGCGCGCAGACCGGGCAGATCGATGAACTCGGTGTGGGTGCCGGCGCTCCCGCAGACGAAGGCGCCGGCGACGGAACCGGCCAGCACGCAGTCGTCCAGGGACCGCCCCTCCAGCAGGGCGTGCAGGAAGGCGGTGACGAACGCGTCGCCCGCGCCGTTGGTGTCGACCACCGGCCGCTCCGGCCGCACCGCGGGGAAGTGCCGGGGCTCGTCCGCGCCGCGCTCCAGCAGATGGCAGCCCGCCGCGCCGTCGGTGGCCACCACGAGCCGGGCCCGGCCCTCGTCGACGATCCGGTGCAGCACCTCGTCGAGCCGGCCGTGCAGGGCGGCCGCGCTGAGGAACACGTAGTCGGAGGCGAGGGCGTAGGTGAGGTGGTGGGGGTTGGCCCCGTCCCAGTCGTGCAGATCGGTGGAGCTGGTCACGCCGAGACGGTGGACGTCCTCGTACATGTCGCGGTTGTGGCCGACGATCGACAGGTGCACATGGCGGGCCCGCTCCAGGTGCGGCAGGTAGAACGAGCGGGGCAGCCGCAGGTCCTCCGGGTGCCGGGAGTCGTAGAAGGAGAACCGGCGGCCCTGCGCGTCGACCAGGTTGATGCCGCGCGGGGTGCCGTACGGCGACACCAGGTGGCTGAAGTCCAGGCCGCGCTCGGCGTAGGCGGCGAGCACCGCGTGGCCCTGCGGGTCGTCGCCGAGGAAGTCGATGAACTTGGTCCTGAGTCCGAGGGCGTGCCAGCCGAGCGCCACGCCGTTGCCGGTGTGCGCGACGTAGTCGTACACCGGCGGGACGTGCAGCGAGTCCCCCGGCGGAACCTCCAGCGTCTCGACGCGTACGACGGTGTCCACGCCGGCGCCGCCGACCACCAGGACGTCGTAGGGGGGCAGGCTCATGTGCGGGTTCCTTCCGTGACTGCGGCGGTGTCCCCGACCGCTGTGGTGTCCGGGGCGGCCGCGGCGTGCGCGACCTGCTGGACGTGTCCGTTCTCCAGGACCACCGCCGAGTCGATGTCGCTGCCCGGCGGGACGGTGACCCCGGGCAGCAGCACGCTGCGCCGGACCCGTGCGCCCGCCCCGACGCGGACACCGGGGAAGAGCACGCTGTGCTCCACCCGGCCTTCGTTGACGAGGTCCGCCGGGACCAACGACGACGTCACCCCCGGGGCATCGGCCACCCAGCCGCGGGCCACGTCCGGCCGGACCGTCCAGGGCATCCGTTCGACCGGCAGACCGGAGCGCGGGCCGTCGGCGGCCAGTCTCAGGTGCGCCCGGTGGTAGCGCTCGACGGTGCCGATGTCCTCCCAGTGGCTGGCCACCTCGTAGCCGCGGATGTGCTCCCCGGCCGCGAGCATCGCCGGGATGACGTCCCGGCTGATGTCGTGCTGCCAGTCGGTGCCGTCGAGCTTCTCCAGGTAACGGCGCAGGACGGCCGCGTCGAAGACGCAGAACGCGGCGAACACCAGGTCGCTCGTCGGCTCCGCGGGCTTCTCCGTGAACTCGGTGAGCCGGCCCGCCGCGTCGAAGCGGACCATCCCGAACAGATGCACCCAGCGCCGCTCGATCCGCTGGTACGCCACGGTCAGCGCGGCCCCCGACGCCCGGTGGGCGGCGATCAGCGGCCCGTGGTCGAAGCGGTAGACGTGGTCGGCGTGCAGCACCAGCACCTGCTCGGGGCCGCCGCCGAAGACGTACTCGGCCTTGCGGATCAGCGCGTCCGCGGTGCCCCGCTCGGCCGGCCAGGTGCGCTCGGGCAGCTCCCGGGGCAGCGCGTCGCCCGCGTCCCGGTAGGCCCGGTCGTACGGCCCGAAGTGCACCCGGAAGTCCGCGTCCCGGTTCCACACCCGGTGCAGGTCGTCCATGAGCCGGCGCTCCTCGTACTGGGACAGCAGGAGCACCTCGCCCAGGCCGGAGGAGCGCGCGCCCGCCAGGCTGAAGTCGATCAGCCGGCAGGCCCCGCCGTACGGCACCAGCGGCTTCAGCCGGCCGGTGCCCAGCGGGCCCATCCGCCGGCCCTCGCCGCCCGCGAGGAGCACGGCGCGCACCGTGTTCCGCTCAGCCATGCCGCACCTCGTCCCAGGTGACGCGGCCGGTGTTCAGCGTCAGCAGCAGCCGCGCGTCCGGCTCGGGCGCGGGCCCCTCGAACACACCCGGCGCGGTGCGCTCCAGCCGCCGTACGGAGGGCACGGCGCGGGGTGCCGCGCCGTTCCGGGCGGCCGGGGTGACCAGCTCCACCCGTTCCGCGTGCGGGAGCCGGTAGGTCAGGACGCCGTCGCCGACACGGTGGCGTTCGCGCAGGGCGCGCCGCAGGTCGTCCGGCACCGCCTCGGGGAAGCGGTCCGCGATCCGCTCGCAGGCCGCGAAGTCGGCCCGTTCCCAGGCGGCGTCGAAGAACCGCCGCGCGACCGCCGCGTCGACCGGCGCGAGGCGCTCGTAGGCCGTGAGGTCGCCGTGGAGCAGCAGGGCCTCCTCGGTGAGCTCGTCGTCCGCCAGCAGGTCGAACCAGCCGTGCCGCAGGGCCCGTTCGGCGGGGAGGACGGCCGGTTCGCCCTCCCAGAGCCGGCGGAACGCGGCGAGGTGCAGGTCCGCGCAGTGCTCCCAGGTGAACCTCCGGGCGACCGCGGCGGCGCGCCCGGCCAGCTCGCGGTACCGCTCCGGCCGCTCGGCCCACAGGGTGACCGCCTCGTGGATCCGGTCGGCCAGGGCGTCGGTGAGCAGGGTGTCGTCCTCGGCGAACGAGCGGTTCACCGCGAACCCGGTGGCGTCCGGCCCGGTCAGGGCGTGCCCGAAGTGGGCCATGCCCTGCTGGGCGGTGGCGATCGGGACGGCCCCGCAGACCATCGCCTCGCCCTGGGCGATGAGGAAGGTGTCCATCTCGAACTTGGACGGGAACAGGCAGAAGTCGCTGGACGCGGCGTACTCGAACACCCGCCGCTCGTCGACCCGTTCCGACTCCAGGTACAGGCGTCCCTTGTGCCGGTCGGCCACCTCCCGGAAGTACGGGTCGTCCAGCGGGGCGCCGGAGATGCAGCGCAGCACGAAGTTGGCGGCGAGGCCCTCGCCGAGCACCCGGTCCACCGCGCGCACCAGCTCCAGCTGGCCCTTGTGGTGCAGGGCGTAGCGCGCGTTGTGGAAGAACGTGGGCAGCGCCGGGTCCAGTCCGAGGCCGGACAGCACCTCCTCGCGGTCCACCTCCGCCGGGTCCCAGGCCAGCCACCGGTCGGAGATCGCGCAGCCGCCGACGAACATCTTGTGCGCGTTGTCGCGCACCGCGCCGGCGATGGGCAGCTCCCGGAAGAGGGCCTCGAACGGCGTGTCGCGGAAGGAGGCGTAGAAGTCCAGCTGGCCGGGGGAGAGGAAGTCGACCAGGTCGGCGTGGTCGAGGATCAGCCGGTACAGGGCCACGTGGTCGGGCGGGTAGTCGTAGTGCAGATGGGTCAGCTGCTGGTACTGGCGGACCACGTCCGGCCGCTCCCCGGCGGGCGGCGGGTCCAGCGGCAGGGGCACCTCGGCGCCCAGCAGCTCCAGCAGCCGGCGCACCTTCGGGCCGTAGACCTTCTTGGTGATCGGCATGTTGCTCTGCACCGTGCTCACCACCGGCTTGAGCGGGTCGTCGCGCAGCGCCGCCGGCAGCAGGTAGTGGTAGTACGGCTCGTGGGCGTGCACCAGGGTCTTCTCGTCGCCGAACCAGCTGCGCAGGAAGCGCACGCTGTCGACCTGGAAGACGAGCGGCTTGAAGAAGACCAGGTCCCGCCCCTTGGCCGAGTACGGCGGGTAGAAGGTGTCCGGGAGCCGGTTCAGGTAGTCGTTGGACAGGAAGTACAGGTCGACGCCGTCGAGCCGGATGCGGTGCGCGGTGGTGGTGAGCTCCAGCTCCGCCTCGGCGGGGAAGTCCCGCCACACGTCGGGGTCGAGCACCAGCGGCAGGGTGTAGGTGTCGGAGTAGTCCAGGTCCTCGACCTCGTACCGGCTCCGCAGGTCGTCCAGCCGGCCGTGGGCCGGGGTGACGATGGAGACCCGGTGGCCGCGGGCGGCGAACGCCCGGGAGAGGTTCCACAGGTACACCGAGGTGCCGCCCTGGAGGAAGGTGTGGTCGAAACCGCAGCATTCGAAGTACGTCTCGACGATGTGCATGCGGGGTTCGGGCACGGTCACGTTCACGTCCTCGCTGAGGTGGGGGTCGGGGCCGGGGCGTGCGCGGCGGTCATCAGCGCGTGGCGCAGGTCGATCGCGGCGTGGTAGGGGCGGGCGTGGTCGCCGTTGTAGGCGAGCTCGTGCAGCAGCCGCGCCAGGTACAGCAGGCGGCGCAGGGGGTCGGGGGAGGTGGGGCCGAGCAGCAGCCGCAGCACCTGGGCCCGCCACACGTCGGCGGCGTGGAAGACCCGGCGCAGTACGGCGCGCGGCCCGTCCGGCCAGTCGGCGGCACCGTCCAGCGCGCCCGTCATGGTCTCCAGGGAGTCGATGCCGAGCCGTCCGGCGCTCTCGAAGGCGGCCTCGTCGGCGGTGAAGTACTCCAGGGCCCGTTCGACCGCGACCAGGTCCTGCACCGGGGACTGCGCCGCCCACCCCGGTTCGTCCGGGCCGAGCGCCGGGGTCGACATGTCGATCACCTGCATCGACCAGCCGCCGTCGTCGCGCGGCCGGCACAGCAGGTGGGACAGGTGCAGGTCACCGTGGGCGGGAGCGGACGGGAAGGCGGTGGGACGGCTCTCGAACCCGGCGCGCAGCGCGGCGCACTCGGCCCGCAGCGCCTCGAAGGCGGCGGCGCGGACGCCGGGCGGGAGCGCGATGTCCACCTGCTCCAGGCCGGTCAGCCGGGCCTCGGCGCGGGCCAGCGCGTCGAGCACCGGGTACGGACGCGGGGTGCCGCCGCCGAGCCGGGCGGCCAGGTCGCGGTGGAACCCGGTCAGGAACCGTCCGGCGTCGCGCAGGTTGCCCGCCAGCGGCCGCAGATGGTCGCGGACCGTCCGCTCGACGTCGCTGCCGGCAGCACCTTCGGCCACCTTCGGCCACAGAGAGCGCATGTTCTCCCGGAGCGGGGTGTCGACGCCGTCGCCCGGGGCGTAGCGGTAGAACACGCCGAGCGGGTGCCGGGTGCCGTCGGCGGGGTCGACGTAGACGTAGTCGCCGGCCCAGTCGGGGGTGCGGCCGGTGCCGTTCATCAGCCGCAGCAGCTCCGGTTCGCGGACCGGCTCGTCCAGCCGCCGGTAGGTCTTGTGCACGTACGCCGTGCCCCCGGTCTCCAGGAGCGACAGGGCGTTGGAGGACCAGCCGCGCTCGAAGGGGAGCCGGCGCAGCGGGCCGGCCGCCGGGCCCGCGCCGCGGAAGCGGACGCTGCCGCCCCGGGCGGTCCGCAGCTCCGCTCCGGCCCCGACCGCCCGCCAGGCGGCCCGGTCGAACCCCAGGGCGCCGTGGGCCTCCTCCAGCCCGCCCGCGCCCGCCGTACCAGCCGTGCCAGCCGTACCTGCCGTACCTGTCGTACCTGCCGGGTCCGCCGTACCCGCCGTATCTGTCGGGTCCGCCGCGGCGGACGCCCCGGCCCGGACCGGTACGAAGTACCGCTGCCCCGACGCCGGGCCGCCGACGGCGGTCACCACCAGCAGACGGGTGTGCTCGTCGAGCGCCACCTGGTCGGTGCACGCGAAGCGGTCGGCCCGCCGGCCGTCCTCGCTCATCCACGGGGCCGCGCGCAGCAGGGCCCCCAGTGCGTCGTTGTCCGTCATGGGCGAGTCAGCTCCCCGTCGTCTCGTAGGTGTTGACGCCGCGCCGCCACACGGCCAGGGCGAGGGCCAGCGCGCCGGCGGTCACCACGGGCAGCCAGCCGAGCAGCCCGGTCTCGCCGTGCAGCAGATAGGTGCTCGGCACGTACGCGGTGAAGGCGAACGGCAGCACCCAGGTCAGCAGTGCGCGCAGCGAGGGGTGGTAGATGTCGAGCGGATAGGCGGCGAACTCCGAGACCTGGCTCGCCGCGTACATCGACGGCAGGCTCGTCACGGTCCAGAAGGACAGTGAGGCGAAGAACAGCTTCACCGAGGTGTGGATGACGGCGCCGCACAGCACCAGCAGCGGTGCCAGCAGCCACTGCTCCGGGGTCGGCGACAGACCAAGCTCGGATCCGGCGTAGCCCACCAGGACCACCCCGACGATCAGCTCCCCGAGCCCGTCGGGATGGAAGAACCGCTCCGACAGCAGGGAGAACAGCGGGTTCACCGGCCGGATCAGGTACCGGTAGAACTCCCCGCGCTGGACGAGCTTGCGGCCCAGCTCCCACAGCTGGTCGGTGAACAGGTGGTCCAGTCCGCGCGGCAGCAGCGAGAAGCCGAGCAGGAACAGCACCTCGTGGTACGACCAGCCGCCCACGGCGGGCACCTGGCGGAAGACCAGTCCGACGACGGCGGTCTGGAGGCCGACCCGGACCAGGAACGCCCCGGCGCCCAGCAGGAAGTCCATGCGGTAGGCGGTCAGCCGGTGCAGTCCGACCCCGCCGAGGAAGAGCGAGAGCCGTAGGTAGCGGATCAGGGTACGGACCGCCCGTGCCGCGGGTGCCGTCCCCGGGGCGGGCGTCCGCCCGGCGGGTGCCGTGCGTCCGCCGTACGGGGTGGGTTCGGTGGGTGTCATCCGCCGAGCACCTCCAGCCGGCCGAGGCTGGCTCGCCACAGCGCCGCGCACAGCAGCGTCAGCACGGTCACCCAGACCAGCTGCCCGGCCAGCACCCCGGCGGCGGCCGTCCAGCCGTCGTACCGGCCCAGCAGCAGGGTGAGCGGGCCGTCCACCATGCCGCTGAACGGCAGGGCCCGCGCGAGCGTCTCCAGCGGTCCGGGCATCAGCGCGAGGGGCACCAGCTGGCCCGCGAAGAAGCCCACCACGCTCTGCTTGACCATCCGCACACCCCAGGTGTTGGTGGTGATGAAGCCGGTCATGCCGGTCAGCAGGTTCACGCAGAACGCCAGGAGCACGGACAGGGCGGTGGAGACCAGGAACAGCAGCAGGTCCAGCGGCCGGGGAGCGGTGAGCGGCACCAGCAGCGCGAAGAGCCCCAGCACCGGTACGCCGACCAGGACGGCGTTGGCCCCCACCACCGGAAGGCAGGCGAAGAACCGCATCACCGGGTAGCTGACGGGCCGCACCAGCATCACCGCCACGTCACCCCGGTAGACCTCGGCGGCGACCTCGTCGTCCACCCGGTTGGTGTGCAGCACCTGGAGGAGCTGGGCCACCAGCAGGTACGTGGTGATGCTCCGCTGGTCGAAGCCGCCGGGTCCGGTGCCGGGGTTCCCGGCGTACACGGCCCGCCACAGGAAGACGGTGACGGCGGCGCCCGCCGCGGCGGTCATCGCGGTCATGGCGAACATGGAGCGGTACTGGAGCAGCGACTGGAGTCCGCTGGTGGCGAAGGGCGCGTAGGCGCGCAGGCGGCTCCTCACGCGGTGCCGTTCCGCACCGCGCCGTCGTCTGTCTTGCCGCTCGCCGCAGTGCCGCTCGCCGCAGTGCCGCTCGTGGGCCGGGAGGTGCGGGAGCGGCCGTAGATCTGCCGCAGCACGTCCTCCAGGTCCGGTTCGGGGGCGTACCAGTCGGCGAGGTCGAAGCGGTCCAGCAGGAAGGTGAGCACCTGCCGGGAGGTGTACTCGCCGGTCGGGTACTCCACGCGGATCCGGCCGTCGTCGCCGGGCACGGCGCGCACCCCCGGCAGTCCCGCCTCGATGGTGTGCAGCGCCGCCGGCACCGAGGTGCCGTCACGGTGGTCGAAGACGACCGAGCGGTGACCGGAGGTGCGTAACAGGTCGTGCAGGGAGCCCTGGTGGACCACCCGGCCGTGGTCGACGACCAGGGCGCTGTCGCAGATCGCGGCGATGTCGGCGATGTCGTGGCTGGTGAGCACCACGGTGGTGCCCAGCTCCCGGTGGGCGCGGTTGACCAGCTCGCGCACCGCGTCCTTGAGGACCATGTCCAGGCCGATGGTCGGCTCGTCCCAGAACAGCACCTCGGGGTCGTGCAGCAGGCTCGCCGCGATCTCGGCCCGCATGCGCTGGCCGAGGCTGAGCTGCCGCACGGGGGTGGTGCCGAGCGCGTCGATGTCGAGGAGTTCGCTGAACAGGGCGAGGTTGCGGCGGTGGACCGGTTCGGGGATGTCGTAGATGCGTTGCAGGATGCGGAAGGAGTCGGGGACCGACAGGTCCCACCACAGCTGGCTGCGCTGGCCGAACACCACGCCGATGCGGCGGGCGTTGAGCTGCCGGTTGCGGTAGGGCTCCAGGCCGCCGACCAGACAGCGGCCCGAGGTCGGGGTCATGATGCCGGTGAGCATCTTGATGGTGGTCGACTTGCCGGCCCCGTTCGCGCCGATGTAGGCGGTCTTGGTGCCGGCCGGGATCTCGAAGGAGACGTCGTCGACGGCGCGGACGATGCGGTGCCGGCGGGTGAACAGGGTGGAGACGCTGCCGAGCAGGCCGGGTTTGCGCTCGGCCAGCCGGAACTCCTTGACGAGGTGGTCGGCGACGATCACGCGACCACCCGCTCGATGGCCTCGCCGAGCAGTGCCACGCCCTGCTCCAGGAGGGCCTCGTCGATGGTGAAGGGCGGCGCCAGGCGCAGTACGTGCCCGCCCAGCGCGACCCTGAGCCCCAGGTCGAGGGCGGTGGTGTAGACGGCGCGGGCGATGTCGGGCGCGGGGGTCCGGCTGTCGCGGTCGGTGACGAACTCCAGCCCCCACAGCAGTCCCAGCCCGCGGACCTGGCCGAGCTGGTCGAACCGGCGGTGCAGCTGTGCGAGCCGGTCCTCCAGCAGCGCGCCGAGGGTGTCCACGCGCTCGATCAGCCGGTCGCGTTCGATGACCTCCAGGGTGGCGCGGGCGGCGGCGATCCCGAGCGGGTTGCTCGCGAACGTCGACGCGTACGCCCCCGGGGTGGCGGCCTCCGGCCTGCGCAGCAGCGCGGAGCGGCCGGCCAGCACGGCGAACGGGAACCCGTTGGCGGTGCCCTTGGCCAGCATCGCCAGGTCCGGTTCGACGCCGATGCGCTCACTGGCGAGGAAGGCGCCCGTGCGCCCGCCGCCGGTGAGCACCTCGTCGGCGACCAGGAGCACCCCGTTGTCGCGGCAGGCCTCGCCGATCCGCTCCCAGTAGCCCGGCGGCGGCACGATCACTCCCGCGGCGCCGAGCACGGGCTCGAAGACCAGCGCGGAGACGTTCGGTTTGGAAGCGATGTGCCGGCGCACCAGCGAGGCGCAGCGCACGTCGCAGGAGGGGTACTCCAGTTCCAGCGGGCAGCGGTAGCAGTAGGGCGCGTAGCCGAGCACGCTGTTGCCGCTGAACGCCTGGTGGCCGACGTCCCAGTGCACCAGCATCCGGGCGCCCATGGTCTTGCCGTGGAAGCCGTGGCGCAGTGCGCCGATCCGGTTGCGGCCCGGCGCGGCCGTCGACTGCACGACCCGCAGGGCCGCCTCCACGACCTCCGCGCCGGTGGAGAAGAAGGCGTAGGTGTCGAGGTGGTCGGGGAGCAGCCGGGCGAGCAGGTCGAGCAGGTCGGCGCGGTCCGGTGTCGCGCTGTCGTGGACGTTCCACAGCCGGTGCGCCTGTGCCGTGAGCGCCTCGACGACCTCGGGGTGGCCGTGGCCCAGGGACTGGGTCAGGGTGCCGGCGGCGAAGTCGAGGTACTGGTTGCCGTCGAGGTCGGTCAGGACGGGCCCCTTGCCCTCGGCGAACACCCGGCGCCCGTGCTCGGCCTCCTCGGAGGCGCCGGGCGCGAGATGCCGGGCCTCTCTCTCCAGTTGCCGGGCTTGCCGGAAACCTGTCACTGCGGCCCCCAGTGGGTGGACGGACTGCCTTGCGAAATCCGCGAAATGCGTTGCAGGACAACGCCGTTGGCGGTGCGAGAAGTGAGTCAAACACCCTGGCACAGAGATCGCAAGCAGTTGCTGAAACTTTCAGTTGACCCTTGCGGTCGCTTGCTCGGCTCTGCTTGAGTCGTGGTGGCCTTCCGGCCGCACCACGCCTCTTGCCCGAGGAGGGATCCGTGAGAGCACAACACCTTCAGACGGCCTCGTTACCCTGGAGGCCGAGGTGAAGGCGCTGGTCCTGGCGGGGGGCACCGGTAGTCGGCTCAGGCCGTTCACCTACTCAGGCGCGAAGCAGCTGCTGCCGATCGCCAACAAGCCCGTGCTGTTCTACGCCCTGGAGTCCCTGGCGGCGGCCGGCATCCGTGACGTCGGGGTCGTCGTCGGCGACCACGGCCCCTCGATCCGCGAACTGACCGGTGACGGCAGCGCCTTCGGCCTGCGGATCACCTACCTCGCCCAGCCGAAGCCCCTGGGACTGGCGCACGCGGTCCTGATCGCCCGCGACTTCCTGGGCGACGACGACTTCCTGCTCTACCTGGGCGACAACTACCTCCCCCAGGGCGTCACCGAGCTGGTGCGCGGCACCGCCGGACCCGCCGAGGCCCGGCTGCTGGTCACCCCCGTCGCCGACCCGTCCACCTTCGGCGTCGCCGAAGTGGACACCGACGGCCGCGTGCTGCGCCTGGAGGAGAAACCCGACACCCCCCGCAGCGACCTCGCCCTCATCGGCGTCTACGCGTTCAGCCCGGCCGTGCACGAGGCGGTGCGCGCCATCCGCCCCTCCGCGCGCGGCGAGCTGGAGATCACCCACGCCATCCAGTGGATGGTCGACCAGGGCCTGCCGGTGCGCGCCATCGTCACCACCCGGCCCTGGCGGGACACCGGCAGCGTCGAGGACATGCTGGAGGCCAACCGCGAGGTGCTCGACGGGCTGGAGGGCGCTGTCGAGGGCAAGGTCGACCCGGCCAGCACCCTGGTCGGCCGGGTCCGCGTCGCCGAGGGCGCCGTCGTGCGCGGCTCGCGCGTGGTGGGCCCGGTGGTCATCGGCGCCGGCGCCGTCATCAGCAACTCCAGCGTGGGGCCGTACACCTCCATCGGGGAGGACTGCCGGGTCGAGGACAGCGCCATCGAGTACTCTGTCCTGCTGCGCGGCGCCCAGGTGGAGGGGGCCGTCCGCATCGAGGCCTCCCTCATCGGCCGCGGTGCCGTGGTGGGGCAGGCCCCCCGTCCCCCGCAAGCCCACCGTCTCGTGATCGGCGACCACAGCAAGGTGCACCTCACCTCATGAGCTCACGCATCCTCGTCACCGGCGGAGCCGGCTTCATCGGATCCGCCTACGTCCGTTCCCTGCTCGGCCCGGACGGCCCCGGCGGCACGGCCGTGACCGTCCTGGACAAGCTCACCTACGCGGGCAGCGTGGCCCGCCTCGATCCGGTGTCCGCCCACCCCGACCTGACCTTCGTCCAGGGCGACGTGTGCGACGCGTCGCTGGTGGCGGCGCTGATGGCCGGGCACGACCAGGTCGTCCACTTCGCGGCGGAGTCGCACGTCGACCGCTCCATCGCGGACGGCGGCGACTTCACCCGGACCAACGTGGTCGGCACCCAGGTCCTGCTGGACGCCGCCCTGCGGCACGGAGTGCGCACCTTCGTGCAGGTCTCCACCGACGAGGTGTACGGATCGCTGCCGACCGGCGCGGCGAAGGAGACCGACCTGCTGCGCCCGTCGTCGCCCTATGCGGCCTCCAAGGCCGCCGCCGACCTGATCGCCCTGGCCCATCACCACACCCACGGCCTCGACGTCCGGGTCACCCGCTGCTCCAACAACTTCGGCCCGTACCAGCACCCCGAGAAACTCGTCCCGCGTTTCCTCACCGCCCTCCTGGAGGGCGGCACCATCCCGCTCTACGGCGACGGCCTCCAGATCCGCGACTGGCTGTACGTCGACGACCACGTCCGCGCGCTCGAACTGGTCCGGCTGTCGGGCCGGCCGGGCGAGATCTACAACATCGGCGGCGGCACCTCGCTCACCAACCTCGACCTGACCCACCGTCTGCTCGCGCTGTGCGGCGCGGGCCCCGAGCGGATCGTCAGCGTCGAGGACCGCAAGGGGCACGACCGCCGCTACGCGGTGGACCACACCAAGATCACCACCGAGCTGGGCTACCACCCGCGCAGCGATTTCGCCGCCGACCTGGCCGCGACCGCCGAGTGGTACAAGCGCCACCCCGACTGGTGGCGCTCCCTGCTCGTGGCGCGGTAGAGCACCGGCCGTACCGGTCGGGGGCCGGGGCGCGGGCCGGGTCGCGTGCCGCGTCGCGTGCCGCGTCGCGGTCCGGTACGACCGACCGCGAACGGACCGCCGTGGTGTCCGGCCCCGGTGCCTGGCCCAGGTGCCTGGCCCAGGTGCCTGGCCCCTGAGTCCGGCCCTGGCGTGCGGCCCCGGTGTCCGGTCGCGGCGTTCAGTCACGGCGTGCGGTCGGCGGCCGTCCGTCCCGCGGGGCCGTCCGTCCCGCGGGGCTGTCAATCCTGCGCGGCCGTCAGTCCGGCGGGGCTGTCAATCCCGTGCGGCCGTCAGTCCTGCGGGGCCGTCCGTTCCGTGCGGCCGTCCGTTCCGTGCGGCCGTCAGTCCCGTGCGGCCGTCAGTCCCGTGCGGCCGTCAGTCCCGCGCGACCGTCAGTCCTGCGGGGCCGTCCGTCCGGCGCGGCCGTCCGTTCCGTGCGGCCGGCCGCCGCCCGTGCGGCGCGGACGCGGTCGACCCCCGGACCACCAGCTCGGGCATGATGACGAACTCGGTGTGCGGGGAGGGGTTCCCGGCCATCTCCTCCATCAGCGCCTCGACGGCGATCTGCCCCATGGACTGCACCGGCTGCCGGATCGTCGTCAGCGGCGGATCGGTGAAGGCGATGAGGGGCGAGTCGTCGAACCCGATCACCGAGACGTCCCCGGGTACGCTCAGCCCGCGCTGCCGTGCGCTGCGGACGGCGCCGAGCGCCATCATGTCGCTGGCGCACACGACGGCCGTGCACCCCTGGTCGAGCAGCGCCGACGCCGCGGCCTGGCCGCCCTCCAGGGTGAACAGGGAGTGCCGGATCAGCTCGGCGGCCGCCTCGGCCGGCAGCCCCAACTGCTCCCGTACGGCGCTGCGGAAGCCCTCGATCTTGCGCTGCACCGGCACGAACCGCTCGGGCCCGAGCGCCAGTCCGATCCGGGTGTGCCCGAGTGCCGTCAGATGGGTCACCGCCAGGGCCATGGCGAAGCGGTCGTCGGGAGAGACGAACGGCGCCCGGATGGCGGGGGAGAACCCGTTGATGAGGACGAAGGGCACCTTCTCCTCGTGCAGCCGGTCGTAGCGGGCGGTGTCGGCGGTGGTGTCGGCGTGCATGCCGGAGACGAAGATGATCCCGGCCGCTCCCCGGGCCACCAGCATGTCGGTGAGCTCGTCCTCCGTCGACCCTCCCGGGCTCTGGGCCGCCAGGACCGGGGTCCGCCCGAGGCGGGTCAGCGCCTGTCCGATGACCTGGGCCAGCGCGGGGAAGAACGGGTTGTCCAGCTCGGGGGTGACGAGCCCCACCAGGTCCGCGCGCGGCCGCAGTCGGGGCGGCCGTTCGTAGCCGAGGACGTCGAGCGCGGCGAGGACGGACGCGCGGGTGTCCGAGGCGACGCCACGCGCACCGTTGATCACGCGGCTGACTGTGGCCTTGCTGACCCCCGCCCGGGCTGCGATGTCGGCGAGTCGCGCGGTCATGGCAGTGGACTGTACCTGTTGGCCACCGCGTTGCCCACCGCGTTGCCCACACGTTGCCCTCGCGTTGCTTCACACCTCCCGCTCGGTACTTGCAGAAAACACTTACAGAACCTGTGCGTACTGATAGGGTACGGAAGGGGTGATTCGGGAGGTCGCGCCTCCGGTCGGAGTCGTCACGACTGGTCCGGCGTGTGCCGGTGTTCGGCCAACTCCCTTCCAGCACAAGGAAAATTGGCCGGAATCTACTTGCTGTAACTTGCCGCAAGACCTTTCGGGAACTTTTCAACCCTGTTACGTTCCTGGCTACCCGGCGCCGCGAGGCAGCGGCCAGCGGGAGGCGACGTGCGCCCCCGCCCTCTTCCGGGACCCAGTCGAAGGAGTTCACATGCGGCGTGGCATTGTGGCCACCGCGCTGATCGCAGCCGTCGCCCTGACGGCGACGGCCTGTGGCGGGGACAGCGACGACAGCACCAAGGGCGGCGGCTCCGGGAAGGAGCTCTCGGGCACCGTCACCTTCTGGGACACCTCCAACGAGGCCGAGAAGGCGACCTACCAGGCGCTCGCCGAGGCCTTCGAGAAGGAACACCCCAAGGTCGACGTCAAGTACGTCAACGTGCCCTTCGGCGAGGCGAACGCCAAGTTCAAGAACGCGGCCGGCGGCAACTCCGGCGCCCCCGACGTGATGCGCACCGAGGTCGCCTGGGTCGCGGACTTCGCCAGCATCGGCTACCTCGCCCCGCTCGACGGCACCGCCGCGCTCGACGACGAGGAGGACTACCTCCCCCAGGCGGCGGCCAGCACCGAGTACGAGGGCAAGACCTACGCGGTGCCCCAGGTGATCGACACCCTGGCGCTCTTCTACAACAAGCAGCTGCTCGAGGACGCCGGCGTCGAAGTGCCCACCTCCCTCACCGAGTTGAAGACCGCGGCCACCAAGATCGAGAAGGAGACCGGCGCCACCGGCCTCTACCTGCGCGGCGACGACCCGTACTGGTTCCTGCCCTACCTCTACGGCGAGGGCGGCGACCTGGTCGACGAGGAGGCCAAGAAGATCACCATCGACGACGAGCCCGGCGTCAAGGCCTACCAGGCCATGAAGGACCTGGTCGACAGCAAGGCGGCCATCACGGACGCGGCCGACGGCTGGAACAACATGCAGAACGCCTTCAAGTCGGGCAAGGTCGCGATGATGATCAACGGTCCCTGGGCCATCGAGGACGTCAAGAGCGGCCAGAAGTTCGAGGACCCGGCCAACCTCGGTGTCGCCCCCGTCCCGGCCGGCAGCGTCAAGGCCGGCTCCCCGCAGGGCGGCTGGAACCTGTCGGTGTACGCCGGCTCGAAGAACCTGGACGCCTCCTACGCCTTCGTGAAGTACATGAGTTCGGCGAAGGTGCAGCAGCAGACCACCGAGAAGCTCAGCCTGCTGCCCACGCGCGCCTCCGTGTACGAGGTCCCGTCCGTCGCGGGCAACGAGATGGTGAAGTTCTTCAAGCCCGCCGTCGACAAGGCCGTCGAGCGCCCCTGGATCGCCCAGGGCAACGCCCTGTTCGAGTCGATCCGCGTCCAGATGGCGAACGTCCTGGCGGGCAAGACCACTCCGCAGCAGGCCGCCGAGGAGAACGGCGAGGCCTACCGCAAGCTCCTCAAGGACTACCAGTAGGTCCCGGGAAGGCTGACCCACCCATGGCTGTCGACACCACCCGGTCGACGGTGGAGACCACGGGAGCCCCGGCTCCCGGCGGTCGCCGCCGCAGCACCGGCAAGCACCCGGGCCGGCTGCGCCGCGCCCTGGCCACCCACTGGTACGCCTGGAGCATGGTCGCCCCCGTGGTGATCGTGATCGGCGTCATCATCGGCTACCCCCTCGCCCGCGGCTTCTACCTCTCCTTCACCGACGCCAACGAGGCCAACGTCGAGCGCACCATCGGCGTCAACCACATCCCGGCCACGTACGACAACGTCGGACTCGACAACTACACGTCGATCCTCACCGACGACGTCTTCTGGGACCGGCTCACCTGGACCGTCGTGTGGACGGTCACCTGTGTGGCGCTCTCCTTCGGACTGGGCCTGGTCCTGGCCGTCATGCTCAACCGCAAGCTCGCCGGCCGCGGCGTCTACCGCACCGCGCTGATCCTGCCCTGGGCCGTCCCGGCGTTCGTGTCCGTCTTCACCTGGCGGCTGCTGTTCAACGAACGCAGCGGGCTGTTCAACACGCTGCTCACCGGCGCCGGCTTCGAGCAGGTCTCCTGGCTCAACGACCCGACCTGGGCGAAGATCTCCGTCATCGCCGTCAACGTCTGGCTCGGCGTCCCGTTCATGCTCATCGCCCTCCTCGGCGGACTCCAGGCGATCCCCGCCGACCTGTACGAGGCGGCCGAGATGGACGGGGCCGGCCCCTGGCAGCGGTTCCGGCACATCACCCTGCCCGGACTGCGCTCGGTCTCCAGCACGGTCGTCCTGCTCAGCGCCATCTGGACGTTCAACATGTTCCCGGTGATCTTCCTGCTGACCCGGGGCGGACCGGGCGACGCCACGGAGATCCTGGTGACCTACGCCTACCGGCTGTCCTTCGTCATCAGCCCGCGCGACTACGCCGGATCCGCCGCCTGGGGCGTGCTGATCCTGCTCCTCCTCGCCCTCTTCGCGGCGGGCTACCGCCGCGCGCTCCGCAAGCAGGGAGACGTCTGGTGACCGACACGACCCCGACCGCACCCGCCGGTGCCGCAGCGACCACCGCCCCGCGGCGCGGGGGCCGCGGGCGCGGCGAACGCCCCCTGATCGCCTCGGCGGGACTGCACGCGGGCCTGCTGGTGGCCGCCGTCGTCGCGGTGTTCCCGCCGCTGTGGCTGGTGGTGACCTCGTTCAAGCCGAAGTCCGACGCGTTCGACACCTCGCTGGTCAAGGACTTCACGCTGGGCAACTACCGCCATGTCGTGCAGGACACCGACTTCCTCGCCTGGCTCCAGAACTCCCTGCTCGTCGTCGGCCTGACCACCCTGGTCGGTGTCTTCATCTCCGCCACCACCGGCTACGCGGTCAGCCGCTTCCGATTCCCCGGCATGCGCCCGCTGATGTGGATGCTGCTGCTCACCCAGATGTTCCCGGTCGCGGTCCTGATCGTCCCGCTGTACAACCTGCTGGCCGGCCTGGGGCTGCTCAACCAGCCGCTGGGCCTGGTCGTCACCTACCTCACCGTCGCCGTGCCGTTCTGCGCCTGGATGATGAAGGGCTACTTCGACGGCATCCCGGTGGAGATCGACGAGGCCGGCCGGGTCGACGGGCTCACCCCGTTCGGCACGTTCTGGCGGCTGGTGCTGCCGCTGGCCAAGCCGGGCCTGGCGGTCACCGCGTTCTACACCTTCATCACCGGCTGGGCCGAGGTGGCCTACGCCTCCGCGTTCATGACCGGGGAGGAGAACCTCACGCTCGCCGGCGGTCTCCAGACCTTCGTCAACCAGTACACGAGCGACTGGGGATCCCTGACCGCCGCCGCCGTGATCATCGCGGTTCCCGCCGCGATCGTCTTCGGCCTCGTCCAGCGGCACCTCGTCTCGGGGCTCACCGCGGGCGCCACCAAGTCCTGACCGTCCTCTCGCAGGAAGAGAAGACATGACCCAGTACCTGACCGAACCCGTCCCCGGCGTCGAAGGCGCCGGCGGCCCCGACCGCCCCGAGTGGTGGCGCGACGCCGTCATCTACCAGGTCTACCCGCGCAGTTTCGCCGACAGCAACGGCGACGGCGAGGGCGACCTGGAGGGGGTGCGGACCCGCTTGCCGTACCTGAGGGAACTCGGCGTCGACGCCGTCTGGCTCAGCCCCTTCTACGTCTCCCCGCAGGCCGACGGCGGCTACGACGTCGCCGACTACCGGGCCGTCGACCCCATGTTCGGCACCCTGCTCGACGCCGACGCCGTGATCCGCGACGCCCACGCCCTGGGCCTGCGCGTCATCATCGACGTGGTCCCCAACCACTGCTCCGACCAGCACGACTGGTTCCGCCGGGCGCTGCGGGAGGGCCCCGGCTCGCCGCTGCGGGAGCGGTTCCACTTCCGCCCCGGACGCGGCACCGACGGCGGCGAGCCGCCCAACGACTGGGAGTCCGTCTTCGGCGGGCCCGCCTGGACCAGGACCACGAACCCGGACGGCACACCGGGGGAGTGGTACCTGCACCTGTTCGCCCCCGAGCAGCCCGACTTCAACTGGGACAGCCCGGCCGTCCGGGACGAGTTCCGCTCCGTGCTGCGGTTCTGGCTGGACATGGGCGTCGACGGCTTCCGCATCGACGTCGCCCACGGCCTGGTGAAGGCCGCCGGGCTGCCCGACCTCGGCCACCGCGAGCAGCTGAAGCTGCTGGGCAACCAGGCCCTGCCGTTCTTCGACCAGGACGGCGTGCACGAGATCTACCGCTCCTGGCGCCAGATCCTCGACGAGTACCCGGGCCAGCGCATCGGCGTCGCCGAGGCCTGGACGCCCAGCGCCGAGCGCACCGCGTTCTACCTGCGCGCCGACGAACTGCACCAGGCCTTCAACTTCCACTACCTGGGCACCGGCTGGGACGCCGGCGCGCTGCGGGCCACCATCGACGAGTCCCTCGACGCGATGCGCCCCATCGGGGCACCGAGCACCTGGGTCCTGTCCAACCACGACGTCGTACGGCACGCCACCCGCCTCGCCGACGGCGATCCCGGGCGCGGACTGCGCCGGGCCCGCGCGGCCACCCTGCTGATGCTGGCGCTGCCCGGCTCCGCCTACGTCTACCAGGGCGAGGAACTCGGTCTGCCCGAGGTGACCGACCTGCCCGACGAGGTGCGCCAGGACCCGTCGTTCTTCCGGGACAACGGCCAGGACGGGCTGCGCGACGGCTGCCGGGTGCCCATCCCCTGGTCGGGGACCGAGCCGCCGTACGGCTTCGGACCCGCCGGCGGACCGGCCTGGCTGCCCCAGCCGGCGAGCTGGGCGGACCTGTCCGTCGAGGCGCAGTCCGGCGACCCCGACTCCACCCTGGAGCTGTACCGCAGCGCGCTGGCGCTGCGCCGGGACCATGCCGCGCTGGGGGCCGGCGACCGGGTGGAGTGGCTGGACGCGCCCGAGGGCGTCCTGGCCTTCCGCCGGGTCTCGGGCCGGCCCGGGAGCGAGCCGTACCGGTCGGACCTGGTCTGCACCGTGAACACCACGGACGCGCCGGTCCGGCTGCCGTCGCCGGGCCGGATCCTGCTGAGCAGCGACGCCTGCGTGGACGCCGCCGACGAGGTCGAGCTGCCGGCGGACTGCACTGTCTGGTGGGCTGTGGTGTGACGCTCTCCCTGCCGCGGGGCGTCGACCGAGGCGTCCCGCGGCTCCTGGACATCGCCTCCCAGGCGCAGGTCAGCGAGGCCACCGTCAGCCGGGTGCTCAACGGCAAGCCGGGGGTGGCGGCCGGCACCCGGCGCCGGGTGCTGGCCGCCCTCGACGTCCTCGGCTACGAGCGGCCCGTCCGGCTCAGCCAGCGCAGCGCGGGCCTGGTCGGCCTCGTCATCCCGGAGCTCACCAACCCCATCTTCCCGGCCTTCGCGCAGGTCATCGAGCAGGTGCTGGCCGGGCACGGGTACACGCCCGTGCTGTGCACCCAGATGCCCGGCGGAGCCACCGAGGACGAGCTGGTGGAGCAGTTGCTGGAGCGGGACGTCACCGGCATCGTCTTCCTCTCCGGGCTGCACGCCGACCTCACCGCCGACCCCACCCGGTACCACAAGCTCGCCAGCCGCGGTATGCCGTTCGTGCTGGTCAACGGCTTCAACGAGCAGATCAGGGCGTCGTGCGTCTCCTCGGACGACCGGTCGGCGATCCGTATGGCCGTACGGCACCTCACCGACCTGGGGCACGAGCGGGTGGGGCTCGCCATCGGCCCCACCCGGTTCGTGCCGTCGTGGCGCAAGGCCGAGGCGTTCGCGGCGGCGGTGCGCAGCGAGCTGGGCGTGCCCCGCGAGGCGACCGGACGGAGCATCAGACGGACCCTGTTCACCGTGGAGGGCGGCCACGCGGCGGGTGGCGCGCTGCTGGACCAGGGGTGCACCGGCATCGTCTGCGGCAGCGATCTCATGGCGCTGGGGGTGATCCGCGCGGCGCGCGAGCGCGGGCGGGAGGTACCCGGTGACGTCTCGGTGATCGGGTTCGACGACTCGCCCCTCATCGCCTTCACCGATCCGCCGCTGACCACGGTGCGCCAGCCCGTCCAGGCCATGGCGACGGCCGCGGTGGACGCGCTGCTGGAGGAGATCGACGGAAACCCCGTGCAGCGGACGGAGTTCGTGTTCCAGCCGGAGCTGGTGGTGCGGGGCTCGACCGCGCGGTGGAACGCGTGAGGCGGCCATGTGGGGGAGGCCCCGCGGCCGGCCCTGGTCGGGGCAGCGGGGCGGCAGTGGGCCGCGGGGCCTCGGTCGTGCAACCGGTCCGGCGGGCCGGGCGCGTGAGGGCGTCGGACGTACGTCCCGTCCCTCCGGCACACCGGACCGGAAGTGCGGTTGAACGTAACACCGTTGCAACCATTGCGAAAGAGTTTTCAGCCAGTCAAACCCCAAGCGACCGGCTGACCTTGGGCTTCTCGAACAAGATGAAAGGGCTCTTGCGCCACCTGTTGACCAACGGTGAGGAGACTCGTACGGTCACGACCGCAAGAAGTTCTGCCGTGTTTCAGCAAGAACCGTCAACAGGCCCCCAGGCACGGCGCGTTGCTGCGTGAGGCCTCTCGTCCGCATCCCCCCACGTTCGTGGATCAGGAGGAACCATGGCCAGGAGAACCGTGGCCGCTGCACTCGCCATTGTCGCGGGAGCCGCTGTGGCCGTCACGGTGCCGGGTACCGCTCAGGCGGCGCCTCCCGGCGACAAGGACGTCACGGCCGTGATGTTCGAATGGAAGTTCAGCTCGGTCGCCCAGGCGTGCACGGACACCCTCGGGCCCGCCGGCTACGGGTACGTCCAGGTGTCACCGCCGCAGGAGCGGATCCAGGGCACCCCGTGGTGGACCGCGTACCAGCCCGTCAGCTACAAGATCGACACCAGGCTGGGCGACCGGACCGCCTTCTCGTCCATGGTGAGCACCTGCCACGCCGCCGGCGTCAAGGTTGTCGTGGACACGGTAATCAACCACATGGCGAACAGCTCCGGAACGGGTTCCGGCGGCTCCACGTTCAGCAAGTACGACTACCCGGGCACCTACTCCGCGGCCGACCTGGACGACTGCACGGCCTCGGTCAGCAACTACGCGGACGCCTGGAACGTCCAGCACTGCGAGCTGGGCGGCCTGCCCGACCTCGACACCGGCGAGGAGTACGTCCGCAAGACGATCGCCGGCTACATGAACGACCTGCTCTCGCTCGGCGTCGACGGCTTCCGCATCGACGCGGCCAAGCACATCGACCCGGCGGACCTGAGCAACATCAAGAGCCGGCTCACCAACTCCAGCGTCTACTGGAAGCAGGAGACCATCGGCGCCTCCGGCGAGGCCGTGCAGCCCAGCCAGTACACGGGCACCGGTGACGTCCAGGAGTTCACCTACGGCCGCGACCTCAAGCGGGTCTTCAACAGCGAGAAGCTGTCGTACCTGAAGAACTTCGGCGAGGCCTGGGGCTACCTGCCCAGCGCCACCTCCTCCGTGTTCGTCACCAACCACGACACCGAGCGCAGCGGCACCACCCTCACCTACAAGGACGGCGCCAACTTCACCCTGGCGAACGTCTTCATGCTGGCCTGGCCCTACGGCTCCCCGGACGTCCACTCGGGCTACGAGTTCTCCGACCACGACGCCGGACCGCCCAACAACGGCCAGGTGAACGCCTGCTACACCGAGGGCTGGAAGTGCCAGCACGCCTGGACCGAGATCGCGAGCATGGTCGGGTGGCGCAACACCGCCGGCGACGCCGCGGTCACCAACTGGTGGGACAACGGCAACAACGCCATCGCGTTCGGCCGCGGCAGCAACGCCTACGTGGTGATCAACCACGAGTCCTCGTCGCTGACCGGCACCTTCCAGACCTCGCTGCCCGCGGGCACCTACTGCGACGTCCAGAGCAACCAGCCCGTCACCGTGAACAGCTCCGGCCAGTTCACCGCCACGCTCGGCTCCAACACCGCGCTCGCCCTGCACACCGGGGCGACCTCGTGCGGCGACGACGAGAGCGAGGAGCCCGTCGTCAGCACCGGCGCGTCGTTCAACGTCACCGCCACCACGGTCTACGGCGAGAACATCTACGTCACCGGCAACCAGAGCGCGCTCGGCAACTGGAACACCTCCAACGCCCTCAAGCTCGACCCGACGAGCTACCCCGTGTGGAAGCTCGACGTCGAACTCACCGCCGGAACGTCCTTCGAGTACAAGTACATCCGCAAGGACGCCTCCGGCAACGTCACCTGGGAGAGCGGCAGCAACCGCACCGCCACCGTCCCGTCCAGCGGCAAGATCACGTTGAGTGACACCTGGCGCAGCTGAGCCGGTCCCCCTTCACGGTCTTGCCCCCCACGACCGCCCGGCGCGCCGCCCTCACGGCGGCGCGCCGGACGACACAGCACCACCCACGCCGCCCGCGCCCCGCGGGCGGCGCCCCAGGGCGCTTCTCATGGATCTCCGCGACGCCGCGGAGATCCATCAGAAGCGCCCACGTGCGACCGCTGAGGAGCAATACCCCGTGATCCTGTCCCCGCCCCGGCGCAGGACCGCCAGATTACTGGCCCTGGCCCTGATCGCCCCGGCGCTGACGTCCCTGCCGGCCACCGCGCCCCCGGCCGCCGCCGCGGCCGTCGCCGACCCCCCGTCCGACACGGCGCTGGCCCGCACCCCGGCCCGCCCGGCGTCCTCCCGCGAACAGTTCTACCTCCTCCTGCCGGACCGTTTCGCCAACGGGTCGACCTCCAACGACGAGGGCGGTCTGACCGGCGACCGCACCCAGACCGGCTACGACCCCACCGACAAGGACTACTTCCAGGGCGGCGACCTGAAGGGGGTGATCGACCGGCTGGACTACATCAAGGGACTGGGCACCACCGCCATCTGGATGGCACCGGTGTTCAAGAACAAGCCCGTCCAGACCGTCAACGGCCGGCAGACCGCCAGCTACCACGGATACGCGATCACCGACTTCACCCAGGTCGACCCGCACTTCGGCACCAACGCCGACCTGGCGCGACTGGTCGACACGGCGCACGCCAAGGGGATGAAGGTCTTCTTCGACGTCATCACCAACCACACCGCCGACACCGTCGACTACGCGGAGCAGGAGTACGGCTACCGCTCCAAGGGCGCCTACCCCTACCTCGACACCGAGGGCCGCCCCTTCGACGACAGCACCGGCATGCGAGAGGTCGACGCCGACAGCTTCCCCTACACGCCGCAGGTACGCACCGGTGAGCACGACCGGATGGTGCCCGACTGGCTCAACGACCCCGCCATGTACCACAACCGCGGCGACTCGACCTTCGCCGGCGAGAGCGCCCTGTACGGCGACTTCATGGGCAACGACGACCTGTGGACCGAGCGTCCCGAAGTGGTCGAGGGCATGGAGCGGATCTACGAGACGTGGGTGAAGGACTTCGGCGTGGACGGCTTCCGCGTCGACACCGCCAAGAACGTGAACATGGAGTTCTGGACCCAATGGGCCACGGCGCTCGACGCGTACGCGGCCCGGCAGGGACGGCCCGACTTCTTCGTGTTCGCCGAGGCGTTCTCGGCCGACCCGGTGGTGATGGCGCCGTACCTCGTGCAGGGCCGGCTCGACGGCACCCTCGACTTCCCGCTCCAGGCCGCCTTCCGCAACTACGCCTCCCGGGGCGCCCCGGCGACCGACCTCTCCCACGTCCTGGCGCAGGACTACCGGTACACCACCGACAAGGCCGACGCCTACGGTGAGGTGACCTTCCTCGGCAGCCACGACATGGGCCGCATCGGTACCTTCATCGCCCAGGACAACCCGGACGCGAGCGACGCGGAGCTGCTGAAGCGGTCGACGTTCGCGCACGAGCTGCTGTTCCTGTCCCGGGGCAACCCGGTGATCTACGCCGGTGACGAGCAGGGCTTCACCGGCGCCGGCGGTGACGTCGACGGCCGCCAGACGCTGTTCGCCTCGCAGGTCGCCGACTACCTGGACGACGACCAGATCGGCACGGACCGCACACACGCCTCCGACGCCTACGACCGGAGTCACCCGCTCTACCGTTCCATCGCCGCGCTGTCGGCGTTGACGAAGAAGCACCCGGCGCTGCGGGACGGTGTGCAGACGGAGCGGTACGCGGACAGCGGGCAGGGCGTGTACGCCTTCTCGCGGACCGACGCGGAGGAACGGATCGAGTACGTCGTCGCGGTGAACAACTCGGCCGAGGCGCGGACGGTGGAGCTGGAGACGGACTCGGCGCGGACGACGTACGCGGGTATCTACGGGACGTCGGCGAAGGTGCGGAGCGACGCCGGCCGGCGGATCACCGTGACGGTTCCCGGTCTGTCGGCCGTGGTGCTCAAGGCCGACCGCCGTCCGAAGGCACCGGCGGTGGCGCCCGAGGTGACGCTGACGGCTCCGGCGGCGGGTGCCACGGGCGATGTGGAGATCTCGGCCGAGGTGTCGGGCGGTGGGCTGAACCGGGTGGTGTTCGCCGCGCAGGTCGGTGACGGCGCCTGGCAGACCCTCGGCTCGGCCGACCACGCGCCCTACCGGATCACCCAGCACCTGCCCGACACCGTCGCGGCGGGAACGGCCCTGCGGTACAAGGCCGTCGTCGTCGACAGCCGCGGCCGCACCGCGAGCGACCTCGCCACCACCAGCGCCGGACAGGCCCCCGTCCCCGGGAAGCCGACCGTGCAGCGCACCTACGGTGTCGTCCATTACCAGCGGGACGACGGCGACTACGACGGGCTGCGGCTGAGGACCGCCGACGGCACCACGGCGGACTTCGCCGGACGCGACGCCTACGGCGCCTTCGCCTGGATCCCGCCCGGCACCGGACCCGTCCGCTTCACGGTGGAGAAGGACGGCACCGCCGACGGAACCGAGATGACCGTCGACTTCTCCGTCGCCGCCGAGGTGTGGGCCCGGCAGGGCAGCGACACGGTCCGCACCGACCGGCCCCAGGACGCCGCTCCGCCCCAGGACACCACGAAGGCCGTCCTCCACTACCACCGGCCCGACGGCGACTACGACGGCTGGGGGCTGCACACCTGGACCGGCTCGGCCGATCCGCCGGAGTGGAACGACCCCATCCAGCCGGTGCGCCGCGACGCCTTCGGCCTCGTCTTCGAGGTCCCGCTGAAGGACGGCGCCGCCTCGCTCAGCTACATCCTCCACAAGAAGGAGGAGAAGGACATCGCCGCCGACGAGGCCCTCGACTTCTCCCTGTACGGGCACGAGGTGTGGCGCGTCGCCGGTGACCCCGTCTACCTGGCGCCCTCCATCGGCGGGGCCTTCGGCCTCGACCTCGGCCGGTCGGCCGCCACCTGGATCGGCGACGACACCGTCGTATGGGAGGGCGAGGGCACGGGTGTCGCGAGCCAGCAGCTCGTCTACGCGCCCGAGGGCGGCCTCACGCTCGTCGACGGGGCCCTCTCCGACGAGGGCCGGTGGCTGCGCCTGGTACCGGGCGAGCTGACACAGGAGCAGCAGGAGACGTATCCGCGGTTCGCCGACGCCTCCGTGTTCCACGTGGACCCGCGCGACCGCGACCGGGTCGCCCAGGCGCTCGACGCCGGCGCACTGATCGCCACCCAGCGCGCGGACAGCGGCGCCCTGCTCGGCGCCACCGCCGTCCGCATCGCCGACAACTGACCGGAAGGACCCAGCACGGTGACTGGTTCAGACAGAGACCCGACGCACCGGCACGACGCCGGAGCACCGAAGGACCCGACGCGCCGAAGAGCCGTCCCGGGCCCGCCGCCGGAGCACCGCGACACCCGCGGTGGCGCGGACGGTCCCGGCGCCCCGGCGCGGCGCACCGCCCGCCGCACCGCCGTGGCGACCGCCGCGGCCGTCGCCGCCGCGGTGCTCGCCGGTTCGCTGCACGCCGCCCCGCCGGCCTCGGCGGGCTCCCGGCCGCAGGCCCCGCCGTCGGACGCCCGGCTGGCCGCCGAGCCGGCCCGGCACGACCTCACCCGGGAACAGGCCTACTTCCTCCTGCCGGACCGTTTCGCCAACGGGTCGAGCGCCAACGACGAGGGCGGTCTGACCGGCGACCGCACGCAGACCGGCTACGACCCCACCGACAAGGGGTTCTACCAGGGCGGCGACCTGAAGGGGGTGATCGACCGGCTGGACTACATCAAGGGGCTCGGCACCACCGCGATCTGGCTGGCGCCCATCTTCAAGAACAAGCCGGTGCAGGGCGGCGGCGAGTCCGCCGGCTACCACGGCTACTGGATCACCGACTTCACCCAGGTCGACCCGCACTTCGGCACCAACGCCGACCTGGCGCGCCTCATCGACAAGGCGCACGCCAAGGGGATGAAGGTCTTCTTCGACGTCATCACCAACCACACCGCCGACACCGTCACCTACGCGGAGCAGGAGTTCGGCTACCGCTCCAAGGGCGCCTACCCCTACCTCGACACCGAGGGACGCCCCTTCGACGACACCGAGGAGGTGCGCGAGGTCGACGCGGACGGCTTCCCCTACACGCCCGTCACCCTGGCGGGCGAGGAGGGGACGAAGGTCCCGGCGTGGCTGAACGACCCCACGATGTACCACAACCGGGGCGACTCCACCTTCGTCGGCGAGAGCGGCCTGTACGGCGACCACACCGGCCTGGACGACCTGTGGACCGAGCGTCCCGAGGTGGTCGAGGGCATGGAGCGGATCTACCAGAAGTGGGTCGAGGACTTCGACGTGGACGGCTTCCGCGTCGACACGGTCCGCAACGTGAACATGGAGTTCTGGACCCAGTGGGCCACGGCCGTCGACGCGTACGCCGCGAAGAGGGGCCGCGAGGACTTCTTCGTCTTCGGGGAGACGCTCTCCTCCGACCCGGCCGTCACCGCGCCCTACGTCACCCAGGGCCGCCTCGACGCCACGCTCGACTTCCCGCTCCAGAACGCCATCCGCGGCTACGCCTCGCAGGACAAGCCGGCCGGCACCCTCTCCGCCGTCTTCGCGCAGGACTACCGGTACACCACCGACAAGGCCAACGCCTATGAACAGGTGACCTTCCTCGGCAACCACGACATGGGCCGCATCGGCTCCTTCATCGCCCAGGACAACCCGGACGCGAGCGACGCGGAGCTGCTGAAGCGGTCGACGTTCGCGCACGAGCTGCTGTTCCTGTCCCGGGGCAACCCGGTGATCTACGCGGGCGACGAGCAGGGCTTCACCGGCCCCGGCGGCGACAAGGGAGCCCGCCAGACGCTGTTCGCCTCGCAGGTCGCCGACTACCTGGACGACGACCAGATCGGCACGGACCGCACACACGCCTCGGACGCGTACGACCAGCAGCACCCGCTCTACCGTTCCATCGCCGCGCTGTCGGCGTTGACGAAGAAGCATCCGGCGCTCAGGGACGGTGTGCAGACGGAGCGGTACGCGGACAGCGGGCAGGGCGTGTACGCCTTCTCGCGGACCGACGCGGACGAGCGGATCGAGTACGTCGTCGCGGTGAACAACTCGGCCGAGGCGCGGACGGTGGAGCTGGAGACGGACTCGGCGCGGACGACGTTCACGGGCGTCTACGGGACGTCGGCGAAGGTGCGGAGCGACGCCGGCCGGCGGATCAGCGTGACGGTGCCGGGCCTGTCGGCGGTGGTGCTGAAGGCCGGGCAGCGGCTTGCCGCCCCCAAGACGGCGCCGAAGGTCGAGCTGACGGCTCCGGCGGCGGGTGCCACGGGCGATGTGGAGATCTCGGCCGAGGTGTCGGGCGGTGGTCTGAACCGGGTGGTGTTCGCCGCGCAGGTCGGTGACGGCGCCTGGCAGACCCTGGGTTCGGCCGACCACGCCCCTTACCGGATCACCCAGCACCTGCCCGACACCGTCGCGGCGGGAACGGCCCTGCGGTACAAGGCCGTCGTCGTCGACAGCCGCGGCCGCACCGCGAGCGACCTCGCCACCACCAGCGCCGGAGAACCGCCCGAGCCGGCCCGCCCGAGCGCGGTCGACCGCGACTACGCCGTGGTCCACTACCGCAGGACGGACGGGGACTACGACGGCTGGCAGTTGAAGTCCGGTACGGCGACGGCGGACTTCGTCGGCCGCGACGCCTACGGCGCCTTCGCCTGGGTCAAGCTCGCCGAGGACGCCACGGAGGTGACGTACACGGTGGAGAAGGACGGCGTGGCCGACGGCCCCGAGCGCACCGTCGCGTTGGCGGACACCGGCGCCGTCTGGATCGCACAGGGCCAGGACGGCCAGGCGGAGACCGCGCCCGACGGCGCCTACCCGCCGCAGGACGCGAAGACGGCCGTCATCCACTACCACCGGTCCGACGGCGACTACGACGGCTGGGGCCTGCACGCCTGGACCGGCGCCGCCACCCCCACCGACTGGACCAAGCCGCTGCTCCCGGTCGCCGAGGACGCCTTCGGCGTGACCTTCGAAGTGCCCCTGGCGGACAACGCGACCTCGCTGAGCTACATCATCCACAAGGGCGACGAGAAGGACATCGCGAGCGACCGCTCCCTCGACTTCGCCACCTACGGCAAGGAGGCCTGGCTCGTCAGCGGCGACACCGGCTATCTGCTGCCCACCGTGGGCGCCGCTCCCGACCTGGACCTCGGCACGTCCGAGGCGCACTGGATCGGCACGGACACGCTGGTGTGGAACGTGAAGGCCACCGGCTCGACGACCCAGCAGCTCGTCTACGACGGCGAGGGCACGCTCGCCATCGAGGACGGGGCCCTCTCCCACGAGGGCCGGTGGCTGCGCCTGAGCCCGACGGAGCTCACCGCGGCGGAGAAGGCCGCCCACCCGGAACTGGGCGACCTGCCGGCCTTCACCGTCGACCCGCGCGACCGCGACCGGGTGGCGGAGGCGCTGCGCGGCCAGGTCGTCGCCACCCAGCGGGCCGCCAACGGCGCACTGCTGGCGGCGACCGGCGTGGAGGTGCGGTTCTGAAGCGGCTCCCCTGAGAGGGCCTGCACCGGGGCGCCGGTCCCGTCCGCCGAGCAGTCGGCGGACGAGACCGGCGCCGCCCGTTTTTCCGGCCGCCCGCGGAGCGCCCGCCGCCGGGCCCGCCCGGCGGGCGACGACTTCTTCCGGCCGATCCGGGCGGTGCGCGCAGGGCGGGGCGCTCAGGCGCCGGCAATCGGGCCCTGCCCTGCCGCGATGCCCCGCACCGGCGCGGCACCGGCCCCGGGACCTCCCCCGCGCCGCGCGCACACCCGCGCCCCGCAGCGGCGCCACCGACCACGGCACCTGCGGAAATCCCTGAGCACTGTGTGCAGAAGTGATTGAAAGGAGTTACTGAAAGTTGCGAAAGGTGGCCCAAATCGGACCGAGGTGCTCGTGAGCGCCCCTAGAGTCGAGTCGTCGGTTTCACGAGTTGAAGGGAAGGAACCCCGTGCGACGGGTTACGCGTTCAACGATCGTGGTCGCGGCGGCGGCGCTGTCGGTGCTGACGGGAGGCACGGCAGCACACGCCGTGCCGCCCACGGCGGCGGAGACGTCCGACAGCGCCCCCGCCTGCCTGGAGGTCAGCGCGGACTGGCGCTACACGTTCGTCAGCAACACCTGTTCCAGCACCTACACCCTGACCATCTCCTACAGCGACGGCCGGGACGTGCCGTGCCGCGTCGCCGACCCGGGCGACTTCATCACCTTCCCCGGCTACGGCACCGACGGCGCCCACGTGCTCGGTGCCGTCCTGTGCGCCACCGCCGAGGACGGCTGACCGTCACCGACGACGGTCCCGGGCGGGGCGGCACCTGCCGGGCCGCCGCCCCGCCCTCCCGGCGTAGGATCTGGGCGTGTCCCCTTCACAACGTCCCGCGGCAGCCGGCGTCCGCGCTCCCAAGCAGGAGCGCAGCCAGCGTTCGTTCGATCTGGTGCTCGACACGACGCTGCACCTGCTGGCGGAGAAGGGGTACGCGGGCTTCGCGCTGACCGAGGTCAGCCGCCGCTCCAAGGTGTCGGTCGGCTCCATCTACACCCGCGTGGACGGCAAGGACGACCTGCTGCGCGCCGCGCAGGGCAGGTTCCTGGAGCGGATGCGGGCCGAGCACCGCACCCTCACCGACGCGGAGCGCTGGGCGGGGCTGACGCTGGTCGAACTGCTGCCCGCGCTGATCGCCGAGTTCGCCGGCCTGCTGGAACGCGAGGGGAGGGTCCTCGGCGCGTTCCTCCAGCGCGGTGCCGTGGACCCGACGGTCGCCGACATGGGCAAGTCCGGGTACAGGGACCTGCGCGACCGATTCACGGAACTGCTGCTCAGCCGGCGGGACGAGATCCGGCACCCCGATCCCGTCCGCGCCGTGGGCTCCATCTTCACCACCGTCTACGCCGCCCTGGCCCGTGCCCTGGCGCTCGACGTGGCGCCCACGGCGGCCGAGGGCAGCGATCTGCCCACCCTCCTCGAGGACCTCGGCGGCATGGCCCTGTCCTTCCTGCGGGCCGAACCGGTCGCGACCCCGGACTGAACCGGACCGAAGGCGCCGCTCCGGCGTCCCCGCGGGCGTGCGGGGACGCCGGCCGCCACGCCGAGAGCGGCCGGGGCGGCCGCCGGCCGCGTCACGCCCGCTTGCCGGCACGGGTCCGCAGCAGGCGCGTGGCCCCGGCGGCGGCCAGCAGTCCCAGACCGACCACCCACCAGAAGGTGTCGGCGAAGGCCTCCGGGACGTCCTGGTGCCGGGCGGCCAGCCGGTCCTGGAGCACCACGGCGAGGCCCGCCGTGCCGACCGAACCGCCGACGGTACTGAGCAGACTGAGCGCCGCGGACGCACGAGGGATGCGTCCGGGCTCGATACGGCTGTAGACGATGTTCATCACGGGTGCGCTGATCATGGCCATCCCGAAGCCGCGCACCGCGAGCGCCGAGGCCGTCGCGCCGTCCGGTACCCCGTGGTGGAGCTGGGTGAACGGGACCGTGCCGGCCAGGACCAGCGCGATGCCGGTGACCACCAGCGTCCGCGGGGCGACCGCGTCGACGGTCCGGTTGACCAGCACCGAGCCCGCCGCCGCGCCCACCCCCTGAGGGGCCAGCAGCAGCCCCGCCTGCCACGCCGACAGTCCACGGCCGGTCTGGAAGTACAGCGGCAGCAGGAACATCGTGCCGAACACCGACGCGCCCAGGACGAGCAGCGCGAGGGCGGCGGCGCCGAAGGGCGGCCGGGCGAAGAGCCGGGGGTCGATCAGCGGAGTGCGGCGGGTCCGCAGCCCGTGCACGGTGAACCCGGCCAGCATCGCCAGGCCCGCCGACACACCCACCGTGGCGGTGAGGGCGCGGCCGTCGGCGACCTCGGTCAGCCCGAACACCAGCACGGCCAGGCCGGGGGAGAGCAGCGCGGCCCCCCGCACGTCGAACGCCGTCCGCCCCGGCGCCGCCGGCACCACCGGCACATGGCGGCGGGCGAGCAGTATCGCGGCCACCCCGATCGGCAGGTTGACCAGGAACAGCCACTGCCAGGACGCCACGGCCAGGAGGGACCCGCCGGCCGGCGGGCCGAGCACCGGCGATAGCAGGGGCACGACGGCGACGACGCTGAGCACCCGTCCGGTGCGGGCCGGGCCGGCGATACGGGCCAGCAGCGCCTGCCCGGTCGGCGGCAGCAGCCCGCCGCCGAGGCCCTGGACCACCCGGAAGACGATCAGGCTCGACGCCGACCAGGCCAGCGCGCACAGCGCCGAGCCGAGCAGGAACACGCCCACGGCGGCCAGCCACACCCGCCGTCCCCCGAACCGGTCGGCCAGCCAGCCCGACGTGGGCACGGCCGTGACGACGGCCAGCAGATAGGCGGTGCTGACCCACTGGATCCCGGCGACGGAGGCGTCGAACTCGCCCGCCAGGGTGTCGATGCCGACACTGACGATCGTGGCGTCCACGGTGGCCATGAACGTGCCGAGCACCAGGACGAACGCGGTCCGCAGCAGCCGTCCGTCGACCCGCTCGGCCGGTGCCGGCGGCGCGGTGTCCTTGCTCATCGGCGCTCCAGGAGGGTGAGGACGTCGTCGTCGAGGCGGTCGCCCAGGGTCCGCAGCAGGCCGAGCAGCTCCTCGGCGAGCCCGTCGGCCGCCACCCCCGCCCGGTGGGCGAGCACCCCGGTCCAGGCGTCGCCGTCCGGCACGACCGTCAGCGTCACCGGATGATGGGTGGCCTCGCGGAAGCGGGTGCCGACGACCCTGAGGCCGGGCGCCGGTTCACGCAGCCGGTCCGGGTCGACCGGATAGTTCTCGAACACCACGAGGCTGTCGAACAGCCTGCGCCGCCCGGTCAGCCGTTCCAGGTCGGACAGCGCCACGTGGTGGTGCTCGACCAGGGCCCGCTGACCGGCCTGGAGCGCGGTGAGGGTGTCGGCGAGCGTGCCCGTCAGCCGGACCCGTACGGGCACCGTGTTGGCCAGCAGCCCGATGATCTCCTCGACGCCCTCCAGCTCCGGGGGACGGCAGGCGACCATGGCGCCGAAGCACACGTCCGCCCGGCCGGAGCGCCTCGCGAGCAGCACCGCCCACGCGCCCTGCACCAGCGTGTTCCGGGTCAGGCCGCGCCGTGCGGCGAGGCGGGTGAGCCGGGCCACCAGCGGCGCGTCGAACGTGATGACCGTGGGCTCCTGCCACGCGGCGCCCACGTCCTCGCCGCCGGTCAGATGGTCGCCCTCGGGCAGGCCCTCCAGCTCGGCCGCCCAGACGGTGAGGTCCGGCTCGTGCTCGGCGCGCCAGCGCAGGTAGCCGGCGAACGGCACGGGGGCGGGCAGCTCCGGTGCCCCGCCCCGGACCCGCGCCGTGTACAGCGCGAACAGCTCGGCGAGGACGCGCGGCGCCGACCAGCCGTCGGAGAGCACATGATGGCTGGTCAGGACCAGGTCGGCGCGCTCGCGGGACTGGCGGATCACGGTCAGGCGGACCAGCGGGCCGGTGGCCAGGTCGAACGGTTCGGCCAGGTCGGCGGCGAGCACCTCCTCGGCCGGCCCGTCGGACACCCGGAAGTCCGGCCGGGGGGACTCCGGGATCACCGCGAGACCGGCGGGGAACACCGCGCCCAGGTTCGGGTGGCGGGCCAGCAGGTCCGCGCCGGCGGCGCGCAGCGCGTCGAGGTCGAGCGGCCCGGCGAGGGAGAACACCGACTGCACGGTGTACGGGTCGGGGCGCTCGGTGCGCGAGTGCCGCAGCATCACCTCCTGCAACGGGGTCAGCGGCTGTACCTCCGCGGCCTGCCGGTCGCCGGCGAGCCGCCTGACCTCCGGCGCGGCGGCGGTGCGCAGCAGCGCGGTCCGCAGGTGCCCGGCCAGCTCCTCGATCCCGTCGGCCGTGAACAGCGCGGCCGGCCAGGTCAGCCGCACCCCGAGCCGGTCGTCGCGCACCAGGGCGTCGACCGTCAGGGCGTACGGCAGGGGCAGCGCGTCCGAGCCACCGGAGCCGAGCGGATCCGCGTCCGGCGGCGCCTGCCAGAGGACGTCGCCGTCCGGGGCGCCGGGGAAGCGGCCGAGGTAGTTCCAGGCGACCTCCGGCGTCACGGGGTCCAGCAGACCGGCCGTGGTGAGGATGCCGTGGCCCAGGCCGTCGCCCTGGGCGCGCAGCCGCTCCCCGACCGCCTTCGGGTCGTCGTCGGCGTCGAGCAGCAGGGGGTGGACGGCGGTGAACCAGCCGACGGTCTGCGACAGGTCCACCCGCGTCGGGCGGCCGTGGCTCTCCAGGGCGACCAGCAGCCGCGGTGTCCCGCGCCAGGCCCGGACCGCCCGGGCGAGCGCCGTGAGCAGCACCGCGTCCGGCGTGCTGCGCAGGGCGGCGGGCAGGGTCGTCACCAGGGCGCGGGTGGTGTCGGCGTCGAGGTGGATCTCGTGGTGCGCCGAGGTGGCCGCGGTGTCCCGGGCGGGGTCGAGCGGCCGGGCCGCCAGCGCCGGTGTGGGGGTCATCCGCCGCCAGTGCGGCAGTTCGTCCCGCCGGTCGGCGTCGCGCAGCGAGCGCGCCCAGCCGAGGAACGACTGTCCGTGGCGGGCCGGTGTGCCGCCCTCGTGGGCGTGCCGCACGTCGTCCAGCAGGACGCGCCAGGAGACGCCGTCGACGACGAGGTGGTGGGCGAGCAGGACGAGCCGGCCCGGTGCGGTCGGCCCGGCGTCCACCCAGAGCGCGCGCAGCAGCGGACCGGTGCGCGGGTCCATCGCGTCGCGGGCCGCGGCGGTCCACGCGTCGACGAGGGCGCGCGGGTCGCGCGGGGCCGGTACGCGGGTCAGTACGTCGGCGCCGGTCACCGCGCCGGCCGGCGGGATGCGCAGCACGTCGCCGGCCAGGTGGGCCCGCAGCACGTCATGGCGGGCCAGGACGGTGTCGAGCACGGCCCGCCAGCCGGCCTCGTCGCCGCCGGACGGCACGCACACCTCCACCCACTGGCAGAACCCGTCCGCGGCGGTGCCCGCCCGGCGCAGCACGTCCCGCATGAGCGGGGTCAGCGGCGCGTCCCCCACCGCGGGGGCGTCCGTGTCGTCGAGGGCGCGGGCGCGGGCCGCGATCCCGGCGACCGTCTCTCCCTCGAACACGTCCCGCGCGGTCAGCCCGAGCCCCTGGCGACGGGCCCGCGACACCACTTGCAGGGAGACGATGCTGTCCCCGCCGATGGTGAGGAAGCCGTCGTCGGGGCCGATGTCGTCGCTGCCGAGGATGTCCCGGAACACGCCGAGCAGCACCGCCTCGGCCGGGGTCGCCGGTTCGCGCCGACGGGCCGCCGCGGACTCCGGGGCGGGCAGCGCGGCGGGGTCGAGCTTCCCGCTGGGGCTCAGCGGCAGCCGGTCGATCACCACCAGCGCGGTCGGCACCATGTGCTCGGGCAGCTGCGCGGCCAGGTACGCGCGGATCAGCGCGAGGTCCGGCTCGGCGCCGTCGGACGGGATGACGTAGCCGACGAGCCGGCCCTCCCGCACGACCACCGCGCACGCCCGCACGTCGGGATGGCGGGTCAGGGTCGACTCGATCTCGCCCAGTTCGACGCGGAAGCCGCGGATCTTGACCTGGTGGTCGGCGCGGCCGAGGAACACCAGCTGCCCGTCCGGCCGCCACCGCACCAGGTCGCCCGTGCGGTACATCCGCTCGCCGGGTGGACCGAAGGGGTCGGCGACGAACGCGGCGGCGGTCAGGCCGGGACGGCCGACGTAGCCGCGGGCCAGGCTCGGCCCGGCGAGGTACAGCTCGCCCGTCACCCCGGTGCCGGCCGGCTGGAGGCCGCCGTCCAGGACGTAGGCGCGGACGTTCGGGTCGGGGCGGCCGATCGGCAGCGGGCCGGGGTCGTCCGGGTCGTACCGCCAGGTCACGGAGTTGATGGTGACCTCCGTCGGACCGTAGGCGTTGAACAGCGCCCGCCGTCCCTCGCCCCAGCGCCGCGCCAGCTCGGGGTCGAGGCGTTCGGCGCCGACCACGAAGAACACCTCGGGATCGACGGTGCGGTCGTCGGGCATCGCCGCCAGGAACGACGGCAGCAGGTTCACCCCGGTCACCCGGTGCCGGACGATGTAGTCGAGCAGTTCGTCGCCGGGGACCCGCACTTCCTCGGGCGCGATCACGGAGGTGCCCCCGGACAGCAGCGGCACCATGGTCTGCCAGAACGCCACGTCGAAGCCGGTCGACGCGAAGTGCAGGTAGCGGTCGTGCTCGGTGACCCCCACGACCTCCTCCTGAAGGGCGATCAGGTCGGGCACGCCGCGATGGGTCACCCCGACGCCCTTGGGCCGCCCGGTGGTGCCGGAGGTGTAGATGACGTAGGCGAGGGCGTCCTCGGTGAGCGCGGCGCGGGCCTCGGCCGGATCGGTGCCGGGCAGGCCGGCGAGCGTGGCCGGGTCGTCCAGCCGCAGCACCGGGATCTCCCGCGCGGCGGGCAGCTCGGCGCCGGTCGTCACGGCGGCGGCCGGGGCGATGTCGTCGAGCAGGTACGCCAGCCGGTCGCGGGGGTGGCTCGCGTCCAGCGGCACGTACACCGCGCCCGCCTTGACCACGCCGAACAGCGCCACCGTCATCTCGATGTCGCGTCCGAGCAGCACCGCCACCGGGTCCTGCGGCCGCACCCCGCGCCGGATCAGCGCGTGGGCGAGGCGGTTGGCCTCCCGGTCCAGCTCGGCGTAGGTGAGGCTGCGGTCGCGGCAGACGACGGCCTCGGCGTCGGGCTTGCGGCGCACCCAGGCGGCGAACTCCTCCAGCCAGGGCCCGCGTTCCTTGGCGGGGACGGCCTCGGTGCCGGTGCGCAGCATCCGTTCCCGCTCGGCCCCGTCGAGCAGCGGCAGCGCGAGCACGGGCCGCTCCGGGCCGTCGACGATCTCCCGCAGCAGCTGCCGCAGCCACCGTCCCTGGTCGCGCACGGCCGCCTCCGTGAAGGCGCGCGGCTGGTAGCCGAGTCCGATCGTGATCGATTCCCCGGGGATCACGATCACGGTCAGCGCGTAGTGCGTGGCGTCGGTGATGTCGACCCCGGCCAGGTCGAGCCCGGGGCCGACCGGAGTGCGGTTCCGGCTGGAGAGCGGGAAGTTCTCCATCACCAGCAGGGTGTCGAACAGCTCGCCGACGCCCGCCGCCCGCTGGATCTCCGGCAGGCCGACGTAGTGGTGGTCGGCCAGGGCGACGCTCTCGGCCTGCACCCGGGCCAACAGCTCGGCGGCCGTCAGGTCCTGGGTGTGCCGCACGCGCACCGGGATCGTCGTGCCGAGCTGGCCGATCATCGACTCCACGCCGTCGACCTCGGCGGGCCGGCCCGACACCGGGCAGCCGAACACCACGTCGTGCCGCCCGGTGAGCCGGCCCAGCAGCAGGCCCCAGGCGGTCTGGAGCACGGTGGTCAGGGTGACGCCCCGCTCGCGGGCGAACGCGCGCAGCCGGTCGCTGAACTCCCGGCCCAGTTCGACCGCCACCCGGCCGGGCCGCTCCACACCGGTCCCGACGCTCGCCGGCGCCAGCCGCGTGGCACCGTCGACGCCGTCCAGCGCCTGGCGCCACGCGGCCAGGGACGCCTGCCGGTCCCGGCCGGCCAGCCACCGGAAGTACTCCGACACGTCCGTGGCGGCCGGCACGGGCGGGCCGCCGCCCAGCTCGGCGTAGAGGCCCAGCAGGGCCCGGCCGACCAGCGGCATGGACCAGCCGTCGAGCAGCGCGTGGTGATTGGTGATCACCAGCTTGTGCTCGGCCGGGCCGGTACGGGACAGCAGGAAGCGGATCAGCGGCGGCCCGGACGGGTCGAACGGGCGCCGCAGGTCGGCGCGGACGGCCTCGGCGAACCGGTCGTCGCGCCGCCACTCCAGCGTGACCTCGGCGGGGACCACCTGCACCACCTCGTCCCCCGCCGGGGCCAGGTACGCCCGCAGCGAGGGGTGGCGGCGCAGCAGCTCACGCGCGGCCTCCGCCATCCGCCCGGGCTCCAGATCGCCCTCCAGCGTCGTCACGGCCTGGACGACGTAGACGTCGGCGTCCCGGTCGTCGCGGACCAGGGTGTGGAAGGACAGTCCCACCTGGAGCGGCGTGGCGGGCCACACGTCCTCGATCCGGCCGGAGCGCTCCAGGGCGTCGATGGCGTCCTGGCCGAGGGCGACCAGCGGAAGGTCCGACGGAGTGAGCCCGCCGGGGGCGCGCCGCGCGTGTTCGGCCAGCGCGTCCAGGGCCGCCGCCCACGACTTCTGGAGGGCGGCCAGCGCGTCGGGGCCGAGCACCCCGGACGCGGCCGTCCACTCCACGGCGAGCCGGGGCGCGCCCTCCTCGTGGACGAAGCAGTTGAGGGCCAGCACCTGCTCCAGCGCCTTGGCGCCGGGTTCGATCACCGAGAAGGCGTCCCGCTCCGGCAGCCGCCACCCCGTCCCCGACAGCGGCGCGAACCGGCCCAGGTAGTTCAGCAGCACGTCCGGCGGCGGTACGGCGGCCAGTCCGGCGCCGGACGCCGTGTCCAGGCAGCGCAGCACGCCGTAGCCGATGCCGGCGCCGGGGACGCCGCGCTTGGCCTCCTTGGCCGCGCGCAGGACGTCCCCCACGTCGCCGGCGGCCGGTACGCGCACCGGGTACTCGCTGGTGAACCAGCCGACCGTACGGGACAGATCGAGGTGTTCGCGGCCGTGCCCCTCCAGCGTGACGGTCACCGCGTCACCGCCCGCGCCCCCCTCCCGCAGGGTCAGCACGAGCGCGGCCAGCAGCACCTCGTCGACGCCCGCGCGGTAGGCGGCGGGCAGCGTGGTCAGCACGGCCTCGGTGACGTCCGGCGGGGCCACGGTCAGCGACCGGTGGGCGGTGGACACCGTGTCCAGGGACGGGTCCAGCGGCCGGGCGCCCAGGCGGGTCGCGGAGCCGAGCGCGGCGAGCCAGTGGCCGAGTTCGTCCCGGCGCGCGCCGGACGTCCCCTGCTCGGCGAGGAGCGTGGCGTGCCGCCGCCAGGACGCCCCGGTCCGCGGCAGGGCGCCGCCCGTGCAGGCGGTGTGCAGGTCGGGCAGCAGGACCCGCCAGGACACGCCGTCCATGGCGAGGTGGTGCACCACGAGCACCAGTCGGTCCGGTTGGTCCGGTCGGCCCGGTTGATCCGGTCGGTCCGGTCGGTCAGGTCGGTCCGGCTCGCCGTCCCCGGTGCGGACCAGGGCGGCCCGCAGCAGGTCGCCCGACCGCGGGTCCAGCTCGCCCGCCAGCCGCCGGGCCACCGCCTCGGGGTCCTCCCCGCGCACCTCGTCCACGACGGCCGCGACCGTGCCCTCGGGCAGGATCTCCAGGCCTTCCTCCCCGACGCGCAGCCGCAGCGCGTCGTGCCGGTCGAGCACCGCCCGCACACCCCGGACCAGGTCGTCGTGGGCGAGGCCGTCGACCCGCAGCGCCGTCCACTGCGCGTAGCCCGCGACGACGTCGACGTCCGGGTGCGCGTCGAGCAGGCCACGGACGATCGGCGGCGCGGGCACCGGCCCGGTCGGGTCGTCGGCCGGCCCGTCGGCGTCCGCCACCTGCCCGGCGGAGGCGGCCAGCGAGGCGAAGCTGCGGCGCTCCAGCAGATCCCGGGGCCGCAGTTCGAGGCCCTTGGCGCGCAGCCTGCTGCTGACGGTGATCGCGGTGATGCTGTCCCCGCCGAGGGCGAAGAAGTCGTCGTCGACCCCGACCCGGTCCACCTCGAACACCTCGGCGACCGCCGCGCACAGCAGCCGCTCCCGCTCCGTGCCCGGCTTCCCGCCGCCGGCGGTCGCCGCGGGCGCGGGCAGCGCGGCGCGGTCGAGCTTGCCGTGGGGCGTCAGCGGCAGTGCGCCGAGCACCGCCACCGCCGCGGGCACCAGGTGCTCGGGCAGCCGCCCGGCCAGGTGGGCGCGGACCGCGTCCCCGGTGACCGAGGCGGACACGACGTACCCGACCAGCCGGGACGACCGCACGGCCGCGGCGGCCGCCGTGACCCCGGGCACCGCGGCCAGCGCGGCCTCGACCTCACCGGTCTCCACCCGGTGGCCGCGGATCTTGACCTGTTCGTCGGCGCGGCCGGCGTACTCCAGGCCGCGTCCGGGAGCCCACCGGGCCAGATCGCCCGTGCGGTACATCCGGGTGCCGGGCGGTCCGAACGGGTCGGCGACGAACCGCTCGGCGCTCGCGCCGGGCCTGCCCAGGTAGCCGCGGGCCAGCTGCGGGCCCGCCAGGTAGAGCTCGCCCACCGTGCCCCGCGGCACCGGATGCAGGGCGCCGTCGAGGACGTAGGCCCGGGTGCCCGCGAGGGGGTGGCCGATGACCGGCTCGTCACCGGTGACCGGCGCCGTGGTGCTGTCCACGGTCGCCTCGGTCGGCCCGTACAGGTTGCGGGCGGTGACCCCGGACGCGGCGATCCGCCGCCACAGCGCGGGCGGGACGGCCTCGCCGCCGAGGACGAGCAGCGTCGGCCGCAGGTCCAGCAGACCGCCGTCGACCAGCGGCGCCGCCATCGAGGGGGTGGTGTCGACGACGTCGATGCCGTCGCGTGCGTACGCGGCGAGCAGGGCGTCGGCGTCGCGGGCGGTCTCGGCGTCGTAGACGTGGAGTTCGTGCCCGCACAGCAGCCACACCAGGTGGTCGAACGCGGAGTCGAACGCGAAGGAATAGGTGTGGGCGGTGCGCAGCCGCCTGCCCGCGGCCCGCTCGGCCGGGGCGACGACCGCGGCGCGATGGTGGTGCAGCAGCGCCGCGAGACCGCCGGCCCGCCCGAGCACACCCTTGGGGCGCCCGGTCGACCCGGAGGTGTGGATCACGTAGGCCAGGTCGTCGGGGTGCCGGGGCGCGGCCAGTTCACCGGCCTCGAGCGGCGCGCCGGACCGCCCTTCGGCCTCGCGAAGCAGCACGTCCCACGCCAGCGGGCCGGCTGTGCCGGAGGGCTTCTCCTCGCGGGCCGGAGGTGTCGGTTTCCGTCCGACGACCGCGCCGGAGGGCTTCTCCTCCTCGTCGGCCGGAGCCGTCGGCCTCTGCCCGTCGACCGCGCCGGAGGGCCCGTCCGGCTCGGCGGGCGGCGTGTTCCGCGTCGGCCGGTGGACCGCGCCGACGGGCTTGTCCCCCTCGTCGGCCGGAGCTGTCGGTTTCCGCCCGTCGACCGTGCCGGGCGGTCCGTCCGTCCCGGTGAGTGGCGCGTTCCGTGCCGGCCGGTCGGTTGTGCCCGCGGGCTTCTCCTCGTCGGCCGAAGCGGTCGGCTCCCGTCCGTAGACCGCGCCGGAGGGTCCGTCCGGCTCGGCGGGCGGTGTGTCCCGCGCCGGATGGTCGACCGCACCGGCGGGCTTCCCCTCCTCGTCGGGCGGAGGTGTCGGCTGCCGCCCGTCGACCGCGCCGGGGGGTCCGTCCGGCGCGGTGAGTGGGGCGTCCCGGCTCAGCTCGTCGATGGCGCCGGCCGTCACCACCAGCGTGGGGCGGGCGTCGTCGACGAGGGTGCGCAGCCGCTCGGGCGGATGCGTGGTGTCCAGGGGCAGGAACGCGGCGCCCGCGTCCAGCACCGCCAGCAGGGCCGTCACCAGGCCGGCCGAACGGGGCAGCGCCAGCGCCACGACGTCGTCGGGCCCGATCCCGCGGGCCCGCAGCGCCCGCGCCAGCCGGTGCACCCGGTCCGCCAGCTCGTCCGTGGACAGCCGGTCCCGCCCGCAGACCAGGGCCGTGCGACCCGGGTGGGCGGCGACCATGGCGTCGAAGGCGTCCGGCACGGCGAGCGGCACCCCCGGCAGTGCCTCGGGCGTCCACTGCGCCGGCGGCCGGTCGCCGGCCAGGGGAACGCGGCCCACGGGCAGACCGTCGAGCAGCCCGGTCAGCAGCGCCCGCAGCCCGGTCAGCTTGCCGTCGACCACGGCCTGGTCGTTGCCGCGGGCGTCGACCTCGAAGCCCAGGTGCAGCCCGCCGTCGGGGGTCGGCAGCACGGTCAGGCCCATGTCCTCGGGCGGACCGCCGGCGATGTTGCGCATCGTCCCCCTCGCCCCGGCGAAGTCCAACGCCAGGTCGAACGCCTTGAGGTTGATGCCGCGACCGTGCAGCAGCGCGCCCGCGCCGGGCACGCCCAGGTCGCGGGGGAGGTCCTCGCCCCGGTAGCGCTGGTGCGCGCGCATCTCCCGCAGGACGCCGGCGACCCGCCGGGTCAGCTCCGCCAGGCCGTCCCCGCCGCGCACGGTCACCCGCAGCGGCAGCACGTTGACCGCCATGGCCGGGGTGCGCAGCTCCACCGACTCGGTGCGGCACATCAGCGGCAGCGCGAAGACCACGTCGGTGCGGCCCAGCACGCGGTGGAGGAACGCGGCGTAGCAGGCGATCAGCGCCTCGCCCCAGGTGACGCCCTCCCGGTCGGCGAAGGCGCGCAGCCGGGCCGTCTCCCCGGGCGTGAGCACGGCGCGGGCGGTCAGGGCGGGGCCGGGCGGCCCGGCGGTGGTCCGGGTGTCGCCGAGGTCGGGCAGCGGGGTGAACCGGTCCACCCAGTACGCGCGGTCCTCGGCGGCCCGGTCGCTGTCCCGGTAGGCCCGGTCGGCGGCGACGAGACCGGCGATCGTGCCGAAGGCGGGCCGCGGCGGCTCGGTGCCGCGGACCAGGGCCGTGTAGCGGGCGGCGGTGCGGCGGGCCAGCATCGCGCCGCTGTAGCCGTCGATGACCAGGTGGTGGCCCATCTGGGTGTACCAGACCTCGTGGTCCGACAGCCGGATGACGACCGGTGAGTACAGCGGCCGGTCCACCATCTCGCGGCACGTCGCGGCCGCCCGTACCCGCTCGGCCTCGACGAGCGCGGCCGCCGCGGCCGCGGGGTCGGCCTCCCCGCCGAGGTCGACCACCCGGGGCGGCTCGACCGGCGCCTCGCCGACCGTCTGACGCGGCCCCGACGGGGTGTCGAACACCCGCAGCCGCAGGCTCTCGGCCTCCTCGTGGACCGCCCGGACGGCCTCGGCCAGCGCCCCGGTGTCGATCGGCTCGTCGCCCGATATCTCCACCACGTCGCCGACCACGTAGTAGGGCGAGTCCGGCTCCAGGCGTTGCGCGTTCCAGATCCCCCACTGGGCGCCGGTCAGCGGGAGCAGGCGGTCCGAGGGGACGCGTGAGGTGCTCAACTCACTCTCCTTGCAGCGTGGGGACGACCATCGGGGTACCGGTCACCGGGTCGGGGACGACGACGCTCGGCAGGTCGAACACGTCCTTGATCAGCGTCGCGTCCACGATGTCCGCGGGGTTGCCCTCGGCGACCACCCGGCCGCCCCGCATGGCGACCAGGTGGTCGGCGAAGCGGCAGGCCTGGTTGATGTCGTGCAGGACGGCGATGACGGTGCGGCCCCGGTCGCGCAACCGGGCCAGCAGGGCGAGCAGTTGGTACTGGTGGGTGATGTCCAGGAAGGACGTCGGCTCGTCGAGCAGCAGGTACGGCGTCCGCTGGGCCAGCACCATGGCGATCCACACCCGCTGCCGCTGCCCGCCGGACAGCTCCTGGACCGGGCGGCCCGCCAGGTCGGTGACGCCCGCCGCGGCCATCGCCTCGTCGACGGCCTCCTCGTCGCCGGCCGACCACAGCGCCAGCAGCGACTGGTGCGGGAAACGGCCCCGGGCCACCAGCTGCCGGACCTTGATGTCGTCGGGGGACAGCGGGTCCTGCGGCAGGAAGCCGAGCTGCCGGGCCAGCGCCTTGGACGGGTAGCCGCCGACCTCGCGCCCGTCGAGCTCCACGTGCCCGGCGTCGGGGCGCAGCAGCCGGACGAACGCGCGCAGCAGGGTGGACTTCCCGCACGCGTTGGGGCCCACGACGGCGGTGAACGCGCCGTCGGGGACGTCCAGGCTCAGCCGGGTGGACACCACGCGGTCGCCGTAGCGCAGGGTGATCTCCCGCGCGGTCAGACGTGCGGTCACGCCCGCCCCACCTCCTTGGTCAGCAGCCAGATCAGATAGCAGCCGCCGATCGCGGTGCTCACCACGCCGACCGGCAGCGCGACCGGCGCCAGCAGCGCCTGGGCGAGCAGGTCGGCGCCCTGGAGCAGGACGGCCCCGGTCAGCGCGGCCGGAAGCAGCGGGATCCCGGCCGCGCCCGCGAGCCTGCGGCCGATCTGCGGGGCGGCCAGCGCGATGAACGCGATCGGCCCGGCCACCGCGGTCACCGTCGCCGTGCAGCCGACGCCGACCAGCACCATCAGCAGGCGCAGCCGGCCCAGCGCGACGCCGGTGGTCACCGCGAGCGCGTCACCGAGCGCGGTCTGGTGCACGGCGCGGCTCCGCACGGCCGTCAGCGCCAGCAGCACGCCGATCACCCAGAACGGAAGCCACAGGTCCGCCCAGTCCACGCCGTTGAGGGAACCGGCGCTCCAGCCCACCGCGGCGATGGCGACCTCCAGGTCGGCACGGAGCACGATCCACGAGTTGAGCGCGGTCACCATCGCGTTGACCGCGATACCGATCACCACCAGCCGCAGCCCCGAGAAGCCCCGGTCGGACGAGAGCAGGTAGACCACGGCCGAGACGAGCAGCCCGCCGGCCACCGAGGCACCGGCCAGCTGCGCGGGCGTGCCCGACAGCACGGTGATGGCGATCAGGGCCCCGGTGTAGGCGCCCGCGTCGAGACCGATCACGTCCGGGCTGCCGAGCGGGTTGCGCGTCAGGTTCTGGAAGAGCGCTCCGGCCACTCCGAGCGCGGCGCCGAAGACCAGCCCGGCCGCCACCCGCGGCAGCCGCCATTCGAGGATCACCACGGAGCGCTCCGACCCGGTGAGCACGGCCAGCACCTCACCGGGGGAGGCCCAGGACGCGCCGTAGCACAGCCCGAGCAGGCCCAGCCCCAGCATCAGGGCGACCAGCACCGCGCAGACCAGCACGGTGCGGCGGGCCGCCCGCAGCACCTGCGCGACCCGTGCCGCCCGCGGCCCGGCCGCCGCCGCCCGCAGCCCGGCCGCGGTCACAGCGCCCCCGCCCCGTGGCGGCGGACGGCCCAGATCAGCATCGGCCCGCCGAGGAACGCGGTCACGATGGCCACCGGCACCTCACCGGTGGGCAGCAGGACACGTGATCCGATGTCGGCGACCAGCAGCAGGACCGGGCCCAGCACCATCGAGTAGAGCATCAGCCAGGGCACGGATCCGGCCGCGGGCCTGCGGACGAGCTGCGGCACGATCAGCCCGACGAACAGGATCGGCCCGGCCACCGCCGTGGCGGCCCCGCTGAGCACGGTGATCAGCACCAGGGTCGCGGCCCGGGTCCGGGCCACGCCCGCGCCCAGGGTCCGCGCCACGTTCTCGCCCAGCGCCAGCGCGTCGAGCGGCCTGCTCAGCAGCAGCGCGCCGAGCAGGGACACCCCGATCGCCGCCAACGGCAGCGCCAGCGGAGCCTGTTCCCGGCCGGCCAGCGTCCCGACCGACCAGAACCGGTACGCGTCGAAGACGTCCGGGAGCATCAGCCTGAGGCCCAGCGCGATGCCGCTGAGCACCGCGGTCAGGGCCACGCCGGTGAGGACCAGGCGCAGCGGCGAGCGCCGCCCGACCGCCGTCACCAGCAGCGCGGCGAGCACCGAGCCGGCGACGGCACAGACCAGCTGGCCCGTCTGCCCGCCGGCCAGGCCGAGCGCCGAGCCGACGGTGACGGCGAACCCCGCCCCCGCGGTGACCCCGAGGATGCCGGGCTCGGCCAGCGGGTTGCGGGCCAGCGTCTGGATCAGCGCGCCCGCCACCGCGAGCGCGGCGCCCACCGCCGTGGCCAGCAGCGCGCGCGGTGCCCGCACGTCCCGCACGATCACGTGGTCGTTCGTCCCCCGGTAGTCGAACAGGGCCCGCACCACCTCGGTGGGCGGAACCCGGTGGGCGCCGATGCCGATGCTCAGCACGGCGATGGCGGCCAGCAGCACCAGCCCGCCGAGGAGCAGGCCGACGCGTGGCAGGTCCCGCCCGGTTCCCGCCCCTTCGGAGGTCCGGACCGCGGCGGTCACCGGTCCAGGAGAGGCGCGAACGACGTGTCGATCGCGTCGAGGGTCTTCAGGGCGTCACCGTAGGTCGCGGCCTCGGTGTAGGCGATCGGGAAGGCCATGCCCTTCTTGACCGCGGGCAGGTTCTTCCACAGCTTGGAGTCGAGGACGTACTGCACCGACTCCGGGACGCTGCCGTCGGGGTCGACCGAGTAGGTGATGGCGTCGGCCTCGCCGAGCGAGTCCGAGAGCTCCTCGATGGACGGGTACTCGCTGACCGACTGGGAGCCGGGACCGGCCTTCTTGACCTTGCCGTAGTACACGGCGCCGATGTCCTGGGCGACGCTGGTCCCCCACGAGCCGCCGAACTCGCGCTGGAAGGTGCCCTTGGAGGTGTCGCCGTACGCGCCGACGTGCCCCAGCTTCAGCTGCGGCAGCACCGCCTGGTACTTCTTCCTCAGCTCCGCGGCCTTGGCCTCGTACGCGGCCTTGACCTCGTCGTAGTCGTCGAGCACGCCGGCGGCGTCGGCGTGCTTGCGGGACACCTCGCGCCACTGCGACGGCACGGTCGGACCGACGGCCACGACCGGCGCGATGGACTTCAGCCGCTCCATGTCGATGTCGCCGAGCACCGGGGTCGGCACCCCGAGGACGATGAGGTCCGGCTCGGCCTCGGCGATGGCCTCGTAGTTGGTCTCGGCGGCCTGCTCGCCCGCGACCTTGGTCAGCTTCTTGTAGGTGGCCAGGTCCTCGTCGCTCATCAGGGCCTCCCCGCGCTGCCACGAGGAGATCCCGACGAGCGGCGCGCCGGCCTCGATCAGGGTCGGCACGGCGTAGCCGGTGGCCACCACGCGCTGCGGGTCGGCGGGGATGGTGACCTTGCCGTTGTCCGCGGTGAACACGCGGGTCCCGTTCTCCTTCCCGGACGTGTCCGCCGTACCGCTGTCCGACGACGACCCGCACGCGGTGAGGGCCAGTGCCAGGGTCAGGGCACCGACCAGGCCCGCTGATCTGCGTGCGAACATGCGCAACTCCTCCTGAGAACGTGCGGAACGAACTCGCCGTGAAGGAAAAGCTTGTGACGGTTCGTCAGTACTGGTTCCTTGCTCGTGTCCGTGGGGGTGTCCGTGCTCGTGGGGGGGGGGGGCTCACTCGTGGGGGTGCTCGTGGGGGTGCTCGTCCTCGTCGTCGAAGTCGGCGACGCCGCGCTTCCAGTAGCCGGTGATCTCGTGGTCGGCCTTCTCCAGCCGCAACGCGTCGCGGATCCATCGCCGCAGCGGCTTGATCTGTCCCGCCTCGCCCGCGATCCACACGTACAGCCGTTCGCCCTCGGGTACGGCCGTGGCGGTCACGGCCCGCGCCAGCGCGCCGCCGGTGCCCGCCGGACGGTCGCCGCGGTGCAGCCAGCGCACCTCGACGCCTTCGGGCGCGGACAGCGCGATCTCCTCGCCGGCGTCGGCGACCTCGACGAACGCCCAGCCCTTCGCGCTCCGAGGCAGTTCCTCCAGCCAGCGCGCGATCGCGGGCAGCGCCGTGATGTCGCCCGCGAACAGATAGCGGTCGTAGGCGTGCGGGACGATCAGCCCGCCGGGCGGTCCCGCGACATGGATCACGGTGCCCGGCCGGACGTCCCGCGCCCAGTCCGACGCCAGTCCGCCCTCGTGCGGGGCGATGTCGATGTCGATCTCGCCCGCCACCGGGTCGTAGCGGCGCACGGTGTACTCCCGTGACGTGGGTGCCGGGCGCGGCCAGCGCAGCAGGTCGCCGTCGGGTTCGGGAAGGCGCAACGAGCCGTCCGGGTCGGGGAAGAGCAGCCTGACGTGGTCGATCGGCGAGTGCGCCTCGAACCCCTCGGTGCCCGGCCCGCCCAGGGTCACCCGCAGCAGGCCGGTGCCCACCGTGGCGGTGCGCACGACCCGCGTCTCGCGGACGCGGATCGGATAGCGCACTTTCTCCGGGCGGTGGCCCGCCCGGACCTCCTCGATCCGGTCCAGGTGCCGGTGGCCGGTCCGGGTCACGGGGTCTCACCCGTCAGCAGCGCCGTCCAGTGCGCCAGTTCCGGCCGCTCGGCCAGGTCGGGGAGCTCCAGCGTGTCCGCTCCGCCGGCGCGCCAGCGCTCGACCAGCGTCATGAGCCGCACCGAGTCCAGGCCGAGGTCGCGCAGGTTCTCGTCGGGTTCTATCTCGGCCGGCTCGCAGCCGAGCAGTTCCGCGACGTCCGCGCGGATGCGGTCGGGGGACAGTGACTGGTTCATCGGCCGGCTCCTGTGGGTGTCGGCGCCGGCCGTGCGGCCGGCGCGTCGGATGCGGTGGTCGTGACGCCCCCGGGGTGGGCGGCGTACCGGCGCGCCCGGTCGTGGCGTCCACGGGAGGGGCCGGCGACCTGGCCGGCCGCCGGAGCCGCCTCGGAGGGCCGGCGTCCCGTCCCGGTGAGCGGCCCGGGCCGGCCGCCGGGCGTACGGCCGGACTCCACCGGGCCCGCGGCGACGCGGCCGGCGTACGGGGTGGCCGGCGGCGCCGGTGCGCGGTACGGGGTCACGCCACGTCCTCCAGACCGAGGGCGCGCAACAGGGTGCGGAACTTCGCGGAGGTCTCGTCCAGTTCGGCCCGGGGCTCCGAACCGGCGACGATCCCGGCGCCGGCGAACAGGCGGACCGTCCGGTCGCACACCTCGGCGCTGCGGATCGCCACGGCCCACTCGCCGTCGCCGTCCAGACCGGTCCAGCCGGCCATCCCCGCGTAGTAGCCGCGGTCCTGGGGCTCCAGGGCCGCGATGGCCGTGAGTGCCCCGGCCGTGGGGACGCCGCAGACCGCGGGCGTCGGGTGCAGCGCCTCGGCCAGGCCGAGGGCCGAGGAGGCCGGGTCCGACGGGTCGCGCAGCCGTCCGGTGATCCGGGTGGACAGATGCCACATCGTCGGCGTACCGATCACCTCGGGCCGGTCCGGTACCTCCAGGTCGACGCAGAAGCCGCCGAGCACCTCGGCCACCCGTGCGGCGGTGTGGGCGTGTTCGCCGAGGTCCTTGGCCGAGGCGCGAAGGCGTGCGATCCGTTCGCGGTCGACGGTGTCGTCGCCCGACCGGGGGGCCGACCCGGCCAGCGGGTTGGCGATCACGGTCGCGCCGTGCCGGGAGACCAGCAGCTCGGGACTGGCGCCGACCAGGGTCCGCGGGGCGGGGTCGCCCGGCGCGGTGACGTCGACGGCGAAGGCGTAGGAGGCGGGGTCCGCGCGCACCAGCCGGGCCAGCAGCGAGGGCACCCAGACCGGGGACGCGGAGGTCAGTTCCAGACCGCGGGCCAGCACGACCTTGCGCAGGTCACCGGCCTCGATCAGCTCCAGCGCCCGGCGGACGGCATCGGTGTAGCCCGCGGGGGCGGGGCGCGGTGAGACCCGCCAGCCCGTGCCGGGCTCCACGCCGGGGACGCGCAGGTCCGCGGGGGCGCCCGCGCGCCGCACGACGGCGGGCACCACCAGTCCGGCCTCCGCCTCCGGGCGGAACCCGACGGCCCCGACGACCACGGGATCGGACAGCCCCGTCGCGGCGGCCGCGTCCAGCGCCTCGGCCACGGCCAGGGCCCGTGCGCCGCTCCCGGAGCGGATCCGGGCGCGCACGCCGTCGGCGAGCATCGTGCCGCGCGCCGAGGAGAAGTAGAACGAGCCGGTCAGGTAGGCCGCCAGCAGGTCGGCGGCCAGGTGCACGGGGCTGGGGCGCATGAGTGCGGATGTGGACACGTCGGCGAATCCCTTTCTCAGGCGCGCGGGGGCGTGCCGCAGATCAAGAGGACCTGTGTCGTGAGGTGCCGACCGTGGTCGGGGACCGTGGACGGCGAGGCGTCGGAGAGGCGGGAGGGGCCGGTGACGCGCTCCGGCGGACGTCGTACGGGTGACCGACCGGCGGCGTCGGCTTCGCTCGCCGCACCCTTGTTCCCGGCAGGCATGGGTCTCCTCTCGGTCGAGCGAAGTAAGGCTAACCTAACTAAGTGGCCGTCCGGCGGCAAGAGGGAGTAACTCCTTCTGCCTGACGTGTATTTGATGTTCCATCAGCTTTTCGATCGGCGGGCGGACCAGAGCTCGGCGCGGTCGGCGGCGGCCCGTCCGGGGGCGGCTCCTCCACCGGGTTCACATGGGCCGTGGCCGGGAACGCCGGGGCCGGCGGCCGGCGCCGGGTGGGCCGCGCGCTGTCCCGGCCCGTCCCCTCCGTCCCGGTGCCACCAGGTCAGCAGCGGGCCGGTCATGGCGGTGGTGACGACCGCCATGACGACCAGCAGGGCGTACCAGCGGTCGTCGAGCAGGCCCGCCCTCTTCCCCACGTCGAGGGCGATGAGTTCGGTCAGCCCACGGGTGTTCATCAGCGCTCCGACGACCGCGCTCTCCCGCCAGGTGCGGCCGCCCAGGCGGGCGGCGAGCGCGCAGCCGCCGAGTTTCGCCCCGGTGGCGACGGCGAGCAGGGCGGGCAGCAGCAGGGCGTCCTCGGGGCCGAGGCCGCCGATGTCGACCGAGAAGCCGGTGGTGATGAAGAAGACCGGCAGGAGCAGGCCGCCCATGCGGTCCGCCCACGACACCAGCTCGCGGTCGGGGCTTCCGTCGCCGGCCCGCGGCATCAGCAGCCCCGCGAGGAACGCTCCGAACACCGCGTGCAGTCCGAGCGCATGGGTGGCCCACCCGGACAGCAGGGCCGCCGCGACCAGCGGTCCGTCCCGCAGGACGCCGGGGATGGCGGAGGTCCGTCGCAGTACCGGCCGGGCGAGGGCCGCCATGGCCGGCAGGTAGCAGGCCAGCAGGCCGAGCAGCACGGCCGGTGAGCGTCCGTGGGGCCCGGCGAGCGCGACGACGCCGGCCAGCACCAGCCACCCGACGACGTCGGTCAGCGCCGCGGACGCCGTGGCCACGGTGCCGGGCACCGTGCCGGACAGCCCGCGGTCGCGGATGATGCTCGCGAGGACGGGCATCGCCGTGATCGACAGGGCGACCGCCAGGTAGAGCGGGAAGACCCACCCGTCGGAGGCGCCCGCCGGTGCGATGCCCGTGCCGACGGCCAGCCACCCCAGCGCCACGCCCGCCGCCATGGGGACGACGAGCGCGGCGACGGAGACCGTGGTGACCGTACGACCCTGGTGGCGCAGCAGCGACGTGTCCAGTTCGCAGCCCACGGAGAACATGAACAGGACCAGCGCCACCTGTCCGAGCACCCCGAGGTGGGGCAGCACCTCGTCCGGGACGAGCATCGAGCTCGGGTCACCGGGCAGCTGTCCCAGCACGCTCGGCCCGAGCACGATGCCGGCGAGCACCTGGCCGATGACCGGAGGCTGCCCGATCCTGCGGGCCAGCGCCGAGAGCACCGCCGCGAGCGCCACGACCGCGCCGGTGGCCACCAGGACGCTGGAGGTGATCTGCTCGGCGTTCACCGGTCCGGCGCCGAGGGGTCGGTGATCGGTACCGATGGGTCGGTGACCGGCGTCGATGGGGCGATGACCGGAGCCGACGGGTCGGTGACCGGCGCGGTCATCCGACCGGACCGCCCTGGGCGAGGGACCCGTCCTCGTCCTCGGACCCTTCGGTGGCGGCACCCGGCGGGACCGCCCAGCCGAGGCCGTCGGGGGAGGTGACCAGCCCGTCGGGGAACAGGGGGCGCTCCAGGCTCGTCGCGCCGCCGAGGGAGGCGCGGGCCTGGATCTCGTTCATGCCCTGCATCACGTCCGTCACCACCTGCGTGCCGAACAGTTCGCTCATCCGCTCGCCGCTCTCGGACTGCGCGGGCCCGGTCCGGTCGACCGCGTCCGCGAGGTCCTTCGAGGAGGTGCCGAAGCGCTCCCTGAGCACCTCCGTGTCCAGGAGCGCCGACTCGCCGGAGTTGACCGCGGAGACACCGCCGACCAGTTCCACGAAGGCGCGCAGGTCGGTGGCCTCGGCCCGGGAGACCTTGCGGGCCTGCCAGAAGTAGGAGTCCTCGTTGTGCTGCATGTCGTAGAAGGCGAGGAGGAACTCGTAGAAGACGCCGTACTCGCGGCGGTAGCGGCGCTCGAACTCCCCGAAGGCGCGCTCCTCGTCGAGGTCGCCGGCGAGCGCGCTGTTGAGGGAGCGGGCCGCCAGCAGGCCGCCGTAGGTGGCGAGGTGGACGCCGGTGGAGAAGACGGGGTCGACGAAACAGGCCGCGTCACCGACCAGCACCATGCCGGGCTGCCAGAAGCGCTCCATGGCGTACGAGTAGTCCTTGCGGACGCGGAGTTCGCCGTACGGCCCCTCGGTGATCCGGCGGGCGTCCGCAAGATAGTCCTTGATCATGGGGGCGCGTTCGATGAACCGGGCCATGGCGGCCTCGGGGTCACGCGAGAGGAGGCCGACCTGGGAGCGGTTGACGACCGCGCCGACGCTGGTGAGGGTGTCGGTGAGGGGGATGTACCAGAACCAGCCGTCGTCCCAGGCGCAGCACAGGATGTTGCCGGCGTCGGGTCCGGGCAGGCGCTTGCCGCCCTCGTAGTAGCCGTAGAGGGCCACGTTGCGGAAGAAGTCGGAGTAGGTGCGCCTGCCGACCGTGCGGGCGAGCTTGCTGTTGCTGCCGGAGGCGTCGACCACGTACCGCGCCGAGGCCTCGTGGGGGTGGCCGTCGCGGTCCGTCCAGCGCAGGCCCGTGACGCGCTCGCCCTCGGTCAGCGTCGCCACGGCCGTGCACTGTTCGCGCACGTCGACGCCGAGCCGGCGGGCGTTGTCGAGCAGGATCTTGTCGAACTTCATCCGCTCGACCTGGTAGGCCGTGGAGGCGGGGCCGGACATCAGGGGGGAGTAGGCGAACAGGAAGTTCCAGGGTTCGGGGTTGGAGCCCCAGCGGAACGTCCCGCCGCGCTTGGGCATGAACCCGGCCTTCTCCATCTCCTCGTGGACGCCGAGGAAGCGGCAGATCCCGTGGATCGTCGCCGGGAGCAGCGACTCGCCGATCTGGTGGCGGGGGAAGGACTCCTTCTCCAGCAGCAGCACGCGGTGGCCTGCCATCGCGACCAGGGCGGCCGTGGTGGAGCCGCCGGGGCCGCCGCCGACCACGACGACGTCGAAGGACTCGGCGGAGGTGCCCGTACCGGTGCCGGAAGCGCGCTCGGGCGTGGTCATGTGATGTCTCCCTGGAACTGGGGCCTGAGGCGGGTGGTCGTGGGGAGCTGTTCTCACAGATGGCCGCCGTCCCGGACGCGCGGGACCGTGTGGCCGGGACCGTGTGGGCCAGGACCGTGCGTGAGGGACGGCGTCTCGCTGAGCTGGAGCGTCCTCGGCCGCCGGTCGGGCCGAGGAGCGGAAAGGTGCCGGAACTCGTGAGGCATGGGACCGACGGCCGTGGCGACCTCGATCGGGAAGTTAGGTTAGCCTAACTTTCCTGAATGGGGGAGGGGGCTGTCGACAATCGGCCACTCCGCACCCCGTGACCTGCCCAACTTGCCCTTGAAGCAGAGGACTTGGGGTGAGGAGCGGAGACTCCTCCGGTGCCGGTCCGCCACCGAACCGGGGTCGGACGCCCCTGGTGCGGCGCGTGGCGGTCCGGGCGATGCGTCGAGCCGACTGCACGGCGCGTCAGGCCTCCCCGAAGACGGTGTCGGTGGTGGTGACGACCGCGCAGCGGCCGGCGGTCCAGCGCAGGGCCGTGTCGTGGTCGTCGCGGGTGAAGTCGGCGACGGCGTCGGCGACGACGAAGGCCTGGATGTCCCGTGACCATGCGTCGCACGCGGTGGTCATGACGCCGATGTGCGCGTACACGCCGACGATCACCAGTTGGTCGCGGCCTCGGCCGCGGATTTGTTCTTCGAGGTCGGTGCGGGTGAACGCGCTGTACTTCCATTTGGTCAGCAGGGTGTCGCCGGGCTGGGGTGCGACCGGGGCGGGCATGGCGAGTGCTTGGGGGTCGTCGGCGACGCCGGGGCCCCAGAAGTCGAGCTGGAGTCCGCGTTCTTCGGGGGTCTGGCCGCCGCGCTGGGCGGAGTAGACGACGGGCACGCCGAGTCGGCGGGCCGCCGTCAGCAGCCGTGCGGTGTTGGCGAGCATGCCGGTCAGTGGCTGCTCGTCGGCGGGGAAGGCGGCCAGGAAGTGCTGCTGGAGGTCGTGCACGAGCAGGACGGCGCGGGCCGGGTCCACGGTCCACGACACCCGGTTGACGGGCAACTCGGCGGCGGTCGGGAGCGGGTAGGCGGTGACGGGCGGGAGCGCCGTGCGCGGACCGGCCTGCGCACGCTGCTCGGCGGCGGACCGCAGACCCTTCTTGCTGACCTTGCCGACGCCGGTCTGCGGGAAGGCGTCGACGAACTCGACGAGGTCGGGGACCTTGTAGGCGGCGATGCCGCGCTCGCGGACGAAGGCCTTGAGGGCGGAGGCCTTCAGCGGCCCGGCGCCCTCGCGCAGGATCACATGGGCGAGGGTGCGCTCGCCGAGGAACTCGTCGGGTACGGCGACGACGGAGGCGTCGTGGACGGCGGGGTGGGCGAGGATGACGTTCTCGACTTCTTCGGGGGCGATCTTCTCGCCGCCGCGGTTGATCTGGTCCTTGGCGCGGCCTTCGACGACGAGGTGTCCGGTGGGGGTGCGGCGGACGATGTCGCCGGTGCGGTAGTAGCCGTCCTGGGTGAAGGAGCGGGCGTTGTGCTCGGGGGCGCGCCAGTAGCCGCGGATGGTGTAGGGGCCGCGGGTGAGCAGGTGGCCGAAGGCGCCGTCGGGGACCTCGGTCCCGGTGTCGTCGACGATGCGGATCTCGTCGTCGGGGGAGATGGGCCGGCCTTGTGTGGTGACCACCGTCTCCGGGTCGTCGTCCAGCCGTGTGTAGTTGACGAGGCCTTCGGCCATGCCGAAGACCTGCATCAGCCGGCACCCGAGGGCGGGTTCCAGGCGGCGGGCTGCCTGTTCGCTGTATTTGGCGCCGCCGACCAGGACCAGCTCCAGGCTGGACAGGTCGTGCCCACCGCGTGCCGCCGCGTCCGTCCAGACCAGGGCGAGCGGGGGCACCAGCCCGGTCATGGTGATCCGCTCGCTCTCGATGAGCGGGAAGGCGGTCGCCGGGTCGGGCCTCGGGCACATCACCACGGTGCCGCCGGCGTGCAGCACGCCCAGCCAGCCGGGTGAGCTCATGGGGAAGTTGTGGGCGGCGGGCAGGGTGACGAGGAAGCGGGTGTCCGCGTCGACACCGCAGATCTCGTTCGATCCCCGCAGCGAGTAGGCGTAGTCGTCGTGGGTGCGCGGGATCAGCTTGGGCACGCCCGTCGTCCCGCCCGACAGCTGGAGGAACGCCAGCTCGTGCGGCTCCGGTCCGGCGAACGGCCGCTGCCCCGGGTCGCACGGTACGTGGGACAGCGCCGTGTGCTCGCCCGGGTCGCCGACGACGAACACGTGCTTCAGGCCGGGGGTACGCGCCCGGACCAGGGAGGCGAGGGCGCGGTGGTCGAAGCCGGCGTGGACGTCGGGGACGACGTAGGCGACGGCCTCGGTGAAGGAGCAGAAGTAGCCGATCTCGGTGTCCCGGTGCGCGGGCAGTGCGTAGACGGGCAGGGCGCCGATGCGGAACAGCGCGAAGACGACCTCGACGAACTCGCCGGTGTTCGGCAGCTGCACGACGACCCGGTCGCCGCGCCCGATGCCGCGGGCGGCGAACCCGGCGGCCAGCCGGTCGGCCCGCTCGTCCAGCTCCAGGTAGGTCCACGTGCGACGTTCGGGCGCGGGGTCGACAAGGGCCAGGCGGTCGGGATGGGCGGCGGCGCGGGCACGCAGCATGCCGCCGAAGGTCTCACCGCGCCAGTGACCGGCCGCACGGTAGCGCCGCGCGAAGTCGGCCGGCCAGGTGGGCGCGTCCACGCCCGGGGTGAGCGCGTCGGCGGCCTCGGGCCGGGCGGCGGACGGGCCGGGGCGGACGGATGTCGGGTCGACGGTCACGGCGAGACTCCCACAGGGTCCAGGACGGTACGAGGGAACGGAACTCGGCGGCACTCCAGCGGGGCGGTCAGGCGCGGAGGGTGGCGCCGCCGTCGACGTACAGGTCGTGCAGGGTGATGTGACGGGCGCGGTCGGAGACGAGGAACGCGACGGCGTGCGCTACGTCGACCGGCTCGGCGATCCGCCCCAGGGGAATGCCGGTGCGGTACGCGTCCGGGTCGCCGTCGAGGACGGCCCGCCGGCCCGCCTCCGCGCCACCGGGGGACCTCTCCCACAGGGCGCGCTGCATGTCGGTCAGGGTCGAGCCGGGGGACACGGTGTTGCAGCGCACCCCGTGCCGGGCGACCTCCAGCCCCAGGCACTTGGTGAACATCACGGCGGCGGCCTTGGACGCGGCGTAGGCGGCCATGCCGCTGCGCGGGACGCCGGCCGCGTTCGAGGCGACGGTGACGATGCTGCCCCGGCCCCGCGACGTCATACGGCGGGCCGCCGCGCGGGAGACGTGGAAGACGCCGTCGGTGTTGACGGCGAACACGGCGGCCCAGTCCGCGTCGTCCAGCTCGACCACGGCCGCTCCCCGCAGGATGCCGGCCACGTTGACCACGATGTCCAGCGGGCCGAGGCTGCGCTCGGTCTCGGCGACGGCGTCCTCCACCGCCGTGGCGTCGGTGACGTCGAGGGCGCGGGCGACGACCCGGTCCCCGTACCGCACGGCCAGCGCCTCGGCGGCGGGTGCGTCGACGTCGGTGGCGAGGACGCGCGCCCCGCGTTCGGCCAGCACCTCGACCACGGCGGCGCCGATACCCCGGGCCGCCCCGGTCACCAGGGCGAGCCGTCCGGCCAGATCCCGCTCGGTACTCACTCGGCCATCCTTTCCGGCGATGCCGGAGCGGTGAGCGGACTCGTGTCGGCTCACAGGGACTGAAGCGAGAGCGTGCAAGTTAGGTTTGGCTCACCATACCTACGCGGTGGGTCGGTCGCCAGGGCCGTGCAGGACGGGGCGATGCCCTCGGCGCACCGTACTTCGGGGATCGCCAGCGTGCTCAGCCGCGTGGTCCTGGTCGCCATGCGTCGACGGACGCCCCGCCCCGCTCCAGCGGTTCGAACCGGCCCCGCCGTTTGCCGGACGTGCGGGTGTGGAACCCGGCGGCGCATGAGCGCAACGAGACGTCGCCGCCGGATGAAGCAGAACCGGATGCTGTGGCTCCTGGACCGTCTGGAACGGGATCCACGGGCCGATCCGCTGATCGACGCCCTTCGGACGGGAGTCCGCTCCCTGCCGCTGGGGCGCGGCCGGGACGTGCTGCACGGCAGGTGGCTGGGGCACCCGGTGCATCCGCTGATGGTGCAGGTGCCGGTCGGCAGCTGGCTGTCCGCGGCCGTGCTGGACCTGCGGCCCGGCCGTTCCCGCGAGGCGGGCCTGCTCGTGGGCGTCGGCCTGGCCGCGGCCGTACCCGCCGCGCTGGCGGGCGCCGTGGACTGGGCGGAACTGCACCGCGAGCAGGCCCGCGTGGGCCTGGTGCACGCCCTGGCGAACGGCGCGGCCGTGGGACTGTACGCGACCTCCCTCGCCCACCGCCTCGGGGGACGTACGGGAGCCGGCCGGACGTACGGCTTCCTGGGCCTGACGGCGGTCGGGCTGGGCGGCCTGCTGGGCGGGCACCTGGCCTACCGGCAGGCGTCCGGCGCCAACCACGCCGAAGAGGTCCCGCACGTGGTCCGGGACGTCTGGCACCGGGTCGGCGGCGTCTCCGAGTTCCCGGCCGGGCAGCCCGTACGGCGCGTCGTGGACGACGTGCCGGTCCTGGTCGTCCGCGAATCCGGCGGGACGGTCCACGCCCTGGCCGAACGGTGCAGCCATCTCGCGGGTCCGCTGTCGGAGGGCACGGTCGCCGACGGGTGCGTCCGATGCCCGTGGCACGGCAGCGTGTTCCGCCTCTCGGACGGCTGGAACGTGCGCGGCCCCGCCACCGCACCCCAGCCCGCCTTCGACACCCGCATCCGCGACGGACACGTCGAGGTGCGCCTGCGCCGGAACGGCCGGGAGGCCGACGGCGCATGGAGCGGAACGGCGACGGAAAGGGCCCACGGGCACGCCGGCTGACAGCCGGCCCGCACCTCCCGCACCGTCCGGGGGCGCTGCCCCCTCGCCGGCCGGCGCCCGGTCCGGATCACCGCCCTTCCGCGCGGCGGCGCCCTCCGGCCCCACGGCCGTGGAACCTCGACACACAGGAGTCCTGCCGACCCACGCCACGACCAGCTGCACGCTGTTCCCGGTGCCCGCCTCCGCGATCTGAGGGGCGGGCACGGGCAGGCCGGCTGATGTCATCCGCGGCCGGAGGCACCGAGGGAAGGCGACGACGCGCGCCGTCGAACGGCCCACGGCGACATGAGTTGAACTCGCCGGGTCACTGACGACGTCACACCTCTTGTCATACCTGCACAGTGATCCTACGTTGAAGGCGCTTCAGTGACGTGTCGATTCACAGCATGAAGGCGTCGTCCTCCGGCCTCCTCCGTTCCCCACGCCTGTCGCCGCTGCCAGGAGGCTGTCGTACGCGCTCAGATGGACCTCGACGGAGAGGAACCCATGCGTTCACGTATTCACACCACGGCCGGCCGGAGACGGCTGTCCGTGGGAGCCGCCCTCGCCACCGTCGCCGCGCTCATGGCCCAGGCGAGCGTGCACACCCCGCCGGCCGCCGCCCACGGACGTGCGTCCGCGCAGCCCCGCCTCGGTACACGGGACGTACCGATCCTCGGCCAGGACGGCATCCGCTTCCGCGACCTGGACCGCAACGGCCGGCTCACCCCCTACGAGGACTGGCGCCTGAGCGACACCGAGCGCGCCCGGGACCTGCTGTCCCGTATGACCCTGGAGGAGAAGGCCGGACTCCTGGTGCACGGCACCCTCCCCGTCTCGGGTGACGGCTACGACACGGCCGGGACGACCGCACTCGTCGGCGACCGCCACGTCACCACCGCCATCACGCGCCTGTCGAAGGACCCCGAGAAGGTCGCCGCGGCCGGCAACAGCGTGCAGGCGATCGCCGAGAAGCAACGGCTCGGCATCCCCGTGGTGATCTCCACCGATCCGCGCAACGGCTTCTCGGTGGTCGAGGGCCAGACCGTCGCCGGATCCGGTACGACCGCCCTGCCCGACGCCATCGGCATCGCCGCGGCGGACAACCCCCGACTCACGCGGCAACTGGGCGACATCATCCGTCGCGAGTACCGCGCCGTCGGCATCACCGAGGCGCTGTCACCGCAGGCGGACCTCGCCACCGAGCCCCGCTGGACCAGGATCAGCGGCACCTTCGGTTCCGATCCGCAGGACGCCGCGCGACAGGTGAACGCCTACGTCAAGGGCATGCAGGGCGGTGCCGAGGGGCCGGCGACGGACGGCGTCGCCACCGTCACCAAGCACTGGGTGGGCTACGGAGCCCAGGAGAACGGATACGACAGCCACTACTACTACGGCCGCTACGCCGCTTTCCCGGGCGGGAACTTCCAGGACCACATCACGCCGTTCCAGGGCGCGTTCGCCGCGAACACCTCCGGCATCATGCCCACGTACTCCATCCTCAAGGACCTGACGTACAAGGGACACGAGCTGGAGCAGGTGGGGGCGGGCTTCAACTCGTACCTGCTGAAGGACCTGCTGCGGGGCACCTACGGCTTCGACGGGGTCGTCGTCTCCGACTGGGGCATCACCGGCGACTGCCCCGAGCAGTGCCGGAACACCCGGCCGCCGGCGTCCTTCATCGGACCGTGGGGCGTCGGCATGCCGTGGGGCGCGGAGAGCCGGACCGTCCTCGAGCGCACCGCGCTCACCCTGAACGCCGGCGTCGACCAGATCGGCGGCAGCGACCAGCCCTCCTACGTGGTCCAGGCCGTCCGGCAGAACCTGGTCACCGGGAAGAGGGTGGACGAGGCCGCCCGGCGCGTGCTGGAACAGAAGTTCCGCCTGGGCCTGTTCGAGAACCCGTACGTGGACGAGGAGGCCGCCGGCCGTCTCGTCGGCAACGCCTCCTTCCAGGCCGTCGGGGACCAGGCGCAGGCCGACTCGCTCACCCTGCTGAAGAACGACGGCCGGACACTGCCCGCGAGCCGGGGCGACGTCCGTGACGTGTACCTCTACGGAGTCTCCGCCGACGAGGCCGAGGCCCGTGGCCTGAACGTGGTCGACGACCCGGCCGACGCCGATCTGGCCCTGGTGCGACTCGCCGACCCGAGGGGCGGACCCGACCTCACGGGCCTGGAGTTCAGCGGTTCCGAGCCCGGCTACCAGGCCCTCGAGAAGGCCGCGAGCAGCGGTGTCCCGACCGTCGCGGTCCCCAAACTGGACCGGCCGCTCGTCCTCACCGACGTGGCACGCACCGCCGACGCCGTCCTGGCCAACTTCGGGGTCTCCGACGGCGTGCTGCTCGACACCGTCTTCGGCAGGCGCAGTCCGGGCGGCGAGCTGCCCTTCGAACTGCCGTCCTCCCAGGAGGAGGTGGAGGCGCAACTCGGTGACGTTCCCGACGACACGGCACACCCGCTGTACGAGCGCGGGTACGGCCTGCGCTACCAGCCCGCGAAGGGGCGGTGACGGGCTCGTCCGACGACGGCCGCGGGCACCGCTCACGGTGCCCGCCGGGCCACCCGGACGAGATCGCCGGCTTCGTCCTGTTCACCGCTGGCCCCTCCTCCCAGTCCCTCCGCCCAGGCCCAGAACTGTCCCGACTATCGTCAACAAAATTGTTCGCGAAATCTATGTGCGTATTGTTAACAATCTTGTAGCGTGCGTCACGCCTTGATCCTGAGGCATCGGCGAGGCACCTGGTGCCCCAACGAGGGAGACCCCATGCAGCGGCTCTCGGCGTCCTCCGGACGCGACGCAGTACATTCCACGGGAATCCGGGAGGGGCGAGCCCCGGCCCGCAAGCGCCTCCTGCGAGGGATGGCGATCATCGGCTCCCTCGCCCTGACAGCGGTCGTGACGCCGGCCTCCTTCGCGGTCGCGTCCACCTCGCACGAGCGCGACCATGTCGTGGATCCGCAGGACGCGGCACTGGCGTTCGACAAGAGCGCCTACACGACGATCACCGTCACGGTCGACGGTCAGTCGGTGAACGTGCGCTGGTACAAGGAACTCTGCTACGTCGCCGACCCGGTCGAGGCCGCCGCTCAGCAGTCCGGGATATCCGGCAGCACCACCATCGGCAACACCCGGTGCGGCTACCAGAGCATGAACGTCTTCGTGCCCGAGAGCGCCGTCGGCGACCAGCGGGCGCCCGTCTACTTCGCCGTGAACAACGGCGGCTGGATGGCCAGTTACATCAAGGCGAGCGTGACCGCCGGTGGCACCTACGACAGTTCGACCAGCAATGTCGGCGCGGCGCTGAAGGCCGGTTACGTGTTCGTCGACGTCGCCAGCCGCAGCCGGGGACTGGTCGGTGCCGACGGATCATCGCCGGGCAAGGCCCCCTCCGCGGTGGTCGATGCCAAGGCCGCGGTGCGCTACCTGCGCCTCAATGACGCCATGATGCCGGGCAGTGCCGAGCGGATCGTCGTGAACGGCACCAGCGGTGGCGGTGCGCTGTCGTCCATCCTCGGCGCCTCCGGCAACGACAGCGAGTACGACTCCTACCTCGCCGCGATCGGTGCGGCCGGAATCGACTCCAAGGGCCGCAGCACTCTGCGCGACGACGTGTTCGCGGTCAACGCGTACTGCCCCATCACGGATCTCGGCAACGCGGATGTCGCCTACGAGTGGCTGTACAACGTGCTCGGCACCCGGGACGCGACCGGCTCGAACGCCCAGGCCGAGGACGCGGCGGAGATCGCGGCCGGGTTCCCGGCGTACGAGGAGAGCCTCGGCCTGCGCAACCCGGACGGCTCCGAACTGACCGCCGCCACCATGCTGACCACCATCAAGAAGGAGGTCATCCGCTCGGCGGAGGCGTACCTCAAGGCCGACGCCGCCCACACGATCCCGGCGCTGGGCGAGAACTTCGTCGTCGCGTCCGGCGGTGCCGGCGGCTCCACCACGAAGTCGTATGTCAACGACTGGATCGACGTCGACAACGCGGCCGACAAGGTGCGGTCGGTCGACATGGCGAAGTACCTGAAGTTCGTCGCGACCCAGGCCACGCTGAAGACGACGCCGGCGTTCGACGCGGTGGGCGTGTACGGCAACACCACGAGCGGCACCGAGACGAACCTCTTCGGCCCGTACACCCAGAAGTACCTGAACTACACCGAGTTCAGCTGGAACAACAACGACGTCGCCGGGGACGGCAGCGGCCTGGACGACACCGGGCTGACCTGGAAGCAGTACCTCGCCAAGAAGAGCACCACCGTTGACGACCAGCTCCATCTGATCAATCCGATGGACTTCGTCGGCACCGAGGACGCCGACACCGCGCCGAACTGGTACGTCCGCAACGGCACCCGGGACCGGGACACCTCGTTCATCATCGGGATCAACCTCGACCGGGCGCTGGAGGCGGACCAGCAGGTCAAGGACGTGAACTTCCAACTGGCGTGGAACCAGCCGCATGCCGGCAACTACGACGTGCCGGAGGCGATGGCCTGGATCGCCAAGGTCGTCAAGAAGGCCGGCGACCCGCTCGCCGAGGGACACCACTGACACACCTTGCTCCAGAGGCCGGCGACAGTCCGGCGATCTGCCCGGCCGGGCCGCTCGGGAAGGCGTACGAGCGGCCCGACCGCGCGGTGAGGCCGCGTGCCCCGGCCGTCCTCGGCTACACGCCCGGGCAGGGGAGTTCGGGGAGGGCGCGGTTCGGGGAGCGGGTCACCACGGCCAGGGAGAGGTACGTGGGGCGTTCGAGGTAGTGGCCGTACGACACGTCGGCGCCCGAGCCCAGGTCTGCGGCGGCCGCGTCCACCAGGCGGGACAGGCGCGCGGTGTCGCGGTCGCCCTCCGACGCGAACCGGTAGGCGCACGCGGCCAGTTGTTCGCCGAGCCAGGCCGCCGCCTGCTTCGGCTCGTCCCAGGTGCCCCGGACCCGGCCCGGCCGACGGGGTGGAGGGGCAGGTCCACGACGCCAGATTGGCGGCCGGATGTGGCTGAGGGCGAGCACCACACCCCGTACGCAAAGTTAGCGTACGGCCACGGAGAGTGGACGGTACGACAGGTTCTCCTTCACTCTGGCCCTTGAGTGCGGGCGGTGAGAGGAGCCGTCGCGGCGCGGTACGGAGGGAAAGGGGCTGCGGATGGAGCACGTCCGAGTCGAGGGGGAGGCGGCCGGGGCCGTCGGTGAGCGGGTGGTTCCGGCGGGGGAGTACGAACGAGAACCCCACCCGTCCGACAGCCTGCGCACGTTCGGCGCCTTCGTCCAAGCGCTGCGCGAGCACGCGGGCCTCAGCCGGGTCGACTTCGGAGTCCGGGTCCAGTACTCCAAGCACACCGTGGAGTCGGTTGAGTTGGGACGCCGGATGCCGGACGAGACGTTCGTCGAGCGCGCGGAGGAAGCTCTCGGCAACACAGGCGCGCTGCGGAAGGCAGCCCGGCACCTGACGCGAGGCGAGGCAGGGCTCGCGGCCTGGTTCCGGCGGTGGGCACGGCTGGAGCGGGAGGCGGTGAGCCTGTGCACGTACGAGTGCCGGCTCGTGCCGGGGTTGTTGCAGTCGGAGGCGTATGCGCGGGCGGTGTTCGACAACAGCATCCCGCTGCTGACCGATGAGCAGGCGGAGGCTCAGGTCGCCGCCCGAATGGAGCGGCAGACGATAATGCGGGACCGGCCGACCGTGCCGTTCGGCTTCATCGTGGAGGAGTCGGTTCTCCGACGGGGGCTGGGTGGAGCGCAGGTGCAGGCGAGCATGCTGGACCATGTGCTTGCGCTCACCGCGCCGCGCAACGTGACGTTGCAAGTGGTCCCGCTGGAGCTGGAGTTCCATGGGTGCTTGGACGGGCCCGTGCGCATTTTGGAATCTCCGGAGGGAAGGCGGCTTGGCTACTCCGAGGGGCAGCAGAACGGGCGGCTGATCTCCGACCCGAAAGAAGTGAGCCTGCTCTGCCGACGCTATGACACACTGCGCTCGCAGGCCCTCAACCCCAAGGAATCGCGGGACCTGCTGGAGCGACTGCGAGGAGAGCTATGAGTAGCGGTACATCGGAACTCGCCTGGTTCAAGTCCAGTTACAGCGGCACCCAGGGGGACGACTGCGTGGAGGTCGCGATCGCCGAACAGGCCGTACACGTACGGGATTCCAAGGACGTGACCCGCCTGGCCTTCGCCGTCGGCCGCGAAGGCTGGGGGCAGTTCGTGCGGTTCGCGTCGGAGCGCTGAGCGACCGAGGGTGTGCCGTTCGCCGCGTCCGAGTTCGGAGCGGCTGAGGGCACACCCTCTTCGGTGCGGAGGCTTCAGGTGAGGGTGTTGCGCAGGTGCGGGCCGAGGTAGCCGACATACACCTTCCCCGAGCGGGGGCAGTCGTCGTAGAAGTGAAGGCGCGGGGCGATCGTGTTGCCTCCGCCTATCTTCAAGTGGGCCTGCATGAAGACCCGTCGGTCGGGGTCCACATCGTCCGGTACCGGAAGCATGCGCTCGCTGCGCAGTTTCGTTTTACGGGCGACCGTGTCCGACTCGCGCATGGCCACCTTGGCCGCCGGGAAGGGGAAGGCGCTGGAGGCGTCGGACTTGCACCAGCTCAGGAAATCACCCGAGACCGCGCCGTCGGCGGAGGACCGAGCGAAGTGGTCCAGGGCCAGTAGGCCGTCCCAGGCGACGTACAGCCAGTTGTCCACCGACTGGCTGTCGAGAGACCGGGTGATCTTGGCGCTGCCGGTGAACGAGATGCCGGGCAGCTCGTCCAGACGGTCCAGCAGCTCCGAGAAGGTCGTCGGGTAGCTGATGCCCGCGGCGACGGCCGGCGTGTGGGCGACGGCGAACTGCCCGTTCTCCTGCAATTGTTCACGCAGGAAGCGAATGAGTCGCTGGGATTCCTGGACCCTGTCGTACAGTTCCTCGTTCTCGCCGCGCAGTTCGTCGCTGGCCTGTTCTGCCTTCGCGAGCTCCGCGTAAAGGCCGTTGATCTCGTCGACCCGCATCGATTCCGCACGCTCCGCCTCGTCCAACAGGGCGGTCAGGGTCGCCTTGTCGGAGCGGAGCTGAACGAGGTCGGTGCCGTCCGGCGCCGAGCGGGGGCGGGTGCGCTGTCGCGGGATGCCGAGCAGGGCGGCGGGCAACGGTTGTCGGGAGGAGAGCCGTTGGGGGAGGGCCGCGAGTATGGAGGCGGCGCGGAGGGGGTCGGCCTCGATGGTGCGGCGCGACATCACGGGGTGACGTTGGGCGTCGGGCTTCCATGCCGGGTCGAGTCCGGGCAGGTAGGTGCGGACGCCACCGCCGAACACGGGGTGGTACTCCAGCGCATCGTTGAACTTGGACTGTGCTTCCGGCGTGAGCACGTACAGCACGGCCAGTCCGTGCAAGTTGCGGAAGAGAGGTTCGACGACCCCTCGTGACCAGTCGTCGGGGTCTTTCCCGTACGGCACCGTGGCGATGACGACGGGCATCCGCCGGCCGCTGTCGCACAGCTCCTCGATGGTGTCGTCGACGTCTTCGGTCTCGACGAACACGGGCGCGGCGGTGACATCGGCCTGTGCGTCACGCGCCTCCAGTGCCTCCAGGAGGGAACGGACGATGTTCGGTGTGTTGGCGCGTTTGGGAACGCCGCCCTCGCGGGCCGGCTGGTGCTCGATGTCGACCTGTAACCAGGTGCGGCCCTCGTCCTCGGCGAGACCTGAACGCACGATCAGCGTCGACTGCCAGGTGCCGGAGGTGGCGGAGGGTGTCTCGCGCATGCGCCAGCGGCTGTAGGCGCCCTTGCGGCCGCCTTCCGAGTCGCGGTCGAGGGTGGCGTGCGGGGCGATCTCGGTCCGCCCCTCGTCCAGCCCGGACGGGTCGTACGCCTTGCTGCGAATCCAATCGAGCAGTTGCCGCTCTGCGATGCCGCATGCTTCGACGTAGTCGAGCTCGGTCGAGACCACCATGCGGTAGCCGCGTGGTTCCATGGGCGCTCCTCGGGAGTAATTGAGGCGGGGTGGTGCTGGGGGCGGGGAAGCAAGCCTTCCTGGAGTGTTAGGCCTTGTCGGTCGGCCCATAGCCGAGGGCCGTGCGGTTGATGAAACGGTCACTGAGGTCACGCACAGGCGAGGGCTTCGGTTCCTGTGCGGCCTTCTTCGCCGTGGACTTCTCCGGGATGGGCTTCTTGCCGCCCGTCTGCTTGGCAGGTGCCGCCTTCGCCTTCCTGGCGATCTTTGCGGCCGGGGTGTCACGTGCGGCGTATTTCTTGCGAAGCGCGGAGAGCTGGTCGCGTTCCTGGGTGGCCACGTCGGCGGGGAGGGCGTCGGTGAGGGCGCGGGCCCGGCTGAGCGCGTAACGCGCCGCATGCCAACGCTTGTTGTTGATCGCGAGGCGAGCCACCCCGATGGCCTGTTGCAGGGCCTTGATCTTCGCGGGCTGTCGCTTGGGTATGGGGGCCTCGGCCCCGCTGCTCCGCCGCTGCGCGGCGGCGCGGGTGCCCCAGTCCGTACCCGCGGTGAGGGCGACGACCGAACGGGGGTTGCTGCTCTGGCTTCGACGTACCACCTGCGGTGTTCTCCTTCCTGCCCGAGTGACATCGACGTCCCTCGGAGTCTTCGCGTCCGACGAGTGCCGGAGTACAGTGCACAACGCCCCTGACCTGCAGAAGGCCGGCAGGGAGCTGTCTACCAGGAGTCCAAAGTGCTGCGTACTCTGTTCAAGTCCAAGATCCACCGCGCCACCGTCACCCAGGCCGACCTGCACTACGTGGGATCGGTGACCATCGACGCCGACCTGCTGGACGCCGCCGACCTGCTGCCCGGTGAACTGGTCCACATCGTGGACATCACCAACGGGGCGCGGCTGGAGACGTACGTCATCGAGGGCGAGCGCGGCTCGGGTGTCGTGGGGATCAACGGGGCCGCCGCCCACCTCGTGCACCCCGGAGACCTGGTGATCATCATCAGCTACGCTCAGGTGACCGACGCCGAGGCACGGACCCTGCGGCCCAGGGTCGTGCACGTGGACCGCGACAACCGCATCGTGAGCCTGGGTGCCGACCCCGCCGAGCCGGTACCGGGCTCCGACCAGGAGCGCAGCCCGCAGGCCGTGTCGGTCTGACCGTCCCGGCGCACTCACCTCACCCGCGGTACCCGACGCATCCCCAGCCCTCGCCCCAGGAGCGTGACCATGAGCGACATCCGGATCCGCGACGACCGGGCGGCCGGCCGTCTCGAAGCCCTCGACGAGGGCGGCGACGTGGTCGGCCGCATCGAGTACTTCGTGCTCGAGTCGCCCGGCCGCGCCCTGGTCCCGGTGCACACCATCGTCGAACCGGCCCACGAGGGCCAGGGCATCGCGGGCTCCCTCGCCCGTGAGCTGTACCTCCTCGCCGCACGCGAGGAGACACCGGTCGCGCCGCTGTGCCCCTACGTCGTGAAGTGGGCCGAGCGTCACCCCGAGGAGGCGCCGGCGGCCGACCCCGCGCTGCTCGCCGCGGCCAAGGACTGGCTGCGCGCGCACCCCGGGCGGTTCTGAGGGTGCTGGCCCTCCTGCACACCTCGCCGCTCCACGTCCCCGTCTTCGAGGCCCTGCGCGACGAGGACCACCCGGGCCTGGAACTGCGGCACTTCGTCGACGAGGACCTGCTGTCCCGGGCCCGTTCGCACGGTCCCGACGCGGTCGCCGCCGACGTACGGGCCGTGCTCGACCGGGCCGTCGCCGACGGGGCACGGGCGGTGCTCTGCACCTGCTCGACCCTCGGCGCGGTGGCGGAGGCGGCAGGGGCGCCGGTGCCGGTGGTGCGCACCGACCGGCCGATGGCCGCCGCGGCGGTCGCCGCCGGTCCGCGCGTCGTCGTCCTCGCGACCGTGGAGAGCACCTTCGAGCCGACCGTCGGGCTGCTCAGGGAGGAGGCCCGCCGCGCGGAACGCGCCGTGCACGTCCGCACGGTCCTCGTCGACGGCGCCTGGTCCCGGTTCGCGGCCGGCGACACGGAGGGCTGCGCCCGCCTCGTCGCCGACGCGGCCGACGCGGTCGAGGACGCCGACGCCGTCCTCCTCGCCCAGGGCTCCATGGCCCCGGCCCAGCGGCTCACGCGGACCCCGGTACCGGTGCTGAGCAGCCCCCGCTCGGGGCTGGCGGCGGGAGCGCGGGCGGCGCGGGGGGACGAGGGCGCCGGCGCGCAGTCCCCGGCGGACGCACCCGCTGCCACCGGCGGGTGACTGTCCGCGCGCCCTCCGGGTACGCGGAGCAGTAGTCCAGCGCCACGCTGCACCACTGGCCGGAGGACGTGAGGACACCATGACCAGCCCGCAGCCCGACCCCGTACAGCCCCCGCCGACACCGGCTCCGGACCCCTATCCCACTCCGGTCCCGCCCCCCGAGCCGCCGCCGGGCCCGGACCCCACCCCGGCGCCGGTTCCGCCGTATCCCGACCCCACTCCCTCCCCGGCCCCACCCCACCCGGGCCCGCCCCCGGAACCCTCCCCGTCCCCGATCCCGCCGGGCCCCGAGCCGGTCCCCGCCCCGGAACCGGGACCGCCGCTGAGCTGACCGGAAGGCGGTAGGCGGAACGGCCGCGGACGGCGGGGGCGCAGGCAGCCGCGCCCCCGCCGAACACGGCGTGAACGCCCGTCGGGCGCCTACGCCGGCACCTCCGACCGGTCCCCGCCCCACAGGGTGTGGAACGCCCCGTCCCGGTCCACCCTCCGGTACGTGTGCGCCCCGAAGAAGTCCCGCTGCCCCTGGGTGAGGGCCGCGGGCAGCCGCTCGGCGCGCAGCGCGTCGTAGTAGGCGAGCGCCGCGGCGAACCCCGGCGCGGGCACGCCCTGGAGCGTCGCGGACACCAGCACCTCGCGCCACGCGTCCTGCGCCGCGGCGATCTCCGCGGCGAACGTCTCGTCCGACAGCAGGCTGGGCAGGTCCGGCCGCGCGTCGTACGCGGCGCGGATCCGGTCGAGGAAGGCCGCCCGGATGATGCAGCCGCCCCGCCAGATCGCGGCGACACCCCCGAGGTCGATGTCCCAGCCGTACTCGTCGCCGCCCGCGGCGATCTCGTGGAAGCCCTGTGTGTACGACACGATCTTCGAGGCGTACAGCGCCTGCTCCACCCGGTCCGCGAAGGCCTGTGCCTCGGCCCGGTCCAGCGCGGCCGGCTTCGGCCCGGCCAGCCCCCGGGACGCCTCCCGCAGCGCCGCGTGGCCCGACAGCGAGCGCGCGAAGACGGCCTCGGCGATGCCCGACACCGGTACACCGAGGTCCAGCGCGATCTGCACGGTCCAGCGCCCGGTGCCCTTCTGCTCCGCCCGGTCCACCACCACGTCCACGAAGGGCGCCCCCGTCGCCGGGTCCACGTGCGACAGCACCTCGGCCGTGATCTCGATGAGGTACGAGTCGAGCCGGCCGGTGTTCCAGGTGCGGAAGACGTCCGCGATCTCGGCGGGGGAGTATCCGGCGACGTCGCGCAGCAGTTGGTACGCCTCGCCGATCAGCTGCATGTCCGCGTACTCGATGCCGTTGTGGACCATCTTCACGAAGTGCCCGGCGCCGTCGGGACCGACGTGGGTCACACAGGGCGCCCCGTCCGCCGCCTTCGCGGAGATCCTCTCCAGCATCGGGCCCAGTGAGGCGTACGACTCCGTGGAGCCGCCCGGCATGATGCTCGGTCCGTGCAGGGCGCCCTCCTCACCGCCGGAGATGCCGGTGCCGACGAAGTGGATGCCCCGCTCGCGCAGTGCGCGCTCCCGGCGCCGGGTGTCGGCGAAGTGCGCGTTGCCCCCGTCGATGATCATGTCGCCGGGCTCCAGCAGCGGGGCGAACTCCTCGATCACCGCGTCGGTCGGCCCTCCGGCCTTGACCATGATCACCAGGCGGCGGGGCCGCTCCAGCGCCGCCACGAACTCCTCGGCGGTCTCGGCCGCGACGAAGTCGCCCTCGTGCCCGAACTCCTTCACCAGCGCGTGCGTGCGCGCCGCCGTCCGGTTGTGCACGGCGACCGCGTAGCCGTTGCGGGCGAAGTTGCGGGCGAGGTTGCGGCCCATGACCGCGAGTCCCGTGACGCCGATCTGGGCTGACGTGCTCATGCTGTTGGCTCCTCAGGGGTCCTGGTGGTCCTGCTCGGTGCGGTGGTGCCCTGTGCTCGGTGGTGCCTTGTGCTCGGTGGTGCCTTCTGCTCGGTTGTGCCCTGTTCTCGGTGGTACCGGTCGTAGCGCTCGTTCCCCGCCGGTCCCGTGCCGCTCGTTCCCCGCCGGTCCCGTGCTGCTCGTTCCCCGCCGGTCCCGTGCCGCGGACCATCCTGGCGTGGCGGTGGGCCGACCGCACGTCCTGACACGGTGGCGCGCGCCCGTCCCCCGCGCGTCCCGGCCGGCGTGGGCCCGGCTCGCACGTCTCCTGGGTCCCACCGTCGCGCAACAGGGGGCGCGTACCGGGCGAGTTGAGACAGGGCGGCCGATAGTCGTCTTGTCCCGGCCGCTTGACAGCCCTTACTTTTGCCCCTCCTGACGCATGTCGAGGGGGATCTCCATGGCCGTACGCGGCCGGCACCGCCGGTATCAGCCGAACAGGATCAACCGCGCCTCGCTCACCGTCACGGCGGGCGGCGCCGGCATGGCCCTCCCGCTCATCGGAACCGGCGCCGCGCAGGCAGCCGACGTGGGCACCTGGGACAAGGTCGCCGCGTGCGAGTCGAGCAACGACTGGGACATCAACACCGGCAACGGCTACTACGGCGGGCTCCAGTTCACCCAGTCCACCTGGGAGGCGTACGGCGGCACCCGGTACGCGCCGCGCGCCGACCTCGCCACCAAGGACCAGCAGATCGCCGTGGCCGAGAAGGTGCTCGACGGCCAGGGCCCCGGCGCCTGGCCCACCTGCTCGGTCCGCGCCGGACTGACCCGGGGCGGCGACACCCCCGACATCGACCCCGGCGGCACGGCGAAGAAGACCGCCGGGACATCCGCTGGAAAGGCCGCCGGCAAGACGGCCGGGAAAACCGCCGGGAAGACGTCCAAGAACTCGCTCAAGGACGTCCAGCCGCAGGCCACCCCCCAGTCACGGGCCGGCACCGCCGAGATGTACACGGTGGTGCGCGGCGACACCCTCTCCGGCATCGCCGACGACCAGGACGTCCGCGGCGGCTGGCGGCGGCTGTACGCCGGCAACCGGACGACCATCGGCGCGGACCCCGACCTGATCGTGCCGGGCCAGCGGCTGGAGCTGCGGCAGGGTTCCTCGGGCACCGGGGCGGCGAACGGCAAGGCGACGACCGGCAAGCAGGACGGCAAGACGAAGAGCACGCAGCAGAAGAGCGGCGCGGGCAAGAGCGCGGAGAAGAAGGCGACCGGGAAGAAGAAGTCGTCGGCCGGTCACGCCCTCGTCGCCCCGGTCAGCGCGGCCACGGGCACGCCGTACCACGCCACGGGCTCCTCCTGGTCGAAGGGCTACCACACCGGCGTCGACTTCCCCGTCGCCACCGGCACGTCCGTGCAGGCCGTGGCGGCGGGCAAGGTGGTGAGCGCCGGCTGGGAGGGTTCGTTCGGCTACCAGGTCGTCATCCGGCACTCCGACGGCCGCTACTCGCAGTACGCGCACCTGTCCGCCATCTCCGTGCGGGACGGGCAGTCGGTCGGCGCCGGCCAGCGCATCGGCCGCTCCGGCTCCACGGGCAACAGCACGGGCCCGCACCTGCACTTCGAGGTGCGGACCGGGCCCGGATTCGGTACGGACATCGATCCGGTGGCCTACCTGCGGGCCGGCGGCGTCACGATCTGACGCGTGCGCGGTGCCGGACGAGGACGGGCATCGGGACGTACGGGCCGCCGTAGACCGGTACGTACCCGGCGGTCGGCGGTTCGGCGGCGTCGTCGGACGCCGCCGCCACCGGCTCGCCCCGGGGCTGGGCCGGTACGAACGCACCCTCGCGGACCTCGCCCGCCGCCGCCCGGGTCTCCCGCACGACCGCCCGGGCCTCCCGCACGGCCTCTTCCCGGGGCGCCGCGTCCTGCGGCTCCGGGGAGCCGCCGGGCAGCCCGTCCGCGGCCGCGGGCATCCGCTCCGGCTCGGGCCGGGGTTCCGGCCCGGGGCCCGCGAGCCGCTCGGTCGTCAGGAGGATCAGGCCACCGGCCGCCACCACGCCGCAGCTCAGCGCGAGCACGGTGCCCGTGGTGCCGTAGCGGAAGGTCTCGCCGAACATCGTGATGCCGACCGCTGCCGCCACCACCGGGTTCACCACGGTCAGCGTCGCCAGCGGGGCCGCGAGACCGCCGCCCCGGTAGGAGGCCTGCGACAGCAGCATGCCGGCCGTGGCCAGCACGCCGATCACGGCGAGGGACGGGAGGTCGGCCGCCGAGACGCCACCGGTCCAGTCGACGGCGACGGTCTTGGTGAACACCGACGACATGCCGAAGGCTATGCCGGACGCGGTCGCCAGCAGCATGCTGCGCACCGCCGGGTGCCGGTGCGCCGCCCGCCCGGCGACCATCAGGGCCACCACCGCGCCGCCGGTGACGACCGCGGCGCCCACCCGCTGCGGGGTGCTGAGCGACTGCGCGTCGGCCGCGCCGACCAGGGACAGCAGACCGGCGAGACCCACCGTCGCCATGATGGCGCCCCGCCAGGCCGTCGCCCCGGCCCTGCGGCCCACGAAGAGGGCGGCCATCGGCAGGGCGACCACGATCGTCAGCGCGCCCAGCGGCTGGACCAGACTGAGGGGACCGTAGGCGAGCGCCACGACGTGCAGCAGCCCGCCCAGGCAGTTCAGCCCCACCGCCGCCCACCAGGCCGGCCGGCGCAGCGGCGCGTACTGCTCGCCGGGGGAGGAGACCGCGACCTGCTCCTGCACGATCGCCCCGGCCGCGTAGGCGACCGCGGACACGAGTGACAGGACCACGGACAACGCGAGGGCGCTCATGAGCTGCTCCTCTGCGCGAGGCGGGGGGCCAGGGCCCGGCGCGGCGAACGGTCGGCTTCCATACTCAACACGATGCCTTGTCGATCTGTTCCCGTCGTCGTACCTGAGCACTCAATGGGTCCTACTGCCGATGTAGTACCAGGGGACCACAGTCCTCCCCAAGGGGGGTGATATTCGCCGGATGCCACCCGATACCACCCGATACCACCGGATGCCACCGGATCCCGACGGTTGCCGACGGTCGTCGGCGGACCCCCGGTCTCCGGATCCCCGAACCCCGCCGTGTCCGGCCGATCACGCCCGCGGCCGCCCGCCCTGGTACTACTGCCCCTCGTGGACCTCGACCCCGACCTCGCCGCCCTCCGCCGGCTCGGCGGCTTCTTCGTCCTGCGCACCACCGCACCCCCCGCGGCCACGGACCCGGCCCGGCCCCTGCCGACGCTCGCCCGCGTCTACGCGGACGTGCCGGCCGGCGGCCCGTCGCACGGACCGTCGCACGAGGCGGCGCCCGAGCCACCGCACACCCCACCACAGGGACCACCACACACCCCACCGCACCCCCCACCGCCCGCACCACCGGACGCCCACGCCCATCCGCTGGCCTTCCGCGTCCGCAAGGTGGCCCTCGCCCTGCGCACGTCCGAGACGCGGACGGCCGCCTCCGTCGCGCAGCAGGGACTGGCGGCCCGGCTGTGGTCGGTGGCGCTCGGCAGCGCCGCGCTCTACGGCCGTCTGCCCGACCTGGACCCGGGGCTGCTGCGCTGGGACCCGGACGGGAGCGCCCCGGACGATCTGTGGCTCACGGAGGTCCGGGCCCGGCCCGCCACCGCGGGCGCCCTGGCCGACGCGGTGCTCCACGGGCACCTCGAACCGCTGGCGGCGGCCCTGCGCGCCCGCCACCCCGTGGCCCCGGGGCTCCTGCGCGGCAACGCCGCGTCGGCGCTGGCCGGCGCGGCCCGCGGGCTGGGGGAGTGGGCGCGGGCGCACGGCCGTACGGACGTCGCGGCCCGCTCCCGCACGCTGACCGCGGAGCTGTTCGCCCACCCCCTGCTCGCGAGCACCGGCCTCCGCACCGGCACCGCTTTCCGGCGCCGCAGCTGCTGCCTCTACTACCGGGTGCCCGGCGGGGGCGTCTGCGGGGACTGCTGCTTCCCGAGCCCCCCGCGCTCTTCCCCGCGCGCCCCGTCTGGGTGACCATGAGGGAACCGGCCGCGGCGATTGGGGGGTTCCGGGTGCGAGTGGGACTGCTGACCCGGGAGTATCCCCCGGACGTGTACGGCGGCGCGGGCGTCCACGTCGAGTTCCTCGCCCGCGAGCTGCGGGGTCTGGTCGACCTCGACGTGCACTGCTGGGGCGAGGGGTCCTCGGCGGACCGGGCGGGCGGGGTGCTGCGCCACCGGCCCTGGTCCGCCCTCGACGGGGCCAACGACGCCCTGCGCACCTTCTCCGTCGACCTCGCCATGGCGGCCGCCCTCGAAGGCCGCGAGCTGGTCCACTCCCACACCTGGTACGCCAACCTGGCCGGTCACCTCGCCAAGGAGCTGTACGGCGTCCCGCACGTGCTGACCGCCCACTCGCTGGAGCCCCTGCGCCCCTGGAAGGCCGAGCAGCTCGGCGGCGGGTACGCCCTCTCCGGCTGGGCCGAGCGGACCGCCGTGGAGGCCGCCGACGCGGTGATCGCGGTCTCCGGCGCGATGCGCGAGGACGTCCTGGCCTGCTACCCGGCCCTGGACGCGGACCGGGTCCACGTCGTGCACAACGGCATCGACACCGCCCTGTACCGGCCCGACCACGGCACCGACGCCCTCGCCCGCGTCGGCCTCGACCCGTCCCGCCCGTACGTGCTGTTCGTCGGCCGGATCACCCGTCAGAAGGGCGTCCCCCATCTGCTGCGCGCCGTCCGGGACATCGACCCGGCGGCCCAGGTCGTGCTGTGCGCGGGCGCGCCCGACACCCCCGAGATCGACCGGGAGTTCCGCGAACTGTTCGAGGAGCTGGGCCGGGCCCGGGACGGCGTGCACTGGATCCCGCGGATGCTGCCGCGCCCGGAGGTCGTCCAACTCCTCACGCACGCCGCCGTGTTCGTCTGCCCGTCGGTGTACGAACCCCTCGGCATCGTCAACCTGGAGGCGATGGCCTGCGGCACGCCCGTCGTGGCCTCGCGGGTCGGCGGCATCCCCGAGGTCGTCGAGGACGGCGCGACCGGGCTGTTGGTCCCCCTTGGGGAGGGGGACGAGGAGTTCGAGGCGGGTCTCACGCGGGCGCTGGACTCCGTCCTCGGCGACCCGGAGACCGCGCGCCGCATGGGCGAGGCCGGACGGGTCCGCGCGGTGGGCGAGTTCGGCTGGGACGCGGTGGCCCGGCGCACGGTCCGGGTGTACGAGGAGATCGTCAAACAGGCGTAGCGCGCCCCGTTCGGGGCAACCATGGTGCACGACTCGGGTGAGGGGAGCGGCGATGCGTCGTGGGGGACCTTCGGTTCTCGGAATCGTGCTGGCGGGCGGGGAGGGCAAACGGCTGATGCCCCTCACGGCGGACCGTGCGAAGCCCGCGGTCACCTTCGGCGGCACCTACCGGCTCGTCGACTTCGTGCTGTCCAACCTCGTCAACGCCGACATCCTGCGCATCTGCGTCCTGACGCAGTACAAGTCGCACTCGCTGGACCGGCACATCACCACCACCTGGCGGATGTCCAGCCTGCTCGGCAACTACATCACCCCGGTCCCGGCCCAGCAGCGGCTCGGCCCGCGCTGGTACCTCGGCAGCGCGGACGCCATCCTCCAGTCGCTGAACCTGATCCACGACGAACAGCCCGAGTACGTCGCCGTGTTCGGGGCCGACCACGTCTACCGCATGGACCCCCGCCAGATGCTCGCCCAGCACATCGACAGCGGGGCGGGCGTCACGGTGGCCGGGATCCGGGTGCCGCGTGCGGAGTCGTCGTCCTTCGGCGTCATCACCCCGGGCTCGGACGGGCAGACGGTCGAGCGCTTCCTGGAGAAGCCCGCCGACCCGCCGGGCCTCGCCGACGACCCGGAGTGCGTGTTCGCCTCCATGGGGAACTACGTCTTCACCACCAAGGCCCTCGTCGAGGCGCTCCACCGCGACGCCGAGGACCAGGCCTCCGTGCACGACATGGGCGGCTCCCTCCTGCCCCAGCTCACCCGACGCGGCCAGGCCCGCCTGTACGACTTCGGCGACAACCACGTCCCCGGCGAGACCACCCGCGACCAGGGCTACTGGCGGGACGTCGGGACGCTCGACGCGTACTACGACGCCCACATGGACCTGATCGCCGAGCGCCCCGCGTTCAACCTGTACAACCGCAGCTGGCCCATCTACACCCACTCCAACCAGCTGTCCCCGGCCCGCTTCAACGCGGGCGGCATCGCCGGAGAGTCGATCATCAGCGCGGGCTGCCTCATCCGGGGGCAGGTCACCCGCTCCGTGCTGTCCCCGGGGGTCGTGGTCGACCCCGGTGCCGTCGTCCAGGGGTCGGTCCTGCACGACAACGTCCACATCGGCCGGGGCGCGGTGGTGCGCGGGGCGGTCCTGGACAAGAACGTCGAGGTACCGCCCGGCGCCACCATCGGGGTCAACCCGGAGCGGGACGCGGAGCTGTACTCCGTGTCCCAGGGCGGGGTGATCGCCCTCGGGAAGGGCCAGCGGGTGTCCTAGGAGTTGTCCCCAGGCCCTGTCGGCAGGGACGCACTCTCTCTTTCACCAGTTGTTTACTGTGCGTAACATGATGGTGCTTGACCGTAATCGCCCGAAGGCGATTGACTGCTGCCTCACCCGTCGTCGAAGCGCGAGGCAAGCCCGTGACTGCTGATGATCTGCTGGCACCCCTCGACCTGGCGTTCTGGAACATCGAGTCGCCCGCGCACCCCATGCACCTCGGCGCGCTCGGCGTGTTCACGGCGCCCTCGCCCTCCGCGGGCGCCCACGCCGCCGATCTGCTCGCCGCCCGCGCGGCCGCCGTCCCCGGACTGCGCATGCGGATCCGGGACGTCTGGCAGCCGCTCGCCTTCGGCGGCGCGGTGCGCGAGCCCGACCCGGACTTCGACCCCCTCCACCACGTCCGGCTGCACGCTCCGGCCGCCGACTTCCAGGCCGCGGCCGGCCGGCTCATGGAGCGCCCGCTGGAACGCGGCCGCCCGCTCTGGGAGGCCCACGTCCTGCCGGAGGAGGGCGGCGAGCGCTTCGCCGTCCTGTTCAAGTTCCACCACGCCCTCGCCGACGGCCTGCGCGCCCTGACCCTCGCCGCGGCCGTGCTGGACCCGTTGGACCTGCCCGCGCCCCGGCCCCGGCCCGCCGGGCCGGACCGTCCGCCGCTGCACGACGTGCGCAGACTGCCCGGGCTGCTGCGCGGCGCCCTGTCGGACGTGGGCCGCGCCCTCGACATCGGCGCCTCCGTCGCCGTGCACACCCTGGGGCGGCAGTCGACGGCCGCGCTCACCGCCGGACCCACCGGAACCCGCCGTACCGCCGGTGTCACCCTCGACCTCGACGACGTGCACCGCGTCCGCAAGGTGGTCGGCGGCACCGTCAACGACGTCCTCATCGCGGTCGTGGCCGGCGCCCTGCGCCACTGGCTCGACGAGCGCGGCGACGGCAGCGAGGGGGTGGCGCCCCGTGCGCTCATCCCGGTCTCCCGTCGCCGTCCGCGCACCGCGCACCCGCAGGGCAACCGGCTCTCCGGATACCTGATGCGGCTCCCCGTCGACGACCCGGACCCGCTCGGGCGGCTCGCCGCGGTCCGCGCCGCCATGGACCGCAACAAGAACGCCGGACCGGGCCGGGGCGCGGGCGCCGTCGCCCTGCTCGCCGATCACGTCCCCGCTCTCGGCCACCGCCTCGGCGGGCCCCTGGTCGGCCAGGCCGCCCGGCTCTGGTTCGACATCCTGGTCACCAGCGTGCCCCTGCCCAGCCTCGGCCTGAAGCTCGGCGGCAACCCGGTCACCGAGGTCTACCCGTACGCCCCGCTCGCCCGCGGCCAGGCCCTGGCGGTGGCCGTCTCCACCTACCGCGGCCGCGTCCACTACGGCCTGGTCGCCGACGCCGAGGCGGTGCCCGACCTCGACCGGTTCGCGCGGGCGCTGACCGGGGAGGTGGAGACGCTCATCACGGCCTGCGGCTCTTGACCCGTACGGGTTTGGAGGTGTGGCCCGGCGCTCCGTAAACTTCCCCGTTCGACAGCGGGCGCGGTCCGAGCGCCGCACGGGTGAGCAGGGAACGGCAGCGCGATGACGGTGACAGAGGGCGGCTCGACGACCGCGGACGAGGTCGTGCGCACGGCCGCCGACGAGGTCGGGTACGCGACCGCCGACGAGGTCGGGTACGGGCCCGGTATCGACCCCGAGCGGCTCGCCGTATGCCTGGCCGTGCTGGAGGAGCTCGACAAGCTGGAGGTCGACCACCCCGACGCCATCGCCGTGCGCCGGGCCACCGCCGGTGTCTACCGCACGGTCAAGCAGCGCCGCCGCCAGGAGCGCCGGGCCGCCAAGACCGCGCACGACAAGGCGGTCACCGAGGCCACCGCGACCGGCTCGGCCCAGCGCATCGACGACGAGACCGAGGGCATCCTGCCGTCCTCGATCACGGAGGAGGGCAGGATCGCGGGGATACTCCAGCGCCCGCGCTCCTGCTACACCTGCAAGAGCCGGTACGTCGAGGTCGACTACTTCTACCACCAGCTCTGCCCGGACTGCGCCACCGAGAACCGCGCCCGGCGCGACGCCCGCACCGACCTCACCGGCAAGCGCGCCCTGCTCACCGGCGGCCGCGCCAAGATCGGCATGTACATCGCGCTCAGGCTGCTGCGCGACGGCGCGCACACGACGATCACCACGCGCTTCCCGAAGGACGCCATCCGCCGCTTCAAGGCCATGGACGACTCGGCCGACTGGATGCACCGTCTGGAGGTCGTCGGCATCGACCTGCGCGACCCGGCGCAGGCCGTGGCCCTCGCCGACCGGGTCGCCGAGGCGGGCCCCCTCGACATCCTCATCAACAACGCGACGCAGACCGTACGCCGTCTGCCCTCCGCCTACGCCGCCCTCGTCGAGGGCGAGAGCGCCCCGCTGCCCGCCGGTGAACTGCCCGCCCACCACGTCATCGGCGCCTTCAACTCCGGTGCGGTCGACGGCCTGGCCGCGCTGCCCGTCGGGATCAGCGGCCTGGACGCGCAGAAGGTCGCCGACCTCGCCCTCGTCGCCGGCAACGCCAGCGTCGCCCGGCACCTCGACGGCACCGCCATCGACGCGGGCGGCCTGCTCCCCGACGTCGTCGACACCAACACCTGGGTGCAGACCATCGAGCAGATCTCCCCGGTGGAGCTCCTCGAGACCCAGCTGTGCAACTACACGGCGCCGTTCATCCTGATCAGCAAGCTCCGCCCGGCGATGGCCGCCGCCGCCCGGAAGGCGGCGAGCGGGCGCGCGTACGTCGTGAACGTCTCGGCGATGGAAGGCGTCTTCGGCCGCGGCTACAAGGGCGCGGGCCACCCGAACACCAACGCCGCCAAGGCGGCGATGAACATGGTGACGCGGACCAGCGCCCAGGAGATGTTCCAGACCGACGGCATCCTCATGACCTCGGTGGACACCGGCTGGATCACCGACGAGCGCCCCCACTACGACAAGCTGCGCCTCGCCGAGGAGGGTTTCCACGCCCCGCTCGACCTGGTCGACGGCGCGGCCCGGGTCTACGACCCGGTCGTGCGCGGCGAGGCCGGCGAGGACCTGTACGGCGTCTTCCTCAAGGACTACGCACCCGGCAAGTGGTAGACGAGGAGCGGCCGTCGGGCCGCTCACGGCCTCCGTCCGCCACCGTCGGCGGTCACCGCTGTAGTCCGTTCGGGTGAAGCCTAAAGGGCGTAACAGTGGGCGAAAAGGTTCAATTCACCTGCGGGGACACATGGGTGACTTGCCATGGTTACCCCAAATTTTCGGCCCTATCGAGCGCCCCTCCGCTCATTTGGTTAATCTGTAGCGGACGGACAGCAGAACGGAGTGCCACCCACACCCACGGTCCGTCACGGGACAGCCGGTTCACCACGGCCTGCTCTCCTCGGAAACGCAGGCGCCACCGCGTCCGAACCGCCTTCAGACAGACAGACCCGAGGACGCGCCGAGCGCCGGACCGATGCAGACCGACCGGCACGCCCGAGGGTGATCCGACACATAAGGAGTGCGCGGTGACACCGGAGACGACGAATCGCGAACAGCGCCCCAAGGAACGCGCGGAGCGCGCCGGCCGCAGGCCCGGAGACATCGGCAGCCTCGACGTGTGGGCCCGCTCGGCCCCCATCCGTCTCGCGGGCTACGAGGAGGACCTCGCCGAGCCCCACATCCTCCCCAGCGTGGACTGACCCCGCGCGGGTGAACCCCCTCGCGATCGCCTGACGCACGGGCGTGCGTGTGACACGCCCGTGCAGACCCCGCCGCCCACCCGAACGACACGCGGAACGGCTCCGGTTGACACCGGGCCGAGCCGACGGGTCCGGGCGGCGGGCCGATTCCGGTCGTATCACCGCCGTACGTCAGGAACCCGGCGGGCCGGGCTCGGGGCCGGAGCCACCGCCTGCGCGGCCGCCCCCCTCGCCGAGCTGGGCCCGCAGCCACTCCTCCACTGCGCCCACGTGCGCGGCCGCCGCCGCTCGTGCCGCCTCCGGATCCCGGGCGGCCAGGGCGCGGTGGATCGCCGCGTGCTCACGGCGGGTGCGGGCGAAGGCGCCCTCCTCCCGGTAGCCGCGCCAGACCCGGGCGCGGAAGGTGCGGGAGGAGAGGCCCTCCAGGACCGCCGCCATGGTCTCGTTGCCGGCGGCCGCCGCGATTTCCCGGTGGAAGGCGAGATCGTGGGCCAGGATCTCCTCCGGGTCGTCCGTCGCGTTCATCGCCGCCAAGTGGCCCTCCACGACCGCCAGTCGCTCCGGGGTGATGCGGGCCGCGGCCAGCGCGGTCGCCGTCGACTCCAGCACCCGCCGCACCTCCAGCAGTTCCACCAGCCGCGGGCCGCGCGACAGATCGGCCACCACCCCGAACGTCTCCAGCAGGTCGCCGGCCTGAAGCTGCGTCACGTAGATACCGGAACCGTGCCGCACCTCCAGGACGCCCAGCACGGTCAGCGCCCGGATCGCCTCCCGCATCGAACTGCGGGAGATGCCCAGCTGCGCCGCGAGGTCGCGCTCGGTGGGCAGCCGCTGGCCCGGCTCCAGCAGCCCCTCCGCGATCATCGCCTTGATCCGCTCGATGGCGCGCTGCGTCACCGTTCCCCTTGGGGCGGCGGGCCCGCCCGGCCGGCTCCCGTCGGCCCCGTCGGCCTTGTTCACGTCGTCTCTCCCGTCACCGGCGCGTTCTCTCCCGGCACCGGTGCGCCGCAGTCTAGCCACTGATGTGGTCCGACCACTTGGGGCATGAGAGCGACAATCTGCCGTGTCGAGGGTGTCGGGGACGGCAAGTGGTCTGATAAATATGCGGCATGGCGTCCTCGACCCCCGCCCGCGTCACCGCGGTCGACACCCACGACATCCGCTTCCCCACCTCCCGCGAACTCGACGGCTCCGACGCGATGAACCCGGACCCCGACTACTCGGCGGCCTACGTCGTGCTGCGCACCGACGCCCCCGACGGCCACGAGGGACACGGGTTCACCTTCACCATCGGCCGGGGCAACGAGGTCCAGGTCGCCGCCGTCGAGGCGCTGCGCCCGCACGTCGTCGGCCGGTCCGTGGACGAGCTGTGCGCCGACCCGGGCACCCTCAGCCGCGCCCTGGTCGGCGACAGCCAACTGCGCTGGCTCGGCCCCGAGAAGGGCGTGATGCACATGGCGATCGGCGCGGTCGTCAACGCCGTCTGGGACCTCGCCGCCAAACGCGCCCGCAAGCCCCTGTGGCGGCTGCTCGCCGACGCCGACCCCGAGTGGCTCGTCGGCCAGGTCGACTTCCGGTACCTCTCCGACGCCCTCACCCCCGACGAGGCCCTCGACCTGCTGCGCCGCGGACGGCAGGGAGCGGCCGAGCGCACCGCACGACTGCTGTCCACCGGCTACCCCGCCTACACCACCTCCGCCGGCTGGCTCGGCTACGACGACGACAAACTCACCCGCCTCGCCCGCGAGGCCGTCGCCGACGGCTTCCGGCAGATCAAGCTCAAGGTCGGCGCGGACCTCGCGGACGACGTACGGCGCTGCCGCGTCGCCCGGTCCGTCGTCGGCCCCGACATCCGGCTCGCCGTCGACGCCAACCAGCGCTGGGACGTCGGCGAGGCGATCCGCTGGACCCGCGCCCTCGCCGAGTTCGACCCCTACTGGATCGAGGAGCCCACCAGCCCCGACGACATCCTCGGCCACGCGGCCGTCCGCGAGGCGGTCGCCCCGGTCAAGGTCGCCACCGGCGAGCACGTCCAGAACCGCGTCGTCTTCAAACAGCTCCTCCAGGCCGGCGCCCTCGACATCCTCCAGCTCGACGCGGCCCGGGTCGGCGGCGTCAACGAGAACCTCGCGATCCTGCTGCTGGCGGCCCGGTTCGGCGTGCCGGTCTGCCCGCACGCGGGCGGCGTCGGACTGTGCGAACTCGTCCAGCACCTGGCGATGTTCGACTACGTCGCCCTCTCCGGCACCACCGAGGACCGCGTGATCGAATACGTCGACCATCTGCACGACCACTTCCTCGACCCCGTGGTGATCAGGGATGGTCACTACGCGGCACCCACCGCGCCGGGCTTCTCGGCCGCCATGCGGCCCGAGTCGATCGCGCGGTACACGTTCCCCGGCGGCACCTTCTGGGCCGCCGACCTGGCGGCGCACGAGAAGGAGCGGACGGCATGACCGACTTCGACGGACTCAGGGCCTTGGTGACCGGCGGCGCCTCCGGCATCGGCCGGGCCACCGCCGACCTGCTGGCCGAACGCGGCGCCCGGGTCGCCGTCCTCGACCTGGACCCGACGGGTGTGGACGAGCCGCTGCGCGGCTACCGCGCCGACGTCACCGACGACCCCTCCGTACGCTCCGCCGTCGCGGCGGCCGTCGCCGACCTCGGCGGCCTGGACGTCCTCGTCAACAACGCCGGCATCGGCGCGCAGGGCACCGTCGAGGACAACGACGACGCCGAGTGGCACCGCGTCCTCGACGTCAACGTCGTCGGCATGGTCCGCACGGCCCGCGCCGCCCTGCCCCACCTGCGCCGCTCCGCGCACGCGGCGATCGTCAACACCTGCTCCATAGCCGCCACCGCCGGCCTGCCGCAGCGCGTGCTCTACAGCGCCACCAAGGGAGCCGTCCTCTCCCTCACCCTCGCCATGGCCGCCGACCACGTCCGCGAGGGCATCCGCGTCAACTGCGTCAACCCGGGCACGGCCGACACCCCGTGGATCGGCCGCCTGCTCGACGCCGCCGACGACCCGGCCGCCGAACGCGCCGCCCTGGAGGCCCGCCAGCCCACCGGCCGCCTGGTCAGCGCCGCCGAGGTCGCGGGTGCCATCGCCTACCTGGCGAGCCCCCTGTCCGGCGCCACCACCGGCACCGCCCTCGCCGTCGACGGCGGCATGCAGGGCCTGCGCCTGCGCCCGGCGGAGCGCCGGTGAACACCCTCGGCCGCAGCGGTGTCCGGGTCACCCGCCTCGGCCTCGGCACCGCCGGCATCGGCAACCTCTACACCGAGGTCGGCGACGAGCAGGCCCACGAGGCCGTCGCCGCCGCCTGGCGCCAGGGCGTCCGCTACTTCGACACCGCCCCCCACTACGGCCTCGGCCTGTCCGAACGGCGGCTCGGCGCCGCCCTGCGCGAGCACCCGCGCGCCGCCTACACGGTGTCGACCAAGGTGGGCCGCCGCCTGGAACCGGCCGACGGCACCGGTGACGACCTCGCCGACGGCTTCGCCGTGCCCGCCACCGCCCGCCGCGTCTGGGACTTCACCGCCGACGGCATCCGCCGCACCCTGGAGGCGAGCCTGGACCGCCTCGGCCTCGACCGTGTCGACGTCGTCTATCTCCACGACCCCGACGACCATGCCGAGGAGGCGTTCCGCGAGGGCTATCCGGCCCTGGAACGCCTGCGCTCCGAGGGCGTGGTCGGCGCGATCGGCGCCGGCATGAACCAGACGGCGATGCTCACCCGCTTCGTCCGCGACACCGACGTCGACGTGGTGCTGTGCGCGGGCCGGTACACCCTGCTGGAACAGGGCGCGCTCACCTCGCTCCTCCCCGCCGCCGCGGCACGCGGCATCTCGGTGGTGATCGGCGGTGCGTTCAACTCGGGCCTGCTGGCCGACCCGGGAGCGACCGCCACCTACGACTACGCGCAGGCCCCGCGCGAGGTGATCGAGCGGGCCCGGCGGCTCAGCGCCGTCGCCGAACGCCACGGCACCACCCTGCGGGCCGCCGCCCTCTCCTTCTGCGCCGCCCACCCGGCCGTGGCGAGCGTCCTGGTCGGCGCCCGCTCGGCGGCCGAGGCCGACGACTGCGCACGGCGGTTCGCGGCGACGGTCCCGGCCGCCTACTGGCGAGAGCTGCGCGAGACGGGCCTCCTGCCGCCCGACGCGCCCGTCCCCGCCGGGGAGCCGTCATGAGGACCGCCGTCCCACCCGCCGTCCCGCCCGTCGTCCCGCCCGTCGTCCCGCCCGCCGTCCCGCCCGCCGTCCCACCCGTCGCCCCGCCTGCCGTCCCACCCGCCGTCCAGCCCACCGTCCCACCCGCCGTGCGGGAGCCGCGATGACGGTCGACGCGCACCACCACGTCTGGGACCTCTCCGTCCGCGACCAGGGCTGGATCGGCGGCGACAGCCCGCTCCGGCGGGACTTCGGCCTCGCCGACCTGGCACCCGAGGCCCGCGCCGCCGGCGTCGACCGCACGGTGCTGGTGCAGACGGTCACCGTGGCCGAGGAGACCCCCGAACTCCTCGCCCTGGCCGCCGCGCACGACCTCGTCGCGGGCGTGGTCGGCTGGACGGACCTCACCCGCCCCGACGTGGCCGACGAACTGGCCCGGCTGCGGGAACTCCCCGGCGGCCACCACCTCAAGGGCGTCCGCCACCAGGTCCAGTCCGAAGCCGACCCCGACTGGCTGCTGCGCCCGGACGTCGGGCGGGGACTGGCCGCGGTCGCCGACGCGGGCCTCGTCTACGACCTGGTCGTCCTGCCCCACCAGCTCCCGGCCTGCGTCCGGGCCGCCGCCCGCCACCCCGGCCTCACCTTCGTCCTCGACCACCTCGGCAAACCCCCCGTCGCCTCCGGCGCCCGCGAACCGTGGGAGTCGGACCTGCGCGCCCTCGCCGCCCTGCCCAACACGGCCGCCAAACTCTCCGGCCTGGTCACCGAGGCCGACCCCGCCGGCTGGACGCCCGAGGAGCTGCGCCCGTACGCCGACGCGGCCCTGGAGGCCTTCGGCCCGCACCGTCTGATGTTCGGCTCCGACTGGCCGGTGTGCACCCTGGCCGCCTCCTACGGCGAGGTTCTCGCCGCCGCCCGGACGGTGACCGGCGGACTCGGCGCCGCGGAGCGGACCGAGGTCTTCGAGGCCACCGCCGCCCGCCTCTACCACCTGTGATCCAGCGCCGTCAGCCGGGTCGGCGGCAGGTACTCCCGCACCACGGTCCGCTCCCAGCACGCGCCCGTCTCCCGCAGCTCCCGCCAGGTCGTGTACCGGTAGCGGAAGAGGCGGGCGCGGACGTAGCGGGGCGGGCGGTCGGGCGGGAAGGGGGAGCGGCGCAGGAGGCGCAGCGTGGCGCGGTCGTTCTCCAGGAGCCGTTCCACGAGCGCGCCGAACCAGGAACCGGCGTAGGCGGGGGAGAGTGCGGCGAACCACATCATCCAGTCCAGCCGCAGGTGGTAGGGGGCGAACTGGCGCGGCCAGCGGCGCGGGTCGCCCGGCTTGCCCCGGAACTCGTACTCCCGCCAGTCGGAGTCCTCGCGCGGCATGTCGTCGAGGGTGCCCTCGATCACCACCTCGTGGCGGACACGGCTCACGCTGCCGAACGCGCCGTAGGTGTTGACCAGGTGCAGCGGGTCGAAGGAACGGTTCATGACCTGGCCGCGGGAGAGCATGTTGAGCACCGGGCGGTGGCTGAGGAACAGCAGGAACGCGGCCACGGCGAGCACCACCACGACGTACCACAGCGGGGCGTCCGGCAGGGGCGGCGGCGCGCCGGGCAGGGCGAGCGCGGGCACCGCCAGCACGATGGTGATCCAGTTCAGCCAGGCGAAGTTGCCCGACAGCACCAGCCACAGCTGGGTCAGCACCATCAGGGACGCGGCGGCCGTCGCGACCGGCTGCGGGGCGAACAGCAGGAACGGCACGACCAGCTGGACGACGTGGTTGGCGGCCACCTCCACCCGGTGCAGGGGCCTGGGCAGGTGGTGGAAGAACCAGCTCAGCGGGCCCGGCATCGGCTGCGTCTCGTGATGGTGGTCCAGGCAGGTCAGGTTCCGCCAGCAGGGGTCGCCCCGCATCTTGATCAGGCCCGCGCCGAACTCGACCCGGAACAGGATCCAGCGCAGCAGGAAGAGCACCACGAACGGCGGGGCCACCTCGTCGTTGCCGAGGAACACCGCGAGGAAGCCGGTCTCCAGCAGCAGTGACTCCCAGCCGAAGCCGTACCAGGTCTGGCCCACGTTGACGATCGACAGGTACAGCGCCCACGGCACCAGCCACAGCAGCATCGCGCCCCACAGCGGCAGGAACCCGTCCAGCCCCGCCAGCAGGGCCGTCGACACCGCGCAGCCCGCCCACGCGCAGACCGCGAAGAAACGGTCCGAGTAGCGCCAGTGGAACAGGCTCGGCGCCCGCCGGAACGGCACCCGGGCGGTGAAACGCGGCACCGGCAGCATCCCCCGCTCACCCATCAGCGGGCGGAACTGCCGGGCCGCCGCCAGGAACGCCACGAGATACACCCCGGCCAGGGCCCGCTGGAAGACCAGCCGGCTCGTCCAGTACTCGGGTGCGGTGAACCACTCCACGGCCGTGCGCTCCTCTCCCCATTGTCCCGCCGGTCACTGCCCGTGCTCCACGCCCCCGCCCCCGTGACCCACGCGCTCCGGCGGCCTGCCGCACCCCCTACGCCTTCCCCCGCCCACCGGTCGAAGAATCCGGCAAACCCTGGCAAGGTGGGCGCATGGTTGATCGGGGAGCGAGTGCGCTGTCCTTCCCGGACGACTGGCCCGCCCACCCGGACCCGATCCTGGCGCTCAACCGCATGGGCAGCTTCGACTGGGACCTGGACTCCGGGCTGTTCCACATGGACGCCCGTGCCCACGAGATCTTCGACATCACCCCGGAGGAGTACGACGGCCGCCCGGAGAGCCTGTCCGAGCGCGTCCCGCCGACGGAGGGATTCCGTCTGGACGCCCTGGTCGCCCAGGCCATCAAGGACGGCAGCGAGAACTACGGCGCCTACTTCCGCGTCCGCCGCCGCGACGGCAGCCTGTGCTGGACGCACACCCAGGGCTGCATCCGGCGCGACGGCACCGGCCGCCCCCGCCGGATCATCGGCATCGTCCGCGACGCCGCCGAGGAGATCCGGGACCTCGCGGCCCGCCGTCAGGAGGCAGCCCTCGACGTCGCGCGCCGTGAGCAGACCAACGTCGTCCAGCTCACCACCGCCGCCCTGGCGCACGCCCGCACGGTGCAGGACGTCATCGACGTGCTCAAGGACACCCACGGCCTCACCCACCTCGGCGCGGCCAGCCTCGTCATGGGCCTGGTCGAGGCCGGCCGCATCCGGATGATCGCCGAGGGGCCCGAGGGCAGCTTTGTCCCCGGCACCCTGGTCACCCGGATCGACGAGCCGTACCCGATGAGCGAGGTCGTGCGCACGCTCACCCCGCGCTTCATCGAGTCGCCGGACGAGTTCGCCGCCGGCTACCCGGTGCTGTGGCCGCACCTCACCGACCTGCGGATCACCTCGGCCGCCTATCTGCCGCTCATCGTCCAGGCCCGCCCGATCGGCGCCATGGGCCTCCTCTACAACGACCGGCGCGGCTTCACCCCCGAGGAGCGCAACATCCTGGTCGCCCTGGGCAGCAGCATCGCCCAGAGCCTGCAACGGGCCATGTTCTACGAGCAGGAGAAGGACATCGCCCAGGGCCTCCAGCGGGCCATGCTGCCCCGCACCATCCCCGGCGTGCCCGGCGCCGACGTCGCCGTCCGCTACCGCGCCGCCACCATCGGCGGCACCCACGGCCGGGACATCGGCGGCGACTGGTACGACCTCATCCCGCTGCCCGGAGGCCGCGTCGGCGCCGTCATCGGCGACGTGCAGGGCCACGACACGCACGCGGCCGCCGTCATGGGCCAGCTGCGGATCGTGCTGAGGGCCTACGCCGCCGAGGGTCACACCCCGGCCACCGTGATGGCCCGTGCCTCCGTCTTCCTGCACGAACTCGACACCGACCGCTTCGCCACCTGCCTGTACGCGGAGGCCGACCTGTCCACCGGCGTGGTGCAGGTGGTCCGGGCGGGCCACATCGACCCGCTGGTGCGGGGCGCCGACGGCACCTGCCGGCGCGTCACCGTACCCGGCGGGCTGCCGCTCGGCCTGTCCGCCGAGTTCGGCAGCCTCGCGTACCCGGTCGCCACCCTCGAACTCGACCCCGGGCAGACCCTGCTGCTGTGCACCGACGGCCTCGTCGAACAGCCCGGCACCGACCTCGACGACGGCATGCGCGCCCTCACCGCGTTCGTCGCCGCCGCCCCCGACGACGTCCGCCGGCTCGCCGACCTCCTCATCGACATGGCCGAGGAACGCGGCGGCGACGACGACGTCGCCCTCCTCCTGCTGCGCCGCCGCAGCCCGGACACCCCGCGGACCGGGGGCCGGCTCCAGCAGCACGTCGCCCCCGGCGACCCCGAGGCCCTCACCGGGGCCCGGCACATGATCCGCGCCGCGGTCCGCGCCTGGGGCGCGCGCGACCGCGCCGACGAGATCGAACTGATCGCCGACGAGCTCATCACCAACGCCCTGATGCACACCGAGGGCGCGGCGATCGTCACCGTGCGGGTCCTGAACGGCACCGGCCGCCGGCTGCGCGTCGAGGTCGAGGACTCCTCCAGCGCCCTGCCGCGCCGCCGTGAGGCGGGGGAGTCGGGCATGTCCGGACGGGGCCTGCTCCTGGTCGACCTGCTCAGCGACGGGTGGGGAGTGGAGGCGCGGGGCGGCGGCAAGTGCGTGTGGTGCGAGTTCGCGGTGGGGCGGCGGACCTGAGCGGCGGGTGCGCCGATGGCACCCTGGACGTATGCCGGAACTGCCCGAGGTCGAAGCGCTCAAGGACTTCCTGGCCGAGCACCTGGTCGGCCACGAGATCGTGCGCGTCCTGCCCGTCGCCGTCAGCGTCCTGAAGACCTACGACCCCCCGCTGAGCGCCGTGGAGGGCCGGGAGGTCACGGCCGTGCGCCGGCACGGCAAGTTCCTCGACGTGGAGACGGCCGGCGGGCTGCACCTCGTCACGCACCTCGCCCGCGCGGGCTGGCTGCACTGGCGGGACCGCCTCCCGGACGGCCCGCCCCGCCCCGGCAAGGGCCCCCTCGCCCTCCGCGTCGCCCTGGAGACCGGGGAGGGCTTCGACCTGACCGAGGCCGGCACCCAGAAGCGTCTCGCCGTCCACCTCGTGCGGGACCCGCGGGACGTGGACGGCGTGGCCCGCCTCGGCCCCGACCCCCTCGCCCCCGACTTCGACGAGGACCGCTTCACCGCCCTCCTCGCGGGGGAACGGCGGCAGCTCAAGGGCGCCCTGCGCGACCAGTCCCTCCTCGCGGGCGTCGGCAACGCCTACAGCGACGAGATCCTGCACGCGGCGCGGATGTCCCCCTTCAAGCTCGCCGCCTCCCTCACCGCGCCGGAGACCCACACCCTCTACGAGGCCCTGCGCACCACGCTCACGGACGCGGTCGAACGCTCCCGCGGAGTGGCGGCCGGCCGGCTCAAGGCGGAGAAGAAGACCGGCCTGCGCGTCCACGGCCGCACCGGCGAACCCTGCCCGGTCTGCGGCGACACCGTCCGCGAGGTGTCCTTCAGCGACTCGTCGCTCCAGTACTGCCCGACCTGCCAGACGGGCGGCAAGCCGCTCGCGGACCGCAGGATGTCCAAGCTGCTCAAGTAGCCGCAGCAGCGCCCCAGCGTGCGAAGGTGCCGCGGCAGCGCCCTAGCGTGCGTCCAGCCGCACCAGCAGCTCCCCCAGTTCGGTGCGCACCTCGTACCGGGCGATCTCCTCGGGGTGCAGGGCGGCGCCGCCCCTCATCGTGCTGGGGCGGGCGTCGTGGTGCGGGGCGTTCCAACTGGTGACCGTCTGCTCGGACCCGTCGCGGCCGACGACGACCAGACGGCAGACGCGGGGGCCGGCGGCGTCCTTGACCTTCAGTTCGACCTGGCTGCCGTACACCTCGTTCTCGGTCGTCACCTGGGCCCACACGCCCGACTTCTCGTCGGTGGCGGTGACCCGGACCGCCTTCTCGCCGCCGGCCGCCACGAGGGCGGTCGCCGGGGCGGCGAGGGCGACCACCACCGACGCGGCCACGGCGTACAGCAGCCGCCTCCGGGCGGTCCGGTGCCGGGCCGCGACCTCGCCCAGGAGACGGTCCAGCAGCCGCGGTCCCGGTCCGGCGAAGGGGTGCACCGCGCGCGGGGTCGCCCGGCGGTACAGCATCAGCTGCCGGGTGGTCGCCCCGAACGCGGTGACCTCGGTCGTGCACCGAGGACATTCCATGAGGTGGTCCTCGAAACGGAAGGCCTCCGCCTCGTCCAGCACGCCCAGCGCGTACGCGCCGACGTCGCGATGCCTCTCCAGGGACCTCATGCCGAAACCTCGTGCCGTCGAGTGCCAGTGGGGTTACTCCTTGCTCCCACCGGTACGCACCCGGCCGGGGATCGACTCAGGCCCGTACCAAATCGTGACCCAGATGTTCGGAGCGGTCGGGCCCGCGGATTGGTCGGATGCGGAAGGGGATTTCAGAAGAGGTGGATCGCGAGGTGTCCGAGGGGCAGTCCGAGCCGCCACGCGGGCGTCCAGACCTTCGGTCCCTCGTCCTCGCCGGCGCCCTGCGCGCCCCCCGGCACCGCGTCGAGGTCGGGGGCGAGCAGCTCGGTCTCCTCCAGCCAGCGCCAGGCCGCCGACGCCAGCTCCAGATCGGGCGCGGGTCTGCCCGACTCGGCGGCCAGGGCGGCCAGCCGGGCCATGCGCTCCGCCACCCAGCCCTGCCACGGCTGGTCGTAGGCGGTCAGCGAGAGCCAGGTCTCCAGCTGGGTGACGACCCGGATGCCGGGGAGTTCGCCGTCGGTGTCGGAGAGGAAGATGGTCAGGGCCAGGGCGTCGCGCCCGGCACGGAACTCGAAGGACGTCGGCGGCATCAGATCGCCGGTCCGCAGCAGTTCGTCGGCGATGTACTCGGCGTACAACCAGGCCATGGGGACGGTCAGCTCACCGCCGTCGGTGCCGTCCGTGCTCTGATGACCTCTGTGCAGCATCCCTTCCTGCCTTCCTCCGGTGCGTGCGCGTCGCCCGGTGCCGGGACCCCTCATCCGGAACACGGATAAGGACACCCGATTACTCAACCTAGGTCGTCGGCAAGGCGCTTTACGGAGGCTTGACTCGATCGTGGGTTTCAGCCCAGGTCGGGCGCGTAACCCGGAAGCACCCGGCGCAGGGCGCGCAGCGCGTAGTACGCGCGGGACTTCACCGTACCCGGCGGAATTCCGAGGGTTTCGGCCGTCTCCGCCACACTCGCCCCCTGGAAATACACCAGCACCAGGACTTCACGGTGTTCCGGCGTGAGGGTCTTCACAGCCTCGCGCACGTCGAGGGTGGCGACCGCCCGTTCGGCGTGGTCGTCGCAGAGGGGCGCGTTCTCCAGCGCCGTGTCCCCGACCTCGGCCGGCCGGGCCTGCCGGGCGCGCCGTGCGTCGATCGCCAGCCGCCGGGCGACCGTGAGCAGCCAGGGCCGTACGGAGTCGAAGGCGTCGGCGCGCAGGGCCTCGGGATGCTGCCAGGCGCGCACCAGGGTCTCCTGGACGAGGTCCTCCGCGCGCTGGCGGTCGCCGTCGCACAGCCTCAGCAGCAGCGCGTAGAGCGGCCGTCCGTGCTCGCGCTGGAGCGCGGCGAGCTCGTGCTCGGCGGTCGTCGGCCTGGCGGGGAGGAGGGTCGCGGCGGTCATGCGCGTATGGCATCGCAGGGCGGCCGGGAGGGACAGGCCGCGCACACGGGTCTGCGACGGACGGTCGATCGCGTCGGCGAACGGTTCGACGAACGGTCCCGGCCGCCGCGCGGGCCGGTCCCGGCTACGCCGATCGCGCGCATCGCGGCCGGGCGGAGGGAGCGCCGGGGCCGCATGGCGCAGGTCATGAATTAGTAATGATACGTGGGTAAATATGACGAGCTGCATCAAGTGGGGTGATCCGGTGTTCGCGCGCAGACACCTGGTGGCCGCGGTCCTGACGGCCCTCCTCGCCTCGGCCGCCGCCTGCCGGGCCGACGGACGTGGACCGGCCGCCCGGCCCGGGGCCCCGGGCCCGTCCACCGGCCACGGCTTCACCCTCGTGGCCACCGGTGAGATCCTCCCGCACACCTCGGTCATCGACCGGGCGCGCTTCGACGCCCGCGGCAGCGGCCACGACTTCCGCCCCCTGCTCGACGGCGCCCGCGCCGACGTCCTGGGCGCGGACCTGGCCCTGTGCCACATGGAGACCGTCTACGGCGCCGACGGCGCGTACACCGCCCAGCCCCTCTTCAGGTCCCCGCCCGAGATCGCCGACGCCCTCGCCGCCACCGGCTACGACGGCTGCTCCACCGCCTCCGAGCACAGCCTCGACGACGGCGCCGCCGGCATCCGCCGCACCCTGGACGCCCTCGACGGCGCCGGCGTACGGCACGCGGGCACCGCCCGCACCGAGGCCGAGGCGGGCTCCGTCACCCTCCTGCGCGCGGGCCCCGCCACGGTCGCCCACCTCGCCTACACCCACGGCGCGGGAGGCGGACCGCTCCCCGCGGGGCAGCCCTGGGCCGTCGGCCGCATCGACGGGAACCGGGTCCTCGCCGACGCCAGGGCCGCCCGCCGGGCGGGCGCCGACGTGGTCGTCGTCTCCCTGCACTGGGGCACCGAGTGGCAGGAGGCACCGGACGCCGTCCAGCTCTCCCTCGCCAGGACCCTCACCGCCTCCCGCACGGACGGCCGCCCCGACATCGACCTCGTCCTCGGCACCCACGCCCACGTCCCGCAGCCGTACGAGAAGGTCAACGGCACCTGGGTGGTCTACGGCCTGGGGAACCAGGTCGCCGGCGCGATGGCGGACCGCCGGGGCCGGCCCGACCCGCGCGGCAACCGGTCCAGCCTCGCCCGGTTCACCTTCTCCCCGCCCGCCCGGCCCGGCGGCCGCTGGGAGGTGACACGGGCCGCGTTCGTCCCCTACGCGTTCGACGTCGACGCCGGCCGGGTGGTCAGCCTCGACCAGGCCGTCGCCCGGGGAGCCGACGTGCGGGGCCTGCGCGACCGCATCCGGGACGCCGTGCTCAGCCGGGGCGCGGCCGAGGACGGCCTGGTGACGGAGGGGTGATACAAGGTGATGCGGGGGTGATGCGGGGGTGGTAAAAGGTGATGCGGGGGCGCCGGGGCCGCGGCGTGTGCTGCCCGAGCCCGGGGGGCTACGGCACCACCGTCACCGGCCACCGTCCCGCCTTCACCAGCCGCACCGCCACCGACCCCACGATCCGGTGGCCCGCCTGCTCGGAGGCGCCCACCACCACCGCGTCCGCCTTCAGCTCGTCCGCCGCGCGCACCAGACCGTTGTAGGGGTCGCCGCGGAACGTGTGGAACTCCCAGCGCACGTCGAATATCCCCTTCAGCCGCTCGGCGGAGTCCCGGATCTGCGCGACGATGTCGTCGGCGATCTCGTCGGTCGTGTCCGCGACCGGCGCCCCGAGCACCGCGCCCGCCGCCATCACCGGCTGCACGTACACGACGGCCAGCAGCGCGCGCTGCCGCCGGGCCAGACCGGCGGCGTAGGCCGCGGCCCGCAGGGAGGAGTCCGAGCCGTCCACACCGGCGACGATGACCTTCGGACCGTCCGTGCCCCGTTCGAACGCGGAGGAGTGCTGTTCCGTCACGGCCCCGAGGTTATCGGAACGCCCGGGCCCGGCCGGGTCGCAGGGGGTGTCGGGCCCGGCACGCGCCACTGCGCCGGGCGGGTGGATTCGTGAGGCCGCCCCGGTGTCGGCGGGAGGCGCCCGGCGCCCGCCGGGCGACTGATGACTCATGCAGAAGGATCAGTTGTTCACGCGCCGCCGGATGCTGCTCGCCGGCTCCGCCGCCGTCGGTACGGCCGGTACGGCCGGGCTGCTGGCGTGGGGAACGGGCGGCGAACCGGAGCCGGTCCGCACCGCCGCCCCGGCCGCCGGCGCCCCGGCGCACCGCCTTCCGATGAACCCCTCCGCCTACCGTCTCCAGCCGCTCGCCGGACCGCTCCCGCCGGCCGCCGCGCTCCGCCGTCCGCCGGTGCGGCAGGTTCCGCTGCTGCGGATCACCGGCCGCGGCCGGACCATGGTGCTGACCTTCGACGACGGCCCCGACCCCCGCTACACACCCGGCATCCTCGACACCCTCGCCGAGTACGACGTGCGCGCCATGTTCTTCGTGTGCGGGGGGATGGCCGCCGCGTGCCCCCGTCTGCTGGAGCGGATGGCCGAGGCGGGGCACGTCGTCGGCAACCACACCTGGTCCCACCCCCTGCTCACCCGGCTCACCCGGCGTCAGATCCGCCGGGAGATGTCCCGTACCTGCGAGGTCGTCGAGGACGTCTGCGGCGAGCGTCCCCGCTGGTTCAGGGCCCCCTACGGCGCCTGGAACCGCTCGGCGTTCCAGCTCGGGGCCGAACTCGGCATGGAACCGCTGGCCTGGACGGTCGACTCCCTCGACTGGACCACCCCCGGCACCCGCACCATCGTCGACCGGGTGGAGGACGGCGCCGGTCCCGGCGTCGTGGTGCTCTCGCACGACGCCGGGGGCGACCGCAGCCAGAGCGTGCGGGCCCTGCGCACCTATCTGCCGCAGCTGCTGGACGCCGGCTACCACGTCTCCGTGCCGTACCTGTCCCCCGACTGACGGGTGACGACGGGTCGGGGGCGGGGTGCCGCGCGGGCCGTTCGCCCGCCCGGCCGGGGCGCGTCAGCGGACCTCGGCCAGGCGGGCGAAGACGACCACGTTCGCCTCGTACCCGTTCACCTTGGAGAAACCACCGCCGCAGGTGATCACCCGCAGCTCGGCGGCGCCCTTGGAGGCGTAGACACGGTCACCGGGGAAGCCGCTCTTCGCGAACACCTCGACTCCGTAGATCTCGAAGACGGCCGTCTTCCCGTCCTGACGCACCACCTCGACGTGATGTCCCTTCTTCAGGGCCCCGAGGCCGTAGAAGACGGCGGGGCCCTGGAGGTTGTCGACGTGGCCGACGACGACCGCGGTCCCCTTCTCGCCGGGCGTGACCGCGCCGGTGAACCAGCCCGCCAGGTTCGGGTCCTCCGGCGGGGGCGCGCCGACCCAGCCGTCGGTGTCCAGACCGACCGCCATGACCGGGGCGTCCACCTGGATGGCGGAGATCCGGATCCGGGCGGGCACGCTGTGCGACAGCGGGGCCGGGGCCCCGCCGACGGCGCCCTCGGCGGTGCGGCCGTCCGCGGCCGCCGCCGACGCGGGCTGCGGCGGACCGATGTCGAACTCCCCCGAACCATTCCGGATGAGCGCGAGACCGGTCAGCAGAACAAGCGCTATCACTCCCCAGGGGGCGCGCTTCCTCGGCCGCACCTCCTCTTCTTCCGCCATCCCGGATAGCCCGTACCCAGCCATTCGCCTTCCCCTTTCGACGCGGCCGTCGCCACGTCCCTCCGCGCATACGAGAACGCTAAGTGCCGGAGCGGGAACCGGCGACGGGGCGGCACCGAACGGGTGGCCCCCGCGCCGGTGCGTGCGCCATCCGAGTCGCAGCCGACGAGAAATTTCCGACAGTCCGTGACCTGCGGCGATATCGATCACACGGTTTTCGCCCGGCGTGTCCCCTCACCAGGACGGACCATTCCCGACATGCGGGCGCGTGCGGAGCAACTGAGGGTCGTGTCGGGAGGCGTTCGCTCGCCGACATGCCGGGGACGGTCCCCGGGGCGCCTTCCGCGGAGGATCACATGAGAAACACACGCGCCCTCGCGGCCGCGGCCACCGCGGTCGCCGTCCTCGGGCTGGCCGCCCCTGTGGCCGTCGCGGACGGCATCCCCAGTCCGGGCAGCCAGAACAACGACACGGGCTTGGCCGGCGTGAACGGCAACGACGGCGGCCGCCCGGGCAACAACAACGGGGGCGGCCGCCCGGGCAACGACTTCAACGGGAACGGGAACGGGAACGGGAACGGCAACAACTTCGGAGGGAACGGCAACGGCAACGGGGGGAACGGGGTGGGAGGGAACGGTAACGGGGGGAACGGGGGCGGGAACAACTTCGGCGGGAACGGGAACAACTTCGGCGGGAACGGGAACGGGAACGGAAACGGCAACAACTTCGGAGGGAACGGGAACAACAACTTCGGCGGCAACGGCAACGGCAATGGCGGTAACGGGAACGACAACAACAACTTCGGCGGTAATGGCGGGAACGGGAACGGCAACAACTTCGGCGGCAACGGGAACGGAAACGGCAACAACAACTTCGGCGGGAACGGGAACGGGAACGGAAACGGGAACAACGGCAACAACGGAAACGGGAACAACGGCAACAACGGCAACAACGGGCGGGGAAACAACGGGAACAACGGGAACAACGGGCGCGGAAACAACGGCAACAACGGGGGCCACGGCGGGAACGTCGGCAACGTCGGCGGCAACAACGGCAACAACCACTTCGGCCTGTCCCCGAGCAACATCGTCGCGCTGCCCAACGTCGTGGCCCCGGGCGGCCAGCTGACCGTCACGGTCGACGGCTGCCGCAGCGGCGGCACCATGAGCTCGGACGCCTTCCGCAGTGCCAACCTGTCCCCGGTCAACAACGCCGGCGGGACGGCGCGGGGCACCACCACGGTGAACAGCAACGCGAGCCCGGGCTCGCACAGCATCACCGTCAACTGCAACGGCCGCACCCTGACGAACCCGGCCGCCTTCACCGTCATCGGCGGCGTCCGCGGCGGCCTCGGCGGCAGCAGCTCCAGCGGCGCCACCCCCGCCGACATCGCCATCGGCGGCGGGCTCGTCGCCGCGGCCGTCGCCGGCGGCGGAGTCTTCTGGATGCGCCGCCGCGCCGAACGCCGCTCCTAGCGGCATTGTCATGAACGCCCCGTGGGCCGCGCGGCACAGGCCGTCGCCCCGGTCCCTCCAGGGATCCGGGGCGACGGCCTGCCATGCCGCCGGCGTCGGACGCCGGCCCGAGGGGGACCGTCAGTCCCCGGCGCCCGGGAAGAGGGCCAGGAAGGGTTCGGTGGTCGCGGTGATGCCCCGGCTGTAGGGCGCGTCGAAGTCCCAGATCAGGAAGAGGAGGAAGGCGATCAGCGCCGAGAAGAGCCCCGCCAGGATCAGCTCGCGCGTGGTGCGCCGGATCTGGAGCGCGAAGACCATGCCGATGGTGATGACGGCCCCGATGACCAGACCGAACCACACCACACCGGGCATCGTGGGATCCATCGAGCCCGCCCGGGCGTTGCGCGCCTGGTCCGCGACGGCCATCTGGTCCAGCAGGGGCTGGTAGGCCTGCGCCTCGAAGTCGGACTTCGGCTGGTAGTCGGTGAGGTCCGCGCGCAGACGCCCGAGGAGTTCGTCGCCGCGCCGGGTCACCTCCCCTTTGTCGGCCATCACCTTCCACTCGGTGGTGACGACGTGTCCGACATAGGCGTTGACATCCTCCCGAACGCGGTCACGGACGTCGGCCGGGTACACCCGCACCCGCTCCGAGATCTCGTGCAGCGCCTGGGCCTCCGTCTGCACGTGGTCCTGCGCGATGCCACGGGCCTCCCAGACCCCGGCGATGGCCAGGCCCAGGACGATGGCGTACACCACGCCGATCCACATCGTCATGTACTCGATGACGTCAGGGGTCTCCGAGGGGTCCTCGTCCTCCGACGCCGTGCGGTGCCGCACGAGGGTGATGACGACCACCACCGCGCAGGCGGCGAGCATCGCGAGGGTGAGAACAAGCCATTCCGGCAAGAGATGCCTCCAGGGTCGGCGTTAACGCGGCCGCAGCGCGGCGACGGCGACCACCGCGGGCGCGGTGATGAGCAGGACGTAGGTGACCGGCGAGGGGCCGTGGCGGGTGGGCCGCCGGTGCGGTGACGTGTGGTACGCCGGGTAGTGCACGGGAGTCACCGAGGGGCGCGGTGTGGGCTTCGGTGTCGGTGTCGGTGTCGGTGTCGGTGTCGGCTGCGGGGGCGGAGTGGGTGCCGGGGGCGGGGCGGGGGCCGGTGGCACGACGGCCGGGGCCGGCCGCGGCGGTGCGGGAGCGGCGGGACGGGCCGGCCGAGGGGACGGCGAGGGCTTCGCGGGCGGCTTCGGCTTCGGGCTCGGCTTCGGGCTGGGCGGCGGGCTCGGCTTCGGGGGAGGCGTCGGTTCCGGTGGAGGCGTCGGCTCGGGCGGAGGCGGAGGGGTCGGCTTCGGCGGGGGCTTCGGCTTGGGCGGGGTGGGTGTCGGGGTGGGCGTCGGAGTCGGTACCGGGCACACCGGCGACGTCGGCCACGGGGGCTTCCCCGCGACCGCGACCGCCTCGGTGCCGTCCGGGCCCGTCGAGGCGTACGCGCAGGCGTCGGCCATGGCCGTACCGGCCGGCGCGGCCACCAGGAACCAGGCCGCGGTCGTCAGGGCCAACGCCCGGGCGACGAGGGCGGATCGGGTCGTTTCGGGTCCATGCACGACGGAGATCATGGGGCCGGTCGCCCGCGTGCACGCCCGCGCGCGGACATGATTGCCCCGAACGGGTGACACCCGCTCCCCGGTGGTCCGGCCGGAGCGCGCTCGCGCGTCCGGCCCGCCGTACGTGTGTGCGAGTGCATCCGGGAGTGAACGGGCCCGGTCACGGACGGCGGAAAGAATTTCGCGCCACGGTTGAACACAACGACCGCCGATATGCGTACCCATGGCCGTGCGGCGGCGCAGCAGGGCGCTGCAACACCCTTGTGATGATCGGGGAGTTGTTGACGATGAAGACCTCCTGGCGGAGCGCCGCACTCGTGGCGAGCGCCGTGTCCGTTCTGGCGCTGACGACGGCGTGCGGTCAGGAAAGCGGATCGTCGAACGCGAGCCAGAACGTGGGGGCCACCGCTCAGGCCGGCACCATCGCGGGCGTGGGCAGCGGCTACGGCGGGGTCGGCGCCGGCACGAGCCCCAGCGCCTCGGCGGCCACGGGCGGCACCGGGGCGGCCGCCGGGACGGGCACCGCGGGCGAGCTGTCCGTCTCCGCCAACGCCGAACTCGGCAAGGTGCTCATCGACGCCGACGGCATGACCCTGTACCGCTTCGACGCGGACACCGCGGAACCGCCCAAGTCCAACTGCGACGGCGACTGCGCCACGACCTGGCCGCCCGTGCCCGCCGACGACGCCACGGCGGGCGACGGCATCGACAAGTCGCTGCTCGGCGAGGTCACCCGGTCCGACGGCACCAAGCAGCTCACCGTCGACGGCTGGCCGGTCTACCGCTATGCCAAGGACACCAACGCCGGGGACACCAACGGCCAGGGCGTGGGCGGCAAGTGGTTCGCCCTGGCCCCCGACGGCAAGAAGGCCAAGGTGTCCGACCTGCCCGGGCTGTCCGTCCGCGAGGACCCCAACCTCGGCGAGATCGTCGTCGACAAGAACGGCATGACGGTCTACCGCTTCGTGAAGGACCAGGCGTGGCCCGAACCGGTGACCGAGTGCCTGGGCACCTGCCTGGAGAAGTGGCCGGCCGTCGCCCCGGTCGCCACCGACGACACCGAAGGCGTCCAGAAGAAGGGCCTGATGAGCTTCACCCGGCCCGACGGCATCAAGCAGATGACGGTCAACTGCTCACCGATCTACACCTTCTCCGGTGACAAGGCCCCCGGGGACATCAACGGCCAGGGGGTCGGCGGCACGTGGTACGCCGTGACCCCCGACGGCGAGCTGGTCGGCGCGCCGGAGCAGTAGGGACCGCCTCCCCAGGGCCGGTCCCCGCACCCTGTCCCGGCACGTCCGACCCCCGGTCCGCCCCCTCCGCGCCGCACGGAGGGGGCGGGCCGCTGTGCTGTCGGCGCCGTCTTCGGTCGGGTACTTTGCGTGGGTCCCTGCGGGGGAGGGCGACGCGGCACGTGCCGCAGGCAGTGACCGGGAACGGACGGTCAATTTCCGTTTCTGCTCGCCCGTTTGGCGGGCGATCAGTAGCCTCTGGTCGAACACCGGATCGCCTACGCCTTGGAGAGACAGATGGAGCGACCCGCCTGGGCTCCACGGAGCATCGACGTCTCCGTACCCAGTGTCTCGCGGATCTACGACTACTACCTGGGCGGTTCGCACAACTTCGAGGTCGACCGGGAAGCGGCCCGCCGGGCCATGGAGTTCCTGCCGGGACTCCCCAAGATCATGCAGGCGAACCGGGCGTTCATGCGCCGCGCGGTGCGGTACGCGGCGGGCGAGGGCATCACCCAGTTCCTCGACATCGGGTCGGGCATCCCCACCTTCGGCAACGCCCACGAGGTGGCCCAGGAGGCCAGCCCCGGTGCCCGGGTCGTCTACGTCGACCACGACCCGGTCGCCGTCGCCCACAGCCAGGCGGTGCTGGAGGGCAACGAGGACGCGGACGTCGTCGCCGCCGACCTGCGCAAGCCGCGGGAGATCCTGACCAGCCCCCAGGTGGAGCACCTGCTCGACCTGAACCGGCCGGTGGCCCTGCTGCTCGTTGCCATACTGCACTTCGTGGAGGACGAGGACGACCCGTACGCGGCGGTGGCCGAGCTGACCGACGCGCTCGCGCCCGGCAGCCTGCTCGTCCTCACGCACGCCTCGTACGAGGGCATACCGTTGCCGCCCGAGCGGGCCGGCGGCGCGGTGGACGTGTACCAGGACATTCGCAACCCGCTGATCATGCGCTCGCGCGACGACATCGCGCGGTTCTTCGAGGGGTACGAGATGGTGGAACCGGGACTGGTGCCGATGCCGCGCTGGCGGCCGGAGACAGCGCCGGAGGACGAGGATCCGTACGCCTTCTCCGGATTCGCGGGCGTGGGGCGTACTTCGTGATCGCCGAGCCGGACGGGCCGGAGGACAGACTGCGGCGGTTCGCGACGATCTGGAGCCGGGCCGTGTACCCGGTGACCTCGACGTCGCTGACCCGGCCGGAGTTCGAGGAGCGACTGCTGCCGCTGGCCCGGCGGTTGAGCGAGGCACTGCGCGCCAGGACGTTCGAGGCCGAGACCGCGAAGGCGATCGGCGCCGCGCTGGTCGACGCGCACTGCACCGACCCGGACGCACTCGGCCACAGCCTGGACTGCGTCGACGCCTACCTGGTGCTGTACTGCGGCGGGGACGGCCCCCAGGAGGACCTGCGCACGCGCTGCTCGCGGCTCCAGCACGCCATGGCCACCGGGTTCGCGCAGGCACTGCGGCAGCGCACCCTGGCCGAGCAGGAGGCCATCGCCCAGGCGGCGCTCCAGGCGCAGGGGGTGGTCGCGCAGGCGCTGCACGCCAGCGAGGCCCGCTTCCGCGCCGTCTTCGAGGGCGCCGCCATAGGGATCGGCATCGCCGACCTGGACGGCAACGTCCTCCAGGTCAACGGGGCGATGCTGCGCATGTTCGGCGGCGGCGAGCAGTCGCTGCGCGGCCGCAACGTCCGCGCGTGGACGCACGCCGAGGACGCGCCCCAGGTCTGGCGGCTCTACGAGGAACTGGTGCGCGGCGAACGCGAGCACTACCACGTGGAGAAGGCGTTCTACCGCCCCGACGGAACGGTCCTGTGGACCAACCTGACGGTCTCCCTGCTGCGCGACGCGGACGGCGACCCCCAGTACCAGCTGGCGCTCATGGAGGACACCACCGAGCGCCGCCTGCTCAACCTGCGGCTGCGCTACGAGGCCACCCACGACGCGCTCACCGGCCTGCCCAACCGCACCCTGTTCTTCGAACGCCTGGAGAAGGCGCTGGCCGCCGGCGAGGGCCAGCGCTTCGGTCTGTGCTACCTGGACCTGGACGGTTTCAAGACCATCAACGACAGCCTCGGCCACGCGGCCGGCGACCGGCTGCTCGTCGAGGTCGCCGACCGGCTCCAGTCCTGCGCGACCGCGCCGGGCGAGATGGTCGCCCGGCTCGGCGGCGACGAGTTCGTGGCGCTGACCACCGGCCCCGACACCCGCCGCGAGGTCGACGAGCTCGCCGCGCGCATCATGAACGCCCTGGTGGCGCCCGTGCGCATCGACGGCCGGGAGCTGACCGTGCGCGGCAGCATCGGCATCGTGGAGGGCCCGGCGGGGGAGCGCAGCCCCGCCGAGGTGCTGCGCAGCGCCGACATCACCATGTACCGGGCCAAGTCGGCGGGCGGCAACCGCTTCGAGCTCGCCGACCCCGAGGCCGACGCCCGCGCGATCACCCGGCACGGTCTGACCACCTCCCTCCCGGTCGCCCTGGAGCGGGGCGAGTTCTTCATCGAGTACCAGCCCCTGGTCCACCTCGGGGACAGCAGCGTGCGCGGCGCGGAGGCCCTGGTGCGCTGGCTGCACCCGCAGCACGGCGTGCTCGGCCCCGACCGGTTCATCCCGCTCGCCGAGCACACCGGGCTGATCGTGCCGCTGGGCCGCTGGGTCCTGGAGCAGTCGGTGCGCCAGGCCCGTGCGTGGCGAGAACGCAGTGGGGACACGAGCCCCCTGCGCATCAACGTCAACCTCTCCCCGTGCCAGCTCACCCACCCCGGACTGGTGCAGGACACCGTCGACATCCTGGAGCGCGCGGGCGTCGAGCCCGAGGCCCTGTGCCTGGAGGTCACCGAGTCCGCCCTGATCGGCGCCGACGACGACCTGCTCAAGCCGCTGCGCCGGCTCGCCGAGATGGGCGTCGACATCGCCCTGGACGACTTCGGCACCGGCTACTCCAACCTCGCCAACCTGCGCCGGCTGCCGGTGAGCGTGCTCAAGCTGGACCGGTCCTTCACCCAGAGCATGCAGCAGTTCCCGGCCGACCCCGTCGACCTCAAGATCGTCGAGGGGATCGTCTCCCTGGCGCACAGCCTGGACCTCGCGGTGACCGTCGAGGGCGTGGAGACCGGAGCCCAGGCCGAACAGCTGCGGATACTGGGCTGCGACACCGCCCAGGGCTGGTACTACGCCCGCCCCGGCCCGCCCGAGCGCCTGCACGATCTGGCCCTGGTGGACGCCACGGGGTGAGGCCGGGGCCCCGGAGCCGCCGGGCCCCTCCTCGACGCCGCCGCCCGACGTGCGTCGTCGCCGGGCCTCCGGCCGGCGTGGTGCCGATATGACGGCTGTGGGCCGGACACCGTGGCGCGCCCCGGCCCCCGCCGGCCCGGCCGCCGGGATCCACGCGCCGCTCACCGCCGAGCGACACCCGGCCCGCAGGACTCCGCCGAGGACCTCGGCCGCGCCCGGTGCACGGCGTACGACGCCCGCCCGGCCGCATCGGCCGAGCGGGCCGCACCGGCCGCGCGGGCGCGCCCCCGCGCACCGGTGCCCGACCGGACGCCGGCGTCACCGCCTCCGCCGTACCGCGCGGGTCATCGCTCGCTCACCGCCGAGCGGCACCCGGTCCCTGCCCCGGAGGCTCCGCCGAGGACCTCGGCCGCACCCGGGGCGCAGGGTACGACGCCCGCCCGCCCGGCCGCACCGGTCGCCCGCCCGCCCGGCCGCACCGGTCGCCCGGCCGCACCGGTCGCCCGGCCGCACCGGTCGCCCGGCCGCGCGGGCCGCACCGGCCGCAGCGGCCGAGCGGGTGCACCGACCGCCCGGCCGCGCCCCCCCCCGCGCACCGACCGCCCCCCGCACCGATGCCCGACCGAACGCCGGCGTCACCGCCCCCCGTACCGCGCGGGTCACCGCTCCAGCAGCATCCGCTGGAGTTCCCGGGCCGCTCGCGGCGGGGCCACGTCGCTGCGGTGGGCCAGTGCGATCGTCCGGTTCAGTCCGGGGCGGGCCAGCGGGGTCACGCGCAGTCCGCGCCCCGACCGGGCCGCCACCATGCGCGGGACGACCGCCACGCCCAGTCCCGCCCGCACGAAGCCCAGCACCGCGTCCATCTCCCCGCCCTCCACCGCGAAGTCCGGCTCGAAGCCCTCCGCGCGGCAGGCGGCGACGGTCAGCTCGCGCAGGTCGTAGCCGTGGCGGAACATCACCAGGCGTTCGCCCTCCAGGTCGGCCACGCGGACCGTGCGCCGGCCGTCGCCCGGCCGTGGTGCCTCCGGGGAGGAGACGACCACGAGATCCTCGCGCAGCAGCTCCACCGTCGTCAGGGCGGGGGAGGGCGTCGGCAGGGGCAGGACGACCAGGGCGAGATCCAGGGCGCCGCGGGCCAGCCCGCGGACCAGGTCGTGCGAGCCGCCCTCCTCGATCAGCAGGCGGATGCCCGGGTAGCGGTCGTGGAAGGCGCGCAGCACGTCCGGCAGCAGGCCCGTGCACAGACTCGGGGTCGCACCGAGCCGTACCCGGCCGCCGCGCAGCTGCACCAGTTCCTGCACCTCGTACCGGGCCGTCTCCGCGTCCGCCAGGATCCGCCGGGCCAGCGGCAGCAGCGCCTCGCCCGCGTCGGTGAGGGTGATGTTGCCGCGCGCCCGCAGGAACAGATCGGCTCCCAACTCCCGCTCCAGCGCCTTGATCTGCTGCGACAGCGAGGGCTGCGCGACGTGCACGAGGTCGGCGGCCCGGGTGAAGTGCCGGGTCTCGGCCACCGCCACGAAGTACTGGAGCTGCTGGAACTGCATCCCGCCAGCATACGGCGTCGATAGGCATCGACTATGGAAACGAGGTGGACCATGTCTTGGACCGATGGGGTCGTTCGGCCCTAGCGTCTCGGTCATGGCTCTGGCAACGCGGACGGACCGACGGCCGTCCATGGCACGCACCGTGTGGGACTCCTCCGTCGGCAAGAAGACGGTGATGGCCGTCAGCGGTCTGATCATGCTGCTGTACCTGGTCGTCCACATGATCGGCAACCTGAAGATCTTCTTCGGAGCGGGCGAGTTCAACCACTACGCGCACTGGCTGCGCACGGTCGGCGAGCCGTTCATGCACTACGAGTGGACCCTGTGGCTGGTCCGCGTGGTGCTGGTCGTCGCGGTGGTCGCCCACGCCGTCTCCGCGTACCAGCTCAGCCGCCGCGACATCAAGGCGCGCCCGAACAAGTACGTCCACAAGAAGCCGCGGGCGAGCTACGCCACCCGCACCATGCGCTGGGGCGGGATCATCCTCGGCCTGTTCATCGTCTGGCACCTCCTGGACCTGACGACCGGGACCGTGCACTCCGGCGGCTTCCAGGAGGGCCGCCCGTACCAGAACGTCGTGGACACCTTCTCCACCTGGTACGGCAACACGATCTACATCGTGGCGATGCTCGCCCTCGGCCTGCACGTCCGGCACGGCTTCTGGAGCGCCGCCCAGACCCTCGGCGCCGGCAGCCGCACCCGCGACCGCGCCCTCAAGACCGTCGCCGACGTCCTCGCGCTGGTGCTCACGGCCGGTTTCATCGCCGTCCCCGTGGCCGTCATGACCGGAGTGGTGAGCTGACATGACCTCGTACACCGACTACCTGACCGGTGAGCCCCTCGCCGACACCAAGGCCCCCTCCGGGCCGATCGGCGAACGCTGGGACAAGCGCCGCTTCGAGGCCAAGCTGGTCAACCCCGCCAACCGGCGCAAGCACACCGTCATCGTCGTCGGCACCGGCCTGGCCGGCGGCTCCGCCGGGGCCACCCTCGCCGAACAGGGCTACCACGTCGTCCAGTTCTGCTACCAGGACTCCCCGCGGCGCGCCCACTCCATCGCCGCGCAGGGCGGCATCAACGCCGCGAAGAACTACCGCAACGACGGCGACTCCGTCCACCGGCTGTTCTACGACACCGTCAAGGGCGGCGACTTCCGGGCGCGCGAGTCCAACGTGCACCGCCTCGCGCAGATCTCCGTCGAGATCATCGACCAGTGCGTGGCGCAGGGCGTGCCCTTCGCCCGCGAGTACGGCGGCCTGCTGGACACCCGCTCCTTCGGCGGCGTCCAGGTGTCCCGCACGTTCTACGCCCGCGGCCAGACGGGCCAGCAGCTGCTGCTCGGCGCCTACCAGGCGCTGTCCCGGCAGATCGCGGCCGGGAACATCGAGCTGCACCCGCGCACCGAGATGCTCGACCTGATCGTGATCGACGGACGGGCGCGCGGCATCGTGGCGCGCGACCTGATCACGGGGAAGATCGACACGTACTACGCGGACGCCGTCGTCCTCGCCAGCGGCGGCTACGGCAACGTCTTCTACCTGTCGACGAACGCCATGAACTCCAACGCCACCGCCGTCTGGCGGGCGCACCGGCGCGGCGCCCACTTCGCCAACCCCTGCTTCACCCAGATCCACCCCACCTGCATCCCGCGCACCGGCGACCACCAGTCCAAGCTCACCCTGATGAGCGAGTCGCTGCGCAACGACGGCCGCATCTGGGTGCCGAAGGCCAAGGGCGACGACCGGCCCGCGAACAAGATCCCCGAGGACGAGCGCGACTACTACCTGGAGCGCATCTACCCGTCCTTCGGCAACCTGGTCCCGCGGGACATCGCCTCCCGCGCCGCGAAGAACGTCTGCGACGAGGGCCGGGGCGTCGGCCCCGGCGGCCAGGGTGTCTACCTGGACTTCGCCGACGCGATCGAGCGCATGGGCCGCAAGGCCGTGGAGGCCAAGTACGGCAACCTCTTCGACATGTACCACCGGATCACCGACGAGGATCCGTACCAGGTGCCCATGCGCATCTACCCGGCCGTGCACTACACGATGGGCGGCCTGTGGGTCGACTACGACCTCCAGACCACCGTGCCCGGTCTGTTCGCGATCGGCGAGGCCAACTTCTCCGACCACGGCGCCAACCGGCTCGGCGCGTCCGCGCTGATGCAGGGCCTGGCCGACGGCTACTTCGTACTGCCGGCGACCATCAACGACTACCTCGCCCGCAACCCGCACCAGGGCGAGGTCACCGACGGGCACCCGGCCGTGCAGGAGGTGCTGGCCGAGACCCAGGACCGCCTCGACCTGCTGCTGTCCGTGGACGGCGACCGCACGCCCGACTCCTTCCACCGCGAGGTCGGCGAGCTGATGTGGGAGTTCTGCGGCATGGCCCGCACGGACGCCGGACTGCGCAAGGCACTGGAGCGCATCCCGCAGATCCGCGAGGAGTTCTGGCGGCGCATCAAGGTCCCCGGCACAGGCGAGGAGTTCAACCAGTCCCTGGAGAAGGCCAACCGCGTCGTCGACTACCTGGAACTCGCCGAGCTGATGTGCCTCGACGCCCTGCACCGCTCCGAGTCCTGCGGCGGCCACTTCCGTGAGGAGTCGCAGACCGCGGACGGCGAGGCCGCCCGCAGGGACGACGCGTTCGCCTACGCGGCCGCCTGGGAGTTCACCGGCACCGGCGAGGCGCCCGTCCTGCACAAGGAAGACCTGGTCTTCGAGTACGTCCACCCCACTCAGCGGAGCTACGCATGAAGCTCACCCTGCGCGTCTGGCGGCAGAAGAACGCCGACGCCGACGGCGCCATGTCCACGTACGAGGTGGACGGCATCTCGCCCGACATGTCCTTCCTGGAGATGCTCGACACCCTCAACGAGGAACTCATCCTGCGCGGCGAGGACCCGGTCGCCTTCGACCACGACTGCCGCGAGGGCATCTGCGGCGCCTGCTCCCTCGTCATCAACGGCGACGCCCACGGCCCCGAGCGCACCACCACCTGCCAGCTGCACATGCGCTCCTTCCGGGACGGCGACACGATCGACGTCGAGCCGTGGCGGGCGTCGGCGTTCCCGGTGGTCAAGGACCTGGTCGTGGACCGGTCGGCCTTCGACCGGATCATCCAGGCGGGCGGCTACATCACCGCGCCGACGGGTGCCGCCCCCGAGGCGCACGCCACGCCGGTGCCCAAGCCGGACGCCGACCTCGCCTTCGAGCACGCCGAGTGCATCGGGTGCGGGGCGTGCGTGGCCGCCTGCCCGAACGGCGCGGCCATGCTCTTCACCTCCGCCAAGGTGAACCACCTGAACGTCCTGCCGCAGGGCGCTCCCGAGCGGGAGACCCGGGTGCTGGACATGGTGGCGCAGATGGACGCCGAGGGCTTCGGCGGCTGCACGCTCGCCGGTGAGTGCGCGACCGCCTGCCCCAAGGGCATCCCGCTGGTCTCCATCACCGGCATGAACAAGGAATGGCTGCGGGCCACCCGCAAGGCCAAGCGCTGACGGGGACACGGTAGAGCGCCAGCACGGGCGCGGAAGACGTTCGCCGCGGAAGACGGTGGACGGGCGGGGCCGGGAGTGGTGCTCATCCCCGGCCCCGTCTGGCTTTCCGGGTGAACGGCGCCGCGGCTTCCGGCTGACGCTCCGGGCACCGGAACATGGACGCCCGGAACGCGTCCGTGCCGTTCAACATCCGCACATCCACTCTCCGGACACAGGTCACGTACACGCCAATCGGCATCGGAAGAACAGGGGCGGCGGGCCGGATTCCCCGGCCCACCGGGTGCCGTCCCCATTTCCGGCCCGTGACCAGGAGAGTGCCATGACCGGGATTTCCACCCTCGACCGTCCCCCGCAGAGCACCGCGCCGGCCCGCTACACCGTCACCCTGGCCCGCGACGAGGCCGACGTACGGGCCGCGCAGCGGCTGCGGCACGACGTCTTCGCCGGCGAGATGGGCGCCCTGCTCACCTCCGCGCAGCCCGGCCTCGACGTCGACCCCTTCGACGCCTACTGCGACCACCTGCTGGTGCGCGACACCGGCACCGGGCAGGTCGTCGGCACCTACCGGCTGCTGCCGCCCGAGCGCGCCGCGGTCGCCGGACGCCTTTACTCCGAGGGCGAGTTCGACCTGAGCGCACTGGACGGCATCCGGCCGGGACTCGTCGAGGTCGGCCGCTCCTGCGTGCACCCCGACCACCGCGACGGCGCCGTCATCGGGCTGATCTGGGCCGGCATCGCCCGCTACATGGTGGACCGCGGCCACGAGTGGCTGGCCGGCTGCTGCTCCGTCCCGCTCGCCGACGGCGGCACCCTCGCGGCCGGCACCTGGGACCGGGTGCGCGACAAGCACCTGGCGCCGGAGGAGTTCCGCGTACGGCCGCTGCTGCCGTGGACGCCGCCGGCGGACGTCGCACCGCCCGCCCGCACCGAACTGCCCGCCCTCCTGCGCGGCTACCTCCGCCTCGGCGCCTGGGTGTGCGCCGAGCCCGCCCACGACCCCGACTTCGGGGTCGCCGACCTGTACGTGCTGCTGTCGATGCGCCGGGTCAACCCCCGCTACCTGCGGCACTTCCTCTCCCTCGTCCCGGCCTGATGAGCGTCTGGCTGCCCGGCGCGCCCTGCACCCCGCGGGCGTGCGTGGAGACGACGGGGTCCGTCACCGCCGTCCCGCGGGCCGTGCCGCGGCTCGTGGCGGTGGTGCTGCTCGTCCTCACCGGCATCCTGCTGTCGGCGCTCGGCCGGGCGTTCCCCCGACTGTGGGGGAGTGTCCCGGCCGGCGCGGTACGGCGGTGGAGCCGGGCGGTCGTGCGGGCGGCGGGCGTCCGGGTCCGTACGACCGGCGCCGCCGCGCCCGCCGGCGGGCTGCTGCTGGTGGCCAACCACATCTCCTGGCTGGACATCCCCCTGCTGGCCGCGGTCCGCCCGGCCCGGATGCTCGCCAAGACCGAGATCCGGCGGTGGCCGGTGGCGGGGGCGATCGCCGCCCGGGCCGGTGTCCTGTTCATCGACCGCGACCGGTTGCGCGCCCTGCCCGGCACGGTCGACCGGATCGCCGGGACACTCCGCGCCGGACGGGCCGTCGCGGTGTTCCCCGAGGGCAGCACCTGGTGCGGCCGGGCCCAGGGGCGCTTCCGGCGGGCCGTGTTCCAGGCGGCGCTGGACGCGCGGGTCCCCGTCCAACCGGTGCGCATCCGGTACCGGGCGGACGGGGGCGGGGCCAGCACGGCGCCCGCCTTCGTCGGCGACGACTCCCTGCTCGCCTCGCTCTGGCGGGTGACGACGGCACGGGCTCTGGTGGCCGAGGTGGAGGTGCTGCCGCCGATCGCGCCGGAGACCCACCCGGACCGCAAGGGTCTCGCGGCCGCCGCCGAGACGCAGGTGCTGGGGCCGCGCACCACGGCCCCCTCACACGCGGGGCCCCGAACGGCACGGTCCGACACCCTCCACCGCACCGCGTGACAGGGCCCGTCGGCTCGGCGACAGCGACCGTCGGCTCACCGTGCGGCCGGCCGCCACGCGGCGCACCGCGTGGCGGCCGGCCGCACGGCGAGCTCAGGCGAGGGGCGCCGCCGTCTCGGCGACGGCCCTTCCCGGGCGCTTGCCTGCGTCTGCCGCGGTCGTCTCCGGGCGCTCGCCCGCGTCCGCCCTGCCCCTCTCCGGGCGCTCGCCCGCGTCCGCCTCGGTCCTCTCCTGGAGCCCACCTGCGTCCGCCACGGTCCTCTCCTGGAGCCCGCCCGTGTCGGCGACGGCCGTTCCCGAGTGCTCACCCGCGTCCTACACGGCCCTTCCCGTGTGCTCGCTCGTGTCGGTGGCGGTTTTCTCCGGGCGCCTGCTCGTGTCGGTAGCGGTCCTCTCCGGGAACCCGCCCGCGTCCGTGGCGGCCCTCCCCAGGCGCCCGCCCGTGTCCGCCATGCCCCTCCCCGGGCGTACGATCCCGGCCAGGCGCCGGTAGGAGTCCAGGAGGGCCCCGCGGTCGTGGGTGCTGGTGGTGACGAGGACCTCCTGCGCGCCGGTCTCCGCCAGCAGGGTCTCCAGCGCGGGGGCCACCTCGTCCTCGGTGCCCGCGATGTGGCCGGTCAGACCCGCTTCGAAGAGTCCGCGCTGCTTCGCGCTCATGGACCGGGCCTCGACCTCCTCGGCGGGCGCCAGCGGCGGAAAGGTGCCGTGGGTGCGCGCGTACGCCATCGACCAGGCCTCGGGGAGCAGCAGCCGGCGGGCCTCCCCGGGGGTGCCGGCCACCGCGATCGTGCCGGAGACGACGACGTACGGTTCCGCCGCCCAAAGGGAGGGCCGGAAACGGGCGCGGTAGCGGTCGATGCCGCGCCGCATCCTGTCGCGGTCGCGGAGGTCCCCGATGACCATCGGCAGGCCCGCCTCCGCCGCGATCCGCGCGCCCTCACCCATGGCCAGCACGAACGGCGGCACCGTCAGGCCCTCGGCGGGCCGGGCGTGCACGCCGGTCGGGGACGTGCCCCGGAACCAGCCCAGCAGCTCCTGAAGTTGCCCGGCGAAGTCGTCCGCGTCGTCCTTGTCGCGCCCCAGGGCCCGGCGCACGCCGTCGGTGAAGCCCACCGAGCGGCCCAGGCCCATGTCGATCCGCCCCGGGAACAGGGACTCCAGGACGCCGAACTGCTCGGCCACGACCAGCGGCCGGTGGTTGGGCAGCATCACTCCGCCGGTACCGACCCTGATGGCGCGCGTCGCGCCGGCCACCGCGGCGGCCAGGACCGTCGGCGCGGATCCGGCGACCCCGGGCACGCCGTGGTGCTCCGCCACCCAGAAACGGTGGTAGCCCAGCCGTTCCGCCTCCTGCGCCAGCCGCACGGTGTCCCGCAACGCCTCGGCGCCGGTGTGGCCCTCACGGACGCGGGAGCGGTCGAGGACGGAGAAGCGGGCCGAGGCGAGCGCGGAGGTCATGAAGGGTTCAACAGCGCGCGGCCCGCGGGATTCCCGGCCGGGCTCCCGGCCGGTCTCCCGACCGGCGGGGGAGCAGGCCGGGCCGGTCACCGGTCCGTCGGGCGTTGTCGGTCGGTCGAGCCGTGTCGGTCGGTCGAGCTGTGTCGGTCCGTCGGGCGTCGCCGGTCGGTCGGGCGTCGCCCGGTGCCGGAGGATCCCTAGGGTGGGGGTGTGACCGACACCCGCGGATGGCCGATCGCCGTGTTCGACCTGGACAACACCCTCGCCGACACCACCCACCGGCAGCGCTTCCTGGAGCGCAGCCCACGGCAGTGGGACGCCTTCTTCGCGGCGGCGCCGCAGGACCCGCCGATCCCCGAGGGCGTGGCGATGGCCGTGGAGAGCGCGGGGGAGTGCGAGGTCGTCTACCTGACCGGGCGGCCCGAGCGCTGCCGGCGGGACACGCTGGAGTGGCTGGAGCGGCACGGGCTGCCCGACGGGCGGGTGTACATGCGCCGCGACGACGACCGCCGGCCGGCCCGCCGCACCAAGCTGGAGACACTGCGCCGGCTGGCCCGCGGCCGGGAGGTGCGGGTCCTCGTGGACGACGACGACCTGGTCTGCGACGACGCCGAACAGGCCGGTTTCACGGTGGTCCGGGCACGCTGGACGCCGCCCTCGGGGACCCTGCGGGTGGCGCAGGAGCGGGAGGGCCGCACCTGAGCGTCGTGCGGCGCCGAAGGGACCGCCCGAGGCCCGCCACCCCGACTTCACCCCGCCGTCACCCCGACTCCTCCAGGCGGAAACCGACCTTCAGGCCCACCTGCCAGTGGGCGACCCCGCCGTCCTCGATCTGGCCGCGCACCTGGGTCACCTCGAACCAGTCCAGGTTGCGCAGGGTCTGCGACGCCCGGGTGATGCCGTTGCGGATCGCCTGGTCGACGCCGTCCGGCGAGGTGCCGACGATCTCCGTGACCCGGTAGGTGTGGTTCGACATACGGGGCTCCTCTCCGCGGCCGTGCTCGTGTCGCGCAGGTCACGCGTCACCGCGTCACTCCACGGTGCCCCACGGCACGACAGAACGCGAGGCGTCAAAGGGGATATTCCTATCTATCTGATGATATAAGGATCATGTTGCTGGGGGTGTGGCTGTCGGCGTCGAAGCTCCAACGGCCGCGCCCGCGATCCGTGATTGGGGGTTTGAAGGAGACCATGCGGCGGTTAAGAAACGCGATGTCCCGACAGGCGCCGGTCCCCGTGGCGCGCCATCCCGTCCACCGCGAGGAGACGAGGGCCGGTTGGTACGCCCCCGTCGCGGTGGGTGTCGATCTCCTGGCCGCGGCCCTGCCGGTCGCGGCGGCGTTCGTGGAGGTCCACGAACCCCACCCGCTGCGCTACGCGGCCGTCGCCGCCCTGCTGTGGCCCCTCATCGGGGCCGTGAGCAAGCGGTACACCCACCAGAACTGGGGCGACGGAGGCGGTCTGAGGGCGGTGATACGGGACTGGCTCGTCCTGGTCGGCGCCCTGGCGACGCTCCGCGTGGTCTGCGGGCTGGACAGCGTTCCCGCCGAGGCGTTCACGGCGCTGATCCCCGCGCTGGTCCTGACGGGCGTCAGCCAGAAGCTGATCCACCGTCACCTGCTGGCCGCCCGCCGGGACGCCCGTGCCCTGCGCCACGTGCTGGTCGTCGGCGAGGCCTCCACCGTCGACGCCGTGGTCGAGCAGCTCGCCCAGCGCACCGACCACGAGTACGTGGTCGTCGGCGCCTGCCCGGTGGGCGACGGAGAGGTCCGCTCCGGGGTGCCGGAGTGCGTCCGGCTGCCCCGCACGGCGCCCGACCTGCCCGAGGAGGACGCCACGGCCGTACTCGGGGCGGCCGACGAACTCGCGGCCGACCTGGTGTTCGTGGCGCCCGGCCCGCACCTGTCCGGTGAGCGGGTGCGCCGGTTGTCCTGGGCGCTGCACGACCAGGGCCGCTCACTCATGGTGCTGCCCGGCATCGTCGAGGTGTCGCGCCGCCGGGTGCGGCTGACCACGGCGGCCGGCCTGACCCTGCTGCACATCGCGCCACCGCTCCAGCGCGGTGCGCACACCGTGGCGAAGTCCCTCGTGGACCGGTTGGGCGCGCTGGCGCTGATCGCCCTGTTCTCGCCGCTGCTGTTCCTGCTCGCCCTCGCCGTCCGGCTCGGTTCGCCCGGTCCGATCCTGTACCGCCAGACCCGGGTCGGCCGCAACGGGGAGCCGTTCCCCATGTGGAAGTTCCGCACGATGGTGGTCGGCGCCGACCGGATGAAGAGCGGGCTGGAGGCGCAGAACGAGAACGACGGGCACATGTTCAAGATGCGCCAGGACCCGAGGGTCACCGGCGTGGGACGCGTCCTGCGCCGCTACTCGCTGGACGAGCTGCCCCAGCTGTTCAACATCCTGTTCGGTCACATGTCCCTGGTCGGTCCGCGGCCCCCGCTGCCCGAGGAGGTCGCCAAGTACAACGGCGTCGAGATGCGCCGGCTCAGCATCAAGCCGGGCCTGACCGGCCTGTGGCAGGTGAGCGGGCGGTCGGACCTGTCGTGGCGCGAGACGGTCGCCCTCGACCTGCGCTACGTCGACAACTGGTCGCTGGCCGGCGACATGAACGTCATGGCCCGCACCCTGCGCGTCGTCCTGGACGGGCAGGGCGCCTACTGAGGACGGATGCGGTCCCCTTCCCGGACCGCATCCGCCATCCGGGCACGTCTGCAGCCAACACGCGGTGAACGCGGCGGATCCGCCCCGGGCGACGTGAAGGATCGCGGCGACGGGGACGTCTTGGCCCTCGGGAAGGGACACCGCCATGGCACAGACCTCAGCCGCACACCCCACCGCCGCACAGCGCGCACCGGCCCCGCCCCCGGACGGCCCCGCCGGTGCCACCGGCCACCGGTCGACGGTGACGTGGTCGCTGCGCGGCTTCACCGGCGCCGGATACGACAAGGGGCGCCCGCTGCCGGTCCAGGCCGCCTGGTTCGCCGCCCTCCACCTGCTCTTCGTCAAGTGGTGGTTCCCGGCCCGCTGGCGGCCGGCCCTGCTGCGCGCGTTCGGCGCCCGCGTCGGACAGCGGGTGCTGATCCGGCGCGGGGTGCGCGTCCACTGGCCCTGGAAGCTGGACGTCGGCGACGACGTGTGGATCGGCGAGGACGCCTGGATCCTCAACCTCGAACCGGTGACGATCGGCAGCGACTGCTGCGTCTCGCAGAGCGCGCTGCTGTGCACGGGCAGCCACCGCCGCCGTTCCGCCACGTTCGAGTTCGACAACGGCCCCATCCGGCTGGAGCCGGGCAGCTGGGTCGCGGCCCGCGCGGTCGTGCTGCGGGGCGTCACCGTCGGCCGGGGCGCCGTGGTCGGCGCCGGGGCCGTCGCCCACCGGGACCTCGCACCGGGCGAGGTCCTGACGGCGGGCGGGACGCCCGGAACGGACCCGTCCGGGTCCGGCGCGTCCGGCGGGTCCGCCGTGTCCACCCCCGAGGCGAAGGGAGCCACGGCATGAGACTGGTCCATGTGGTCACGCTCGTCAGCGACGACGGCGCGTTCGGCGGACCGACGAGCGTGGCCGTCGCCCAGTTGGAGGAGTGCGCCGCCCGCGGCCACGACGTGACGCTGGTGTCGCTGTGGCGGGGCCGGGCGCCCGCCGCACGGCGCATCGGCGCCGTCCGGTTCGTCTCCCGTCCGGCATGGCGCCTCGTGCCCGGCCAGGGCTGCCTCGGCCTCATGAACCCCCTGCTGCTGCGGGACCTGTGGCGGGCCATGGGACGCGCCGACGCCGTCCACGTGCACGCGGGACGCGACCTCGTCTCCCTCGCCGCGCTCGCCGTCGCCCGGCTGCGGCGCACCCCTTTCGTCACCCAGACGCACGGCATGGTCGAGCCCCGCACCGGAACCGTCGCGCGGGTCTTCGACCGTCTGTACGTGCCCCTGCTGCGCCGGGCGCGGTGCTGCCTGGTGCTCACCGAGCGGGAGCGGCGGGCACTGACCGCGGTGCTGGGCCCGGCCGGGCCACCGCTGGTGTCCCTGCCCAACGGGCTGCGCCCGGGCGGTGACGAGACGTCCGCCCAGCCGCGCAGCGGCCGCGAGGTGATCTTCCTGGCCCGCCTCCACCCGCGCAAACGCCCCGAGGCCTTCGTCGAGATGGCCGCCCTGGTCCACAAGGAGATGTCCGAGGCGCGCTTCACGCTCTACGGCGCGGACGAGGGCTCCCTGCCGGCGGTGCGGCGGCTCGTCGCGGACCGCGGACTGACCGACGTGGTCACCTACGGCGGCGCGCTGGAGCACTCCGCGGCGCTGGAGGCCTACCGCAGGGCCGCCGTCTACGTCCTGCCGAGCGTGCACGAGCCGTTCCCGATGACGGTCCTGGAGGCGCTGGCCGAGGGCACGCCGGTGGTGTGCACGGACAGCAGCGGCATCGCCGCCGAACTGGCCCGCCGGGACGCGGCGCTGGTCACCGACGGCAGCCCGGAGGCCCTGGCCGACGCGGTGTGCCTGCTCCTCGCCGACGAGGACCTGCGCCGGCGGCTGGCCGAGGCCGGCCGGCGCGCGATCGACGAGGTCTTCTCGATCCGCGCGGTCGCGGACCGCCTCGAGGAGGTCTACCGGCACCGCCGCGCACCCGGAGCACACCGGTAGCACCGACCGCACGGACGGTGTGCGAGGCCCGGCGCCGGGGGGCGACCGACCCGGACAGCGCGGCGCCGGCCACCGCGGGCCCACCGTCGCAAACGGCTGGCCCGCGGTGGCCGGCGGCACGGCGGGACGTCAGCGCGCCGGGGCGCGGCCGACCGTGCGGAGGATGTCCTCGAAGCGGGAGGCGCAGTCCTCCAGGGAGAACTCCCGCTCGGCCAGGGCACGGCTCTCCTTGCCCAGCGACTCGGCGCGCGCCGGGTCGGACAGCACCTCCTGCACCCAGGCGGAGGCGTCGTCGAGGGCGGACTCCTCCGGCGGGAAGACCGCGGACCCCGCCTGGCGGAGCAGGTGCGCGGCCAGATTGCCGGCGGGCATCAGCCCGAGGACCGGGCGCCCCGCGCACAGGTACGACAGTGTCTTGGACGGTACGGAGAACTCACCGGCGTCCGCCGCCAGGAGGACGACGAGGAGGTCGCCGCTGCCCAGCACCTCGGGCAGCCGCTCGTAGGGCTGGAAGGGCAGCAGGGTCAGGTCCACCCCGCGCGCGGCCGCGGCCTGCCGGAGCACCGGTACGGCCGGGCCGTCGTTGACGACGACGAGCCGGACCGGCGTGCCCCGCTCCCGCAGCCGCTCGGCCAGCTGCACCAGCAGGACCGGGTGGTGCTTCAGGCCCAGCGTGCCGGAGTACAGCACCGTCCGTACCCCGTCCAGACCCTGCTCGGCCGACCAGGCGTTGGCCCGGTCCACCGGGACGATCTCGTCGAGCGGCGCCCAGTTGGGGATGACGGTGACCTTGCCCGCGGTACCCCACGTCCGGTGGATCCGTACGAAGGACTCGGCGATCACCACGATGGCCGCCGCCCGGCGCGCCGACCACTTCTCGCCCGCCCCGAAGACCTTGGCGGCGACGCCCATCGTCCTCGCCACGTCGGCCGCGGCGAAGCTCTCCAGCGCGACGGCGGTCACGTCCTGGTGCCACAGCACCCAGGGGATGCGCAACCGCCGCAGCACGGCCGCCGCCACCACCAGCACCGGGATGGGCAGGTTGGAGAGCATCGCCACGTCGGGCTTCTCCCGCCGTACCTGCCGGGCCAGCTCCAGGCCCAGCAGGCTCTCCTGGCGGAGCCGGTGGAAGTAGGCCTCCTTCCGGAGCGCGGTGCCGTCCCCGATGGTGGCGAAGCGCAGGCCCGGGGCGTCCCCGGCGAGGTTGCCCTTGCCGGAGACGTAGGCGGTGCACGTCGAGTGGACGACGTCGTGGCCGCGGCGCGCCAGTTCCCGGCTCAGCTGCGCCTGGAACGGGTGGCCGCTGTAGTCGTGGACGAGGATCCTCATCGGCTCTCCCGGTCCTGGTGCTCGGCGTACTCGGTCGGGTCTCACTGCTGGGAGCGCTTGACCTGGTCGTAGACCCAGGCGTAGGTCTGCTCCAGGCCGTCGATCAGGGTGACGGACGGTTCCCAGCCGTGGACCTCGCGGATCAGGGTGTTGTCCGAGTTGCGGCCGCGCACGCCCTGCGGGGCGTCGAGGCGGTGGCTGCGCTCGCAGCGGACGCCCGCGATCTGCTCGACGATGTCGACGAGCTGGTTGATGGTGACCAGCTCCGAGGAGCCGAGGTTGACCGGGACGCCGCTGTTCCCGTTCATGATCATCTGGCTGCCGTCGAGGCAGTCGTCGATGTACATGAAGGAGCGGCTCTGCCGGCCGTCGCCCCAGATCTCGATCCGGTGGTCGCCGGAGACGACCGCCTCGGCCACCTTGCGGCACACCGCGGCCGGGGCCTTCTCCCGGCCGCCGGTCCAGGTGCCGTGCGGGCCGTACACGTTGTGGTACCGGGCGACGCGGGTGACGAACCCGTAGTCCTCGGCGTAGTGGCGGCACATGCGCTCGGAGAACAGCTTCTCCCAGCCGTAGCCGTCCTCCGGCTGCGCGGGGTAGGCGTCCTCCTCCTTGAGCGCGGTGAGGTTCGGGTCGGTCTGCTTGCCGGCGGCGTACACGCAGGCGGAGGAGGAGTAGAAGTAGCGCTCCACGTCGGCCTCGTGGGCGGCCTGGAGCATGTGGGTGCTGGTCAGCACCGACATCATGCAGGCGGCCTTGTTGTTCTCGATGAAGCCCATGCCGCCCATGTCGGCGGCCAGCATGTACACCTGTCCGGCGTCCCGGACGCCGGCGCGCGCACGGTCCAGGAGCGACAGGTCGGCGACCACGTTCTCGGCGTCCTGGTGGACCTGGTACCACTCGTGCCGGGGCTTGATGTCGATGGAGCGGACGGTCAGCCCCTGGGCGAGGAGGTCGCCCACGAGATGCCCTCCGATGAATCCCCCGCCACCGGCGACGACGACGTCGACCTGCTTGCTCATAGCGCGACTCCCTGAGTGCTCCGGAGATGTGATGTGCGGTCAGCCGGTCCTCCGCCGCCGGCGGCGCCGTCCGGCGCCGGGCCCTGCGGAGACCTGCGCGACAAGCTATGCAGACTTGTCATGATTTGGGGTAAAAGGCACGCTGCCGAAAAAGAACATCACCCGATGGTCCTCTTTGGTGACCGCTGCACCGAAGTGAATGATTTGTGCGCGCCTTGGACGATTTGAGCGGTAAGAGCGCTATATATCTTTCGGTGATGTTTCAGCCTGAAAACTCGCTCAGCAGAGAGGTCGGGATGCAGGACGCTCGCGTCCGCAGTGCGGCTGCGGTCTCCCTCTGGGCCGTGGTGCTCACCGTCCTGCTGCCGGGGCTGATCCTCCAGTCGGACGGCGTGCGGCTGTCGGTCGCGCTCGCGCTCCAGGGCGTCGTCGTGGCGCACTCCGGTGGCGCGCTCGCCCGGGTGCTCACCGCGCCCACGGTGCGGCTCGTCGCCTTCGGCTTCTGGGTCTTCGCCTACATCTGGCTCGGCCTGGCGCCCCTGGCGATGCTCGCCTCCGACACCTACCCGTGGCCCTACCGGACCCGCGAGGCCAACGCCTTCGAGGCCGTCGCCGTCGTGGAACTCGGACTCCTCGCCTACAGCGCCGGAACGGCCCTCGCCGCCCGCCGCCGGCAGGCCCGCGCCGGCTCCGCCCCGCCCGGCTTCCTGGAACGACTGCTCGCGCGCCGGATCGCCCCGTGGCGCCTGGTGGTGCTCTGCGGGCTGGCCCTGGCCTTCGCGGTCCTGCTGATCTCCAGCCAACCCGGTCGCCTCGGCGCGTACTTCACCAGCCGTCAGGCCATCACCGAGGCCGGCGCGACCGCCGACACCCAGGGCGCCTTCCTCCAGGTGCTGCTCAGCTGGTCGCTGTCCGTGCCCGCGTTCTGGGCGCTGCTCGGCCTGCTGCACGTACCGCGGGTGGCGCGCGGCGACCGCTGGCTGCGCGGCCTGCGCTGGCTGCTCCTGCCGGTGTTCCTGGCACTCAACGCCGTCGTCAACAACCCCATCAGCAAGCCCAGGTTCTGGATCGGCACGGTCCTGCTGACCCTGGTCTTCACCGTGCCCCGGCTGTGCAGGCCGCGGGCCTTCCGGGCCACGGCGGCCGCGCTCATCGCCGCGCTCCTGGTCGTCTTCCCCTACAGCGACTACTTCCGCTACAGCGACCGGGAGGACGTCACCGTCGTCTCCCTCACCGACCAGTTCACCACCAACGGCGACTACGACGCCTTCCAGCAGGTGCAGACGGGAATCGACTACGCCCGGGAGAACGGTTTCTCCCCCCAGGACGCGCTCGGACCCCCGCTGTTCATGGTGCCGCGCTCCATGTGGCCGGAGAAACCCGAGGACACCGGCATCGCCCTGGCCCGGTACGCGGGCTACGAGTTCCTCAACCTGTCCGCGCCCCTGTGGATCGAGAGCTACCTGTGGGCCGGGCCCTTCGCGGTGGTCGTTGTGTTCTGCCTGCTGGGCGCGGTCGGACGGCGCGCCGACGACGTACGCCACCTGTTGCGCGGCCGGCCGGGCACCCTCGCGGCGCTCCTGGTGCCGGCCTTCGCCTTCTACCAGATGGTCTTCCTGCGCGGCAGCCTGCTCGCCATCGCCGGCCCGCTGACGCTCCTGATGGCCGTCCCCCTGCTCATCAGCACCCGTACCGCCCGGGCATCCCGGTTCCCCTCACCGGCCGCGCAGCCCACACCCATCCGTCACGCATCGATCCCCGGAACAGGAGGGCACCCGTGACCGGCCCCACCCCATTCGACGACCGGTACGACGAGCCGGACCAGCTACGCGACCAACTGCGCCGCATCCTGCGCCACCGGTCCCTGATCGCCCTGGGCATCTGCCTGGGAGCGGTCGGCGGACTCGCCCTCTCCGTGCAGCGCGCCCACACCTACACGGCGACCAGCGAAGTCCTCGTACGCTCCACCACCGACCCCTTCGGCACGGTCGGCGTCTCCGCCGACAACCAGGTCAGCATGAGCACCGAGCAGCGGATCGCCGCCAGCGCGACTGTCGCCCAGCGCGCGGTGCGCCTCCTGGGCCGGCCCGCCGAACAGACCACCACGTTCGGCGCCCGGGTACGGGTCACCAACCCGCAGAAATCCCAGGTGCTCCGCTTCGAGTACACCTCCGGCGCCCCCCAGCGCGCGGCGCAGGGCGCCAACGCCTTCGCCGAGGCGTACCTCGCCGACCGCAAGAGCCGCAACGAGGCCACCGCGCACCGGGCCACCCACGCCCTGGAGCAGCAGATCACCGTGCTGAACAAGCGGCTGGCGCAGGACCAGCTGGAGCGCGCGTCGGCCAAGCCCGCCGCGCAGAACCAGCTCTACAACCTCCAGAAGCGCGTCCTGGACATCAAGTCCCGGGACACCGACGGCGGTGACGTCGTCCGCCGGGCCGCGGTCCCCACCCTGCCGGTGGGACCCGGCCTGCGCACCCTGCTCGCCCTCGGGGTGGTGTGCGGACTGCTCCTCGGCATCGTGCTGGCCTGGGTGCGCTCCGCCCTGGACAACCGGGTCCGCTCGGTGGGGGAGGTCCAGGCCGCCCTGCGCGCGCCGGTGCTCGGCATCCTGCCCTCCGACGACGGGGGGGACGAGGCGCTGCTGACGGTCGGCCGTAGCGCCAGCCCGCGCAGCGAGGCCTACCGGGCGCTGTCGTTCCGCATGCGGCAGCTGGACCGCACGGGCGGCCCCGGCCACGTGCTCGTGGTCGCCCCCCGCACCACCGGCGACGCCGAGGAGGTCGCCGCCAACCTGGGCGCCGCCCTCGCCGAGGACGGCAGCGACGTGCTGCTGGTGGACACCACCCCCGACACCGGCGACCTCGCCACGCGGCTGCCGCTGATGCCGTACGAGGCCCCCACCCTGGAAGAGGCGTTCCTGCCCGCCGGGAGCGTCCTCGTCGACACCGACGTCGCCGGCCGCTTCGCCTTCTCCTCCAACGGCGGCACCGGACGGCGGCACCGGACGGTCCTCGCCGATCACGAGACGTCGACCGTCGTCGTCGCGGGTCCGCTGCTCACGCAGGCCGACGCGCTGGCCGCCGCCCAGCGCGTCGACGGCGTCCTCGTGGTCGCCCACCTCGACCGCACCCGGCGCGACGACCTCCGCCAGGTGCAGGAGCTGATCGCCTGCTCCGGCGGACGCCTCCTCGGCGCCGTCCTCGACACCGGCCGCCCGGGCCGTCGCCTGCGGGTCCTGCGCCGCCGCCCGAAGTACGGTCACACCGCGCACGCCGACCACGCGTCCATGGAACTCCCCGTGCAGGACGGCACGCTGAGCGCCTCCCGCCGATGACCGCCCCCGAGACGACCGCCCGCCCCCGCGCCGGGGCGGCCGCCCCCAGTGGGGTGGCCGCCACCGCGCGGGGCGGCTGGTGGGGGATGGCGGGTTCCGTCGCGAACGCCGTCTTCTCCTTCCTCCTCGTCGGCCTGATCACCCGGGCCGTAGGGGCCCAGGGGGCGGGAGCGATCTTCACCGGCGTCGCCCTCTTCACCATCCTCAGCAACACCTGCAAGCTCGGTGCCGACACCGGGCTCGTGCGTTTCGTGCCGCGCGACCTCGCCGTCGACGGCGGCCGCTCGGTGGACGCGCTGCTGCGCACGGCCGTCCTGCCCGCCACGGTGGCCGCCACCGCGGCCGCCGTGCCACTGGTGTTCTCCCCGGCGGTGGCCACCGCCCTGCTGCCCCATCTGCCGCCCGGGGACGCCGTCGCCCTGGTCCGGCTCTTCGGGCTCTTCCTGCCCGCCGCCACCGTCGGCATGATCCTGCTCGGCGCCACCCGGGGATACGGCACGGTGGTGCCGTTCGTCGGCGTGGAGCAGATCGGCAAGCCGGTGCTGCGGGTGCTGATCGCCGTCCCCGTGGCCTGGTACGCGCCCGGACTGCTCTCCCTCGCCGCGGCCTGGCTGCTGCCCGCGCTGGCCGGTTCCGCGGCCGCCTGGCTCTCCCTGCGCCGCTGCCGCGCCGGCCGTCCCGCACCGCGGCCGGCGGGCGACGCGCCCGTGGACCGGCGGGCCTTCTGGAGTTTCGCCGCACCCCGCGCGATCTCCTCCGTCTTCGACATCAGCGCCGTCTGGGTCGGCGTCATCCTGCTCTCCGCGCTGGCCACCGCCGCCGAGGCGGGGGTGTACACGGCCATCGGCCGCGTCGTCACCGCCGGCACCCTGGTCCAGCTCGCCGTACGGCTCGCCGTGGCGCCCGAGCTCAGCCGTCTGCTCGCCGTCGACCGGACCGCCGAGGCACACGACCTGCACCGCGTGTCGACCTGCTGGACCGTGCTGTTCTCCTGGCCGCTGTTCGGTGTCGTCGCCTGCTTCCCCGCGACCGTCCTGGCCGTCTTTGGACCGGAGTTCACCGACGGCGCGCTCGCCCTGGTGCTGCTGTGCGCGGCCGCCATGGTCAACATCGCCGTCGGCAACGCCCAGACCGTGCTGCTCATGGCCGGCCGGAGCTCCTGGCACCTGGCCGTCACCGCCGCGGCGTTCACGGTGCAACTCGTCGTCGGCGTGCTGGCCGTGCCCGTCTGGGGCGTGCTCGGCGCCGCGGTGTCCTGGGGCGCGGCCATCGTCGTGGAGAACCTCGCGGCGGCCGTGCTCGTCCGGTGGCGCCTGGGCTTCACGACCGTGGGAGAGGGCTACACCAGGGCGCTGACCATCGCCTGCGCCGTCGTGACGGTGCTGGCGGCGGTGCGCCGGACGGCAGGTGACACACCGTCAGGACTCGCCGTCGGAATGGCTTTGGGATCGTGTGTATTTGGTACTACTTTGTGGCGGTATCGGACGTCGCTCAGGGTGAGCGACCTGGGCGGAGTGCTGCGTCGCCGCGCCGCATGAGCCCGGACCCGGCCCCCCTCCTCCGGGCCCGCCCACCCCGCCGGCGTCACCCCCCCTCACACCACTGCCTACCCGGGGTTTCCCTTGCACCTGAGAAAACGCCGTACGAAGCCGGTCGCCAGGGTCGCTGCCACAGCGCTCGTCTGCTGCACCACCGTCCTGCTCGACGCCCCCTTCGCCGCGGCCGCCGACGGCACACCCGCCTTCTCCGCCGACCCGCTGTCCACCTGGCAGACGGACGGGATCGTCTGGTCGCTGGCCGCCGCGAACGGGGTCGTCTACGTCGGAGGATCCTTCGACACCGTCCGCCCGCCGGGAGCCGCTCCCGGCCAACGGCAGGTGGCCCGCCGCAACTTCGCCGCCTTCGACGCCAAGACCGGCAAACTCCTGCCCTGCGCGCCCACGTTCACCGGTCACCACCACACCGTGCGCGCCCTGAAGGCCTCCGCCGACGGGCGGGTGCTCTACGTGGGCGGTTCCTTCGAACACGTCGGCTCGACCCGCGTGGCCAACGCCGTCGCCCTGGACACCGCCGGCTGCACCCTGAGCAAGGACTTCCGGCCGTCGGTGTCCGCCACCGTCCGGGCCATCGAGACGACGGGCGACACCGTCTACCTGGGAGGCGACTTCAGCCGGATCGGCGGACAGCTCCGCACCCGGGTCGCCGCCCTCACCACCAAGGGCGCCCTGCTGCCCTTCCAGGCGGACGTCGACCAGCCGGTGCGGGCCCTGTCGGCCGCCACCTCGTACGGCAGGCTGTTCGTCGGCGGCGACTTCGAGTCGGTCAACGGGAAGGCGGCCCGCTCGCTCGTCACGCTGAACCCCGGCAGCGGCAAGACGGTGCTCGCCTACCCGGGGTGGTTCCCGCCCCAGTCGTCGGTGAAGACGATCGCGCGCTACAAGGACCGCTTCTACGTGGGCGCGGAGGGCCACGGCACCGGCATCTTCGACGGCCGGATCGCGGGCCGACTCACCAACGGCAGCATGGTCTGGAAGGACACCTGCTTCGGGGCGACCCAGGCCATCGTGCCGTACAAGAACCTCCTCTACAGCGCGTCGCACGCGCACAACTGCAACGAGACGCCCGGCGGGTTCCCCGAGCGCGGCGACCGGCAGCACCTGCTGGTCCAGTCGCTCGAGGACCGCAGGATCCTGCACTGGTTCCCCGACACCAACGACGGGATCGGGGAGCACGTGGGCCCCCGCGCCCTGGCGATCTCGAAGGACGTGCTGTGGGCGGGCGGTGAGTTCACCCGGGTCAACGACGTGCCGCAGCAGGGCCTGACCCGCTTCGGGAGCCGGGACACCGGGGCGCCGGAGGTGCCCGTCCTGGCGGTGTCCGGCACCGAGCCCGGCAGCGTCACCCTCACCTGGCGCGCCACCTGGGACCGGGACGACGCCTCCCTGACGTACCGCGTCTACCGCGACGGCAAGGCCGTGGCGACGAAGACGCAGGAGTCCACCTACTGGAAGCTGCCGCAGATGACCCACACCGACTCGGTGGCGGCCGGCAGCCACCGGTACACCCTCGAGGTGACGGACGGGACGAACACCTCGGCCAAGTCGAACACCGTGACCGTGACCGTGCCCGCGAAGAGCGCGCCGGCGAAGACCGCGCCGACTAAGGCGGCCAAGAAGCCAGTGGAGGGTGGACCCAAGTGACACGCATCGGATTCGCGCCCGGTGTCTACGACCTGTTCCACATCGGGCACCTCAACATCCTGCGCGAGGCGCGCCGGCACTGCGACCGGCTGGTGGCCGGCGTCACCTCCGACGACCTGACCGCGCAACTGAAGGGCCGGGTGCCGGTCGTCCCGCTCGCCGAGCGCCTGGAGATCGTCCGCAGTGTGCGCTACGTCGACGAGGTCGCCGTGGAGTCGGAGGTCGACAAGCTGAAGACGTGGAAGCGGATCGGCTTCCACGTCATCTTCAAGGGCGACGACTGGCGGGGCACCCCCAAGTGGGAGGAGTTCGAACGGCGCTTCGCGCAGGTGGGCGTCGAGGTCGTGTACTTCCCGTACACCATGCACACCTCCAGCACCCTGCTGCGCGGCGCCCTGGAGCTGCTCTCCACCCGCCAGTCGCCGGAGATCCCCTCAGCGCAGCTCGCGGAACCACTTCACGAGGAAGGCGCCCATGAACACAACGTGGGCCAGCAGCAGGGCGCAGTACACCGTGAGGAAGGCGTGCTGGCTCCCCAGGAATAGGAAGGCGACACAGGTCACGCCGTAGTCGACGGGCAGGAGGAGCACGGACCGCAGCGCGGGGGCCGACCCGGCCGGAGCCGCACCCGGTGTCCGCCCCTTCAGCTTCTCCGTCAGGATCCCGGCGAAGAAGATCACCACGGCGGCGAGCTGGAACACCATCGGCGCGAGCAGCAGGAGCGGGCTCGGCAGGGTGAAGAACCGGTAGAGCGAGACCAGCACCACCAGATGGAGGGCGACGATCTTGACGCAGTCCAGGACGTGGTCGAGCCACTCGCCCGACGGACTGCCCGAGCGCTGACCGCGCGCCAGCTGACCGTCCGCCGAGTCCAGCGCGAACCCCACGGCCAGGGTCGCGCCGACGCAGACCGCCATCCCCGGCCCGGGCGGCAGCAGCGCCACCGCCGCCAGGGCCGGGAAGGTGACCAGGGCGCTCAGCACGGTCAGCTGATTGGGCGTCGCCCCCACGCGGTAGGCCACCGCGGCCAGGAACCGGCCGGCCGGGCGGTTGATGAACAGGGTGTAGAGCGAGACCCCTTTCGCAGGCTTCTGTGCCGCCGACAGAAACCTGAGAGTCTCGGCAAACTCGGTCATACCCCTCCTTTGGTAATAAAAAGGTTGGAAAGAAGGCAATTATGGCAGAACGGGGAGCCGGGATGTCTCGTGTCAGCCGTCGTCAACTTCTGCGTGGCGGGGTGTCGGTGCTCACCGCGACGGCCCTGACCGCACACAACGCGTCCGCAGCCGTCGGACCGGAACGCCTTCCCGAAGTGCCCCCGGACCCCGCGGTCCCCGGGCGGGGCCGCTCCGCCGCCCGGCTGCCGCTCGTGATCAACGTGGCCGACCTCGGGGCCGTGGGCAACGGGCGGACCGACGACACCACGGCGTTCGAGATCGCCTACGCCCTCGCGGCCTCCCGGGTCACCCGCGGGGTCGGGCGCACGGTGATCGAGATCCCGGCCGGCGAGTTCCTCATCACCCGTCCGCACGCGCTGCTCAACGGCGTCGCCCCGCTGCGGGCGGCCAACGGCCTGCGCTTCAGCGGGGCGGGCAAACGCATGACCACCCTCGTCTTCCGCCCGGCCACCGGCCCGGGCTCCTTCCTCTGCCGCAACGAGGACATCTGGTCGAACCTGTCCTTCGAGCGCATGCAGTTCCGCTCGGCCACACCGGGCGCCTCCTTCTTCAGCTCGTACTCGACCGGCCAGGCGCAGGACTACCGGTTCTCGGAGTGCGAGTGGATGGGGGAGTGGGAGTTCGGGCTCGCCCTGGACGGCACGGACACCAACTCGGAGATGCGCTGGGAGGCGTGCCGCGTCGGCGGCAGCTACCGCAAGGCGTTCCTCTACTCGGGCCTGTCCCGGCGCCGGCAGGCCGACCCCAACGACCAGGACCAGTTCCTCAACTACTGGTTCACCGACATGAAGGTCGAGTACGAGTGGGGCAACTTCCTGGAGTTCCCCTACGGCGGCTCCATCACCTGCCGGGGCGGCTCGTACATCATCACCGGCACACGGCCCCGGCCGATGGAGGAGTACGGCACCACCAGCACCTTCTTCCGCTTCCCCGTCGCCCAGCACCACGACTCGGTGCAGCGGTTCCACGCCCAGGACATCCGGTTCGAGGTGCGCAACCCCGATGTGCGGGTCATCGACTGCGTCTGGAAGAGCGGGACGGTCCACTTCAGCGACTGCGACGACACCGGCCTGGCCTTCAAGGACTTCTCCGCCGACGTGGTCCCGCACCGCTACGCGGTCGGCCCGCGCGGACCGCTGATCCGCTACGACTCCTGCCAGCTGGTGGGCCGCCACGGATACCGGACGGAGGCCGCCCCGGACGACATCCCGGCCGTCGTCCGCTACGACATGTGTCTGCTGCGCAGTCACACGGCCGGCGACTTCGTGGTCACCGAGGGCGGCGCACGCGCGGGCTTCGTCAGCCTCGTCGACTGTCTGGACGGATCCGGCGACGACCGCGCGCCCGCGCCGGCCCCGCCCGCCGCCCCGGACCCCCCTGCGAGTCCGCAACCGCCGGCGGGCGCGGCCCCGCGCCCCGCGCAGACGCCCGTGCCCGGTCCGGTCCCGTCCGGCTGAGAGGCGGCCGAGGGCAGACCGGGCAGGCGAGGCGGGCCGGGCAGGCGAGGCGGGCCGGGCAGGCGTCTCGTTCGGCCCGGTCGGCCCGGTCGGCCCGGTCGGTTCGGTCGGTCCGGTCGGTCCGGTCGGCCCGGTCGGCCCGGTCAGTCCCTCGCGGAGGGCACGACGTCCGCCTCCGGCACGGGCACGCGGACGAGGGGCCCGGGCAGGTGGGGCAGGATCTCGAAGGCGTCGGCCAGGCGCGCCAGCCGCAGGACGCGCAACAGGCGGTCGCTGTCGACGACCAGGCGCAGACGGCCGTGTCCGGCCAGGATCCGGTTCCTCGCCCGGCACAGCACGCTCAGCCCGCTGCAGTCGATGAAGGACACCGGACGCAGGTCCAGCACCAGGTCGGGGCGCGGGCGCGAGGTCAGGGTGTCGAGGCGTGCGGAGAGCGGCGACGCCGTGAGGAGATCGATCTCGCCGCGCAGCTCCACCACGGTCGTGCCGCCGACGACACGTTCCGTGGGGTGGTGCGCGGACCCGTCGTGGTTCTCGGACATGCTCCGAGCACACGCCCGACGGGCCCCCGCGCGCTAGGGCCGGTCGGCCCTGCTCGCCGCGCCGACCGGGTGCTAGGGGATTCACGGGTCGGGTGCCGCGGGAGGGGGGCTCGCCGGCCGGGCGCCGGGAGGAGGGGGGCTCGACGGCCCCGGTCCGGCGGGACCCCGGTCCCCTGGTGCGGCCACCGTTCCCGGGTGATGCTGGAGGGGGACGTCGACGGAAGGAGAGGGCATGGTCATGCACGCCCACCTCGGCGACCGGCTGATCGTCGAGAGCCCGTCCACCGGTGTCGTCCGGCGCGACGGGGAGATCGTCGGCCTGCACCACGACGACGGGACACCGCCGTACGACGTGCGCTGGTCGGACACCGGCGACGTCACGCTGGTCTTCCCCGGACCGGACGCCCATGTCCACCCCGGCGGCGGCCCGGAGGAGCCGGTGGCGGGCGGACGCGGACCGGAGCCGGCGGACACCGCCGGGGCCGTCGCCGACCAGCCCGGTGACATCGGGCGGCGCGTGGCCGCCGCACGGCGACGCCGGGGCCTGGACCTGGCGGAGACCGCACGCCGCGCCCGGATCTCACCGCAGTACCTCGACTACCTGGAGACGCAGGCGTCCGACCCGAGCCTCGGGACCCTCCTGCGTCTGGCCGACGCACTGGGGACCACGCTCTACGAACTCAAGGGCGGCGGCCGGGAGCGGCCCCCCGGACAGGGCAGGGCGCTGCTCCACCCCCAACTGCGGGACCTCGACGAGCGGGAGTGCCGGGCCCTGCTCTCCACGCACGGCGTGGGCCGCGTCTCGCTGACCGCACCGGACGGTCCCGCCGTGGTGCCCGTCAACTACGAGGTGGTCGACGAGGCCATCGCCTTCCGCACCGCGCCCGGCACGGTCCCCGCCGCGGCGATCGGCCACGAGGTGGCCTTCGAGGTCGACCGCGTCGACGAGGCCATGAGCCAGGGCTGGAGCGTCCTGGCCGTGGGACGGGCCCGGGCCGTCACCGACCCCGACGCGGTACGCCGGCTCGACGAGCGGGCGCACACCGAGCCCTGGGCGGGAGGCCCGCGCACGCTATGGGTGGCGATGGACATCGACCGCCTGTCGGGACGCCGCATCACCCCGGCCGACGACGACGCCTGAACCCTCCCGGCACCGGTTCCGGCCGCCTCCCGGCGGCCCGCCACAGCGGCCTGCCACGAGGAGGCCGGTGCCAGCCGGGGCCGGGACAGCGCGCTTCGGCTGGGTCCGGATGCCGGATGCCGGATGGCCGGATGCCGGATCAGCGTCTGCGACGAGGCCGCCCTCGACGAGGTGCTCCCGCGGGCGCCCCGGACGCCCGCCCGGCAGGTCGGGGCCCGGCTCCTCGGCCGAGCGCCGCCGTGCCCGGCCCCTCGGTGGGGCGCTGCCGGGCCCGCTGCGGGTCCTGCTGCGGGCCGGAGTCGGTACCGGCCGCCGGACGGCGCCCCGCCGTTACCCGCGCCGCGCCGCCGGACGCTGCCGTGACCCGCGTCGCAGCGCCGAACGCCGCCGTCACCCGCGCCGAGACGCCACACGCCGCCGCGACCCGCCCCTCGCCCTCCAGCACGGGCAGGGCGCTGACCTTCCACTGCTCCATCAGCGTGACGACGTCCTTGAAGAGGGCGTCCCGGCCCACGGCCACCACGGTGTGGGTCATCACGTCGCCGACGACGTGCGGGCTTGCGTGCACGGTGTCCTCCCCGGGGTGTCGGGCGCGGCCGGCCGCCGGGCGAGAGGCGTGGCGGGAGCCGGGGACGGAGGGCCGCTCACACCGGGCTCCCGCTGCCGTACGGCGCGTACAGGTCCAGCAGGCGGATGCGGGAGGCGTGCAGCCGGTGGGCCACCACCCGGCCCACCCAGGTCGCGATCGCCCGGCCGAGGTCGGCGTCCTGCGCGCACATGGCCCGGACCGCCTCCGCGTCGAACTCCCAGGCCCGCACCGGGCTGAGCGCCTCGGCCCCCAGCTGCCACCGGTACGGCGGGAAGTGCCAGGACCAGCCGACCAGTTCGCCGTGGCCCAGCGACTCGACGGTGACGGCGCGGCGGCCGGGCACATGCAGGTCGAGGACGACGGTTCCGGTCCGGACGATCCAGAACCGGTCGGCCCGCCGGCCTTCCTCGAACAGACGCTCCCCGGACGCGAAGGAGACCTCACGGGCGACGCGCATCAGCCGTTCGCGGTGCTCGGCCGGCAGGGCCGTGGACAGGGTGGTGGTGGTCATCGTTCCGTCTCCTTCTCGCTGCTCGCGTCTCGCTGCTCGCGCCGCGGCCGGCGGCCGGCGGCCGACGGGTCCGTCGTACGGGGCCGAGGCCTCCTGCCTCGTCCGCCCGGGAGCCGTTCGGCGGGCTGATCGCCGTGGTCCCCCGGGCTGCTGTCCGGCCCCTGGTACCAGCTTGTTCCGCCACGGCGCCCGACGCCACGGGCCGCCCGGTCCCCGTCATGGGCCCTTCGGCCCCACTCGCCCGCGGACCCGTCTCCGCCCTCGGCACGCCGGGGTCGGGGGCGGGTCGCCCCGGCTCCGCGCGCGAGCGGGGGCGCGGCGAGGCCGCGCCGGACGGGCGGCGGCAGGGCCGGACGGCCTCGGCGGAGGCCGAACCGTCCCCACCCCGACGGGCGCGCCCCGCAGCCCGCGACACACCGCCGTTCGTGCCGTGGGACACCGGGACGCCGTCCGCCACGGGGGACACTGGTCCGGGCAGGGACCTTCCCCCGGGTCGTCCGGCCCCGGAGCCGCGAAGGGACACCCGCATGACGGCCTGGACCTGGGAGTACGAGGGATACGATGCCGCGCGCGAGCGTCTGAGGGAGGCGCTGTGCACGCTGGGCAACGGCCGCTTCGCCACCCGGGGGGCGCTGCCCGAGTGCGCCGCCGACGACGTGCACTACCCGGGCACCTACCTGGCCGGCTGCTACAACCGGCTCACCTCCGTCGTCGCCGGCCGCCGGGTCGAGAACGAGGACATGGTCAATCTGCCGAACTGGCTGCCGCTGCGGTTCCGTCCCGCGGGCGGTGCGTGGCTCACCCCGGACAGCGCGCCGGTGCTCGCCCACCGCCACGTCCTGCGCCTGGACTCCGGCCTGCTGGAGCGCGTGACACGGTACGGCCTGGACGGGGGACGGGAGCTGTCCGTGCGCCAGTGGCGTCTCGTGCACATGGCCGACCCCCACCTGGCCGCGCTGCGCACCGAGTTCACCGTCTCGGGCGCCGGGGTGGAGCTGGAGGTCGAGGCGTCACTGGACGGGGGAGTGACCAACGCCGGGGTGCCGCGCTACCGAGGTCTCGACGGACGCCATCTGACCCATGTGCACACCGGAACCGCCGCCCCCGGCACGGTGTGGCTGCGCTGCCGTACCCGCACCTCGGACATCCGGATCGCCCTGGCGGCGCGGCTGACGGCGGACGCGCCCGTCACCGACACGCACGAGCACCCCCGCGCCGTACAAGGGGTGCGGCTGGTCCTGGAACCCGGCCGCACCGCCGCCGTCGACAAGACGGTCGCCCTGCACTCCTCGCGCGACCCGGCGATCAGCGACCCGCTCCGGACCGCCGTGGACCGCGTGGCAGCCGCGCCGGGCTTCGAGGAGCTCGCGCGGTCGCACCTCACCGCGTGGAGCGGGCTGTGGCGGCGGGCCGAGATCGACGTCCCCGGCGAGCCGGGGGCGATCCTGCGCCTGCACCTCTTCCACGTGCTCCAGACGCTGTCGCCGCACACCGCCGACCTGGACGTGGGAGTGCCGGCCCGCGGCCTGCACGGCGAGGCCTACCGCGGGCACGTCTTCTGGGACGAGCTGTTCGTCCTGCCCTACCTCAACCTGCACTTCCCCGAGGTCTCCCGCGCCCTGCTGCGCTACCGGCACCGGCGGCTGGACCGGGCCCGCGCCGCGGCGCGGGCCGCCGGCCGGCGGGGCGCGCTGTATCCGTGGCAGAGCGGCAGCGACGGCCGCGAGGAGACCCAGCGTCTGCACCTCAACCCCCGATCGGGACGCTGGCTGCCCGACCACTCACACCTCCAGCACCACGTCGGGTCGGCGATCGCGTACAACGTGTGGCAGTACTGCGAAGCCAGCGGGGACGCGGAGTTCCTGCACACCGAGGGCGCGGAGATGCTGCTCCAGATCGCACGCTTCTGGGCGGACTCGGCGACCTGGGACCAGGACCTCGGCCGGCACCGGATCCGCGGTGTGGTCGGCCCGGACGAGTACCACGACGCCTACCCCGGCGCGGTGGAACCGGGACTCGACGACAACACGTACACCAACGTCACCGCGGCCTGGGTGCTCGCCCGGACCCTGGAGGTGCTGCGCGGCCTCCCGGAGCCCCGCCGGCGCGAACTCGTCGAACGCGCCGCCGTGGACGACGGCGAGCTGGAGCGGTGGGACGACGTCTCCCGCACGCTCCACGTGCCCTTCCACCAAGGCGTCGTCAGCCAGTTCGACGGCTACGGGAGCCTGGCCGAACTCGACTGGCAGGGATACCGGAGGCGGTACGACGACATCCGGCGGCTCGACCGGATCCTGGAGGCCGAGGGCGACACCGTCAACCGCTACCAGGCGTCCAAGCAGGCCGATGTGCTCATGCTCGGCTACCTCTTCTCACCCGCCGAACTGCGGTCCCTGTTCCGCCGGCTGGGCTACGGGCTCGACGACGACACCTGGCGGCGCACCGTCGACCACTACCTCGCCCGCACCAGCCACGGGTCCACCCTCAGCGGTCTCGTCCACGGCTGGATCCTCGCCCGCTCCCGGCGGAGCCGGGCGTGGACGTTCTGCCAGGAGGCACTGGAGGGCGACGTGGCCGATCTCCAGGGCGGAACCACCGGTGAGGGCATCCACCTGGGGGCGATGGCCGGCACCCTCGACCTGGTCCAGCGGGGTCTCACCGGGCTGGAGACGCGTGAAGGGGCACTGTGGCTGGACCCCGTTCCGCTCCCGGAGCTGTCGTCGTACGGATTCTCGCTGCGGTACCACGGCAACTGGGGCGTGCGGCTGCGGCTGGAGAGCGGCCGGCTGGAGATCGCCGTCCCGCCGTCCGACCGCCTGCCGATCGAGGTGCGGCTGCCCGACCGGACCGTCGGCGTCCGGCCCGGACAGACACGCCGGCTGCCGCTGCCCGGCCGACGCCCTTGAGTCCGCCGCCTCCGGGGGCCGACCGGCCCATGCGGATGCCCCCACGGTGGCCCAAGCTGACTACAGGGAGGCCGTCCGGCGCGCCGAGCGCGCCCCGGCGCCCCGCCGACGTCATGCCGAAGAGCCGAAGAGCCGAAGAGCCGAAGAGCCGAAGAGCCGAAGAGCCGGAGACCGAAGGAGGAACGGTCATGAAGGGCTTCGTTTTCCACGGCACCGGACGATCCGCCTGGGAGCAGATCCCGGACCCCGGCATCGAGGAACCCACCGACGCCGTGGTGCGGGTCGACGCCGTCACCATCTGCGGCACGGACCTGCACATCCTCAAGGGCGACGTGCCCGAGGTGCGCCCGGGGACCGTGCTGGGCCATGAAGCGGTCGGTGAGGTCGTCGAGGCCGGCGGCGACGTGCGCACCGTACGGCCCGGCGACCGGGTCCTGGTCTCCTGCATCACCGCCTGCGGCCGCTGCCGCTTCTGCAAGCGGGGGGCGTACGGCCAGTGCCGGGGCGGCGGGGGCTGGATCCTGGGCCACCGGATCGACGGCACACAGGCCGAGTACGTGCGCGTGCCGTACGCCGACCTGTCCGTGCACCGGCTCCCCGGCACGCTGGGGAGCGAGGACGCGGTGCTGTTCGCCGACATCTTCCCGACCGCCTACGAAGTGGGTGTGCTCAACGGGGGCGTCCGGCCGGGGGACACGGTCGCCGTCGTCGGGGCGGGCCCCGTCGGGCTCGCCGCGATCCTCACCGCACGGCTGTACACGCCGGAACGGATCATCGCCGTGGACCTCGCCGACTCCCGGCTCGACGCCGCCAGGCGCCTCGGCGCCGACGCCGTCGTGGCCGTCCGCGACGACCCGGAGCAACTCGTCGCCGACCTCACCGAAGGATTGGGCGCCGACGTGGTCGTCGAGGCCGTGGGGGTGCCGGAGAGCTTCGAGATGTGCACGCGCATGGTGCGGCCCGGTGGCCGCGTGGCCAACGTGGGCGTCCACGGCAGGCCCGTCACCCTGCACCTCGAAGACCTGTGGATCAAGAACGTGACGATCACCACCGGGCTCGTCGACACGTCCTCGACGCCCACCCTGCTGCGGATGGCGGCCGCCGGCCGGCTGCCCACCCCGGAGCTGGTCACCCACACCTTCCCACTGGGCCGGATGGAGGAGGCCTACGACGTCTTCGCCCGGGCCGCCGAGACCGGCGCCCTCAAGGTGGTGCTGGGCGAGGAACGGCACGACGTGCTGGCCGTCCCGGCGGCCTGACCGGTCGGGGAGGGGCGTTCCGCCGCCGGGCGACCGGCGATCTGGCCGCGGGCGGCGGCCGGTACGACAATGTAGGGGGCTGCGCCCGCCGACCGCCGCCCCCCGGCAGGCCGTCTCCCCGGATCCGGACGCCGACCGCGGCCACGGTCCGGGCCGGCCGGTCTCCGGTCCCACCGTTTCCTCCCGTGGACCGTCACCGCGGCGCGTGGACGGGACGGCCGACCGTCGGCACGCACGGGCGAACGGGACGTGGAGGACGACCAGTGACACGCTCCGACGAGTCCCGCACGGCACGCGTGCGGCTGCCGCAGCTGAGACTGGACGACTTGCTGGAGGAGCTCCAGGCCCGGCTGGACGCCGCGCGCGGCACCCGCGACCGGGTGCACAGCCTGTTCGAGGCGGTGCTCTCGGTCGGCCGCGAGCTCGACCTCGAACAGGCCCTGCGCGGCATCGTCCAGGCCGCGGCGGCGCTGGTCGACGCCGAGTACGCGGCGCTGGGCGTGATCACGCCGGACGGCAGACGGCTGTCGGAGTTCCTCACCGTCGGCGTCACCGACGAGCAGATCGCCGGCATCGGTCACTACCCGGAGGGCCACGGCATCCTCGGCGAACTGATCCGCCACCCCGAACCCCTGCGGCTGCCGAAGATCTCCGCGCATCCGGCGTCGTACGGCTTCCCGGCCCGCCACCCGCCGATGAACACCTTCCTCGGCGTCCCGATCCGGGTGCGCGACCAGGTCTTCGGCAACCTGTACCTGACGGAGAAGCGGGGCGGGGCGGAGTTCGACGAGGAGGACGAGGCGGTCCTCTCCACCCTGGCGGTCGCGGCCGGCGTCGCGATCGACAACGCCCGCCTGTACGAGGAGTCACGGCTGCGTGAGCGCTGGCTGCGGGCCAGCGCCGAGATCACCCGCAGTCTGATGTCGGGCAGCGAGCGCGGCGAGGTCCTCGGGCTGATCGCCGAACGGGCCCGGGACATCACCTCCGCGGCCCTCGCGGTGGTCGCCGTGCCGATGGAGGACAGCGGCGCGCTCACGGTGGAACTCGCCCTCGGCGAGGGCGCCGACGCGCACCGCGGACGGGTACTGCCGGCGGACGGCGGCCTGATCGGGCGGGCCTTCTCCGGCGGGAACCCGGTGACCAGCGCCGACCTCTCCACGGAACCGCCCGCCCCGGCCGACCGGTCGACGGCCGCGGGGCTCGGTCCCGCCGTGGCCGTCCCCATCGGGACGGGCGACGGCGTGCGAGGGGTCGCGCTGCTGGTGCGGCGGTCGGGGCACACGGTGTTCTCGGAGAAGGAGATCGAGCCGTTGCGGGCGTTCGCGGCGCAGGCCGCGGTCGCCATGGAACTCGCGGAGCGCCGCCGCGACGCCGAGCAGATCGCCGTGCTCCAGGACCGCGACCGGATCGCCCGCGACCTGCACGACCTCGCGATCCAGCGGCTCTTCGCCACCGGCATGACCTTGCAGAGCGCGGGCCGTTTCATCGAGCACCCGGAGGCCGCGGAGCGTGTGACGCGGGCGGTCGACGACCTCGACGAGACCGTCAAGATCATCCGTTCGGCGATCTTCGGACTGCGGTCGCGTGAGGCCGCCGCCGGGTCCGGACTGCGCTCCCGGGTGGTGCGCGTCGTGGGGGAGACGGCACCGGTGCTGGGCTTCGCGCCCAGCGTGCGGATGGAGGGGCTGCTGGACACCCAGGTGCCCAAGGACATCGCCGACCACGTGGTCGCCGTCCTCTCCGAGGCGCTGACCAACGTCGCCCGGCACGCCCGGGCCGGCCGGACCGAGGTGCTGCTGGAGACCGACGGCCGCGAGGTCCGGCTGTCGGTCGTCGACGACGGCGTGGGCATCCCGCCGGACGGCCGCCGCAGCGGCCTGCGCAACCTGGCGGAGCGCGCCGCGCAGCTGAACGGGACGCTGGAGGTGACCGGCCCGGCCGGCGGTGGTACGGCCCTGGTGTGGCGCGTGCCGGTGAAGGGCCCCTGAACGCGGTGCGGGGCCGGACGGCATCCGCCCGGCCCCCGCGGCCCCCGCGGCCCCCACGTCCCGGCGGGAACGCCTCGACGGTTCCTCCCAGAGCCGGGAGGGCCGAGAGCCGGGAGGGCGGGGAGAACCGGCGGGGCCGGGGGGCAGGGGGGCAGGGGGGGCCGGGGGAGTTGGCGGGGCTGGGGAGCCGGGGGAACCGGGGGAGCCGACGGGGCCGGGGGAGCCAGGGGAGTCGGCGGGGCCGGAGGAGCCGGGGGAACCGGGGGAGTCGGCGGGGCCGGGAGAGCCGGGCGGTACCGGAGCGCACGCGTCCGGAGCCGCCCGGCCGGCGGAGCACCCTCAGCGCACCACGCTGAGCGACAGCGCGAAGCGCCCCGCGCCGTCCGTCCACCAGTGGGTCAACTCCAGCCCCGCGGAGAGCAGTTCGGCCCGCACTCCCTCCTTCCGGAACTTGGCCGACACCTCGGTGCGCAGCTCCTCGCCCGCGGCGAAGTCGACGGCGAGGTCGAGCGCGGGGACCTTGACGGTCTGCGCGGTACGGGCCCGCAGCCGCATCTCGATCCACTCGTTCCCGGCGTCCCAGAGGGCGACGTGGTCGAAGGAGTCGGGGGCGAAGTCGGCGCCCAGTTCGCGGTTGACGACGGCCAGGACGTTCTTGTTGAACGCGGCCGTCACCCCGGCCGCGTCGTCGTAGGCCCGCACCAGCACCCGCTCGTCCTTCACCAGGTCGGTGCCGAGCAGCAGCGCGTCCCCCGGAGCCAGCAGGGCGCGGACCGAGGCGAGGAAGAGCGCCCGTTCGCCGGGCGGCAGGTTGCCGATGGTGCCGCCGAGGAACGCCAGCAGACGCGGGCCCGGTGTGGCGGGCAGCGTCAGCGGGGCGGTGAAGTCGGCGATGAGCGCGTGCACGCCCAGGCCGGGCCGCTCGGCGATCAGGGCGTGTCCGGCCCGGACGAGGGCGCTCTCGCTGACGTCGACGGGCACGTACGTGTGCAGGCCGTCCAGTGCCGCGATCAGGTGGCGGGTCTTCTCCGAGGAGCCCGAGCCCAGCTCGACGAGGGTGCGGGCGCCGGCCGCCGCGGCGATCTCGGCCGAGCGGTCGACGAGGATCTCGCGCTCGGCCCGCGTCGGGTAGTACTCGGGCAACTCGGTGATCCGCTCGAACAGTTCGCTGCCGCGCGCGTCGTAGAACCACTTCGGCGGCAGGGTCTTCGGGGTGGCGGTGAGGCCGTCGCGGACGTCGGCGCGCAGCGCGGCGTCGGTGGCGTCCTCGGGGAGGGTGCGGGTGATCTGGAACGGGCTCACGGGCAGGTCTCCTCCGGTGATGGGGGTCCCCCCGGTCGAGCGGGGCCGGGAGTGGGGGAGGGCGCCGCGTCCGTGTCCGGGTCCTTGAGCGGGGTGAGCAGGACCTCGGTGCGGCTCGCGGTGAGCAGGGTGCGGTCGGGGACCTCCTGCCAGCGGGGATCGTCGTCGTGGGGCTCGGAGGCCACGACCGCGCGGCCGGGCCCGGCCAGGTACCAGAGGCTGTCGCCCCAGGCCGTGGCGGTGATCGTCGTGCCGTTGGTGAGCAGCAGGTTCAGGCGGGAGCCGGGGGCCGCTGCGGCGACCTCCTGCACGGTGTCCGCCAGCGCCTGCCCCTCGGTGTCCCCGGCGCGCAGCCGGGCGAGGACCAGCGCCCACACGAACGCCGAGTCGTTGCGCGCCTCCATCGACAGCACGTCGGCCGCGGACAGGCCCCGGACCAGGGGCGTGAGGGAGCCGGGCCATCCCGGGACCGCCCCGTTGTGGCTGAACAGCCAGGGCCCCGCGGCGAACGGCGCCGCCGCGGCCTCCGCGTCCGCCCCGGCCAGCGTCGCGTCCCGGACGGCGGCCAGCAGCGCGCCGGAGCGCACGACACGGGCCAGGTCGGCGAAGGACAGGTCCGCCCAGATGGGGCCGGCCCGGCGGTAGCGGGCCGGCGCCGGATCGCCCTCCGCGTACCAGCCGACCCCGAACCCGTCGGCGTTGACGGTGCCGTGCCGCTGCCGCCGGGGCGCCCACGACTGGCGGTACAGCGCGTGCGGGGGCTCCACGAGGAGCCGGCCCAACGGCTCCACGGGGCCCACGCACGCCACGTGACGGCACATCAGACGTCCCCCGACCGGGCGGTGCGGAAGCCGGAGAATATCTGCCGCCGCACCGGGTGGTCCCAGTTGCGGAAGGTGCCCCGGCAGGCCACCGGGTCCACCGCGAACGAACCGCCGCGCAGCACCTTGTGGTCGGACCCGAAGAACACCTCCGAGTACTCCTTGTACGGGAACGCCCGGAAACCCGGGTAGGGCAGGAAGTCGCTCGCGGTCCACTCCCACACGTCGCCGATCAGCTGCCGCACCCCCAGCGGCGACGCACCGGCCGGGTAGCTGCCGGCGGGGGCCGGACGCAGGTGCCGCTGGCCCAGGTTGGCGTGCTCGGGCGCGGGGTCTGCGTCGCCCCACGGGTAGCGCGTCGAGCGGCCGGTCGCCGGGTCGTACCGGGCCGCCTTCTCCCACTCGGCCTCGGTGGGCAGCCGCCGCCCCGCCCACCGGGCGTAGGCGTCGGCCTCGTACCAGCACACGTGCAGCACCGGCTCGTCGGGCGGTACGGCCTCGGTGACGCCGAAGCGGCGGCGCAGCCACTGCCTGCCGTCCCGCCGCCAGAACAGCGGGGCCCTCAGGGAGTGCCGGCGCACGTGCGCCCAGCCCTCCCGGGTCCACCAGCGTGCGTCGTCGTACCCGCCGTCGTCGATGAACGCCTGGTAGGCGGCGTTCGTCACCGGGACGGTGTCGATGAAGAAGGGCGCGACCTCACGGGCGTGGGCCGGGCGTTCGTTGTCCAGCGCCCACGGCTCCTCGGACGTTCCCATGGTGAACGGGCCGCCGGGGACGAGGACCTCGGACGGGCCGGTGAACAGCGGGACCGGGTCCGGGTCGGGGGCGGTGAGGGCCTGCGGGCCCTTGCGCAGCTGATGGGTGATCAGCATGGTCTCGTCGTGCTGCTGTTCGTGCTGGGCGATCATGCCGAAGGCGAAGCCGGCCTCCGTCAGCCGGGTGCCGTGGAAGTCGGCCGACTCCAGGACGTCCAGGGCCCGCCCCCGCACCTCCGCCGCGTACCGGCGGGCCTCGCCGGGCGGCAGCAGCGGCAGCGAGGGCCGTTCGGCGCGCGGGTGCTCGAACGCGTCGTACAGGCCGTCGATCTCGGGGCGCATCGCCTCGCGGCCGGCCACCGCGCGCAGGAGCCACAGCTCCTCCTGGTTGCCGATGTGCGCGAGGTCCCACACCAGCGGGGACATCAGCGGGGAGTGCTGGGCGGTGAGGTCGGGGTCCTCGACGCAACTGGTCAGGAGTGTGGTGCGGGCACGGGCCGCGGTGAGCGAGGCGAACGCCCGGTCGCGGAGCGCGGCGGCGTCGTGGACGGGACCGTGGCCGGTCCCGTCCGGGGCGGTGTCGGTCATGAGCGGATGTCCTTCCCGTGCGCGGTGGGGGCTTCCCCGGCCGGGCCGGGCCCGGACCCGGCGAGGTCCGTGCCGCGCAGGCGGTCCAGCTGGTCGTCGGCGGGGCAGCGGCCCGGCAGGACGTAGCGGTCCCGGAAGGCGGTGACGGCCTCCGTGACGGCGGTGGTCGCGCCGATCCGGGGCAGGGCCTCCAGGGCCGCCGCGAAGCAGGCGAGGGCCGCCTCGTGCAGCTCGCCGTCGGTCAGCCCGGAGCGGGCCGCGTCGAGCCACAGCGGATTGTGCGGGGCGGGCCGGGACAGCGCCCGTTCCGCCAGCGGCTTGACCGTGCGGTAGGCGCTCTCGGCGGCCTGCGGGTCGTCGAAGAGCGCCGTCGTCACGGCGACCGGCACGATCCAGCCGTCGTCGCCGGGCTGCGCGTCGATCATGCGCAGCTCCAGGTGGCCGCGCGGTCTGACCGGCGGGAACAGCGTGGAGACGTGGTAGTCGAGGTCCGCCCGGGTGGGCGACCCGGTCCGGGTCCACTCCCGGAACGTCATCCCGTCGGGCACCTCCCAGGGCCCCTCCTCGCACCGTACGCACATCACCGGCGCGTCCAGGACGTGCCGGGCCCAGGCCCCGCGGGGCTCGGTGTCCGGGGCGGGCGCGCCCGCCCGCCCGGCGCCTATCTCCATCCACAGCAGCTGCCGTGTGGACCGCCAGCCGGTCGGGGCGCCGCGGAGCAGCGGGGAGTTGGCGAAGGCGGCGACGAGCACCGCGCCCAGGGTGTGCGCCAGCCACCAGCGCCGCCCGAGCCCCAGCGGGCCGGGTTCCTCGTACCCGGCGTCCAGGCAGACCTGCACGGAGGCCGAGGTGCACATCATGGCCCGCCCGGCCGGTCCGGTCCGGTCGAGGTACGTCTCCATGGCGTCGTAGCGGGGTTCGCGCAGGAACCGGCGGGGCGCGTGCCAGGGGTCGGTGCCCAGCCCGGAGAGGGCGAGTCCCGCCTCGCGCAGGACCGCGCGGACGGCGTCCAGGTCGGCGGAGAGGGTGTCGACGCACTCCATGAGGGAGGCGGCGGGCGGCGAGCTGAGTTCCAGCTGGCCACCGGGTTCGACGGTGAGGGCCGACCTCAGGGGGACGTTCCGCAGGGCGGCGTAGGCCGCCTCGAGTCGTTCGGGTGTCACGGGGAGCCGCGGCGCGCGCAGCTCGTGGACGAGCCATTCCAGTTCGGCCCCGACGGTGCGCGGCGGGCCGGTCTTGAAGCAGATGCCCCTGACCAGGGCCTCCACCTCGGCTTCGGTGAGGGCGGTACGGGGCTCCGTACAGCCACCCGCGGACGGATCGCTTGAAGTGTCGGACATGTCGGGATCCTCCTGAGATTCCACCATGTCGCCGGTCCGGTGTCGGTGGGACCGGACCGGCATCGTTCGTCCCACCCAAGCCTCTCTGCCGGATTCACACAAGGGTGCACAACGGCACGATCGGGACCGGGAAGCGCCGGTTCCGCGCCGTACGGCGCAGCGGGAAAACTCCGTTGCGCCGTACGACCAGCATCGCTCACGATGCGTCCATGAGCACGACGGGGGAGTCGCACCCGCGAACGACGGGCGCGACGCACGGTACGGGGGAGGCCGCACGGCGCGGGCTCACGGCGCCCACGGGGGTGGCGCCGTGAGCGCGCGCCTGCGCGGTGTCGCCCGCGAGAACGAACGCGTCGTCGCGGCGGGCGGGTACCGCGCGCCGGACGGGCGCGAGGTGTCCCTGGCGGCGGCGGTCGCGGCCGCCCGCGCCGGGACGCGGATGCTGGGACCGGACCCGGTCCCGGTGCCCGACGCCCCCGACGCGGACCCGTTCGTCGAGGTCACCGGCGAGAGCAGCACCGAGGCGGCCCGCCGGCTCGCGCCGGACGGCCCGGTCGCGGTGCTGAACTTCGCCTCCGCCCGGAACCCGGGCGGCGGCTACCTCAACGGCGCCCAGGCCCAGGAGGAGGCCCTGTGCCGGGCCTCCGCGCTGTACACGTGCCTGATCGAGGCCCGCGCGTTCTACGACCACCACCGCGCCCACCGGGACCCGTTCTACTCCGACCGGGTGATCCACGCGCCGGCCGTGCCCGTCTTCCGCGACGACCGGGGGCGCTTCCTCGACGAGCCGTTCACCGCCGGCTTCCTGACGGCGGCCGCGCCGAACGCCGGGGTGGTGCTGCGGACGGCGCCGGAACGCGCCGCCGAGCTGCCCCGCGCCCTGGCCGTGCGCGCCGAGCGCGTGCTGGAGACGGCCGCCGCGCACGGCTACCGGCGGCTGGTGCTGGGCGCCTGGGGCTGCGGGGTCTTCCGCAACGACCCCGCGCAGGTGGCGGGGGCGTTCCGGGCACTGCTGGCGCCGGGCGGGCGGTTCGGCCGGACGTTCGCGCACGTGGTGTTCGGCGTGCTGGACCGGACGCCGGGCGGTGTCGTGCGAGGCGCCTTCGAAAGGGTTTTCGAGGGCCGCCCGTAGCGTGTTTGGGCCGGCCATGGCGTGACCAGGGCCGGCCGTGGACCGACAGGGCCGGCCGTGGCGTGACAGGGCGAGCCGTTGGTGCCTCGCGTCCGGCCGTAACGCCTCAGGTCCAGCCGTGCGCGTCAGGCGTCAGGCCGAGCCGTCCGTGCGCGTCAGGCCCAGCCGTCCGTGTGTGTCAGGTCCAGCCGTAGCGTTCGTGGAGCCGGTGCCGGACCAGGTTGAACCGCATGCGGTCCAGGGCGCAGGCCTCCCGGCGCATACCGTCCTCGTGCAGCCGCAGCACCCGGTCGACGTCCACCCAGGAGTCCCGCCCGGACCGGTCCCAGGGGCCGCTGCCGATCGGCACCCAGTCGCGGCTGCCGTCGTGCCGCTTGCTGGACAGCTGCACGGCCAGGAAGGTCCCGGCCGCCTCCCGGGCGACGACGAGCACCGGGCGGTCCTTGCCCCGCCCGTCGTTCTCCTCGAAGGGCACCCAGGTCCAGACGATCTCACCGGGGTCGGGGTCCCCGTCGTGCGCGGGGGAGTACTCCGTGCGCACCCGGCCGGTCTCACGGGGGTCGGCCTCGGTGGTGGCGGACGGGCCGAAGCGGCCCGGGACGTTCTCTTCGGTAAACGCGGTCACGGTGGCACCTTAGAGGGCGTCGGAGAGGGGGCGGCGGCCGGGAGGACATGGGCCCTCGACGGTGACGGCCCCGACCGTGACGGCGCGTCACGGTCGGGGCGGTGCACGCGCAGGCCGCCCCGCGCGCCCCCCGCGCCCCGCGTGCGCCGCCCGCGCTCATCCGGCCGTCGTGACCCGCTCCGGCTCCGGCTGCGGCGGCCACAGCTCGTGCCAGCGCAGCTCCGCCTCCAGTTGTGCGGCGAGGGACAGCAGCAGCGGCTCGCTGTGCGCCGGTCCGAGCAACTGCGCCCCCACCGGCAGTCCGCCGGGCGCGAAGCCGGCGGGCACGTTGACACCGGGCCACCCGAGGACGTTCCACGGCCAGGCGTACGGGCACGCGGCGATCATCGCGCGGTCGGTGGCGAACCCGCCGAGGTGCAGCATGGCCCCGATCCGGGGCGGGGGAGCGGCCGTGGTCGGCGCGAGGACCACGTCGTACGTCCGGAAGAACGCGCCGATACGGCGGTGCAGGGCCGCCTCCGCGCGCCGGGCGGCCCGCAGCGGGGCCCCGCCCAGGAGCCGGCCCAGCCGGGCCGCGCCGTGGGTGCGCCGGTCGAGCAGTGCGGGGAAGGGCGCCTCGGCGACCCACTCGGCGATACCGGCGGTCGCCCGGGGCACGAACGTCAGCCCGATCCGCCCGTACGGCGGGTCGGCCTCCTCGACGGTGTGCCCGAGACCGGCCAGCCGGTCGGCGAGTTCGACGATCCGGGCGCGCACCTCGGGCCGCAGCCGGGCGGGGAAGGCGGTGAACGGGGGTTTCAGGGAGAGGGCGATCCGCAGCCGGCCGGGGTCGCGGCCGACGGCGGCCGAGGCCTCGACGGCGGGCGGCCGGTGCGGATCGAGCGCGTGGTTGCCGCTCGCCGCGTCCAGCAGCAGGGCCGCGTCGGCCACCGTGCGGGCGAGCGTGCCGTTGACGGTGATGCCCTGGAAGGACTCGCCGCGCGGCCAGGTCGAGATGCGGCCGCGCTGCGGTTTGACGCCGACGAGGTGGGTCCAGGAGGCCGGGATGCGCACCGAGCCGGCGCCGTCGGAGCCGAGCGCCGCCGGCACCAGACCCGCCGCGACCGCGGCCGCCGAGCCGCCGGAGGAGCCGCCGGGGGTGTGGTCCGTGCTCCAGGGGTTGCGGGTCGCGCCGAAGGCCGGGCCCTCGGTGAACGGCCACTGGCCGAGTTCGCAGGTGTTGGTCTTGCCGACGATCACGGCACCGGCCGCGCGCAGCCGGCGGACGGCCTCGCCGTCCTCGGCGGCCACCGGGTGGGTGCCCCGGCAGCCGAAGGCGGTCGGCTCGCCCGCGACGTCCGTGTCGTCCTTGACGGCGACCGGCACGCCCAGCAGGGGCCTGCGCGCTCCGGCGGCCAGCTCCCGGTCCGCCGCGTCGGCCTCGGCGAGAGCGGCCTCGGTCCGTACGACGCGGAAGGCGTTGAGGACGTCCTGGGTCGCCTCGATCCGGGCCAGGGTCCGTTCGACCAGGTCGCGGGCGGACACCTCCCCGTCGGACAGCGCACGTGCGGTGTCCGTGAGGCCTGCGGAACGGTCGAGCGTCATGCGGGACACCTCCGGGAGCACGTCGTCTACCGAACGGTAACCTCTGGCGGGGGCCGACGGAACGACCCTCGGACGGCGGCGGGTTCGGCGGCGCGGCGGCCGTCGGCGGCGGCTGGGGCACCCGCGAGTGGTGCCGGGTGCGGTGGCGCGGCGGCTGCCGGACGGCGGCGGGTTCGACGGCCCGGCGGCCGACGGACGGTGGCGGGGCCACCCGCGAGTGGCGCCGGGTGCGGTGGCGCGGCGGCTGCCGGACGGCGGCGGGGGCCCGTTCGTGGGATGCCCGCGTGTTCCTGCGCAAGGCATTGACGGGTGGGGTCCTCGCCCCTACCTTCTGACCGATTTTCCGAACTCGGTTCGGCATGTCGAACTCACGAGCCGTTGGGAGAGCCGCCCATGACCACCCTTCCGCCCGCTCCGTCCCGCCGCACCCTGCTGCGCGCGATGGCCGCCGTGCCCGCCACCGCGCTCGTCCTGGGCGAGACGCCCGGCCTGCTCGGCACCGCGCTCGCCGCGGCCCCGCCCGGCGGCTCGGCCACCCGCTACACCATCGTGCCGTTCCTCGACAGCGACGACGGCACCGTGAACGTCTACGAGTCCGACGACGCCACCGACTTCCGGCTGGTGAAGTCCTCCGCCTACACCCCGCCGGCCGACCGCATCCGGGACGCCAGCGTCCTCAAGCACACCGACGGCGCCTACTACCTCACCTACACCACCCACACCTGGCAGGACGTCAGCACCACCATCGGCTTCGCCCGCAGCACCGACCGGGTCACCTGGACGTTCTTGTACGACCACACCGTGCCGATCACCAACCTCTCCCGTGCCTGGGCGCCGGAGTGGTTCGTCGACGGCGACGGCAGCGTCAGCGTCATCGTGTCCTGCTCGACCACCGACGACGAGTGGATCTTCACCCCGTACCGGCTGAGGGCCACCGACTCCGCCCTCACCGCGTGGAGCGCGCCGGTCGCCCTGGCCGGCATCGGCGAGAACCACATCGACACCTACGTCGTGCGGATCGGCTCGACGTACCACGCCTTCACCAAGAACGAGACGACCAAGTACATCGAGTACGCCACCGCCACCAGCCTCACCGGCCCCTACACGATCTCCCGCACCGGCGACTGGGCGGGCTGGGGCAGCTACCGCGAGGGCCCCGCGCTCGTCCAGCTCGACAACGGGGCCTGGCGGATCTTCTTCGACGGCTACGGCGACGGCACCTACTACTACAGCGACAGCCACGACACCTTCGCCACCTGGAGCACCCCCGCGGCTCTGCCGACCGTGTCGGGCACCGCACGCCACTTCACCGTCCTCAAGGAGACGGTGTCCGGCGGGGTGAGCGTCACGAAGAACGTCACCCGCTCCTTCCGGTCGGCCAACTACACCACCCGCTACTGGCAGGCGCAGTCCGCCCTGCTCAACCTGCCGGTCGTGAGCGCCTCCAGCACGGCCGCCGAGAAGCAGAACGCCACCTTCACCGTCGTGCCCGGCCTGGCCGACGCGAACGGCTGCTCCTTCCGCGACGCGGCCGGCAACTACCTGCGCCACTACGCCTTCCGCGCCCGCTTCGACGCCCACGACGGCACGACGACCTTCGCCCAGGACGCCACGTTCGTCGCCCGCACGGGCACCGCGAGCGGTTCCGTGCGCTTCGAGTCGTACAACTACCCCGGTTACTACCTGCGCCACTACGACTACCAGCTGCGGGTGGAACGGGCGGACGGCACGGACCTGTTCCGGCAGGACAGCTCGTTCGTGCCGGTGACGGCCTGGGCCTGAGCGGGCGACGACCGCCGGTCCGCCGGAGATCCGTCGGAAGCGCGGAGATCCGTCGGAAGCGTCCTAAGGCTCCGCGGTGAGGCGCACCAGCAGGACGGCGGGGGCGCGCGGCAGTGACACCCGTAGTGCCTCCCCGTCCCACACCGCCGCACCGGCGGCCGTGGTGGACGGGTGCAGCACCTCCACGCGGACCCGCCGGCCCGCCAGGTGGCCGACGGGGATCCGCCGGGCGGCCTCCCCGCCGCGGCGCCACACCGACAGGTACGACGTGCGGCCGTCGGCCCCGCGCATCCCCAGGGCCGGCCAGGGGTCCGTCCAGCCCGGCAGACCGAGCGGCCAGAAGGGCACGGCGTGGGCCAGATCGCCGCGGATCGCCTTGTACGTGTCCACCGCGTCCCGGACCAGCGCGAGCTGACGTTCCGACATCCGGTCCAGACGGCCCGACAGGTGGACGCGGCCGAGCAGGGCGCCGCCCAGCGTGAAGGCGATCAGGTCGTCGTCGTACTCGGGCTGCGGGTAGGCCCAGACGGCGCCCTGTTCGGGCGGGACCGCGGTCGGCGCGGCGGCGGCGACGGCCGGGTAGCGCAGGGGATCCTGCTGGTCGCTGGTGGACTGGAGCTGGGCCACGGCCAGGGTGGCGCCGTCCATGCGCATACCGCCCGAGGCGCAGTTCTCGACCACCAGCCCGGGGTGGCGGTCCAGCGCGTGGGACAGCCAGTCCAGGTACGCGCGGGCGTGGCCCAGCAGCCCGGCGCCCGGTGAGAGGTCGCCGGGGGCGCAGGTGCCCGGGTCGACCACGATGTTGTAGTCCAGCTTGAGGTAGCCCACGCCCCAGTCGCCGACGATCCGGTCCACCGTCCGGTCGAGGTGGGCGCGGGCCGCCGGGTGCCGCAGGTCCAGCTGGTGGCGGCCCTGCTCGACGAGGCGCACGCCGTCCCGCTGGAAGAAGGCGTCCGCCGGCAGCACGGCCGCGACCGGACTGCGCACGCCGACGACCTCCGGCTCCAGCCACAGCCCGGGAACCATGCCCCGCTCCCGGATCCGGTCCAGGACGACCCCGAGACCACCGGGGAAGCGGCGCCGCGAGGGCAGCCACTCGCCGACGCCGTCCCACCAGCCGCCGTCCGCCGAGTCGTCGTACCAGCCGGCGTCCACGCAGAAGAACTCCGCGCCCGCCCGGGCCGCCGCGTCGACCAGCGGCAGCAGCTTCGCCGTCGTCGGATCGCCCATCAGCGTGTTCATGTAGTCGTTGAAGACGACGGGGAGCGCCGTGTGGTCCGGGTGCGGGCGGCGGACGGCCCGGCGGTACGCGGTCAGCGCGGCCATCGCCCCGTCGAAGCCGGAGCCTAGGGCCAGGACGCCGGACACCGTGGTGAACTCCGCGCCCGGTGCGAGCCGGATGCGCCACTGGTGCTCCGCGTCCGTGGGACCGTTGAGCGCCAGGTACGTGCCGTGGGCGCGTTCGCCCAGGTCCCAGCGCCAGCCGGCCGGCGACTCGATCTGCCACAGCCACGTCCGGCCGCCGCCCCGCTCCGTCAGCGCCCCCATCGGCAGATGGCCGTCGGTGGGCCAGCTGCCGCGGCCGGTGAGGACGCGGGCGGCCCGGCTGTCGTGCTGGTGGGCGTCGGCGCCGATGTCGGCGACGGCGGAGCGCAGCGGCTCGGTGCGCCAACGCGCCTCCGCGAGCCAGTCGTTGCGGGCCAGCAGCAGGTCCAGGGCGTCGGGGGAGGGCAGGCCGCCGAGCAGCAGGCTGCTGACGGACTGGACGACCAGGGGCTGGGTCCCGTCGTTGCGGAGCCGGACCCGGGAACGCAGCACGGGCAGCCCGCGGGGGGACGTCAGCTCGACGAACGCGGTCAACCCGGTGCCGGGGTCGTGGAGTTCGACGGTCAGCCGGTCCCCGTCCGCGTGCCGGGCGGCGCGGTGACCCCGGTGGCGCAACCGGGTGCCGAGGGCGCTGCCCGTGAAACGCGGCCCGGACCAGCCGCTGCCATGGCCGAGCGCGGTCAACTCGACGAGCGGGAGGGCCTGTTCGAGGGGGACGGGCTCCGACGCGTCGCCGGGGCGGGCCAGCCGCGTCAGGCGCAGCGTGCCGTCGGGGGCGGTCGCGAACCTCACCTCCAGGGCGTCGTGGCCCCAGCGGACGTCGGGCGCCCGGGATTCCTCCCGCCGGCCGGGGCGGCAGCCGGATCCGCCCCCCTGGTCCCCCTCGCCCCGGATCCCGCCGTCCGCCGTACCGGTCAACGTGTCCCCCTCGTCCCTCCTCGAAGCCGACCGCGGGGATCCGCTCGACGGGCCGCGGTCCCCGCTGTCGTCACGTGCCTTGACGGCCCTCCATGTGACCGGTCACAATCCTGGCATGCATGTGACCGGTCACACAAGGCGCCCGGCGAGCATCAGGGACGTCGCGGCCGCCGCCGGTGTCTCCTACCAGACCGTCTCCCGGGTGATCAACGGCCACCCCAGCGTCAGCCCGGACACCCGGGAACGGGTCGTCGCGGCGATCGGCACGCTCGGATTCCGGCGCAACGCCACCGCGCTCGCCCTGGCCGGCGGACGCAACCGGGCCGTGACCGTCCTCACCGCCCGCACCACCCCCTACGGCCACGCCTCGCTCCTCGAAGGCATCGAGGAGGCCGCCCGCGCCGTCTCCTACACGGTGGGCATCTCCGTCCTCGCGTCGGAGGAGGACTCCGCCGTCGCCTCCGCGGTGCGGCGGGCCGCGGACACGGGCGGCGGGCTGATCGTGATCGCCTACGACCCGGCCGGGGTCCGGGCCCTCGCCGCCCTCCCCGCCGACCTGCCGGCCGTCGGCGTGGTCGAGACCCCCGCGCGTCCGCCGGCCGACGGCCTCCGCCGGGTGTGGACCGACGACCGCGAGGCCGCCCGCCTCGCCACCCGCCATCTGCTCTCCCTCGGCCACGAGACCGTCCACTACGTGGCCCTCCCGTCCGGCACCCGGCGCACCGGCGCCCGCACCGCCGGCTGGCGCGCGGCGCTCAGGGAGGCCGGAGCGCCCGAGCCCCGCCCGGTGCGGGGCGGCTGGGGGCCGGCGGACGGGCGCGCCGCGGGCCTGCGCCTCGCGCGGGACCCGGCCGTGACGGCGGTCCTGTGCGGCAACGACGACCTCGCGCTCGGCGTGCTCCGCGCCCTGCACGAGTCCGGCCGGTCCGTACCCGGCGAGGTCAGCGTGGCCGGCTTCGACGACGCCCCGCACTCCGCCTGCCTGACCCCGTCGCTGACGACCGTGCGCCTGGACTTCACCGGCCTCGGACGGACCGCCTTCGCCCGGCTGCACGGCCTGATGGAGGAGTCCGCACCCCGCACCCCGCACCCCGCCCCGGTACCGGAGCTGGTGGTGCGGGAGAGCTCGGGACCACCACCCGTACGCCCTCACCCGCCCCTCCCGTGACCTCACGCGTCCCTCCGGTGACGCCTTCCGTCCCTCCGGTGACCACACCCGTTCCTCCGGTGACCACGCCCGCCCCTCTCGTGACAGCTCCCGCCCCTCCCCTGACCGCTCCCGTCCCTCCCGCACCTGGAGCAGCAGCCATGGCAGGCACCCTTTCCGCCGGGTCCGCGACGTCCGCGGACGGCCCGCGGCGCCTCACCGTCGACCTCGCCGCCCCCGAGGGCCCGGTGCTGCACGGCGCCAACGGCGCCCTGTACGGACTCAGCGACGACGGCGTGCCCGGCGACGCCGTCCTGGCACCCCTGAAGATCACCAGCATCACGCAGAAGCCGGAGGGCGGCGCCCAGCACCCGGGCGGCGACGCGCTCACCGTCTCCCGCTCCTTCTTCCGCAACGGCGGCGGTGACGTCCTCATGATGATGCAGGACGTCTACGCGCGGTGGCCGTACGAGGACCTGGGCCTCGACGACTACCTCCCCAGGGTCGACGGCATCGTCGAGGCCGTGGCCGCCCACCCCGACCGCGCCCGCTTCGTCCACATACCGTTCAACGAACCCGACCAGATCTGGTACGAGCTCGGCGTCGCCGACCGGACGCGGTACGAGGCGAACCGGGACTGCTTCCTCCGGGACTGGGCCACGGTCGTCCGGCGCATCCGCGCGATCGACCCGGACGCCCGGATCGCCGGCCCCAACGAGTCCTTCTACCACCCGCGCCTGCTGCGGGACTTCCTCGTCTTCGCCTCGCGCGAGGACGTCCTGCCCCAGGTGATGACCTGGCACGAGCTGGACACCGCGTCGCTGCGGGACTTCCAGGCGCACCACGACGACTACCGGGCCCTGGAACGGGAGCTGGGCGTCCCCCCGCTGCCGATCAACATCGACGAGTACGGCAACCGCCGGGACCTGTCGGTGCCGGGGCGGCTCGTCCAGTGGGTGTCGATGTTCGAGCGGAACAAGGTGTACGCCGACCAGGCATACTGGGACGCCGCCGGCGACCTCAGCGGCAGCGTGGTGCGCACGAACGTCCCCAACGGCGCCTGGTGGTTCTTCCGCTGGTACGCCGGACTGACCGGGGACACCGTCAGGGTCGTCCCGCCCCGCCCCGGCGCCGTCGACACCCTCCAGGGCCTGGCCTCGCTGGACCCCGCGCGCCGCCAGGCCCAGATCCTGCTCGGCGGCTCGGCCGGCGACTGCGAGGTCGTGGTGCGTGCCGTCCCCCGGCCCGTCTTCGGCCGTACGGTCGTCGCGACCGTCGCCGAGGCGGCCTGGTCCGGCTACGAGGGGCCGCACCCGGCGCCGCGCGTCCTCGCCCGGACCGTGCGCGCGGTGACCGGCGACGGCACGGTGACCGTGCCGCTGCGCGGCCTGCGTCCGATGTCGGCGTACCGGATCGTCCTGACCCCCGGCGGCTCGGGCACCCCCGCCGCCCCCTCCGTCCCCTGGACCGCCTCCTACGCGGCACAGGACGCGACCGTCACCGGCGGGGAGGTCCGCGCCCACGGCACGGCCGACGACGCGGGCGGCTACGCGGCCTCCGGCGACCGGGACGTCCGCCTCGACGCCCATGCCGGCCGGGCCGACTTCACGGTGACCGTCCCGGCGGACGGCGTCTACGACCTGGCGGTCCTCTACGGCAACGCGTCCGGCGCCCCCGCCGCGCAGCGGCTGTCGGCCGACGGCGGCGAACCGGTCACCGTGACCTACCCCTCCACGCTGAACGGCGCCCACCGCGCCCGCAAGGAGCTCACCGTCGAGCTGTCGGCCGGCCCGCACCTCCTCACGCTGGACGGGGGCGACGCCGAGATCACCCTCGACCGGATCGACCTGACGGCCCGGACCGGTGTGCCCTCCGCCGCCTACGAGGCGACGCTCGCCGACATCGAGGGACGGCCGTCGTACGACTACGGCTCGTCGGCCGGGGTCGGTACGGGCGCCCTCGTCCTGCGCCGGGGCGACCGGGCCGTCTTCGACGTGTACGCGCCCCGCGACGGCTACTACGCGGTGGTGGCGCGGGCCTCGGCACCCGTGCGGCTCGCCCTGCACGGCGAGTCGCCGACGGCCACCCCGGGCCGCCCCCTGCGGCTGTACCTCGTCGCGGGCAACAACCGGATCGCGGTGACCGCCGCCGACGTGGCCGTCCGCTCCCTGCACGTCTCGGGCGAGGGATCGGCCGAGGGCACGCTCTCCTACGGCGCGGACTCGGCCGTCCTCACGGGCGGGGCGCGGCTCGTCCCCTCCGCGCACGCCTCCGGGGGACTGCGCATCGGCCACCTCGGCCATGGGAGCACCGCCCGGTTCACGGTCGACGCACCCCGCGCCGGCCGCCATCTGCTGGTCGTGCACTACGCGCACGACGACCGCCGCGACAACGGCCACGCCTACAACGCCGACATCGTCTCCCGCACGGCGGACATCACGGTCGGCGCCGGCGACCCCCTCAGGGTCACCTTCCGCAACACCTGGAGCCGTGACGACCACTGGACCCTGGGCGTACCCGTCGACCTGCGGAAAGGGCCCAACGGCGTGACCTTCGCCAACCCGAGCGGGTGGGCCCCGGACATCGACCGCATCGACGTCGGCCGGGTCGTGGGGTAGCCGGCCCCGGCGCTCATCCCAGTAGCGCTGCGACGGTGATGAGCGCCGGGACGGACAGGAGAGTGGACAGCAGGATGGACTCGCGGGCGAGTTGTTCGGCGACGCGGTACCGGGAGGCGTAGGTGTAGAGGTTCTGGGCGGCTGGCAGGGCCGCGACCACGACGACGTCGAGCAGTGCGGCGCCCCGGAGGTGGAAGACCCCGGCGGCCAGGGCCCAGGCGATGACGGGCTGGACGGCGGTCTTGATGACGGCGGACAGCCAGATCGCCGGCCGGTCGTCCCCGCACGCGGGCAGGCCGCTGCCGCACAGCGAGATGCCGAAGGCGAGCAGCACGGCCGGGACGGACATGTTCCCGATGAGGGTGAGGGGTTCGAGGAGGGGCCGGGGGAGGGGCAGGCCCATGGCGGCCACGGTGACGCCCGCGAGGGAGCCGACGGCCATCGGGTTGCGAAGGGGCGTGGCCAGCCGTCGCGAGAGGGGCAGGCGTTCGCCGGGGCGGGTCAGGTCGAGCACGGTCAGGGCGAGCGGGGTCACGAGGATCTGCTGGAAGAGCAGGACCGGCGCGACGAGGGACGCGTCACCCAGCACGTAGACGGCGATGGGTATGCCGAGATTGCCGGCGTTGACGTAGCTGGAGCACAGGGCGCCGATGGTGAGGGGGCCCGCCCTCCAGCCGTTGCGGAGGCCGACGACGGTGAAGAGGACGGCTGCCGCGGCCGTGGCGGCGGCGGTGACGAGCAGCCGCTTCGACAGCAGGATGGACAGGTCGGCGCCCGCGAGTGTGGTGAAGAGCAGACAGGGAGTGGCGACACCGAAGGCGAGCCTGGTCAGGACGTGCCGTCCCTCGTCGCCCAGGTATGTGCGGCGGCCCATGGCGTATCCGACGCCGACGACTATGGCGATCACCATGAAGCCGGTGAGAACTCCCAGCATCCCTCTTCCTTGCCTGTGCTTCGTGTGTCCGATCAGCGTGTGTCCAGCGGCGGGCGACGACGCTCCGGCGCTCTCCCCGCCGGGTCACGGCTCGCGCGGTACGACCTCGCCGAGTCCCTCGACATGAGCATCACGTGCCTGCCCGAGGCCATCCGCCGCCTCAGCAGCGAGGGCCTCGTCACCGTCGACACCCACCGTGACGTACGGGTCTCCGCCATGAACTCGGACGAGGCCCGCCAGCTGTTCGAGGTCCGCCTCTCCCCCGACCCGACCGCGGCCGAACTCGCCGCCCGGCGCCGCACCGACGACGACATCGCCACCATGCGGGCCGCCGTCGACAGGCTCCTCCCCGTCACCCGCCCCCCACAGCCTCACCGCCACCACGATCACCGCCCTGGAGGACCGGGAGGGCGCCGGCTCGACGTGACGCGGGGCGACCGGTGCCGTCGTGATCCACAGGCTCACCGTTCCGCGTCGCTCAGCCGACCGGTCCCGTCCTCGCGTGCGGCCGTACCGCCGGTTCGAGCAGCGACAACGTCCGCTCCCCCGCGTCGAGGGCGGCACGGACACCGACCGGCATCGGCAGATTCGGGCCCGCGTGCCCGACCTCGACGTTGCCCAGGACCGGGATGTCGCGGTCACCGAGGACGTCGAGGACGATCTCGGCCAGGGTCGGGGAGCCGTCGGACGGGTCGAGCCCGTCGATCGCCTCCGGGACGCCCACGACCATGCCGGAGATCCGGTCGAGAATCCCGCTGTGCCGCAGTATCTGCAGATAGCTCCACACATACGAAGCGTGGCCGCCCAGCTCCTCCCAGAACAGCACCGCGCCGTCGAAGCGTTCGAGCGGCAGCGCGAAAGGCGTCGCCTGCGCCAGCACGAGGCGGTTGATGACCCCGCCGATCAGCGGACCTTCGGCACGCCCGGCACGCCAGCACTCCCACGACGGACCGGCGGGCAGCGCGCCGAGCGGCTCCGTGCCGGTCAGCAGCGCCGAGTACAGCGTCCCCAGCTCCTCCCGGCGGGCCGCGGACGCTCTGTGCCAGTGCCCTCCCAGACCGGGCGTGGCCAGGTCGGCATGGAACCCGACCAGACCCGTGCGCGCGTGGAGCACCAGGTGCAGCAGTGAGATGTCGCTGTAGCCGAGGATCGGCTTGGGGTCGGCCCTGATCGCGTCGAAGTCGATCAGGTCGAGGTATCCGCACACCGTCTGGCCACCGTCGTGCGCGACGATCGCGCGCACCTCGGGATCACGCAGCAGACCGTTGAGCTCCTCGGCGATCTCGTCCGGCCGCGCCGCGCTCCACCAGCGGTGCCGTCCGGCTTCGAGGAGCGGCGCGAGACGCACACGGAATCCCATCCGTTCGATCTCGGCCACCGCCCGTGCGAGATCGGGCGCGTATCGGGCGTCGAGCGGCCCGGACAGCGCCGCGACGACGACGAGATCTCCGGGCGCCAGGGCGCGAGGGCGCAGCAGTTGAGGCAATGCGGTACGGGTCACCGGGGCAGTCTCCCGACGCCCATGACGACACGCCACTCGTTTATTGATCAGTCACCGGTGCCCCCTCCTGTGCGGCGTCCGGTCAGCCGGTCCGGGGCCGTCCGGCCAGGGCTTCGGTGCGGGCGAGGTGACAGGACCCGGTTGTGCCGAGGCCCGCGCGGCCTTCGCTCCGGGCTCAGGCGTGGGTGCGGACCAGGAGGAGGGCGACGTCGTCGTCGGGCTCCGGGCGCAGGGCGCCGAGCAGGGCGTCGCCGGTCCGCTCCAGCGAGTCGTCCGGGCTCTGAAGGAGCCGGGTCAACGTGGTGAGGCCGGTGTCGATCGGCTCGGCCCGGTTCTCGACCAGCCCGTCGGTGTAGAGGGCGAGCAGGGTGCCCGGGGCGAGCTCCACCTCCACGGTGCCGAAGTCCACCCCGCCCACCCCGAGCGGGACGCCGCCGGGCACGTCGACGAGGTCCGCGGTGCCGTCGCCGCGGGCCAGCACCGGTGGCAGATGACCGGCGCTGGACAGGGCGCAGGTCCCGCGCTCCAGGTCGTACACGGCGTAGACGCAGGTGGCGATGGCGTCGCCGAGTGAGCCCGCGATGTCGTCCAGGTGCCGCAGCAGCTCGGCGGGCGGCAGGTCGAGGCGGGCCAGCGCGCGGGTGGCGGTGCTCAGCTGCCCCATGATCGCGGCGGCCTGGACGCCCTTGCCCATCACGTCGCCCACCACGAACCCGGTGCGCCGCGGCCCCAGCGGCAGCACGTCGTACCAGTCGCCGCCGACCTCGCTCAGGGCGGGCCGGTAGCGGGCGGTGATGTCGAGTCCCTCCCGCCGGGCCGGCGCGGACGGCAGCAGGCTGCGCTGCAACGTGAGGGCGGTGGTGCGCTCGCGCCCGTAGAGGCGGGCGTTGTCGATCGAGATCGCGGCCCGCGCGGCGAGTTCCCGGGCGAGGACGCGGTCCTGCTCGTCGAAGGGGCGGTCGTTGACGGTCCGGTACAGGCTGAGGGTGCCGAGCACCTTCCCGCGGGCCATCAGCGGTACCGCGAGGTAGGAGTGGACGCCGGCCTCCTCCAGCGTCCGGGCGGCGCGGGCGTCCCGGGCGATGCGCCGCATGGTCCGCCCGTCGACGCGCTCGACGAGCACCGGCCGCGCGTTGCGCACGCACTGGGTGATGATCCGCGAGGAGTTGTAGGTGGCCAGTTCCCCGACCGGGTCGGCGGCGTGCAGGGCGTCGGTGGGGTAACCGGACGCGACGGCCAGCGCCCGGAACTCGGCGGGGGACCTGCCGGTGACGGGTGTGATGGTGCCGTGCGCGACGACGGACTCCAGGACGTCGACGGCGGCCAGGTCGGCCAGGTGCGGCACCGCGACGTCGGCCAGTTCCTGCGCGGTCTGCCGCAGGTCCAGCGTGGTGCCGATCCGCACCCCGGCCTCCGCGATCACGGACAGCCGCTGCCGTGCCTGGGCGATCTCCGCCGAGGCCTGCTGGCGTTCGGTGACGTCCAGGACGACCATCGCCAGACCGAGCACCCGGCCGCCCGTGTCCTCGATGCGGTGGTACGACTCCGAGTACGCGCGGTCCTCGGTGTCCGCGACGGTACGGCCGATGGTCTGCTGGTCGAGCAGGGAGCCGCCGGTCTCCAGCACGTGGCGCATCCGGCCCTCGATGGCCTCCACGTCCAGACCGGGCAGCACCTCGCCCAGCCGGCGGCCCACCACGGCCGACTCGGGCACGCCGTTCATGCGCTCCAGCGCCGGGTTGACGGCCACCCAGCGCAGGTCGGTGTCGAAGACGGCGATGCCGACGGGGGTCTGGTCGACCAGGCTGTGGGAGAGCGCCAGGTCCCGTTCGAGGCCCCGCACGGTCGACGCGTCCGTGGCGAGCCCGAGCAGGTGCGGCTGTCCCGCGCGGTCGAACAGCCGCATCGTACGGAACTCGACGGGGCGTTCCGTGCCGTCCCGGTGCCGCATCGGGAAGACGCCCGCCCACCTCGTCCCCGAGCGGACCCGCGCGAACAGCTCCCTGGCCCGGGGCCGGTCCGGGGACGCGACGAGGAGCGCGTCGGCGCGCTGTCCGAGGGCCTCGTCGGCGGAGTGGCCGAGCAGCTGCTCGATCTCGGGACTCCACAGGGCGATGCGCCCGGTGGCGTCCAGGACCACGGCCGCGACCTTCAGCAGGTCCAGCAGGCCGCCGGGCGCCGTCGTCACCTCGTCGTCGGTGGACACATCCCCGCGCATACGAGCCGCTCCCTCCGGCGCGGCGGACCGTAGCGCCAAGATCCGTACTGATGGGCCATCCGATTAGGGCACAGGACGGTCGGAAGGGCAACACCGCCGGGCGCCCTCGCCCGCCCCGGAACCGGTCGGAAGGGCCCCGGGATCGGTCGGAAGGGCCCCGGGACCGGTCGGAAGGGCCGCGGGACCGGTCGGAAGGGCCGCGGAACCGGTCAGAGCCGGACGGCCCCCGCCGATGCCTGCCCTGCCGAGGTCTGTCCCGCCGAGGCATGCCCCGCCGTCGTCTCCCGGCCGTCCTCGACGGCCCCCGGGTCGGACGGGCGCGGCCACGGGCGGCCGCCGATGCGTTCGATCCCGTGGTTGAAGCGCCGCAGGTACGCCGCGAAGGCGGCGATGTCGTGGTCCGACCAGTCCTCCATCACCCGGTCCAGGGCCTCGACGATGCCCTCGCGCTCCTCGTCCAGCAGCCGCAGGCCGTCGTCGGTGATCCGGAACTTGCGGGCCATCCCGCCCGCCGGGTCGGGGATCCGCTCCACGAGTCCCGCTCGCATGGCCGCCGCGGTCTGCCGGTTGAGGGTGGAGGAGTCCAGCCCGAAGGCGTCGCTCAGCTCCCCGATGGACATCGGCCCCTGCACCCGGATCCGGCTCAGCAGGATGTAGGCGCTGCGCTCCAGCACGCCGTCCTTGCGGCGGCCTCCGCGCTGGTTCAGGAACGTGTGCCGGCTGAGCAGCATCTGCTCGTACTCGACCTCGTGCGTCGGCCTCTCCATGTGCCCAGCCTCCTGTTCGTGCGACCGTCCCGCGGCACGTCCCGGGGCGGCCTCTCCATCCTGGCACACCGTCGTGCACCAGCCACATCATGTGCTCGATACATGCCGCATGTATGATGCACATCCTTCCCTTCCGGTACCTGTCCCGAGACCTCCGGAACCTGTTCCCGAGACCTCCGGTATCTGTTCCCAAGACCTCCGGCACCTGCTCCGAGACCTGCGGCGCGCGTTCCGGGACCGAGAGAAAGTCGAGGAGTCCGCCCATGGACGCCCCCCAGCCCACGGCCCGCGCGGGCGGCGTGGTCGCCACGCTCGCGCTCGCCGGCATCACGGCCGCGATCATGCAGACCCTGGTCACCCCGCTGATCGCCGAGCTGCCGCAGATCCTGCACACCTCGTCCTCGAACGCCGCCTGGGTGATCACGGTCACCCTGCTCGCCGGCGCGGTCTGTGTGCCGGTCGTCGGCCGGCTCGGCGACCTGGTCGGCAAGCGGCGCATGCTGCTGGTGTGCGCGGTGCCGCTGGTGGCGGGCTCGGTGGTCTGCGCCCTGGCCTCCGACGTCGTCACGATGATCGTCGGACGCGGTCTCCAGGGCATGGGCATGGGCATGGTGCCGCTCGGCATCGCCCTGCTGCGCGACGTCGTCCCGGCCGAGAAGCTCAGCTCCTCCATCGCCCTGGTCAGTGCCTCCATGGGCATCGGCGGCGGCCTGGGCCTGCCGATCGCCGCGGCGGTCGCCCAGTACGCGGACTGGCGCGTGCTGTTCTGGGGCTCGGCCGGCCTGGCCGTCGCCGTCTCCGTGCTGGTCTGGTTCCTGATCCCGGACGTGCCCGCCGCCGCCAAGGGCCAGCGCTTCGACCTGCCGGGCGCGCTCGGCCTCGGCGCCGGCCTGGTCTGTCTGCTGCTCGCGGTCTCCAAGGGGGCCGACTGGGGCTGGGGCTCGGGCGTCACGCTCGGCCTGTTCGCCGCCGCCGTCGTCGTGTTCGCGGCCTGGGGGCTGTGGGAGACCCGCACCACCGACCCGCTGACCGACCTGCGCACCACCGCCCGCCCGCGGGTGCTGCTCACCAACGTCGCCTCGGTCTTCGTCGGCTTCGCGATGTACGCGAGCATGCTCGTCATGCCGCAGCTGCTCCAGTTCCCGGAGGCGACCGGCTACGGCCTCGGCCAGTCGATGCTCGCGGCCGGCCTGTGGATGGCGCCCGGCGGCATCATGATGATGTTCGTCTCCCCGCTCGGCGGAAAGCTCACCAACGCCCGCGGGCCGAAGTTCACGCTGATCTGCGGGGCGCTGGTCATCGCGGCCGGCTACGGCCTGTCCATGGCGCTGATGGGCTCCGCCTGGGGCCTGATGGTGGTGGGCATCGTCATCAACAGCGGTGTCGGCCTCGCCTACGGCTCGATGCCCGCTCTGATCATGGGCTCGGTGCCGCTGTCGGAGACCGCCGCCGCCAACGGCTTCAACACCCTGATGCGCTCGCTCGGCACCTCGGTCGGCGCCGCCGTCATCGGCGTGATCCTGTCCCAGATGACCACCACCCTCGGCGGCTACACCTTCGCCTCCGAGGACGGCTTCCGCACCGCGCTCCTCGTCGGCGGCGGCCTGGCCCTGGTCTCCGCCGCCATCGCCGCCCTCATCCCCGCCGCCCGCGCCGCGGAGTCCGACGACCGGAAGGCCGACCCGGCGGCCGAGCCGGCGCAGGCCGCCGTCTGACCGACGGGGCCGACCGGACAACGCACGACGAAGGGCCCGGAATCGCTCCGGGCCCTTCGTCGTGCGTCCCGCCAGGTCACGGCGGTCGGGCGGCCGCCCCGCGCGGGGCGGTGCGGGTCAGGCGGCAGCGGTCTCGCCCGCGTGGCCGTGCAGCCGGGCGACGACCTCCGTGAGCTGCGCGGCGACCTCGGCGTCGTCCACCGGGTGGGTGTCGGCGAAGCGGGTCACCGAGCCGGGGATGGACAGCTTGAGGTCCTCGATCACCTTGCCGCCGGCGATGCCCACGGCCTTGCGGGTCTCGTCCTGCGCCCATACGCCGCCGTACTGGCCGAAGGCGGTGCCGACCACCGCGACGGGCTTGCCGCCGAAGGCGCCGGCGCCGTAGGGGCGGGACAGCCAGTCGATGGCGTTCTTCAGGACGGCCGGGATGGTGCCGTTGTACTCGGGGGAGAACAGCAGGAACGCGTCGGAGGCCTGGGCGGCCTCGCGCAGCTTGACGGCGGCGGCCGGGACACTGCCCTCGACGTCGATGTCCTCGTTGTAGAAGGGGATGTCGGCGAGGCCCTCGAAGAGGTCGACCTCGGCACCCTCGGGAGCGAGCTTGACGGCCGCCTCGGCGAGCTGGCGGTTGTGCGAACCGGCGCGGAGGCTGCCGACGAGCGCGAGGATGCGAACAGACATGGGTATCTCCCAGGAGGCTGAAACAGTGCCGTAACGATCCGGACCGGGGTCCGTTTCAGGTTGTATCACTGTAAACGGACCGGGGTCCAGTTTCATTCCCGGTGCTTTACGCTGTCTTCATGTCCGCCGTCCTGCCGCCCTTCGACGGGCCCGAGGAGACCTTCGACGAGCCCCGGCTGCTCCAGCTCGGGCCGGCCGCAGACGAGCCGTGTCTGCGTGCCGACGCGGCCCGCAACCGGGCCAGGCTGCTCGACGCCGCCGCCCGTCTGATCGCCGAGCACGGCGTGGGCGCCGTCACCATGGAGGCGGTGGCCGCCGCGGCCGACGTCGGCAAGGGCACGGTCTTCCGCCGCTTCGGCGACCGCACCGGTCTGCTGATGGCGCTGCTGGACCACTCGGAGCGCAAGTTCCAGGCGGCCTTCCTCGGCGGACCCCCGCCGCTCGGCCCCGGCGCGCCGCCCGTGGAGCGGCTCCGGGCGTTCGGCACCGCGATGCTACGGCGCACCCAGGACGAACTGGACCTCCAACTGGCGGCCGAACCCGGCGCGCAGCGCCGCTTCCTCGTGCCGGTCCGCCGCCTCCACCACGGCCACGTCGCGCTGCTGCTGCGCGAGGCGGCACCGGACGCGGACGTCGAGCTGCTCGCCCACACGCTCCTGGGCCACCTCGACCCCGTCCTGATCCACCACCTGACCCGGCAGTGCGACCTGCCGCTGGCCCGGCTGGAGGCGGCCTGGTGCGACCTGGTCGACCGGGTCACGAAAGCCTGAGCCACGAAAGCCTGACGATCACTCATATCCCGTATGGGCAGGGGGAGTCCGCCCACCAGCGCGTTCCGACGCGGCCCGGCCCCGACGGGCGGCCCCGGCCGGGCTTCTGCCAAGATGCCGTACGTCATGGTGCAGATACCGAATCCGCCCGCGCCGACACCGTCGTCGGCGCCGCACTCCGTGCCCACGAGCGCCGACGTGGCCCGCCTGGCCGGCGTCTCGCGCGCGACCGTCTCCTACGTGCTGAACAACACCAGCGCCGTCCGCATCAGCGAACCCACGCGCCGCCGGGTCCGCCAGGCCGCCAAGGACCTCGGCTACGTCCCGCACGCCGCCGCCCGCAGCCTGCGCAGCGGACACAGCCGTATGGTCCTCATGCCCACCCCGCCCGCCCCGGCGGGACCCCTCTACACCCAGTTCGTGCACGACTTCCAGGGCGCGCTCAGCCGCCTCGACTACACCGTCGTCCAGTACGGCGCCTGTGGCCCGTTGGGTGACGACGCCGCCCGCGCCTGGGCCGAACTGCGGCCGGTGGCCGTCCTGGTGCCGGGACCCGGGCTCGGCCCGCAGGGCGTCGCCGTGCTCAAACGCTCCGGCGCGCGGGCCGTGGTGACCCTCTCCCCCGAACCCGTCCGGGGCGCCCACGCCCTGCTCATGGACCACGCGGGCGTCGGCCGCAGCGCCGCCGGCCACCTGTACGCGCGCGGCCGCCGCCGCATCGGCGTCGTCGTCCCCGAGGACCCGGCACTGGAGGTGTTCTCCGCCCCCCGCCTGGCCGGCGCCCGCGCGGCCCTGCGCGGCACCGACGCCACCGTCACCGAACTGCCCCTCGCCCACACGGAGGAGTCCGCGGCGGCCCTCGCCGCCCGCTGGTCCGGCCTCGGCCTGGACGCGGTCGTCGCCTACAACGACGAGTACGCGATGCTGCTGATGAGCGCCCTCCAGGACGCGGGCGTGCGCATCCCCGAGGACACGGCCGTCATCGGCGCGGACGACCTGATGCTCGGCCGGCTGCTGCGCCCGCGGCTGAGCACCGTCCGGATCGCCCTGCCCTCCGGCCGCGACCTCGCGGGCCTGGTCGACCGGGCCGTCCGCAACCCCGGCGCCGAACCCGAGTCGCACGCACTCTTCGAGGCCACGGTGGTGCAGCGCGACTCCACCTGAGCGCCCGGGAGGCAGGCCCCGGCCCACCTCCCGCCCACGACCGGCGCGCCCCCGGTCCGGCGCGCCTCCCTCCCGTCCACGACGGGCGCGCCACCCGTCCACGCCCTGCTCGCCACCGACCCCCGTCCAGGGCCGGTCCGCCACGGGCCCAGCGCCCGTCCAGGGCCGGTCCGCCACGGGCCCAGCGCCCGTCCAGGGCCGGTCCGCCACCGGCCCAGCACTTGTCACGACCGGTCCGCCACCGGCTGGCCACCAGCCCAGCGTCCGTCCACGCCCGGCCCGCCCCCGGCCCACCGTGGGACCCGGCGCGCCCCGGCGGGTACTCACGCCGGGAAGACGCGGTGCGCGCACCGCCCCCCCCGCGTGGCCGGTTTGCGACCTGCGATGTTGCACGCTCAACCGGATGGGAGGCGTTCGACCACCGGAGGCGGCTCGCCCGGCCGCGCCGGAGCAGCACGTCCCGCCGCGCGGCCGCCGGACCGGCGGTGCGCCACGACGGGACTCCGCTCCCACCCGGGTCCCGCGGGTCACTGATCGGAGAGCCGTCATGCCGTTGCTCGACCCCACGACCTGGCAGTCCCGTCCCCTGTCGGGTCCCGAGCACGCCGTCACCGAACCCGCCACCGGCGAGCGGCTCGGCACCGTCGTCCTGGCCACCGCCGAGGACGTCGCGCCGGCCGCCGAGGCCGCCCGGACCGCGCAGGCCGCGTGGGCCCGCGAACCGCACTTCGTCCGCGCGGGCGTGCTGCGCCGGGCGGGCGACCTGTTCGCCGCGCACGCCGGCGAACTGCGCGAGTGGCTGGTGCGCGAGTCCGGTTCCGTCCCCGGCAAGGCCGACTTCGAGCTGCACGTCGCCGCCCAGGAGTGCTACGAGGCCGCCGCGCTCGCCTCCCGCCAGGCCGGCCAGGTGCTGCCCAGCGAGGCGCCCCGGCTGTCGTACACCCGTCGGGTCCCCGTCGGGGCGGTGGGCGTGATCTCGCCGTTCAACGCCCCGCTGATCCTGTCCATCCGCTCCGTGGCGCCCGCCCCGGCGCTCGGCAACGCCGTCGTCCTCAAGCCGGACCCGCGCACCGCGGTCTGCGGCGGGCTGTCCCTGGCCGCCGTCCTCGCCGAGGCCGGTCTCCCCGACGGCCTGCTGCACGTCCTGCCGGGCGGCCCCGACGCCGGCGCGGCCCTGGTCGCCGACCCGCGGGTGCCGGTGATCTCCTTCACCGGGTCCACCGCGGCCGGCCGGGCCGTCGGCGAGGCCGCCGGGCGCCAGCTCAAACGCGCCCACCTGGAACTCGGCGGCAACTCCGCCCTGATCGTGCTGGAGGACGCCGACCTCGACGCGGTGATCTCCACGGCCGCCTGGGGCTCGTTCTTCCACCAGGGCCAGATCTGCATGACCACCGGCCGCCACCTGGTGCACGCCTCGCTCTACGGCGAGTACGTCGAGCGGCTCGCGGCGAAGGCCGACTCCCTGGCCGTCGGCGACCCGCACCGCGACGAGGTCCACCTCGGTCCGCTCATCGACCACGGCCAACGGGACAAGGTGCACGCCCTGGTGGAGGCCAGCACCGCCGCCGGCGCGTGGCTCGCGGCGGGCGGCGCCCACGAGCGCCTCTTCTACCGCCCGACCGTCCTTGCCGGTGTGGACGACCGGACCCCCGCCTACGCGGAGGAGGTGTTCGGTCCCGTCGCCCCCGTACGCGCCTTCAGCACCCCCGACGAGGCCGCCGCGCTGGCCGCCGCGAGCTCCTACGGCCTCTCCCTGGGCATCGTCACCCGGGACGCCGCCCGCGGCCTCGATCTCGCCGAACGCATCCCGACGGGCATCGTCCACGTCAACGACCAGACCGTGAACGACGAGGCCGTCGCCCCCTTCGGCGGGGTCGCCGCCTCCGGCACCGGCGCCCGCTTCGGCGGCGAGGCCAACCTGGAGGCCTTCACCGACGTGCGCTGGACGACGGTGCGCGGCGACGTGGCGCCGTACCCCTTCTGAGGCGTCCCCTCAGGTGTCCCCTCAGAGGCGGTGTCCCCGGGGCCCGTTCACCCCGGGCGGTCACTCGCCCTCGGCGGCGGGCTGGGAGCCCTGACCGGCCTGCTGCTCCTCGATCGACTTGCGCACCTCGTCCATGTCCAGCTTGCGGGCCTGCCCGATCACGTCCGCCAGGGCGGCCTCCGGCAGGGCGCCCGGCTGCGCGAACACGGCGACGCGGTCACGGACGATCATCAGCGTGGGGATGGACTGGATACCGAAGGCCGCGGCCAGCTCCGGCTGCGCCTCGGTGTCCACCTTGCCGAACACCAGGTCCGGGTTCTCCTCGGCGGCCTTGTCGTAGACCGGGGCGAACTGACGGCACGGCCCGCACCAGGACGCCCAGAAGTCGATCAGGACGAAGTCGTTGTCGGTGACCGTCTGGTCGAAGTTCTCCTTGGTGAGCTCCACGGTGCTGCTCATGGCGTGAACCCTCTTCCGGTGCTTCCTGTCAGGTGCGTCCTGACATGGGGTGAAGCCGTCCGCACAACACGGCCGGCCGGTCGCGTATTCCGCGCCCCTACCCGTGTGGCCACCCCGCACACCACCCACCAGACTGACCCCATGACGGAAACGGAATCCATCGTGTACGACGTCGTGGTGCTCGGGGCCGGGCCCGTGGGGGAGAACGTGGCCGACCGCACCCGCGCGGCCGGCCTCACCACCGCGGTCGTGGAGAGCGAGCTGGTCGGCGGCGAGTGCTCGTACTGGGCCTGCATGCCCAGCAAGGCCCTGCTGCGCCCGGTGATCGCCCAGGCCGACGCCCGTCGGCTGCCCGGTCTGCGCCAGGCGGTGCAGGGGCCCCTCGACGCCGCCGCGGTCCTCGCCCACCGCGACTACTACACCTCCCACTGGCACGACGACGGGCAGGTCGGCTGGCTGGAGGGCATAGGCGCCGACCTCTACCGCGGCCACGGCCGCCTGACCGGCCCCCGCACCGTGACCGTGGGCGACACGGTCCTGACCGCCCGGCACGCCGTCGCCGTCTGCACCGGCAGCCGCGCCGTCCTGCCCGACCTGCCGGGCCTCGCCGAGGTCGCGCCGTGGACGAGCCGGGAGGCGACCAGCGCCCGGTCCGTCCCGGGCCGGCTGGTCGTGGTCGGCGGGGGAGTGGTCGCCACCGAGATGGCCACCGCCTGGCAGGCCCTCGGCGCCCGGGTGACCCTGCTGGTGCGGGGCAAGGGCCTGCTCAACCGTATGGAGCCGTTCGCCGGGGAACTGGTCGCCGAGGCGCTCGCCGAGGCCGGCGTCGACGTGCGCACGGGCACCTCCGTGGAGTCGGTGACCCGCACGGACGGCACCGTCGTCGCCGTCACCGACGCGGGCGACCGCGTCGAGGCCGACGAGATCCTCTTCGCCACCGGCCGCGCCCCGCGCACCGACGACATCGGCCTCGACACCGTCGGCCTGGAACCGGGCTCCTGGCTGACCGTCGACGACAGCCTGCGCGTCACCGGCAGCGACTGGCTCTACGCCGTCGGCGACGTCAACCACCGGGCCCTCCTCACCCACCAGGGCAAGTACCAGGCCCGGATCGCGGGCGCCGCCATCGCGGCCCGCGCCTCGGGCACGGCGGACCCGGACTCCGGCCCGTGGGGCGCCCACGCGGCCACCGCGGACCACCACGCGGTCCCGCAGGTCGTGTTCACCGACCCCGAGGCGGCCGCCGTCGGCCTCTCCCTGGCGGAGGCGGAACAGGCCGGGCACCGCGTCCGCGCCGTCGACGTCGACCTCTCCTCCGTGGCCGGGGCGGGCCTGTACGGCGAGGGCTACAAGGGCCGCGCCCGGATGGTCGTCGACCTGGAGGACGAGATCCTGCGCGGCGTCACCTTCGTCGGGCCGGGCGTCGGCGAGCTCCTGCACTCGGCGACCGTCGCCGTCGCGGGCCGGGTACCACTGTCCCGTCTGTGGCACGCCGTCCCGTCCTACCCGACGATCAGCGAGGTGTGGCTGCGGCTGCTGGAGGCGTACCGGGACAACTGACCCGCCGGCCCGGCCGGCTCCGGCGGGTCAGGCCGCGCTCAGGGCAGCTCGAAGCCGAGCGCCCGCGCGGCCTCCTCCGGCGTCGGCTGCGCCCACCGCTCCAGCACGGCGGCGTTGGCGGACAGCGAGCGCGGTTCGGCCCGGTCCAGGTAGAGCAGGCCGTCGAGGTGGTCCGTCTCGTGCTGGACGATCCGGGCCGGCCAGCCCGTGAACACCTCGTCCAGCGGGCGGCCCCGCTCGTCCTCGCCCGTCAGCCGCACCTCGGCGTGCCGGGCCACCACCGCCTGCCAGCCCGGCACGCTCAGGCACCCCTCGAAGAACGCGGCCCGGGCGTCGCCCACGGGCCGGTACGACGGGTTGACCAGGACCCGGAACGGCTGCGGCACCCGGCCCCGGGCCACCCGCACCTCCTCGGGCACCGGCGCCGGGTCCTCGATCACCGCGATCCGCAGCCCCACCCCGACCTGCGGCGCGGCCAGGCCCACACCGGGCGCCGCGTGCATGGTGACGCGCAGGGCCTCGACGAAGCGGGCCAGCAGCGCGGGGTCGAGCTGACCGTCGTAGCGCTCGGTGCCGGCGCGCAGGACGGGGTCGCCCGCCGCGACGATCGGCAACGGGCCTCCGGGGGCGAGGAGTTCCTCGATCCGCTCGGCAAGGGGGGCGTGGGAACGGGGGGATGACATCGGGCCAGCATGCCACGCCCCACGCGCGTGTGACGCAGGTCACTCGAAAGGGCGGGAACTCGGCGGGATCCCGCTCCGACTACTGGTCCGTCACGGCTGAAGAGCCGACGCGCCGTCCCCACCGACCCGGGAGAAGCCCTCCGATGTCCATCGCTCCCTCGAACTCTCCCACTCCCGGCTCCGCTCCAGCGGGGGGTGCCCCATCGGACGAGGCCCCGCCGCCCGCGGCACCCGCGCCGGCGTCGCAGCGGGGCCCGTGGGCCCCGCTGCGCCCCCTGGTGCTGCGCCTGCACTTCTACGCGGGCGTGTTCGTCGCACCGTTCCTGCTCGTCGCCGCCCTCACCGGCTTCCTGTACGCGGCGGCCTTCCAGGCCGAGAGGATCGTCTACGCGCACGAGCTGACCGTGCCGGCCGGCGACACCGAGCTGCCGATCTCGGAGCAGGTGGCCGCGGCCCGCGAGGCGTACCCCGAGGGCACGGTCGCGGCCGTGCGGCCCTCCCCGGCGGACGGCGCCACGACCCGCGTCATGCTGTCCGGCGTCGAGGGCGTGGACGCCACCCACACCTTCGCCGTGTTCGTCGACCCGTACACCGGCGAGGTGCGCGGCGGCCTGGAGCAGTACGGCTCGACCGGCGCCCTGCCGCTGCGGACCTGGATCGACGAGCTCCACCGCGACCTGCACCTCGGTGAGAACGGGCGGCTCTACAGCGAGTTCGCCGCGAGCTGGCTGTGGGTCGTCGCGGGCGGCGGCGTGGTCCTGTGGTTCTCCCGCCGCCGCGCCCTGCGCAAGGTGCGCGGCACCACCGGGCGGCGCCGCACCCTCGGACTGCACGGCACGGTCGGCGTGTGGGCGGCGGCCGGCTTCTTCTTCCTGTCCGCGACCGGCCTGACCTGGTCGCAGTACGCGGGCACGAGCATCGACGAGCTGCGCACCTCGCTCGGCGGTGCCACGCCGTCGGTCTCGGCGGCGGCGAACGGCGGTGAGCACGCCGGTCACGACACGGCCTCCGGCGCCGGCGGGAACGGCGAGCACGGCGTCGGGCTCGACAAGGTCCTGGCCGCCGCCCGTGCCGAGGGCCTGGGCGACCCGGTGGAGATCGTGCCGCCCGCGGACGCCGAGTCGGCGTACGTCGTCAAGCAGGTGCAGCGGGCCTGGCCCACGAAGCAGGACGCGGTCGCGGTCGACCCGGCCTCGGGCGAGGTCACCGACGTGGTGCGGTTCGCGGACTACCCGGTGCTCGCCAAGCTGACCCGCTGGGGCATCGACCTGCACACCGGCGTGATGTTCGGCCTGGCCAACCAGCTCGCGCTGATGCTGCTGGCGCTCGCGCTGGTGCTGCTGATCCTGTGGGGCTACCGCATGTGGTGGCAGCGCGGCCGCGGCTCCGCCTTCGGGCGGCCCGTCCCGCGCGGCGCGTGGGCGCAGGTACCGCCGTACGTCCTCGTCCCGCTGATGGCGGTGATCGCCGTCGTCGGCTACTTCGTGCCGCTCCTCGGCATCCCGCTCGCCGCGTTCCTCGCCGTGGACGTCGTCCTCGGGGAGGTCGCGCACCGCAGGGGGCGCCGGGCGTCCGGCTGAGCGCCCGCGCCCGCGCCCGCACGGCGGCGGCCCGGCGGTGTGTCCACCGCCGGGCCGCGTCACGTCGGGTCAGATCTCCGGGAAGTCCCCGGCCAGCGCCGAGGCGATGCGCAGGTGCGTCCCCGCCTCCTCGTGCCGGCCCTGCCGCTCCAGGGTGCGGCCCAGCATCAGCCGGGCGTAGTGCTCCACCGGGTCGCGCTCCACGATGACCCGCAACTCGTCCTCGGCGCGGCGCAGTTGCGCGGAGTGGTAGTAGGAGCGGGCCAGCAGCAGCCGCGGTCCGGTCTGCTCCGGCACCTCCTCGACCAGCCCCGTCAGCACCCGTGCCGCGGCGGCGTAGTCACGCGCGTCGAAGAACAGCCGCGCGCGCTCCCAGCGCTCCGCCGGCGTTCCGTGGGCGTAGTAGGCGGTGTCGAACGCCGCCTCGTAGGTCCTGTCCACTCTCTGTGCCTCCTTCGAGGCCGACAACCCACCCCTGTCGTTGAATATTCCACTACCTCGGGGCGGGCGCGGCCAGCTCCGCGTCGGCCCGCTCGGCGACCTGGGCGAGCACCCGCCCGGCGGCGGCCAGGTCCTCCGCGGGGATGCCGGCCCAGATGCGGGCGGTGGCCTCGCTGGTCTCGGCGGTGACGGTGGCGATCAGTTCCCGTCCCGCCTCCGTGGGCCGGACCAGCGGGCCGTCGGCCGACAGCAGGCCCCTCTCGCGCAGCTCGCCGATCGTGACGAGCACCTCGGCGGGGTCGCTCTTGAGCGATCGGGTGACCTGGTCCACGAGGGCGTTCGCTGTCAGGGGGTTCTCGGCGGCGACCGCGTAGCTGAGGGCGATCTGCTGCGGGAAGGTGGTGCCGTGCCGGGCGAGGGCCCGCTCCAGGACGGCGCGGGCGGCGTAGTGGGCGAGGGCGACAGCGCGGCTGTCGGCGGGGGGTGCGGTGACGGTCATGGCGTCCCCTTCGGGTGTCGGGTCGTGCTCTCCGGGTTTCGGGTCGTGCTCTCGTCGACGGGATCGAGCGGTACGGCGAGCAGGGTCGACAGTTCCTCGGTGAACGTGCGCGTCCGGTCGCTGTCCAGCCCCCCGAGCGGCTCCAGCAGTCGCTCCAGCAGCCCCCGCACCACCGCGACGGCCCGCCGCGTGACGTCCACGCCCTGCTCGGTGAGGGACAGCTGGACCGCGCGCGGGTCGTGCGGGTCCCGGTTCCGCTCGACCAGACCCGCGGACTCCAGGGCCCGCGCCAGCTTGGACACGTAGAGCGGTTCGAGGCCGGTGTGGTCGGCTAGGCGCCGCTGGCTGGGGCGTTCCCCCGAGCGGCGCATGCCGTACAGGGAGGCGACCAGCGCGTACTGGGCGTGGGTCAGACCGAGCGGGGCCACCGCCCGGTCGACCGCCACCCGCCATTTCGTGGACAGGCGCCACACCAGGTAACCGGGCGTGGCTCCTTCGGAACCCTTGCTCATGGTGGATACAGTACATGGCTACTATGTTCATGGCTACTATGTCTTTGACTGTGTGTACGGTTTCCGTACGCTTCCGGCCCGGTGTACCGTACGGTCGCACACGGTCGCGCCGAGGAGGTGACCCATGGCCGAGGGCACGAAGCGGTCGCGGCTGCTGTCCGCCGTCGACGCCCTCCTGGAGTCCGCGTCGCCGTTGCCCGTGCCGGCGGAACGGAAGCGTCTGCGTGAGGCGCACGGCCTCACCCAGGAGCAGCTCGCGCACGCGATGGACGTCCGACGGGCGACCGTCAGCGCCTGGGAGTCGGGCAAGGCGGAGCCCCGGCAGCCCGAACGGGAGGCCTACGGGCACCTCCTGGCGAAGCTGGCGGAGCGCCACCCCGGCGCGGACGCCGGGCATCGGCAGGCTCCGGCACGCCCCGAGCCCTCCGCCGGCTCGCCCGCCGCCCGGAGCGCACACCGGGGCCGCGGCACCTCACCCGCGACACTCGAACGGATGTTCAGTACGCTGCTGCACAGCGCCTGGCGCCTGGAGAGCCGGAGCCGCTACGCCTGGCACGAACGCAGGCCCGAGTACACGGCGTTCGTCACCGGACGCCACGTGCACTGGGACCTCCAGAGCGCGTGGTGCCGCAACCGCCGCGAGCAGACCGCCCTGGGCAAGACGTTCCAGCGCGTGCGCGTCATCGACGAGCCGTACACCGAATGCCAGCTGTACCTGCTGTTGCAGAACACCCCGCGCAACGCCGCGTCGGGAGAGGACGTGCGGTTCCTCACCCGTGCCCGGGCGGTCGAGCTGGAGCTGCCCCGCGAGGACTTCTGGATCTTCGACGCGCGCACCGTCGCCCTCTTCCGCTTCGACGACACGGACGACACGGCCGGCGTCGAGATGGTCACGAGCCCCGCCGAGGTGCTGCGGTACGTCCAGGTGCGCGAGGCCGCCTGGCACCACGCCGTGTCACAGGAACGGATGGCGGACATCCTCGGCGTCTGAGCCTCCGCAGGGGCGACACCTTATCTCCCGCTCCCCGCAAGAACACGCCCGTGCGACCGCGCGACGAGCAACGTAAGGCTCTCCGCTGCACCGCGTTCACGGCATGGACACCAGCGGCTGATCTCGGCCAAGTTTCCTACGGGCCGTTCCACACCCGTGGCGGTCCTCGGCGAGGCGAGGAAACACCATGCGACTCACACCCCTGCGGGACGAAAGCGCCGAGCAGGCGCGTCTGCGGACACGACTCCTGAGAGAGCGGGGCGGTGTCCACGGCCCCTTCCAGGTCCTGCTGAGGAGCCCCACGCTGGGCGACCCGCTGGAGCGGCTCAGCACCTCGTGCCTGGCGGAGTCGGCGCTGCCCCCGCGACTGCGCGAGCTCACCCTGCTGACGGTGGCCCGGCTCCTCGACGCGCAGCACTCCTGGCTCGCACACGTCGGGAAGGGGCGAGCCGCGGGCCTGGACCCGGCGGCGCTGGACAGGCTGGCGCGCGGTGAGGACCCCGGCTTCGTCCGCCGGGACGAGAGGCTCCTGCACCGGTTCGTCCACCAGGCGCTCACCCGCCACTTCGTCGACGACGACACGTACGCCGCCGCACGCGGGGAGTTCGGTGAGGCGGCGCTGGTCGACCTGACCGTCTCCCTCGGCACCTTCGCCGCCCTCGCCCTCCTCCTCAACGTCTTCGAGGTGGACCTGCCGCCCGACGCCACGCCGCCCTTCCCCGACGTGACCACGCTCCCGCACGGACGACGGACGACCAACTCCTCCTGACTCCGGCGTCGCCGCCCGCCACCCCCGCCCGCCCCGGCCACCGCCGTACCCCCCCGCCCAGGTCCTTCGGGCCACCGCCTTACTCCGCGCCCAGATCCCTCCGGCCACCGCCGTACCCCGCGCCCGGCCGCTCGGGACAGGGCCGCGCCGCACCCCGGACGCCGCCACGGACCCGTCCGCCCCGTCCGGTCCCCCGACCGGCCTCCCGCCCGCCGGCCGTCCCCATGCCCCGCCACCCCTACGGCGCGTTCCGCGACGCGCCGGTGGCCGCAGACACCCGAAAAGAGGCACATCGCCGTGTCCGAAACCGCACCCCGTTCGCGCCCCTGGTACACCGCCACCCTCGGCGGCATGGCCTCCTACCTCGACGGCGCGACCATCGTCACCGTCGGCATGACGTCGGTCATCCTGCAACGGCAGTTCGCCCTGAGCACCTGGTCGGTCGGCGCGCTCAACTCCGTCCTCATGTTCATGTTCGCCACCGGCGCGGTCGTCGGCGGCCGGCTCGGCGACGTCCTCGGCCGCCGCACGGTGTACGCGGTCGACCTCGTCGTCTACGCGGCCGGCGTCGTGACGGTCCTCTGCGCGCCCGACCAGGCCACCCTGTTCGTCGGAGTGATCGTCACGGGCCTGGCGATGGGCGCCGACGTGCCCACCTCGCTCGCGCTGATGGCGGAGGAGGCCGCCGAAGGGCGGCAGAGCAGTACGGTCGCCTACGCGCAGACGCTGTGGCTGGCGGGCGTCGCCGTCGTCCAGATACTCGGGTTCTTCGTCGCGGACCTCGGGGCGACGGGCGCCCGGATCATGTTCGCGCACCTGCTCGTCGTCGCCGTCGTCGTGTGGTTCCTGCGCCGCGGCGTGGCCGAGTCGGCCGACTGGCAGCGCAGCCGCGCCTCCTCCGTCGGACGCGGCGACCTGCGCGAGGCCTTCCGCAAGCCGTACGGCGTCGGTCTCCTCGCCACCGGCCTGTACTTCGTGATCAGCGGCATCATGCCCAACACCGTCGGCCAGTTCGGAGCCTTCCTCGTGGTGCACCTGGGCGGTTCGACCGTTCAGGTCTTCAGCCTGATCGGCTGGGGGACCATGGTCGTCGGCCTCGCGGTCGCCCTGCTGTTCCAGCGCCTGGCGGACTCCCCGGTCCGTCGCGTCCTGCTCGTCATCGGTCTCGTCTCCCTCGCCGCCGGCCCGCTCGTCGCCCTCCTGGGCGGCTTCTCGCTCGCCTCCCTCGTGGTGCTGTTCGCCGCCAACACCGTTGCGGGAACCTGGGCCGGAGAAGGCCTGTACAAGGTGTGGAGCCAGGAGATCTTCCCGACGCGCATCCGCAGCACCGCCCAGGGCCTCACCTTCGGCGCCGCCCGCTACGTCATGGCCGTCTTCGGTCTGTTCACCCCTACGCTCGTGCAGGAGCGGCCGGCCCTGTTCATGGGCATCCTCATCGCCCTGGGAGCCGTGGCCACCGTGATCGGGTTGCTGTGGCTGCCGCGCCTGCCCCGGCACGGACTGCGCGGTGCCCACGGGGACGACGCGGCCGACGCGGCCGACGCCGGACCCCACCACCCCGACACACCGGTGACCTCCGGCACTGCCTGACCCGTGCCGGCCCCGGCACCGGCGGCCGTCCGGCCCGCCCGTGCCGCGCCACCCCCCACGCCCACCAGGAGAGACCCTTGCACCCGAAGAATCCGGCCACCCCGGAACCCCTGCACCCGAAGAACCCGGCCACCCCGGAACCCCTGCGCCAGAAGAACCCGGCCACCCCGGAACCCGCCCAGCCCACCACCATCACCGCCGCCGCCACGCCCCCCGACGCACCGCCCGGCGCGGGGCTGCGGGTGGGCGTCGCCAAGGCGGACATCACCCCCGCGGACCTGACCGGTCTGCACCCCATGCCCGGCGACTTCACCGGCGTGCACGACCCGCTCTTCCTGCGCGCGCTCCACCTCAGCGACGGCGACACCGAGGCGGCGCTCGTCTCCCTGGACCTCATCGAGGCCGGCGACGTCACCCCCCTGCGCGAGCGGATCGAACGCGAGCTGGGCATCCCCGCCGACCACGTCGTCGTCACCGCGACGCACACCCACAACGCCCCCCGGATCGCCGACGTCTCACCCGGCGCGCTCGCCCACGCGGGCGGGCCGGAGTCGTTCGCCTACACCGAGGTCGTCTACGACCGGATCGTCACCGCGCTCCGCCGGGCCCGGGACACCGCCCGGCCGGCGCGGTTCGGCGCGGGCACGGGCACCGCCGACGTCAACGTCAACCGCGAGCTCCACCGCGACGGACGCTGGACGCTCGGCCACAACCCCGACGGCCCGTCGGACAAGACCCTGTGGGTGCTGAAGTTCGAGGACCTCGACGGCGTGCCGATCGCCCTGGTGGTCAACTACGCCGTCCACTCCACCGTGGTCTTCGGCACCTCCGAGGTCAGCGGCGACCTGGCCGGAGCCGCCTGCCGGTACATCGAGGACGCACTCCGCGACGAGCGGGCGGGTGAGGGCGCCGTGGCCCTGTGGACCGCCGGCCCCCTCGGCGACCAGGCACCGCGGATCGACCTCGGCGTCCCCTTCGGGACCGCCCCCGACGAGCGCCGCGCGTCCCGGGCCTACGCCGCCATGGAAGCCCAGGGGCTGATCGTCGGTGCCGAGGCGCTGCGCGTGGCGGACGGCGTCCGCACGTCGGCGGACGTCCGCCTCGAAGCCCGGCAGCGGACCGTGTCCTGTCCCGTCAAGCCGGGCCGCGACGTCATGGAGACCATGCGCCAGGACGGCTCCGGCACGGTGCCGCTGCGCCTGTCCCTGATCCGCCTCGGCGACGTGGCCGTCACCGGCGTCTCCGGCGAGGTCGTCACCGAGATCTGCCGGCGGCTGCGCGCCCGGTCGCCGCTGGCCCGCACCCTGCTCGTCTCCCTCGCCAACGACCGCATCGGCTACCTCGCCGACGACGCCCGCTTCGACCGGCCCGTCCACTCCGTCAACGGCTGCCCCGTACGGCGCGGATACGCCGAGGACGCCATCGTCGACAACCTGGTGGACATGATCGACGGCCGCCCCGCCCCCCACCCCGCCGAGGACGCACGATGACCCCGCTCGACGACACCTTCACCGCGGGCGCCGGCCGGGCGGCCGTCGACCTCACGGACGGGATACTCCCCGTCGACGGATTCACCGGCGTCCACGATCCCCTGCACGCGCGAGCGCTCGTCCTGGACGACGGACGGACCCGGCTGGCGCTGGTGGTGATCGACCAGACGTCGATCGGCGAGGACCAGGTCGACCGCACCCGGGAGATCCTGCGGCGCACCGCCGCGGTCGACCCGCGCCACTGTCTGGTCGTGGCCAGCCACACGTTCTCCGCGCCGCACGTCCTCCCGCCCGGCCGCACCCCGGCGGACGAGGCCGGCCGCAACGCCCGCCTGGCCGCCGCCGTCGACGACGCGGTGACCCGGGCCGCCGGACGCGCGGTGCGCACCCTGCGCCCCGCCCGCCTCGGATTCGGCCGCGGGACCTGCCGGGTCGGCGTCCAGCGGGACGTGTCCACCCCGCACGGCTGGTGGCTGGGCGCCGACGACGCCGGCCTCACCGACGACGGTGTGGGCGTGCTGCGCGTCGACGGCCTCGACGGCCGGCCCGTCGCACTGCTCGTCAACCACGCCGTCCAGTCCTCCGTGATGAACGGCGTCACGACCGCGGCGGGGGAGCGGCAGGTCAGCGCCGACCTCGCGGGCGCGGCCACCCGCCGCATCGAGGAACACCACGGCGGCGACACCGTGGCCCTGTTCCTGATCGGCGCCGCCGGAGACCAGGCGCCCTACCTGACCGCCGGCCGCACCTGGCCCGACGAGGACGGCGTCCCGCGGCGGACGGAGGTGCGCGACGACGGACACGTCCTGGTCGGCCTGCTCGGCGAACGCCTCGGGGACACGGCGCTGCGCACCGCCGCCCGCATCCGCACCGCACCGCTCGCCACCCCGCTGCGGGTGACGCACGACGTCGTCGAGGTGCCCGCCCAGAAGCCGCCCGCGGGCCTGCACACCCTGCGCCCGAGGACCCGGTACACCTTCGAGCCCGACGGCACCGCACAGGTCCCCCTCGTGGCGGCGCGCATCGGTGACACGGTGGTCGCCGGTCTCCAGGCCGAACTGAACGCCGCCACCGGGATCGCCGTGAAGGCCGCCTCGCCCTTCCCGCACACCTGCGTCGTCACCATGGTCAACGGCGCCGCCAAATACATGGCGGACTCCGGCGGCTACGACCGCATCACCTACGAGGCCATGAACTCCCGCTACGCGCGCGGCGCGGCGGAGACCGTCGCCGACCGCCTCACCGGCCTCCTGCGCGCGCTGCACGCCCAGGACCGCGGACGCTGATCACCGAGGGCGGCCGGGGCCGACACCCCCGTGCCCCGGAAGACCCGGGGTGCGGGGGCGAGCCGCGGTCGCCGTGCGCGCAGTCGTCACTGGCCCACCCGTCCGTCGACGCACTCGCGCAGCAGGTCGGCGTGCCCGCAGTGACGGGCGTACTCCTCGATCCGGTGCACCATCAGCTCCCGGACCGCGATGCCCTCCCTCCCCACCCGCCGGCCCAGGTCCGGGTGCCGGGCCAGCGCGGCGTCGGTCGCGGCCTGCTCACGCTCCAGATCGCGGAACGCGGCGTCGACCACGGCCCGGTCGGCGACGGCCCCGTCGAAGTCCGCGTCGCGCTCGCCGTACAGCTTCGGCAGCGGGTCACCGTCGCTGATCCAGTTGTGCCAGTCCCGTTCCACCTCGGCGAGGTGCCGGACCAGTCCGAGCAGGGACATCGTCGACGGCGGCACCGAACGGCGGGCCAGCTGCTCCGGGTCCAGGCCCTCGCACTTCATCCGCAGGGTCATGCGGTAGTTCGTCAGGAAGTCCAGGAGTGTCGCGAGCTCGCCGTCCGGACTCGGCCCTTCGCTGTTGCGGGGGTCGTCGTCCGGGTCGGCCCACATGTCGGGGTAGACGGTCGCCTGGGTCCATCGCGCGGGTCGGTCGCTCATACGGCGCATGGTCGTCGGTGCCGGCCCCGGTGCGCCACCGAGTTACGCCCCGGCCCCCGCCCTGACCCCGGCCCTGACCCCGGCCCTGACCCCGGCCCCGTCCCGTGCCCGCCGTGGGCCGGAGACATACGATGGCCGAATGACCACTGTGCTGCTGAACACCTCCGCCGGGGACATCACCCTGGAGCTCGACGACGCCAAGGCCCCGAAGACGGTCGCGAACTTCGTCGACTACGTCAAGGCCGGCCACTACGACGGCACCGTCTTCCACCGGGTGATCCCCGGTTTCATGATCCAGGGCGGTGGCCTGACCGCCGACATGCAGCAGAAGCCGGCCCCCCGGCGGGTGGAGAACGAGGCGGGCAACGGCCTGCGCAACGACAAGTACACGGTGGCGATGGCACGGACGGCGGACCCGCATTCGGCGAGCGCCCAGTTCTTCATCAACACCAACAGCAACGATTTCCTGAACCACCCCGGCCAGGACGGCTGGGGCTACGCGGTGTTCGGCAAGGTCGTCGCGGGCAGCGAGGCGGTGGACGCGATCGAGGGAGTGCGCACCACGTCCCGCGGCGGGCACGGCGACGTGCCGGTCGAGCCGGTGACGATCGTGTCCGCGCGGCTGGCCTGAGCCGGTGCCGGCCGCCCGCGCGGCCCCTGGCGGGGCGACGCGGGCGGCCGGCGCGTGGGGGGTCCGCGCGTGTGCGGGGTCCGCGTGTGCGGGGTCCGTGTGTGCCGGGTCCTGCGCGTCCCGAGGTCGTGCGTCCCGAGGCCGTGCGTCCCGAGGCCGTGCGTCCCGAAGTCGTGCGTCCCGAGGCCGTGCGTCCCGAGGCCGTGCGTGCCGCGGGAATCGCCCGTCAGCCGTCGACGGGCGGCCCCGGCCACTGCGTGCCCACCCGTCGACGACCATGCTCGCCGCACGGTGAGGACGCCGGCACGTCGTCCCGGCACGGGGCCTCCCCCGTGCACCGGGCGCGTCCCCGCCGCTCGCCCGCGCCCACCGCGGCCACGGGACGCGCCTCAGGATTCGCGGATCACCGCCACCGCGCCGGCCGGCAGCGTGAGCCCGTCCTCCCCGGTGGCCACGCCGCTCACCAGGTCCTCGCCGGTGACGGCCACCGGGACGTCGGTGTCGGTGTGGTTGACCAGGAACAGGAAACGGGAGCCGTCGTCGGCGTGGCGCCGGACGGCCTCCACCCCGGCGGGCAGCCCCGGCACCTCCGCCGAGACGCCCGCCTCGGCGAGCAGCGCGTCGAGGACGGCGGCCGTGCCGGCCTCGTCCAGGCGGGTCGCCACGTACCAGGCGGCGCCCCGGCCGGTGCTGTTGCGGGTGACGGCGGGGCGCCCGGCCAGCGGTCCCTCCGCCCAGGTGCGCACGGCCCGCGCGCCGTCGAGACGGGTCTTCTCGCTCCACAGGTCCGCTCGGCCGCCGTCGTCGAGCAGCGGGGTCTCGTTCTCCAGCAGCGGCCAGAACTCCTCCGTCCGCACACCGAGCAGTTCGCGGAAGGCCCCGGGGTAGCCGCCGAGGCGTACGTGGTCGTGCTCGTCGGTGATGCCGCTGAAGAAGGTGATGAGCACCGAGGCCCCGGAGTGCGCCGCTTCGGCGATCCGGGCGGCGTCCTGGTCGGTGACGGTGTAGAGGGTGGGGACGACGACCAGCGGGTAGCCGGTGAGATCGCTCTGCGCGCCGACGACGTCGACGGTGATCCCGCGCCGCCACAGGGCGCGGTACCAGCGCATGACCTCGTCCGGGTAGCGCAGCGCCTCGGTGGGGTGGCTGTCGAGCTCGCTGCCCCACCAGGACGGGTAGTCGAAGACGAGCGCCGCCCGGGCGCGGACCCTGCTGCCCCGGACGGGTGCGAGGGCGCTCAGCCGGCGGCCGAGTTCGACGGTGTCGCGGAAGACGTCGCTGTCCGGTCCGGCGTGGGGCACCATCGCCGAGTGGTACTTCTCCGAGCCCGCCGCGGACTGCCGCCACTGGAAGAACATCACGGCGTCGGCGCCGCGTGCCACATGGGTGAGGGAGTTGCGCAGCATCTCGCCGGGCCCCTTGGGGCGGTTGCGGGGCTGCCAGTTGACGGCCGAGGTGGAGTGCTCCATGAGCATCCACGGTTCGCCCCCGGCGACACCGCGGCTGAGGTCGGCGCAGAACGCGAGCTCGATGTGGGCCTCGGGGTCGGCCGCGATGGTGTAGTGGTCGTTGGCGACCACGTCCATGTCGGCCGTCCAGGAGAAGTAGTCGAGCCACTTGGTCCGGGTGGTCATCATGAAGTTCGTGGTGGCCGGCACGTGCGGGGTGACCTCGCGCAGCACCTCGCGCAGGGCCCGGTAGTGGGTGAGGTGCTCGTCGGAGCAGAACCGGGCGAAGTCGAGCTGCTGGGTGGGGTTGACGGTGGTCGGAGCGGCGAGCGGGGGCAGGACCTCGTCGAAGGAGTCGTAGCGCTGTGACCAGAAGGCCGTCCCCCACGCGGCGTTGAGCGCGTCGACGGTGCCGTACCGCCGGGCGAGCCAGCCGCGGAAGGCGTCCGCCGCGGCGTCCGAGTGGTCGTGCGGGACGTGGCAGCCGAGTTCGTTGTCCACGTGCCACAGCGCGAGCGCGGGATGGTCCCGGTAGCGCTCGGCGACTTTACGGGTCATCCGGACCGCGTACTCCCGGAACACGGGGGAGGAGACGGCGTAGGACTGCCGGCTGCCCTGGTGGAGGACGGTGCCGTCGGCGGTGCGGGGCAGGATCTCCGGGTGCGCGCGCGTCAGCCAGGGCGGCGGGGAGGCGGTGGCGGTGGCGAGCGCGACCCGGATGCCCGCGGCGTGCAGGCGGTCCAGCACGGCGTCGAGCCAGCCGAAGTCGTACACGCCCTCCCGGGGTTCGAGCCGGGCCCAGGAGAAGATGCCGACACTGACCAGGTTCACACCGGCCCGGCGCATCAGCTCGACGTCCTCCACCTGGACGTCCACGGGCCATTGCTCGGGGTTGTAGTCACCGCCGTAGGCGATGCCCGGGATGTCGAGCGGCCAGGGCCTGTGCGTGGTCATCTGCTGGTCCTCCGGCGTAGGGAGCGTGCGTCGTCCGGGCCTCACTCTAAAGCGCAGTAAGCGCTTTCTCCAGAAAGCGCTTACTGCATGGGGAGGGGAGGGCGCCGGACACCGGGAACGAGCAGTGCGGTGCCGCGGCGGCGCGGTGGCGCGGGTGGCCGGCACGGCTGTTCACGACAGGTACAGGTCGGGCCTCTTGTGGCGGGAGCGGCCCCGAGGTGAGGATGTCGGCCATGTCTGCGGGGGAAGCGGGGGAAGCGGCGGAAGCGAGGGAAGCGGCGGAAGGAGGCGGGACGGCGAACCGTTCCGCGGCCAGGGACGACGGACGCTCCGCCGAAGAGGAGGCGCCCCCGTCGGCGGAGGAGGCCGAGAATCCGTTCGGCGAGGTGACGAACACCCTGTGGGGCTCGCTCATCGCGCTGGCGGGCCTGCTCACCGCCCTGGGCATGAACAGCGACAGGCTGTTCGTCGCGCTGAACAACCACACGGTGTGGACCCTGGTCGCGCCCGCGCTGGCCATCACCGCCGTCGCCCTGTGCCTCTACGCGTACTTCACCCACCGGAAGCCGCTTCTGATCATCGGGAGCACGGCCTACGTCGCGGCTCTCGTCGCCTCGCTGGTCGTCGCGACCCTCGCCGCCGCCGGCAACGGCAGGCCGACCGTCACCAGCGTGAGCCTGACGGGGCAGCGGCCCCACCTGTCGCTGACGTTCACCGTCCACGCCGTCGGCGTCGACCGCAACGACCACGTGGCCGCGTTCGCGCGGTCGCTGTACGCGCCGGACGACGACCGGGCGGACACGGAGCTCTACGCGGCCTCGCTCCGGCCCGACGACATGGGCGAGGTGGACCAGAGGATCACCATCCCGCTCACGGTGCCGGACAGCGCCACCTACCTCACGATCAACGTCTCCAACAGCGGGGACAAGGGCAAGAGCCAGTGCACCACCCGTTCCCCGACCGCTCCTGCCTGCGTGACGGTGAAACTGCCCTGAGGCTCCCGTCCCCCTCCTCAGGCGCCGTCGTGCGGCGGGGACAGGCGCAGTACGGTGCCGTCTCCGTCGGCGGAGAGGACGAGGGAACCGTCCGGCGCCGCGGCGAGGCCCGCGAACCCGGCCGGCAGACCGGGCATGCCGTGGGCGAAGAGGGCGGGCTCGGCACGGCGGGCGACGCCCGGGGGCGTGCCGACGGCCAGGTCCTCGGCGTCGATCCTGCGCTCCCCGGTGGTCAGCGATATCGCCCACAGTCTGCGCTGACCGGTGTCCACGGTGAACAGTTCGTCGCCGCTGACGGCCAAGCCCTGCGGGGAACCGAGTCCCTCCGCCACGGGCACCGCCCGGTCCGTTCCGTCGATCCGCAGCACCGCTCCCAGCCGGTCGTCGCTGACGTAGCAGCGCTGCTCGGCGTCGAACGCCACGTCCACGGGGTGTCCGAGCCCTTCGGCGACGACCGTGACGGTGTCGTCCTCGTCGATGGCGACGATCCGGCCGGCGTCCGTCTCGGCGACCACGAGCGCGCCGTCCGCCCGTACCGCGATGCCCAGGGGCCGGCTCAGGCCGGTCGCCCGGACCCTGCCGGTGCCGCGTGCGGGGTCGTAGGTCTGGACGGTGCCGTACTGCGAGGTGAGGTGCAGGAGCCCGCGGTCGGCCGTGATGCCGTGGGTGAAGACGAGGAGTGCCTCCGTGGTCACGCCGCCCGACGCGTCCCTGCCGACGGTGTCGGTGTCGCAGTTGGTGCCGGTGCCGGTGCCGGTGCCGGTGCCGCGGTCGGCGTCGCCGTCGGTGGGCTGGGGGCGTGCCACGCGGTAGTGGTCGGCGGCGTACACCGTGCCGCCCAGGTCGACCGTCACGCCGTAGGGGCCGTTCAGGCCGCGGGGGACGATCGCGCGGGTGCGGCCGTCGGGGTGCAGTTCGGTGATGCCGCCGGCGGCGTAGCTGGAGACGTACATGCGGTTCTCCGCGTCGAACGCCGCGTTGTCCAGTCCCACCAGCCCGCTGGTGACGAGCGACCGGGATCCGCTGCCGTGGAGGTCGATGCGGGTGACGAAGCCCTCGGGGCCCCGTGACAGCACGTGCAGGACGCCGCCCCTGTCGAAGCGGACCGCGACCGGGTCGTGCACGTCCTCGGCGACGACCTCGGGCTCACCGCCGTCGGGGGAGATGCGCCACACCTGGTTGCTGACCATGTGCGGGTAGTACAGGCAGCCGTCCGGGCCGAGCTGCATCGCGTTGCCGAGGGCGATCCCGCCGGTGAGGACGACCGGGTCGCCGCCCTCCGGGAACAGTTCGAGCAGGCGGCCGTCCATCTTCATCTCGTTGACGAAGAGCCGGTCGCCGACGCAGGTGATGCCGTTGGGGACCGCCACCTCCTCCGAGACCGACGTGTACTCGCCCCGGGGACTGCGGCGCCACACCCGGCCGGGGACCAGATCGGCGATGTACATCGAGCCGTCCGCGCCGAAGGCGAGGTCGTCCGGCGACCGGACCGGGCCGTCCGCCGGCACCACCACCTCGACGTCCCCGTCGGCCGGGTCCACGGCGCTGATCCGCCCGGCGAGGAACTGGGCGACGTACAGCCGCCCGTCGGGTCCGAACGCGACACCGTTGGAACCCCACAGCGGGTTGGGCGGGTTGAGCCTCCGTATCCGCCGGCGCGCACTCGTGGGCCGGCGGTGTTCCCCGTCGTCGAACCTGCTCGATCGCGTGCTCACTTCGCTTCCTGTCTGTCCATGGGCGTCGTGGCCGGGCTGTGGGCCGCGGGGTGTGGGCTGAGGGTCGCGGGCTGCGGGTTGTGCGCCGCGGGGTGTGGGGCGCGGGCCGTGGGGCGCGGGCCGCGGGCCGCGGTTCGTCCGGACGGCCGGGGTCACGTGCCGAGGACCTCGCTCATCCCTCCGTCCGCGCGCCAGCGCCGGAGCAGTTCGAAGAACGCGGCCGGGCCGTCGCCGTACGACTCGCTGCGCGGCCTGGGCATGCCCTCGCCGTTGTAGTAGCCGGGGGTGCACTCGGCCTGGAACGCGTACAGGTCGGCCGCCTTCTCCCGGATCGTGGCCACCCAGGCGTCCTCGGCCTCGGCCGTCGGCTCCACGTACCGGGCCCGGCGCCCGCGCGCCTCACGGACCACCTCGGCGACGTGCGTCGCCTGTTCGTCCAGGACGTGCGCGTAGTTCACGGCACTGGCGCTCTGCACCGAACCGAGCATGAACAGGTTGGGGAAGCCCCGGGTGCAGTACCCGTGGAGCGTCCTCGGGCCGGCCTTCCAGGCGTCCAGCAGGGCGACCCCGTCCCTGCCGTACGCGGGGAGACGGCCGGACAGCAGTCCGGAGACGCCGACCTCGAAGCCGGTTCCGAAGACGACGCAGTCGACCTCGTACGCCACCCCGCCGACCACGACGGCCCGCTCGGTGATGCGCTCCACGCCCCCGTGGTCGGCGGTGTCCACGAGGGTGACGTTGGGGCGGTTGAACGTCTGGAGGTACGTGTCGCTGAACGTGGGCCGCTTGCACATGTAGCGGTACCACGGCTTGAGCGCCCCGGCCGTCGACGGGTCCTCGACGATCTCGTCCACCCGGCCCCGCAACTGGTCCATCTTCTGGAAGTCGGCGATCTCCTCGAGGCGTTCGCGTTCCCCGGGCGCGAGGTTGGCGTAGCCGTCGCTCGGCACGAGCTTCTGCTGGAGGCGGGCGCTGCTGGTCCAGCCGTCGGCCACCAGGTCCTCCTCGGCCGGGCCGCCCGTGACGACGGCGAGGAAGTTGTCCCGGCGGCGCCGGGACCAGCCGGGCGTCAGCGAGGCCGCCCACTCGGGGTCGGTGGGGCGCTGCCCGCGCACGTCCACCGAGGACGGCGTGCGCTGGAACACGTACAGATGTCCGGCGTCCCGCCCGAGGTGCGGTACGACCTGGATGGCCGTCGCCCCCGTGCCGATGAGCGCCACGCGCCGGTCGGCGAGCTTGTCCAGGCCGCCGTTCGCGTCGCCGCCGGTGTAGTCGTAGTCCCAGCGGCTGGTGTGGAACATGTGCCCCCGGAAGGTCTCGATCCCCGGGATGCCGGGCAGTTTGGGCTGGCTGAGCAGGCCGGTCGCCACCACGACGTACCGGGCGCTCATGCGGTCGCCGCGGTCGGTGCTTACGGTCCACTCGGCCGCGGCCTCGTTCCAGCGCAGTTCGGTGACCTGGGTCCGGAAGCAGGCGTCGCGGTAGAGGTCGAAGCGGGTCGCGATCGCCTGGGCGTGCTGCCGGATCTCCTCGCCCGGAGCGTACTTCCACCGGGGGACGTAGCCGACCTCCTCGAGCAGCGGCAGGTAGACGTACGACTCGATGTCGCAGTGGATTCCCGGGTACCGGTTCCAGTACCAGGTGCCGCCGAAGTCCGCGCCCTTCTCGATGATCCGGATGTTCCGCAGGCCCGCCTGGCGCAGTCGGGCGCCGGCCAGCAGCCCGCCGAACCCGCCGCCCACGACCACCGCCTCGACGTGGTCGTCCAGGGGGCGCCGGCCGGTGTCGGGGCCGGCGTGCGGGTCGTCGTCGAAGTGGCCGAACTCGCCTGTGGTGCGAAGGTACTGGCGGTTGCCGTCGGGGCGGATCCGCCGGTCGCGCTCGGCCCGGTAGCGCTCGCGCACGGCATCCGGATCGAATCCCAGGTCCGCCGGGCCGGGTCGCGCCGGCTCGGACGCGGTGTGGGGGGTGGCCATCTGTGCCTTCTTCCTCTGCTTGCTCCGCGGATCGTTCTGGGGACAGCGGGCGTTGGGGGGTGGGGGTGGGGGTGGGCTGGGGGCAGTGGGGAGCTGGGGGTAGGGGGTGGGTGGTGGTGGCCGGCGCGGCCGCGATCCGTGCGCCGGGCGGTGCGCGGGTCAGACGGCTGCCCAGCCGTTGTCCACCGGCAGGACGACGCCGTTGACGCTGCTCGCCGCGTCGGAGGCGAGGTAGACGATGGCGGCGGCCTGTTCCTCCGGGTCCGACACCCGGCCCATGTTGGTCATGTGCCTGCCGATGACGGCCGGTCCGTGGGCCTCCCCGTCCACGCCGATGCCATTCGTGATGTTGGTGATCGTGCCGCCCGGGGCGATGGCGTTGGCGCGGATGCCCTTGTCCCGGTACATCACCGCGAGGGAGCGGGTGAGTCCGAGGAGGCCGTGCTTGGAGACGGTGTAGGCGGTCCCCGCCGCGCTTCCGCGCAGCGACGCCTCCGACGCGGTGGTGACGATGGCTCCGCGTCCGGCCGCGAGCATGTGCGGCAGCACGGACCTCGTCAGCAGGAACGGCGCGGTGAGGTTGATGCGCAGCACCCGCTCCCACTCCGCGTCGGTGACGTCCGCCGTGGCCGACATGCTGTCCATGACGCCCGCGTTGTTGACCAGGACGTCGACCCCGCCGAAGGTGTCGACCGCGGTCGCCGTCACCCGGTCGACGACCGCGCTGTCGCTCAGGTCACCCGTGACGGCCACGGCCGTTCCCCCCGCCGCCTCGATCGCGTCGACGACACTCTTCGCCCCGCCGGCGTCCAGGTCGGCGACGACGACGTTCGCCGCCTCCGCGGCGAATCGCAGCGCCGTGGCACGGCCTATGCCGGAGGCGGCTCCGGTGACGATGACGCTCCTGCCGGACAGGCCGGTGACACCCATGCGGGCTCCTCTGCTCTCTTCCTCGGGGTTGACGTGGCGTCAGCGTAATAGTTTTTGGCACGCTGCGACATAAAGTCGGGGAGCGACATTGAGACAGGATGTGTCAACCCTCTGGCGGCCAGGCGGCCAGGCGGCCAGGCGGCCAGGCGGCCAGGCCGCCAGGCGGGCGTCGGGCGTCGGGCGTCGGGCAGGCGGGCGTCGGGCGGCATAAGGTCGGGCGAGCACAGGACGTCGGAGGAGGGACGATGGCCGGACGGGCCGGGGGATCGACCGGGCGACCGCCCTTGACCGAGCGGCGGCGCGCCGAGACCCGTACGGAGATCGCCGAAGAGGCGGTCCGGCTCTTCGGCGCCCACGGGGTGGCGGCGACCACCGCGGAGGACATCGCCTCCGCCGCGGGGATCTCCACCCGCACGTTGTGGCGCTACTTCCGCTCCAAGGAGGAGTGCGTACGGCCTCTGCTCACCGAAGGTCTGGAGATGCTGACGGACCGCCTGGGGGACTGGAGGGGGGACCGCCCGCTCGCCGAAGCGGTCATGCGCGTCCACCGTCGCGAGGACGGCGGACAGCGCCTGGAGGTGCTGCGCGACCTCATACGTCTGTGCCGTGTCGAGCCGGGACTGCACGCCGTCTGGCTCCAGGTCCACCACGACGCCGAAGCGGCCTTCGCCGCCGTGATCGCCGACCGCACCGGCCGGACCGCCGACGACCTCGCCGTCCGTATGGAAGCGGGCGTGCTGAACACGGCACTGCGCATCGGGGTGGAGGACTGGGCCCTGCGGTCCGATACGTCGACGGGGTCGTCGTACGCGGAAACCGTCACCCGCGCGCTGCGGATGATCGCGCGTCTCCCCGACCCGGACTCGTCCGCGCTGTCCGGGGCCGGCACCCGCACCGAGCCGGCCTCCTGAGTGCTGCCCTGCGGTCGGTGCTCGACCGGGAGGTACATCCAATGATGTATCCGGCATATCGTGCCTCACGTCGATTAGGTGATCTTCGCCGGTTCCTACGGTTTTGCGTATGGCATCTCCGAACGGTCGAACCCCGAACGGTCGAACCCCGAACGGTCGAACCCCGAACGGTCGAACCGGAACAGACGACATGCCGACGTGGTGGTCAGCGGCCACCCCGCTCCTGATCGCCGTGGTCCTCCCCCTGGCCGTGTTCTACGTCCTGCGGTCGCAGGGCGTCAGCCAATGGCTGGCACTGACGCTCAGCGGGGCGGTCCCCTTGGCGCGCATGGCCGTCGTGGCCGCCACCCGGCGCCGCATGGACGGCTTCGAGGCGTTCATGATGGGCATGCTGGCGGTGCGCGTCGTGACGTCGCTGCTCACCGGCAGCCCGCGGGTCATCCTCGTCAAGGACTCCGGACTCGCGGCGGCCGCCGGGCTCTGGATCCTGGGCTCGCTCCTCGTGGCGAAGCCCTTCGCCTTCCAGGCCGTCCAGTCCTGGCACAGGCCCACCGCCGCGCGCACCCGGGAAGCGGCCTGGGGCGTCTCACCGGCGCTGCGCAGCGGGCTGACCCGGCTGACGGTCCTGTGGGGCTCCGCCCAACTGCTGGACTGCGGGGCCGGAGTGCTCATCGCGCTGCTGCTTCCGGTGGAGTCGGTTCCGGCGCTCAACCGCGCGAAGGGGCTGGCGCTGCTGTGCGCCGTCGCCCTCGTCACCGTCGCCTACAGCCGCCGCTACGGCCGGCGGCACGCACTGTCCCTCTTCGGTTCGCCACCCCTGAACCCCGGGAAGGAAGGCTGATCACCATGACGCTCCACGGGACTCACCACCGGATTCCCCACGGGACTCACCACCGGACCGAGGCCGAGGCGCCCGAGCCCCCCGCGCCCGCCGCGCCCCCCGCGTCCGCTGCTCCCGAGGCGCTGCGCGAGACGCTCGCGGAGCTGCGGCGTCTGGCCGCGCTCCCCCTCGAACGAGGCCAGACGCTGCCGCCCCGCGCCTACACCTCGCCCGACCTGTACGCATGGGAGGTGGAGCGGATCTTCCGGCGGGAGTGGCTGTGCGTGGCACGCGCCGAGGAGATACCGGAGCCGGGGAGCTATCTGCGGCTGGACGTCCTCGGCACACCCCTGGTGATCACCCGGGACGAGCAGGGCGAGCTGCACGCCCTGTCCCGGGTGTGCCGCCACCGGTTCATGGACCTCCTGCCGCCGGAGACGGCGCCCGAGCAGGGCTGTCTGAAGCGGCTGACCTGCCCGTACCACACCTGGACCTACCGGCTGAACGGCCAGTACGCCGGGCAGCTCGCCGGTGCCCCCCTGATGCGGCGGGTCGACTTCGACCGGGCCGGCTGCCGGCTCCCGGCGCACCGTGTCGAGGTCTGGAACGGCTTCGTCCTGCTCAACCTCGACCCCGGCGCGGCCCCGGCGGCGCCCGGACTGCGCGGGCTCGACCTGCGGCTGGGCGGCCTCGGCATCGCGGACTGGGTGAGCGTCCACACCCGGGTCTGGGAGGGCGTGCCCGCCAACTGGAAGGTCGCGGTGGAGAACGGCTCCGAGAACTACCACCACATGGGTACGCACGCGGCGACCCTGGAACCGGCGCTGCCGGGCCGGGACACGGAGGTCGACGCGTGCGACGGCCGCTGGTTCACCATGTTCACGCCGCTGTCGGACCCCGGGCGCGACGGCACGGGCCTGGGGCGGCGCACCCGGTCCGGCCGGGGTGCGCGGCCGGGGATGCTCATCGCCGGGATCTTCCCGCAGTTCGTCCTGGCGGTCCTGCCCGACAGCGCGGTCGGCATCCGCTGGCTGCCCACCGGGCCCGCCACCCACGACACGCGGATCACGGCCATGGTCCCGCCCGGAGTGCCGCAGACGCCCGGTTTCGCCGAGCAGCTGGCCGGCATACGTGCTCAGATCGAGCGGATCCAGGAAGAGGACCTGGTGGCCGTCCGCGGCGTCCAGCGGGGCCTGGCCTCCCACCCGGCCCCCTCCAACGGCCGCTTCTCCCACCTGGAACGCCCGTTGTGGCAGTTCCAGCGCTACCTCGCGGAGCGACTGCTGTGAGACCGCGGTCCGGCACCGGGGTCCCGGGCTGCGAGCCGTCCCGGCACCCGGACCCGCCGACGGCGTCACGACGTGCGGACCGACCACACCTCCGGTCCGCCACCGCGCCACTCGATCAGGTCCGACGTCGTCACGTCGATGTTCTCCAGCCCGGCCCGCCGCAGGAACTCCTCGACGTCCCGCAGGCCGTACGCCAGGCCCAGGATCTCGCCGTCCGCGCGAACCCGCCGCCCGCCGCTCGGCGACGGCCGGCCCACCACCACGGGACGGCGTCCGGACATGACTCCAGCATCGTCCGGGCCGGCCGCTCGCGCATCCGGGCCCCTGTCACCGTCATCCCCGCCACCGTCACCACCCGCATCGGCGAGCAGGCGGTCAGCCGGCTGCCCTGTGCGCGGAGTCGGCTTCCCGGGTGGCGGCCCAGGACGCGAGGAGACGCAGGGCTTCTTAGGAGGCCAGTCGGGATAGAAGCGGCGGGAGACGGGGTCGAGGAAGGCGAAGCGGGCGAGGCTCGCCTGGTTCCGGAGCGTGGCGTGGACGTCGCCGTAGAAGGCGCGGGCGAGCTGGTTGGCGGCGAGCAGGTCCATACGGCGCGGCGTTCGAGCTTGGCGCGCGCGTGACGAGCGGGTTTCCTGGAAAGCGTGGCGCTCTCCGTCCGGCCGCGTCCGCGGATGGGCGGGGAGCCCGCGGCCGGCCGACGGGCGGCGGCTCGCCGTCCGTGGCGGGCCTGCACCTGCACTCGGCGTCTGCCGGCACGTGACCGGCACCGCACGCCTCGGTACGTAAGGAACCCCCCATGCGCGGAACAGTGATCCACGCCCCCGGCGATGTCCGCTTCGAGACCCTGGACGACCCGGAGATCCTCCAGCCGACCGACGCGATCATCCGCACGGCCGTCACCTGTGTGTGCGGCTCCGACCTGTGGCCTTACCGCGGCCTCGAACCGATCGGCGACGCCCATCCCATGGGGCACGAGTACGTCGGTGTCGTGGAAGAGGTCGGCAGTGAGGTCACCGCCGTCAAGCCGGGCCAGTTCGTCGTCGGGTCGTTCGCCACCTCGGACAACACCTGCGCGAACTGCCGCAACGGCTTCCCGTCCCATTGCCTCAACCGCCAGTTCATGACCACCTGCCAGGCCGACCACGTCCGCATACCCAACGCCCAGGGCACCCTGGTCGCCACCGACGGGACGCCCGACGAGGCACTGTGGCCCGGCCTGCTGGCCGTCTCCGACGTCATGGGCACCGGCTGGTGGGCCGCCGACGCCGCGGAGGTCGAGCCCGGTGCGACCGCGGTCGTGGTCGGCGACGGCGCCGTCGGCCTGTGCGCGGTGATCGCGGCCAGGGAGATGGGCGCGGAGCGGATCATCGTGATGAGCCGCCATGAGCCGCGGCAGAGGCTCGCCCGTGCGTTCGGCGCCACCGACATCGTCACCGAGCGCGGCGACGAGGGCGTCGCCCGCGTCCAGGACCTCACCGACGGGATCGGCGCCGACGCGGTCCTGGAATGCGTGGGCACCGACCAGGCCATGCGGCAGGCCCTGCACTCCGCGCGCCCCGGCGGCAACGTCGGCTTCGTCGGCGTCCCCCACGGGGTCGCCGTCGACGGGCAGGAACTGTTCTTCTCCCACGTCGGTCTGCGCGGCGGCCCCGCCCCCGTGCGCCGCTACCTGCCCGACCTGATCGACCGCGTCCTGACCGGCCGGATCGACCCCGGCAAGGTCTTCGACCTCACCCTTCCCCTGGACCAGGTCGCCGAGGGGTACAGGGCCATGGACGAGCGTCGGGCCATCAAGAGCCTCCTCAAGCCCTGACCTGCCCGTCTCGCGCTGTCACGGGCGTCGTTCTCGATGAGCCCGTGCCGAGACGTCCGGCTCGGCTAGGCTGCGCCGTACTGCTCGGGGTGGGAAAAAGGGGGAGCTATGGTGCGCGGTGCCGTGCGTGTTCCGCTGCCGGACGGCGGCCAAGTGCTGTTCGAGGCGCCGGACGAGTCCGGTGCCGGGCCGGTCAAGGCGGGACGCCTGAGTGATGCGGTCCGTGACTTTCCCGGCACGTTGCACCAGGCGCTGACGCCTGCCGTGGAGCTGGCGCGTACCACCTTGCAGCAGTTGCGGCAGGACGACACCTCCGAGGTGCAGATCGAGTTCGGGCTCGACCTGACGTCCGAACTCGGTGCCGTCGTCGCCAAGGGCGGCGTGGGGGCCCATCTCAAGGTGACGGTGACATGGAGCCGCGACGGCTCGCAGGAGCCCGGAAGCTGAGCGGGACGCGGCAGTGGCGGGGGAGGACGACGCGGCCGACGCGGCCGGGGAGGCGTGGGGAGACGGGTTCCAGGCGGCGGTGGCCCAAGTTCACCCGGGAGGACGACCACGACCTGGCCGCGCGCCACCTCGGCCGGCTGACCCGGGCCGTGGAATCGGGCGCCCCCTCTCCGTCCTCCTCGTCATGAGGGACGACTTCTACCCCCGACTGGCCGCCTGGGCACCCGAGTTGCTGGCAGCGGTCGAAGGGGGCCCGCTCAACGTGCCGGCCACCCTCGGCCAGGACGACCTGCGGGACATCATCGTCCGTCCGGTGCGGGACGCCGGCGCCCGCTACGCCGACGGACTGCCCGAACGCATCATCGCCGACGTGCTCGCCGCCGACACCGTGCGCGGCCGAGCCGACCGGTCCCCGTCACCGTGCTGACGCCGTTGCAGCTCATGCTCAGCACGCTGTGGGAGCAGCGCAGGGACGGCGTGCTGTCCCATGCCTCGTACAAGCGCATCGGCGGGTACACCGGAGCCCTCCCCCGGTGGTGCGACTCCGTGATCGACCAACTGCCCGCTGCCCAGCGGGACGTCGCCTGGACCCTGCTCACGCCCCTCGTACGGTCTCCCGATCCGGCCCGGCAACTGCCCGCCACCCGCAGGCAGGTCGCGCGGACCACCCTCCTCGACATGGCGAGCCACGCCCCCGGCTCCGGGACGGGCGACGGCGGCGCGGGCCGTACGACGACCGGTGCCTCCGACCGCCGGCGGCGCGCCGACGGGGACCGCCGGCGGCGCGCCGACGAGGACCGCGAGCCCGCCCGCCGGACCGCGGCCGCCGTTCTCGCGCTGCTCGTCGCACACCACATCGTCACCACGCACTCCGGCGGCGACGGCCGTCCGGACGGCACGACCATGGTGGAGCTCCGACACGACGTGCTGGCGTACGGCTGGGAGAACCTGGTCGAGCGCGTCGAACGGGACGAGCGGTTCGGTACGTGGCTGCGCCGCGCGGAGGAACGGTGCCGCCGCTGGAACGAGCACGGCGAGCGCCGTCCCGGGGATCTGCTGGGCGGCAGCGACCTGGCGGAGGCACTGGAATGGGCCGCCCGGCGCGTGCTGCCCGAGGACGTCGCGCGCTACGTCGCCGCCGGCCGGCGCGCGCAGCAGGCCGCCCTGCGCCGCGCCTGGCGGTTCAACGCCGTTCTGATCGGATTCCTCGTGCTGGCCCTGACCGCCACCGGGGTCGCCGTGTGGCAACGTGACGAGGCCCTCGACAACGAGCGGCTCGCCCTGTCCCGGCAGATCGCCGCGCAGTCCACCGCCCACCTCGACGACAACCCCGACCTGGCCTCCCTGCTGGCCATGTGCGCGTACCAGGCCGGTCGCACCCCGGAGGCGAAGGCGGCCCTGTTCGCCGCGGCCGCCGGCCGGCTGCGGCGGCGGAGCCACCCCCATGACGACGCGCCGAACGCCATGGCGGTCGGCCGGGACGGCCGTCTGGTGGCGACCGGCGGGTCCCGAGGCTACGTGGAGTTCTGGGACCTCGGGACCGGCCGCGGGGCCGGGCTCGTTCTGTCGGACGGGCAGAGCGTGTACACGCTGTCCTTCAGCCCGGACGGCCGGTACCTCGCAGTGGGAGGCGAGTCCCGCGTCGTGCGGATCGTCGACGTGGCGAAGCGGAAGGTCGTCCGTGTGCTGCGGGGGCACCGCGGCGCCGTGCTCACCGTGCAGTACGGCGTCGACGGCCGGACGCTGACGTCGGCGGGCGAGGACGAGACGCTGCGGATCTGGGACGTCCGGGACGGCCGGCCGCTCGGCACCGTCCAGGGCGTGGACGCGGGCTTCGCCCGCAGCCCGGACGGCAGGACCCTCGCCACCCACGACACCGACGGCCGCATCCGCGTCCGATCCGGCAACGGACGCGTCGTCCACGTGCTCGACGGCTCCTTCGACACCGTGCTGAGCCGGCTCGTCTACGCCCCGGACGGCCGGACCCTCGCGGCCCAACTGGACAACACGGTCGTGCTGATGGATCCGGCCACGGGCCGCGTCCGCACACGGCTCACCGGACACACCGATCTCGTCGGCGTGGTGGCGTTCAGTCCCGACGGGCGCACCGTGGCGACCGGGAGCTGGGACATGACCGTCCGGCTGTGGGACGCCACCAGCGGACGTGCCCTCGATGTCCTCGCCGGACCCACCGGAGAGGTGGAGGACGTGGCGTTCAGCCCTGACGGGCGCACGCTGCTCAGCGTCGACGACGGCGGCGCGCTGCGCTGGTGGGACGGCACGGTCGAGCGCAGGGTCCTGGGCAGCCACCCTCGCGGCGTCTAGGACGTGCGGTTCAGCCCCGACGGCCGGACCGTGGCCAGTGCGGGCCGTGACTACGCAGCCCGCGTGTGGGACACCACGACAGGCCGGCTCCGGGCCACCATGGTGGGCAACCGTTCCTTCGTGCAGGCCCTGGCGTTCAGCCCTGACGGGCGGACCCTCGCCACCAGCGGTCTGGACGGCACGGTGCGGCTGTGGAACACCCGCACCGGCGAGCAGACATGGGTCCGGCGGTACGTCTCCCTGGGGGACGCGGTGGCCTTCAGCCCCGACGGCCGGACGCTCGCGGTCGGGACCGACGAGGCCGTCCACCTGTGGGATCCGGCCACCGCCCGGCCGCGCGGCGACCTCGAGACCCCGGGTCACCGCCTCCCGCCCCAGGCCCTCGCCTTCAGCCCGGACGGCACCGTCCTCGCGGACTCCGACCTGAGCGCCTCCGTGGTACGGCTCTGGGACGTGCGCGCCGGCCAGGTCGGCCGTGAGCTGACGGAACCGGAGGGTCCGGGCGATGTCGCGTTCAGCCCGGACGGCCGCACCCTGGCGGTGGTGACCGGTGACGTACACCTGTGGGACGTGGCCACCGGCCGGGTGCGGCGGGTCCTGACCGGATACAACGCCCATGCGACGGCCGTGGCGTTCAGTCCCGACGGGCGCACCGTGGCCACGGCCCACGACGACGGGCGGATCCTCCTCTGGGACGCCGCCTCGGGGCTGATCCGTGGAACCCTGCGCGGACCCGACGAGTCCGTCGGCGCGGTGGACTTCGGCCCGGACGGCGAGACGCTCGTCACGGGGGACGACGCCGGCGCCGTCGAGCTGTGGCGCGTCAGCCTTCCCGGCGCGGAGGAGGCGATCGATCAGCTGTGGGAGGCGGTGGGGCGTGATCTGACGGACGTGGAACGCGACACCTTCCTCCCGAAGAGCGGAGCCGGGGCCTCGTGCGACTTCTTCTGACGGGCCGCGGTGTTCAGCCGCCCGGTGGCGGCTCGAAGGCGGTGGCGAGGGAGCCCGGACCCACCGGGGTGCGCTGCCCGGTGCCGGCGACCGGGAGACGGGCGCCGTCCAGGGCCGGATCGATGTGGGCGGCGAACCACTCGTCCAGCCGGGCGGCCAGCGCGGTGCGCAGCGCGCGGTGCTCGGGGTCGTCGGCGAGGTTGTGGTCCTCGCCGGGGTCGGCGGTGAGGTCGTACAGCTCGTGCGGGCCGTGCGGGTGGCGGTGGACGTACTTCCGGTCACGGGTGCGGATCATGCGCACCGGCCCGTACTCGTCGTAGACGACGACCCGGTCGTGGCCGGCGGTGTCGCCGGTGCCGTCGAGCAGACCGGCGAAGGAGCGGCCGGGCAGCGGCGGCCGGGCCGGGTCGGGGGCGAGGGGGTCCAGGCCGAGGTGGTCGAGGAGGGTGGGCAGCAGGTCGTACTGGGAGAGCAGGGCGTCGCTGACGCGGCCGGCGGGGATCCGGCCGGGCTGGGCGGCGAGGAACGGGACCAAGACCGAGCTGTCGTACATGTTCTGCGGGAAGGTGCCGTTGCCCTTTCCCCAGATGCCGTGGTGGCCGGCGTTGAACCCGTTGTCGCTGGTGAAGATCACCAAGGTCGACCGGGTGAGGCCGAGGGTGTCGAGGCGGTCCAGGACGCGGCCGATGGCGGCGTCCATCGCGGTGGTCGCGGCGAAGTAGCCGATCAGGGCCTGGCGGGTGTCGGATTCGCCGCCGACCGGGGAGCCGTCGGCGTCCAGGGGCTGCCAGGGGTGCGGGGGCCCCTGCGGGCAGGTGTCGAACGGGCAGTCCTCGTACAGGGCCGTGTACGCGCGCGGGTGCTGTCCCTTCCAGGGCTTGTGCGGAGCGGTGAAGTGCAGCGAGAGATGGAAGGGTTCGGGGCGGTCGGCCTCGGCGTCCAGGAAGCGTTCCGCGTCGGCGGCGAGCGCGTCGGTGAGGTAGGCGGGTTCCTCGGTGCGGACGCCGTCCCGGTACATGGGCGCGCCCCGGTAGGGTCCGCCGCCGCTCTCGTGGGCGTACCAGTGGACGAAGCCCTTGCGGGGGCGGTCGTTGGCGCCCAGGTGCCACTTGCCGCTGAGGCCGAGCCGGTAGCCGGCGTCGGCGAGCAGGTCGGTGAAGAGGGTCTGGCCGGCCAGGAAGTCGAGGCCGGTGCGGCCGGCGTGGTGGTACGACAGCCAGTCGTGGACGCCGTGCTGGGAGGGGAGCCGGCCGGTGAACAGGGAGGCGCGGGCCGGGGAGCAGACCGGTGAGGTGCAGAAGAACCGGCTCAGGCGCAGGCCGCTCGCGGCCAGGGCGTCCAGGCGCGGGGTGTGTATCTCATGGTTTCCGGCGCAGCCCAGCGCCCAGGGTCCCTGATCGTCGGAGAGCATCAGCAGGACGTTGGGGCGTGACGGATCGCGGCTTGCCATGGATGTCGGTCTCCCGGGTTCGGCGGCAGGCGGAGGCAGCGGTGGAACGAACGGGTGGTGTCGGCTGCCGAGACGCCCGAAATCTTTGGCGCGAAGCAGTCTCCCAGTCAACTGTTTCAGCAATATGAATGGGGCACTGCATTGGACGCCGCAGTGTGACGAGTGGGGAGAGCGGTCCGAATGCACCGGCATGATCGCGGAGTCATACGCAATTCATTACGGATAACTCCCGTTGACTGCCCGATGGACCGGAACCAATCATTTGGTCATTCCTCCTCTCGCTTCAGGCCATCACCGGCCACCACCACAGGAGCGCGCCCATGTTCGCTGAAAGAACGCCCGCGGTCACCCGGGAGCACGGCCGGCCCCTCGGCCGGAGCCCCCTCGTCGCCCGTTCCCTCAGCCGGCGTTCCGTCCTAGGGACCGCCCTCGCCGCCACGGCCGGGCTGGCCACCGGCTGCGGCAACGGCTCCTCGGCCTCCGGGGACGGCTCCTCCTCGTTCACCTACTGGTCCATGTGGAAGCAGGACGAACCGCAGGCCGACGTCCTGCGGGCGGCGATCGACCGGTTCACCGAGGACACCGGGGTCGAGGTGAGCGTGGAGTGGAAGGGCCGCCAGGTCGTCCAGCAGCTCGCACCGACCCTGAACACCTCCAACGTCCCGGCCGACCTGGTCGACTCCGCCGACCGGTTCGCCTACGCCCAGTTGTACGCGACCGGCCAGGCCCTCGACCTCGGCCCCGTGCTCGACCTCGCCGTCCACGGCGAGAGCGGCAACACCGTCGGCGGCGTCGTCCCGGCCAAGTACCGCGACCTGAACACCACCGACGGCGTCCTGTGGCAACTGCCGTACGAGGTGGTCACCACCCAGATCTGGTACGACGGCCACGCCCTGCCCGATGTCGCCGCCAACCCCCCGGCCACCTGGGACGACTTCGCCGAGCTGCTGGCCGTCCGGCGCCGCAGGCGCGGTGACGGCCCGCTCGCCCTGGACGGTGACATCGCCGATTACGCCGCCTACTGGACGTACTACGCGGTCCTGCGCGGCCTCGGCCCCGGCGCGTTCGGCAAGGCGGCCACCGACCGGAGCGGCGCGCTGCTGAAGGCCGACGGCTTCGTGGCGGCCCTGTCGAGGATCGAGGACCTGGTCGCCGGCGGCGACTTCACCAACCAAGGGCTACGACGGCTCCAAGTGGCCGGCCGTGCAGCAGAAGTGGGCCAAGGGCAGGTCGGACTTCCTGCTGCTGGGCACCTTCGCGCCGAGCGAGACCGCGGAGTTCGCGGGCTCCGGCTTCACCTACCGGTCCTTCCCGTTCCCGGCGTTCACCTCGGGCGGGGACGCCTCCCAGGACATCTCCCTGATCGGTTTCTCCATCCCGAAGAAGGCGCGCAACGCCGCCGCCGCGCAGAAGTTCCTCGCCTACTTCTTCGCCAAGAAGCACCTGGAGGGCATCTCCACCAAGGCCAAGAACCTCACCCCGCGCGCCGACATCGCCGCTCCCGCCGAACTCGCCGACGCGCAGAAGGCCCTGGAGTCGCGCGACGTCGTCAAGACGCTGGACGGTGTGAAGGAGACCGCGGCCGAGTGGTACACCAAGGTGTTCCAGCCGCTGAACACCACCTTCCTCACCGGCGGCCTCACCGCGAAGGCCTTCGCGCAGAAACTGGCCGACGACTCCGCGGGCTACTGGAAGACGGCCGCGTGAGCGCCACCGACACCGCCCGGGTCACCGCGCCCGGCCGCGCCCGCACCGGACGGCGCCCCGCCCCCGTCCGGGCGGAGGGCCGGCCCAGCCCCCTGACCGCCCGCCGCCGCCGGCTGTTCTGGCCGCTGCTGCTGCCGGCCGCCGGGGTCTACGTCGTCTTCTTCGCCGGACCCTCGCTGTACACGCTGTGGCTCAGCCTCAACGAGTGGGCGGGCGCGGGCCCGATGACCTTCGTCGGCCTGGACAACTACCGCCGCATGTTCCAGGACCCGACGTTCCACCACGCCTTCGCCAACACTCTGTGGATCATCCTCGGTGTGGGCGGGCTGACCTTCCTGGTCTCGTTCGTGCTGACGATGTTCCTGCGCGACATGAAGGGCCGCAAGGCGGCCCGGTCGATCCTGTTCTTCCCCAACATCGTGCCCAGCGTGGTGCTGGCGATCCTGTGGGGGTTCCTGTTCCAGAGCGACGGCCTGGTCGACGCCGTCGCCCGGCTGGCGGGCGTCGACGACCCGCCCAACTGGCTCGGCCAGGAACACCTGTTCTCCGTCATCATGGTCGGCCTGGTGTGGACGTCGACCGGCTTCTACACCACCATCCTGATGGCCGCCGTCGACCAGATCCCGCCCGAGCTGTACGAGGACTGCGAACTGGCCGGCGCCAACGCGCTGCAGAAGTTCCGGCACGTCACCCTCCCGCTGATGTGGGACGTGGTCGGGGTGTGCGCCGTGCTGTGGACCATCTCCGCGGTCAAGGTCTTCGAGTTCATCTACGCCTTCGCCGGCGCCGCCGGCCAGATGCCCGACACCGGCGTCTGGAACACCGCCCTCTACACCTACGGCGAGGCCTTCGCCTCCGGCGGCGTCCCCCGCTACGGCTCCGCCGCCGCGAGCGCCGTGGTGATGCTCGCCCTGGTCGGCGTGCTCGTCGTCCTCATCCGCCGGGTCATGCGCCGCGACACCGTGCAGTTCTGACCCCGGCCCGTTCCCGCTCCCGCCCTCACGTCCGCATCCCGCCCCCACGTCCGCGTCCCGCCCTCACGGAGGTCCCCCCGATGGCCGTCGTCAGTCCCGGCCGGAGCCCCGGCCCGCTCACCCGCCGGCTGCGCCGCCTCACCGTGGGCCGTGTCGCCGGAGTCCCCCTGGTGTGGCTGTTCGCCGCCTTCAACGTGCTGACGGGACTGTGGCTGCTGCTGTCCTCGGTGAAGAGCGCCGACGACATCTTCAGCTCCCCCTGGGCCCTCCCGGCCACCTTCCACTGGGACAACTACGCCCGCGCGTGGACGGGCGGGCTGTTCGGCCGGGCCGCCGCCAACACCGTGGCCGTGGTCGGCGGCACCGCCGTCCTCACCGTGCTGCTGGCCGCGCCCGCCGCGTACGTCCTCAGCCGGGTCACCACCCGCCTGAGCGGACCGTTCACCCTGTTCTTCGCGCTCGGTCTCGGCATCCCGGCCCAGGTGGTGATGCTGCCGCTGTTCGTCGTCATGAACCAGCTCCAGCTGGTCGACAGCCTGTTCGGGCTGATCGTGGTCTACGTGGCGACCTCGCTGCCGTTCGCGGTGTTCTTCCTCACCGGCTTCTTCACCACCCTCCCCGTCGAACTGGAGGAGGCCGCCGCCCTCGACGGCGCGTCCCCCTTCCGCACCTTCTGGCAGGTCATGCTGCCGCTGGCGCGCGGCGGACTGGTCACCGTGCTGATCCTCAACGTCATCCAGCACTGGGGCGAGACCGTCTTCGCGCTGGTCTTCGTCCAGAGCACCGACCACCAGACCCTGTCCCTCGCCCTCCTCGGACTGCTCCAGCAGATGCAGTACAACGGCGCCGACTGGGGCGGCCTGTTCGCCGGAGTCGCCATCGTGATCCTTCCGGTGCTCGCCGCCTACATCTGGCTGGGCCGACGGATCATCGAGGGAATGACCGTCGGCTCCGTCAAGTGAGCCGCACCCCGGGGGGACCGACGACCGTGAACACCGACAGCGCGACCCGCGACCTGAAGTTCCGCCGGCTCGCCGCCGAACTGCGGCAGCGGCTCCTCCAGGGCGTCTGGCCGGCCGACTCCCGGCTGCCCACCGAGAAGGAACTCGCCCACACCAGCGGCACCTCGGTCTCCACCGTGCGCCGCGCCGTGGACGAACTGGTCGCCGAGGGACTGGTGGTACGGCGCCAGGGCTCCGGCACCTTCGTGGTGCCGCCGAACACGCCCGCCCCGGGCCGGGCCCTGGTCGGCGTGATCGTCCCCGACACCGCGTTCTACTACCCGAAGGTCCTGCACGGCATCGAGGAGACCCTGTCCGCCGCCGGTGCCCGGCTGCTGTTCGCCTGCTCCGGCTACGACCAGGCCCGCGAGGCCGAGGACCTGCGGGACATGCTGGACGCGGGCGTCGACGGGCTGCTCGTCGTCCCCACCCTCAACGGCCCCGTACCGGCCGCCGACTGTCTGGCCCGGCTGGCCGCGATGCCGGTGCCGACGGTCCTCGTCGAACGCCGGGCCACCTCCCTCGCCGACACCAACACCTCCGTCTGCACCCACCACGAGGCCGGCGCCTACGACGCCGTCCGCCACCTCGCCGCCCTCGGCCACCGCCGGCTCGGCCTGGTGCTGCGCGACTTCAGCCCCACCACCGGCCCGGTGGCCGACGGATTCCACCAGGCCGTACGCGAACTCGGCGCGAGCAGCACCGAGTTCCGCGCCGCCCGCCAGGAGTGGAGTCCGGCGGTGGCCGACCGCTGCCTGGCCGCGTTGCGCGCGGCCGGCGCCACCGCCGCCGTCTGCTTCGGCGACCGGCAGGCCGCCCTGCTGCTCGCCGCCGCCCGCCGGGCCGGCCTCACCGTCCCCGGCGGCCTCGCCCTGGTCGCCTACGACGACGAGATCGCCGACCTCGCCGACCTGCCGCTCACCGCGGTCGCGCCGCCCAAGGAACAGCTGGGCCGGATCGCCGCCCGGACCCTGCTGCGGCGCCTCGACGACCCCGCCCGGCCCGGCGGCCGGGTCCTGCTCCGCCCCACCATCACCGTCCGGCAGTCCTGCGGAGCGGCGGCCGCCGCCGCCCGGGCCGCACTCACCCCCTCCGGTACCGGCGCGGCCGCCGTCGAGACGCCCGCCCCGCCACCGGCTCCGACCCTCGAGGAGAGCACCCCGTGACCGACATCCGGCTCGGCCTGATCGGCGCGGGCGCCGTCGGCGTCCTGCACGCCGACGCGGCCGCCGCCACCCCCGGCGTGCGGGTCACCGCGGTCTGCGACCTCGACGCCGGCACCGCCCGCCGCGTGGCCGGCCCCCTGGACGCCCCCGTCTTCACCGACCACCGCGCGCTCATCGCCTCCGGGCTGGTGGACGCCGTCGTCGTCAACACCCCCCACGCCCTGCACACCGGCATCGTCACCGACGCCGCCGGGGCCGGACTGCACGTGCTGGTCGAGAAGCCGATGGCGACCAACGCCGAGGACTGCGCCCTGATGGAGGCCGCCTGCGAGGCCGCCGGCGTACTGCTGGTCGTCGGCCACATCCAGCACTTCCTGCCGCCCGTGGCCGCCGCCAAGGCCGCCGTCGACGCGGGCGCGATCGGCAGGATCCTCGCCGTCCACGACTGGCGCGCCACCGACTACCGCCCCGGCAGCCGCCCCGCCTGGTTCTTCGACCCGGCCGTCTCCGGCGGCGGCGTGTTCATCAACATCGGCACCCACTGCGTGGACCGGCTGCTGTGGCTCACCGGCAGCCGCGCGGTCGCGGTCACCGCCACCGCCGCGACCCGGGGCGGGCTGCCCGTGGAGACCGACGTCCTGGCCCGGCTGGAGCTGGCCGACGGGACGGCCGGCCACATCACCGTCACCAGCGCCCTGCTGCCGCCCCGCGACGAACTCACCCTGATCGGCGAACGCGGCACCCTCCTCGTCTCCCGCGGCGTCGGCACCCGGCTCCACCCCGACGACGGCTCCGCCCCCGTGCTGCTGGCCGCCGAGTCCGAGGACGACGTCCCGGTCGCCTTCCGCGACCAGCTCACGGCCTTCGCCGGGGCGGTGCGCGGGGAACGGCCCTGCGCGGTCACCGCCGCCTACGGCCGCCGGGTCGTCCGGACCGTCGAGGCCGTGTACGCCGCCTGCGCCACCGGGGAACGCCAGGTCCTCGGCGGTCCGGTGGAGGTGCCCGTTGGCTGAGCCCACCGAAGGGGCCGCCGTCCCCCGGGAACCGGAGTCCGGCACGCTCGGCCGCCCCGACGCCGGCGTCCGGGAGGCGACCCGGCCGGCCCGCGCCCCCGGCCGCACCGCGGCGGAACCGCGCCGCGACCCGCCCGAGAACCTGCTCACCCCCACCTCCCCACCCGCCGAACGAGCCCGACTCACCGCCCTGCCGCGGGACACCGGGGCACGGCCCCTGCGGCCGGCCGCGTCCGTCCGGGTCGCCGACGACACCCTGACCGACGTGGCGTGCTTCCGTGCGCCGAGCGTGCAGGCCGTGCTGGCCGAGCCGCCCGTGCTGGCTGAGCCGCCCGCGCTGGCCGCGCTGGCCGTGCTGGCTGAGCCGCCCGTGCTGGCTGAGCCGCCCGTGCTGGCTGAGCCGCCCGCGCTGGCCGCGCCGCCCGCGCCGCCCGCGCTGGCCGAGCCGGCCGAGCCGGCGGCCGGTGCCGGGGCGGCGGGCGTCCGGGGCTTGCCGGGCGCGGACCTCCCCGGCCCCGGCGCGGTCCCGCTGGACGCCGTACCGGTGGCCCTCGCGGGGGTGGGCCACCCGGGCCACCTCGGCCTGGAGCGGGAGCGGGAGCGGGAGCGGCGCTGGTGCCCGGACATCCCCGCGCTGCCCGAGGCGCCGGCACGGACCGCGCGGGCCCTGGGGCTCCGGGCCGACGCCCCGACGACACCGGACGACAGGACCTAGACCGGCGTACCGCCGCGTGCCGCCGTACGCCCACTCCGCCCCGCCCGCCCACCTCGCCGTACGCCCGCGTGACCGCCCTGCCCGCACATCCCGTCGTACGCCCGCAGGCCCGGCCTGCCCGCACACCCCGCCGTACACCCGCCCTGCCCGGCCGCCCCGCCGTACGCCCGCAGGCCGCTCCGCAGCACCTCCCGCCTACGCACCTCCGCCCGCTCCCTGCTTCCCTCCCGCACCCGTCCATCCGCCGCCTGCCCGCCCGGCCCGGACGAGCCGCCCTGTCGTCCTCCTCCTGAAAGGAACCCCCGTGTCGCACACCCTGGACGAGATCGCCACCCAGCCCGAGTGCTGGCTGCGCGCCGCCGAGGCCGCCGTGGAGGCCGCCGACGCGCTGCCGCAGCCCGGCGAGGACGTCGCCGTAATCGGCTGCGGCACCTCGCTGTACATGGCGCGTTCCTACGCCGTCCTGCGCGAGGAGGCCGGCCACGGCCGGACCGACGCCTTCGCCGCCTCACAGTTCCCGGCCCGCCGCCGCTACGACCGGATCCTCGCCCTCACCCGGTCCGGCACCACCACCGAAGTCCTGCGGCTGATCGAGGAGTCGGGCAGGACCGGTGGCGCCACCACGCCGGTCACCGCGATCACCGCCGACGGGGCCACCCCGGTCGCCGCCTCGGCGGGGCGGGTCGTGGTGCTGCCGTTCGCCGACGAACGGTCCGTCGTGCAGACCCGGTTCGCGACCACCGCCCTCGCCCTGCTCCGCGCCCATCTCGGCGAGGACCTCGGCCGGGCGGTCGAGGACGCCCGGGGCGCCCTGCTCGAACCGGTGGACCCGGCGCTGGTCGCGGCGGAGCAGTTCACCTTCCTCGGCGACGGCTGGACCTGCGGACTCGCCGACGAGGCCGCGCTGAAGATGCGGGAGGCGGCCGGCTCCTGGACCGAGAGCTACCCGGCGATGGAGTACCGCCACGGCCCGATCAGCATCGCCGCCCCGGGCCGCGCCGTCTGGGTGTTCGGGCAGGTGCCCGCCGGACTGGACGAGGACATCGCCCGCACCGGCGCCGCCCTGGTCCGCTCCGGCGGACTCGACCCGCTCGCCGACCTGATCCGCGCCCAGCGGCTGGCCGTGGCCCGGGCGGAGGCGGCCGGACTGGACCCGGACCGGCCGCGCGGCCTGACCCGTTCCGTCGTCCTCGGCTGACCGGAGGACCCGGAGATGTCCCCTGTGACGCCGCGCGGCGGCCCGCCGCCCGGACCGGCGGTCGCCGTATCCGACCCGGCCGCCGACCCGGCCGTCGACTCGGCCGCCATGCCCCTCTCGTAAGGACCAGGAGATCCCCATGCCCCTCGTGGGAACCGGAACGCTCGCCACCACGGCCGCCGCCGAGGGCCGCGGGCTCGGCGCCTTCAATGTGATCCAGCTCGAACACGTCACCGCGATCGTGGCCGCCGCCGAGGAGGCGGGGTGCCCGGTGGTGCTCCAGATCAGCGAGAACACCGTCCGCTACCACGGTGCCCTGCGCCCGCTCGCCAGTGCCGCGCTCTCCGCCGCCGAGGACGCCCGGGTCGCGGTCTCGGTCCACCTCGACCACGCCGTGTCGCCCGCGCTGGTCGAGGAGGCCGTCGCGCTCGGCGTCCCGTCGGTGATGTACGACGCCTCCGCCCTGCCCTACGCCGAGAACGTCGCCGCGACCGCCGCCCTGGCCGAGCGCTGCCGCCGGCGCGGGGTGTGGGTGGAGGCCGAACTGGGCGAGATCGGCGGCAAGGACGGCGCCCACGCCCCCGGTGTGCGCACCGACCCGGCCGAGGCCGCCGCGTTCGTCGCCGCCACCGGGGTCGACGGGCTGGCCGTCGCCGTCGGCACCTCGCACGCGATGCTCACCCGGGACGCGGCACCCGACTTCGCGCTGATCCGCGTGCTGCGGGCGGCGGTCCCGGTGCCGCTGGTCCTGCACGGCTCCTCCGGGGTCGGTGACGCGGGCCTGATGGCGGCGGTCGCCGCCGGAATGACGAAGATCAACATCTCCACTCATCTCAACTCCCGCTTCACCAGGGCCGTCCGGGAGGACCTGGAGGCCCACCCCCGCTCCGTGGACCCCCGCCGCTACCTCGGCGCGGGCCGGGACGCGGTCACCACGGAGACCGCCCGTCTGCTGCGTCTGCTGGACCGGCCGGCCCGGGAGCCCGCCACCCGCTCCTGATCGCGCCGCCGGCCCCCTCTCCCGGGCGACCGTCTCCCCGGGCCCTCTCCCCGTCCCACGTCTCCTCCCCTCCCCGTCCTCCCCTCCCCGTCCGCCCCTCCACGCGCCCGCCGCCCGCCACCCCCCCCCGGAACATCCCACGCCTCGCGAACGGAGTGTCACCGTGTCCGCAAAGCTCCCGCAGGTCACCACATCCCCGGTCGGGTCCCCCGGCGCGCCCCTGGGCCGCCGGGGGTTCCTCACCGCCACCGCGCTGGCGCTCGCCGGTCTGGCCGGCGCCCTCCCCCTCGGCCCCGGCGCGGCACCCGCCCACGCCGACGACACCGGCACCTCCGACCCGTACGAGACCCTGCGCCTGCTGTGGGCGGAGATCCTCACCGGCGGCGCGATCGACCCCGACGACGACGCCTACACCACCGCGCTGACCGCCGTCTCCGACACCGCCACCACCCTGTGGAACACCCTCGCCCCGGACTCCACCACCCCCTCCCTCTGGCCGGGCGTCCCCCTCGTCCTCACCACCCCGGCCAACATGACCACCACGAGCAAGCGACTCGCCTCGCTGGCCACGGCGTACGCCACCCCGGGCACGGCCGCCACCGACGGCAGCGGGCGCACCCTGTACCAGAACGCGTCGCTCGGCCAGGCGATCGTGGACGGACTGGACTTCGTGTGCGCCGAGATCTACGGCGCGTCCACCACCGAGACCGGCAACTGGTGGGAGTGGGAGGTCGGTTCGCCCCAGGCCCTGCTCAACGCCGCCGTCCTGGTGAGGCCGTCGCTGTCCACCGCGCAGCTGGACGCGCTGCTCGCCGCGGTCGACCACTTCGTGCCGGACCCGACCCTCAACCGGTACGGCACCGACCGCACCACCTCCACCGGAGCCAACCGCGTCGACCTCTGCCAGGTGGTCGCCCTGCGCGGGGTGCTCGGCGCGAACTCCGAGCGTCTGAGCGCCGCCGTCGCCGCGCTCTCCGACGTCTTCCCGTACGTCACCTCGGGCGACGGGCTCTACGCCGACGGCTCGTTCGTGCAGCACACCTGGATCCCCTACACCGGGACCTACGGCATGGTGATGCTGCGCGGGCTCGGCGTGCTGTTCCAGCTGACGGACGGCTCCGACTGGGCGGTCACCGACCCGGCCACCGCGCACATCTTCGACTCGGTGGACACGGCCTTCCGGCCCTGGGTGTGGAACGGGCTGTGCATGGACGCGGTACGCGGCCGGGCGATCAGCCGCCCCGCCGAAACCGACTTCTACGACGGCAACCTGATCACCCAGTCGGTGCTGCGCGCCGCCGAGTCCGCGCCCGACGCCGAACAGGCCGCCCGCTTCCGGAGCCTGGCCAAGGGCTGGATCACCCGGGGCGAGGCGGTCGCGCCGTTCGCGGCCACCGCGAGCGTCGCCGGGATCGCCCTGGCCCGCCCGGTACTGGAGGACTCCTCGGTGCCGGCGGCCGAGGAGGGCGAGGGACACGTCCAGTTCCCGTCGATGGACCGGGTGGTGCACCGCAGGGACGGCTGGGCCTACGCCCTCGCCATGTCCTCGTCCCGGACCGCGCGCTACGAGTGCATCAACGGGGAGAACCTCCACGGCTGGCACACCGGCGACGGCATGGGCTACCTCTACCTGGCCTCCGACCTGACCCACCACACCGACGGCTACTGGCCCACCGCCGACCCCTACCGGCTGCCCGGGACCACGGTCGACACCCTCACCCTCGCGGACGGCGCCGGCACCGGCACCCGGTCCGCCGCGACCTGGTGCGGCGGGGCGAGCCTGGCCGGCGCGTACGGCTGTGTGGGCATGGACTTCCGGCAGTACGGGTCCACGCTGACCGCGCGGAAGTCCTGGTTCCTGCTCGACGACGCGGTGGTCTGCGTCGGCTCGGCGATCACCGGGGGCAGCGGCGCCGAGGTGGTAACGGTCGTGGAGAACCGCAATCTGCACGAGTCCGGCGGCAACGCGCTCACCGTGGACGGCACCACCGTGTCCGGTACCGCCGGCTGGTCGGACACCGTGACCGTGTCGTCCTGGGCGCACCTGGAGGGGGTGGGCGGCTACCTCTTCCCCGGCGGCGCCACCGTACAGGCCGCCCGTACGGACCGCACCGGTACCTGGAGCGGCATCAACACCCTGAACGGCACGGCCGAACAGCTCACCCGGCAGTACGTCTCCCTCTGCCTGCCGCACGGCACCGCGCCCTCGGCCGCCTCCTACGCCTACGTGCTGCTGCCGGGCTTCAGCCGTGCGCGGACCGAGGCCCGGGCCGCCGCACCCACGGTCACGGTCCTGGCGAACACCGCCGTGGCGCACGCGGTCCGGGACGAGACGAGCGGGGTGATCGCGGCCAACTTCTTCGCCGCGGGCAGCGCGGGCGGCATCACCGTCTCGGCGCCCTGTTCCGTCATCACCCGGCAGCACGAGGGGCGGCTGACGATCGGGATCTCCGACCCCACCCGGGCCTCGGGGACGGTCACCGTCACCCTCTCGGTGGCCGGCACCCCGGTCGACGCGGACGACGCGATCACCGTCGCCTCCGCCTCGCCCGTCCTCACCCTGTCCGTCGACCTCTCCGGCACGGCCGGCACCACCCGGGAGGCGACCTTCACCCTGGCCTCGGCCGCGCTGGCACCGGTCGCCGACGCCTACGTCCGCGACGGGTCGTACGCCGGCACCGCCTACGGGACGGCGACCACCCTGGTGATCAAGAACGCGAGCGGCAGCGGCTACAACCGGCAGGCCTACCTGACCTTCGACACCTCGCCGGTCCTCGGCACGATCACCGCCGCCACCCTCTCGGTGTACGGGTATGTCTCCGACTCCGGCGGCACCTCGGCCACGCTCACCGCGCACGCGGTGACCGACACGGGGTGGACCGAGTCCGGGCTCACCTGGGACACCAAGCCCGCCCTGGGCACGGCCCTGTCGAGCGACGTCGCCACCACGACCAAGTCCACCCTCACCTTCGACGTGACCGCCCACGTCGTCCAGGAAGCCGGCGGACGGGTGTCGCTGGCCCTCGCCGAGGACGCTCCCGGGCTCGCGGTGATCCTCAACTCCCGTGAGAACAGCGTCAGTCCGCCGGTCCTCACGCTCACCCTGGCCGACGGCTGACCGACCCCGTAGGCACGGGCGGGCACGGGCGGCCGGTCCACGCACACCTGCCCCGTTCGACGCGGCCCCGCGAGAGGGCCGCCGGCGCCTCGGGGCCCGGCGTGGCCGGTCCCCCTGTCGCACCCATGACGCCGGCGTGGACCGGCCCACCGCCCGGACCGGTCCACGCCCGCCCGCCCCGACGAGCCGGTCATCCGCGATGTGCCAGAGTGGGGCACTGCGACCGCCCGTCGCCGTCGCCTTCCCCTTCGCCTCGACGACACCCTGCGCATCACTGCCCCTGAACGGATCCGGACTCGCGTGCACGTACTGATACTCGGCGGGACCACGGAGGCCCGCCGTCTCGCCGAGCTGCTCCACGGCGTTCCCGGCCTGGAACTGACCAGCTCCCTCGCCGGGCGGGTCGCGAGCCCCCGACTGCCTCCGGGCCGGGTCCGCGTCGGCGGCTTCGGCGGAGCGGAGGGGCTGACGGCGTGGCTGCGCGAGCACGCGGTCGACGCGCTCGTCGACGCCACCCACCCCTTCGCCGGGACGATCGGTTTCCACGCGGCGCGGGCCGCCGCCACCGCCGGTGTCCCCCTGCTCGCCCTGCGCCGCCCAGGCTGGGTCCCGGCCGAGGGCGACGACTGGCACGAGGCCGATTCACTGGAACACGCGGCGCGGCTGCTGCCCGTCCTCGGCCGGCGCGTGTTCCTCACCACCGGGCGGATGGGCCTCGCCGCCTTCGCCGCCTCGGACGGTCTCCGGTTCCTCGTCCGGTCCGTCGACGCTCCCGAGCCCCCGTACCCGCTCCACATGGACGTGCTGCTGGAGCGCGGTCCCTTCACCCTCGACGGCGAACGCGAACTGCTGCGCCGCCACCGCATCGACGTCGTCGTGACGAAGGACAGCGGGGGAGCGGCCACCGCACCGAAACTGATCGCCGCCCGCGAGGCGGGGATCCCCGTGGTCGTGGTGCGCAGGCCTCCCGTGCCCGAGGGCGTCGCGGTGGTTCCCGACCCGGAACAGGCCGCCCAGTGGATCGAGGAACGCCGGGGCCGACACCTGCCGGGCCGCCCCCGCCAGTCCTGACGCGAACAAGCTCACCGACGCCCTCGCCGGCGCCTTCGGCTCGTTCACCCACTTCAAGGCTCAGCTGTCCAAGGCGTCGGCCACCACTCAGGGTTACGGCTGGGGCCTCCTCGCCTACGAGCCGCTCAGCGGCCGGCTGATCGTCGAGCAGTCTCACGACCACCAGGGCAACATCGGCCAGGGCTCCACCCCGATCCTCGTCTTCGACGCCTGGGAGCACGCCTTCCACCTCCAGTACAAGAATCAGAAGGTCGACTTCATCGAGGCGATGTGGCAGGTCGTCAACTGCCAGGACGGGGCCAAGCGCTACGCGGCCGCCAAGGAGCGCGGTGACAGCCTGCTGCTCACGCCCTGACCGCCGGGCGGCGCACCCCCGATGTCCTGCTCGTGATCGTCTTCTCACCGGCACGCGCAGGCAGTGGAAGGAAGCGCTCCCGCGAGGACGTGCTCCCGGGAGCCCTTCCGCACAGCCAGGCACGCGCCTCACCGCGCCGCCGGCCTCGGCACCCCCAGGACGACCATGTCACCTCCCCGTGGAGTTCCGGCACACCGGTGCCCATGCCCCCGAGGGCCCCACATCCACCACATCCATCCACATCCACCACATCGGCGACTGCGCCCGAGGGAGCAGCTCAGCGAATGAACCGTTCGGGAAGGAGCCGCTGTGACCGCTGTTCGCCGAGCACCAACTCGGCGAACAGCGTGGCACCGTAGACCGACCTGTGGGTGTTGTCGCCGGTGACCTTGGTCAGAAGGTCGAACTTCTTCCAGATCCGCCCGACGGTGGACTTCGACAGTCCGGTGCGGGCCGCCATGGACGCCGGCGACCAGTGCGTGTCCTGGCCAGGCGTGGATTCCAGCGTCGCGACGACAACGTCCTCGACCTGGTCGAGCAGGATGGACGGCGGCCGACCGGGCCGCGGCTCGTCGACCAGACCGTCCAGCCGCCGCTTGACGAACCGGGCCCGCCAGCGGTTCACCGACTGCTCGCTCACACCGAGTTCGGCCGCCACCCGCTTGTTCGTCCCGCCCTCCGCGCACCGCAGCACGATCCTCGCGCGCACAGCCAGGAACTCTTGGCCCGCCTCGCCCAACACGTCAGCTGACAGGGCGCCACCGCCCCGCCCGCCCAGCGCAGCAACTCGGTGCATCCGTGATTTCAGGCGCGTCATACTAGCTGTCGATGTCCAGATGGTCGGTGAACCAGTCGGCGGTGAACGAGTCCCGCTCCGCGGCGTGGTTGTAAAGGGTGTGCTCCCCATCGGGCCAGGTGCGTACGGTCCTCGTCCCGGGGGCGGCTCCGCGCAGGAAGGGCTCCTGGTCCGAGTAGAGAGGGCGAGGGCATCACGGCCGCCGTGCAACAGGAGCAGTGGGCAGCCGATCCGGTGCTCGTCGGGGTCGAAACGGAGGCTGTTCATGATCCCGGAGACCTTGTCCAAGTCCTCGGTGCCGACGACGGCACTCATCTGTTCCCGGGCGGTCCGGAATTGCGGGACCGCCGGCGTCGCGGGGGCGCCGTTGACGACGACCGCGGCGACGCGCGAGTCGGCCGCGGCGAGATGGGCGGCGAACAGCCCTCCGAAACTCATGCCCTGGACACCGATGGGGCCGGTCAGGCGGGAGTCGGCCTCGACGAGGTCGAGGAAGCGGGCGAAGCCGTCGGTGACCCTCTCGTCGACGTACAGTCCGTGGGTCAGCCGCGAGGTGCCCTGCCCCGGGCCCTCGGCGAGCAGACAGGCCATGCCCCGGGCCGTGTAGGCGTCCGCGATCGGCGCGTAGGCCGCGCCCCACCCGCTGAGGCCGCCCCAGACGATGACCGTGGCGCGGGTCTCCCGGGTGCGCGGAAGGCAGAGCCAGCCGTTCAGGATGCCGTCGCGATACGGGACGGTGACCCGTTCGACGGCAGGTCCGCGGGACGTCCGGCAGGCAGCGGCCGAGGCGGTCGCGGCGGTGTGGCGGGCGTAGAGGTCGCGCTTGTCGGGTGTGTCCGTCTGATACGCCATCTGCGCGAACATGAACGCGGCGGCGGCGAACCGGTAGGACTGGTGGGCCGTGGTGTGGTGTCCGGCCGTCTCGGCCTGGCCGGCGCGCTCCAGCTGGGTCTCCGCGAGGATGACGGCGGAGTCCTGCCACTGCATTCCCGCGACCGTGTCGGAGAGGAGCTGCCGGGCGTCCGCGTGGTCCATGCCGTAGTCGACCAGCCGGGTGAAGGGCATGGCACGGTGCTGCGCAGCCACCAGGGCCGGGAGTTCCGGCATCGAGTGCTCGTCGGGTGTCATGCCGCTGCCTCGGTCCTCACAGCGAGCCGGGCGAGCAGGTCGTCGACCAGCGGACCGATCTCGCCGACATCGGTGGCGATACCGAAGAGGACGAAGTCGGGCCGCGCCAGGTAGGCGGTGGCGCCGAGTTCCCGCAGGTAGGGGGTATAGCGCTGGTCCAGGTCCTCGACGCCGTCCAGGGCGATCACGGCGCAGGCCAGGCTTTCCAGGCGCGCGAGCCGCTCGGGGCCGAGAGCCTCGGCCGGGTCCTGCGCGCAGACCAGGAGGAAGCCGTATCCGGTCAGGTCGTCGAGCCTGCCCTCCCGGCCGTCGGCCAGCCGGACGCGGCCCTGGGGGGTGAGGGTGCCCACCGGCGCGTTCGTCCCGGTGCGCAGGATGCCGCCGTTCAGCGGAGGGAACGGCGGAGGCGGGGGCACCTCGCCGGCGGCGAAGGCTGCGTCCCTGGCCGCCGCCTGTTCGACGTCGTGGAGGTTGGCGATCCGTCCGAGCCCGATCGCCGCATGGGTGATGGCTGTGACGTGCGGGCGGCGCTCGCTCTCATAGGTGTCCAGCAAGGTGGCCGGCGCCGAGCCCCGCAGGACCAGGTCCAGTTTCCAGGCCAGATTGGCGGCGTCGCGCAGCCCGCTGCAGGCGCCCTGGCCGAGGTAGGGCGGCATGGTGTGGGCGGCGTCGCCGGTCAGGAAGACCCGGCCTGATCGCCAGCGGGTCGCGATCCGCGCTTCGAAGGTGTACACCAACTGGCGTACGACACGCAGGTCTTCGGGGCCGAGGTCGTGGTGCTCACGAAGCAGGCGCCAGGCGGCCTCGGCTCCCGTCATGTCGTCCCGGTTCTCTCCCGGGAGCAGGGCGAACTCGAAGCGCTGGCGGGTGTGGCCGATGTTGATCGTCATGTGTCCGCGCGCCGGGTCGCAGTACTGCGTGCCGTGGGCGTACTCGGCCGGCTGCGGGCGCAGCCACTCGGTGTCGATGTTGAGCCACTGCTCGTTGAACCCGAAGTCCTGGCGCTCGACTTCGAGAAGTTCACGAACGCTGCTGCGGCTGCCGTCGGCCGCGATCACATACCGGGCGCGGACCTCGTCGTGGGGTCCGTCCGCGGTGACCGCCTCGGTGTTCCACCCGCGCAGCCGTAGGGTGACGCCGTCGTCGTCCTGTTCGAGGCCGGTGACTGCCCAGCCCTGGCGGACATCGACGCCTCCGTAACCGCGCAGACGCGTGTCGATGGCCTTCTCCACGTCGGGCTGGTACATCGAGATGTGGTCCGGGAAACCCATGCGGCCGTCCGGATCGGCCGGGATCTCCACGAGGACGTCGCCCTTGCCGTTGAGCCAGACGTAGTGGCAGGTGGACGAGTCCCGCAGCGCCTCATCGACGTCGGCCGACGCCTGGATCGTCCTGGCAGCCTCGTCGTCGATGTGGGTCAGCCGCGGCAGGCCGTACAGGCCGGGCCAGCGCTCGCAGACCACCACGCGGTGGCCCAGGCGGCCCAGTAGTGAGGCCGCGGTCAGGCCCGTCGGTCCGTAGCCGACGACGGCGATGTCGTAGATCGGGCTCATGAAGCACCTCCAGAGGAATCCCGCGCCGTTGCGAGGGTGAGGTGGGGGCGAAGGGGGGCGAGGATGCCGTGGCGGGCACGCGAAGGCGCCTCGACCTCATATGTGAGTTGTTATTCACATTGAATGTGAGTGGAGGTTCACATGTGGACTTCGCGCCTGTCAAGATGCGCGTCGGCAAAGATGAGGGGGCCGGCTTCCCCGCCACACGAAGCGGCCGCAGCGGGACCTGATCGCTGTGAGCGGGGAGGGCGCACCCGAAAGGCGATGGACCGGCGGACGGGAGGCGGTGCGAATTCGGAGCCGGCCCCACATCAGGCTCATCTCGGCCGCGGGAACGGCAGGGGCCCGCAAGCAGTTCCACGCGGCCACCCATGAGGCGCTCGACGCGCATGCGGCGAAAGCCGCCCCCGCCGCGCCGGCTTCCCCGTCACGAGCACGCCCCATGCTCTCCGGACGAGCCCTCAACGACACCGAGCCGCGTCCGTGCACCCGTGTGCCGACGCCGGTCGGGAGCGACCTCGAGGGCGACGAGCCGCAGCGCACGGAATGCCTCCGGCTTCCGCCGCGCCGTCGAGGATTGTGACCTGTCGCAGATCGAGTGGGCGGAACCGGCGCACCTCCGACGAACCGCCCACCGCTCCGCCGGGCGGGAACCGCCGGAACCCCGCCCGAAGGATCAGCACCGCCGGCCCGGCGTCAGGGGCGGCGGGGTCCCAGCAGATAGGCGACGACCGCCGACTGGAGGTGGCTCCGCAACTCGGCCCACGACAGAGGCCGATCGGACTCGAGATCGCCCCCCTGGACGACGCGGTGAGCGATCGTCGCGTAGACGAGGCGGTAGGCGAAGTCCAGCGCGGCATCGCGGTCGGCGTGGGTGACCGGCACATGGGCCAGCGCCGCCGCGAAGCGGCGATTGCCCTCGACGCTCACCCTGGAACCCTCTGCCCGTACGGCCTCATTCCGCGTGCCCAGCAGGAAGAACACTCGTAGCAGGGTTTCGTGTGCATGGAAGGCGTCCGTGCAGGCTCCCACCGCTTCGGCGACCGCCACCGCGGGGTCGAGGAGCGCGCGCATCCGGGGCAGTGAGACCCGCTCGGTGATCTCCGCTTCCAGGTCCTCGGTGAAGGAGCGCTGGATGGCCAGGAGTAGCCGCTCCTTGTCGCCGAACCTGCGGTAGACGCTTCCCACCGCCATGCCGGCCCGTTCCGCCACGGCCGCGACCGTCAACGCGTCTGCGCCATCCTCCTTGAGGAGCGCGTAACCCGCCTGGAGGATGTCCTGCTGCGAACGGCGGCTGCGTTCCTGCAGGGCCGGCGGGGTGCGGGTCGGCGTTTCTGGCATGAGCGCATTTTATCGACCGGACTCTTGACGCCCCTCCGTCCCACATGTGAATCTCACCTCGCACGTAATGTGAATCATGACTCGCATACAGGTGCTGGTGGATGCCGTCTCACACCACCCAGGTCGTCAGACCTCGCCCCCCGGTCGACCATGAGCCGAAGGGAATCGACCGATCCACCGCCCGCGGGCCGATCGGGCCACCCGCCCGCCGGCCCGCGCTCACCGCCGTCGACCGGCTCGGACCCACCCCACCCGGATCGGCTCGGAGGCAACATCTCCTCGGGCCGCCCGGATTCCCACTCGGCATGCCTGCCACTCCCGGACCCGCTTGTCCGCGCGAGCCCGCCCGTGGCGCGACGTGCCCCGCGCCCGCCTGACGAACGGACCAAGCCCCCCGCACCCCCGAAGCAAGCCTTCTCCCCGACAGCCACGGCCGGATCAGGACAATCAATGACGCTTGCAGATCACCACGCCGCGCAGCCACCCCCCTGGCGGACGGCCGGCCTCGCCGGCATGGCCTCCTACCTCGACGGGGGTGCGATCGTCACCACGGGAATCGCTCTCGTCCTGCTCAAACCCTCACTGGGCCTCACGGCCGGCTCCATCGGCGGCGTGTCGGCGGCTCTGACTCTCAGTATCGCCATCGGGGCGATGGTGGGAGGCCGCCTGGGCGACCTGTACGGGCGCCGACGCGTATTCACCCTCACCCTCGTCGGATTCGCAGTGGGCGTCGGTCTGCTGGGAACCGCCGCCTCCCTGCCCATGCTCTACGCGGGGGCGATCCTGACCGGCCTCGCCGCCGGGGCGGATCTGCCGGTCTCACTCGCCCTGATCAACGAAGAGGCACCCGAAGGCCAGAAGGGACGAATGGTGGCCTTCTCTCAAGTGCTCTGGCTGATCGGAATCGTGGCCTCGGTCGTCCTCAGCATCGGCCTCGCCTCTCTGGGCGCGCTCGGCGGACGCCTCCTCTACGGCCATCTCTTCCTCGTCGCCGTCGTGGTCACCGTTCTGCGTGGCCGTATGCGGGAGTCCTCGGAATGGGTGCGCGCACACCAGGGAACAGAGCGCCGCGCGGGCAGCGGCCGGCTCGCCTCCCCGCGCCGATTCCGGCAGATGTTCAAGCCGCCGGTCCTCGCGGCGCTGCTCGCCACGGGGCTGTACTACGCACTGTGGAACCTCGGCGTGAACACCGTCAGCCAATTCAACACGTACCTGTTCACCGAACTCGCCGGCGGCAGCGTCCGCCTCGCCTCGGTGGCCGCGATGCTCGGCTTCCCAGTGAGCCTCGTCTGCGCCGCCCTCTTCATGCGGGTGGTCGACCGGCCGGCACGCCGCGTGTTCTTCCGGGCGGGACTTCTGCTCTCCCTCGCCGCGTTCGCCACCCCCGTCGTCCTGGGCGTCACCGTGCAGGCCCTGGTGATCTTCGGCTTCCTGGTGGGAATCGGCGGGGCGTTCGCCGGCGAGGGCATCTACAAGGTGTGGACGCAGGAATACATCCCCACGCTCCTACGCGGCAGCGCGGGCGGAGTCACCCTCGCCTTCGCCCGACTGATGGCGGCGGCCTTCGCCCTCGTGACACCGGAGTTGGCGGTGTACTCCGGGCGGCTCCTGTTCGGGATCCTGCTGACCGGCGCTGTGATCGCCGCGCTGATCGGGACGGTCGTCATCCCGCGCCTGCCCATGACGGGAGACCTCTCCGACCGACGGACGACGGACGCGCCCTCCTCCCCGGACGCCCCGGCGATCCGGTCCTGACACAAGTCCACACACTCAGAACACCTGATAAGGAAACACCATGGACGATGGAAGCTACGCCCGCGCCGCACTGGAAGTCCAGAACGTCATGGGACGCTACGTGGCGAACGTTTCGGGACCGGACTTCGCGGAACGCATGCTCGCGCTTTTCGACCTCGATGACCCCGAAGTGACCCTTACCATCGCCGCCGGCCCCACCCTGACCGGGTCCGACGCCCTCCGCGGGTACTGGACCAACCTCGAAAAGGTGATGCGGGCCAACGGCGGAACACTCGGTGCGCACATGCTCACCTCACCGGTCGTCGTGGTGGCCGAGGACGGCGAGAGCGCCTCCGGGCAGTGGCAGGACGTCGGGACGACCCTCTTCGGCCCGGGGATGGGTACGCCCTCGCCGGCGGAGGGCCACGTCTACTCCGCGGTCCGCGAGGTGTCGCGCTACTCGGTCGACTTCCGGCTGCGCGAAGGATCCTGGAAGATCTCGTCTCTTCGATGGGAGATCCTCTGGACGTACCCCGGTGAGCTCGTGGACGAGGACGTTTTCTGGCTCGGCAGCAAGACGCGGGAGCCGTCCGCGCCGCCCGCGTGACACCCACGATCACAAGTTGCCGAGTGTGGAGCGCAGAAGGCTCAGGAGGTTGCCCGAGCCTGGCCACCGGGTGTCCGTACGCAAGCACCCCTGCACAGGTAACGGCGGCACTGGGCTGCCGCGGTCCTTCTGCTTCGGTTACAGCGACGACGAGAGCCCCACGGTCGAGAACTTCTCCGACCTGCTGGCACACGAGACCGCGCACAACGCGGCAACAGGCGTTGCCGCGTCACGGACCTGTGGAGCGGTGCTGCGGCGGCGCAGGTATCCGGCCCATTCCCGGAGCTGGTCTTCGAGGGCGAGGTTGTCGCCGCGGGCCACGGTTTGGAGCAGCTGGGCGCACACGGTTGCCTCGGCGGCAAGGCCAGCCGGGCTGCCCAGCACGGGGAAGACGGTGCGGACGCGGGCGGGTGGTGTCCGGCTGGAGCAGCGAGCAGGCGTAGAGAGTGGCGGAGTCGAACCCCTCCGGAGCTTGCCCCCGTCCCTCCCGGGCCAGCAGCCGCAGGGGTTCGGTGAGGTTCTCCCAGTGCACTTCCTCATGGGCTGTCGTCCAGCAGGAGACGGCCGGGGCGGGAGTGCCCACGAACTCGGGGATGGCCCGCTCCATGTACTGCTGGCGTACGGCGAACGCGGTCAGTGTCGACGGCCGACACCTCCAGCGCCCCGGCGAGGTCGGCCCACCAGGAGTCCGGCGGCTGGAGGGCGTGCTGGAGGACCGGGGCGTCGGACAGGACCGGCTGGTCGACGCGGGCCGACAGCTCCGACAGCTCCGCCCGGTAGGCGGTGCCGTCGGCGGCGGCGTCGTGTCCGGTCAGGAGGAGGGGCCGGTGCCCGGCGAGGTCGCCGACAGCGTGCTGCGCGTCCAGGGCGCCGTCCCGCAACTTTCCCGACGCCTTGTCCGCCGGGGCGGACACCAGCCGCAGCCACGCCGGGATGCCGGCGGCGGTGCGGGCCGGGGAACCCAGAGTGCGCCCGGCCCGCCCTCAGAAGTCCCCGCCCGGCTCCGTCTGCACGTTCAGGGCCTTCGAGGCGCGGGCGTGGTGGGCGCGCACGCGCTGTTCGGTACCGGGGGCCGGGGGAGGCGGGGTCATGTTCCGTGACCGGGGGCGGGGAGCCGGCGTCATCGGCGGGCTCCTTCGGGCGGCATACGGGTGGGGGCGGGATACCTCCGTCGGGTAAGTCCATGATGCCCATGCGGGTATGGGGCCGGCAGTGTGCGCAGGCGCGCAGTCCGCCGGCCAGGAGACGGCGGGCTTCGTCACGGCTGACCGGCCGGCGTCGACTGCCGGTCATGCGGCAGTCGACGGCGTGGACCTGGACGGGCGGTCGGCCGGTGCCGACGCCGAGTTCGACCGGCGGCACCTGGATCTCGGACTTCCGCAGCTGACGTGATCGGACCCGGCTGTCAGCGGGGGCTGCGAGGCTGAACGGATGGACCGGGATGACGAGTTCCCGCTGCGCCGGTCTACGGCACCGACCACGACCACCCGGGCCCGCGCGGCCGGGCCGGCGCTACGTCGAACTGGTCGACGGCTCGCTGGACGGCCCGGTGGTCCTCTCGGTCGTCAGGCCGCCGGCGGTTCCCCGGACCAGGCAGCGCCCAGCAGCCGGGTGAGGCCTTCCGCGGTCACCTCGCGGGGGTTGGCGTAGGGGTTGCACAGGACGGCCTCGACGATCCGGTCGACGTCCTCCTCAGCCATCCCGAGTTCCCGCAGGGAGCGGGGGGCGCCGAGCCGGCCGGCGAGTTCCCACAGAAGCGTGGCCGGGTCGGAGGCGTCTCCGAGGGCGCGGCCCAGCGCGGCCACGGCCTTGGACGTCGCGGGCTGGTTGTAGGCGAGGGCGTGCGGGAGGACGACGGTGTGGGTGGGGGCGTGCGGCAGGTCGAGTGTCCCGCCGAGGGCGTGGCAGAGCTTGTGATGCAGCGACATGGTGGTGGCGCCGAGGCAGGCGCCGCACAGCCAGGCACCGTACTGGGCCCGGGACCGGGCCTCCATGTCGGTGCCGTCGGCGACGACATCCGGGAGGGCGGCTGCCAGGGCCCGGACGCCTTCCTCGGCCATCAGGTCGATGACCGGTGAGGCGTCCGGCGCGTACAGGGCTTCGACCGCATGCGCGATGGCGTTCATGCCGCTGGTCGCGGACACGGCCGCCGGCAGCGTCACGGTGAGCGCGGGGTCGTACAGCACGGAGACCGGCAGGACGCGGGGGTCCTTCCCGGTGCGCTTGACGCCGTCCTCCGTCAGTCCCCACACCGATGTCATCTCGGATCCGGCATAGGTCGTCGGTACGGCGATGATCGGCAGGCCGTGGCGCAGGGCGACCGCCTTGCCCAGGCCGATCGCCGAGCCGCCACCGACAGCGACGCAACCGTCCGCGTCGAGGGCCGCGGCATGCTCGGCGGCCGCGGCCGCCGACTCGACGGGTACGTGCATCCGGGCATGGGGGTGGATGCCGGCCGCTCGCTCGCCGATCAGGGCCGCGACGGTCCGGGCGAGCTCTTCCTGTTCGGGAGAGCAGAGCACGATGACCGTCTTGAGACCGGCCCGGTCGATCTCGTCGGCGAGCCGGTCGAGAGCGTGGGGGCCCATCACGACGCGCATGGGCAGGGCTTGGTAGGCGAATTCGAACGGTGTGTTCATCGGGCGGCTTCCTCGGTCTCGGGCTCGACGACGATGTCGAACTCCGCCATGCGGAACGGAGAGGTCACTCGGTACTGGCCGGCCGTTTCCTGGTCATCGACCGTGGGGAAGTCGACGACCAGGCTCTCCTTGACGGCGAACACGGCATCGCTGTCGATGTACTGGCTGTTCGCGACGAAGATGTGGGTGGTCAGCGGCCGGTGCTTCTCCGCTTCTACGATGAAGTGGATGTGGGCGGGGCGGTACGGGTGACGCTTGGTGGCTTCCAACAGTGCTCCCACCGGCCCGTCGGTCGGGATGGGGTAGTGGCTCGGAACGACCGTGCGGAACCACAGGCGGCCTTCGCCGTCGGTCCGGAAGAGGCCGCGTCCGTTGCCCAATGGCTGCACGTCGGGCTGCTGCACGTCGTAGAAGCCTTCCTCCGTGCACTGCCACACATCGACGCTCGCACCGGCGAGCGGGCTGCCGTCGGCCGAGGCCACCCGTACGGACACGACGCAGGGGGTTCCGCCGCCCATGAGGTCGATGCTGTCCCCGCTGTTCCGCGCCGGTGACTCCACGACGTGGAAAGGTCCGAGGACCGTGCTCTCGGTGCCGCCGCCCTGTTCGTTCACCGTCTCGACCATCATGGAGACGCCCAGTACGTCCGACAGCAGGATGAACTCCTGTCGTGTGTCGTCACACTTCTGTCCCACAGCGGTGAGGAACTCCACGGCACGCTCCCACTCCTCAAGGGTGGGGCGGTACTCCCGGATGTAACGGTGCAGGTGCTGGACCAGCCCTCCGAGCAGTTCCCTCAGCCGGGGGTCGTCCGTGTCCCGGAAACTCTCGACGACCTCGGTGGTGATGGCTCCAGCGGCCTTGTCGATGTCGGGCATGTCATGCCTCCTGCAGTACAGAGTGTTCGTCGAGGGTGGCGGGTGCGCCGATCGACCGCTTCAGTTCATCGAGGAGTCCGCCGAGTTCCTCTGCCTGCGCGCGGGCCCCGTAGACGTAGAAGTCGGGTCGGACCACGACCACTTGCGCACCGTGGTCGCTGAGAAGCGCGAGACAGGCACCGGTGGTGTCGGTCACGGAACCCTCTGCCCCGTCCGTGCCCGGAACCGTGCCGTCGGCGACGACGTGCACGAGCTTCGCGCCCAGATCCCGCAGGAAACGACGCTGCTCACGCGAGAGCAGGGCGGTGGTGTCGACCGTGGCGAGGATGTGGAACCCCGTGCCGACCACGTCGTCGAAGCGACCGGTCCGTCCAGCGCGGGTCACCGTGAACTGGGGGAACAGATGCCCCGCCATCATGTTGGCGGCGGACTGGGACGACGAGGTCGCCCCCGGTCCGAGCATGGCCGGCGGGAGGGGCGGCAGTGCCGTGGCCGGGTCGCCGCCGGTGGTGATCATGCGCTGGTCGCGCTCCGCCGCCTCGGCGGTGTCCGTGACGCAGATGACCCGCCCCAGCGCGATCGAGGTCTGGATCGCGTGCTGGACGTGGTCCGAGCGCTCCGACGTGTAGGTGTCCAGGAGCGCCTCGCCGGCCACGTCCCGCAGGACGAGGTCGAGCTTCCACGCGAGGTTGGCCGTGTCACGAAGTCCGGAACACAGCCCTTGTCCGGCGAACGGCGGCATCAGGTGCGCCGCGTCACCCGCCAGGAGCAGCCGTCCCCGCCGCCACCGGTCGGCCCATCTGGCCTGGAAGGTGTAGACGGTGTGCCGTTCGAGTTCCGCGTTGTCCGGGGTCAGTCCCCACGGCTCGAGCAGCCGCCAGGCGGTCTCCGCCGTGTTGAGTTCGTCGATCGACTCTCCGGGCAGCCGCATGAACTCCCAGCGGCGGCGCCCCGGGCCACCGGCGACGATGGTGTGCGGGCGGGCCGGATCGCAGACCTGAAGGTTCATCGGGGACCAGGTACGCGGCTCGTCCTCGACGACATCGACGATGAGCCAGTCGAAGTAGAACCCCAGATCGGTGACCGACGTGTCCATCTGCTCACGCACGAAGCTGTTGCTTCCGTCCGCACCGATCACGTAGCGCGCCCGGATCCTGTGCTCCCCCGCGTCCGGATCGGTGAGCGTCAGCTCGACGTCGTCCGCGGACTCCTCGATCCGGACGGCTTCGAGCCCTCGCCGCACGGAGACGGTGGGCAGCGCCACGGCGGCGTCTTCGAGCACCCCTTCCACCTCGGGCTGGGAGTAGAAACTCGTCTCGGGCCAGCCGGACAGTCCGTCTCCCCACCATTTGATCTTCACCAGGGTCTCGCCGTGCTGGTTGTGCCATTCGTACCAGTCCGGGACCGCAGCGGAGATCCGTGAGATGGCCTCTCCCACGCCGGCGCTCTGGTATATGCGGCGGGCCTCGTGATCGCACACCACCGCGCGGGGCAGGGGGAAGCGCTCGGGATATTTGTCGACCACGACGACGTCGTGTCCCGCTCTGCCGAGGTGCAGGGCGAGTGTCAGTCCGACGGGACCACAGCCGACGATCGCCACGTCGTGGATCGATTCGGGCACGATTCCTCCTTGAATCGAGCGGGGGACCACCCGAGATCCTCCGGAGGGAGGGGCGGGCTCCAGGCGTTCAAGCTGGTGCAAAGGTATGAAGCAGCAGCTCAGGGCGATATCCGATGGGCGCGGCGGGCTGTCCGATTACCGCGATGAAGTTTCAGCTGCGTGTCGGGAACCTGAACGGCGCCCTGTCCAGGTGCCGGAGGGCATCCTCGATCGCGCCGGTGCCGCGGCGACGCCTCCTGTCCGATGACGTCGGCTCTTGCCAGGGAGACGAGCCGGAGGCGAGGATGTCCGGATGGGCCGTTCCCTACTGACGCGTCACGTGCTGTGCCGCGATACCGGCTTCGACGACTTCCGCGAACGCCTCAACGACCTGTTCTATCCCGCGGACGTCACCCCGCTCAGGGGTGACGGCGGCCCCGGAGGTGAGCTGCGCGGCACCCGCTCGGAACACGTCACCGTCGGTGTGATGCGTTTCGGCCAGCGGACTCGCGTCGATCCCGACCGGACGCCGTCCCACTACCACGTCAACGTCGTCCTGCGAGGGTCCGTCGAAGCGGCTTCCGGGGACCAGCGGATGACGTTCACGGCCGGCAGCGCCATGGTCTTCGCTCCCACCCAGCAGCACCACCTCCTGAGCTGCGAGAACGGTTCCGAACAGCTCGGGATCAAGATCGACCGGGGCGTCGTGGAGACGGAGCTGCAAGCTCTCCTGGGCCGCCCGCTGCAGACACCGCTGGAGTTCGCGCTCGGCTTCGATCTCACATCGGCGTCGGCCCGCAGCTGGCAGAACGCTCTGAACCTGTACCTCGCCGAGTCGGACAGCGGCAGCGGGCTCATCGACCAGCAGGCATTCCGGCAGCACTACGAGCGGCTGCTGGTGAGCGGCCTGCTGCTGGCTCACTCACACAACTACACCGAGGCATTGCGGCGGCCGGAACCTCCCGCCTGCCCCCGCACGGTGCTCAGGGTGATCAAGCTGATCGACGCCCGCCCCGACGACCCCTACACCGTCGGGGACCTGGCCGAGGTCGCCGGGATCAGCGCCCGCCGCCTCCAGGAGGGCTTCAGGGAGCACGTCGGCGTGTCCCCGATGACGTATGTCCGCAACGCGCGCCTGGAACGTGTCCACGAGGAGCTGCTGGCCGGCACCGCCGGGGTGACCGAATCAGCACGCCGGTGGGGATTCACTCATCTGAGCAGGTTCTCCGCCGCGTACCGCGAACGTTTCGGCACCTTGCCGTCCGAGACTCTGGCCAAGTCGGGGCCCCGGGGCGACGGCTGAGGAGCGGCACGCCCTCCGGCGGTCGTCGTCCCTGCGCCCCGCCGAAGGCCTCCGCCGGCTCCACCAGGGGGTCCGGAAGACCAAGTCGGGTCTCACCGCGGCTCTCACGGTGGAGCGTTTCTCGACCGGCAGGCATGGAAGTTCCAGGACCGGCTCCAGGGCCGCAACGGCGGCCGTCTCAGCAGGCCCACCACGGGCGGGGCGTGACCTGTGCGTCTCCTGCGTCGGCGCGCTGCGCCCCGGTGATCACCGGTCGGGGTGCCGGGTCCAATAGAGTGGCCTCGTGTCTGGAGGAAACGCCCTGGTGGCGCGGAACGTACGTCTGCTCAGGGAACAACGGGGACTGTCGCTGGCTGAGCTGGCGCGGCAGGCCGGAGTGGCGAAGCAGACGCTGTCCACGCTGGAACAGGGGATGGGCAACCCGACGCTCGACACGCTGTTCGCCATCGCCGCCGCGCTCGGTGTACCGATGACGCGGCTGGTCGCGGAGCCGGAACAAGTGATGATCGTGCAGCGGGGCGACCAGGTCGTGTGGCAGGAGCACGGTGGATATCAGGCGCGGCCGCTGGACCACATCTACGGATCCGGTGTCATCGAGAACTATGTGGTTCGGATCAAGGCCCGAGCCGGGGAGGCGGAACCGTCCGAGCCCCACCGGGTGGGGACCCTGGAACATCTGTACGTGATCAGCGGACGAGTGCGGGTGGGCCCCGCCGACAGTCCGATCGAGCTTGAGGCCGGTGACTTCGCGCGGTTCCCGGCAGACCGGCCACATGTGTACGAGGCCCTGGAAGGCGAAGGGCTCGTACACATCGTGGTGAGTGTCCCGCGGGTGCAGCCGGGTACGGGCTCGGCGAACCTGGTGGCCCGTACGCACGGGGAAGACTGAGCCCGCAGGGGACTGCGGGCCATGAGGCCGAGACTGTGGACGCAGACGGATGGCGTCCCGGGCTCAGGCCGTCGGCAGACCGTCGAGACCCGAGGGCGGCGCCTGCCGGAGCGGCGCAGCCGCGTTCATCGCGCGTCCCGCCTCGTAAGCCACACGCCGCAGCGCCGGCGCGAAGCGGGCGGGGGCGAAGCGACGTGGGGCACCCGAGACGGAGAGTGCTGCAACGGGGCGCCCCGCCGAGCCCATGACGGGGACGGCGACACAGGTAAGGCCGGGGACGGCCTCCTGGCGGTCGTAGGCGATGCCCTCCTGCCGGATGCGTTGTAGTTCGGCCCTGAGCTGATCGGGATCAGTACAGGTGTTCTCCGTGCGTGGCATCAGCCCGCCCGCGATCGCGGCTTCTGCCGCGCTGTGGTCGAAAGCGAGCAGTGCCTTGCCGACGGCCGTGCAGTAGGCGGGCAGCCGAGCGCCGATCCGGGAGGGCGAGCGCGTCCCCCGGTGACCTTGCAGTTTGTTGACGTACACGATGTCGGTGCTGTGCAGCGTGGCCAGATGCACGGTCTCGTGGGTCAGCTCGTAGAGGTCCGCGAGGTAGGGCATCAGGCGTTCCTGCAGAACCCAGGGAGTGGGGCCATAGACCCGGGCGCCGATGTCGAAAAGCTGGGAGCTCAGCCGGTAGTTGCTGCCGACGCGCTCGACGAGGTCGTTGCGTTGCAGGATGCCCAGCAGGCGGAACGCGGTCGACTTCGTCAGCCGGGTGCGACGGGCCAGTTCGCTGACACCGATCTCCCCGTCCAGTTCGGCGAGCGACTTCAGCAGCACCAGCGCCTTGTCCACCGCGGTCTGGGAGGGCTCGACAGAGGCGGCCTCGTCCGGCGGTATGTCGGAGGCAGGCGCGGACATCGAGGCGGGAACTGGCATGGCGACTCCGGTGACGACCGTACCGCCCATTAAAATGGACGCGCGTCCAGCATAAGAGACCGTTTTGGGGATGTAAACCGGACGGCATCCCGTGTAGCCCAGTTCACTGCCGGCGCAGCCGACAGAGCCGAGGATGCGCTGCTGGAGGCAGAAGACGTGTCCCGGGGCGGCGGGCGGGTTCATGCCGCTCGTCACACCGACGATCACGACCGTGCCGCCGGGGCGGAGCGACTCGAGCGTCGGAACGGTCGGGTACTCGGTGAAGGTCCCGTCGTGCTGATCGGACAGCAGCGCCCTGTCAAGGGTCAGCGTCTCGTCACCATTTCCGGAGTCCGGGTCGGAAGGCGCCGGCGCGGACCAGCCACCAGCCCTGCCGCGGCTCAGGCTTGGGAACGTCGCGGAGCGAAGCCCCGACAGTGAGTCGGTGGAGTTCTGGGAGATCGCGTTTGCCGCTGTACGGAACACGCACGGGTTCCGGTCCGTCGCCGGAGCGGATCAGAGTGGGCGCACACGGCAACGGCGGTCGGGACAAGGTCATGCCGTGCCCCGACCGCCCGTGCCCGTGGATCAGGGGACCACAGGAAGAAGCAGGTGAGAGTCGTATTCGCCGCCCGTGCGGATCCGGTGCGCGCCACGGTTGCGGGTCTTGAGGTGCAGATCGGCGCCGGGCAGATCGTGGCCGGCCAGGGGACCCACCGGGTGCCCCGCGATCTCGACGATCAGCCGCTCACCGGGGTGCACCACCATCGAGGTCGGCCACAGCGACAGCTCGACAGGCACGCACTCTCCCGGGGTCAGCAGTTCCTCGGAGGTGTGCGTCAGGAACGGCTCCGAGGGAGTCGATCGCCCGGGGTCCAAGGCGCGGTGGGAGACCCGCAGCCGACCGACCGGACCGGTGTAGCTGAGCGTGGCCGGCAGCTTGCCGTCCTCTTCCAACGACTGCACGAAGGCTCGCGCCTCGGGTGCCCGGAGGGTGATGTGGTGCAGCAGCTGGCCGTCGGCGTCCTCCTTGTAGACGGCCGCGAACAGGTCCATGTCGTCGGCGTCGGCCGCCTCGACCCACAGGTGCAGGTTGAGATAGCCCGTGATCTCGGTGTCCTCGTCGAAGGTGGTGGAGAACCGCACGGATGCCCGGAGGTCGTCACCGGTGTACTCCGCGACCGACTCGGAAGGCTTGTCGTCCGCCAGTGCGCCGGACGCCGCGTCCAGGTACAGCGTCCGCCACTGCTGCCGCGGCAGCGGCCAGTCTTCCTCGGCGCGGCCCACGCGGTCCGTGCCGCCCGGATCCAGCACCGCCAGGCGGACGCGGGGCGTGTCCTCCCAGCCGTTGTCGAGGTCCTTCAGATAGCGGTCGAAGAACGCGCGCTGGTCGGCGACGTGATGGGGGTCTGCGCCGTCGATCCACTCCTGGTCGTTGTGCACCCGCAGCCACTTGTCCGTGGAGGAGATGGTGCGGAAGGCCTCGAAGGTGCCGTGGGGGTGGAGCGGGCTGGTGTAGCTCGCGACGACGTAGGCGGGGACCTCGATCCGGTCGAGCGCCGGCCGCTTGTCGGCCCAGTAGGCGTTCATCAGCGGGTACCGCTCCACCATCGCCACGAGGTCCTCGGTGGCGTTCTCGCCGAAGATGTGATCGGTGATGTCCTCCTTGTGGAACCTCGTGTCGGGGATGCCGCCGCGCACGCTGACCTCCCGGTACACGTCGATGCAGCCCTCGGTCGGTGCGATGGCCGCCAGGTGAGGCGGCTGGAGCGCGGCGACCGCCCACTGGATCATGGCGAGCTGGGAGATGCCCGCAGTGCCGACCTTGCCCGTGCACCACTCCTGGGCCGCAAGCCATTCGATCGCGTCGTACGCGTTCCGGGCGGACGCGGAGCCCACGAAGACCTCGTCCCCGCCCGAGTGGGACGTTCCGGCGGCATCCACGATCGCGAGGGCGTACCCGTGGTCACACCAGTATCCCGGGTCCGGCGCCTCGAAGGACTGCAGGCCGGACACCCACTCGGCCGGCACGCCGAACTTCTTCACATCCATGTTCGCGTTCCACCAGCCGCCCCTCCTGCTGTACGGCGTGTAGACGACGATGACGGGTACGGGCTCCTCTCCGGCCGGTCGGAACACATCACCCCGCAGGTGATTGCCGTCCCGCATCGGTATCGCGACGTCACGGTCCAGCACGATGTCGCACGGCAGCGGGTAGGCGCCCTCGGCATGCACCGAACCCTTTTCAAGGACCACCCGGCCGGGCTCGGCGTCGGCCACCGGCGGCACGGAATCCGACAGCGGGTTCGCGGGCCGGAAGACGACCTCCAACCCGAACTCCTCGACGTACCTGTTCATGAGGCTTCCTCCTGTCGTGGCAGTCGGCTCCGAGCGGCGCCGACTCACACCGAGCCATGGCAGCGGCTCAAGGTGCTACGCCTCGCCAGTCAAACAACGGCGGGTTCCAAAGGCGCAATCGTCGTGCCGCCATATGGCACGCGCCCGGTCAAACACGTGCCAGGAGGCTCGGGGACGGCACCCTGACCCGGCCGGATCCGGATCCGGATCCGGCCGGGTCAGGGCGAAAAATGACTCAGCAAGGCGAGCGCGAAGATCGGCGGCCTGCCCGCCGCACTGACTGCGGGCACCTGGAAGCTCGACGTCGAGGAGTGGACCCCAGCCCACCCCGGAGCCACCTGCACCGACGCCGTGGCCACCACCAAGCGCCCCGACCCCCCGCACGCGCGGCCCCCGGTCTCATACGCCTCCGCCGCCTGCGAACCTCATTCCGAACCGATCGGTGAAAGCCGGCCGGGCCGGAGCACGTGTGCTGGCTGCGCTCGATCGGCGTCGACGACTTCGCTCTGCGTCGGCGGCACCCGCTGTGCCACCGTGGTGATCGATGCCGAGACCCACGAGCGGATCGACGTGCCGCCCGATTGCACGGCCGACACACTGGAGAACGTGCTAGGTGGCTGCGCGGGCATCCGGGCGTCGAGGTCGTGTGCCGCGACGGCTCGGTGACGTATGGTGAGGCGCCCCATCGCGCACTGTCCGCCGAGGTCCAGGCCGCGGATCGCTGGCGGCCGAGCATCATGACCTCCTGGCCAAGCTCACTGCCGCCTGCCCAGAGATGACCCGACTGACGTCATACAGGAGGAGCTTCGCCCGCGGCCTTGAGCGAGACCGCGACGCCGTGATCGCCGCGCTCACCCTCCCGTACAGCAACGGCCCCACCGAAGGCGCCAACATCAAGACCAAGCGGATCGCACGCCAGATGAACGGCAGAGCAGGCTTCACCCTCCTCCGCCACCGCGCCCTCCTCGGGTAGCGCCACCCACCATCACCACCGAATGTGAGCCAGGGCCATCGCGTGTCCCCCGCCACCGGCGGCCCCCTGGCGATTGATCCCACCCTGGAATCGCCCGCTCCGAACCAGGCAGAGGAGGCGCGGATCGGAAGAGGGCGGATGCTTGTTCACCGTCACCTGGATCTGTTGGCTGCCCACCATCACCCGAGTCGTCGACCTGCGACGACGGTTCCCAGTAGGGCGACCTCGGAGCCTCTCGACCGGATGCTCTGTCACCCCGGGTCAGCGCACCCTTCCCCGCGGCTTGAGAGGCGTGGCCGGCAGCTCCGGTGCGGGCAGCGGGTCCCCGTCGTAGCCCTTCACCTCACCGAAACGTGCCCCCTTCATCCAGTCCTCGCGAGCCTGTGCGATCTCGTCCTGGGAGCGGCCGACGAAGTTCCACCACATATCGCAGTACGTCGCTGTTTACGCAGGTCAACGGCACGTCCGACTGCTCCTGGTCAGCAAAAGGTCAGCATCAGTCGCGAGGAGTCGGTCGGCCGTGGCGCGGGATTCGTTGGTTCGGGGGATGGGCTCGTTCTTCAAGGAGTGCGAGCATCCGCGGTCTCGGTGGTCGAAGTGCCCGCACCCCTACAAGATCCGGTACCGGGCAGCGGCCGGGAACCAGGTCGAGGAGTCGGGGTTCGCGGACCGCGACAAGGCCATCGACCGTTTGACGGAGGTCTACAAGGAGAAGAAGGCGGCGCCGCGATCCCAGTCGAAGGCGGATCGCATCCAGAAGTACGGGGCGATGCGGTTCGAGGAGTACGCCGAGGAGTGGAAGGCCGGGCAACGGCACCTGGCCGTCGCGTCGATGCGGCACCTCGACTCGCTTCTGCAGCACCATCTCTATCCGGCGCTCGCCAGTCGACGGATGCACTCCTTCGACCACAAGGTGGTTGACGGCTTCATTCGCACCATGGAGCGCAACGGCGTGGGACTGGCCACCCAGGCCAACACCTTCGACAAGCTGCGCTCCATCCTTCTCGACGCACACCGGCTCGGCATCTTCCCCGACAACCCGGTAGCCGGCGTCAAGCCGCCGCAGTACGACCCCGCGCGAGCCGTGATCCCGTCCCACGAGCAGTTGCGCGTCATACGCACCGCAGGCGACGACGCCTTCATGCTGATCGTCGACCTGATGAGCGGCTGTGGCCTGCGGAACGGCGAAGCAGCGGCCGTGAACCTCAACAACATCGTTGCTGACGACGTCTACCGGGTCACCGAGCAGGTCATCCTGTCCACCCGGCAGTACGGGCCGCTCAAGCACAGGAAGGCGGGGGAGTACCGCGATGTTCCCCTGCCCGCTCGGGTCAGGGCGACGATCGAGTGGTACGCCGAGACACACGGAACGGTCGACGGCTACTTGCTGCGTCAGCCCACCGACCCCGGCAAGCCGTATCCGCACTGGGGCATGGACAATCAGTGGCGGCGGATCAGGGCGGCGGGCCAAGTGGACATCCCGGAGGGGATGGTGCTCTACGGAAACCGCCACTTCTTCGCGTCGAACTGCTTGAGTAACGGTATTCCGATCACGGACGTCGCCGAGTGGATGGGGCACAAGAGTCTTGACGTCACGTTCAAGATCTATCGGCACTTGATGCCCGGCTCGATCAGTACGGCCGCCAAGGTGCTCAACCTCAACCTGGCTGTCTGAGCAGAGAAGTGCTCGCTACCGCGTGACGAGGGCTCGAACAAGCGCCGCGCAGGGCCACCCCCTGTAGGAGACCGGCTGGATGGGAAGTCGTAGCTTCCGCCGCCTTCCAGTGCCTCCGCGGCCGTTCTGGCGCGGCCCGTGATGGGGGGCGCATGGCTGACGCCGGCAAACGGGAGCGTAGGCCCGCGCAGGGCCCACGGTCGGGTGGATCGTCGCCCCGCTCTGCCAGCAGGTGAGACTAAACGGCGAGGTCCAGGCTAAGGACTCTCGCGGCTTTGCTGACCGTCCCCGGCATCAGGTGGCGGTAAGTTTTGAAGGTAATGGCGATGTTTTTGTGTCCCATCCACTCAGCGACGTCGGTAATGGGTATGCCGTGGGTGAGGCAGTTGGAAGCGAAGAAGTGCCGGAATCCGTAGATCACCATCCCCGGGGGGATGTCCACCTGCGCCTTCCTTTTGATGCGCCGCCACTGATTGCTGAGACAGTAGTGCGGGAACGCGCGGGCTGGATCGCTCGGGTGACGTAGCAGGTAGCCGTTGACCGTGCCGTGCTTGGCCGCGTACCACTCGATGGTCTCCCTGACACGGACTGGCAGAGGCACGTCGCGGTAGTCATTTGCCTTACGGTGCTTGATTGGCGCGTACTCGCCTGTGGTTTGGTTGACCTGCTCTGTGACCCGGTAGACATCGTCTGCCACGATGTTACCGAGGTTGATCGCGGCCGCCTCGCCATTGCGCAGACCACAGCCGCTCATCAGGTCAACGATCAACATGAAGGCGTCGTCGCCGGCAGTGCCTATCCTTCGCAGTTGCTCCGGCGATGGAATGGCTGCGCGCTCGGGGTAGTATTGCGGTGCCTTTATGCCCCGGAGGGGGCTTTCGTCGAACAGGCCCAACCGGTTGGCGTCGAGCAGAACTGCTTTCAGTTTGTCGAAAGCGTTGGACTGGGTGGCCAAACCAACCCCGTTGCGCTCCATGGTCTGGATGAAGCCTTCTACAACCTTGTGATCGAACGTGCTCATCCGCCGGTTGCCCAGCGCGGGAAAGAGGTGGTGCTGTAGCAGGGATTCCAGGTGTCGGAGCGAGCTTGGGCTCAGGTCCCGCTGGTTGGCCTTCCACTCAGTTGCGTATTCCTCGAACCGCATTGCCCCGTAAGTCGAGAGCCGCTGAGCCTGTGACTGCGTTCGCGGACCGGCGGCCTTCTTGTCGTGGTAGATCTCCGTCAGGCGCCCGATTGCCTTTTCCTGGGTTGCGAATCCCGACTCCTCTACCTGCTTCCCTGCCGCCGATCGGTACCGGATCTTGTAGAGGTGTGGGCACTTCGACCACCGGGACTGCGGATGCTCACATGTTTTAAAGAACGAGCCCATTCCGCGAATCAACGAGCGAGACACAGAGGAAGACATCTCCGATCATGTATTGGGCAATGCCTGCAGCGGTAATGCGTAAAATGGTAAGGCTGAGTCGGCAACGTGGTTGCTATGGGATGCGCTGTTGCCTGACCCACGCCTCGATGTCCGACCTTCTAAATCGGATCTTTGCGTTAACGCCTGATCCAAATTTGTAAGGGGCGAGTCCTGCACGTGCCGCATTTTTATAGATCCACGATGCGGACACGTTCAGGAATGTAGCCGTTTCTCGTACGCTCATGAACTGAACTGTCATTTTTCCTCAAGAATCTAGCGCAACACCTCATCGCCCGACTCGACTTGTCGGTGGCGGTTGCAGTTCCATCATCCGGCCCAGCGCCGGTTTGGCTAACCGGCGATTCTCGGCTATGTTGCGGGCTGCTGATTGCTGCCGTAGGTGAAGACTGGACAGCGCTGGTCAGGCTTCACGCCAGCGCGGAACCAGCTCGGGCTCCTGGCCCGGAGGACTACGTTGTGAAGTTGTCCAGCTAGTGGCCTAGACCTGTGGTGATTCGACAACGCCCGTGGCCGACCCGGGCAGTTACGTCTTTCAGGGTCTTTCACGGGCGTGCCGTCTTATACGGTCGGTTCTCCCCACGCGCTCTTCAGCGGCACGGATACGCCCCAGATTCTCCCCAGGCAGGGCCGTCATTACCGGCGACAACGCGGAGAAGCCCGCCACTGCGGCAGACGCGCTGAGTGACTGCCGTGGGCCGGGCGCTTCGTCGGGCAGCTTCGCTGCGGTCAGCTGTTCCGGAAAAGACCAGTCAACGCCGTGACCTGCCCCGTCCGGCCGTCGCAGGTCATTTGGCCTGGACGAATGACTTTTCGACTGTTTCACGCTCGGGTGCGGGGACGACGGCCGGTCGCGCGTCCTGGGGGGAAGTGCCCCGGGAAGTACCCCTGCGGGTGCGGGGACGACGACCCTGGAGTCCAGGTGCTCATCGACGCGGAACTACCCCCGCGGGTGCGGGGACGACGAGGCGTAGCCGTTGTTCGTCGTCGCGCGCGTCGAACTACCCCCGCGGGTGCGGGGACGACACGCCGGCCTTGCCCGCGGCAGTCCGAGCCGCCGAACTACCCCCGCGGGTGCGGGGACGACCCGTCCAGCCGCACCGCGCACTCGACCCCGGCCGAACTCCCCCCGCGGGTGCGGGGACGACCATGACGCGTACGTGGCCTCCGTCACCTGCGAGGAACTACCCCCGCGGGTGCGGGGACGACCTGACTCCGTAGACGCTCATGCGCTGTTCTCCCGGACTACCCCCGCGGGTGCGGGGACGACACGATGACCGCGTACACGAATCTGCGGACTGCGGAACTACCCCCGCAGGTGCGGGGACGACCCCTCCGAGGTGATCGTGGATGAGGGCCGGAGAGAACTACCCCCGCGGGTGCGGGGACGACAGCAGCTACGGCACGTTCGTCGCGCCGACGAAGGAACTACCCCCGCGGGTGCGGGGACGACGCGCAGGCGCTGCACAGGTCGACGAGCTGGCGGAAACTACCCCCGCGGGTGCGGGGACGACCCCGCGCGGAGGAGCAGGTCTGATGAGCACCAGGAACTACCCCCGCGGGTGCGGGGACGACGCGCCGATCAGTGTGGGGCCGACCTCGTAGAGCGAACTACCCCCGCAGGTGCGGGGACGACCCCCGCGAACGGCGGGACGCCTCGGTCATCCCGGAACTACCCCCGCGGGTGCGGGGACGACTCCGCCGGGTCCTTCAACCAGCGGATGTCCACCGAACTACCCCCGCGGGTGTGGGGACGACGGGCGGCAGCAGCCCCCCGGCAACCTCATCCAGGAACTACCCCCGCGGGTGCGGGGACGACACGGTAGCCGCGGGGACTGACAGGGTGCCAGGGGAACTACCCCCGCGGGTGCGGGGACGACTACGAGGTGGGCGCCGTCGCGGTCTACGAGGACGAACTACCCCCGCGGGTGCGGGGACGACCTAGCTTGTTCTTTATCTACCAAGATCTGCCGGGCTTGCCGATGGCCTTGAGGGTCTCGGGGCGTTTGACGGTCTTGCCGACGTCGTAGCGGGGTGCCCGGTATTTGTTCTTGGCGCCGGGCGGGCGTCCGGGGCCGGTGCCGCGAGGTTTGGGAACACGGGCGGGACAGGCGAGGTGGGCTCGGATGTTCCTGAACCCCCGGCGGACCCTGGCCGGGGTGAGCCGGTCCGAGGCGGTGGGCTTCTCCCAGGGCCGGCGGAGGTCCACAGCGAGAAGGCGAGCGAGCCGGAGCTGGGTGTGGGCGATGATCAGGATCCAGGTCCAGCGGTCCGCCGCCTCGGGAGTACGGAGTTTCGGAGTGGTCCAGCCCAGGGTCTGCTTCGCGAAGCGGAAGGTGTGCTCCAGATCGAAGCGGCGGAGAAACGCCTGCCAGAAACGGTCCACATCGTCCGGAGTGGCGCCGGTCTTGGAAGACCACAACCACACCGGCGGGGCATCCCGTCCCTTCGACAGGTACTCGACCTTCAACCGCATCAACGTCCCCTCGACCAAGGGAAGTTCACCGTCGTGGTCGAGCCATGAGTAGCGGTGAGTGAGCCGGGGATGGACCCGGTCCCATGCCTGTGTTTCGGCCTTGCCGTAGTTGCTGGTGTCGGTGACGGTGGTGATCGCGGGCTCGGGCCAGGTCTCCGGCTTGGTGAAGCGGAACTCCGGGCCGTGCTTGGGCGGCCGACCGTTCGTCCCGGGCAGCCGGACCGGCTTCGGCAAGCGCATGACGCGGTCGGAGCGAACTCGGCCGACCAGCTCGACCGGCAGGTCGCGCAGGACCCAGGCCAGGCGGGTGACGTCGTAGCCCGCGTCCATGACGATCACGATGGCCGGGTCCCCGGCACGCCACTGGCCTGCGACGATGAGCCGCTCGACGACACCCCTCACCTGGGCTGCGGTGATCGCGGTCGCGTCGTCCGCCGGGCCGAGCCGGACCGCGTCCAGGATCGCGGTCCAGGACGTGGAACCCGGCTCCAGCACGGCAACGAAGGAGTAGGGCCAGCCCGGAATGAACTGCGAGGCCGTCTTCGCACGGCCGTAAACATGGCAGAACAGCCGCTCCGCCGAGCACGGCGCGTTCGAGCGCAGCCACGGCGACACGTCGACCGCCAGGACCAGGCGCCCGCCGTCGAAACGCGGCAGCGACAGTCCGGCCAGCACGGTCCGGAGCCGGCCGACGTCGATCCGGCCGTGGTTCAGGCCGCCGTGCATCGCTCCGTGCCCACGACGATGCTCGGGCAGCAGCGTCAGGTCCACCGGGGACTTCACCGCGCCGTCCGCACACAGCACCGCGTCCGCCAGCTCGAACAGCTCGTCACGCCGGGCGGTCAGACACTCGTAGAACTCGCCCCGGAAGCGTGACGCTTCCGCGAAGGCTTCCCGCCGGACAGCATCAGACAGCAGACTCATCCTCACGGCCTTCGTCGTGGTCACGTGCGCCTTGGTCGGAGCACATGATCAGACGAAGGCCGCCCCCACGTCCGGCAAACCCCCAGGTGAGCGACCCAGTACGAGACGTCGTTCGAGGCCGGAAGAAAAAGAACAAGCTCTTGGAGATGGTCGGGTAGGTCTTCTTGGCCTGGTCGAGGAGCTGGATTCCGACGGCGTTCTCGGACAGGCTCGCGGCGGTGACAGTCACGGCGAGGATGAGTCCGATCGTGTCGGTGAGGATGCCCCGTTTCCTGCCGACGATCTTCTTGGCGGCGTCGGTTCCTTGGCTGGTCAGGGGCACGTTGGTGGAGATCTTCACACTCTGGGTGTCGATCACGGAAGCGGTCGGCTCGGGCTTGCGGCCTTCCTTCACGCGGGCCAGACCGGTCAGGTCGTAGTTGAGCTGGGCGAGGATTCCCTCGTCGCGCCAGGCGGCGTAGTAGGCGTAGACACTGCCGTGGTTGGGGAAGTCGTGCGGGAGGTATTTCCAGGGGATTCCGGTGCGGTTGATGTAGAGGAGTGCGTTGAATACGTCGCGCAGGTCGACCTTGGTCGGCTGCCCGGTGGGCCTGCGGTCGAGCCGAGCCTTTCTCCAGGCCGTCAACGTCGGCTCGATTAACTCCTCGACATCGCCACCGTCCTGTCCTCCGCATCGCCCACACCGAACCCGGCGGCTACGAGGAATTCGCCCGCGCCTACCTGGACGGCTACACCCAGGTGCGCCCCTTGGCCCACCGACTTCTCCCGCCTCCTGGAGCCCTACCTCCTCCTGCGCGACGTCCAGATCCTGAACTTCGTCACCACCGCGCCCCCGTGAACGCCGGCGTCCGTTCCTGGGGGCCGCGCCGTGTCGCCGGCATCCTGGCGAACATGCAGGCATACCTGGAGGGACACCCCTACCCGGGCGCTCTCGGACAGCGGACCGCTGCGTACCGCTCTCAACCCGATGGCCAAAGACACCGCCCCCGCACCACGTCACTCGCCTCCCGCCCCTGGCAACGCCGGGGGCGTCCAGCTCGTTCACCAGCTTCGTGGCGAGGGTGCAGCGGTCGCGGTATCCCTTCATGGCGGCCTCGGATCCCAGGGCGATGAGCATGTGAGACCTGCCGGTGCCGGAGTCGCCGGTCAGGCGCAGCGGCTGGCTCCAGGCTCACGCGGCCCGCTGTTCCCCACCGGCCGCAAGGCTCCGGCCGGACGTTCGAACCGCGCCCGAACGGTCTAGTCCGTCATCCGGTCAGCCGCATCTGTCCCTCTTGCGGTAGCCGACTGTGCCTCGAGGTGAGAGATCTGTCTGTAGCGCCCGACCCCCACCCGACGCCCTCCGTGAGAGAGGAAGTCCCGCCCATGACTTCGATCCCGGTCAAGCCCGGCAGGTACAAGATCCACGCCCACATCATCGGCCCCACCAGCCTGGTGACCGCCACCGAGTACGCCGTCAAGCACGGTGCCCCCGTTATCACCGACCGCTTGAACCCGCTGCCGATCGAGCAGGAGTGGGTCATCGACTACCCCGAGGCCGGGCAAGAGCCCGAACCAGCGTCACCGTACGTGATCCACCTCGCCTATCACAACGCCGCAGGTCTCGTCGTCACCGAGGACAAGCTCTGGGTCAACGGCGTGCCGCGCACCGAATGGGCGAAGTTCACCTTCGAGCCGGTCATCGGCGGAGTCAAGATCCTTTCGGACAAGGGCCTCAGCCTGCGCGCCGGACACCGCGGCGCCCAGATCGTACTCACCACACCCCAGCCCGAGTTCCAGGAGACCTGGACCCTGGAGTACGTGGGCCCGATCGTCACGGAGTAACACGGGACCGTGGGGGGCCGGCGGTCGCACCGCCGGCCCCCCATCCCGCGTTCTCTCCCGAAAGCCGGCGGTTCAGCAGTTTCGTACCAGGCCCAACTGGTGCCCTTGCGCACCGGGTGCGCTGCGTCGGCATCGTTCCGGTCGGCGTAGGCGGTTTCGTTCGGATCAGCCGGTTGTCGGTCCGGGTATGCCGTTGACCGCGCGCAGTGGGCGCGGATCGAGCCCCCTGCCCCCCGGACCGGAGTCCGTCCGTACGCCGAAGGCGGGCCGTCAGGCCGTCTCCGCCGCCGTGCAGCCGACCTGATGACCGCGGACGTCCACGCGCTTCCCGGTGACGGCCCCGTGACGTTCGGCGCCGACTGCGACGGAACCAGCCGACGAGGAAACCGTTGGCGTTCTGCGTCCCCGCGGCGAACACCAGGCCCGCACCCGTGAAAGGCTCAGCTACTGATGCCGCGAGCCGCCTGTTCCCGGTGACGTCTGACGGTCACGCGCAGCAGCGTCAGCGGCGTCCCATAGGTTCGTGGAACAAGCCGGTGAGCGCCACGTCCCAGACAGCCATCTTTTCGCCGGGCACCTGGCAGGCCGACGACGGCCGGATCGCCGAAGGACCGACGATATCCACGGTCGACGCCCCGCCGGCCCGGCTGCCGTGGTTGTGCCGCATCGCCTGACCGCGACGCCTCATCCCTCCGACGGCCCCGGCAGACGACACGACGGCGCCTTCTCGCGCCGGCCGTCGGGGAAGGAGACCTCGACCGAGCCGTCCGGAGCGAGCCGCGCGGCGCAGCCGCGCCACAGGGCGTCCTGGTCACCAAGCAGCGCCGGGTCCTTCGTGAGGACGACGAGTGTCGCCAGGACGTGCGTGCCGCCGGGATGGCGGGCGAGGGTGAGCGTCGGCACGGCCGAGTGGTCGCCGTAGGCGTTGAGGCCGTTGCCCCGGACGACGTCCCCTTCGGGCAGTACGGCGTCCCCGCTCCACCCCAGGAGTCCCCTCAGCACGCTCGTCAGGCCGTCGGCACGGCGCACCAGTGCCCGGCCGGGACTCGTCTCGGCAGTGCAGGGGGAGCCGTCGGCCACGGACCAGCCGCTCTCCCGGATCGTGCTGCCGGCCGCCGCCCGGACGTGGTGAATCCGTATCTCCCACGGTCCGTGTACCACGCTCACGGTCGAGATGCGCCCAGTCGCGTGACCCAACGCGTCCGGGTCCTCGGCTTCGTGCCAGGAGCCGGCCGACCGGCCCGTGAGGTGGAGCGGGTGGATACGGCGGCGCAGTGAGGCTCCGGTGGGCCCCAGGACGGCGATGTGGTGGTCAGCGACGACGGGTGTGTCGTCGGGTGGTGTCTGTGGAGCCGTCGCCGTGGAGTAGGCGAGCCGGGTGTAGTGCGGACTGGTGGGAAGAGCGGCGGGCGGTGGTGGCTGGCGGTCGCTGCCGTGGTTCACCAGGCGGACGATGCCGTCGGCGGCGGTGGAGTGCAGCAGCCATCCGGGGCCGGGCAGGGCGAGCACACGGTCGGCGGTGTCCACCGGGCCCGGCTCCTCCGCGGCCGTCCAGACGGGGTGGTCGGCGGGCAGCAGCAGACCGAGGAACGCCTTGCTCGCCCAGTAGGGGGAGGCCGGCCCGCTGTACGGCTGGGTCGCCGGGAGATAGGTGCCGTACCAGCCCAGCGTCAGCAGTCCCTTGTCGTCGGGGACGCCGTGGTCGGTGAAGTGCTTGAGGGCTCCCGACGCCAGCCGGCGGGTGCGGCCGGGCGGCAGCGGAGTGGCGCCCGTCAGCGCGCCGGCCCACAGGGGTGCGGCGGTGGCGTACCGGTAGGTGAGGGAGCGTCCCTGATGGACGGGAGCGCCGTCGGAGCCGAAGAAGTACTGGTGGGTCTCCAGGAAGGCGCGCAGCCGCTCGCGGTGGGTCGTCACCAGGCCGGGGTCGGCGCGCGGGCCGGCGATGCGCGCCCACAGCGCGGGGTAGAGGTGCAGGGCGAAGGCGTTGTAGTAGTCGAACTTCCGGCCGTCGCCGTCGGTGTACCAGCCGTCCCCGCGGTACCAGTCGTCCAGCCGGGCCAGGCCGGCGTCGATCTCGGAACGCCGGTACGGGGCGCCGACCGAGGCGAGGAACTCCTCGGCGATGACCTGGAAGAGGCGCCAGTTCGAGTCGTTGGCGGTGGCGCCGACGAAACCGCCCAGCCAGGCGGCGGTGTTGTGGCGTACCCGGTCGTCGAGGCGGTCCCAGAGCCAGGGGCGGGTCTCGTGCAGGGCGATGGCGACGGAGGCGGCCTCGACCATGGGCTGGGCGCGGTCGGTGACGGGCGGCCAGTGCTCGGGGTGGTCGGGGTCGGTGCCGGCGGCCAGTCCGGCTGCGTAGCGTTCGAGCAGGCCCGTGACGGTGGTGCTGCCGGGCTGGTCGCGGCCGTCGGCGCCGGCGATGCGGAAGGCGGCCAGCAGGAAGGAGCGGGCGTAGCCCTCGACACCGTCGGACCAGGCGCCGGAGTGGCCGGTGCGGCCGGGCAGCCGGTACTGGGCGAGGCCGGGGGAGGCGTACGGGAGCAGGGCGTCGAGCAGGCGGTCGGCCATGGCCTCCCAGTGGGCGCGGGTGTAGCCGGTGTGGGGCGACAGCACGTGGTCGGTCGCGGGCAGGAGGCGGGTGTCGGCCGCGGGGTGGGGGGTCATACCGGTGTGTGTCCTCCGAGGGGCCGTGCCGGCACCGGCACGGACGTGCTGTCAGGGATGGGCTCCGGTGGGTCGCCGGCCGGGCCTGGTGCGGCGCGGGGCGGTCCGACGCTTTCGCGTACCACGATGTGGGTGCCGAGTACGTGATAGGTCCCGGGTGTCTCGTGGGGGTCGCGCAGGGCCAGGCGTACGGCGGCCCGGCCCAGTTCGGCGGCGGGAGTGTGGACGGTGGTCAGAGGTGTACTGAGGTCCTCGGCCAGCGGGGTGTCGTTGTAGCCGACGAGGGAGACGTCCTCGGGGACGCGCAGGCCCGCGTCGGTCAGCGCCCGCAGTGCTCCGGCGGCGACCATGTCGTCCCCGGCGAAGACCGCGGTGAAGTCGTGCCCTCCTTCGAGCAGTTCGGTCATGGCGCGCTGCCCGGCGTCCCTGCCGAGTCCGCAGTCGACGACGTGTGCCGCCTCGGGTGGCAGGCCGTGCCGGGCCAGCGCCGTGCGGTAGCCGGCCACGCGGGCGTCCAGGGCGGTGTTCCCGGGCAGTCCGCCCAGGAAGACGATGCGGCGGTGCCCGGCCGAGAGCAGGTGGCTGGTGATCGCGCGGGCACCGGCCTCGTTGTCGAAGACGATCACCAGCGCGGGCAGGTTCGGGTCGGGCGACGGCCGGCCGCACAGCACCAGACGCGAGCCCACGGCGTCCAGTGCGTGTGCGTATTGAGTGATGCGGGCACGGTAGGCGTCGTCCTCGACGACGCCGCCGACCAGGACGACGACGCGGGCACCCTCCTCTCTCATGAGCTGTACGAAGTCGAGTTCTCGCTGGGGGTCGCCGCCGGTGGTGCCGACCAGGCACAGCCAGCCGTTCTCCGCGGCCTCCGCTTCGATGCCCTCCGCTACCTGGGCGTAGAAGGGGCTGGTGACCTGACGCAGGACGACGGCGACCATGGCGCGACCGCCGCCGACCAGGGCGCGGGCGTGCGGGTTGGCGACGTAGTCCAGGGCCCGTGCGGCGCGCATGACCTTGGCCCGTGTCGCGGGCGGGACGGGGTACTTGCCGGTCAGCACGCGGGAGACGGTGGCCGGGGAGACACCGGCCCGCTCGGCGACGGTACGGATCGTGACGCGACCCGTGCCCGGTGCCTTCCTCCGCGCAGTCCTCGGCTGACCGTGTGCACCTGGGGCGCTCATGCGTTGGCGGCGTACTCCTTCGCGTACTCCTCCGCGATCTTGTCCCCGCCCCGGGAGCGCCAGTTCTTCAGAGTGGCGTCGAGGTCGGACAGGGGCGCCCGGCCGGCGATGACGGCGGTGATCGTGTCACCGATCATCTGGTCGAGGGTGGCTCCCTGAGTCGCGTCGGTGGCCGACTGCAGTCCGTAGGACGCGTTGCGGATGGCGAGCGGGACCACCTTCTGCTGCCAGGTGTGCAGAGCCTGCACCGCCTCTGGCCGCCCGGGGACGAAGAGGACCTGGGGGCCCTCGGCCAGGTAGCGGAAGGGCAGGTTGGTGATGTTCTCCACCTCGCCGAGCTTGGTGTACTGCGGTGAGCCGTCCTTGCCGCGGGTGAAGTGCGTGCCCTCCACGCCGTAGTGGACCAGTTCGTACTCCTTGGTGCCGAACGGCGCGGCGAGGTAGTCCAGGAGGCGCAGGAGCATCTGGATGCGCTCCTTCTTGGCCTTCTTCAGGATCGTGTATCCGAAGGAGCGGCGGGCGCCGATGATGCCACCGGACTCGCCGTTCACCCCGTACGGCAGGGCGGGGGTGGGTGTCAGGAGGCCCTCGGAGTCGTTGTAGAGGGTGGTGTAGGCGCCGAAGCCGTTCTGCATGGATCCGACGGTGCCGTTGAGCCACAGGGTCTGGAGGTCCGGAGTGGACATCGAGGTGGCGTCGGGGTGGTAGGAGCCCTGCTTGCGCAGCTGTGCCTGGAAGGCGACGGCCGCCTTGTACCGCTCGTCGAGGTACTGCGAGTGGAAGGTGCCGTTCTTGTCCACCGCCCACTCCACGGGGGCGCGGTGGGCGGCGACGTGCCAGCCGTTGCCGAAGCCCGACCCGGCGGACGCGCCCAGCGCGTACTTCTTCCCCCCGGTGGCCGCCTTGGCGACACCGGCGAAGTCGTCGCTGGTCCAGCCGTCCTTCATGCCCGCGTCGGTGAACATCTGCTGGTTGAGCCACAGGGTGGAGCCGGGCAGCGGGCGCTCCAGCGGGATGCCGTAGATACGGCCGCCGATGCGGCCCATGTCGCTCCACGCGTGCGTGGGGATGTTCGCCAGGTTGGGGTAGTCGGCGACCGCGTCGCCCGACAGGAACGGGGACAGGTCCTCGGCCCGGCGCTGCACGAACTGCGTCTCGCGGGGCAGGGCGAAGCCGGAGAAGACGTTGATGATGTCGGGCAGCGAGTCGGGGTCGCCGGCCATCACCGTGGCCATCTTCTTCTGGTAGTCGCCCTGCGGGATGACCGTGTACTCGATCTTGACGCCGAGCGCCTTCTCCACGGCCCGCCAGAACTGGTTCTCGCTGCTGCCCTTGGGCGGAGTGCCGAAGGTGACCGACATGACCTTGACCGTGGAGCCGTCACCGGGCGTGCGGGACACCGACGTGGTGAGGTCAGCGGGGTAGGAGGTGTAGCCGGCCTGGACGCCTTCGTCGGTGGGGGCCAGGTCGGGCTTGACCCCTGTCGCCGGTGTGTAGGCGGGCCACGGGGCTAGCTCCTTGCCCGCGTTGGAGACGTCCCCGTCGTCCGAGCCGGAGGAGCAGGCGGTGAGCAGGCCGGGGACGGACAGGGCGGCCGCGGTGACCGCGGTGGAGCGCAGGAGTGTGCGCCGGGAGATCTTGGGCATGGTGGTTCGACCTCTCTGGTGAGGTGCGTCGAGGAAGAGGGAGGGGTGGAACGTTTCACCGACGGGCGTGGGCTGAGGCGGCTCGCGTTCAGCTCTTGATGGCGCCGGTGAGCACACCCTTGGTGAAGTACTTCTGCAGGAAGGGATAGACGAGCAGGATCGGTACGGTGGCCAGCACCAGGACTGCCATCTGGATGGTCTGCGGTGCGTTCACCGTGCCCTCGCCGGTGGTGGTGTCGGTCAGGCCGAGACCGGAGACGACGTAGGTGCGCAGCACCTGTTGCAGCGGCCAGTGGTCGCTCTCCAGGTAGAGCGAGGCGTAGAACCAGGAGTTCCAGTACGCCACCGCGTAGAAGAGGCCGACGACCGCGAGGGCCGCCTTGGAGAGGGGCAGCACGATCGTCCACAGCACGCGCAGGTCTCCGGCTCCGTCGAGCCGGGCGGCCTCGTACAGCTCCTCCGGGATGCCCTGGAAGAATCCGCGCAGCACGACGAGGTTGAAGACGTTCACGAGTACGGGCAGGACGAGCGAGGAGTAACTGTCCAGCAGGCCCAGCTCCTTGACCAGCAGGAAGCTGGGGATCATGCCGGGCGGGAAGAGGAACGTGAACAGGACGAGCAGCAGCACCGGTGTGCCGCCGAACACGCCGGGGCGGGACAGCGCGTAGGCGAGCGTGACGGTGCAGACGAGGCTGAGCAGCGTGCCGACGAGCGTGACGCCGGCGCTGACGGCGAGGGCGTCGGTGACGATACCGCCGTCGAGGATGTCCTGGTACGCCTTCAGTGTCGGCTCGGTCGGCCACAGCACCCAGCCTCCGTTGTCGACCACCTCCTGCTGTGAGGCGAGCGACGTCGACACGATGACGAGGAACGGCACGCACACCAGCGCGACGACCGCGACGAGGGCGAGGGCCTTGGCGACCTGGGTGACGGGCTTCGGCTTCTCCATCCAGCCGGGCCTGATCTGGGCGCTCACCGGTAGACCCCCTGTTCGCCGAGGCGGTGCGCGACCTTGTTCGCCGCGTAGACGAGGACGGCGCCGATGACGCCCTTGAACAGACCGGCCGCGGCGGCGTATCCGTAGTCACCGCCGACGACGCCCTGGTAGTAGACGAAGGTGTCGATGATCTCGGCGGCCTGCGGTCCGACCGCGTCGCGTTGCAGCAGCATCTGCTCGAAGCCGACGGAGAGGATGTCCCCGAGCCGCATGATGAGCAGCAGCACGATCACGGGGCGGATGGCGGGCAGGGTGACGTGCCAGAAACGGCGCCAGGGGCCCGCGCCGTCGATGGCCGCGGCCTCGTACTGCTGCTCGTCGACCTGGGAGAGGGCGGCGAGGAAGATGATGGTGCCCCAGCCGGCGTCCTTCCAGACCACCTGGGCGACCACCAGCGGCTTGAAGGCGTCCGGGTTGCCGATGATGTCCACCGTGCTCAGTCCGGCGTCCCCCAGGTAACCGTTCAGCATGCCCGTGTCGCCCAGCACTTGCTGGAACAGGGCGACGACGATCACCCACGAGATGAAGTGCGGCAGGTAGGCCACCGACTGCACGAATCGCCGCACGGTGGACCAGGTCAGACTGTGCAGGAGCAGGGCGAGGGCCAGCGGGACGGGGAAGTAGAAGACGATCTGGAGGACGGCGATCCAGAGGGTGTTGAGGACGGCGTCCCAGAACGCCGTGTCCGAGAACATGCGCTGGAAGTTGTCGAGGCCGACCCAGGGACTGCCCCAGATGCCGTCGAACGGTATGTACTCCTTGAACGCGATGAGGTTGCCGGCCAGCGCCCCGTAGTGGAACACCAGAAAGTACGCGATTCCCGGAACCATCAGCCAGAACAGGGTCCGGCCGCGGCGGGAGGTTGAGCGGTTGTGCTTGGTCGAAGCGCCTGACGGGTGACGGGAAGGGCGGCTTGCCGTCGATTTCCCTGGGCGCTCACGTAGCAGGGCTGCCACGGAGCCTCCTCGGCTGACGTATGAAGCAGTGGGAAGTTAAAACGGTTTCACAGCTGGGTCAATAGTTTGGACACGGATGCGGTCGTGGAAGGGGAGCGGCCGGCCGCCGGAGGCAGCGGTTCTACGCGCGCAACAGGGCCCCTTCGGCCGTGACGGCGTGCTCGGCGGGGAGGCCCGCCGCGAGCCGCCGGAGCTCGCCGACGGCAAGCCGGCCCAGGGCGCGCCGTTCGCCACTCACCGTCCCCGCCACATGTCCGGTGAGCATGACGTTCGGCAGGGTGTAGAGCGGTGACTCAGGAGCCGGCGGCTCTTCGGCGGTCACGTCGAGGATCGCGAAGAGGTCGGGCCGATCGGCAAGTACCGAGGTCAGTGCCTCCTCGTCGACGATCGCGCCCCGTGCCGTGTTGATGAGGGTCGCCCCGGTCGGCAAGCGGCGCAGCAGATCGGCACCGACCATTTTCTCGGTGCGACCGGGGATCAGCGGCGTGTGCACGCTCAGTACGAGGGAGCGGGCGAAAAGCTCGGTGAGCTCGGTCAGCCGGGTCGCACCGGCCGCCCGGACGGCGTCGTCGCTCTGGTACGGGTCCCAGGTCAGTACCTCGGCGTCCAGCCGGCGCAGTCGCCCGGCCACTTTGCGGGCGACCGAACCGAAGGACACCAGACCGACCGGCCGGTTGTAGATGCCGGGAACCGTTTCCAGGGGAGGCAGCTCATGATGGTCCGTCATGTGCCGGGATCGCCGGTATGTGTCCTTGAGCGCCAGGACCGTCTGCGCATAGACGTATTCGGCCACGGGCTCGTTGTTCGCCTCGGCCGCGGAGATCACGACGATGCCGCGCTGCCAGAGCGATTCGCTCACCAGCTTGCGGACCGATCCGGCGGCGTGCACGACGGTGTGCAGGCGGGGAAGGGCGTCGAGCAGCTCCGCTGTGAGCTGCGGTGCGCCCCAGGAGGTGATGAGCACCTCGACCTCGTCCCGGCGTGGAGCGGTGACCAGGTCCTGACCGTCGCGGCACACGGCGACGACGTCCACGAGCTCGGTCAGTTCCGTCCACACCGAGGGGGCGAACAGCTCCTCGCGCAACTCCGGGGAGAACACGGTCGCGGTCGCCATGCGTCGGGAGGGGGCGGTCGGCGCCGGTTCCGCCGGGGCGCCCCCCACGGAGAACGGCTCTCCGGCGGATGCCGCGGCCCGGCTAGTCAACGCTGACCAGCCGGATCCACGCGGCGGCGAGTTCCGCGTGCCCCGCAGCCGTGAGGTGCACGCCGTCCTCGCTGATCAAGGACGGGTCTCCCGCTTCGCGTGCGGCCTGATTGAGCAGTCCGTCCGCCGCGAGCAGCGCGGCGTCGAACTCGGAGGCCAGCCGTCGAACGACGTGGATGCGGGCGTCGAGGTCCTCACGCCACGACCACTGCTCGTCCCGCACGGGGATGAGGAACGGCTCGACGAGGATGATCCGGGCTCCCGCGTCCTGCGATGCGCGGAGCATCGCGCGGTAGTCGTCCTCGTAGTCCGCGGTGGTGGTGACGACCTGGGAGTCGTAGCGCCGCCAGGTGTCGTTGACGCCCACCATGACGGACAGGAGGTCGGGCTTGAGCGCGACGGCGTCCTCGTGCCAGCGGGACCGCAGTTCGGCGGCGCGGTGCCCGCTGACGCCCCGGTTGAGAATCCGGACGTCCGTACCTCGCGCCGCCAACTCGCGTGCGATCAGGCTGACGTAGCCGTTCCCCAGGCTCCGGTCCTCCTGGAGGTCGCGGCCGGCCGCGGTGATGCTGTCGCCCTGGAAGAGCAGAAGTGCGTCGGTGGATATGTGAACAGGCATGAATCTCCCTGGGGGAAAGTGATGGGGCGAGCATGGCTCGTGATGTGGGCCGTGACCGGTGCTCGGGAAGGGGCTCGGGTGCGCGCCCTCGTTGAGGGATGCGGGTCGGCGGAACGGCCAGGGGCAGTGGGGGAAGGCTGATCGGGATGGACTGAAAACGGTTTACCCGGCAGGCGTTCTGCATTGTGCACGGTGGTCAGGAGGCGCACAACTGTGCCCTGCAACCGTTCGCCGTGTACCGAAGGTGGATGAGCTGTCCGGCGGTTGTGAGCTTGGAGAAGTGTCGGTACGACCTCTGGTCCAGCGGTCCGCAGTGGTGTAAGCATGTGGGCGGCCGGTGACACGGCGGGTCCCTGAGGGACCTGGCACACGCGAAGGGTGGGCGGCACCCGGTTCGCGTGCGGGTGTCGGTCGGCATCCGGCGCGGACCGGCCTGTCCGGAACGGTCCGCTCATCCTCCGAGTGACGTGTGGCGGCGGATGCTTCCCGGCCCGTCGCAGAATCGTTCCGCTCTGCACCGTTCCGCTTTTGCCACGGGCGTAGCCGACCCGCTCGCTCTGTCAGTTCTTCACCTCACCCTTGTCCGAGCGCTGAGCCGCACCCGCGGGGCAAGCGCTTTCTCCTCTCCCGTCAAGGAGCTGAACACCGTGGTTCAGATCAGTCGACGCACCATCCTGGCCTCAGCGGCGGCGACCGGCGCCGCCGCAATGCTGGCGTCGCAGGCCGCGCCGGCCCATGCCGCTCCCGCTGCGGCACCGCAGGCTCTTCCCGACCTCGAGGGCCACGACCCCGTCACCCTTCGGTGGCTGGAGAAGGACGCGCCCGCGGAACTCGCGGCCGGAGTCACCTGGGGCGTGCCGTGGCCGCGCGGGTCCTTCGCGCCGGACCAGGAGTTCGCCCTGACCACCGAGGGCGGCGACCCGGTGGCGGTACAGAGCTGGCCCACCGGGTGGTGGCCGGACGGATCCGTCAAGTGGACCGCCCACGCCGTCGCCGCCGACGTGCCGCGCGCGGACACCTACACGCTGTCGGCCGGATCGGCGCAGGCACCGGCCGCGCCGCTCACCGTCCGCACCACTGGCGGCCAGGTCGTGGTGGACACGGGGGTCGTCCAGGTGGCCTTCGCCCGGTCCGGCAACGAGCTGGTGAAGTCGATCACGCGGGGAGGTGTGGTGATCGCCCGCGGCGGCCGCCTGATCGCCTCCCGCCAGGACAAGCCCAGCAGCGAGGAACCGGCCGGCGTCAAGTCCGAGTCCTTCACCGGCACCGTGGAGTCGGTGCGGGTCGAACACCAGGGACCGGTCCGCGCGGTGATCAAGGTGGAGGGCAAGCACCGCAAGGGGCGCCGGGCCTGGCTGCCCTTCACCGTGCGCTTCTACCTGTACGCGGGTTCCGACGCCATCAGAGTCGTGCACACCTTCGTCTTCGACGGCAACGAGAAGAAGGACTTCATCAACGGCCTCGGTGTCCGCTTCTCCGTGCCGATGCGCGGGGAACTCCACGACCGGCACGTCCGCATCGCGGGCGAGGGCAAGGGCGTGCTCCGAGAAGCGGTCCGCGGCATCAGCGGTCTGCGGCGCGACCCGGGCGCGGCCGTCCGGCAGGCGCAGTACGAGGGCAAGGCCACGCCCGACCCGGCCACCTGGGACCAGCGGGTCACCACTCGGCTGCCGTACATCCCGGCCTTCGGCGACTACAGCCTGCGCCAGCTCAACGCGCACGGCTTCGAGATCCACAAGCGGACCAAGGCCGGCCACGCGTGGATCCGGGTGGACGGGGGCAAGCGCGCCGAGGGCCTGGCCTACATCGGCACCCCCAGCGGCGGACTCGCCTTCGGTATGCGCAACTTCTGGCAGCTGCACCCCACCGAGCTGGAGATCAACGGCGCCGCCGGCGACGAGGCCGAGGCCACCGCGTGGATGTGGTCCCCGCGCGCCGGCTCCATGGACATGCGCTTCTACCACGACGGCATGGGCCAGGACACCTACGCCGAGCAGACCGAGGGCCTGGAGATCACCTACGAGGACTACGAGCCGGAGTGGGGCACGCCCTACGGCATCGCCCGCACCACCGAGCTGACCTTCTGGGCCCTGGACGCCACCCCGACCGCCGAGCGCTTCACCGAACTCGCCGCGGCCAACGCCACCCCGCCGCTGCTCGCCAGCAGTCCCGAACACAACCACGCGGCGGGCGTGTTCGGGTCCTGGACCCCGGTCGACCGTTCCAACGCGGAGAAGGAGGAGCTGGAGGACAAGCTCGCCCTCATGCACAAGTACCACCGGGAACAGGTGGACCAGCGTTCCTGGTACGGCTTCTGGGACTACGGCGACATCATGCACAGCTACGACGGCACCCGGCACACCTGGGCCTACGACATCGGCGGCTACGCCTGGGACAACTCCGAACTCTCCTCGGACCTGTGGCTCTGGTACCACTACCTGCGCACCGGGGACGCCTCCGCCTTCCGCTTCGCCGAGGCGATGACGCGGCACACCGGCGAGGTCGACGTCTACCACCTGGGCAAGTTCAAGGGCTGCGGGACCCGGCACGGCGTCCAGCACTGGGGCGACAGCGCCAAACAGGTCCGCATCAGCAACGCCGGCTACCGCCGCTTCTACTACTTCCTCACCGCCGACGAGCGCGTCGGCGACCTGCTGCACGACCTGGTCGACTCCGACAGCAGCTACGTCCGCTTCGACCCCTGGCGCAAGGTCCGCAGCGACGCCTGGAGCAACGACCCGAAGGCGCTGGACCTCGGAACGACCACCGACTGGGGCGCCCTGGGGCTGGCGTGGCTCACCGAGTGGGAGCGCAACGGCGACGCGATCGCCAGGACCAAGCTGCTCAACGGCGCGAAGTCGATCGCCGCGCTGCCCAACGGATGGGTACAGGGCGGCGACATCACGTACGACTCGACCAACGGCGTGTTCACCGGGCCCACCGAACGCAGTGTCGCGGTCGGGGCCCTCAGCTCGGTCTTCGGCCTGATCGAGCTGATGACCGAGCTGCTCGACCTGGTGGACCTGCCCGAGGTGAAGGCCAAGTGGATCGAGTTCTGCCGGCTCTACAACGGCACCAGAGCCGAGCAGACGGCAACCACCGGCTCCTACTGGGGCTCCCTCAACCTCAAGCAGGCGTACTCCCGCGCGACCGCCTACGCGGCGAACCAGACGGACGACGACACGCTCGCCGCACGGGCCTGGACGGAGCTGCGCACGGGGCACGCCGGCTACCCGGACGCGCACCGCTTCACCACCGAGCGCATCGAGGGGCCCGCGGTGCTCAACGACATCGACGAGGCGCCGCTGTCCGCCAACGCGAGCGCCCAGTTCGGCCTGGCCGCCTTCCAGTGCCTGGCTCTGGTGGGGGAGGCGATCTGACCTGAGACACACTCCGTCGCTCACCGGATGAGTGACGGCACATCAGGCGTCCGGCGCGGCAGCGAGATCCCTTCGCTGCCGCGCTGGACGCCTTCTGCGTGTAAACGTTTGCATCTGCCGATTCGCTTCCTGTGAGTTCTCACCAGTTGCATCCCGAACTATTGACGCGTACCTGACCCGGTGGTTCAGTCGCCATGTAAGCGATTTAACTCTGTGGTCACTTGGCTGACACATCCGTTGCGCAGCCGAACCCGGTACTCGTCATGCCCGACCTCTCCGCACCGGTCGGTGACCGCAGGGCTGTCTGCTCCCCTCCGCGCACCCCACACCGCGCCCGCCGACATCACCGTTCGTGCGGGCCCTCGCGCTCGGGAAGCACCCTTCGGCCGGCGGGCATGCGCAGCCCTTCTCTCCTCGGCACATGGCAACAAGGAGAACCCCACATGCACCACACACGACGACGGCGTGCCCGCCGTCTGACCGTCGCCGCGTCCGCCGCGGCGGCGATGGTCCTCTGTCTGACGCAGCTGGACACCTCACCCGCACCCTCACCCGCACCCGCGACTGCCCCGGTGGCCGCGCAGGCCGCCGCCGCACCCCGGCCCATGGAGAACCTGGGCCGGGGCGTGGTGGCCGTACGCTCCAGCAGCACGGAGGTGCTGGTCAGCTGGCGTCTGCTGGGGCTGGACCCCGAGGACATCGGCTTCAACGTCTACCGCTCCACCGACGGGGGCGAGTACCTCAAGATCAACGACGCGGTCCTCACCGACCGCACCAACTTCGTGGACGGCACGGCCGACCTGACCAAGGCCAACAGATACCGGGTCCGCCCGGTGATCGACGGCGCGGAGCGCGCGGCGAGCGGGTCGTTCATCCTCACCGCCGACCACGCTCAGGAACCCGCGGTGCGGGTGCCCCTGCGCGACGGGGGCGCCGTGAAGTTCGTCTGGGTCGGCGACCTCACCGGCGACGGCATCTACGACTTCGTCATCGACCGCCAGACCTCACCGCAGTCGATCGAGGCGTACCGCGGCGACGGCAAGTTCCTGTGGAGCGCCGACCTCGGGGCCAACAGCGAGAACCAGAACAACATCGAGCCCGGCTCGTCGGCCATCGACGTCGGCAACTGGGACGGCGTGACCGTGTACGACTTCGACAGCGACGGCAGAGCCGAGGTCGCCCTGCGCATCGCCGACGGCGTCACCTTCGGCGACGGCACCCAGTTCACCTACAGCGACGACGAGCACCAGTTCATCGCCATCCTCGACGGCCTGACCGGCGCCGCCCGCGCCACCACCCCGGTGCCCGACGACTACCTGTCCGACGGGCCGATGGGCGCCCGCTTCGGCGTCGCCTACCTCGACGGCGTCACGCCCAGCCTGGTGGCGTTCATGAAGAACCGGCAGGACAGCGGCGACTTCAACTGCATGATCACCGCCTACGAGTTCGACGGTTCCACCGTCACCCGGCAGTGGAAGTGGAAGCGCGGCGAGGGCAACGACGGCACCATGCCGGACGGGCACAACACCCGCGCCATCGACGTCGACGGCAACGGAACCGACGAGATCGCCGAGATCGGCTTCGTCCTCGACGGCGACGGCAGCCTCCGCTACAACCTGGCCGGCCAGGGCATCGTCCACGGCGACCGCTTCGACATCGCCAAGATGGACCCGTCACGCAGCGGACTCCAGGGTTACGGCGTCCAGCAGGACAACGCCAGCGGCCTGCGCGAGTACTACTACGACGCCACCGACGGCACCGTCATCTGGAAGCACAGCGGCGACGACGTCGTCGACGTGGGCCGCGGCATGGCCGCCGACATCGACCCCCGCTACTCGGGCATGGAGGTGTGGTCCTTCTCCGGTGTCTACAACGCCCGGACCGACCAGCTCACCGAATCGGACACGACCCTCGCCCCCTGGCCCCAGCTCGGCCTGTGGTGGGACGGCGACGTGACCCGGGAACTCCTCAACGCCGGCAAGATCGAGAAATGGGACCCGGAGAACCCGTCGTCCAGCTCCAGCCTGCCCCGACTGGTCAGCACCTGGAAGTACGGCGCGGTCAACGCCAGCCAGGGAGTCCAGCCCACCTTCGTCGGCGACATCATCGGCGACTGGCGCGAGGAGGCGGTCTACACGAACGCGGACTACAACGAGCTGATCCTCTTCACCACGGACCAGCCGTCCGACACCCGGCTCTACACGCTCGCCCAGAACCCCGCCTACCGCAACGCGATGACCTTCAAGGGCTACATGCAGTCCCACCACGTCGACTACTACCTCGGCGCCGGCATGTCCGACCCGCCGCAGCCGAACATCACCTACGTCGGCGGATGACGAACCGGGGTGCGGACAGCGGGCGGTGGGCTCAGTCGCCGGGTGTCCGCACCCCTCGGTCGTCAGCGGTTCAGCGCACGCAGCGCACGAGCGCGCCGTCGAGCGAACGGTGGCTGGTGATGCCGTCGTTGTGGCTGAGCCACCACCGCTGGGACCGGTCGGCCGCGTAGACGCTCGCCGACCAGTACACGCCCGTACCGGGGGTGTCCGGGAAGGCGGCCCGGTCGATGGCCGGGGTGACCCGGCCGTCGTCGACGAGGGTGGCGAGTTCCTTGACCGTGGGCAGCCGCCACGCGTGGCCGCCCAGGGTGAGGGCGGAGCAGTACGCGTCGGCCTGCGTCACGGACATCGAGCCCCCGGCGGTCCGCTGCCAGGTCAGCCCCGTGGCGGGATCGGTCACCTGCCCGCCGGAGACGCTGTAGGAGGGGCGCGCGGTCCCGGCGCCGCCGCGGACGCACCGCACCTGGTAGGCCCCCGACTGGTCGGCCGCGTTGCTCGTCAGACCCTCGTAGAAGTTGATGATCCAGGCGCGCAGCGGCGTCTTCTCCACCGCCCAGGGAGTGGAGGTCCAGAAGTACTGGGCCGGTGTGCCGGGGAACGCGGAGGTGTCGATGGCGGGGCCGGAGCGGGTGGTGTCCACCAGGGACATCAGCTCGATCCGGGTGGGCAGGTGCCAGCCGCCGCCGTCCAGGCCCAGGTTCTCGCAGTAGGACCGGGCGTCCTCGAAGGTGTACGCCCGGGGTGCGACGGAGCGCTGCCACGTCAGGCAGGTGACGTCGTCGCGTACGGCCTCGTCGCCGAGGACGGTGTAGCTCGCCCGGTGCGGGCCGCTGCCCGACGCGGCGTCGGGCATCGGCCAGTCGGCCCACCGCGAGGCCAGTCGGCTGCCGCACCCGGCCGAAGCGCCGGTCCCGGCCGCCTCGGTGGCGGCGGGAGCGGTCGTCGCCGTCTTCTTCTCGCCCGGCTCCCCGTCGGCCCCGGACTTCTTCGACTTCTTCGGCGAGGGCGAGGCGGACGGGGAGGCGGATGCACTGGCCGAGGGGGAGGCGCTGACGGTCGCCGACGCGGTGGCCGACGGGACCGTGGCGCCGGCCGCCTTCTGCGCCGGTTCGGCGCGATCGGCCGGCAGACTGGCGTAGGTGACGCCGAGGGCGGCGGCCACGACCGCGGCGGCGAGCCCGAGCACGGGCCGGCGCCGGGAGGGGGGCGCGTGCCGGGCCGCCCGGTGCCGGGCGGCGGGCGGGCCCGGGTCCTCGTCCCGGCACGCCGCGGCCACGGAGTCGGCCAGCGACGCCGGTACCGGCACCAGGGCGTTCTCCACCACCAGCAGCTCCGGCGGGATCTGCTCCGGGGGGAGCGACGCCGAGCAGTCGGCGCACTCCCGGACATGGGCGGCGACGCGCTCGCGCCAGTGGGCGTCGAGCCGTCCGTCCCAGCCCGCGGTGCACCAGGCGAGGTCCCCGCACCGGGAGGCCGCGAGGGCGCCCACGACCTCGCGGGCCCGCTCCAGTTGCCCGAGCATGTCCTGGACGCGGTACTCCACGGCGTCCGGCGTCGAGCCGAGGGCGCTCACCAGGTCGCCGCGCGTCAGCTCGCCCGCCGCCTCCAGCCACCACAGGGACCAGACGATCCCGTGCTCCTCGTCCAGCCAGCGCCCCGCCTGCACGAGCCGGCGGAACGGCGCGGACACGCGCGGGCGCAGGGTGGCAGGGTCCTCGAACTCCATGAGGCATTCCTCCGGGCCGACGGTTCGGGCCGGGGGCTGGACGGCCGCTCGCAGGGAGACGCCCGCGGCCCAGGCCCGCAGACCGCTTTCCGGGCCGGGCCCGGACCGGTCACCGATCACTTCCAGCACGGCCTCCCGTACGACATGGTCCAGGTCCGGCCGTCGGCGCGAGGCCCGCCCCACGACGTTGTAGACCAGCGGCAGCAGGTGCTCGGCCAACGCGGCCCGCGCCCCACGCTCCCCTCGTTGTACGGCGGCGACGAGTCCTTCCTCGCCCATGCCCGCGTTGCTCATCCGTGTGCCCCCTCGTCCTGGTGTCCTGCTCGGTTCGTGTCGTCGCCGGTTCCCGGCCGTCGCCCCGGAGCGCCGCCCCGCCGGGCGGACGCCGCGACCCTGGGGTGCGCGGTGTCCGCCCGGCGGGAGTGCGCGGGCCCGGCGGTGCGGTCAGGAGTCCTCGCGCCGACCGTGCTCGTCGTCGTGCCGGCCGCGACCGTGGCCCCCGTTGCCGTTGCCGCGCGAGGGGCCGGCGCTCGCCGAGGGCGAGGCGGTCTCCTCGTCCGTGTCGCCGACGTAGCTGATGTCCGGGCGCTCCGGCTGCTCCATGCCGCTGCCGAGGTAGTAGTCGACCTCGTGCGACTGCAGGTAGCCCTTGACCGTCATGTCATTGCGGTAGGCCGGGTTCTGCGCCAGCGTGTACAGGCGCGTGTCCGTGGCCTGGTCCGTGGTGAAGATGATCAGCTCGTTGTTGTCGGCGTTGCTGTACACCGCCTCCTCGCGCCAGTCACCGAAGAGGTCGGCGACGAGCGAGGGGTTCTTGGCGCTGCCGAAGCCCTTCGCGCCGTACTTCCAGGTCGTCACGAGCCGGGGCAGGCCGTCGCTGGCGCTCGGCGAGTCGGCGTTCCACTTCTCGATCCGGCCGCCGTTGAGCAGCTCCATGCTGGTGTCGCCGTCCCACCACAGGCCCAGGGACGGCCACGGCGCCTTCGTCGTGTCCTTGACGAGCAGGTCGTCGGAGGCGGCGTTGTACACACCGGAGAACGACCACACCTCCATGCCAGGGGCGCTCGGGTCGATGTCGCCGACCAGGCCGCGGCCGATGTCGGCGACGCCCTCGCCGGTGTGTTTCCAGATCATGGTGCCGTCGGTGGCGTCGTAGTAGTACTCGCGCAGGCCGCTCTCGTTGTCCTGCTGGACACCGTAGCCCTGGAGGCCGGGCCGGTCGGGGTCCAGCTTGCCGATGTAGAACCGGTCACCGTGGACGATGCCCTGGTCGGCCAGGTTGTACCGGACGGTTCCGTCGCCGTTGAGGACGAACCCGATCTCGACGACCTCGTCCTTGCCGTCGCCGTCGACGTCGATGACCCGGGTGTTGTGGCCGTCCGACATCGTGCCGTCGTTGCCCTCGCCGCGCTTCCACTTCCACGAGCGCTCCACTGCGGAACCGTCGAAGGTCCAGGCGGTGATCATGAGGTTGAACTTGCCCCGGCCGACGCGGTTCTTCATGAAGGCGACCAGGGAGGGGGTGTGCCCGTCGAGGTACCCCACGGCGAACCGCGCGTACATCGGCCCGTCGGCGATGTAGTCGTCGGGCACGGCGGCCGTGGCGCGGGGGGCTCCGGTCAGACCGTCGAGCATCGCGATGAACTGGTGGTCGTCGTCCTCGCCCTCGGAGAACACCGAGCCGTCGCCGAAGGTGACACCGTCGGCGATGCGGGCGGCGACCTCCGCCTTCCCGTCCCCGTCGAAGTCGTAGACGGTGACGCCGTCCCAGTTGCCGGTGTCCAGACCGGACGAACCGCCCTCGATGTTGTTGAGGTTGAGACTGTTGTCGCCCATGTCCATGGACCACAGGAAGGTGCCGTCGCTGCGGTACGCCTCGATGGCGCGCGGGGTGGACTGCCGGTCGATGACGTAGTCGTACTCGCCGTCCCCGTCGAGGTCGCCGACCCAGGTGAACTTGATCTCCGCGCCGTCGCGCAGGGGGACGCGGACGACGGGTTCCTGCGCGTGGTCGGCGGTGAGGGTGAAGGGACTGCTCGCGGTCTGCTCGTCCCCGTCGACGACCGGCCGGACCTGGTACCGGTTGTCCGCCGTGAGGTCGGCGGTGGTGTCGGTGAAGTTGGTGCCGCCGGTCAGGACGTCCGGGTTGAGCTTGGTGTAGGTGCCGTCGTCGCCGGTGGACCGGTAGACGTTGAAACCGATCCCCTCGGGGTCGAGGCCCAGCAGACGCCAGGAGACGAGGACGTCGGTGTCGCTGCTGCGCACGGCGACGACGCCGCGGCCGAGCTTCTCCATCGGGCGCGCTGTTGCCGAGGACTGGTCGGTGGACGCGTTGCCCAGGGGGGACAGATCGGTGAGCAGGGCGACGGACGCGACCACGGCGGCCGAGCCCATACCGACGGACCACCAGAGTGCCCTACGACGACGGTGCTTGGGGTGCACGGGGAGTTCTCCTGTTTGTGTCACGCGGGAACGACGCGGCGGAGCGCGTCGTGCCGTCCTCCGCGGAACGCTCGGATCGATGCCTTACGCATGGGAGACCTGACGCCGGCGCCGGCCATCGCAGAAATCTCAGAACTTCTTCCAATGTGACGTGCATCACTCACGGTGGACCGTTCCGGCAGGTCCGCGACGACGGCTTCGCCGGTGTGACCCGAAAGATCTGGCACTCCCCGAGCCGATGTGAGATCTGGACACGGCTCTCGCGCGCCGGCCGGCGGTGGCACACTGTCGCACCGTGACGACGGCTCGGGCCGGCAGCGGGCAGGGCGCTGCCCAAGTCACATCACACAAGACGACATGAGGGGACGGTGGCGCGCGTGCGCTCGCGCGATGCTGGGCGACTTGCGGACACGGACGTGGCCCGGGTGACGGCTGCCGCGAACGGTGACCAGCGAGCTGTGGAGAGGCTGGTGGCCGACTACCTGCCGCTCGTCTACAACATCGTGGGGCGGGCGATGGACGGCCATCCCGATGTCGACGACGTCGTGCAGGAGACGATGCTCCGCGCCGTGCGCGGTCTGCCCGCGCTGCGCGATCCGGACCGGTTCCGTTCCTGGTTGGTCGCCATCGCCCTCCGGCAGGTGCGTGACTGGTGGAAAGACCGGCAGAGCGGTCCGCGGACCGGCCTGCCCGAGGACGCCGTCGCGCGGGCCGACCCGCAGGCGGACTTCGCCGACCTCACGATCCTCCGGCTCGACCTGACCGGCCAGCGCCGTGAGGCGGTGGAGGCGACGCGCTGGCTGGAGGAGACCGATCGGGAGACCCTCTCGCTGTGGTGGATGGAGGCCGCCGGACAACTGAACCGCAGTGACTGGGCGGAGGGCGGCGGGCTCAGTCTCCAGCAGGCCGCCGTACGGGTGCAGCGCGTCAAGGAACGGCTGGAGGCGGCCCGCGCCGTGGTGCGCGCCCTGGCGACCACGCCTCGTTGTCCCGAGCTGACACGCACCCTCTCCACCTGGGACGGCCGCCCGGGTTCCCTGTGGCGCAAACGCCTGAGCCGCCACGTCCGTGACTGCCCGGGCTGCGCCGGCACCCGTGGCGCCCTCGTTCCCGCCGAGGGGCTGCTGGGCGGTCTGGCGCTCGTCCCGCTGCCCCTCGGGGTGGGTGCCGCCCTCATCATGAAAGGCGTTGCGGGAGCGAAGGGCGGTGGGGTCGTGGTCGCTGCCGCCACCGGCTCGGGCCACGGCCCCGGCGCGGGCGGCGCGGTGCGTGCGGCCAAGGCGGCGGGCCGGCTCACGCAGGGGCCCGTCATGGTGGCGGCCTCGGGGGCGGCGGTGGTGCTGGCCGGGGCCGGGCTCTGGTACGGGCTCGCCGACCCCGGCACGCCCTCCGGCGCCTCCCGGGCGGAACACCACGCGGCGGCCTCGCCGACCGCGTCCGCCACCCCGTCGGCGTCCGCCCCGTCGCCGTCCCCGCCGACCAGGCCCTCGGCCTCTTCCTCGGCCTCCCCGACCTCGACGTCGTCCGCGCCCACCGGCGCGTCGGCGTCGGCCACCCCCACCGGACTGCTCGGCCCCCACGCCCTGGAGGCGGCCACACGGCCCGGCTTCTACATGGGTGTGCGGGACGGGCGCGTGGTGCTGCTGGAGGCGGCGGACGGAGTGTCGCTCACCGACCAGCGGCTGACCTTCACGGTCGTCCCCGGCCTGATGGGCAGCGGCTGCTACTCCTTCCGGTATTCCGACGGTTCCTACCTGCGCCACGCGGGGGAGGAAGGGACGGTCGAGGTGGGGTCCGACGACGGCAGCGTCGTCTTCCGCGCCGACGCCACCTACTGTGTCCGCGACGGTTCGGAGGAAGGTTCCAAGGCCCTGTTCGCCTTCAACAGCCCCTTCTCCTATCTGCGCTACCGCGACGACGACAAGGTGTGGCTCGACCCGGAGGAGGGGGCCGACGGCGCGTACGCGGACAGCAGGTCGTTCCGGTTCGTGAATCCTTGAGCACCTGCTGCCGCACACCGACTCTCAGGGGCGCGACCGCTCCCCGGGCATGCGGCAAGGCGCACTCGCGCGCTGCCTGAATCAGGTCAGTCCGCCGCCGCACGGGCACGGCGCGGTGCGTTCCGCGACGGCGCCGCGACGGTGTCGCGGACGACGAGCCGCGTCCCCAGCAGGAAGTGCTGGGGCGCGCCGGGCGTGTCGCTCTCCAGCGCCAGGCGTACCGCGGTACGGCCCAGTTCCTTGTGCTGTACGTGCACCGTGGTGAGGCCGATGTCGGCGGCCGGCGGCAGGTCGTCGAAGCCGGTGAGCGACACGTCCTCCGGGATGCGCAGTCCCCGTTCCAGCAGAGCCTGCCGGGCACCCGCCGCGATCTCGTCGTTCGCCGCCATCACGGCGGTGAAGTCCCGCGGACCGGCGGCGAGCCGTTCGCTCATCATCCGGTATCCCTCCTCGCGCTCCATGGTGCCGTCGACCTCCAACTCCGGCTCCAGCGGGAGACCGTGGGCCCTCAGCGCGGCACGGTAGCCCTCGATCCGGCTCTCCGGCGTGGAGTACCCGGCACGCCGGCCCAGGAACAGGACGCGACGGTGCCCGGCGTCGATGAGGTGGTTGGCCATGCCGAAGGCGCCGCTGGTGTTGTCGTACTCCACGACGATGGCCGGCACGTCCGGGCCGAGCGAGGGCCTGCCGCACAGGACCAGGTGGCAGCCGACCAGGGCGAGGGACCGGGCGTAGGAGATCATGCGCTCGCGGTAGGCGTCGTCCACGACGACGTTTCCGACGAGGATCAGCGCCTCGGCGTGCCGCTCGCGCATCAGCCGCACCAGTGCCAGCTCCTGCTCGGGGTCACCGCCGGTGGTGCCGACCAGACACACCCGCCCCGCCTTGGCGGCCTGTTCCTGTACTCCCTGAGCGACGTGAGAGTAATGCGGCGAAGCCACCGAGTTGACCACTATGGCCACGTTCTTCGGCTGCACACCGGCGAGTCCCCTGGCGTGCGGGTTGGCCACGTAATCCAGCTCGCGCACCGCGCGCAGCACCTTGCTGCGGGTCGCGGGAGCGCTGGGGTAGCTGCCGGAGAGGATGCGCGAGACGGTGGCGACGGAGACGCCGGCGTGCTGCGCGACGTCGCGGATCGTCGCCGGGCGGTCTCCGCCTCTCGGGGCGGGGCGGCGGACCATCCACCCTCCTGCCGTCATCGTGGATCGCGTAAGCGTTTCAGTTCGCGATTATGGCATGTCGGCATCTTTTGCCGTACCTGGACGACCGTGGGGAGCCTTTTCGGCCGGGAGCGTCGGCCTGCCAGGTGCGAACGGCGGCCCTTTCGTCGCGTTGTCCCCCCGGGGGGATACGGTCGCCTGTTGTGTAAACGCTTCAATCCTGTGGGGCGTACAGCCTCGCCTCCCGGTGGGCGACCGGCCGGTCCGGGCCGCTGGAGCGCAGTCGGCGACCCGGAGCCCGGCCGACGATCAGCCGAGTGGCGAGGTCACCTCGTAGCGGCCGGAGGGAAGCAGGTAGGAGGCGGTGCCGTCGGCGAAGCCGAGGAACTTCACCTGGTCGAGCCGGGCCAGTGGTGTGCGGCCAGCACGGACACCGTCCGGCTCCGTGGCCGGCAGGCGCAGGGTCGCGGTGGTATTGGCCGGCACCTCGGCCCGGTAGGTCAATGTCCGGTCCGTCACCTCCCACTCGCTGCTGATCTCGCCGTACGGGGACAGGTGGGAGCCGGTCACCCGGGTGATCCGGCCGGTCGGGTCCGGGTGCGGGCTGAGGAAGAAGTGCCGGAAGCCGGGCTCCTCGGGGTCGCCGGCGATGCCCGCCATGCCGGTGTACAGCCACTCCATGATCGCGCCGTAGGCGTAGTGGTTGAAGGAGTTCATCGAGACCGGCCCGAAGCCGTCCTCCGTCGAGTACGAGTTCCAGCGCTCCCAGATGGTGGTGGCGCCGTTGTCGACCGAGAAGAGCCACGACGGCATGGCGTTCTGGTGGAGCAGCGCGTACGCGAGGTCCGCGCGGCCCTCGTCGGTGAGCACGGGCGCGAGGACGTTCACGCCGAGGAAGCCGACGGAGAGGGTGTTCTCGGCGTACTGGACGCGGGTGCTGCCGGGATGGGCCGCCTTGTACGCGGCGTCGTTGCCGATGTTCGCCGCGAGCAGTTCGACCAGTCGGCGGCGCTGGGCCTCGGTGTCGTAGAAGCCGAGCTTGAGGGCCCACAGCAGGGCGGTCTGGCTGTCGTCCTCGGGGGCGGGGCCGTTGATGGGCTTGCCGCCGAGGCTGGAGCGCAGGGTGAGCCCACCGTCCGTGGTGTCGAGGTACTTGGCGAGGAAGGCCCGCTTGATGTTCGCGAACAGGTCGTCGTAGCCGGACGCCTCCGCCGTGCGGCCCGTCGCGCGGGCCATGTGGGCCATGAGCCGGGCGCTGTAGCCGTAGTAGACGTCGCTCATGAGCTGGGTGCCGGTGCTCTGCGGGGCCAGCCAGTCGCCGAAGCGGGAGCCCTGTCCGGCGTACGTCGTCCCGGTCCGGCCCCGGATCCAGTCCAGGTAGCGGGTCATCGCGGCCCAGCTCCGCTCGATGATCGTGGTGTCGCCGCTCATCTGCCAGACCGTCCACGGCACGATCACGCCGCAGTCCGCCCAGCCGCTCACCATGGAGGTGGCGTTGTACGGCTTGCTCGGCGCGAGGGTGGTGAACTGGGCGCCGCCCACGCCGTAGGTGCGCTGGGACTGGACCAGGCTCTCCTGGTAGTGGGAGAGGAAGTTGACCACGTCTGCGTTGTACAGGCCGGTGCGGGAGAAGAGCTGGGTGTCGCCGGTCCAGCCCTGCCGCTCGTCCCGCTGCGGGCAGTCGATGGGCACCCACAGGTAGTTGCCGCGCTGCCCCCAGCGCACGTTGCCGATGAGCTGGTTGACCTTGTCGTCGTCGGTGGTGACGGAGCCGATGTCGCGGATCGCGGAGGTGCCCACCTTGCCGGTCACCCCGGTCAGGGTGACGTCGTGGGAGGTGGTGACGGAGACGTAGCGGAAGCCCGAGAAGGTGAGCGAGTCCTGGTGGGTCTCGCCGTCGGCCGCGCCTGCGAGGACGTAGGTGCTGGTGGCCTCCGCACCGCGCAGGTTGGCCCGGTAGACGGACCCCTCCGGGCCGTCGGCGCCCTCGCTCGCGTCGTTGAGCATCTCGCCGGTGCGGAAGACCACTTCGGCGCCCGCGGGGCCGCGCAGCGCGTACCGCAGGACGCCCACCATGTTCTGGCCCAGGTCGTACACGGCCGTTTCGCCGGGGCGCAGCGCGATCTCGGCGTGGGGCGCCTTCGCCGGGTCGGTGACCGTGCGGTCCGGGTCGGTGACGACGCGGCCCCTGCCGTAGGGACTGTCGGCCTCGCCCGTCACGCCGGTGCAGACGGTCACCGACACCGGCTCGCACGCCCAGTCCGGCATCAGCCGTGCGGTCTCGCCGGGGTAGGCGACCAGCTGCGAGCCGGGGAAGCGGGAGGTGAAGTCGTGTTCGTCGGCCCCCGCCCAGGCCGAGGCGTCGAAACCGCCCGCGGACCATCCCGGTATCTCGGCGCGGGCGTCGTACCGCTGCCCGGCGTAGATGTCGTCCGCCCGGTAGGGGCCGGTGTCGGTGGCCCGCCAATCGGTGCCGGGCGTGGTCACCACCGTCTGCGACGTCCCGTCGGCGTATTCGAGGAGCAGCTTCGCCTTCAGGGCGAGCCGGCTGCCGGAGGCGGAGTAGTAGGCGGCCCCGGCCGAGACCCGGCCGTTGTACCAGCCGTTGCCCAGCACCGCCCCCAGCGTGACCCGCTGCCGGTCGGCGGCCACGAGCCCGGTGACGTCGTAGCTCATGTAGTTGACGACGCTGTCGTAGTTCGTCCAGCCCGGCGTCAGCAGCTCGGGGGTGCGGTGCCCGTCCTGGGGCACGGTGACCCGGCGGCCGTTGACGTACGCCTCGTACACACCGAGCGCGCTGACGTAGAGCCGCGCCCGGCGGACCTTCGCGCGGGCGAGGGGCGTCTCGTGCCGCAGGAGGGGCGCGCCCGCGGAGTTGGCGGCCTTGCCCGCCATGGTGATCCAGCGGGCGCCGTCCCAGCCGCCCACCCCGTCGGTGCTCAGCAGGCCGGTCTCGAAGCGGGCGGTGTTCCGGGCGGTGTGGGCGCCGCCCTTCTCGTCCCACACGGTCACGGTCCAGTGGTACCGGGTGGAGCGGCTCAGCTCGGGACCGTCGTAGAGGACCGCGACCGACGCGGCGGAGTCGACGCGCCCGCTGTCCCAGACGTCCGCGCGGCCGGCGGAGAGGCGGCCGGCGGAGGTGGCGACGAGGATCCGGTACGCCTTCTGGCGTCGGCCGCGGACACGTGACGCGGTGCGCCAGCCGAGCCGGGGCCGGGCGGCGTCCACACCCAGCGGGTTCGTCCGGTGCTCGACCGTCAGCCCGGTCACGGAGGTGTCGCCGCCGCCCGGGGTGTCCGCCACCGGCGCGGCGACGGCGGGGGAGGCCGCCAGAGCCTGGTGGGCCATGAGGACGGGAAGGGTGCCGAGAGTGGAGGCGAGGACCGTTCGGCGTCCCACTTCTCTTCGTCCGGGTGTGCTCTCGTGGTGTCGCATGCCGTCGTCCCTTCGGCTCGCGGATTTTATCGATTCATATCGATCGGCGATGAAGGTAACGAGGAGAAGATTAAGGTGTCTACGCTTCTGACAAGGAATTCTGCGACGTCGAGATGCAGGTGGCCGCCGTGGTGTGGAGGGGCGTTTCCGGTCCTTTGAATCGTTCAATCGCGCCGTCGGCTGGTGCGCGGCGTCGGGCCGGCCCGACGTGCCGGCGCCCGCGGAAACGGCCGGCCCGTCGCCGTGCGCCGTTTCAGTGAACGGCGTGGAGGGCCCCCGGCCGCCGGGGTCCTGTCAGGAGGACCTCGGCGGCCGGGGGCCGGTCGTCAGCCGCGGTCGGCGGCCGGAGCGCTGAACCACCAGGCCGCGGTGTTCGCGGGAACTACGCCGGGCTCCACGGGACCACTGGCGAAGTCGGGTGTGCCGGGCAGCGGGGCGGCGGTCGGCCGGTCGGTGCAGTTCACCACGCAGGTGAAGCCGTCACCGCGGGTGAAGGCGAGGACGCCCTCGTCGCTGGGCAGCCACGCGAGGGGCGCGGTCGCCGGGATGTGCTGCTCGCGCAGCTCCATCGCCCGCTGGTACAGGTGCCAGACCGAGTCGGGGTCGGCCTCGTTGCGCTCCACGGTGTGCGGGGCGAAGTAGTCCGGCTGCGGCAGCCAGGTGTCGGCTGTCTCGGAGAAGCCGTACGGCGCCTGGTCGCCGGACCACGGGATCGGCACCCGGCAGCCGTCGCGGCCCAGGCGCTTGCCCTCCGAGCGACGGTAGATCGGGTCCGTGATGCGGTGCAGCGGCAGGTCGACGACCTCCGGGAGTCCCAGCTCCTCGCCCTGGTAGACGTAGACCGAACCGGGCAGGCCCAGCGTGAGCAGGGCACCGGCGCGGGCCCGGCGGGTGCCCAGCTCGAAGTCGCCGGGGCCGCGGCCGGCCTCGCCGCCGCCGTACCGGGTGGCGACGCGGACGCGGTCGTGGTTGCCCAGGACCCAGGTGACCGTGGAGCCGGTGACGGACGCGCCGTCCAGGCCCTGGTCGATGATGGCCCGCAGGCCCTTGCCGTCCCAGGCGGCGCCCAGGAAGTCGAAGAAGAAGCCCTGGTGCAGCTCGTCGGGGCGGACGTAGTCGGGCAGGCTGCGCTGCCCGATCCCGGTGATCTCACCGACGAGGAGGCGCACCTTGCCGTCGCGGGCCTCGTACTCGTCGCAGATGCTCCGCCAGGAGCGGTAGACCTCGTGCACCTCGGGCTGGTCCCAGGCGAGCGGGTTGGCGGCGTCGCCCACCCGCTCCTCCTCGAACGGGTCGGCCGCGTCCGGGAGGTCGGCGTGCTTGAACAGGCCCTGGGCCACGTCGATGCGGAAGCCGTCGACACCGCGGTCGAGCCAGAACCGCAGCACGTCCTGCATGAACTCCGCCACCCGAGGGTTGCGCCAGTTGAAGTCCGGCTGCTCCGGGGTGAACAGGTGCAGGAACCACTGCCCGTCGGGGCAGGAGTCCGGCACCCGCTGCCAGGCCGAGCCACCGAACATCGTCCGCCAGTTGTTCGGCGGCAGCTCGCCGTTCTCACCGCGGCCGTCGGCGAAGTGGAACATCTCCCGCTCGGGGCTGCCCGGCCCGGCGGCGAGCGCGGCCTCGAACAGCGGGTGCTCGATGGAGCAGTGGTTGGGCACCAGGTCGACCACGACGCGGATGCCGTGCTCGTGCGCGTCGGCGAGCAGCGCGTCGAAGTCGGCGAGGGTGCCGTAGACGGGGTCGACGCCGGTGTAGTCGGCGACGTCGTAGCCGTGGTCGTACTGAGGGGAGGGGTAGAAGGGGTTCAGCCAGATCCCGTCGACGCCCAGGCGCTTCAGGTACGGCAGGGCAGTGCGGACGCCGGGCAGGTCGCCGATGCCGTCGCCGTCGCTGTCGCGGAAGCTGCGGACGTAGATCTGGTAGATGACGGCGTCACGCCACCATGCTGCGGACACGTGCTATCCCTTCGTGGCGCCGGCGGTGAGACCGGCGACGATACGGCGCTGGAAGATCAGGACGAGGACGATGAGGGGGACGGTGACCACGACGGAGGCGGCCATCTGGGAGGGGAAGGGGGACTGGTGGCTGACGGCGCCGGTGAAGTTGGCGATGGCCACCGGCGCGGTGAACATCTCCTGCTGGTTGGTCATGGTCAGCGCGATGATGAACTCGTTCCACGCGGTGATGAAGACCAGGATGCCGGTGGTGAAGATGGCGGGTGTCATCAGCGGGACGAGGACGAGGCGGACGGCCTGGCGGCGGGTGCAGCCGTCCAGGAGGGCGGCCTCCTCCAGGTCCCAGGGCATCTGCCGGAAGAAGTTCGTCAGCGTCCACACCGCCAGCGGCAGCGAGATGCTGATGTTGGGCACGACGAGGGCCTGGTAGCTGTCGATCCACCCGAGCTGGGTGAACAGGTTGAACAGCGGGCTCAACACGGCGACCAGCGGGAACATCGACGTCGTCAGGACGGCGGCGAGGACCAGGTTGCGGCCGCGGAAGGTGAGCCGGGCCAGCGCGTAGGCGCAGGTCAGACCGATCAGCAGGGCCAGGACCGTGGTCGTGCCGGCCACGACGAAGCTGTTGAGCAGCGCGCGCAGGAACGCGTTCTTCTCCGACAACGCCGCCGTGTAGTTGTCCAGGCTCGGCGCCTTCGGGATCAGGGCGTTGCTGCTGAGCACCTCGGGCTCGACGGTGAAGCTGGTGCGCAGCATCCAGAGGAAGGGCGCCAGACACCACAGGACGATCAGCGCCACCAGCAGGCCGCGCAGCACACCACGGAGCGAGGGGCGCCGCGTACGCAGGACGGCGGTGCCGCTGGGCGGCGGCGCGTCGACGGACGCGGGACGCGCGAGGGTGGAGGCAGTCATGACGGCTCCTGTACGGGGTGGTGCTGGGAGGCTCGCGCCGCCTTCTTCGCCTGCTGGCGGGCCTCCTTGGCCTCACGGGTGCCGAGGGCGTCGGCGCCGAGCAGCCGGATGAACAGGTAGGCGATCACCCCGATGAAGACCAGGGTCAGCAGGGACACCGCGGAACCGGCGCCCGAATCGCCCTGCTGGATCGCGTACTTGTAGCCCAGCATCGACAGCGTGACCAGGTCCTGGTTGTCGGCGCTGCCCGCGAAGAGGTACGGCAGGTCGAAGACGCGCAGCGCGTCGAGCATGCGCATCAGAACGGCCACCAGCAGCGCCCCGTGGATCATCGGGAGCGTGATCCGGGTGAACCGCTGCCAGGCGGTGGCGCCGTCGACCCGGGCGGCCTCGTACATCTCGTTCGGGATGGTCTGGAGGCCGGCGAGGATCAGCAGGCCCATGAAGGGGGCCGACTTCCACACATCGGCGACGATGATGGCGGTCTTCGCGGCCCAGGGCTCGGTCGCCCAGATGATGTCGGTGCCCAGCACGGCGTTGACGATGCCGTGCGGGGTGAACATCCACTTCCACACCAGCGCGCTCATTGCGGTGGGGATGGCCCACGGGACCAGGATCGAGGCACGGAGCAGGCCGCGGCCGCGGATGACGTGGTGCATGGCCAGTGCCATGCCCAGGCCGATCACCGTCTCGAGAATCACCGAGATGAAGGTGAAGACGCTGGTGTTGGTGACGGCCCGCCAGAACTGCTCGGAGTGTGGGCCGGTGAGGAAGTCGGCGTAGTTGCCGAATCCCCGGTAGAACACGTTGAAGTTGATGTCCTGGCCGTACAGGGACAGCCGCACCGCCTGGAAGACGGGGTAGGCGACCACGACGGCCAGGGTGGCGATGGTCGGCAGCACCAGGGTGGCCGCGGACCGGGTCTGGGGTTGCGAGGTGGACATGACTCACTTACCGAGGAGCGGAACGAGCGCGGCCTGGAGGTCCTTGGCGGCCTCAGCAGGGGTCTTGGTGCCCTTCTCGACGGCGAGTCCGGCTTCCTGGATGGCGGCGGTCACCTGCTGGTAGGGGACGGCAGCGGGACGCGGAACGGCCTTGTCGAGGGCGGTCTTCATGGTCGACAGGTACGGGATCTCGGACACGACGTCCTTGTCCTCGTAGACCGCGCTCCGGGTGGGGGCGTACGAGCCCACCAGGAGGTTCTGCTTCTGGTTGTCCTCCTGGGTGAAGAACTTGATGAAGTCCAGCGCCGTGGCCTTGTTCTTCGCGTACGTGGATATCGCCAGGTTGTGACCGCCCAGCGTCGCCGAGCCGGCGCCGTCGGCCCCCGGGAGCGGGGCGATGTCGAACTTGCCGGCGGCCTTGTTGCCCTCGCCCTTGGCGTTGGCCAGCGCGTACATGTACGGCCAGTTGCGCTGGAAGAGCAGCTCGCCGCTCTGGAACCGGGCGCGCCCGGCCTCCTCGTCGTAGGTGAGGGCCTCGGGCGCGGCCCAGCCCTTCTTGAAGGCGTCGGCCAGGAACGTCAGGCCCTTGATGGCCTCAGGAGTGTCGGCGGTGGGCTTGCCGTCGGTGACGAGGGAGCCGCCGGCGGAGTTCACGGCCTCCGACACGTTGACCGTCAGGCCCTCGGTCTGACCGTGCTGCCCGGCGTAACAGTCGATCCCCTCCGGCTCGGCGACCTTCTCGCACGCCTCGGCCAGCTCCGCCCAGGTGGTGGGCGCCTTGAGGCCGTACTTGTCGAGGAGGTCCTTGCGGTAGTAGAGGATGCCGGTGTCGGTCTTCCACGGCACGCCGTACAGCTTGCCGTCGTACGTCGCGGTCTCCACCGGCCCGGACAGGAACTCCGAGGTGTCCACGGCGTCGTCGGGCAGCGGCACTACGTAGCCGCGCTTGGCGAACTCGCCGGTCCACACCACGTCCATGCTGATCACGGAGAACGTGTCGCTCTTGGCCTGGGCCGCCTGCGCCACCTTCGCCCGGAACTGGTCGGCGTCGAAGGTGGGCTCCTCGAAGGTGACCTTCTCCTTCGGGTGGTCGGCGTTCCAGCGGTCGACGATCTTCTGCATGCTGCCGGAGGTGTCCTTGCCCGCCACGAAGGTGATGGGACCGCGGCCCTCCAGCTTGCCGTCGGTGTCGGTGGAGGCGTTGGGCGACTCGGGCGCGCCGCAGGCGCCGAGCAAGGTCAGCGCAGCCGCCGCGGAGACGACGTTCGTGGCCGCTCGCGTGATTCTCTTCATGGTTCTGTGCCTTTCGCATACGACGCCTCGCGGGCGTCGCGGAACGAGCCGGGCGGCGATCGTCTGCGCGCCGGACGGCTCCCGGTGGTGGTGTACTGCCGTGTGATGCCTGGTGACGAGGTGGGGGATCTCGTCCTGGGACGTGGAGGATCAGGGACCGGAGGAGCCCGGTCGTGGTGCGTCGATCGTGGGGGCGGCCGGCAGGCGCCGGCCGGTGGGCTCGGTGAGCGAGGACAGGACGCAGGCCGCGGCACCGCGCGCCCAGGCCCGGTCGTCCCAGTCGTCCTGGACGAGGGAGACCTGCCGGGCGCTGCCCAGCCGACCGCGGCGCAGCTGGTCCTGTGCCGCGTCCCGCAGGTGACGCCACCAGCGCACGCCTTCGCCGGAGACGATGACCACGGCGGGGTCGAGGACGTTGACGACGAGCTGCAGGGCCTGCCCGAGCCGGACACCGGCGGACTCGAAGAGCCGGCGCGCCTTCGGGTCGCTCTCGGTCCGGGCGAGGAGCTGCTCGAAGTCGTCGGCGACACCGGACGCCGCGGCCTCCCGCGCGAGGGCGTACTCGGAGACGTACGCCTCAAGGCAGCCGTTCGCGCCGCAGCCGCACAGGGGGCCTGTCGGATCGACGGTGAAGTGGCCGATCTCGCCGGCCATGCCTCGTGCGCCGCGGTGGACCTGTCCGCCGGTGACGACCGCCGACCCCAGACCCGTTCCGAGAGTCACGATCATGAAGCAGTCGTGCTCGCGACCCGCTCCGTACAGGGCGTGGGCCCGGGCCAGGGCCATCACGTCGTTGTCGACGCGGACATGGGTGCCGAGCCGGTCGCCGAGCTCCTCGGCGAGCCGCAGGTCGCTCCATCCGGCGCGAGCCGCGTCGACCACCCGGCCCGACTCGGAGTCCACTATGCCGCTCACGCCGATGCCGACGCCCAGCAGACCCTTGCGGCCGTGCTCCTCGATCCACGCTTCCAGCAGATCGGCGAGCTGCCCGGTCGCCCGGGAGTGGTGGGAGTCGAACGGGGCCTCCATGGAAGCCGTCACCTCGCCGCGGTAGTTGACCCGGACCGCGACCACGCGGTCGGCCATCACCTTGACGCCGATGGCGTGCACGGTGGAGGCGGACGGGCCGAACCGTTCGCGGGGGCGTCCGTTGGTCTGGACGACGTCCACGACCTCCACGAGTCCCTGGCCCACGAGTTCGCGGATGGCGCTGGTGATCGTCGCTGGGGACAGGTTTAGCGCCTGCGCCAGGTCGAGCCGGGCGACCGGGCACAGACGCACGACGTGTCCGAGTACCAGTGACCGGTTGTCGGCGCGCATCCTGCGGAGCGAACCAGGCATTACATCCCCAAGCGACTTGATTCAGAGTTTGAATGAAGCGAAGCAAGCGACATCTAACATCGCGTTTGCCGTGCCGTAAAGAGGTGCGGCGAAAATTTCGGCGGCTGTGTCCAGCCTGTGTCCGGAGCGGGGCGGCCGGGCGTGCCCGGCCGCCCCGTGCGAGCCGTCGGCGGAGGGCGGTCACCGCAGGTCGGACGCCTGACGGAACGCGGGCCTCAGGGCATGTCCGGGGGCGACTGGAGCCGCAGTCCTGCGTCGAAGACTTCCTCGTCGATGAGGTCCAGGGCTGTGCGGACGGCCCCGAGGGCCACCGACTCGTCGCCGAGAACGGACATTTCGATTCTCGGTGTGGTCAGACAGGTTTCGGCCAAGTGCCGGCGCAGGGGCCCGAGTAGTCGGTCCCCGGCCTGCGACAGACCGCCGCCGATGACGATCAGGTCCGGATCGAGGGTCAGGACGAGCGCCGCGATGCCGTTGGACAGGGCCGCCGCGTAGGCGAGGACGGCCTGCTGGGCCCGGGGGTCGGCGGGCGCCGCGTCGAAGACGGCCTCCGCGTCGGCGCCGTGCCCCTCCAGATCGCCGGGCGCGTCCCACCAGCCCAGCATCCGCAGCGCGCCCAGCTCCCCGGCGGCCCCGTTCGGGCCCCGGTGCAGCCGCCCTCCGATGATCATGCCGGCGCCGGTGCGCCGGCCCGCCAGGACGTAGACCACGTCGTCGACATGCTGGGCACAGCCGTGCCAGTGCTCCGCGAGGGTGGCGAGGTTCGCGTCGTTCTCGGCCCGCACCCGGCAGCCGAACCGGTCGGCGAAGTAGCCGGACAGGTTCACGCCGGTCAGCCCGGGCAGGACCGTCGAACGCGTCATGCGCCCCGTGCGGTCCATCAGGCCCGGGAGGCCAACGGTCAACGCCCAAAGAGACGGCGATGCGATCCCCGCCTGCCGCAGGCATTCGTCCACCAGGTCGCCGGCGAGCGTCAGCCGGTTCGGTCCTGACAGGCCGTCGCTGAGCGTGCGGCGCGTACTGCCGACGACCCGGCCGTCGAGGTCGGTGACGATCGCCAGGGCCTTGCCCATGCCGATGTCCAGACCCACGGCGTGACCGGCGGCGGCGTCGAACCGGAAACGGCGTGCCGGCCGCCCCATCACCCCGTCGTCCGGCGGCAGTTCCACCACCCAGCCGCGGGCGGTGAGATCGGCCAGCACGGACTCGACCGTGGGGCGCGACAGCCCTGCCGTCCTGGCCAGTTGGGTCAGGGTGACCGGAGTGCCGGTGTGACGCAGGATGCGAAGGGCCGCCTGAGCGTTGTGCGCCCTGATGAATGCCTGATCGGCGCCGCTGCCGCGAGGTGAAGGCATCCCGTCCCCGTGAGTCCGCTGTGCGCCGGCCGTGCGGCCGACGCCTCTCCTGTGGAAGGCATCTTCAGATTACCTCCGTGTGAACTCTTGACGGCCTTTGTTACTGCCGTTTCACTGAGGGACGCCGACATACGAAAACGACCTTCGTATGTGCCGCCGGGTATCCCGCCCCGGCGGTCACGGCCTCCCCCTCATGCCTGGAGCCGCACCATGCACCGACGGCAGACGACGCCATCCTGAGCGTCGCCCCCTGCACGACTTCCTGACTTTCTGTCAGTACGTTCTCATCCGCGGACGATCCGGCCCACCCGGTCGGCGTGGACCGAGGACCACCCTGCCGCGCGCCGGCACAGCGCGACGCATGTGCGCGCTGCCAGGACGCCGCGCTCATCGCGCCCCTCCCAGCCCCCGCTTGCCTTCCGTCGAAGGAGTACCACCTGTGAAGCGCCGTTCCTTCAATGCCCTGTTGGGCGCCTCGCTGCTGTCCGCCGCCTCGATGCAGCTGACCCGCCCGGCCTTCGCCGCCACGACGTCGGACTTCCCTGCCAACTCGACCACGAAGTCCGGCTACACGCTGGACTTCCAGGAGGAGTTCGAGAGTTCGTCCCTCGACACGGACAAGTGGCTGCCGTACTACCTGCCCCACTGGAGCACCCGCGAGCTGTCCGCGCCCCGGTACAGCATCAGCGACAGCGCGCTGGCCCTGCGCATCGACGAGGACCAGCCGGCCTGGGACCCGGTCAACGACGGCATCGTCAAGTGCTCCAGCATCCAGACCTACGAGCGTAACTACCTGCACCAGTTCAACGGCTGGGACGGGCAGATGGAGATCAACCACAGCGAGCCGGACTTCAACGGCTACACCACCCAGTTCGGCTACTTCGAGATGCGGGCCAAGGGCCCCAACTGCGGGGGCGGCGGACACACGGCCTGGTGGCTCGTCGGTGACCAGGCCGACCAGGCATCCGACGGCACCGGCACCCTCCGGTCCGGCGAGATCGACATCGTGGAGAACGCCTTCTCGAACCTCGGCTCGTGGACACCCACGCTCCACAAGTGGACCGACCCGTCGTACAACAAGACGAACACGACCATGACGATCGACGGCGACCCCGCCAACGAATACCACGTCTACGGCATGGAGTGGACCCCGACCGGGCTCGAGTTCTACTACGACAACGAGTACAAGGGACGCATCGCCGGCTCGCCGCTGTACCCGATGGGCATGATGCTCGGCCTGTACACCGACGCCTCGTGGAGCGGGTCCGCCAACGACACCTGGCCCAAGACCTGGTACGTCGACTACGTGCGCGTCTTCAAGCCCGACGCCGGCTACTCCGTCTACCGGCTGAAGAACCGCAGCACCGGGCAGTACATGCATCTCCAGGACAAGACCGGCCAGGTCCAGCTCGCCACCAGCGTGCCCAGCACGTACTGGTCCGGCCACTGGTACACCCGGACCGACAGCTCGGGCTACACCCGCATCCGCAACCGCTGGACCGGCGACTTCCTCAACAACCAGACCCCCAGCGGGGCCGTGCAGTACAGCCACATCGCGGACAAGTGGTGGAGCGCCGACTGGGTCCTGGAGACCAACGGCAGCTACGTGCGCATCCGCAACCGCAACACCGGCGACTACCTGCACGCCGAGAACAAGCTCGGCTACGTCGAGGAGAGCGCCGCCCCCACCACCTGGTGGAGCGCCGACTGGTCCCTGGAGGCGACCAGCTGACATCACCGCGGCGGCAGCCGCTCCGGGCGGAGGCCCGCCGGCCGGACACGCTCCGGCCGGCGGGCCTCCGCGCCGCCATGACGGGACGGGCGCGCACCGCCCGTCCCGCCCGCAGGAATCCCAGCTCCTCCTCGACCGCACCGCTCCGGCCGATCCGACGCGTCCCTCCCGGACCACCCGAACGTCGCATCCACCGCACCGCACCGCACCGAAAGGACCTGCTGTGATCCTCTCGACCGGAACCCCGCCCTGCCGCAGTACCTGACCTTCACCTGGGCCGACGGGACGGACGCCGACCAGATCGGCATCCACACCAACTACGGCCAGGGACAGGGGATCACCTCAGCCGCCGTCGAGGTCACGACGGACGGCGCCACCTGGACCGAGGTGGCCGACAGCGGGGCCCGCACCTACCTCACCAACGACGCCACCGTGGAGGCGCAGCTCGTCGACCTCCCGCAGCAGGAGAACCTGCGAGGTCTGCGGATCAGGGTCAATGGGGCGAACCTGACCTGGAAACACTACGCGCTCGCCGAGATCGAGATCCTCGACAACTGACCCGTCCCCGGCCGCGGGACGTCCGGCAGCAGGTCCGGACGTCCCGCACGGCACCGGTTCCGTCCCGCCATGCCGGGCCGGAGCGGACCGTGCGCCGTCCGACGGCTCAGCGCGACGACAGGAGGTGCCGGCCGGCGGCCACCCGGAACCGTGATCCGCCGGGAAGCGGCACTTCGACGGACACGCCGTCCGGCACGAGGACCTCGACCTCGGACCTGTCCCCGTCACATCGCCAGGCCGACTCGGCCGAGCACGGCGGAACGCGGCCTGAGCGGATCCGGGTGGTGGCCGGCCCGGCCGCGGCCGCGGGGAAACCGGCGGGCGACGCGGTGACACCGCCGAAGGCGCCGTCACCGGGCACGGATGACGGTCTCTCTCCGTGCCCTCCCGGGGTGCTCGGCAGTCCTCGCGGCGAACCGGACCGGGAGGTCAGATCACTCCCTGCGCCGTCATCGCCTCCGCGACACGCAGGAAGCCCGCGGTGTTGGCGCCGAGCACGTAGTCGTCGGCGTCACCGCCGTAGGTCTCGGCCGTGGCACGGCACTGCGCGTGCACCTGCCGCATGATGTCCGCGAGCCTGCTCTCGGTCCGCTCGAAGGTCCAGGCGTCGCGGGAGGCGTTCTGCTGCATCTCCAGGGCGGAGGTCGCCACCCCGCCCGCGTTGGCCGCCTTGCCGGGGCCGAACAGCACCCGGGCGTCCCGGAAGACCTCGACGGCTTCGGGGGTGCACGGCATGTTGGCGCCCTCGGCGACGGCCAGCACGCCGTTCTTCACCAGGGCCACGGCGTCCTGCTGACGCAGCTCGTTCTGGGTGGCACACGGCAGGGCGATGTCGCACGGCACGTCGAACACCGATCCCCGCGCGGAGAAGCGGGCGGTGGGCTTCGCCTCGGCGTAGGCGGCGACGCGGGCGCGGCGCACCTCCTTGACCTCCTTCAGCAGGGCGAGATCGAGGCCGTCCTCGTCGACGACGTAGCCGGAGGAGTCGGAACAGGCCACCACCCGTCCGCCCAGGCTGTGCACCTTCTCGACCGCGTAGAGGGCGACGTTCCCCGATCCGGAGACCACCACACGGCGGCCGTCGAAGTCCTGGCCCCGGGTGGCGAGCATCTCCTGGGCGAAGTACACGGTGCCGTAGCCGGTCGCCTCGGTGCGGGCCTGCGAACCGCCCCAGCCCACCGGCTTGCCCGTCAGGACGCCGCTCTCGTAGCGGTTGGTGATCCGCTTGTACTGGCCGAAGAGGTAGCCGATCTCGCGGCCGCCCACGCCGATGTCCCCGGCGGGCACGTCGGTGTGTTCTCCCAGGTGACGGTGGAGCTCGGTCATGAAGGACTGGCAGAACCGCATCACCTCCGCCTCGGACCGCCCCTTGGGGTCGAAGTCGGACCCGCCCTTGCCACCGCCGATCGCCATCCCGGTCAGCGCGTTCTTGAAGATCTGCTCGAATCCGAGGAACTTGACGATGCCGAGATCGACGCTCGGGTGGAACCGCAGACCGCCCTTGTAGGGTCCGAGCGCGCTGTTGAACTCCACCCGGAAGCCGCGGTTCACCTGTACCGTGCCGTGGTCGTCCACCCATGGCACGCGGAACATGAGCTGTCGTTCCGGCTCGCACAGCCGCTCCACGACACGGTTCTCCGCGTACTCGGGGTGCGCCCGGAGCACGGGGCCTATCGCCTGCAGGACCTCCCGCGCGGCCTGGTGGAACTCCGCCTCCCCCGGATCGCGCCGGCACAACCCGGCGTAAACGGTCTCGACATAGGCGCTGACGTCCATGGAAGTGCTGTCTCCCTGTTCATGTGCGGGCATTCGGAGGTGCGCATCAGAGGTGCCGGGTGGACCAGCCGATCAAGGCGCCGCGCAGGGCCGCCAGGAGGCGGGTGGCGGTCTCCTCCTCGCTGCGCCCACTCGTGATGAGGTCGAGGATGTCGCGGGGGTCGAACAGCGCGTTCCACAGATACAGGGCCTCGTCGCCGAGGTCGCCCAGGCCGAGTTCCTCTGTCGTCTGCCGCAGCGGCTCGGCGAGTGCTTCGGCCTGCGGGACGAGGTAACCGGTGTTCTCGCGCAGCCGCTCCAGGTAGCCGCGGTGCGAACGCATCTGTGCCATGGCGCCACCGTGCTCCAGCACCAGCGACACCCAGTACCGGGACACCGCCTCGAGCCTGGCCATGCCCCGTACGGTCTGACGTGCACTGAACTCCTGCAGTTCGGAGCCCACTTGGGCGCGGAACGCGTGCAGTACCTCCTCGACCGAGGAGAAATGGCGGTAGGCCGTCGCGGTGGACACCTCGGCGTGCCGGGCGATCTCCGCCAGGCTGACGGGCCCCGGCGACTTCTCGAACAGGCGCGCGGCGGCCTTGATGAGGTGCCTGCGGTTGCGCTCGGTGTCACTGCGCATGGGCGACTTTCTCCTCGCGTCGGGGGCGGCGTTCACCGCAAGGCGGCGAAGCCCAGGGCGAGTCGGCGGACGCCCTCGGTGATGGACTGCGGGCTGGCAGCGTACGACAGGCGCAGGTGCCCCTCGCCGCAGGCGCCGAACTCACTGCCGGGCCGGACGGCCACACCCTGCGCGCGCAGGGCGGCGACGACCTCCACGGACGGCAGGTCCAGGTCGTAGCGCGGGAACTGGTAGAACGCCCCCTCCGGCGAACTGAGCGTCAGGCCGGGAACGTCCGCGAGCGCGTCGCGCATGAGGTCGCGCCGCTGGAGGTACGCCTGGCGCATACGGTCCACGTCCGCCTCGCAGCGCTCCACCGCGACCAGCGCCGCGTCCTGGATGAAGGTGTTGACGGAGCCGTTGAAGGTGTTGTGGATGCGGGCCGACGCCCGGATCAGCTCCGACGGGCCCCACAGGTATCCCACGCGCCAGCCGGTCATCGCGTAGCTCTTGGAGAAGGTCTGGCAGTACACGGTGCGCTCGCGCAGGCCGTCGAGCGAGATCGCCGAGGTGAAGGGGCGGCCGGTGAAGTCCAGCGCGGAGTACGCCTCGTCGGAGATGACGATGGTGGAGGTGCCGTCGAGCAGCTTGGCGAGCGTGTCGAGTTCCTCGCGGCTGTGCACGATGCCGGTGGGGTTGCAGGGGTTGCAGAAGACGAAGAGCCGGGCGTCGACGAGGGCGTCGGCGAGCCGGTCGAGGTCCCAGTGCAGGTCCGGCGCGAGCGGGACGGGCACGACGACCCCGCCGGCCATGCTGACGAGGTCGGCGTAGAGGGAGTAGGTGGGGTCCGGGACGACGACCCGGTCGCCCGGGTTGACGACGGCGAGGATCGAGGCGGCGAGACCCGCGGTGCCGCCCTGGGTGATCAGGATGTCGCCGGCGCTCGCCGGTACCCCGGCCAGGCCGGTCAGCTGCTCGGCGAGTGCCTCGCGCAGGGCCGGTTCGCCGAGCAGGGGCGAGTAGTGCGTGCGGCCCGCGCGCAGCGCGCCGAGGGCGGCTTCGGTCACTGCCTCCGGGGTGTCGAAGTCGGGCTCTCCCATGGCGAGGGAGACGAGGTCGCCACGGGACTGCGGCTGCTGCGTCCGGCGGGAGGCGGCGGCGATCCGGGCGACGGCCTCGGCCGTGCCGAAGACGGGGGACGGTGCGGTGAGGGAGGGAGGCATCGAACTCTCCTGGTGGCGTTCCTGGTGGCGGGTGTTCAGAGCTGCGGCTCGGCGTCGGCGGGAGCGCCCGCCCAACGGCTGACCTCCAGGTCGCCGGAGGTGTCGCGTTGCCGGGTGGGGGCGACGACCATCTCCTGGAGGACGACCCGCTGAGGAAGGGTGACGGCGAGTCGGATGGCCTCGGCGACGTCCACGGGCTGCACCATGCCGGCGCGCTCCTCGGGGGCCGGCGGGCGTGCCCGGTTGTCGAGGATCGGGGTGTCCGCCTCGCCGGGCAGCACGGTGATGGCGCGCAGGCCCTGGTTGCGGAAGGTGTTGTGCAGGAAGGTCATGAAGTTGCGGACGCCGGCCTTGGCGGCGCCGTAGGCCGCGCCGCCGAGCAGGTTGGGGTTGACGGCGGCGAGCGAGGAGACGGTCACGATGGTGCCCGTGCCGCGTCCGAGCATGTCCGGCAGGACGGCCTGGGTGAGCTGGAAGACGGCCGTGAGGTTGACGTCGAGCACCTGGCGCCACTCCTCGTGCGGCAGCCACTGCGGGTTGAGCACCGAGGACGCGCTGCCCGCGTTGTTCACCAGGATGTCGACGGGGCCGAACTCGGTGCGGACCCGGTCCAGGACGCGGGTGACGTCCTCGGTGCGGGTGATGTCGGCGGCGAGGGCCAGGGCCGTGCCGCCTTCCGCGCGGATGGTGTCCGCGACCTCGTCGAGGGCCTGCTGCCGACGGCCGAGCAGGACGACGGTGATGCCGTCCCGGGCCAGCAGCCGTGCGGTCTCCAGGCCCATCCCGCTGCCTGCTCCCGTGATGAGCGCGGTCTTGGCCGACGTCGTCATCGAGCCACCTCCTTGGTCGGTCGGGGCGCTTTGATATGCGATTCGTACTTCAATTGAGAATATCTTCTCGTTTTATGCGCGACAAGGGTGCGGAGAAACCGAGGGCGCCGAACGCTTCGGCGGCAGCCCGTCCCAGCGTCCGCACCTCGGCCGCACGCTGCGTGAACCGACGCAGCGAGGTCTCCCGGTCGGTCCACCGGAACCGCAGCCGGCGTCCCGGACCCGCCTGCCCGAGCAGAGGAAGACAGGCCCGCGAGGCGACGCCGACGATCGGGTAGCCCGCCGTCAGGCTCCGGTAGCGGCCGAGCACGATGAGCTCGTCCGCGTGCGGGATCTGGAGCGCCCCGACGGGCACGCCGTGCGAGACGATCTCGGTGTCGCCGTCCGGGTGGAGTACCGGTCCGTCGAGCCGGAGCCCCACGTGGTTGGAGCGGGGCGTGACGGTGTAGACCGAGTCCTCGATCAGCTCCCGGACGCCGGGAATGGTGTGGATGCCGTGGCTCGCGACGACGTCGACGGTCCAGGTCCCCTCGTCGAAGCGGGGGACGGGCACGGGAAGCCGGAACAGCAACGGCTCGAACGGCCGGCGGCCGAAACCACCGAACTCCGTCTCCAGCAGCACCCGATCGCCCCGCGACACGGCCTGCCCGAAGCCCATCCGGGCGTCCGGGGCGGTGCTGCCCAGCAGCCGTTTCGCGGCGAGTGCGCCGTTGACCGCCAGGTAGGTGCGCGTTCCGCGGCTGATGTCCGGGCGGACACGGATCTCCTGGCCGGCCGGCACCAGCAGGGGAGTCCAGGCGGTCGCGGGCGCGCCTGCCACGGTCACCTCGGCGGGGGCACCGGTCACGGCCAGGAGCACGTCGGCGTCCGGCACCAGGGCCAGTTCGCCGCCGAGGCTCTCCAGGAGCGTCGCGTGCGCGGGGTTGCCCGCGAGCAGGTTGGCGACGGCCGCCGCGTGCTGGTCGGCGGCCCCTCCGGTGGGCACGCCGCGCTGTTCGGAGCCGTGCCGGCCGAGGTCCTGGAACGTCGTGATCCAGCCGGTGTGCGTGATGTCGAGTGCCACGGTCGTCATACGGAGTCCTCCACCGGCAGCAGGAACCCGCCGTCCGCAGCGGCCGCCTCGGTCTGTGTCACGGGGACGAAGCGCACGACGTCACCGGCGGCGAAGGAGACGGGTTCCGGGCGGGAGATGTCGACGATCGTGTAGGGGGTGCGGCCGACGACACGCCATCCGGTGGGCCCGGGGAACGGCTGGATGATCGCGTTGGTGCCCGCGATCATGATCGAGCCGGGGACGACGTCGGTACGCGGTTCGGCCCGCCTGCGTACCGGCCGGGGCACCTTGAGCCCGTCCATCATGGGCGCCATCGCGGCGCCCAGCAGGGAGATCGTGAACGTGGAGTCCGCGATGGCCTCGACGACCTCGGCGGCGGTGCAGCCGAGTTCCCCCGCCACCGAGGCCAGGTCGGGACCCGTCTCGTCGTCGAAGACGACCGGAATGGCGAAGGTGCGCGCCGCACGCACGCCGGACGCGTCCGCGGCGGGCACGGGCGCCCACTCCGCCACCAGACGAGCCGCGTACTCCACGTGCTGCGGAGCCGTCAGCAACGGGTCGAACTCGATGAGCAGCGATTCCAGGCCGGAGACGACGTCGAAAACGCCGTGCGGCCGGTGGGCCAGGAACCGGTCCCGGAAGGCGACGATGGCGGCCCTGCGGATCGTCCGGTCGGGGTGCGGGATGGTCACCATGACCGCCGAGTCCCCGAAGGGCTCGACGGTGATGGCGCCGTACGGTGCTGTGGTCATTGCCTGGTGCGCGCGGCCTCAGCGAGCCGACGCGGCCTCCGCCTTCTTCGCCTTCTCCGCCAGGACGTCCCGCAGTCCGGTGACGCGGATGCCCTCGGCATCCAGCGCGGCACGCAGCGCGGTGCCGTTCGCCAGGACGGTGGGGTGGTCGCCGTGCAGCAGCAGGATGTCGGCGTCGTGCCCGAGCGGGACCACGTTGCCGTTGACGGAACGGACCGTGCCCTCGCGCACGACCTGCCGGGCACGCTCGCCGATGAGCTGCGGGTCGTGGATGAGGCCGCCCTCGTGCGAGCGCGGGACCGGCATGCCGTCGTCACCGTAGCCGCGGTCCGCCAGGAAGACGTAGCCCACCTCCAGGCCGCGCTTGCGTGACTCCTCGGCCAGCAGACCGCGCTGACAGATGACGATGTAGTCCTTGTTGTACGCGGCGATGGCGTCGGTGATGGCGCGGGCGTGCTTGGCGTCGGTCTGCGCGATCGAGCCCATGCGCCCGTGCGGCGCGACGTGGCTGATGGTGCCGCCGTGCACCCGGGCGAAGCCGTCCAGCGCGCCGAGCTGGTAGAGCACGTCGGTGCGGATCTCCTCCTCGGTCGCCTCGATGAGGCGGCGGCCGAAGCCCACGAGGTCGGGGTAGCCCGGGTGGGCGCCCAGCTCGATGCCGCGCTCGACGCACTCGGCGACGGTCCGGTCCATGATGCGCGGGTCACCGGCGTGGAAGCCGCAGGCGATGTTGGAGGAGGTGACGAGGCCGAGCAGGGCGGCGTCGTCACCGATCGTGTAGTTGCCGAAGCTCTCGCCGAGGTCGGCGACGACGGCTACGGAGTTGATGCCCATGTGGTTCTCCTGGTGCGGGTTCTACGGTTTTACGGTTCGGCGTGTTCGGCGTGTTCGGTGTGGGTTCGGGGACCGGGGCCCGTCCTGAGGAAGGCCGCGGGCGGGACGAGGGCGACGGGGTACTCGCCCCGTTCGAGGGCCCGCTCGACGTACTCGGCGACGGCCCAGTTGGTGCGGACCGTGTCCATGGCCCGCGGACGGCGCGGGTTCTGCCCCTCGGGGCCGGGCGCGCGGATGCGTCCCATGGCGTCTCCCTTGTGCGGACGGTGGTTCAGCGGTCGGCGAGCGGCCGGCCTTTGGTCTCGCGCACGAAGGCGAGGGCGACCAGGGTGATCAGGGCGGTGAGGATGGAGGCGAAGGCGGGCACCAGCTGGGATCCGGTCGACTCGATCAGCTCGGTCATCACCAGCGGTGCGCTGCCGCCGAAGATGATGGTCGAGAGGGAGAAGCCGATGCTGTAGGCGGAGTAGCGCACGGTGGTCGGGAACATCTCGGCGAGCACCGTGTGGATGACCGCGGCGTGGCCGGAGAAGGCGACGGCCAGGACGACGGTGCCGATGCAGGCGAGTCCGACCTCGCCCGTGGTGATGAGCTTGAACATCGGGTACGAGACGGCGGCCATGGCGATCGCGGAGCCGGCGAGGACGGGCTTACGGCCGATCCGGTCCGACAGCCGGGCCATCAGCGGGATACAGACGGCGATGGCCACCAGGCTGACCGCGGTGACCATGAGCGCCCGCAGCATCGAGAAGTTGTGCTCGCCGAGCGAGGTCTTGAGGTAGGTCGGCATGTAGACGAACAGGAGGTAGTAGCCGGGGCCGTTGAGCGCGGGCAGGAAGATCGTGAGCACGATCGCCTTGAGGTGCCGGGGGGAGCCGAGCGCCTCGCGCAGCGGGTTGCGCGCGACGGTGTTCTGCTCGCGCAGCGACTCGAAGTGCGGCGTCTCCTCCAGCCGGCGGCGGATGTAGAAGCCCACGTAGCCGAGCGGGACGGCGAGCAGGAAGGGCACCCGCCAGGCCCAGGAGGTCATCGTGTCGTCACCGAACGCCGTGATGAGGAGCGCGGACAGGGAGCTGCCGACCATGAGGGCGATGAACGACCCGACCGCGATGAAGCTCATCATGAAGTTCCGGCGGCTGTCCGGGGCGTATTCGCCGACGAAGGACATCGCACCGGCCACCTCGCCGCCCGCGGAGAAGCCCTGGAGCACCCGCAGCAGGACCAGCAGGACGGGGGCGGCGACACCTATGACGTTGGAGGACGGGATCAGCCCGATGGCCGCGGTCGCGGCCGATATGAGCACCAACAGGGCGGCGAGCAGGCTCTTGCGGCCGATCCTGTCCCCGAAATAGCCGCAGATGACGCTGCCGAACGGCCGCGCGACGAAGCTGACCAGGAAGCCGACGTTGGTGAGGAAGAGGTTGCCGGCGTCCGCCTCACCCATGATGTTGACGGCGAGGTAGGTGACCAGCAGGCCGTAGATGCCGTAGTCGTACCACTCGACGAAGGAGCCGATCGCACCGGCGACGGTGGCCTTGCGGACGACCTTGTCATCGGCGGAGACGGCGTCGACGGCCGAGGCGTCGGTGCCGTTCGACGCCGCTTCGAGACGATCTGACGGGGTGCTGAGCCGATCTGACGTTGCCATACGCGTTCACTTTCGGTGTCGCGGACCCCTGCGCGGTGTCCTGACGGGGTCGGGGTACGACTGCTCGTCCCCGCGATGACGGGAACGGAGGAGGAACCCCAGGAGAGGGAGTGACGTGTTTCGGGGCCGCCGGCCTGCAGACCACAACGCCGGAGCCGAGATGCGACTGGAATTTCGAATGAGAATAGATTCGCATTCTGGGTGGGTCAAGGACTCGTATTGCCCCGAAGTTAACCTTCCGCTTCGACTGTGTCTCCGAGCCCGAAACGGGGGCCGGGACGCGGTCCGGCGCCGCCCACCCTTGTGCTGTGGCCTGGATGGATGCAGACTGACTCACGCGAAACGCGAAAGTTTTCGCACTTTCGGGCGGCGGCGTACGCCCCCGTGTCCCGTGCCCTCGCGGCGCCGGCGCCACCTCGGCGACCGCAGCCACCACCGCGATCCCGTTCCCCCGAGGAGTTCTTCGATGACCCAGGACAACGTGCGCGTCCACACCCAGTGGAACCGTGTCGACGAGAAACTGCTGGACCGGTTCCGTGCCCACTCGGTGGCCAACCTCGGGGACGCCCTGGACCGGCTGAACATCGCGGACGGCGGCATCGTGCCCGTCTGGAACGGCGCGAAGGCCGTCGGCACAGCGCTGCCGGTCCTCTCCGTGGCGGGCGACAACAAGGCCGTGATCGCGGCGGTGGACCACGTCCGTCCCGGCGACATGCTGGTCATCAACGCGTTCGGCTACGACGGCAGGGCCATCATGGGCGACAACCTCGCCCAGCGCTTCGCCGTCTACGGGGCGGCCGGCGCGGTCGTGGACGGCTACGTACGCGACGCCGCCATCATCGAGGACCTCGCCTTCCCGGTCTTCGCCCGCGGTCTCACCCCCGCCGGTCCGTTCAAGAACGGCCCCGGCTCGATCGGTGAGGCGGTCGCCATCGGCGGCGTCGTGGTCAACCCCGGCGACATCGTCGCCGCCGACGGCGACGGCGTCATCGTCATCCCGCCGCACCGCGCCGAGGAGGCACTCGAAGCGGTCGAGGCCATCGTCGCCCGGGAGGCGGCCCTGGACGCCGAGGTCGAGACCCTGCGCGCCGAGGCCGCGAGGTGACCGCCGTGCCCAGGACGCCGGGACGTCTGCGTGTCGCGGTCGCCGCCCCGCTGTCCGAGGAGAACCGCGCCCGCATCCGGGAGCTGGAACCGCGGATCGACCTCGTCGTCGACCACTCGCTGCTGCCTCCGATGCGCTGGCCCGCCGACTTCGTCGGCGACCCGGACTGGCGCCGCAGCCCCGAACAGCAGCGCGCCTACGAAGCGGCCGTCGACTCCGCCGACGCGCTGTACGGCATCCCCGACGTCGACCCCGCGGCCCTGGCACGCACCGTGCGCGCCAACCCGCGGCTGCGCTGGGTGCACACGATGGCCGCCGGCGGCGGCGGACAGGTCAGGGCCGCCGGACTCGACGCCGGCGAACTCGACCGGGTCGTCTTCACCACCTCCGCCGGCGTGCACGGCCGCCCGCTGGCCGAGTTCGCCGTCTTCGGCGTGCTCGCCGGCGCCAAGCACCTGCCCCGCCTCCAGCGGCAGCAGCGCGACCGCGAGTGGAGCGGGCGCTGGACGATGGGCCAGGTGAGCCGGCAGACGGTCCTCGTCCTCGGCCTCGGCGGCATCGGCCGGGTCGTCGCGGCGTCGCTCCACGCGCTGGGCGCCACGGTCGTCGGCACCAGCCGCAGGGACGTCACCGTCCCCGGCGTCTCCCACGTCGTCCACCCCGACCGGATCGCGGAGCTGGCCCCCACCGTGGACGCCGTCGTCAACACGCTGCCCGGCACCGACGCGACCCACCACCTGCTCGGCAAGCGGTTCTTCGACGCCCTCGAGCCGGGCGCCACCGTCGTCAACGTCGGCCGCGGGACCGTCGTCGACGAGGCGGCGCTGGTCGACGCGCTCGAATCCGGACGGGTCGGCTTCGCCGCCCTGGACGTCTTCGAGACCGAACCGCTGCCCGCGCACAGCCCGTTGTGGGACGACGGCCGGGTGCTGGTGAGTCCGCACACCGCGGCACTCGACGCGGGGGAGGACCGGCTCATCGCAGAACTCTTCGCCGCCAACGCCACCCGGCTCCTCGACGGCGAGCCCCTCCTCAACCGTGTCAACACCGTCGAGTTCTACTGAACCGCACCGAACGACCAGGAAGACCCTCACGCATGACCTCCCCCTTCGACCTCACCGGCAAGGTCGCCCTGATCACCGGATCGAGCCGCGGCATCGGACTCGGCATCGCCACCGGCCTGGCGGACGCCGGAGCCACCATCGTCCTCAACGGAGTCGACGCCGCGCGCCTGGAGGCCACCCGCGCGTCCCTCGCCGAGCGGTTCGGGAAGGACCGCGTCGCGGCCCGGTCCTTCGACATCGTCGACGAGGACGCCGTCGCCTCGGCCCTCGCGTCCGTGGAGTCCGAAGTCGGCCCGGTGGACGTCCTGGTGAACAACGCCGGCGTCCAGCACCGCGAACCCCTTCTCGACGTGCGCCGCGAGGACTGGCAGCGGGTGGTCGACACCAACCTCACCGGCGCCTTCGTCGTGGGCCGGCAGGTCGCCCGCCGGATGCTGCCGCGCCACGCCGGGAAGATCATCAACATCTGCTCGGTACAGACCGACCTCGCCCGCCCCACCATCGGCCCCTACACCGCGGCCAAGGGAGCCCTGCGCAACCTGACCCGGGCCATGACGGCGGAGTGGGCCGGCGAGGGACTCCAGATCAACGGCATCGCCCCCGGCTACATCCACACCGAGATGACCCAGAACCTCGTCGACGACGAGAAGTTCAACTCCTGGATCCTCGGCCGCACCCCCGCCCGGCGCTGGGGGACGGTCGCCGACATCGTCGGCCCCGCCGTATGGCTCGCCTCCAGCGCCTCCGACTACGTCAACGGCCAGGTCGTCTTCGTCGACGGCGGCATGACGGTCGTCGTCTGAGACATGACGGTCGTCGTCTGAGAAGGGAACCGCCCGTGTCCACCCAGTTCACCCACACCACCACCGCGGTCGTCGCCCACGGCGCCGACGACGTCCGGATCGAGGACATCGACCTGCGCGCCCCGCAGCCGCACGAGGCGGTCGTCGCCGTGGCCTACGGCGGCATCTGCGGTTCCGACCTGCACTACTGGAAGCACGGCGCCGTCGGCGAGTCCGTGCTGCGGGCCCCGATGGTCCTCGGCCACGAGGTCGTCGGAACCGTCCTGCGGGCGGCGTCCGACGGCAGCGGTCCGGCGGCGGGCACCCGCGTCGCGGTCCACCCCTCACGGCGCGAACCCACCGGCGTCCGCTTTCCCCACGACCGGCCCAACCTCTCGCCGGGCGTGCGCTACCTCGGCTCCGCCGCCCGCTTCCCCCACACCGAGGGGGCCTTCGCCGCCGAGGTCGTGCTGCCCGGGGCCATGCTGCGGGAGCTGCCCGAGGGCGTCGACCTCCGCGTCGCCGCCCTGGCCGAACCGGCCGCCGTCGCCTGGCACGCCGTCTCGCGGGCGGGCGACGTGAGCGGCAAGCGGGTCCTCGTCGTCGGCAGCGGTCCCATCGGCGCCCTCGCCGTCGCGGTCGCCAAGCGGGCCGGCGCCGCCGAGATCGTGGCGGTCGACCTGCACGACACGCCCCGCAGGATCGCGACCGAGGTCGGGGCGACACGAACCCTCGACGCGGGCGACGCCGAGGCGATCGCCGCCGTCGACGCGGACGTGGTGATCGAGTCCTCCGGCAACCACCGGGGCCTCGCCTCCGCGATCCGCGGCGCGACCCGGGGCGGCACGGTGGTCATGGTGGGCCTGCTGCCCCAGGGCGACCAGCCGGTGCCGGTCGCGCACGCCATCACCCGGGAGCTGAACCTGGTCGGCTCCTTCCGCTTCAACGACGAGATCGACGAGGTCATCGCAGCACTCGCCGACGGATCCCTCGCCATCGGACCGGTCGTCACCCACTGCTTCCCCGCCGCCGAGGCACTGCGGGCGCTCGCCGTCGCCGCCGACGCCTCGGTCTCGGGCAAGGTCCTCCTCGCGTTCTGACCCGACCGTCCCCACCGAACGGAAGAGAAACACATGAGTACCCGCGCAACGGCCAACATCGGTGTCATCGGACTGGCGGTGATGGGCTCCAACCTCGCCCGCAACCTCGCCTCCCGCGACGGCAACACCGTGGCCGTGTACAACCGCACCCACGCCCGCACCGCCGAACTGGTCGCGGCGCACCCCGAGGCGGGGTTCGTCGCCGCCGAGACCGTCGACGACTTCGTCGCGTCGCTGGCCCGGCCGCGCACCGCGATCATCATGGTGCAGGCCGGCGCGGGCACGGACGCGGTGATCGAGCAGCTCACCGAGCGGTTCGAGCCCGGTGACATCATCGTGGACGGCGGCAACGCCAACTTCCAGGACACCATCGCCCGCGAGAAGCGCATCGCTCCCACCGGCATCCACTTCGTCGGCGTGGGCATCTCCGGCGGCGAGGAAGGCGCCCTCAAGGGCCCCTCGATCATGCCCGGCGGCTCCGCCGAGTCCTACGAGACCCTCGGCCCGATCCTCTCCTCCATCGCCGCGGTCGCCGACGGCGAACCCTGTGTCACACACGTCGGCACCGACGGCGCCGGGCACTTCGTCAAGATGATCCACAACGGCATCGAGTACGCCGACATGCAGCTCATCGGCGAGGCGTACGACCTGCTGCGCACGGTGGGCGGCCTCGAACCGCACGCCGTCGCGGACATCTTCGCCCACTGGAACAAGGGCCCGCTGGAGTCCTACCTGATCGAGATCACCGCCGAGATCCTGCGGCAGGTCGACCCCGACACCGGCCGGCCGTTCGTCGACATCGTCCTCGACCAGGCCGGCTCCAAGGGGACCGGCGTGTGGACCGTGCAGAACGCCCTGGACCTCGGCGTCCCGGTCGGCGGCATCGCGGAGGCCGTCTTCGCCCGCGCCGTCTCCGCCAGGCCGGCGCAGCGCGCGGCCGTACGGAGGCTCGGCGCGGCCCGCCCCGCACAGCAGGTGGCCGGCCCGGACTTCGCAGAGGACGTCGCCAAGGCCCTCTACGCCTCGAAGGTCGTCGCCTACGCGCAGGGCTTCGACGCCGTCATCGCCGGCGCCGACAAGTACGGCTGGGACATCCGCAAGGACCACGTCGCCAGGATCTGGCGCGGCGGCTGCATCATCCGCGCCCGCTTCCTCGACCGCATCGCCGAGGCGTACACGGAGAATCCCGGCATCACCACGCTGTTGGAGGCCCCGTACTTCGCGCGGGCCGTCACCGAGGGGCAGGACGCCTGGCGCCGCATCGTCGCCACCGCCGCGCTCTCCGGCGTTCCGGTGCCCGGGTTCAGCTCCGCGCTGAGCTACTACGACTCGCTCGCCGCGGACCGTCTCCCCGCCGCGCTCGTCCAGGGTCAGCGCGACTTCTTCGGCGCCCACACCTACCGGCGCACCGACAAGGAGGGAACGTTCCACACCCTCTGGTCCGGCGACCGCGGTGAGGTCCGGGTGGACGCCGGCTCGCACTGACCACCGTCCGGCCAGGCGGGGGGTCGGCTGTTTGTCCGGGACCCTCCCCGCCACGACCGGAGCGGACGCATGCGCCCCGCGCATGCGTCCGCGGAGCACCACGGTTCGCGAGGGGAGCACGTCAGCTTGCGAACGTGTTGCCGGACCGGAGTCGCATCGGCGATGGGCCCCAGTACTGTGGCTTCGCATGACCGACTCCGAGACCGAGATCACCGCAGACCTGGTCCACAACCTGCTACCTGCTGCAGGAGCAGCATCCGGACCTCGCAGGGCCGGCCATCCGCAAGGTGGCGGGCGGGTGGGACAACCAGCAGTGGCGCCTTGGGGACGAGTTGGCCGTGCGCATGCCCCGTACAGAACGTGCCCCGGACCTCCAGCGCAAGGAGTGCCGGTGGCTGCCTGTCCTGGCTCCGCGCCTGCCGCTTCCGGTCCCGACCCCCGTGCGGATCGGTGAACCGTCCGCGCGCTTCCCGAAGCCCTGGCCTTCCTGGCGGCAAGCCGACATGGGGACCCGCAGGCCGGGTGGCAGCGCTCGCAAACACGGCTGATGAGGTGTCGGACCGCGCCCAGGGCTACGGGTGGTGGCCGGCGCCGCGGCGAACAGTTTCCGGTGACGGCGAAGGTCCCGCCGGGGACTCGCGGGCGCCGACGAGCGGCCGGCCGCCTGTGTTCCGGCCCCGGCCGGACGTCCGCCGTCCGACCGGGGGGAGCGGGCGGCGCCAGGGAGCAGCCGGCCTCGGCCCGCCGTCGCCCGCAGACGGGTCAGGGGAGTACGACGGCCCGGTCGACGGAGACGTGGGTGCCGACGGAGCCGAAGCGCGCCCCGCTCTTGTCGTTCCACTCGGTGGGTTCGCCGAGCACGGTGACCCTCAGCAGATAGTCGCCCGGAGGAAGGACCGGGCTGACGTAGCGGTACCCGTCGTCGGGGACCTTGCTGTAGAAGGTGACGTAGAGGGAGGAGAGCACCGTTCCGCCGGCGTCGGTCAGCTCCACCCGTGCGTAGGAGCCGTCGGGCCGTGACGAGCCCACGAGGACGATGCACGTGCCGGTGAAGGGGATCTCCACGCTGTCGCCCGCGGTGGTGGAGGAGAAGCCGATGGCCGTCTCCTTGCCGGTGTACTCGCCCGGACGGCCGGTGAGCGGGTCCCAGGCGCCCTGGTACCGGTCGATGGAGAGGGTGTCGCCGTGGATCCGGAGCGGCTGCCACACGTAGGTGGCCGCGGACGCCTGGTGCGGGAAGGACCAGCGGTCGCCCATGTAGACCGGGAGGTCCCCGTCGGCGGTGGGCAGGGTGAAGGCGTAGGTGCACTGCGAGTTGCAGGTCAGGCTGCCGTCGGGGGCGAAGAAACCGCGGTAGGTCCACGGCCCCTCGACGGCCGGGGCGGACAGGTGCACGTTCTCGTTGCTCTCCCAGCTGGTCTTGTGCGAGACCATCAGGAAGTAGGTGCCGTCGTGCTTGAGCATGGCGGGTGACTCGCCGCCGCGGGCGACCTCGTGGGCGACGCGTTCCTCGGCGGTGAGGTAGTCCGGGCTCAGACGGTAGATGTCGCCCTCGTGGATCAGGAGGTAACCGGTTCCGTCGTCGTCCTGGAACGTGCCCATGTCCCACCTGCGAAGAGGTTCGCCCCGGTAGGTCAGCGCACCGACGAAGGAGTACTCGCCGTCGATGGTGTCGCTGACCGCCACACAGATGTGCGGGTCCATGTACCCCAGGTCGTCGGAGTGCATGTACATCACGAAGCGGCCGGTGGTGGGGCACTCCATGACCTTGACGCGCTCGCCGATGCGGCCGGGGCCCATCAGTCCGTCGGGCTGCACCGGCAGGGCCATCCGCTCGAAGCGCCAGTCGACCAGGTCGGCGGAGGAGTAACAGCTGAAGCCGGCGAACTGGTTGAGGTCATCGGTCTTGTACTCGCCGAACAGGTACCAGCGCCCGTTCCGGCGCAGCAGACAGGCGCCGTGGGCGTTCACCGTCTGTCCGCGGTCGTCGAACCACGGGACTCCGCTCGTCACCAGTCTCTCGTTCATACGTCCCCTTGCTCACTGCGGGGGACCGCCCTCGGGCAGGGCGGTCCGGTCATGGTCGTCCACGGGTTCCGTCGGTCCTCTTGCCGGACGGGAGGCCGTCCGATTGCCGGACGGGAGGCGGTCCGACTCCTCTCAGGCGTCGCCGAGTCGCTCGAACCGCGGGATGCGCGCGAGGGCGCACGGTACGTCGATGCGTGCGGGGCCGTCGAAGACCGCGCCGTCGTCCGCCCGCCAGCGGCCCGCCGGGAGGACGACGCTCCGCGTGGTCGCGCCCTGTTCCGTCACCGGGGCGACGATCAGGTCCGGACCGAGGAAGAACTGGTCGGTGACCTCGTCCGCCCCGCTCGCGTGGTACGCCATGGGCCGCAGGACCGGCTCGCCGGTGCGCGCCGCCTCGTCCACCAGTTCCAGCAGACGCGGCAGCAGCGCCGCACGGACGGCGAGTGCCTCACGGACCGCGGCGAGGTGGACCTCGTCCAGGACACGGGAAGGTGCCACGGAGAACTGCATCATGGGGCTGAGGGCGGCGACCTGCGCGTAGCGGACGAAGAACTCCTGGTCCGTGGAGTCGCCCTGGGCGTTCATGGCCGTGATCTCACCGCCGCCGATCATGTCGGGGCAGATGAACGGATAGCCGGTCATGCTCTGGGCGAGCATCTCGGGCAGCAGGGACCGGATGCCGGCCGGACCCCACAGCGGGCCCTTGTCCTGAAGCCGCTGCCCGAGCGGCCGGCCGCCCATGCGCCAGCTGGCCCGGTACTCGTTGAAGGGGTACTCCAGACCCACCCGCGACCAGGCCTCGCACAGGTCGACCGGCTCGGCGGGCCGGAACGTCAGGTCGTCGTCGCGGTAGTCGCGCACGTCGCCGCCGTCGAACTTGAACCCGTCCACGCCCATCTCGTCACGCAGGGCGTCCAGGTGGCGGGTCAGCCAGGCGATCGCGTCAGGGTTGGTCAGGTCCAGCAGCGCGCTCAGCCCGTTCCACCATCGGCGCACCGCCGTGTCGCCGGAGCGGTCGCGGACGAGCAGGCCCCGGCCCTCCAGTTCGCGGAAGGCCGCGGAGTCGGGGCTGACGAAGGGAACGACCCAGAGCATGACCGTGAAGCCCCACGCATGGAGCTGCCGGGTCATCGCCGCCGGGTCGGGGAACCGGCCCCGGTCGAACCACCAGGAGCCGTAGTCGGGCGACCAGCAGTCGTCGATCATCAGTACCCCGGGGGGCATTCCCGCCTCCAGGATGCCGGCGGCGAACTCCAGCACCGACTGCTGCGTGGGCGTGTAGGGGGACTCGATCCAGGTGTTGTACTGCGGGGCCTCGAACAGCTCCCGTGCCGGTGCCCGCCCCGACGGCGGGAAGAACCGCCGTGAGGCGGTCAGATAGGCCTCCCGCAGCGTCGACCCGCCCCGGCACACCAGCACCTGCCGGCCCGAGATCCGCAACGTGTCCTCCTCGAAGGAGAAGGCGAAGGGCCTGTCCGACCACACCACCCGGCCCCGGGTCGACACCAGCAACGGACTGCTCTGGTTGGACGGTGCCGCCGCACCGTCGGCCCCCGACACCGTGCCGCCCAGGTCGCGGGCGAAGGGCCGGTCGCCGAACGGCATCAGCAGGCCGTCGGACACGGCCCCGCCCCACCACCGTTCGCCCGCTTCGAGCGTCAGCTCCACCTCGTCCGCCGACTGTCCCACGAGGGTGCCGACGGACTGGGCGGCGACGGAATGGGCGGCGACGGACTGGGCGGATTCAAGGCGGGGGGACATCATCACTTCCTTCACCGGAAAACGGCAGATCAGGACGAATGCCTGACGAAATGGTCTGCGATACGTATCGACGCTACCGCAGACGGCTGCCCCACGACATCCCCTGTCGCCGCACATCTCGTTCCGCTCTGCCCGGGGCGCGGAGGGTCGGATACGGTACGCCACATGGAACAGGACGATCGGTCGCCGGCGGAACATCGCGGCGGCAGAACGGCGCCGACCAGCAAGGATGTCGCCGCCCTGGCCGGCGTGGCGCAGAGCACGGTGTCGGCGGTGATGAGCGGTAAGCGTGCGGTCTCGGCGGAGACCCGCCGCCGGGTGGAGGCGGCGATGCGGCAGCTGCGCTACCAGCCCAACGCCGGTGCGCGGACACTGCGGACGGCGAAGACCAACGTCATCGCGCTGGTCATGCACCTCAGCGCGAAGGTCGACGCCGCCGAGTCCGTTCCCTACCTCGACACGATCATCGAGCAGGCGCGGCAACACGACTACGACGTGCTGGTCAGCACCGAGCGTGAGGCACCCGAGGGCATCAGGCGCCTGGCCGGCCGGTCGATCTGCGACGCGTTCGTCCTGATGGACATCCAGCCGGACGACGAACGCATCGACGCCGCCCACGACCTGGGACTGCCCGTGGTCCTGGTCGGACGGCCGAAGGACCCGCGGGGCCTGGACGTGGTCGACTTCGACATCCGGCGCTCCGCGGAACTGATGGTGGACGAGCTGGCTCTCACCGGCCACCGGCACATCGCCGTCCTGGGGGATCTGCCGGCCGAGCGCCGGCGGTTCCAGTTCATGTTCGACTTCTACGACGGGCTCCGGGACCGGGCGGCGGCCCACGGTGTCGAGCTGACCGTGGTGCCCCGCAGGCTGGAGGGCTGGGAGGGCGTGGTGGACAGCGCCGACCGGCTGCTGGCCCACGCCGACGACCGTCTCGGCCTGATCTGCCGCGCCCCGCAGGTCACCGAGTGGCTGGTCCGACTGGTGCACGAGCGGCATCTGCTCCTCGGCGAGGACCTGTCGCTGGTCAGCCTCTGCACGGACGAGACCGCACTGTCCTTCGCCCGTCCGGTCACCAACGTGTCGCCCCTGCCGCGTACCGTCTCCAGCCTGGCGATGAGGCTGCTGCTGGAGCGCCTCGAAGGCTCCCGCGCGCCGGCCCGTCTGGAACTCGTCGAGCCCCGCGGTCTGACGCGCCGGGCCACGACCACCTTGTTCAACGCGCCTGGCTGAGAGGTACGGGCGGTACGCGGGAACCGCCGGGCGGCGGCCGGCCCGCGCGCCGACGTGGACGGTTGGCCGGCGTGCGGGCCGGGCCCTCATGCCGCTCGCCGTGCGGCGGCTCACCGTGTGCGTTCACCATGGTCAGCCCCTTCGGACGCGTCGGCGTCAGATGTCGTCACGACTATTGCGATACGTATCGCTGCGTGCTTCCATCATGACCTCGAACCGCCGAGCCGGGGCGCAGTTTCCGCGCCGCACCCCCCGTACGAAGCAACGGAGCGCTTGGCCTCATCGCATTCCTCATCAAGGGAGATAGCAATGCGAAGGAAACTCGCGTTCCCGTCCGCAGCCGCGGGCGTACTGGCTCTCGTCCTCTCCGGATGCGGCGGATCCGGCTCGGACGAGAGCTCCGACGGCGTCGTGCACCTGACGTACTACGCCTGGGGCGACGCCAACAAGAAGATCGTGGACGCCTGGAACAAGACCCACCCGAAGATCCAGGTCAAGCAAATCGCTCCGACCGGCAACAGCTCGGTCCCGGCGAAGCTGCTCACCCAGCACCGGGCCGGCAACAGCGGCCCCGACATGGCCTCGGTCGAGTACCAGTCGCTTCCGGCCGTGGTCACCAGCGGCGTCGCGATCGACATCACGAAGCACATCGACAGTGAACTGAAGAGCGACTTCACCGACTCGATGTGGAACCTGACGACCTACGACGGCAAGACCTTCGCGGTCCCCAACGACGCCGGCCCCCAGGTGCTGCTCTACAACACCAAGCGGTTCGAGGAACTCGGCGTCGAGGTCCCCACCACGTGGGCCGAGTACGCGGAGGCCGCCAAGAAGATCCACGAGAAGGACCCGGACAGCTACATCGCCACCTTCAACCCCACCGAGTTCGGCAACTTCGCCGGCCTCGCACAGCAGGCCGGCGCCGCCATGTGGGCCACCGAGGGCGACACCTGGAAGGTCGGCATCGACAGCGAGCCGGCGCTGAAGGTGGCGGACTACTGGCAGGGACTCATCGACAAGGGCTACGTCAAGGTCGAGGGCATCCAGACGCCGCAGTGGAACCAGGAGCTGAACCAGGGCAAGATCCTCACCTGGCCGTCCGCGATCTGGGCGCCCAGCGTGATCGAGGCCGACGCACCCGACACCGCCGGACAGTGGGCGATGGCGAAGCTGCCGACGTGGACCGAGGGGGACGACAAGGTCGGCTTCCAGGGCGGTTCCTCCACCATCGTGACCGCGGACAGCAAGCACCCCGAGCAGGCCGCCGAGTTCATCAAGTGGCTGTCGACGTCGAAGGAGGCGCGCCGGATCGGCATCGCGGCCGGAACCTACCCGGGCAACATCTCCGGACAGGAACTCGCCGCGACCGCCGAGCCGCCGACACTGATGCCGCAGCAGACCGACTTCTGGAAACTCGCCGCCGAGATAGCCGGCGACACGCTTCCCGCCATCCAGTGGGGACCCAACACCGACGTGGGGCAGTCGGCGTACCAGGACGAGACGGCGAAGGCGATGAAGAACGGCTCGACGCTGTCGTCTGCGGTCAAGGCGGTGCAGGACACCGTCGTCAGTGACATGAAGAAGACCGGCTTCAAGGTCTCGGAGTAGCGCAACCGATGTGGCCCTGACCGCTGCGGTCAGGGCCGCGCCCAGGAGTCGAACCATGGCAACAGCAGCGCCCCGTCCCCTCACGGCTTCGGACGTCAAGCGATCCCGGCGCCGCCGGAGGGCACTCCGAGCCCCCTACTTCTTCGTCGCCCCCGCGGCGCTTCTCTACGTCGCGTTCATGCTTGTCCCGATCGTCTACGCATTGTGGCTGAGCTTCCGGGGCTACCGGGTGCAGGGCGGCGGAATCCTCGCCGCCCGCCGACAGGTGTTCGTCGGCCTGTCGAACTACACCGACGCGGTGACCGACCCGGACTTTCTCGCCGGCTTCGGCCGACTCGCCCTGTACGGGCTGATCGCGATCCCGCTCACCCTCGGTCTGGCGCTCGTATTCGCACTGCTGCTGGACACGTACCGGGTGCGCGCACGCCGTTTCTCCCGCGTCGCGATCTTCATCCCGTACGCCGTCCCCGGCGTGGTCGCCAGCCTCATGTGGGGCTTCCTCTATCTGCCGGGCACCAGCCCCTTCTCACACATCACACGCGCCCTCGGCCTGGGAACGATCCCGTTCCTGGACGATCCGCAGGTCTTCTTCTCCATCGCGAACATCGCGATCTGGGGCGGGATCGGCTTCAACATGGTGGTCATCTACACGGCCCTGCGCGGTCTGCCCGCCGAGGTCTACGAAGCGGCCCGCCTCGACGGCGCCAGTGAGTGGCAGATCGCCTGGCGGATCAAGATCCCACTGGTCGCCCCCGCGCTCGTGCTCACCGGCCTGTTCAGCCTGATCGGAACGCTGCAGGTCTATGGCGAGCCGACCACGCTGCAGCCCATGACCACCAGCATCTCCGCCACGTGGGTGCCGCTGATGACCGTCTACCGGGACGGCTTCACCCGGGACAACCTCCCCCTGGCGTCGGCCGAATCCGTGCTGCTCGCCCTCTTCACCGTCGTGTTGTCCGTCGCGTTGCTGCGCAGCACTCAGCGCAAGGCCTTCCAGGAGGAGCAGTGAGCACCATCGCCACGCCGCCCCGCACCCGCCGAGGCGTCTACGCCCTCTCCACCGGTGTGCTGCTCATCGGTGCCCTCTACTGTCTCGTCCCGGTCGCCTGGGTGGTCGTCGCCTCGACCAAGTCACCCGGCCAGCTGTTCAGCACGTTCACCTTCACACCCGGCACCGGACTGATGGCGAACATCCGGTCGCTCATGACGCACAACAGCGGCGAGTTCGGGCGTTGGGCGCTCAACAGCTTCCTCTACGCCGGCATCGGCTCGGTCCTGTCGGTCCTGGTCTCCGTCGCCGCCGGGTACGGACTGGCGAAGTTCGACTTCCCCGGCCGACGGATCATCTTCTACGCCATCCTCGCCGGAGTCCTGGTCCCCGGGATCGTCATCGCGATCCCGCAGTACATGCTCATGTCCCTCATCGGACTCGGGAACACCTACTGGTCGGTCCTGCTACCGGTGATCATCTCGCCGTTCGGCATCTACCTGTGCCGCGTGTTCGCCGCTTCCTCCGTCCCGTCGGACACACTCGAATCGGCCCGCATGGACGGGGCCGGAGAGTTCCGGATCTTCGTCTCGATCGCACTGCCCATGATGGTCCCGGCCATGGTCACCGTCTTCATGCTGCAGTTCGTCGGCGTGTGGAACAACTTCCTGCTGCCGTACATCATGCTGTCCGACACCGACAAGTTCCCCCTCACCCTCGGCCTGTACAGCCTGCTCTCGCAGAGTTCCGGCGAGCCCTCCCTGTACTCGCTGGCCATCAGCGGAGCGATGTTGTCGATCATCCCCTGCGTCCTGCTGCTGCTGTTCCTGCAACGGTACTGGCGGCTGGACCTCATCAGCGGCGCCCTCAAGGGCTGACCGGCGTCCCACGCGCACGCGCACCGGAGGCCGCACGAGCCCGCCGGCGCGCGTCCCGTCCAGAAAGTGCTCCCATGTCTGATCCCATGCCCGACGCTGTCCGGTTCGACGGCGGCACCGTCGTGATGACTCCGGACGGCGCGCCCGCGCAGTTCGTCTGCGACGCCGATCCCGAGAGGCGGTACCTGCTCGACGACTCCATCTCCTGGCAGTTCGCGGAGCACGCGTGGGGCAGTGGCCACCTCGTCACCGACCGGGGTGCCGGACGGTGGAACGTCCCGGACGAATGGGTGGTGACGGATGCGGCGATCCGGGTGACCTTCGACGTCACCGCCGACGTGCGACTGACCGTCGAGCGAGCCGGCGGCCCGGCCTTCACCGAGACGTACTCCTTCGAGAACGTCGGCGAGGCACCGGTGCGCATCACCGGCATTGGCATCAACACCCCGTTCGCCGACCTGTACGAGAACGCCCGCTCGGCCGTGCACCGCTCGGTGCACGCCCATGTGATGACCGGCGGCAAGTGGGCGTGGGTGCTCGCGCAGCCGATGTCCGGCGTGGGCCGCTCCCTCGGTCTGATCGTCCGCGACGGCGCGCTGCACGGCTACTCCGTCGAGTCCCGCAACCACAACTCCTCCTCGAACGTGCGCGGACACGTGGTCCTGCACCCGACGGACCACGCCCGCAACCCCGACGCGTTCGGCGGGCAGCCGCAGTTCACCCTGGCACCCGGGGAGACCTACCGGCTCGGGTGGGAACTGCGCTGGTACGACACCGTCGAGTCGTTCCTCGCCGACACCGGTGCCCCGGCCGAGTTCGACCGGCTCGCCGCGCAGACCGGTGAGGAGATACTGGTCCGCACCGCCGAGACGGTGCGGGTCGACCACCCGGACGTGTCCGTACGAGAAGTACCCGGCGGCTACGCCGTCAGCGGCACCCGGCACGGCGATGTGACCGTGTCCATCGGGGACCACAGCCACACCCAGATCCTCTTCCACGACCCGCTCCCCACCATGGTGCGCAAGCGGGCGGACTACATCATGCGCTACCAACGGGCCACCGAACGGGCGGGCTCACTCGCCTACGGTCTGGTGAGCACGGACGTCCGCACCCGGCTCACCGTTCCCGCCGGGGGGTGGCCGGACTGGTCGGACGGTGCGGAGCGCATCGGCATGGCGATCATGCTGCAACTGGCACGCCGTCTCGGCTGGCTGTCGGCGGAGGTCGACGAGGAGTTGGACGGGTGGGCGCACTTCGCCCGCGAGCACCTGCTGGAGGCGGACTACACACCGCGCCGCGGATCGAACGTCACGGACCCGCCGCGCCTCTACGACATGCCGTGGCTGTCACGCTTCTACCTGGAGCGGTACCTGTGGAACCGGGACGAGACGATGCTCGGACACGCCGCGGGCATTCTGGAGCGCGCCTTCCACAGGGGCATCGAGCGGTTCCTCGCGATCGGGCTGGCCGCCGTCACCGTTCGTACGGCCACCGAACTCGAAGCCGCCGGCCACGAGCAGCGCGCGACGGAACTCCGTGACCGCCTTGTCGCCAGTGCCCGGCACTTCGTCGCACAGGGCGACGACCTGCCCGCGCACGAGGTCGCCTACGAGCAGTCGATCATCGCGCCCCTGATCAATCTCTACAGTGAGGCGTACCGGCTCACCGGGGACGGCGTCTTCCTCGACGCGAACCGCGCCGCCCTGCCCAAACTGCTCGCTTTCGGGGGCCCGCAGCAGCATGTGCGGCTGAACGGCATCGCCATCCGGCACTGGGACGGATTCTGGTTCGGGCTGCGACGGCAGTGGGGTGATGTGTTCCCCCACCACTGGAGCGCCCTGACGGCCGACGCGGTGGCGAACCTGCCCGGCGAACTGCGCACGCCCCGACTCCGGGAACTGGCCGACCGGATCCTCCGCGCCAACATGTGCAACTACTTCGACGACGGCGGCGCCACCTGCGCGTTCGTCTTCCCCACCGCGGTGGACGGGGAGCCGGCGCATGTGGCCGACCCGCTCGCCAACGACCAGGACTGGCACCTCATCGCATGGATCGACGACTGGATCCGTTGCGGCGTTCCGATGGAGCAGGGCGTTCTGGCGGAGCAGCGGAGTCCGGCGGAACGAGCGGTGTCCCGGGCCGCCGAGCCGGCCCGCCAGGCATAGCCGTCGCGGCCGGCCCGGGACCGCGGCCCCGGGCCGGCCGCTCACGACAATGCCTTGGCCGAGTCGTTCTTCCAGGGCCTGAAACGGGAACCGCTCCACGGGCGACGCCTCACCTCGAAGGCGCAGACACGGCTGGAGCTGTTCCGCCGGCTGGCCTCCTACAACCGGCGCCGCCGCCACTCCGCCCTCGGCCACCTCACGCCAGTCGAGTTCGAGCAACAGCTGATCTCATCACGTACGCTGTCGCGAGTCGCATGAAACCCGGTGTCCACTCCCGAGGTTGAGCCTCAGTGATGGGTCTGGCCCAGATCCAGGGCCGCGCCAGACCCCGGAGGCACTCGGAACAACGGGCCTTCACAGTGCGGTGGGGTAGCGGCCGGGGCGGTGGTTCAGGACGATCACGAGGTTGAGCACGGCGACGCCGAGCGCGGAGAGCAGCGTGGTCTGCAGCGGTGCCGTGAAAGCCGAGAGGACGACGACGGTGGCGTCCAGGGCCAGCAGGACGTACCCCGCCCGCCAGCCCAGGCGGTCCTGGCAGACGAGCGCGATGACGTTGAATCCGCCAAGGCTCGAATGGTGCCGGAAGAGGATGAGCAGCCCGATACCCGCGATGAGATTCCCCAGGAGCGCGGCGTACGGGGGAACGAGGTGTGAGGTCGCGATCAGGTGCGGCTGGACGAGGGAGAACGCGGAGAGCAGCGCGACGGAGATCACCGAGTTGAGGACGAAGCGCCGTCCCTTGCGCCGCCACGCCAGTACGGCGAAGGGGAGGTTGATGACCGCGAAGATGACGGCGAATGGCCAGGGCAGCAGTCGGGTGAGCAGCAGGACGAGTCCGGCGGTCCCTCCGGTGACGGCTCCGACGGAGTGGATCAGGTAGAGGCCGAATGAGGTGAGGAAGGTGCCGATGGTCATGGCCAGGCCGTCCTCGACGGCGGTGTGCGCGACGGCCGGTCCGGTGGTTCGGGCGTCGACTGCCTGCGCGGTCACTGCTCCACCCCCACACCCGCGTTCGCCAGGACGTCCAGCACCCGGTCGTTGGCGGCACGGTCCGCGAGGGTGACGCGGATGCCCTCGTCGGCGAAAGGACGGACGAGGACGTCCGCGGCGCCGAACGCGGTGAGCAGCGCGGCGAGCCGGCGGCCCCGCGCCGGTACCCAGAAGAAGTTGGCCTGGCTGACGGGTACCGGCCGGCCCTGCGTACGCGCGGCAGTGGTGACGCGCTCTCGCTCCGCGCGGACCTCGGCCACTCGCGCCCGCAGTTCGCCCCGGGCCGCGAGCGAGGCGATGGCCGCCTCCTGGGCGGCCGTCCCGACGCCGAAGGGCAGGGCGGCGCGCCGGAGCCCGTCGGCCGTGTAGGCGGAAGCCGCGCAGTAGCCGATCCGCAGGCCGGCGAGGCCGTACGCCTTGGAGAAGGTGCGCAGGACGCAGAGGTTGGGGTGGTCGTCCAGCAGTCGCAGAGCGTCGACCGCATCCGGGTCGTCGACGAATTCGGCGTACGCCTCGTCCACGACCACGAGGACCGTGGGAGGAACGCGGTCGAGGAACCTTTCGAGATCCGTGTGCGGCATGCCCACGCCCGTGGGGTTGTTGGGCACGCACAGCAGGACGATCCGGGTCCGCTCGGTGACGGCGGCGGCCATCGCGTCGAGATCGTGGGCGCCGTCCCCCGTGAGGGGCACGGTTACCGCGCGGGCTCCGGCGAGTCCGACGAGGATGGGGTACGCCTCGAAGGAGCGCCAGGCGAAGACCACTTCGTCCCCGGCGTCGCAGAACGCCGCGAGAAGCTGCTGCAGGACACCCACGCTTCCCGGGCCGACCGAGATCGTGTCGGGGTCTACGTGGAGGGCGTCTCCGATGGCGGCTCGCAGCCGGACGGCGGAGGCGTCCGGATAGCGGTTGACCCGGGACGCGGCCTCGCGTACGGCGTCCTGGACGGAAGGCAGCGGGGCGAGGTGGCTCTCGTTGGACGCGAGTGCCGCCGTGAGTGCCGTCGTCGCGCGACGCCCCGGCGTGTAGGCGGGTATGGCGTCGAGTGCGGGGCGCAGGAGCGGGCGCCGCCCGGGGGGCGTGGAAAGGCTCTGATCAGGCATATCGATACCTTGCGAAGAGGGGTTAGTTTTGCGCAACAGGCCCACTCTTCATTGAGCAGTCTGAATGGATGGAACTATTTTCTGTGCCAGAATGCCCATATGGACAGCCTTGACGCCCGTATCCTGCTGGCCCTCGACGACCAGCCCGACGCGAGCGCGTTGGCCCTCGCCGGGCGGCTGGGCATCGCGCGGAACACGCTCGCAGCGCGGCTCCAGCGCATGGACCGGGAGGGGGTGCTGCGGGAGTTCTCCCGGCGGGTGGACCCCGCGGCCCTGGGCAACCGCCTGGTGGCCTTCGTGTCGATCTCGCTGAGCCAGACGAGCACCCCGCGGCCGGCCGAGGAACTGCACGACATTCCGGAGGTGGTCGAGATGCACTCCACCACGGGGGACGCCGACCTGCTGGTCAAGGTCGTCGCCCAGGACACCGCCGACCTCCACCGCGTCAACGGCCGCATCCTCGCGGCGCCGGGTGTGGTGCGGACGAACACCGCGATCTCGCTCTGCGAGGAGATGCCCCTGAGGATGCGCGCGCTCATCGAGGCGGTCGCGGAACAGTGGGGGTCGGGCAGGTCCTGACGGCAGGACCTGTCCTGTGTTCAGTCGGCGGCGTCCCAGAGCCGCCCCGGAACCAGCTCGCCGAGGGGTTCGTAGGTGACGTCGAAGGTCTTGTCGTCCCGCCGGAGGGTCAGGGTGATCTCCGTGACCTCCTTCTGCGGCAGCGAGTGGGGTGCTGGACCGTGCACGATGACGTCGCCGTCCCGGACGCCGGCCTTGTCGGCGGGACCGCCCTCGAACACACCGGTGACGGTGCCGCTCTTGAAGCTCGGGTAGTCGAATCCGACGTCGAGCTGGCGGATGTCGGCGTCCCGGCCGGTCAGCCTGGGGGCCAGGGCGTCGGTGTCCGGAAGGACCCAGCGGCCGGCCATCATGGCCCCGTACTTCTCACGTGCGCTCTCGCCGAGTTCGCGCACCACCAGATCGATCCACACGGCGACCGACGCCTCCTCCCCGGCGCGCCGGCGTTCGAGAAGTTCGAGCACCAGGTCGTCGAGGCCGCGTTGTCCCTCGCTGGTCGCGCGGAGCTTGTGGTCGACGTCGATCAGGTAGAACAGGCCACGCCCGTAAGGTACTCGCTGGGCGCGCCAGTCCTTCCAGAACAGCTCGGCCGTCTCCGCGCTGGAGAGGGTCTGCAGCGGGTTGGAGTAGTAGCCGTGGGCGCGCTCGTTCAGCAGGCCGGCGAAGGCGTCCGCGGTGAGGATGCCGGCGTCGAGGGTGAGCTTGAGTGAGTAGTACTCGGCGACGCCCTCGTTGTACCAACTGTTCTCCGCGGGGTCTCCGGACAGCAGCGGCCAGTTGTGCACCGCCTCGTGGGACAGGAGGTTCTTCAGGACGGGCGCGGACTGGGGCTGTTCGTCGCTCCAGCCGAACATGAAGCTGCGGGAACCGGGCATGGCGCTGCCGCCGTTCCCGGGGAAGGGGTGCTTGCGGACGAACACCCGGTATCCCGGGTCGGGTTCGCGGAAGAAGACGGACATCCGGTCGTAGAGCTCGCGGACGTACGCGCCGACCTCGGTGGTGTCGAACTGAGGCTGGGACAGCCAGTACATGCCGAAGACGGGGTCGGGGTGCTCGGGGTAGGAGCCGATGCTTCCGGCCATGTAAAAGGTGAACGTCAGGGCTTCCGGGGTGGCCGTGCGGCTGACGGTGTCCTCTCCGTGACTGCTCACCCCGCGTGCTCCTGCGGGCAGTTGGGACAGGTCCCAGCCCACGCTGCTGGTGAACTCCTCCTCGCGGTCCGGGAGGGCGAGGAAGGAGATGCCGGCCGCGCTGATGCCCGAGCCTTCGGCCCTGAGGTCGTACAGGGGCCCGTTGGTCGTGGCGGGGGTGACGACGCGGACGGGGGCGAAGTACTCGACCCGGATGTCGCCGGTCGAGGGCCGGCCGGTGCGCCAGCGGCGGTAGGTGAAGGTGGGGGTCGGCTCGTCCAGGCTGTGGGTGAGCGGCAGTTCGCCGCCGTCGTCGAAGGCGACGATGCCGTCGTCGGTGATCTCGGCGGCGGGAAAGCCGAAGAGGGTTTTCGGGATGCGGCAGAGCGTGTCGCCCTCGGCCACGTCGATGCCGCGCACGACGTAGCTCACCGTCACGCCGGTCGCCGCGCCGTCCGGCACCTCCGGGGTGAGCGTGATGTCGATGCTGGGAGATGCCATGGGCTGGGTGTGCCTCTCGAGAGGGTGGGGGGAGGGGGAGGAAGCCGGGGGCGTCGCGCGTCCTGTGTCAGGAGGGGGCGTCGGAACCGGTGGGCGAAGTCCCCGCGAGCCAGGCCGTGGCGGCCACGACGAGTGCCTGGACCCCGGTGCGCAGAGTGGGTTCGACGACGGGGGCGAAGTGCGGGGAGTGGTTGGTGGGCAGGGACGCGACGCTGTCCCGCGAGACGGCGTCGGCGAACTCGTCCGGGTCGAGGCCGCCGATGAACCAGAACACGGTGGGCGCGCCGCACGCCTGGCCGAAGACGCCGACGTCCTCGCTGGCTGTGATGGGCGGCTGTTCCATCACCCGGTCCCGGCCGAAGTGCGCGGTGAGGGCGGCGACGGTCGCCTTGGTGGCGGCGGGGTCGTTGACGGTGGCCGGTGCGGCGATCGTCCAAGTGATCTCGGGCGGCCTGGGCGCCGCGCCGGCCTCGGCTTCGGCACGGACGACGCGTTCGATGGCGTCGCGGAGGGTGGCGCGCGTGCCGGGGGTGTAGCTGCGGATGTTGACGCCGAGTTCGGCCCGGTCCGGGATGATGTTGTCCTTGGTGCCGGACTGGAGCCGTCCGACGGTGAGGACGGCGGCCTCGGCCGCGGGGATCTCGCGCGAGACGATGCCCTGGAGGCGGGTGACCACGTGTGCCGCCATGAGCACGGGGTCGACGGTGCTCTCCGGACGGGAGCCGTGGCCGCCGCGCCCGTGCAGGACGACGTCGGCGCTGTCCGTGGCGGCCATGATGGGGCCGCTGCCGTAGGCGATGGTCCCGGCGGGGGCCGGTACGACGTGCTGGCCGAGGACCACGTCCGGGGTGGCGAAGCGGGTGAAGAGCCCGTCGTCGACCATGGCGCGGGCGCCGCGGGCGAGTTCCTCGGCCGGCTGGAAGACGAGGAGGAGGGTGCCCGTCCATCTCGTTTCGGGGCGGGCGAGGATCTCCGCGGCGCCGAGCAGGCAGGCGATGTGGACGTCGTGGCCGCAGGCGTGCATCACGGGGGTGTCGCGGCCCTCTGCGTCGGTCGCCCTGGCGGTGCTGGCGTAGGGCAGGCCGGTCTTCTCCTCCACCGGCAGCGCGTCGAGGTCCGCGCGCAGCATCACCACGGGTCCCTCACCGCGCCGCAGCAGTCCGACGACTCCGGTGCCGCCGACGTGTTCGGTGACCTCGAAGCCGAGGGGGCGCAGGAGTTCGGCGACGCGTCGGGCGGTGCGGTGTTCCTGGAGCGAGAGTTCGGGGTGGCGGTGGAAGTCGCGGTAGGTGTCGGCGAGCCGTTCGAAGAGGTCGTCCGGGGTGTCCGGGAAGGTGCTGCCCGCCGGTGCGGGTGCGGAGGCGGTCATCAGGAGTCCTCCCGCTCGACTCGGGGGGCTTCGGCGAAGGGGGCGATGCCGAGTTCGGTGTAGATCTCCTGGGGGAAGTAGACGTCTCCGTCCTTGACGACCATGCGGATGTCGCGGACGGCGGAGATGTCGGTCAGGGGGTCGCCGTCGACGAGGAGGAAGGAGGCGTGCCGGCCGCGTTCGACGCTGCCGTGGCTGTGTCCGAGTCCCAGGTGGCGGGCGCAGTCCCGGGTGGCGATGCGCAGGACCTCGGCGGGTGTCAGGCCGGCCTCGACGTAGAGTTCCAGTTCGCGGTGGACGGTGAAGCCGGTGATGTCGTCGGTGCCGGGCCACAGCGGGACACCGTGGTCGTGGAGAAGCTTGATCACCTCCAGGACCTTGGGGAAGGAGTCGTCGTAGGCGCGCAGGTCGTCGGCGGTGCGGCTGGGTACGAAGGTCCGCTTGCGCTGCCGCTGGTAGCCGGCCGGCATGTGGGAGAGGAAGGGCGCGTCGGCGGGCAGGACGGTGCGGGCGCGGCTGAGCATCAGACGTTCGACGATGACCGCGGTGGTGTCCAGGCCGATGCCCCGGTCCTTCATCGTCTTCAGGGTCTGCCGGACGGCCTCGCCGTCCAGGTCGAGGTCGCGGGCGCGGGCCAGGGCGGTGAGCCGCAGCGGGGTGCGGGTGTCCTCGCCGTCGTCCAGCAGCCAGCCGAGCATGAGCTGGTTGACGTGGGTGATCTCGTCGTAGCCCGCTTCGATCATGCGGTCCGGGGTGGTGAAGGCGGGGATGTGCCCGGTGACGCGCAGGCCCAGACGGTGTGCCTCGTCGGCCAGGGCGGGGACCCAGTCCGGGTTCATCGAGTTGTAGATCTTGATCTGGTGGTATCCGTGGGCGGCGTACCAGCGCACGGCGTCGAGTCCCTCTTCGAGGGTGTCCGGGATGATGCCCAGGAGCGCGGAATGGGGACTGCGGCCCTCGATGAAGCCGGACGGGACGACGGTGGGGCCGGCCAGCTCACCCGCGTCCCACTGGTCGGCCAGGGGCAGCAGGACGTCGTTGGCGTTGCCCATGTCGCGGACGGTGGTCACGCCCGCGGCCAGGTAGAAGAGCCCGACGGTGGGGCTGACATGGGCGTGCATGTCGTGCAGGCCGGCGAGGAGGGTTCCGCCGTCGCCGTCGACGACGATCTCGCCCTCGACCGGGACGGCCTGCTCCTCGGGCTCCACGGTGGTGATGCGGCCACGGTGGAAGGTCACCGACCGGGGTGCGGTGAGGGTGAGGCTCTCGGGGTCGAAGACGCGGACGTCGCGGATCCGGACCGGTCGGTCGTAGCGGTGGCGGATACGGGCCTGCACCTGTCGCAGGTGGGTGCGGGTGAGGTCGGCCTCCAGCCGGGCGAAGGCGTCGAACGCGTCGGTGTGGTGGTCGCGGACGAGGAGTTCCCCGTCTGCGCCGAGCCATGCGACCAGCCGCTGCCCGGAGTCGGTGAGCACGTATTCGGCGCTCAGGCCGATGCCCCGGACCACGTACACCTCCAGCGGGTCCCCGGGCGTGTCCGGTCCGGGGTGCGACAGCCGCTCGGCGGTGACGGTGCCTGAGGGGAGGGCGGGCACGGTGCCGTCGGCGGTCAGCGCGGCGCGTGCGGCGATCCACCGGGTGTACGGGCTGGAGTCCGCCGGCAGGTACAGGCCGCCCTCCCCGGTGTCGCTGCCCTCGTCGGCCTGGCTGGTCCAGGACCGGGTGGCACCGTCGGTGGTGAAGCGCTCGCTGACGGCGGCGCCCATGAGGGAGGTGCCGTCGATGGACCACCGCAGAGGCAGGTGGCTGTCGTCGAGGTCGATCTCCTCGTGCAGCCGGGCGCCGCGTCCGTTGTTGGAGACGGCGAAGTCCAGCGTCAGCCGTCCGGGGGCGCCGGGCGTGACCGTGAGGTCTCCGCAGCGCTCACCGGCGGCGTAGTAGGCGAAGTGCTCGGTGTCGGGAAGGGTGAGCATCAGACGGCGTCCTCGCGGTGGGCGATGCAGCTGACCTCGACGCTGGCCCCGGCGGGCAGCGCGGCGACCCCGACCACGGCGCGGGCGGGCGAGGACTCCGTCGGGAAGTAGTCGCCGTAGATCTCGTTGAACAGGGGCCAGTGGGAGACGTCGCGCAGGTAGCCGGTGACGGAGACGACGTCGGTCATCCGGTAGCCCGCCTCGCTGATGACGGCTTCGAGGTTCTTCAGGGTCTGGTGGATCTCGGCTTCGATGCCGCCCTCGACGAGCTGGGAGGTGCCGGGCAGGAAGCCGCCGGTCCCCGCGACGTAGCAGTGGTTGCCGACCACGACGGCCTGCGAGTAGGGGCCGAGCGAGGAGCCGTTCTGGATGATCTTCTTGGGCATGGTGGGGGTCCTTGGGTGGGTGCGGGCGATCAGAGAGGCAGGCGGGACAGGGCGTCGAGGAGGTCGTCGACGTCGGAGTCCCGCGTGTAGAAGTGGGGTGAGAGGCGCAGGTTGCCGCCCCGGTCGGCCGCTACGACGCCGTCGTGGCGGAGGCGGGTGACGTACTCCCCGGCGCAGAGGGCGGCGGGCGCGAGGCTGACGATCTGGCTGTGTGAGGACGGGTGGGCCACGGACCGCAGTCCCAGTCGGGTCGCCTCGTCCCGGATCCGCCCGGCCAGTTCGAGCGCTCGCCGGCTGATGGTGTCGTAGCCGGTCGCCCGGCGGAATTCGGCTGCCGCGCCCAGGGCGTAGATGCCGGCCAGGTTCGGGGTGCCGACGGAGAGGGCCTTCGACGGTGGAATGTTCCCGTGCCCGAGGAGCGTGGGGCGCAGGGCGGACTGGACGGACGGCTTGGTGATCAGGAAGGCGATGCCGAAGCCGGCGAGCATCCACTTGTAGCCGGTGGACACGAAGAAGTCGGTCTGGGAGACGTCCACGGGGAGGACGCCGGCCGACTGTGCGCCGTCGCAGAAGACGAGCGAACCGTGCGGGACACAGGCCGCCCGGAGAGCGGCGAGATCGACGACGGTGCCGGTCTGGGAGTTGACGTGGGACACGGCGACGAGCCGGGTGCGCGGGCCGATGGCGGCGGTCAGCGCGCCCAGGCGGTCGTCGTCCGGTCCCGGCGCCACCGTGACGAGGCGGACATCCGGCAGCGTGCTCCACGGCCACAGGACCGTGGGGAACTCGTCCTCGAGGACGACGACTTCGTCCCCGGGACGCCAGTTGACCGCGCGGGCCACGGTGTTCACGGCCTCGCCGGTGGAGGAGGTGAAGGTGATGTCCTCGGTGGCGCACCCGAACTCCTCCGCGAGAAGGGCGCGGGTGCGCTGGACCGTGGGGCGGGTGGCCGCCATGCCGAGCACCCCGCCGCCGAGCGCCCGGTAGCAGTCGGCGACCGCTGCCCCGACGTTGGCGGGCACGAGACCTATGGAGGCGGTGTCCAGGTAGGCGATCCCTGGCCGGCCCGGCACGGCGTTCTCCAGGCCGCCGTCGGGTATGGGTGCGGGGTGCATGACGGTGGGGGTACCTCCTCCTACTGCTGGGTGGCGCGGATGTCCAGCACCCAGCTGCCGTCCTGGATGTTCCGGGCCGTGATCTTCCCGGTGTCCGAGGCGAACCCCTTGCCGACCGCCATCAGCAGGTCCTCCGAGGCCAGCGGCACGTACGCCGCCTGGTCCGCGACCTGGGCGATGACGGTCTTGGCGGCGTCCCACCGGGCGGCGTCGGCCCCGGCCGTGCTCAGCGTGGGAAGGGCCTTCTCGACCTCGGGGGTGGTGAAGTTCGCCAGGTTGGCCTTCTGCGGCCCCATGTTCGCCTTGCCGACCATGCTGGCGAGCGGGGCGGACGGGTCGGGCTCGGCGGTGAAGCCGAAGCCGACGATGAGACCGGTGAGCTTGTGCTGGTAGAACTTGGCCGACCAGGCGTTCAGGGTGACGGCCTTGGTCTTGATGTCGATGCCGAGCGGCTTGAGGTTCTGCTGGAGCGACAGCGCGACCACCTTGGTGGCGGGCACCTCGGAGACGTACTCGACGGTGGTGCTGAAGCCCTTCGGGTGGGAGGACTGGGCGAGTTCCTTCTTGGCCTCGTCCAGGTCGAGCGCGTGGTCGGGGAGGGAGTCGAGGAACGTGTCGACCGCGGCTTCGCCGCCGGCGACGACCTTGAGGCTGTCGACCGGCATGAGGCCCTTGAGCGCGGTGGCCTCACCTCCCCACGCGGCCTTGATGAGGCCGGCGACGTCGGTGGCGTGCGAGATCGCCCGGCGGACGTGGATGTCGTCGAACGGCGCCTTGGACACGTCCATCGCGAGGAAGTTCACCGACCCGGACGGCGAGGACAGCACCGATGTGCCGGGGATCGCGCGCCACTGGGCGGCGGTCTTGACGTCGCCGATCTGGCGGAGGTCCACCTCTCCCGAACGCATGGCGAGCTGGGCGCTGTTGTCGTCGCTGACGACCTTGAAGTCCACCTTCTGGATCTTGGGTTCGGTTCCCCAGTAGCCGGTCCGCCGGTTCAGGGTGATGCCGGACGCCGTGGCGGAACCGACCGTGTACGGGCCGGTGCCGACGGGGATGGCGTTCGCGGTGCCGAGGTCCGACTGGTGGGCGACGGCGAACTTCTTCTCCTGGATCAGGGTGGCCTGGGCCAGGGTCACCCGTCCCAGCGGCGTGGCGCTGGAGAGCTTGACCGTCACCTGCAGTGGGCCGGTGGCCGAGGCGCTCTTGAAGCTGCGGACGCTCGCCGAGGTCTGCGCGGGCGGTGTCGCGGTGTGGGTGATGCTCCACGCGACGTCCTCGGCGGTCAGCGGCTGCCCGTCGGAGAACTTCACGCCGTCGCGCAGGGTGTAGACGAGCGTGGTGGGGTCCGGCTGGGCCACCTTCGTGGCGAGCGCCGGCGTGAAGGTGCCGTTGTCGTTGTAGCGCTCCAGGGGTTCGGTCACCAGCGACATCACCGAGCTGGTGACGTAGGGCTGGGCGCTGGTGGCCGCGTCGTAGCCGGGCGGCTGGGAGTTCAGGGCCACCGTGAAGGAGGGGATGTCCGCGTCGGTGACCTTCGCCTTTCCTGTGTCGGCCGCGGAGTCGTTCCCGGCGCAGGCTGTGACGGTGAGGGCCAGCACGGCGGTGGTGACCACGGCCGGTCTCGCGGACCGGAGCTTGGTTGCCCAACGAGTCGTCATCTTCGCTTCCCTTCGGAGCGTGGGCGCGGCACGGCGGACCCGGAGGTCTCGGCGTGCGGCGGTACGGGGGGGTACGGCGGGTGGGGCGGGGGTTATGTGGTGGACGGGGCGGCGGAGTCGGCGGCATGGGGTACGGCCGCGACGAGACTGCGCGTGTAGGGGTGCCGGGGGGAGTCCAGGACGTGGCCGGTCGCGCCCTCTTCGACGACCTGACCGCCCTGCAGCACCAGAGTCCGGTCGGTCATCTGGCGCACCACGGACAGGTCGTGGGTGATGAAGAGCATGCTGGTCCCGCGCTCGGCCCGGATCTCGCGCAGCAGTTCGAGGATCTGTGCCTGCACCGACACGTCCAGCGCGGCGACGGGCTCGTCACAGATCAGCAGCTCGGGTCCGACGGCGAGGGCGCGGGCGATGGCGACCCGTTGGCGCTCGCCCCCGGACAGGGCGCCCGGCTTGCGCGCCGCGTACGTGCCGTCCAGCCCGACGAGGGCGAGCAGCTCCGCCACGGATGCCGGCCCGCTCCCTGCGCCTGCGGCCAGTGCCTCGCCGAGGGCTGAGCCGATGGTGAGCGACGGGTTCAGCGAGGCGTAGGGATCCTGGAAGACGACCTGCACCATGCGGCGTACCCGCGCCCGCTCGTCGCGGGTCAGGCGCCGGTAGTCGCTGATGTCGATGCCGTCCAGCTCGATCGTGCCGGAGCTGGGCGTCAGCAGTCCGAGGACGCAGCGGGCGGTGGTCGTCTTGCCCGAACCGGTCTCGCCGAGGAGGCCCAGCGACTCGCCGCGGGCGATCTCGAAGGACACCTCCCGCAGCGCGTTGGCCTCGACCCGCCGCCGCAGCAGGGATGCGCCGCGGAACGTCTTGCCCAGACCGGTGACCTTGAGCAGCCGCTTGCCCAGGTCGGGAAGCGGGGCCTCGTCCAGGACCGCGGCCTCGGCGCGCCGCTCGGCGTCCATCTCGTCCTGGATCTCCGGCACCCGCACACAGGCGGACGTACGCGCGACCTCCGGCGTGCCGACCTCCGCGAGGGGCGGAGCGGCCGCGGTACAGGTGTCGGTGCTCCAGCGGCAGCGGTCGGCGAAGGCGCACCGGTCGGCGACGGTGTCGGCGTCGGGGACGCTTCCGGGGACGAAGGAGAGCTTCTCCTGGTAGTGGGTCGCCGAGGGCTCCGCCATCAGCAGCCCGAGGGAGTACGGGTGCCGGGGCGCCCGGGACATCGCCGCCGCCGGCGCCTGTTCGAGGACGGTACCGGCGTACATGACCATGATGCGGTCGCAGACCGAGAAGGCGACCCGCAGGTCGTGGGTGATCAGGATCAGGGCCATGCCACGCTCGCGCTGGAGGTCGCGCAGCAGGTCCAGCACCTGGGCCTGGGTGCTCGCGTCCAGGGCGGTGGTGGGCTCGTCGGCGATGAGCAGTTCGGGGTCCTGGGCCAGGGCGGCGGCGATGGCGACGCGCTGGCGCATACCGCCCGAGAGCTGGAAGGGATAGCGGTCGGCCACCTCCTCCTTCAGCCCGACCTCCGCGAGCCGTCGTACCACCTCGGTCCGTGCCGCCGCCCGGTCCCGGCGCACGGCCGGGCGGAGCGACTCGCGCAGATGCTCGCGCACGGTCTGCAACGGGTTCAGCGAGGTGAACGGATCCTGGAGGACCATGGCGAGGCGGGAGCCCCGCAGCGGGCGCAGGGCGCGTTCGTCGGCGGCGACGATGTCGGTGCCGTCGAAGTCGACGGTGCCCTCGGTACGCAGTCCGTCGGCCAGGGCGCGTACCAGGGCGCGGGCGGTCATCGTCTTGCCGCTGCCGGACTCACCGACGATGCCGAGGATCTCGCCCGCCCGCAGGTCGAAGCTGGTCCCGCGCACCAGGGTGCGGTCGCGGCTGGTACGGACGCGCAGGTCGCGCACCGACAGCAGCGGGGCCGGCGCCGTCCGCGCCGCCGCCGTCATCGCCGGGCCCCTTCGGTCGAGTAACGGTCGTACATCCAGTCTCCAAGGAGCGTGACGCTGGTGGCGGTCAGCACTATCAGCAGGCCGGGGGCGAGGGACACCCAGGGGTTGACGGTGATCATGCTCTGGCCGTCCTGGAGGAGTGAGCCCCAGTCGGGGGTGCCGGCCGGGGCGCCCAGGCCGAGGAAGGAGAGGCCCGACAGCCCGATGAGGGCGCTCACGAAGTCCAGGAGGAAGGTGGCGAGAACCGTGGGCAGCACGTTGGGCAGCACGTGGCGGAACATGATCTGGTGGGTCGACAGCCCCAGGGTGCGGGCCGCGTCCACGTACGGCAGGCGGACCTGCGCCGCGGCGACGCTGCGGGTCATCCGGAACGCCGTGGGGATCGAGAGCAGGGTGAGCACCGCGACGGCCAGCCAGTAGCCGCCGTCGAGGACCCCGACCACGACCACGATGACGAGCAGCCCCGGCAGGGCGTACATCAGGTCCGCGAGCCGGCTCATCACCGTGTCCAGGACCCCGCCCTTCCAGCCCGCCAGCAGGCCCAGCGACACACCGAAGACGACCGTGCCCAGCGAGACCACCAGCGGTCCGACCACCGCGGTGTGCGCTCCGGCGATCAGCAGGGACAGCACGTCCCGGCCCAGCGTGTCGGTGCCGAGCAGATGCCCGGCGCCCGGCGCGGCGGCGGTGTTCATCAGGTCCTGGTGCGTCGGGTCGAAGGGCGTGAGCCACTCGCCCGCCACCACGAGGAGGAGGATGGCCGCCGCGACGACCGCCGACAGCACGATCAGGATCCCGGGCCCGCGTCGGGCGCCGCGCGAGCGTGTGGTGTCGTCCACCGGGATCGGTACGTCGGGTACGAGGGTGGTCGTTTCGGCCATCACGCACCGTCCTTCGCGGTGTGGCGCACGCGCGGGTCGAGGGCGAGCGCGCAGAGATCGGCGGCCAGGTTGATCACGACGACCGCGCCGCCGAGCACCAGGACCGTGCCCTGCACCACCGGCACGTCCGTGTTGGTCACCGCCTGCAGGAGCAGCGTGCCGAGCCCCGGCAGGGAGAACACCTGCTCGATGAAGAGGGTCGACGTCAGCGCGGCCACGACGATCAGACCGAGGCTGGTGACAACGGGCAGGGCGGCGTTGCGCAACGCGTAGCGCACCAGGACCCGGGCCGGTGACAGGCCTCGCAGCCGGGCGAAGGTGATGTAGTCCTGCGCCATCACGTCCAGCATCGCCGCCCGGGTCTGCCGGATGATGATCGCGGACAGCGCGGTGGCCAGGGAGACGGCAGGGAGCGTCAGATGGCTGATCCGGTCGGCGAAGCCCTCGCCAGTGCCGTAAATGGGGAACCAGCCCAGGGCCACGCCGAAGACGTAGAGCATCACGATCGCCAGGACGAAGGCGGGCGCGCTGATCGCGACGGTCGCCCCCAGCGACACCGCGCGGTCGGTCCGCCGGCCGCGCCGCATCCCGGCCAGCATGCCCAGCGGGATCCCCACGACGACCACCAGCAGCATCGCGTAGAGCGCGAGCTGGACGGTGACGGTGACCCGCTCGGAGAGGATCTGGCCGACCGGGGTGTCGCTCTGCACCGAGATCGACTCGCCGAGGTTCAGGGTGCCCAGGTCGGCCAGCCAGTGCCCGTACTGGACGAGGAACGGGTCCTCGAGGTGGTAGCGGGCGTTCAGCGAATCGATGAGCTGCGGAGAGGCGGTACGGGTTCCCAGCAGGGCCTGCAGGGGTGTACCGGGGCTCAGTGACAGCAGGCAGAAGACCACGAAGCTCAGAACGAGCAGCAGCACGAGGCCGGCTCCGAGGCGCCTGAGCACGAAGACCGCGATCACGGCGCGTCACCTCCCCTCACATGGGCGGGCATCACGGGGCACCTCGATTCGGGAGCGAGCAGCAGTGGAAAGGGTAAATCTCAACGTGGTGTGGACATCCTCGACGTTGCGTTGATGTCACCAGCGCTATGTTGCACTCAAATTTCGCCAGAGCAACCCCCCTGTAACCATGTTTTTGTCTGAGGCGCGTCGTTGACCATCGGCTTCGGCCACTGCCACACTCTGTGGAATGGCAGCCAACGCACGTCGAACCAGCCGATCGGCCAGCGGAACCGATGCCGCCATCGGTGAAGGGGAGCTGAAGTTCACCCTCAGCCAGCGGGCCCACGCGGCGAGGGTGGTGGAGATCGTCGCGCCGATCGTCCCGGCGCTGGCCGCGGCACTGGCGCCCAGCACCGAGGTGGTGCTGCACGACCTGACCCGGATGCCGAACACCATCGCGGCCATCGCGGGAGCCGTCACCGGCAGGGAGGTCGGCGGACCACCGACCGACCTCGGTCTGCGCACGTTCCGCACCGAGCAGCCCGAGGACATCGTCAACTACCGCACGGAGACCCCGGACGGGCTGGTCCTGAAGTCCTCCAGCATCTTCTTCCGCACCCCGTCCGGAAAGCCCGTGGCCTGCCTCTGCCTCAACTCCGACGTACGTGACCTGGAGCAGGCCCGGCAGGTCCTGGCGGCCCTGACGTCGTTCGGTGACCTGCCCGCGCCGACGGGACGGGAGGAGCCGGTGGAGTCCTTCCCCACCACCGTCGACGGCCTGGCCGACGGCATCATCCGCCACGCCATCGACGCCGTCGGCGTCCCGACCCACCTCATGAAAAAGTCTCACAAAGTCGCGGTCGTACGGGACCTGGACCAGCGTGGCTTCTTCGCCATCCGCGAGGCGGTGGACGTGATCGCCCAGCGGTTGGGCGTCAGCAGGTACACCATCTACAACTACCTGAACGAGGTCTCGACCGGTTCCGCCTCGGAGACGCCGGCCTGACCGGACGTCCCGCCCATCTCGTCCGCGGACAGCTCGCGAGGCGCTCCGAGTCGCGGTGTCAGCGCCGAAGCGCAGGCGGAAGACTGCCGCCCCTCCCAGGCCCGCCTCGCCGAACTCGCCGGCTCCGGATCCAGGTGGACCCGGCCCGCCCGCACCGCGTCGGCGAGGACATCGGCCGGCACGACGCATGCGCTTCTCGCCGGTGCCATGAGCGGTCGTCACAGCATCATGGCCGTCATCGCCGCCCGGGAACACCGGACTTCTACCGGTGTCCCACCGGCCGGCTCGCCAACGTCGGCGGCATCAGGGACTACGAGATCAGCATCCGGGTACGCCGCCGCGAGCAGGTGGCGTCCCTCATCCACCACGGTCGTCTCGTCCACCCGGCATCCGCATGACCCGGCGCGCGATCCCGGCAGAGATCCGGTTCGAGGGGGACGACGCAGCTCTCCGTCCGCCGGCCGACGTACTTGCCCGAGAAGAACACCGCGGACGTGAGCACGGTCTGTCGGTGAACGGTCACCGCGCCGGCGGGTGCCCGTAGGGGCAGCCTGATCTCAGTGCGCGCACACTGGCCGCGCGTCATCGCCGCCAGTGTGCGCTTCACCGCAGGCCCCTGCCGTTCCGCTCAGCGGGCGACGGTCCTCTCGGGGAGTGCCCGGCCCAGTTCGTCCGCCACGTCCAGGACAGTCCTGACGACGTCCGGGGCAGTGCGGAAATTGACGAAGCATGCGCGCAGGCAGGTGTGGCCGTCGACGATGGCGGGAGCGATGTAGACGCGCCCGTCCGCCTGCATGGCCCGCGCGAGTCTCTCGTTGTGAGCGTTGAGTCCGCTGTTGCTCAGTCCGGGCAGGACGTGCCGGAAACAGACGGTCGAAAGCATGGGCTCATGCAAGAGTTCGAATGAGGCGTGAGCCCGCACCTCGCTCGCGAGTAGAGCCGCGTTGGCGAGCGTCCCCTCGATCCAGGAACGGAACTGCTCCGCGCCGTACACCCTCATGGACAGCCACAAACGCAGGGAACGGAAGGGCCGGGAGTATTCGAAGGTGTGGTCGACCGGGTTGCCGGCATCCTCCTCATGGAGCATGTACCGCTCCTCGTGCCCGAACGCCGCCCTCAGCGGGCCCCGGTGACGCAGCAGGATGATGCTGCAGCTCTTCTGCATCCCGAGCCACTTATGCGCGTCGATCGTGACGGAGTCGGCGCGCTCGAGTCCCGCGAAGTGGTGTCCGGCCGTCGAGGTGGCGGCGGCAGGCAGCCCGTAGGCCCCATCGACGTGCAGCCACACTCCCTCGCGCTCGCACACGTCGGCCACCGACGCGAGGGGGTCGACGGCTCCGGTCAGCGTGGTGCCGGCGGTCGCGACGACGGCGATCGGAGTGAACCCCTCCGCCCGGTCGCGTTCAAGGGCATTCTGGAGCGCGTCCACACGCATCCGGCGCTGCTCGTCCGTCGGTATCCGACGCAGTGCCCGGCGCCCCAGGCCCGCCGCCTCCACGGCACGTGCGATGGAGTGGTGCGCCTCGTCGGAGCAGTAGACGGTGGCCCGGTGACCGGCGACTCCTTTCTCCCGGGCGCCCGGGAGCGCCTGCTCGCGGGCCGCGAGCAAGGCGGTCAGGTTCGAAGTCTGGCCTCCGCTCGTGAAGTGCCCCTCGCCCAAGGGGTAGCGCACGAAGTCGGCCACCCAACGCACAGCCTGCTGGTCGAGCAGGTCGGCGGCCCCGGCAGCGGTGGCCAGGTTCGCGTCGTAGGCGGCCGACAGTGCAGAAGCCAGCACGCTCACCTCCAGACCGCTGGACCCGACATAGGCGAGGAACAGCGGTCGCGACGGCGAGATGCTGGCTTCCAGGATGTTCACCGCGTCGTCCAGAGCGGCGCGCGTGTCGCCCGGCCGCTCCGGCAGTGTGCCGCCGAGCCGGGTGACCAGGTCCGCGTCGATAGCCGGTTCGGACGGCCGCGGGCGATCGAACGACTCCCATGCGTGCGACAGGTAGCGGGAGAGGTCCTCAAGGACCCCAGTCCGGTCGGCGAGTGCCGACAGCGAGGTCTCAAGCGTGCCGGGAACGGGTTGGCCCGTTGAATGCGTCATGGCGATATCGTGGCGAGTGTCTTGGTATCAGCGCAATAGAGCGTGTTTGCATTGAGCATTCTGGTATGTCGCTTTGATGGTGCGTTACAGAATGCGCAACGCGCAGACCGCCGATACCGTCGGCCTTGCCCGAGCCGGAAGCGCGTGATCGCCCACACGGCTCGCCACGCCGGGTTGCAGCCACAACAACTCGAAGTCATCGCAAGCGGGTTCAATCGCCCCAGGTGGTCCCGCCGCCGTCGCGGTCGTGGCCCGAAGTCCTGGAGAGGTGATGTGCCGAAGGCAACCCGGCCTTTTCCGCGATGTCGGTCCCGGCCGTTCACGGCCCTGCGATGAAGGTCAACCTCGGGAGGCTGCGATGAACTCACGCAGGTCGTCGTTGAGCTGGGCGCAGGCGTCGGGGTCGGTGTACATCATGTGGCCGCTCCCGTAGGTCTTGCGGTGCAGTCGCTCCGCCGGCAGATCGTTCTGGGTGACCAGGTGCTCGACCATGCCCACCGTGGTCAGGGAGTCGTAGTGCCCGGTGCCGATGAGCAGGTGGGCCGCCGGATTCGCCTTGAGGTAGCCGCTGAGGCAGGCGGCGTAGTCGAAGACGGCGAACGGTGACGGCTGGCTGCCCATGAGCGGGTGGGGCGAAGCGGGGTCGTGCCATACCCAGTTGCGGTACGCCTCCGCATCCATCATCCGGTATGCCTTGTCCGGCACATCGAGGTGGTCGCGGTAGTAGCGCACTGTGGCGGCCGTGAGGCCGGGCATGATCGCGGCTGACGCCGGATCGGCGACCGCCTCGCCCCGGCGCTCATCGGGAGCGGGCCGAGTGTAGCGGGAGTCGCTGCTGCCCAGAATCAGGCCTTCGTCCTGGAGGACGCGTCGACGGAACTCGTCGGTGTGGATCCGCAGGCGGCTCCGCAACAGGTGCTCGGGTGTGATGCCCGTCAGCTGCGCCAGTCGCTCGGCGACCGCACGGCGCTCGGAGTCCGGCAGCAGGCTGCCGCGTATCAGCGCCGGCAGGTACTCGGTCATGGCGAACTCGTGTGCTGCCCACGACACTTCGTCCACGTCCGCTCCGCCGGCCCGGGACCGCCCGTGATACCAGGCGGTCGCGGCCATGTACGGCAGGGCGGCGACCGTGCCTATCACGTTGGTGGGACGCTGGGCGGTCTCCTGCACGTTCACGGCCTGGCCGAGCAGCACGATCCCGTTGACGGCGATGCTGGTGGTCTGGCTCAGCAGTCTGCGGGCCACCATAGGTGCCCGGATGGTGCCGTAGCTCTCCCCGAGGAGGAACGTCGGTGCGTGCAGGCGGTCCTCCTCCAACAGCCAGGCCGTGATCACGGCGGCGAAGCAGGCGGAGTCCCCGTCGACACCGTAGACGCCGGCGGCGTCCCGGCCGGCTTCGGCTACGCCGTAGCCGGTGTTCACGGCGTCGAGGAAGACCAGGTCGGCGACATCCAGCACGCTGCCCGGATTGGCTTCCAGGGGGAACGGTCCCGGGGACCGGTCCGACAGGTCGGTCGGGAACGAGGCGCGCACCGGTCCGAGGCCACCGAGGTGGAGCAGCGCCGACGACGAACCCGGCCCTCCGTTGAAGGCGAACAGCACCGGACGGTCACCGCTGGGGGAGGAGTCGTCGGTATCGCGCACGTAGGCGGTCACGGAACAGCTCCCCACCTGCTGTCCCGACGGGTCGAGGGCAGGGTACGTCCGCACCGTCACGGTGTACTTCGCGGTCGCACCGCCCAGACGACCGGACTGACGGCTTGTCACCTGGATCACGGGATACGGCTCCTGTCTGCTCGGGACGGCCCGGACCGGGTGGAGGGCTGGGCCGCGGTGGGATTCACTTGACGGCGACAAGCGTCAACTTCCGGTCGAGGCTCGTGCGCTGTCGAGAGGGATGTCAGGTGGAGGCGGGACCGGAGTTCGCCGCACACGCGTGCTCGGCGTCGGCCGAGATCTCGTTGAGGTAGTTGTAGATCGTGTAGCGACTCACCCCCAGCCGCTGTCCGATGATGTCGACGGCCTCCTTGATGGTGAAGAAGCCGCGTTTGTCCAGGTCTCTGACGACCTCCACCTTGTGGACCTTCCTCATCAGGTGCGGTGCCACGCCCGCGGCCTCGATGGCCTGGCGCATGATGCCGGCGGCCAGCTCGTCGACGGACGCCGGGAAGGTCTCCGTCGACGTACCGCTGCCGGAGGGCGGCACCAGTCCCCGGAACGCGGTCGTCGCGTCGAGGATTTCCCGCGCCTGCTTCAGGTCGTGGACGTCGGTGGTGATGCACAGGCATGCCACCGGAACGCCTGAGGGGGTGCGGAAGAACACGCTCGACAGTCGTAGTTCCCGTCCTTCCGCTGTCTCGGTCCGGTAGCCGATCAGGTCGGGGGGGGGTGCGTGAGCGGAAGGTACGCAGACCCAGGTCTGTCGGTGGGCCGCCGACCTCCCGGCCCGTAACCGCACCCGCGACGGCCACGATGGTGGCCGGCATGCGTGTGAGGTCGTGCAGGACCACCTCCGTCCGAGGGTGAAGCGCTCGGGCCAGGACCGGAACGATGGGCGCGACCATCTCCACCACCCGCGCGGCGTGAGCACGCTGGCTCAGCGAGAAAGTCATCCCGTCCCGGGGGGCGCCCTTCGCGGCCTCAGGCTGGCCTCTGCGATGCGTTCCGGCTGACATTCCACAGATTGTGGCAGCGTCGGACCTTGCCGGTCAACGGCTCCTGTCCCAAGAAAGACAAGCTTACGTAGGGCTTCCCCCTCGGAAATCTGCATGCAACATTGTGTTGGTGGCATCAACTGAGAGTTGAAAGTTGCAAGTTTTTTGGCTCTGCTGGATTGGCAGACGCGGTCCCCCGGCATGCCCGCGTACGACCTCCCGGACGAGCGGGCCACCACGCCGTTCGGTTCTTCGCCCACCCACAGCCTCCAAGGAGCACGTCGCATGACCCAGTCCACACAGCGCACGATCAAGGTGGGATCCGAGGAGCTCACCTACGAAGCCCGGGTGGAGGAGTTCACCATCGACGGCAGCGACGGACAACCCGGCGCACGCATCGTCTGCACCACCTACCAGCGGTCCGGCATCGAGCAATCCGGCCGGCCCGTGATCTTCGCCTTCAACGGCGGGCCCGGTTCGTCGTCGGTCTGGCTCCACCTCGGCATGGGCCCAAGACGAGTCTCCGAAGCCGACTCCCTCACCCCACGCAGCACGCCCCCGTACACCCTCACAGACAACAGCGAGACCGTCCTCGACGCTGCCGATCTCGTCTTCATCGACCCGCCCGGCACCGGCTACAGCCGGGTTCTGAGCCCGGAGCTGGAGGCCGACTTCTACAGCACGGAGGGCGATGCCCGTGCCTTCATCCGTCTGATCTCCGCATGGTGCCGCAGGCACCGCCGCGAGAACTCGCCCCGGTTCCTGCTGGGTGAGAGCTACGGCAGCATCAGGGCGGCGGCCATCGCGCGGCTGATGCCGGGCGGCCCCATGGGCACCGGCAGCCTGGGTACGACCGCGCTGAGCGGTGTCATCCTTCTCGGTGCCCACTTCTGGAAGCCGGACAGCGACGAAGTCCACGCCGCGACCTTGCCCACCTACGCCGCCACCGCCTGGTACCACGACCGCCTGCCCAACCGGCCGCCGACACTGGAGGCCCATGTCGAGAGCACCCGCCGATTCGCCGAGCAGGACTACCTTCCCGCACTCTTCGCCGGCACCGCTCTTGCGCCCGAGCGCCGGACACGCATCGCCCGCTCCTTGCACGAACTCATCGGTATTCCCGCGGACGCATTGATCAGCAACCATCTCAGGCTCAGCCGGGCCCAGTTCGCGCAGCTACTGCTCGCCGACGGCGACCGGCAGGTCGGCGCCTACGACACCCGCTACACCCTGCCGATCGCGGGCGCCGGCACGGACCCTGTTTCCGACGACCCCGCGATGGGCCAGTACGCCGGAATGTTCAGCGGAGCCCTCGTGCCGTACCTGCGGGACGAGCTCGGTGCCGAGTACGACATCGACTACCGGCCCATCGAGTTCGCCCGGGTCAACTTCCGCTGGAATCACGGCTCCGGCCCCGGTGTCTATCCGACCTCGGACACATCCATCCAGGACCTCGCCGCCGCCATGCGACGCGACCCACGGTTCACCGTGCTCTTCTGCCAGGGCTACTACGACCTGGTCACCACCGTCGGCGCGCTCGAACACGCTGTCACGCGCGTTCCGCTGGACAGGGACAGGGTTCACATCCGGCGCTACGAGTCCGGTCATATGCCCTACCTGGGAGGGCTCGCGCGCGAACAACTGGCCGACGACATAAGGAAGTTCCTCAAGGCGCAGGAGAACGGCTCGTAAAGAAGTCGGACACGCGATGGTGACCGATCCGGTCACCGTCGCCGGCAGTGCCGACGACGGACCGGGATGTGGACGGCGAGCGGTTCGTGAACAAATCCCCGGACTGCTGGAGCGGCATCAGCGCCGCACCGTACGACTGGCGACCCAGATATCGCAGGTGGCACGGGAGTTGTACGGCCGGGCTACCGCCCGTCTCACCGGCCTGCTGGCCGTGCCTGTCTCCCGCAGCACCGCGCTGCGTCATCTGCGACGCCTGCCGCTGCCACAGCAGGCGGTCCCGCGGGTGATCGGCGTGGACGACTTCGCTTTGCGCCGCCGCCACCGCTGCGCCACGATCATCACGGATGCCGAGACCGGCAGACGCGTCGCGGTCCTGCCCGGCCGCGAGAAGGCCACCCTGGAGTCCTGGCTGCGCGAACATCCTGGGGTCGAGATCGTGTGCCGGGACGGCTCCGCCACCTACGCCGAGGCCGTCCGCCGGGCCTTGCCCGACGTGGTGCAGGTCAGCGACCGATGGCACCTGACCGGATGCCGCATCTTCCCGTCGCCGGGGCGAAGCAGTCCGGCATCGGCGTCGAGCTGGGAGTCGAAGGACTCCGTGAATTCACACAGACCAAGGTGGTCAACCAGACCAAGGTGGTCAACCAGACCAAGGTGGTCAACGCCTTCCCGTCAGCACGGTGAGCACCGGTGACGGGTGCGGGGCGGAAGCCGGCGTAGTACTGACAGCGAAGCACCAGCAGAGGCTGGCAAAGGGGTATCGCCACCGAGGTACGGCAGCAGCTGCGTGAAGCAAACGCCGGGGCAGGGCAAGCGGAGAAAGGGTGACCATACACGCCGACGTCGAGGGCGGAAGGTGGAACGGGCTGAGCTTTGAGGAGGCCGGGGCGGGTGTCGCCGAAAGCTTCCGGCTCTTCCCCGCCCTGTCCGCCACGGTCTCAGAAGCGGATGACCGGCTTGATGGTCTTGCCGGTTGCCGAGTCCGCGGCGGCCTGGTCGATTGCGTCCAGCGGGTACTCCCGGACGATCTTCTCCAGGGGCAGTCGTCCCTGACGGACCAGGTCGACGAGGGCGGGGAGGAAGGTGACGATGTCGCTGTCGCCCTCGATGATGCCGCGCACGGTGAGACCGTGCAGGAGCGTTCGGCCGGGTGCGGTGAAGTTGGCTCCCAGCCGCAGGCCGATGAGGCCGAGAGAGCCGCGCGGGGCGAGCGCTTCGAGTGCCTGGGTCTGGACCTGGGGCACGCCGGTCGTGTCGACGGCGGTCTGGATGCCGATTCCGCCGCTGATCGCGTGCAGGGCCTCGACGGGGTCGGTCTCGGCGCTGTTGACGGTGTCGGTGGCCCCCAGCGCGCGGGCCAGTTCGAGTCGTGAGGGCACGATGTCGACGGCGACGATGCGTGTCGCGCCGGTGAGTCCGGCCGCCATCAGGGCGCCGAGGCCCACGGCGCCGGTTCCGAAGACGGCGACGACGGCGCCGGGGGCGGGCTTCAACTCGTTGAGGATGGCGCCCACGCCGGTCTGGATGCCGCAGCCCAGGGGCGCGAGCAGGGCTAGTACTGCAATCACAGTTACTGGTAGGGCAGTTGTGAGCTCTGTCGGTGACTGTGGTTGTGTTCTGCCGTGTCTGTGGATCTCGGGGTGGGGCAGATCGAGGCCTGGCAGGGGATGCTGTCCGGGCTGCATGAACGGTTCGCTGAGCGTTTTGCCAGGTCCGAGCCTCGGGCGCGTGCCCTGACGTATATGGCGGGGTTGATCGCGCCGCTGGAGCGGAAAAACGGGTGGACGCTGGCAGAGCGTGCGGGTGAGGGGCATCCCATCGGGATGCAGCGCCTTCTGGGCGAGGCGGACTGGGACGCGGACGGTGTCCGTGACGACGTGCGGGACTTCGTCGTGGAGACCATCGGCGCCGAGGACGGGATCCTGATCGGCGACGACACCGGCTTCCTGAAGAAGGGCACGCGGTCGGCGGGCGTCCAGCGGCAGTACACCGGGACGGCAGGCAGGACGGAAAACTCCCAGGTCGGCACTTTCCTGGCGTACGCGTCGGCGAAGGGCCGGGCGCTGATCGACCGGGAGCTGTACCTGCCGGCCTCGTGGACCGACGACCGTGAGCGGTGTCGGGCGGCCGGCATCCCTGACGAGGTGCCGTTCGCGACGAAGAACGAGCACTTCCGGTGGATGCTGCAGCGTGCGATCGACGCCGGGGTGCCGTTCGCGTGGGTGACCGCGGACGAGGCGTACGGGCAGGTCAAGCACCTGCGTGTGTGGCTGGAACAGCGCGGGGTCGGCTATGTGCTGGCCACCAGGGTCAACGACACCGTGATCACGACCGGCTGGCGTGAGGTCCGGGTGGACGAGCTGGTCGCCGCCTTGCCCCGGCAGGCCTGGAAACGTCTGTCCGGTGGCCCAGGCTCCCACGGCGAGCGCGTCTACGACTGGGCCCGGGTGGCGATCCGCCCCATGTGGGAGGACGGCGTCGGCCACTGGGTCCTGGCCCGTCGTTCGGTCAAAGACCCCACCGACATCGCCCACTACGTCTGCCACGGCCCCGTCGCCACCCGTCTGAAGGACCTGGTTAAGGTCGCCGCGGCCAGGTGGGCCATCGAGGAATCGTTCCAGGTCGCGAAGAACGAGTGCGGCCTGGACCACTATCAGGTACGCCGCTACGACGCCTGGTACCGGCACATCACCCTCGCCATGGCCGCACTTGCCGCACTCACCGCGATCCGCGCCAGCGAGCTGGAAAAAGGGGCTGCCGTTCAGGGCAGACCACCGCCCTGATACCCCTGTCCGTCGCGGAGATCCGCCGCCTCATCGGACTGGTCCTCTGCCCGCACCGCCTCACCCCACAGCACCATCTGCACTGGTCATGGTGGAGACGCCTCAGCCAGACCCGGGCCCGCCGCAGCCACTACAAACACCGAGGCCACATCCTGCAACTGTGATTGCAGTACTAGTTATGGGGCCACCATGTCGTCACTGGCCAGAACTACCCCCGCGGGTGCGGGGACGACGCGTCCGGCGCGGGGAACGCAACCGAATCGTGCGAACTACCCCCGCGGGTGCGGGGACGACTCCAGGGCTCCTATGACCACGGGCACGCCCTCAGAACTACCCCCGCGGGTGCGGGGACGACCTTATCGTGCGCGCCATGACCGAGATCCGCGATGAACTACCCCCGCGGGTGCGGGGACGACTACAGGCGGATCACGGTCCGGCCGTGCTCCCGCGAACTACCCCCGCGGGTGCGGGGACGACGATGTGAATGAGTGTTGCATCATCACCAGCACTGAACTACCCCGCGGGTGCGGGGACGACATCTCCTCGCGGTAGTAGCCGGTCGAGGACGCGGAACTACCCCCGCGGGTGCGGGGACGACCCCTTCGTGATCAGCGGTGATGCAAGCGAGACTACCTGTTTTCCTTCACCTCGTTCGGCCTTGCCGTGCGTTGAAGATAGCTCAGTAGGGCGTCAGCCAGTGGGCGAGCCACGACCACCGGAACCTGAGTACCAGCATCGATGTCAGTGGGGCCGTTTACAGTGCCGCCAAACGGGCTGGATGCAGTGGAGCAGGGGGCGGGCGTGGAGGATGAGCGGTCGATCGTCGAGTTGATGCGGTCGATGGGCCTGGCCGATGAGGTCATCGCGAGGGTGTCGTCGTTGTGGGGGAAGTCGGCTGCGCGTAACGGTGGGCGGACTCACCTGCTGCTGGGGCATTTGCTGGATACGGCCGCTGTGGCGGGGGTGATGTGGGACCAGTACCTGTCGGCTGCGTTCCGGCGGCGGCTGGACGAGGTCAGCGGTGGTCGGGGGCGGTTGTGGTTCATGTGGGTGTGCGGCATCCATGATTGTGGGAAGGCGTGCCCGGCGTTCCAGGCTATGGATGCGGCCGAGGCCGCGCCGGTGCTGGCGGCGGGTTTGACGTGGGGGCGGCTGCCGGTGGACCGGCAGAAGCGGTGGCGTCATGACGTGGCCGGAGCCGTGATGCTGATGCCGCGGCTGGTGGCTGAGTGGGGCGACGAGGCGGCCGTTGGATGGGTGTGGCCGCTGGTCGCAGGACACCACGGGACATTTCCGCCGATCGCTGCTCTCAGGCCGCCGCGAGGGGCCCAGGGACGGGGTGCCGCCTGGGAGGAGGCCCAGCGGGCGGTCGTGGACGTCTTTACCCGTGCTGTCGGCTTCGAGGACCTGGCGGAGGCGCGGCCGGTCGGCCTTCTACGGAAAGCCGAGCAACTGGCGTTGGCGGGACTGATCGTGATGGCGGACTGGATCGCCAGCGACAGCAGCCACTTCGACGGTCTGGCGGACGCCGGCCAGGTCTCCTTCGCCGGGGCGCGACGCCGTGCCGGGGCGGCGTGGGAGCGGTTGCGTCTTCGTGGCGGCTGGCGGGATCTTCCGCTTCCGAAGGAGCCGCTGGAACCGCTGACCCGCCGGCTGGGCGTGCAGCCACGGGCGTCGCAGCGGGAGCTGGTGGAGCGGGCGTGGTCGATGCCGGCACCGGGACTGCTGGTGGTGGAGGCTCCCATGGGCGAGGGGAAGACGAAGGCGGCGCTGGCGGCCGCCGAGGTCCTGGCGGCGAGGTTCGGCCTCGACGGCGTGTTCGTGGCGATGCCGACCCAGGCGACGAGCGACCCGATGTACGAGCAGGTGCTGCAGTGGGTGCGCACCTTCGACCCGGAACTCGAATCACAGGTCGCGCTCCTGCACGGCAGGCGACGGTTCAACGCCTGGTGGCGGACCATCTGGGCGGGGAAACCGCGCCCGGACGGTGACGGGTGCGGATGCCAGGACGGGAGCCGCCCCGGCGCTACGGGCATGGCGGACGACGACTTCGGCGCGATCGACGAGGACGCCGATTACGGCATGGCACCCGCTCAGTCTTCGCCGGACCGGGCCGCCGACCTCGGGGCGGACGGCCCGGCGTACTGGTTCCTGGGGAACAAGCGAGGTCTGCTCACCGCGTTCGCGGTCGGTACGGTCGACCACCTCTTGCACGCGGCGACCCGCACCCGGCACGTCATGCTCCGGTTCGCCGGGCTGGCGGGGAAGGTCGTGGTCGTGGACGAGGTGCACGCCGCGGACGTCTACATGCGGCAGTTCCTCGTCGAGGCGTTGCGTTGGTTGGGGCAGGCGGGGGTTCCCGTGGTGCTGGTGTCCGCGACATTGCCGCCCGCTCAGCGGCAGCGCTTCGTCGACGCCTACCTGTCCGGTGTACTCGGCACGGCGGATGTGCACCAGCTGGTACCGGAGCCGGCCGGGTACCCGTGCGTCACGGCGGCCTACGGCATCGACGGCCGGGCGGTCGCCGAGACGTCCCGGGAGGCCGTGCGGTCCTGGCGGGAGTCGGCGCCCGTGCAGCTGGCCTGGTTGCCGGATACGGACCCCGCAGGGATGCGGGTCGCCGCGGCCGTGCGCAGAGCCGTCGCCGCTGGAGGTGTCGTCCTGGTGGTGGTCAACCAGGTCGACCGAGCCCAGGCGATCTACCGTGATCTGCGCGACGGAGGCTTCGACGGCGTCCTGCACCTTCTGCACGCGCGGCTGTGTGCTGCCCACCGTGCGGATCGCACCGCGGAATGCCTGCGCCTGATGGGGCCGCAGGCCGGCGACGACCGGCCGGAACGCATGGTGGTGATCGCCACTCAACTCGCCGAGCAGTCCTTCGACGTAGACGCCGATGTGCTGATCACCGACTTGGCCCCCACCGACCTCCTTCTGCAGCGCATCGGCCGGCTGCACCGTCATGGCGGTACCCGGCGTCCGGACGCGCACCGAGTGCCCCAGGTTCTGGTCACTGGTGTGGCGTCCGGCAAGGACGGGACGCCACGGTTCCTGCGTGCCTCGGAGCGGATCTACGGCGAGTGGTCGCTGCTGCGGGCGGCGGCCCTGGTCACGGAGGCCGCAGGCGCGCTTACGGCCGCGGATGCGGCCGAGCCGGTGGCAACGGGCTGGAGCATTCCAGCTGACGTGCCGGGGCTCGTGGCGCGTGCCTATGGGGACATCGGGATCTGCCCGGCGGGCTGGAACGAGACCGGTGCTTGGGAGCGGTGGCAGGCGAAGGAGCGGGAACGGGAGAAGAACGCCGAGGAATACCTGCTGTGCCGTCGGCGGGAGTGGGCCTTCCCGACCCTGGAGGGGCTCCATTACGCCGGCAGCCGGGCCACCTCCGAGGAACAGCTTGATGCCGTCGTGCGTGACGGTGACCCGTCCGTCGAAGTGGTCATGGTCCGGAGAACTTCCAGCGGCTACCGGGCCATTGACGGGACCTGGCTCGGAGTGCACGGCGAGGTGGACGACGACGAGGCGACCGACCGGCTGATGGGCGGCACCGTCCGCCTCCCCCCGCGTCTCACCGATGCCGCCCAGGCCGAGCTGAAGCCGCTTCCGGGGTGGGCTGGCCGCCCGTGGCTCCGATATCAGTTGGCGCTTGTGCTGGAGGAGGACGGCACGAGGCTGCTGGGCGCGGACCGGGTGTCGTACGACGACGTGCTCGGCCTCGTCATCGAGCGGAAGGCCAGGTGAAGCGGCTGTGGAGCCGGGCCGGGACCGCCTCACCCCGCGCTGCGGGGACGGCTTCTCATACTGACTGAAGTATCGAGCGGGAACACCCCCGTTTCCGGGGAGGGCTCCGGCTCCACGAGCCGTGCGCAGAGTACCCGCTCTCCGCTGGGATCGCTGTGACCCAGTCGGTCAGTGTAGACGGGTTCGCCCGTTCCGGTTGAAGTACCGAGCGTTCGGTGACACGCTGTGGGCGACCGGTCGGGGCCAACTCCACAACGGGTCCGTGGAGTTGGCCCACCGGTCGACGCGTCCAGGGGGCGCGGTGAAGTCAGTACACGGAGGGGGGAACCGCCATGGCCGACGAGGGAGATCTCGTCCACGACGTATGGCTCGGCGCCGTCGCCAGTGACGGCGTCCAGCGGCCCGTCGGTCTGTTGAACGCATTGTGCGAAGCGCACGCCATCCGCCGTCTCGAGCTGCCGGTGCACACGATGCTGCCGGTGGTGCTCCGGCAGCTGCTGGTGCCTGTGGTGATCGACGCACTCGGAGTGCCCCGCACCCGGCAGGAGTGGGCGGAGCGGTTCCACCGCGGCTGCTTCTCGCGGGACGAACGGGACCGTCTGGCGCGCTACCTGGGTCCACGCTATGGGGGCCGGTTCCGCCTGTTCGACGCGGAGCGCCCGTTTGCCCAGGTCGCCGGTCTGGAGGCGTTGAACGGGGAGACGAAGACGGCCGCTCAGTTGGTGCCGTCCGTGGCTTCCGGCAACAACGTGCCTCTGTTCAGCGCGCTCAGCGAGGCCGATGAACTGCTGCTGTCGCCGGGGGATGCGGCGTTGTGGCTGCTGCACGCGCACTGCTGGGACACGGCGTCGATCAAGACGGGCGCCGTGGGGGACCCGCAGGCGAAGAGCGGTAAGACGACCGGCAACCCGACCGGGCCGCTCGGTCAGTTCGGCGTGGTCGTCCCCACCGGGCCGACTCTGTACGAGACGCTGCTGCTGAATACGCCTGTCCTGCCCGACGGTCTGGATCCGGGGGACCGGCCGCAGTGGGCATGGGACGAGCGCCCGGCCGGGCTGGCCTGCAAGTCACCGGCCGAGGCAGCCTGGTCCGAGCGCCCGGCGACCGGCCTGCTGGACCTGCTGACCTTCCAGGCACGCCGGATCCGTCTGCTCTCCTGCGAGACGGAGAAGGGACGACGGGTGCACCGGACGATCGTGTCGGCCGGCGACCGGCTGGCACAGACGCCCGAGATCGAGCCGCACACGGCGTGGCAGCACACCGCCAAGCCGAAGAAGGGGCAGTCCCACCGACGGCCCCGTAGGCATACCTCGGGTCGGGCTGCCTGGCAGGGGCTGGGAACGTTGCTGGCAATGACGCTGCCGGTGCATAGCGACGGCCCCTACACTTCGTTGCTCCTGCGGCAGATCGGGGACCTGCAGGGCGCCGGGGTGCTGTCCGGGCGGTATCCGCTGGGTGTCGAGACGTCGGGTCTCGAGTACGGGACGCAGTCCGCCGTGGTGGAGAACGCCATCGGCGACGACCTGCCCCTGCCGGTGAAGGCCCTGCTCGCCCAGGACGACTGGCTACGCGAAGCCCTGTTGGAGTGTGTGGCGCAGGCGGACCAGGTCGCCCGTGCCCTGGACGGTCTCAACAACGACCTGCGGCGTGCCGCAGGCGGAGATCCGCTGCCCCGCGACAAGGGCAGCCGACCGTCTGCACAGTTCCTGCACTCCCTCGACGCGACCATGCGCCGCCTGCTTGCCGGGCTGCGGACCGTCGACGAGGACGACGAGGAACTTCTGGAGCGTGCCCAGCTCGCCTGGGAACAGTCTGTGCAGATCGCCGCCGACCGCGAGGCGGACCTCCTGCTCGCGGCAGCCCCGCCGCGGGCCGTGGTGGGCCGGACGGTGAAGAGCGGCGACAAGGAGTTCGTCTACCGCAGCGGCAAGGCCATCGGAATTTTCCGGACCAGGCTCGCCGAAATCCTGACACGGGTAACCGAGGAACGCCGCGTCAAGCGTGAGGAGGCGGCCGCAGCATGACGACCACCAGCAGCACCCCCGGCGGCCACCTCAAGACGGGCCGAACCCGGCCGTTCTTCTGGGAGGAGGCGGCCGACGACTGGCAGTCGGCGCGCGGGGAAGGGCGGGGGCCGGGATTCTCCGAGTACGTCGTACGGAACCTGCGGGCCCTGCGCGAGGGCGTCGGCCGGGAAGCCGGCACCGATCCGTCCATCCGATCCGTCCATCGTGTCCCCTTGCCGGACGACGGATTCGACCGCCTCCCGGACCGCTACGTCGCAGAACACCACGCGCTCACCCTGTTCGGGCTGCATCAGCACGCCGCGTCCGAATCCGTCCACCAGCCGGGCATCGGTCTGGGAACTGCCTGCTTGTCGTTGCGCCGCAGCGAGGCGTGGGCGGAGGCCGCCGTGGAGCGGCGCCTGATCGCGGCCGCGACCGCTCAGGACCTCCACGAGCTGGTGCAGCACCTTCAGCGGCTCGTGCCGCTCCTGCGGCAGGCGGGCGTCGGCCTGGACTACACCCGCCTGTTTCGTGAGCTGACCGCGTGGGACGGCCCCAACCGTAACCGGGTGCTGCGGTCCTGGGGCCTGCAGTACACCGATCCCGGCACACCGGCCCCGGCCGGCGGGGAGACACCCGGCAAGGAGCGGGCGCCGTACTGGGTGACGTTCGAGCCCGGCAGCCCGGATGCCGGAGCGGAGCTGGCAGCGCTGCGCTCGGGTACCGGCCGGGAGCCGGGAACGGTCGCCGCGATGTGGCCGTTCCACCGCACCCGCATGGCATCCGAGTGGCGCAACAAGGGCTCCCTGACCCGGGACCTGGCCGCCGAGCACTGCGCCCTCACCCTGTTCGCCCGCCACCAGCAGACGCACGACCGCCGGATGCACGTCGCGGGCAACAGCCCGGGCACCGCCGCCGGTCTGCTCGCCCGGAAGGCGGCCGCGGGCAGCGAAGGCAAGGCCGCCACCGCCGCGCTGGAGCGGCGTCTCGGTCATCTGCTCACCTCCGCCGACGCCGACGAACTCGCCATGCACCTGCGGTCCTTCGTCCCGCTGCTGAACCAGGTCGGAGTCGGACTCGACTACGACCTGCTCCGCACGGCTCTGCGGACCTGGGACGACCCCCGCCGCCCGGACGCCGCCGCCAGGCTCCGGCAGCAGTGGGACCGCGACTTCCACATCACCGCGTCTTCCTGACGCCACCCGGGTAGACCGGCCGGTCACGGCACCATGCTGTCGGCCCGGCCTCCCGCTCACCTCAACCCGTCCTCGACCGCGCCCCGACCGAGTGGCGCCCCATGCCTTCAAGGAGTCACGCCATGAGCCGACCGACCCTCTTCGTCGAGGTCCACATCCTCCAGAGCCTGCCTCCGTCCAACGTGAACCGGGACGACTCCGGCACTCCCAAGCAGGCCGTCTACGGCGGGGCCCGCCGTGCCCGCGTCTCCTCGCAGGCGTGGAAGCGTGCCACCCGTACCGAGTACGCCAAGCACGTGCCGGAGGCCGATCAGGCCACCCGTACCAAGCGGATCGCCAGCCTGCTCGCCCAGCGCCTCGTCCTCCCCGCTTCCGAAGGCGGCACTGGGCTGGAGGCCGGGCAGTCGGACCGCCTGGCCGCCGCCCTGCTGGAGCCACTCGGCATCACCAAGTCGGCCAAGAAGGACGACCAGTCCGCCTACCTGCTGTTCTTCGGCAAGAAGCAACTCGACGCCCTGGTCCAACTGCTGGGCGGCCGAGCCGCCGAGCTCGCCGCCCTGCCCGACGACGACCTCAAGAACGAGGTGAAGAAGCTCTCCGTCGTCAAGACGCTGTCCACCGGGCACCCTGCCGAAGTCGCCCTGTTCGGCCGTATGGTCGCCGACCTGCCCGCCCTGAACGTGGACGCCTCCGTCCAGGTCGCGCACGCCCTGTCCACCCACGCCGTGCGCACCGAGTTCGACTACTACACCGCTGTTGACGACGAGAACACCGACGACCACGGCGCCGGCATGATCGGCACAGTCGAGTTCAACTCCTCCACCCTGTACCGCTACGCCGCCCTTGGCGTGCACCAGCTGCGTGAGAATCTCACCGACATCGACGAGACCCGCCGCGCGACGGTGCGGTTCATCGAGGCGTTCACCCGCTCCATGCCGACCGGGCACCAGAACTCCTTTGCCCACCGCACCCTGCCCCACCTGGTTCTGCTGACGGTCCGCACCGACCAGCCCGTGAACCTGGTATCCGCCTACGAGGAACCCGTCACCGGCACCACTGGCCTGGCCTCGGAATCCGTCGTCCGGCTCGCCGACGAACTCAAAGCGGTCGCCGAGACCTGGGGCGACAAGCCGCTGCGGACCCTGGCCACCTACACCGCCGAAGGCGACAAGATCACCGAAGTCTTCGGTTCCTCCCTGCCCTTCCCCGCCCTGCTCGACTCCGTCGACACCCTGGTCGGACAGTGGCTCACCGACGGCGAGATCACGCCCGCCGAAACCCCGGAGGCCGACGCCCGATGACCGGCACCGACCACGCCGTCCTCGTGCTGCGGCTAGCCGCCCCGCTGCAGTCCTGGGGCGGCCCGTCCCGCTACAACCGGCGCGAAACCCGGCCCCAGCCCACCAAGTCCGGCATCCTCGGTCTCCTCGCCGCCGCCGAGGGCCGCGACCGCGAGACCACTCTCACCGACCTGGTCGGCCTGCAACTCGGCGTCCGGGTGGACCAGCCCGGCACCCTGCTGCGGGACTACCACACCTACAGCGACTACCGCGGAGTGCCGCTGCTGTCGGCCAAGACCAACGCCAAGGGACAGCAGACCAGGACCACACCGGCCAAGTACACCGGCGTCACCCAGCGCTTCTACCTCCAGGACGCCGTTTTCGTCGCCGCCCTGCGCGGCCCGAAAACCCTGGTGCAGAGCCTGGAGGAGGCAGTCCGCAACCCCGTCTTCCCGCTCTGTCTCGGCCGCCGCTCCTGCCCGCCCACCGGGCCCGTCAGCCTCGGACTCTACGCCGACACCGAGCTGGAGGAAGCCCTCAAGGGCGTGCCCTGGCAGGCGGGCGCCCACCGTCGCCGGCAGGCCCGGGACACCACCGTGTCCCTCGAGGCCACCGTCGAAGACCCGGCCGGCGACCAGCTCGCCGTCGACGTGCCCGACACCTACGACCTCAAGACCGGAACCCGGTTCGGCCGACGCGCCGTCCGTCACCTCTGGGTCACCGTGCCCACCGGCCGCACCCAGCCCGCCCACCCCGCAGCGGACACCGGCACGGCCAAACAGTCCGACCACGATCCGTTCGCCCTCCTGGGCTGGTGACCACATGCCCTACCTGTCGAAAATCGCCCTCAACCCGCGCCGCCGCGCCGCTGTGGCGCTGCTCTCCAGTCCGCACCGCCTGCACGCCGCCCTCCTGTCCGGACTGGCCGTACAGCCCGTCACCGAACGCGTCCTGTGGCGTCTGGACAGCAACACCCCGCACCGGGCCGACATACTCGTCCTCACCGAGAACCGTCCCTCCTGGGCCCACCTTGTCGACGAAGCCGGCTGGCCCGGAGCCGACGGCGGCGCGCCGCTCATCGCCGACTACACCTCCCTGCTCGAGCGCATCGCCCGCGGCCGTGAGTTCGGCTTCCGCCTCACCGCCAACCCCGTCCAGAGCGTCGCCCGGCCCAGCCGGCCGAGCGAACAGCAGGCCGCCCGCCTGAAGGAAGGAGCCGACAACGGCAATCGGCCCCGCGGCTCCCGCGTCGCCCACCGCACCGCCGCCCAGCAACTCGAATGGCTCCTCAAGCGCTGCGAACACCACGGCTTCAGCATCCCCGACGCCGCCGCCACACCTCCCGCCCCCGGCCTGCAGACCGAGGGCCAGGACCTGTCCGCCGGCCCCGCCGTGACCATCATCAGCCGCGACATCCTCCGCTTCCGCAAGCATTCCGACGGACCTCGCGTCACCCTGTCCACCGCCACCTTCGAAGGGCGCCTTCGCGTCACCGACCCCGACACACTGCGCGCCGCCCTGCTCGGGGGCATCGGCCCCGCCAAGGGCTACGGCCAGGGCCTTCTCACCCTTGCCCCGCTCCACCCCCACGAGGCCAGGCATGGCTGAACCCTGGTGGCGGACCGGACCGCAGGACGTGCACAGGCTCGAGGACCGCATCTCCAGCCTCTACGCCGAGCGCTGCCACATAGACCGGGACGACAACGCCGTCGTCCTGGTCAACAAGGCACGCACCGTCCACGTCCCGGCGGCCTGGCTCGCCGTCCTCCTCATCGGCCCCGGCAGCCGGATCACCCACCCCGCCGTCACCCTGCTCGCCGACTCCGGCACCGCCGTGTGCTGGGTCGGCGAGCAGGGAGTGCGCCTCTACGCCACCGGCACCAGCACCGCACGCGGCTCCCAGCTCCAGCTTCGCCAGGCATGGTTGGTCACCCGCCCCAAAGAACGCGTCGCCGTCGCCCGCCGTATGTACGACATGCGTTTCCCCGGCGAGGACACCACCGGCCTGACCCTCCAACAGCTCCGAGGCCGCGAAGGCACTCGCATCCGCCGCCTCTACGCGCAGCACGCCGAGCGGACCGGGGTGCCCTGGACCAAACGCGACTACAAACCAGGCGACGCCTTCGCCGCCGGCGACGACGTCAACCGGCTCCTGTCCGCCGCCAACTCGGCCCTCTACGGCATCTGCCACGCCGCGATCACCGGACTGGGCGCCAGCCCCGCTCTCGGCTTCGTCCACACCGGCAACGCCCTCTCCTTCGTCCTGGACATCGCCGACCTCTACAAGGCAGAGTTCACCATCCCCCTCGCCTTCGACCTTGCCGCGCAGGGCCTCACCTCGGAGCGTGACGCGCGTACCGCCTTGCGAGATGCCGCAGTCCGGGGCAAACTCCTGCCCCGCATCGTCGCCGACATCAAGCAACTCCTCGTCCCCAACGGCGGCGACTTGCCGGACGAGGAACTCGGCGCTCTCTGGGACGACGGCGACACGGTCGTCAGCGGTGGCCGTAACTGGAGCGCCGCGCACCACCTCGACATCATCCCCGAACGTACCGACTCCACTCCCACGGAGACGGCCCCGTGAGCGCCGGGACGACCGTGGTCGTGCTCATCGCAGCGCCACCCGGACTCCGGGGACACCTCACCCGCTGGTTCGTCGAGGTGGCCGTCGGCGTCTACGTCGGAAACCCCAATCCCCGTATCCGCGAACGCCTTTGGACCGTCCTTGCCGAACGGATCCACGACGGCCAAGCCGTCATGATCGAACCGGCGGCCACGGAACAGGGCTGGTCCGCCCGCACCGCCGGCCGTAACCGTTGGACCCCCATCGACTTCGATGGCCTGACCCTCATGGCCCGCCCGCGTCAGAACGGACAACCCTGGCGGCCTGCGAACGAGGTAAAGCAAAATGGTGTGATCAGCTGACAACGCTGCAGGTCACGAAGAGTCGTCCCCGCACCCGCGGGGGTAGTTCGAACCACGGCGCCCCGGGGATCCGTCAGGAGCTGTCGTCCCCGCACCCGCGGGGGTAGTTCCTCCGGCCCTGCGTAGCCGTGGTTGGCCAGCACGTCGTCCCCGCACCCGCGGGGGTAGTTCGGGCCAGCAGCGCGAGACCGGCGACGACTCCGGGTCGTCCCCGCACCCGCGGGGGTAGTTCCTGGCAGACGACGACCGCCGAGCCCGCGACTCCGTCGTCCCCGCACCCGCGGGGGTAGTTCGTCCAGCAGCACCTCGGCCGGGACGCCGCGAGCGTCGTCCCCGCACCCGCGGGGGTAGTTCCAGGCGGGCCCACGTCTGTGGGCCCGGGTAGCCGTCGTCCCCGCACCCGCGGGGGTAGTTCCTGCACCTCGTTCGATCACTCGTGAGTGGTTTTGTCGTCCCCGCACCCGCGGGGGTAGTTCCCCCCCGATTTCTCTTGCACGCCCCGAGCCGCCGTCGTCCCCGCACCCGCGGGGGTAGTTCGACTACTCGGATCAGGGGATACGCCCTGTTCAAGTCGTCCCCGCACCCGCGGGGGTAGTTCCCGGCAGATGAACGGGCACGTCGTCCGCAGCTAGTCGTCCCCGCACCCGCGGGGGTAGTTCCGCGGCCCGGGACACCACGCAAGCCCGCCGCGCGTCGTCCCCGCACCCGCGGGGGTAGTTCGTCGGCCTACGAGCGGATCCTGCTCCTCGCCGAGTCGTCCCCGCACCCGCGGGGGTAGTTCGCTGGAGGCGGAGCGGAGGAAGCTGCGCGAGCTGTCGTCCCCGCACCCGCGGGGGTAGTTCGCCGAGGTGGCCGAAGAACAGTGGCGTGAGCAGGTCGTCCCCGCACCCGCGGGGGTAGTTCGGTCGGGGCCGACACCCCCTGAGAGAGGCGCACGTCGTCCCCGCACCCGCGGGGGTAGTTCCCCGTAGCGGTCGCCGAGGCGGGTGAGGGAGGCGTCGTCCCCGCACCACCCGCGGGGGTAGTTCCTCCAGGGTCCTCGGGCACCTGACGGATGGCCTGTCGTCCCCGCACCCGCGGGGGTAGTTCGAAAGCCCCGGCCGGCGGGCGCGGGGCGAGCGGGTCGTCCCCGCACCCGCGGGGGTAGTTCCCCGGCGAGGGCGAGGCGCCGTTCCGCACGTTCGTCGTCCCCGCACCCGCGGGGGTAGTTCCTGCGCACCTCGCACCTGTCGTGGACCCTGCTGGTCGTCCCCGCACCCGCGGGGGTAGTTCCTGGTCATGTCGTGGGACATGGCCTTCAAGGACGTCGTCCCCGCACCCGCGGGGGTAGTTCCCACGAAGGAACTCGAATGGACCAGCGCGTTTTGTCGTCCCCGCACCCGCGGGGGTAGTTCGACCGAGGCCGCCCAGCAGTACCGCGACCACGCGTCGTCCCCGCACCCGCGGGGGTAGTTCGGACGGCCTCCAGGTGGACGTCGGCTGGCGCGAGTCGTCCCCGCACCCGCGGGGGTAGTTCACGGGGCGGCCTCCGGCAGGTGCTACCAACACCGTCGTCCCCGCACCCGCGGGGGTAGTTCGGCCGGGCAGGACTTCCAGCCGCTCGTGTCCGCGTCGTCCCCGCACCCGCGGGGGTAGTTCTCCGGACCACATCACCCACCCATAGATAGAGAGGTCGTCCCCGCACCCGCGGGGGTAGTTCCTACACCGTGGCGTCCGGCGGCTCGACCACGGTGTCGTCCCCGCACCCGCGGGGGTAGTTCTCTGTTCGGCTTCAACGCGGAGAGCAGCGAGGTGTCGTCCCCGCACCCGCGGGGGTAGTTCCTCCGTTGGCCGCACCGCCGCCCGCCGCGTGCGGTCGTCCCCGCACCCGCGGGGGTAGTTCCGCGGTGCAGCCGTCGGCGCGCGCCGCACGCTCGTCGTCCCCGCACCCGCGGGGGTAGTTCCGCGACAGCGACGGCCAGCCCATGTTCATCTACGTCGTCCCCGCACCCGCGGGGGTAGTTCGTTCCCGGCCAACGCCCGGCCGTGCGAGCAGCTGTCGTCCCCGCACCCGCGGGGGTAGTTCCTGGTACTGGACCCGCAGAGCCGGCAACCGGCTGTCGTCCCCGCACCCGCGGGGGTAGTTCCGACGACCACCTCGTCTTCAGCGTCGTCGCCAAGTCGTCCCCGCACCCGCGGGGGTAGTTCTGGGACGGGGAGGCCTGGGGGCTGCCCGTGCCGATCGTCCCCGCACCCGCGGGGGTAGTTCCATCGACGCTGTCGCGGCGGCACTGCGGAAGCTGTCGTCCCCGCACCCGCAGGGGTAGTTCCGTCACCAGGAGACCCTGGACGCCATCCAGAAGTCGTCCCCGCACCCGCGGGGGTAGTTCGACAACGTAGTGGCCGGGCGGTTCACTCAGTGAGTCGTCCCCGCACCCGCGGGGGTAGTTCCTCGTCGGCACCTGCGACCCGGCCACCCACACCGTCGTCCCCGCACCCGCGGGGGTAGTTCGAGCGCTACGAGGAAGACCTCGAACGCTACGGCGTCGTCCCCGCACCCGCGGGGGTAGTTCCCCTCGACAAACTGCCCCTGCCCGACCGCGACTGTCGTCCCCGCACCCGCGGGGGTAGTTCGAGCCAGCCCACCACGGTCACGGGGGTGGAATGGTCGTCCCCGCACTCGCGGGGGTAGTTGCAGGATCCCGGTGTCGGCCTCGGCCTGCGCGATGTCGTCCCCGCTCCCGCGAGGGTAATTCGCTCGGCCCTTGATCCAGCGTTATGTACTTGTGGTCGTCTCCCCGCACCCGCGGGGGTAGTTCGACCGAAGCGACCGATATTAAGGAAGACATCAAGTCGCCCCTAGACCTTCGGTGCTGTGTCCTGCGTCCAGTAGAGCTCCTCGTGGTCGATGCGGACCAGGACCAGGACGTTGTCGGCGACGACGGTCCAGTCGGCTGCCTCAAACCCAGGTGGGAAACGTAGGCCTGGGTGCCGGTCAGGACAACGGTCACGGCGCTGGGGTGAGTGGGGTGGGTGTCGAGGAGGACGTGGGCGTCAATAGGAGGAGTCACGTTCGGGTGTCGCCTCTTCTGTCGATGGCCGGGCCTTCGAGTCCGGCCACCGGCATCTGCAGGGGTTTATCGGATTGCTCGTGCAGCGCGTGCGGCGTGCGCGGCAGTGGTGGTCGGCGGGCCGGCTCGGGTGGTGGGCGCGGGGCGTGGTCGTGGCGTCGGGACGGTTCCGGTGGCGTGCTGCCAGCGGGTGCGTATGGCGCTGATGTCGGCGAGGGAGCGGCGGGCGCCGACGACGAGTTGGAACGGGGTGTTCGCCGGGTCGTCGGCGTACGCCTCGATGCGCCGACCGGTGTGGTCGGCGGTGGCCAGGAGGGAACGCTGCAGGGCGCGCTCGCTCCAGTGCTCCACGGAACCAGCCGGTTCGGCCAGCATGCGGAGCACCTTGCCCGGTTCGGTTCCGTCGTCGAGCAGGGCGCGCTGTTGGGCTTCCCACAGGACGGTGACGGGGTCGACGGGCTCGTGGCGGCGGGCGAGGGTGGTCAGGCACTGCCACAGGCCGGCGTGCAGCGGCAGGGTGAGGTCGTTGGGGAGCAGCCATCGGACGTGTTTGATGTCGGCGGGGTTGGCGGTGGCGGTCGCGAGCAGCAGTTGCTCCTCCTCGACGGCCTCCGTGTGGTCGGGCGCGACAGTTGGCGGCGGTGCCGGGGTGCGGGGTAGGACGCCGGCGCGCGGTGGGAATCGGGCGGCGATGTCGTCCACGACCGCGGCGAGCACGTCGGCTGCGGCGAGCACTGTCTGTACGGGGTGCGGGAAGGAGGCGTCGTGGACGGTCTGGACGAGGTGTTCGGCGGCTGTCTGCAGGCGGCGGCGGGCGTGTTCGGCCTCGACCATCCGTGCGTAGGAGGGTGCGTGGCTGGGCCAGGGGCAGGCCTGGATGAGGGTGTGCAGGTAGGAGGCGGTCAGTGCGCGCGCCTGCTCGCGCCCCGTGGCGAGCACTTGGTCGAGCCACTTGGTGTTCTTGGCGTGCTCGGCGGAGTCGGGTGGCGGGAGGGTGGTGATCGCGGAGTACAGGGCGGCGTGCGCGGCGGTGGAGAACGAGTTGGCGGCGATGCCGCTCACGTCGCTGAGGCGGTGCGGGTCGAGGAGGAGGGCCCCGAGGAGTGCCTGCTCGACGTGGAACACCGGCTGGGGCGGTGCGATGGTGTCGAGGTCGTCTTCGTCGGGTTCGGGGGTGTGGGGCATCAGGCGGCGAGGGTGAAGTCGTTGGGGTCGAGGGTGACGCCGAGGTGTGGGGCGAGGAGGTGGCCGGCGAGGAGCGGGGGTACGGCGTTGCCGATCTGGGAGAACTGCTGGCCCTTGTTGCCGGCCCAGGGGTAGTCGGCGGGGAAAGTCTGCAGGAGGCCGGCCTCGCGGGCGGTGATCCGGATCGGCTCGGGAACCGCTGGCGCGTCCATGTCCTTGGCCGGGGGCGAGGCCGGTTCGGCGACCCAGGTGCACTCGTTCGCGCGGTGCCCGAAGAACAGCGTGCCGGCCGGCTCGGACAGCGGACGGACGGTGGCGTTGGCCTGGTTGTTGCTGCGCAGGGACCAGGACCAGCGGTGGGCCTCGGCGGTGAACGTCGGCGTCGGAGCGTCGGCGGCCCGGTTCTCGCGTGTGCCGTGCCGGGCCGCCCGTCCTGCGCTTTCACGGCGGGACTGCAGGACCATTCCGTCCGGCCGGGGCATCCAGGTGCCGCGTTCCCGGGCGTCGGAGAGTGTCTTGCGGGAGCCCGACGGGAACGGTTCGGGTCCGCCGCCGGGCCCGCCGCCCGCGCAGACGGTGGGGACGGGCCGGTCGGTCGCGCCCCATCCCAGGGCCTCTGCCATGCTGACCCAGCGGGCGCGGCCCGGACCGAACAGCGATTCCGGCTCGGCGAGTCGGGAGTGCGTGGGGGTGGGAGGCTGCACCGTGCGTACCCGGGAGGCCAGGAGGATCGCCCGCCTCCTGGTCTGCGGAACGCCGAAGTCTGCGGCGTTGAGGATCCCGGACCAGACGGAGAAGCCCCATCCGCGGAGGATGGCCGCGTACTGCTTCCACAGGGACAGGACGTCCGGTACTTCCTCCATGGCGACCCAGTCGGGTTCTCCGACCGCGTTCAGGGCGTGGAGGTAGCGCATGGGCTCGGCTGCGAGCAGGGAGCGCTCGTCGCGGCAGGCGGCGAGGAGGCGTGCGCGGGTGTCGCGTCCGGCGGCCAGGTCCTCGACCGCCGCGTACACCAGCGGCTGGTCGAGCAGGCCGAGGCGTTTGCCGGCCATGCTCCACGCCTGGCACGGAGGGGATGCAATCAGCCCGCGTGTGCGGCCTATGAACGGCCAGGTCGGATACACCGCCACGTCGGCGCGGATGGTCAACTGACCAGCCGCAGCACGGGTCTTGCACGCCCACCGGTCCCATTCCAGCCCGACGTCGCGCACGCCGAGGGCATGCAGCGCCCTGCTCCAGCCGCCCGGCCCCGCGAAGAGGTCGAGTATCACGTGGCCAGCCCGAAGTCGTCCTGCGTCAGTGCATCGGCCTCGCCGCGGCATGCCCAGGGAGAGCAGCCGTCCTCTATGCCGTTCTCCAGTACGTCGGCCTCGTCCGCGCCGATTCGCAGGGAGGTCTGTTCGGCTGCGGTGACGTGGTCGATGGGCGCCTGGTCCAGCGGCACACGGGAGCGGTGGAGGAACGCCTGTCCCAGCAGTCGGTTGCCGCTGGCGTTCGCGCGGGCGTTGCCCTGGCGAATGGCGGCGTCGAATGCCACGACGTCCTGCCATTCCTCCGGGCTCGTGTCACGGATATGCCGCCATTGCGCGTTTCCGTGGAAGGGGCAGCCGAGGCAGGATGATTTCGGAGTGTTCGCGAAGCCGAGTGATGTCAGGTAGCGGAGGCAGTCGTTGCGGGACCATCCCATGTCGATGAGAGGGTGCCGGTTGCGCATGTAGCGGACGTCGGCGTCCTTGGCGCGGTGGAACTCGTCGGTGGATATGCCGACCCACTGCTCAACGAAGACGTCGTTCGGGATGCGCTGTGGATAGGGATGTCCGAGGAGTTCCCGGACCTTCTTCTTTATTGGCTTTATTTTGTATTCCCCGGTGCACTGACGCCTGGTCATGCCTTGCTTCGCGTCCTGGTTGAGGATGTAGAGCGGCATGGAGGCGAACCGGTGATCCGGATCGAGAGCATCGTTACGGATGTTGCCGGAAGACACCCGGAGGACGGGTATCCCGGCAGGCTCAGCGATTTCCTTTTCGAGCCGGTCGAGGTGGTCGTACACGGCTTTCGGTTCCCAGCCGGTGTCGGCGAATATCGCGTAGTCGGCCTTCGGGAGGATTCCCTCGGCGGAGAGCGCGAGCATGGCGCTGGACTGAACGCCGGCGCCGAGAGAGATACAGACGAGTGTGGGTGAGTAGGTGATCGAAGACTTCCTTGCGTGAATGCGGCTGAGGCGGCCGCGCGCTATTGAGTGTGTGGTGTCGTCAGCGGCGTGCGCGGGCGGTGGTGGCCGCAGCGGGGGAGTGGACGGGGCGGGCTGCGGGCGGGCAGACGGCCAGGGGGGAGGCGATGACCGTGCTGAGGACGGCGAGCCCGAGGGCGGGCAGGCGTACGCGGTTGCGTGGCGGCCCGCCGGTGAAGAAGGGGGGTGCGGACGCGGGCTCGCAGGTCACCAGGCCCTGGGATTGCAGGTGGCGCAGGACGTCGACGTCCACGGGCACGGTGCGGCCGTAGCCGGGCTGCTCGTACTGTCCGGTGACGATGACGTGGCCACGGGCGACTTCGAGCAGGGTGTCGCGCTGGGCCCTGTCCATGCCGGAGACGGTGGTGCGGCTGCGTGCCCGGTCGGGCAGCCGCTCGGCGAGGTGCGTGGCGCACTCCACGACGGCCGCCGGAGCGAGGGCGGTGAGTTCCCGGGCCAGCCGCACGTACTGGCCGAACCCGCTGCGGGGATCTGGGCGTACGTGCTGCGCATCGCCCGGGGGCAGGGCCTGCTGGGCGGAGGTGAGGTAGCGGGTGGCCCCGCTGGTCAGGTAGGCGATCTGTTTGAGTCGTACGACGGCGCTGGTCACCGGTTCGATGGCAGGCAGGCGCTGCTGCCTGATTGTCTTGACGCAGGCGAGGGAGTCGCGTTCCAGACGCCGGGCGGAGGACACATAGGTGTCCGGGACGGCAGCGGCACGGCCGGCGAACAGGAGGTCTATCCGGTCGTTGTGCTGGGTGTAGAGGCCGGCGAGCGCCAGCAGTCGCTCCACGGGCGTCAGCGGTACCGGCACGTCCACGTCGAACATAGGGGTGAGGTCGGGGTCAGGTGACGTGGTCATCGCGGTTAGCGGGTGCGGCGGGTGACTGCGACAGTGGGTGCCGACATGGACGTGGAGTTGGGGCGAGGCCGGGTTGCGGGGATGTCCTGCACGGTGGGGATGCCGAGGTCGACATGGACGCTCACGCCGTCGGCATGCAGGTGGGCCTCGGCGCTGACCACCGTGCTCAGGGTGGTGCGTTCGCTGAGGGCACTCGGCAGTTCGTAGTCCCCGTCCTGTTCGGTGGGGGTGAAGCCGTGGCGGACGAGGACGGCGTGTGCCGCGTGCGTGGCGGCGGTCGCGGTGACGGTGCCGTCGGTGAAACGGAAGGTCACATCGGGCGGGTTCTGGGCGCCGTCGTGGTGGCGGGTGGTCCAGGCCAGGTCGACGAGGTCGTGGGTGTGGGCCATCAGCCCGTACGCCGCGACGCCGGCGCGCTCGTGGGCGTCCTCGGCGGTGTCGGGCGGCAGGATGTAGAGGGTGCGGCCCTGGTGCTGGCGGGCGGTGAAGCCCGCGTCGGTCAGTATGCGGGTGGCCTGGGGGATCGGTCGGTTGAGGACGAGGAAGGTGTGTCCGTCGCCGGTCGCGCCGATGAAGACGTCGTGGTGGTCGGTGAGGGCCATGCTGCTTTCGGGGAGGTTGGCGGGTCAGGCGGCTGTGCCGTAGTCGCCCTGCCGGGGGGTGTGCTTGGCGACGGCGCGGGTGGTGATCGCCTTGGACGCGCGGGCGGAGGCGGCGGACAGGGCGTCGGCGCCGGGTTCGAGGTACCAGGGGCGCAGGTCGAGCATGGCGGCGCGCATGCCGGTGGCGAAGCACAGCGCGGTGCCCTTGGGCAGGGCACGGATCGCGTCGGCGGGCAGGATGCGTTCCTGCCGCATCGACACGGAGGTCGACTTGCCGGATTCGGAGACGGAGGTGGAGGTGGTCTCCACGTCGTGGTCGCCGATCAGCCGGGAGAGCTTGTCGGCGAAGTCCGGGTCGTCGATGCCGGAGCCGATGACCTTCACGGTCGAGGCGGACCACATCGCGTCCATGCCCGCGTCGCCCCAGACCTTCTGGCCCTGGCGGTAGGACTGCAAGATGGTGATCGGAATGATGCCGCGGCTGCCCAGGTGGGAGTACAGGTCCGGCAGGTCGCTGATCTTGCACACGTTCGCGGCCTCGTCGAGGATCGCGAGCATCGGCGGGTCCAGGCGCCCGCCGGCCCGCTCGGCCTGCGCGGTTGCCGCGCGCATCACCGAGTCCGCGCACGCGGCGATCAACGCACTCGCTCCACCTCCGCCGTCTTTCGACAGCAGGTACAGGGTGTCGGTGGAGGTGACGAACTCCGCCGGCCGGAACTCGGGGACGTCCTTTTGTGGGGTGACCCAGGCGGCGATATCGCTGTTCAGCAGAGCGGCGGCGTATTGGCGAGCGGTCTCGTAGATGCCGTCTCGGGTCTCAGGGGGGCCTTCCACGGTTCCCTTGAGCTGGGCGGCGACGGCGGTGAAGCCGTGGTCGCGCAGGATGTCCAAAGGGGTGCGGTCGGAGGGGAAGGCCAGCCACTGCATCACGTCAGTGATGGGCCGCTCATCCAGCGCGGCGGCGAGGAAGAGCTGGGACAGGATGTTGGATCCGGCCTTGGACCAGAAGTCGCCCTGCTGGCTGGCGTCCACGGAAGCGGCGAGGAAGTGCCCGGCCAAACGGCCGGCGCCGTCTAGGGTCGTGGCGTCGGCGAGCGGGTTCCACCACATCTCGCGGGCGGCGTGCGCGATCTGCTGCGGGTCCATCGACCAGACCCGTCCCACGCCGGCGCGGGCGTCGAGGGTGGCGGTGTAGGCGTCGCCGGCGGCTTTGTTGGAGGTGAGCAGGACGGGGCCGGGTGCGGCGAGGATGGACGGGATCGCGAGGCTGGTCGTCTTGCCGGACCGCGGCGCCATGATGGCGACGGCGACATCCTCGTATCCCATGCGGACTTCGTGCCGGGTGCCTTGGAGGTTGCCGAGGAGGACGCCGGTGTCGTTCGCGGCGATGTGCTTGGCCGTTTTCAGGCTTGGGCGCAGGGAGCGGGCTTTGGCAGTGATCGCTTTGGCCATCAGGGGCTCGATGTCCTTCGGCTTGGCCATCCCGGTGATCTTCTTCCGGCCTTCGCCGCTGTTCTTGTGGCGGGACCACACAACGCCAGCCACTGCGCCAAGCGTGCAGAGCAAGGTCAGGGGGACGATGCGTGCACCGATCAGCAGAGCTGTGGCGTTGGTGTCGGGCCAGAGCTGGTCGGGGTGGAGCAGGGCGGTGGCCGCCTGGTACGGCGCCCAGTCGTGGCCGGTGATCACGGCGGTGATGTTGCCGGACAGCCAGACGAGGTGGGACAGGGGGACGACGACGGCCAGGACGCCGAGGAGGAGGCGGAAGGCGACGTCGTATCCGTCGCTGTAGTTGTTGGAAGCGGGAGGCAAAGGGCTCAGCTCCGGGTGGCGGGCAGAGGATCAGCGGGTGCGCCGGGCAGGGCCGGGCGACCGGTGCGCAGTGCCCGTCCGCGGTGGCGCGGTGGTGTGGCGGACGGAGAGGGCGCGGACGCGGTCTTCCAGGGCGGTGGCGATCTGGGTGGCGGGTACTTCCCGGCGGCTGTGGGTGATGAGGTCTGGGTTGCGGGTCGGGATGTTCAGGGGGGTGCCGGTGCGCGGCACCGGACGGGGGTCGGCGAGCGCGGTGGTGAACGCGGCGATCAGGTGGGGCGGGGTGTGTTCGCCGAAGCGGGCCTGCCACACGGAGGAGTGGGTGTTGTCGAGGCTGGTGGTGACCGACCAGGTGCCGGCCGACTTGTGCAGTTCGGCGAGGGCCGCTCCGTCCGGTGAGGCGAGCCGGTTGTGGCTGTAGGCCGGGCGCCAGCCCGCGGCGCGGAGTGGCTCGAGCGGGTCCCAGGCGTCTGCCGGATGGGTGGCGGGATGGGTGAGGGCGTCGGTGAACCTGGCGATGATCTCGACCGGGGTGCGTGCGCCGAAGCTCGCGTACCAGGCGGGCCTGTCCGGTCCGGGAGTGTGCTGGAGGGTCCACCATTGGCCGTCCGGGTCGGGTTCCAACCGGAGGAGGGCCTTCTGGTCAGGGCTGGAGAGGATGACGCGCGGCATCAGAGGGTCGTGTCCGTGGCTCCAGCCGCAGGCGCGGTGCAGGGGAACGGTGATCCACGCGGGGTCGCCACCGCCGGCCAGGTGCCGCGGCGCGACGAAGTCCACCTCGACCGTCTCGGGGCCGTGAACCACGCTCACCTCCGCACCTTCGAGAACCGTGACGTGGCGCGCGCGGCGGTTGTGGTCGGCGGCGGCGCCAGCGGGGAGGGCGCGCGCCGGGCCGCGGTGTGGATCTCGGCGAGGGCGTGGCCGTGGGCGGCCCAGTCGTCGAGGTGGCTCCAGCATTCGGCGTGGTGCTCGGCGAGGGCGTCGTCGTACGCAGGGGTTCCCGGCTTGGCGTGGGCGGGGAGGCTGTCGCGGGTGGCCTGCCATTGATCGTGCAGGGCATCGAGTTGGTCGAGAGCGGCGTGCAGGACGCCGAGCTGGTACACCCAGCGGCCCTGCACCGATTCGGCAGGCAGAAGGACCAGTTGGGTTTCGGCCGTCGCTAGGAGGTCGCGGGCGCTGCCGCGGAGGGTCTCGAAAGCCTCGGCGGTCTCGGCGTCGCGTCGGCTCTGGCGAAGCCCATAGGTGTGGTCGTCGTAGGGCCAGCCGTCGAGGTCGGTGTGCTCGTCGGAGTAGGCGTCCCAGGCGTCGAGGACGTTTTTGCTGTCGCGCAGGTATCGGTCCAGATGGCGGAGGGCCTTGCGATGGCTGGTGGGAAGACGGGAAATGGCGGGGTCCTAGCGGTGTCAGCAGGTGAGGAGAGGAACGGAGTGGCCTGGTTATCGCTGCAGGGGGGCCGACGTGCTCGGGGGTGCTGGTGGCTTGGTGGTGCTCAGCCGTTGGAGGCGGCGGGCGGCGGGTGCCTGTGTGCTGATGGTCTTGAGCCGGGTGGTGTGGGCGTCGACGACTTGCTGGGGAGTGAGCGGGCTCGGTTCCTGGACGGCGTTGTAGTGCGCCGTTCGGTCGTGCATGCCGCGCTGGAGCGGGTCGGTGTCGGTCAGCGCGGTGACAAAGGCGTGCACCAGGTGAGTGGGCGTGTTGTCGTGGAAGCTGGCGTGCCAGAGGATGCGGCCGGGGTTTCCGTCGAGGTCGGTCTCGCGGGTTTCTACGGACCAGTACGGCGCGTCCCGCGAATCTCGCTGGCGCTGCTCGATGAAGCACATACCGTCCACGGAATGCGCCGTGCCCGTGTCGGGGCGGATCCAGCCCGCTGCGTCGACTGTCCTCCACGGGTCCGGCTGTATGGCCGGTGGCGGGGCGGTGAGGGCGTCGGTCACGCTGGCGAGGATCTCGGCGGGGACGAGTTCGCCGAACGCGGCGTACCAGTACGGCTTGTCGCCGAAGGGTTCGCTCGACAGCTGCCACCACGTGGACAGGTACCCGGGCCCCGGAGTGAAGTGGAGGTGGTGGCGGTTGCCGGGGCTGGTGAGCACCATCTGCGGGTTGAGGGGGTCGGAGGTGCGGGTCCATCCGGCGGCGGAGAGGCCGTGGGTGACGTGCCGGGCGTCGCCGGGGCCTGCCAGGTGGCGGGGACTGGTGTCGAAGGGGATCTGCCAGGCGTGCTTGTCGGCGAACTCGGCAAGTTGCCGTTCGCTCACCGGCATCGGCAGCGCTCCGGCGTGTCCGAGGAGCCGTTCATGAGGAAGGAACGCAGTTCATCCAGGGCGTAGTGGAGGGTGTGCTGGTCGGTCTGCTCCCACGCGGCGGTGCGCAGCTCCGCAACGAGCAGGTGCAGGGCGGGGGTGCGGGGCGTGTCCGGGTGGGCGGCGATGGCGCGGGCGAGAGCGCGCAGGGTGTCGCCGAGCTGGACGGGGACGCCGGTGTACTCGTCCAGCAGCGGCTCGACCAGGGCGAGCGCCTCGCCGGGGTCGGGGACCTCACGCAGAAATTCGGTGAGCCGGGACAGCGTCTCGGTGACGTGGTGGATGTCGTTGACGGTCAGATCGGACACAAGGCTCCTCGGAGGCGGTGCGGGCGAGTCAGCGGCGGGCGCGGCTGCGGGCGTGCGGGGTGATGCGAGCCTGGCGGGCCATGGTGCGGGGCCGGGTGGCCGGCCGGTTGCGGGCCCAGGCGGCTGCGCGGGCGGCCGTGATCCGAACCTGCTGCCAGGCACCGAGCTGCGACGGCAGGACGGAGACGGACGTGGTCCGGATCTGCGCGCTGTGCGGGACGCGTCCACGCGGACGCATCACCGGTTCAGGGCTGGCGAGCGCAGCCCCGAAAGCATGCACGAGGTGCAACGGGGTGGTGGGGGCGAGCTGGGCGGTCCAGCCGTTGCCCTGCCGATCTCCGGCGCCGGCCCACCAAACGGCGGCGCCGTCGGGGTCCTGCCGGAAGTGCAGGCACGCCGCTCCGTCAGGACTTGTCGCGGTGTAGTGCCTGCCCTCGGGGCCGGTCTGCCAGTGCTGCTCGGCCAGCGGCGCCCATACGTTGGGGGCGTGCGCGGAGCGCGGCTGGGTGAGGGCGTCGGTCAGGCCGGCGACGATCTCCACCGGTGTCTGGGGGCCCAAGGTCGCCCACCACTCGGCCTGATGTCCCTCTGCCGCCCCGCGGATGCTCCAGCCGCCCGGCATGCCAAAGGGGTCGTAGGAGAGGCGGACAGTGCGGTCCGGGCTCTCCAACACCAGAGGTCCGCGCTTCGTGGACTTCTCCCGCCAGCCGGAGGCGCGCAGGAACTCCGTCACGTGGCGGATGTCCCCGCCGCCGGCCAGCGCGCGGGGTTCGATGAGGTAGTGCTGCTGTGGTTGCTCGCCCGCTCCCCAGCCCTGCCACTGGTTCCGTTTCACCGGCGCCGCCGGACGACGAGCGGAGCTGCGGCCGGGGGCTGCGCCACTGTGGTGGCCGACCGCGTGCTGAGAGAAGTGAGGGTGTCGGCATGCTCATCGATGTCCAGGCCGATGTCGTACAGTTCGTTCGCCGCGCGGCCGAGGGCCAGCCAGACCTCCGCGGGAAGGATGCCGCGTTCGGCCTGGTCCCTGGCGAAGTGGGAGCCTGTGATCACCAGGTGGGTGAAGCGGCCGAGGGCGCCGTGCTCCGGGTCGAGGACCCGCGCGATGACGGGGATGGCTTGATCGGCGGGGAGCTGGGCGAGGTGTTCGGTGAGCTGCCCCAGCTGGCGGGTGATGTCGTCGGCCAGCCGTGTCAGGCTCGGGATCGGGGTGGGGTTGGGCATGTTCCTCCGGAACACGGTGTCTGGATCAGCGGTGGTGGCCCGTTTCCCTGGCCTCGTCGAGGGCCGCTTCTGAGCTTGCACCGGCTGGTGACGAAGCGCGGTCGGGAGCGTGGACGATGCAGGAACGCAGGTAGTGGCGGAATACGGCGGTGGCCAGACGAGGGGTGAGGTGCCGGCTGATCGGTGGAGGCGTGCGGGGCTCTACAGGGGTCTCCGGTCGTGTTGTGCTGGGCGAGGGTGGGCGCCGACAGGCTGCTGGCGCCCACCCGCTGAGGTTCATGGGGACGCGCTTGGTGGTGGGGGGCTACCGGGGTGATCGGAAGCTGGGCCGGACATGGCGCCGCGGGGCGGGGGAGTCTGCCGGTGGGCGAGACGGGCTGCCTGGTTGCGGGCGTTGAGGATCTGGTCAATGGCGTGGGAAAGGGGGGAGACGGTGGAGCGTGCCGCGGTGACCGGGGGCGTCGAGAACCCGCTTCTCTGAAAGATGCCCGTGGCCTGCGCGGCGCCGCCGGGGGGCAATGACGAGTCCGGTTCGACTGTCCTTGGTGATGATGGTGATGCGCTCCAGCGCCCAGAAGTCGGGCTCGTCCTGTGTCATCGAGCCCTGGCCGTCGATGTGCGGGGTGCAGCCGGGGCTGGCGGTGTGGAGGGCTGCGTGGCGGTGGGCGCGATGCGACCCGAGGGGTGCTGCAGCGCGATGGTGATGCCGTGGGCGTTCAGTTGCCGGCCGGTGCGGTAGACGGCGCGGGCCTGCACAGTGGTGTCGTCGCCGCTGAGGCGGTGGATGCCGCTCTGCGCGTCTTCGACGAAGCCGTTGGCGGCGAGCACCTTGGCGGCGGCTTCCCCGACGGGGGCGGCTGTGAGGCTGCCGTCGCTCTGCCAGGTGAGCACCACCTGGTCCGGGCGGGATGGGTGGGTGTCGGGCGTGGCGTTGTGGCGGGTCTGGGCGAGGGCAGTGTCGTAACGGGCGAGCAGGTCGCCGGCGACCTGCTCGGCCCCCAGGAACGGGTCGTCCGCCAGGGCGATCCCGTTGGGCTCATGCACACCGCGGTACGCCTCATCGGGCAGACCGTGAGGGGCGACAGCGGCGACGAGGAAACCGTCACGGCCGTCGTGCCGGTTCAGGAGGGCGAGCTGGGCGCCGTCGGGCCGGGTCAGGACTGCGGCCTGCCGGAGCGGGTGTTCGGCCAGCGAGGCGGCGACGAGGTCCAAGTCCCAGATCCGGTCCGTCAGGTCGGCGAGGTCGTCCTTGTCCTCGGCCGGGTGGCAGGTGCTGCTCCAGGCGCCGGGGAGTTCGCCGGCGAGGACGTCGGCGTAGGAGGCGAGGCGCTCGAAGTTTTCGGAGTCGCGGGGCAAAGGGAACGTTTCTCCTGGGGTGTGCGGCGGATGGAGTTCCTGGCGGTGCGCGGTGGCGGAGCGGTCACGAGTGGGGGCGGCTGGCTGGTCAGGCCTGCGGCGGTGGCGTCGAGGTCCTGCTGGATGTCATGGAGGTGGCGGGCGATCAGTCCCAGGCCGTGCGCGGCGTACGCACGGTCCCGGGCTGGCGGACGACGCGGTGAGTGGTGTGCCCGACCAGGCCGCGCACGGTGGCCAACGGGCCGGACTGCTCGTCGGCGAGCTGGGTGAGAACCGCAGCGAGCTGGTCTGACGCAGTCGGTGTGAAGTCGGTGGTGTGCTGGCGTGTGGGTTGGGTGGTGAGGGGTGTGAGGCGCACTTCCTGCTTGATGCGGCGTGCTTCGTTGGCGAGCTGGTGCAGGAGGTCGGGGCCTGTGCTACCAGTTGCCGTCGAGCCGGGGCAGGTGGGCGATGACGTCGAGGCACGCCCGGGCTGGGCCTGGACGGCGATCCACCGGCAGCCGGGGTCATTACCGGGGATCTGCATGTCGGCGGTGCGGGTGAAGGCGGACGCCACGGCAGGTCTGCGGTGTTCTCGGTGGCCCGGATGTGTGCGCGCTTCAGGGCGAGGCAACAGTCGGGACGGTTCACCGGCCGTCCCGGACGTCGGCGACGTGAATGAGCTGGCCGAGGGCTGTGGTGGTGTACCAGCCGCAGTCGATCAGTGCGTCCTTGTGCTTGGCGTACTTCGGTAGGAGCAGGTCCTCCATGGCGCGCAGGTAGATCAGGCAGTCGGGGCAGCGGCGCGTGAGGTGGACGAGGTAGCGGGGGTGGGCGGTGATGTACGTCTGCGTGCCGCCGGCCGCGTTGCGCAGCCGCCATCCGTCCTCGTCGGTCGGGGTGTGCCAGGACGGCGCGACGACCCGCACCGCATCACCCCACAACTCCCCACTGGCTACGCCCTTGAGGACGACGACGTCGTCGCCAGCCTGAAAGTGGGCGTGGGTGATGTCGCGGGCCGGGGTGAGCGGGGCGGAGGTCGGCGCGAACGCCGGGGTGGACGGCGACGTCCGGGACGGTGGGAGCATGTGGGTCCTCCACACGATGCAGGTGGCGGCGGGAGGAACAATGGTCCGCAGGATCGCCGGTTTGGCTCACCGGCGATCCGCGGCTATGTTCCGCTGGGATCAGCGGAACGGGTTCTCCGTGCCGCGGTCGGCCTCGGTCGCGGCATCAAGGAGTTCGAGCAGGTCAGAGCCGTCCGCGTCGCGCTGATCGATCCACCACCCAGCCCGCGTGACCATGCGCGCCTTCTCCTCCAGTGTCGCCCAATCCGCCTCGTCCCAGGTGTCCTCGACGACGAGCGCGGTGTGCGCGGCTGTCATCAACTGGTGTCGAGAGCGCTCACCCCAGTCCAAAGCCCGATCGGGACCTTCCAGCGGCGGCATGTCGAACTTGGCCGCCCACTCCTTGGCGGCCTGCTGCTCCTCGGCGCGCTTCGCGACGAGCCACTGCTCCTTGGCGGCGGTGTCGCTCTCGCGGGCGGCCTTCCAGCAGTCGGTGCAGTCTCTGCTCGCGAGCCAGCGGGCGAACCCCGCCCGGCGATCAGCGGGCCGGTCAGACAGGTCATGCATGGCTGCGTGACCACACTGGTGCTGGACAGTCCATGCGGTACGGACAGCCATGGATGGATCTCCTTGAAAACGGTGAATGACGGGGAGAGTGGACGACGTCCGGTTGCGGTGCGCTACGGGCGGCGCACGGCGGTTGGGGTGCGCTACGGGCGGCGCACGGCGGTTGGGGTGCGAGGCGGTGGTATCGGGCGTGTGGCGTTCACGGCGGGGCCGGGGCCGGATCCGAGGAGGTGCCGGGACGTGGTGCTGAGGTCCTCCACCGCGTCGGTCACCTCCTGGGCGAGTAAAACGAGCTGACGGCCGAGCGTGGCCTCGGGGATCGGCTTCTCCTGGTGGGTCCCGTTTCAGTGGCATCGCCGCCCGGGCGGCGCCTGCATGGTCATGGCCGGGGGCCGCGCCGTCGCGATGCCAGGGCGGGGTGACTCGTGGCGCAGGCCGGGACCGAGGAGCACGGGGTAACGGGCGGCGGCCAGCATTTCGGCTGCCCAGGTGGCGCGTTCGTTCTCCCAGTCGCGTCCCAGGTCGAAGGGGAGCCGGACCCAGTGGCCTCCGAGTGCCGGTTGGATGAGGAAGCCGGCGCGGCGCAGGAGGCCGACGACGAAGGCGTCGTAAGGGCCGGTGACTTCCACCTCGCCGCCCTGCTCACGGGTGATGCGGATCGGTTCGGTCACCGCGGCCGTCCGGCGGTGAGGTGGACCGTGGGGGCGTAGGCGGGCCGTGGAGGGAGCGGTCGCGCGGACGGCAGTGAGGTGGCGGGCGCGCGTTGCTGCGGTGAGCGGCGGGCAGCGGCCTGCGCGGGACGGCTGCGGTGCCCCGCACTCACCAGGCGCGGGCCGGTAGGGGCGACGGTGGCGAGAGTGTAGTCGGCGTGGACCGCGTATCCGATGTGTCGCAGGTCGTGGACGGCTTGCCGGGCCCGGCGTGGCCCGTCGCGCTCGGGGTCGGTGAGCCGGAACAGGCCCGGGGCGTCTGGCACGGGCTCGAACTGCTCCCGCATGAGCAGCCAGTGTGCCAAGTGTGGAGACACGGCGGAGTACACGGCAGCGGCGACGAGACCATGCTGCGGATGGGTGCCGAAGGCGAATTGAGGACCAGTAGGCAAAGGGGCGAAGCCTCTCGGTGGGGTCAGCGGTGGCTTGTCTGCTGCGTCCGGGGAACCATGGACGGTCGGGCCTGCGGGATGGTGATCTGTGGGCCGGACGAGTGCATGCGGGCGTCGGTGTCGAACAGCGCCAGCTCACGGGGGTGGAGGAGGTGCTGGACTACGAAGGACCGGCCGGCGACCTTCCACAGGCCGCGTCCGCGGTTGAGGTGGGCGATGGCATCGGTCTCGATGGAGGTGAGGCCCAGCAGGGAGGCCGCGGCGTGGAGCTGGTCGGTTTCCTGCCGGTAGATGATCCGCGTGGAGCAGTCCGCCAGGAGACCTTCAGCCAGAGCGCGGCCCTGTGAGCCGACGTCGCCTGCGGTGAGCAGGTCGGAAAGCCGGTGGATGACCATGAGGTTGGCGATGCCCAGGCCGCGGGAGAGTTTCCACTGGGCCTGCATGCGCTGGAGCAGGCCGGGGTGACGCATCAGGCGCCATGCCTCGTCGTAGACGATCCAGCGCCGGCCGCCGCCGGGGTCGGTGAGGGCGGATTCCATCCAGGCGGAGGCGCAGGTCATCGCGAGGACGAGGGCAGTGTCGTCGCCGGAGCCGCCGAGCCGGGACAGGTCGATGGTGAGCATCGGCGAGGTGGGATCGAAGGCGACGGTGGAGGGGGCGTCGAACATGCCGGCCAGGTCGCCGTGGACGAGGCGGCGTACGGCGTGGGCGAGGTCGCGGGCGGCCTCGCCGAGCCGCCCGGACATCATCCCGGCGGCCTTGTCCAGCGCGCCGGGGTCGTTCAGGGCGGCGGCGACGTCGCCGAGGAGGGGGGTGCGGCCGCTGCCGGTGGCGCGCGTGACGGCGAGGTCGAGTGCGACGTCCAGGGCGGTGTGCTCCATCGGCTGCAGGTCCCGGCCGAGCACGGTGCGGGCCAGCGATCCGAGGAGCAGGAGCCGCCGCTTGCGGATCTCGCCGCTCCAGTCGGCTTCGGTGACGGAGGCGGGCCGCGGGGCCGCGTCCAGCGGGTTCAGCCGGCCGGGGAGGCCAGGTCCGAGGGCGACGGAGGTGCCGCCCAGGACGTTGGCGACGGGGGTCCATTCGCCTTTGGGGTCGCAGGGGACGTAGACGCGGTAGCCGAAGGCGACTGAGCGCAGCGCGAAGCTCTTGGCGAGCGCGCTCTTGCCCTGGCCGATGACGCCGGCGAGCAGCACGTTGGGGTTGGTGAAGCCTTCGACCTTGCCGTACAGGGCGAACGGGTCGAAGACAAAGCTCGCTTCGGCGTGGACGTCGCGGCCTATGTAGATGCCTTCGGCGCCGAGTCCGCCTTCGGCCAGGAACGGATACGCTCCCGCGGCGACCGCGGTGGTCATCCGGTGCGCGGGCAGCTTCAGCCGGTTCCCGCGGGCCGAGGCAGGCCCGGGGCGTCCGCCGACCGGGTAGAGCGGCGCGGGCATGGCGTGTTCCGCCGGCGCGGCGCCTGCAGTGTGGATGGTTGCTTCGGCGCGGGCTTTGGCAGCGGCTTCGGCCAGCTGGCGGCGGGCGGCCTTGCGACTGGCCCGGTCGGTGCTGTGGGGGGTGAACAGGGGGCTGGCGGAGGCGCGGCGGTCGGGCCGGTGGCTCATCAGATGGCCCTCGTTTCGGCGGGTGTGCTCACCGCGCGCAGGTGGTGGTGTGCGGGCGGCTGAGGTCGGTGGGGGTGGTCTTGCGGCGGATGGTGTGGCTGGCGGCGAGGTGGCGTTGGCAGATGGTGAGGACTGGCGGTCCCTCGGGCAGCCGGTCGGGACGGCACGCGGTGGAGTCGCCGTATGCCGTCGGCAGGAGGTGGAACGCCGCGTGGATGGCTGTCGTGGCTTGCCATAGCCGCCTGTGGGCTTCGGCCAGGTGCCGGCCTGCTCCCGGATGCGGGGGTCGGGCGGTTTCGGCGAGCTGGTCGAGGAGGCGGTGCAGCTCGGTTAGGTGAGCGTGGAGGACGTCGGCATGGGTGCGGTCCATAGCCTCCGGCCGTCGTGAGCGGCTCAGGGCGCGGGTGTGGTGGCGGACGCCGGCGGTGGCGGCCCTCAGATAGGGGTGCGCGTCGCCGGTAGGAGGGGGAGAGGGCAAAGGGGGTGGGGTCCTTCCTGCCAGCGGGCCGGTGTGGTGGCCGGGTTTAGAGGGTGGTGCGGGCCAGGGGGAGCGCGGAGACGGGGAAGGCGTCGGGCTGCTGGAAAAGCAGGCGGCGCAGGTCGACGCCGGCGGTGACTGCGGCGGTCTCGATCTGTGCGCAGGCGGCGTCGAGGAGGGCGTCGGTCTCGGCGCTGATGGTGACCAGGCCGGTCAGGGCGACGTCGGCGTGACCGGCGATGAGCTGCCGCTCACGTTGCTTGACGTCGGCGTACTCGACGGAGTCTTCTTCGTTGTCTACCTGGCCGCGTCGGGCGCGTTCGTTGGCGTCGGCGATGATGGCGGCCTTTTTGCGCTGGACGTCGCGCAGCGCGGACTCCAGTGTCTGGGGCACGTAGATGAGGGAGAGGCTGCGGCGGACCCCGGCGGTGAACATCAGGCCGTGCAGGAATCCGGCGCCCATTTCGGTGCGCGGCCAGTTCTCCACCCAATAGGTGGTGTGGCGTGCGGTGTCGGTGGCGAGCCGGTCGTACTCCTCGACCTGGACCACGGGCCCGGCGGCGGCGGGGTCGGCTTCCGCGCGGCCGGCAGGGGACCACTGCTGCAGTGCGGCGAGTGCTTTGGGGTCGTAGGCGGTGCGGATGACGGCGGCGATCTCCCGGGCGGACAGCCAGCCGGTGACTGTCAGGCCCGCGTTGCGGGCGGCCTGGGCGATGGAGGCGGTGGTCTGCCCCAGCACGGTGCACGCGCCGGGCAGCCCGCCCCCGGCCTGGCTGATGAGCCGCTTGGCGGCCTTCAGATCGAGGGAGATGGCGAGGTAGGTCTCGTGCGGGGCGGCGGCCGGGCCGGCGGAGGCGACGAGTTCGGAGTAGATCTGTCCGGCGATGGGGGTGTGGGGTTGGCCGTGCTGGGTCCAGTGGCGGGTGAGGGTGTCACCGGAGTCGGGGACGGTGCGTTCCAGGATCTGCACGGTGGCGACGTGTCCTGTGCGGGCGATGCCGGCCAGGGCCCGGGCCCAGGCACCCACGTTGTGGTTCTGTGTCGCGGGGTCGAGGAGGGCGTAGGCCCGGGAGGTGACGCGGGCGATGGCGGTGAGCGTCTGCTGGTGCGGGTCGTGGACGGCGGCGGCGCCGTTGGCGGAGTCGCCGGGGGTGACGACCTTGAGGGAGGCGGCGCTGCCGGGCAGGTGCAGGATCCCGTCCTGCCGGGGCCGGGTGACGGGCCGGGCGAGCCAGAGGGTCTGCCCGGTGCGGCGGCGGTGGGCGTAGCGGGCGGCGATCGGAGCCCAGTCGATCAGGGACCGGCCGCTGCGGCGGACGGCGACCAGCGCGGCGACCACCGCCCAGAGCGGAGCCAGAGCGAGGGCGCCGAGCAACCCGGTCGAGACGACCGTCAACAGCAGCAGGGCCAGCGCGCTGGAGACCAGGAGGAGTTGGGGGAGGGTGAGGCCGAGGAGGATGCCGCGGCGGGAGCGGTGCGGGAACTTCACCGTCACCGGAGGTATGGACAGATCGGACAAGAGGACAGTCCTGGGGCGAGGGGCGAGGGGCGAGGGGCGAGGGGCGAGGGGCGAGGGGCGAGGGGCGAGGGGCGAGGGGCGAGGGGCGAGGGGCGAGGGGCGAGGGGCCCGGGCCCGGGGCCGGGGCCGGGGCCGGGAGACGGTGCGCCTCCCGGCCCTGGGTGGGTTGGGCAGGGGGTCAGAGGCCGGTCGGGGGAGGCGGCGTGGAGGCCGGACCGCTCGTCGTAGCGGCGCTCGGCGGGCCGGCGGACTGCGCACTCTGTGACGGGGGTGCGCCTTGCGGCGGCGGGCTCGTGGTCGGCGGAGTGGACCGCCAAGCGGCGCGCTGGCCGGTGCCGCCGCCACCCGGGCTGCCGCCCATCTGGACACTGGTGTCGTCGGTGACCTTGGTCGGCGGCGCCTGGACGGTCTGCTCCAGCCCCGACTTGAAACCGCCATCGGACGACTCGGCGGGGCTTGAGCCCGTCGCGCTGTCCTGGCCGCTGTCGGACGAGGTGGGTGCGATGACGCCGGGGAATCCGGCCTGGCCGGGAACGGCGTCGGGTCCTTGCGGGGCGCCTCCGGCTCCGGCTGCGGCTGCACCGCCGGTACCGGCGGTGGCCGCCATCGCCGCGGCCTTCCTGCCGGCGCGCTCGGCGTGCTGCCGGGCGAGCTGGGCGCCGGCGCCGCCCGCCCGGTGCAAGGTCTCGCCGTCGGACCCTTCGGCGGCCCAGTGCACGAACTTGAACGTCGCGTACGGGCACAACAGGACCAGCACCATGATCACGATGCCGGCGAGGACGTCGGCGAGGGCGGCCAGACCGTCCTCGGCGTCGGTCTTGCCCATGGCGGCGATACCGAGCACGAAGATGATCGTCATCAGCAGCTTGGAGACGACAAGGGTGGCGGTGGCCTCGATCCAGCCCTTCCGCCAGCGGCGGGCGACGTCCCAGCCGCCGCCGGCCCCGGCGAAGACCGCCAGGGTCACCATGACGAGGATGCCGACCTTGCGGACCATCATCACGCACCAGTACATGACGGCGCCGAGTGCTGCGCCCAGGGCGGCGACGACGGCGACGAGCCATCCGAGCGTGGTGAGCGAGGGCAGCGCGCTGACCTTGACGATGCGGCGCACCGCGGAGGCGATGTCGGTGTTCGCGGCTCGGAACAGGCCGTCGGAGAGGGCGTCGACGACTTCGATGGCGACCGTGGTGCAGGCGATGGCAGCGAACGCGAAGAGCACACCGGACGCGGTGCCGGTGAACGCCTGGGCGAGGGACTGCCCGTCGCGCCGGATCGCGGCGCGCACGAGCTGGGCACAGAACGTGCCCACCAAGACGATCAGCCCGATCGGGAGGATCGTCTCGTAATTGTCGCGGAACCAGGCGGCGTTCAGATCGACGCTGGTGGTGGAGTCGACGGCCTTGGCCGCGAGGTCGGCGGCGGTGGCGGCGAGTTCACCGGCGCTCTTGGCCATCCAGTCACCGATCGCCTTGCCCGGGTCGGAGACGAAGTCGACGGCCTCACCGACCGAGCAGACCTTGTCCGCGAGCGGGAGGTCACAAAACCCCATGAAGGTGTCTCCTTTCGGTCAGGGCGCGACGGTCGGGGCGATGGCTACGAGCGAGCAGTCGGCCGAGGGCCGGCACTGCACGGCGAGGGTGACGGAGCGGTCCTCCGCGCCTGCGCCGTCCCCGGCCCAGGTGATGGTCTGCTGGCCGGTGACCGTCACGGCGTAGATGTACGCCTTGGTGATCTCCGAGGGGCTCTCTGCGAGGGCCTGCTGGAACGCGGCCGGGTAGTGGCCCTCGCTGATGGCGGCTGTGGCGTGCTGCTTCTGGTCGGCCATCCGCGACCACAGCGTTGGGTCCGGCACCTGTGACGACACCGACGTCCAGTCGCCGTACTCGTCCTCGTCCGTCATCCACGCCTTCATGCCGGCGAGCTGCTGCTCGCGGCTCGTGGTGCGGGTGTCGTAGGTCCAGAGCATGGCGGCGGCGGCCTTGGCGAAGGCAACCGGATCGGAGATACGCGGTGGGGCGGCCACGGTCCCGGTGCCGGCTTCCTGTTCCCTCGCCGTAGAGGGCGAGGCGGAACTGGAGGCCGGCGAGACGGTGCTGGACGAGGTGGGGTGCTGCCCGTCGCGGCCGACGAGGAGAGCGGCTACGGCCGCGAGGACGAGCAGGCAGGCCAGGCCGGCCGCTGCGAGGGTGATGCGGCGCTTCGGTGGCCAACCGGCCCCGAACTCGGAGATTCGTTTCGGCATCAGTGGATCTGCGACCCCAGGCTGGAGAAGAAGGCGACGATGCCGTTGGCGGCGCCCAGGCCGAGCGCGGCGCCTGCCGCGACGACCGCGCCCTTCTTGCCGTTGGCCTCGGCCTGGTGGCCACCGGTGTGGTGGCCCCAGGCCCACACGCCGAGGGAGACGGCGAGGGCTCCGACGACGGCGACGATGCCGAAGAGGTTGATGCTGTTGACGACGTTCTTCAGGACGGACAGGCCGGGCAGGCCGCCGTCCTTCGGGGAAATGCCCGGGTCGTAGGCGAGCTGGATGAGACGGTCAGGGATCGGTGACACGGGTGGGTGAGGCTCCTTGCGTGCGCAGGCCGACAAGACCCGGCCGACGGGGAAGGTGGGAGAAGAGGGAGGTAGGGCGGTTGAGCGGCGCGGGAAGAGGCGCGGGCGTCAGAGGACGCGGCGGGCGGCGAGGACGTCCCAGTCCTTCCGCGGTGTGATCCGGACCGGCTTGCCGGTGCGGGGAGCTTCGATGACCAGGCCTTCGCCGAGGTACATGCCGACGTGCTCGGGGCGTGCCGCGGTGCCGCCGCTGAAGAGCAGGTCACCGGGCTCAAGCGCCTTCATCGAGACGACCTTGCCCTTTCTGACCTGGGTGTACGTGGTGCGGGTGAGGGTGATGCCGGCGTGCTCGTACGCCTGCTGCATCAGCGAGCTGCAGTCGCAGCGGCCCATCGGGTCGGGGCCGTGCGGCGCGGTGCAGCTGCCGCCCCACTGGTACATCGTGCCGAGCTGGCCCATCGCCCAGATGATCGCCTTGCGGGCCCGTGGGTCGGTGCCCTCGGGGATCGCATAGCCGTCCGGGACCGAGCCTTCGGGGATCGGTCCGAACTGGGAGCCGTCGCTCGCGGTGCCGCACCCGGATGCGGCGGTCGGCCCGTCGGAGTCCGTTCCGGCGTCGCCCGTGCTGCTGCTCTGGAGGGTGACGGCAATGGCCTTCTGCAGCGCGGTCGCCAGCGCTTCCCACTGCGCGTACGCGTCCGGGTAGCCGGACTTCTGCACGGCTTGGGCGGCCTGGGTGATGGTCATCTGCTGCCAACCGTTCACCTTGAGCAGCGCCTCGTAGAAGCGCTCGCTCGCGTACACGGGGTCGCGGATCTGGTCGGAAGTTCCCCAGCCCTGGCTGGGCCGCTGCTGGAACAAGCCGAGGCTGTCGCGGTCGCCGTAGTTGAGGTTGCGCATCCGGCTTTCCTGCAGGGCGGTGGCCAGCGCGACGATCTGTCCGCGGCTCGGCACGTCGAGGCTGATCCCGGTGGCGACGATGGTCTGCGCGTTCGGGATCTGCTCACCGGGCAGGTCCAGGCCCTCGACACGAACGGTGGAGGCGTCCGCGCCGTCGAGGATCCGGGTCACCTGCTCGGTGATCTCGGCGGTGTCCACGTCGGGCGCGCAGTTGAAGGCCGCGGACTGGGAGGCTTCGCTGGTGGTCGCCATCGTCATAGCGGTACCGGCGAGGAGGAGCGGGGAGAGGAAGACGACGCCGATGCCGGCGGCGAGCGCCTTCAACCCGTGCGGACCGCTCGCGGGTCACCGGTGTCGTGCAGGGGCGGGTAACGAGACGTCATGGCCGTTTCCTTCGGGGGGTGTCCGGGCGCCGCGTGCGGAGGAGCAGTGGAAGGGAACGCGACGGCCGGGGTGGCGACAGGGAATGGCGGTTGACGCTGCGAGTTGCCGCTCGCGCGTCGGCCAAGAGCGGATCTAGGTGTGCCGGGGCAGGGGAAACCTCCGTAAGAGAAGAGAGGGAACCGGGCGGCGTTGGTGTGCCGGGCGGTTCAAAAACAGTAGATGCGGATGGGCGGTTGACCAAAAAGCGGCTGGGGGTGGGCCGGATTCCGGCCCGTCAGTGAGGCGTTTCTTGGTCGTCGACGTATTCGCCCCTACAGTTTTATGACTCCCCTCGCTCTCCCCGGTCTGCGGCTTGGGCTTCTGTACGCCCGCTTCAAGCCCTGCGGGGACTTACCGGAGCGACGGTTATCCCTCCGCACCCCCTACCCGAATCGGGGTTTCCCTTTGCCTTTTTCCCTGCATCAGGGCGACGCGCTCAGTGTCCTGTCCGGCCTGCCGGACGACTGCGTCGACTCGGTGATCACCGATCCGCCGTACAACTCAGGCGGGAGGACCGCGAAGGAGCGCACCAGCCGCAGCGCGAAGCAGAAGTACACCTCCGCCGACGCCAAGCACACCCTGGCCGATTTCACCGGCGAGAACATGGACCAGCGCAGCTACGGGTTCTGGCTGACGCAGATCATGACCGAGGCTCATCGGCTCACCAAGAGCGGTGGGACGGCGTTGCTGTTCACCGACTGGCGTCAGCTTCCGATCACGACGGACGCCATCCAGGCGGCGGGCTGGCTGTGGCGCGGGGTGCTGGCCTGGCACAAGCCGGCGGCCCGGCCCCAGAAGGGCCGGTTCACCCAGAACTGCGAGTTCGTCGTCTGGGCGTCGAAGGGCCCGATCGACGCTTCCCGTAACCCCGTCTACCTGCCTGGCCTCTATTCCGCCTCCCAGCCGTCCGGAGCAAAGCGGCAGCACATCACGCAGAAGCCCGTCGAGGTGATGCGCGAGCTGGTCAAGATCTGCCCCGACCGGGGCACCGTCCTCGACTTCTGCGCCGGGTCGGGCTCCACCGGCGTCGCCGCTCTCCTGGAGGGACGCGACTTCATCGGTGTGGAGAAGACCGAGCACTACGCGTCCATCGCGGCTGACCGGCTCACGGAAACGATCTGCCAGACCCACACCCAGGACGACTTCGCCCTCGTCACCTGATGCCGCGCCCACATCCCCGGGCGGAGGGCCGCTCGGCGACGCTCCCGTCTCCCTCATCTTCATGGCTCGTAGGAGGTCGTCCCTGTCATGTCTGACCCTGTGCAGCCCCCTCTCGAAGGGGAGCTGGAGCCGGTCCGGGTCCCGGATTCCCAGCTGGAGGGGATCGAGGCCAGCGTTCGGCGGCTGATGGAGCAGTCAGCGCAGCAGGCCCAGCAACTCGACCACCTCGCCTCCGCCCCACCCCCGCCCGGCGGATCACCATTCGCGGCGTTCGGCATGCCCGCATTCGGAGGCCCGCCACCGGCAGCGCCGCCGCAGCCCCGCCCCCTCCTGGAGCTGAAGGGCGAGGAGTACGAGGACGAACTCGACGCGCTCAGCGACTGGGTCGACGACTTCCTGCTCCCGGTCTACGGGGCGGAGGTCACCACGGCGGCACCCTGGTGTCTGCAGTGGCAGGAGCACGACGCCGTCGTGGCCTGGCTGCACGCCCTGTGGCTCGCCTACCAGCAGCACAAGGACCCCGAAGCCGGCTTGAGCGGCCTGTTCGTGTGGCACCGGGACTTCCTCACCCACGCCATCGCGGCGATCCGCGCACCCGGTGGACCGCTGTCGGCGTGCATGACCTCTCCGGACCGGCCGGCGCACCGGCTCCTGCCCGGCCCCCCGCCCTCGGCCCGGTCCGAGAGAGTGGCGGCGCAGGCGAAGTCGTCCGATGCCGATGAGACGCACGAGCCTGCGTCGTGAGCCAGGGGCAGCAGCAGCCAGCCTTCGGCCTGAGCTTCGATCCCCGTGCCCTGACCGACCTCCTCCAAGCCCCCGGCGACATCCGTGACCTAGCCCTGGCCCAGCTGCAGGACGTCGTGAACGCCGATCGCTTCGGGATCCGCCTCACGGGCGATCTGGAGGGCTACCGGAAGCTGGTCGTGGACGCCCGCAAGGAATGGCGTGTCGTCTACGGCCTGCGCCCCGCTCCGGAGACGGCCGCGCACCAGCGGGAGATTCACGTCGTCGCGCTCCGGCCACGGGCGGACAACGACGTGTACGACGAGGTCGGCCGCCGCCTCGGAATGACCCGCCGTCCGCTCAGCGCACGCACACACGCGGCCCGCTCCCGCTCTCCACAGCTCACCGCACGCGGCACTGGCCTTCGGCCACCGCTGCCGTCCACCGTACCGGGCCTGCCCCGCCCCGCACAGACCTCCGCTCACCGCGCCCTCCGCTGACCCCTTGGATTCCCATGTCTTTCGAACCCGCGCCGGCAACAGCCCGGCGCGCGGTCTCCTCGCTCGACCACCGGATCGAGGCCGTCACCGGCCACGACGTCGACACCCTATGGGCCTACCGTGACTGCGGCCTCCTCGACGAGGCGCACGCCGCGCTGGTCGACCGGCACCGTGAACTGGCCGAGGCAGAGCGGGGCGTGACCTTCTACCGCACTCTTCTTCACCGCCTGTCCAGCGGCGAGTTCCCCGTCGACGGCGCCCTGCTCTTGCGCATCGACCGCACCGTGGATCAACTGGAGCAGGCCGCCGACGCCCGTGATGCCGTGGAGCAGAGGGTGCTCGCGGCGCTGGAGCCGGTCGAGGACGCCGCCCGTACGGCACCGGGCGGAGAGGCCGAGACGCTGTCCACCCCTGACCAGGCGGCGCTGTTCGCCATCGCTGGCGGCGCCAAGCTCCACGAGCACCTGCTGACCGGCCGCCTGTCGGTGACGACCGCCTCCGGCGCCCGCGTCCCCCACGCCGACCTGCAACGCTTGCAGGCTGCCGGTCTCGTCGAGCTCGACACCAGCCACCCCGTCCACGCAGGCCAGCCGGTCACCCTGACCGATGTCGGCCGTGCCGCGCTTGCCGCACACCGCCGTCCCCAGCAGGCCCCCGTGTCGAAACCGGTGCCGGTGCCGGGTGCGTGGCCGACCACCCGCACAGCACGGCGCTGACCCTGCATGCCCTCACACGAACCCGCCTCACTCGTCAACGCGAACCCCAACTCCTGCCTGGACTTCCGGTAGGCAATCTGGACGGCGACGAGCAGGCCAGCATGGCGTTCCACCGCGCGATCGGCGTGAAGGACGACATGCTTGACGTCCTCGCCCAGCACCACACCACCGACGACACCCGCAGCTACTACGTCCTGTACGACCGCACGGCCACCTGGGACCACCCAGGTAGGCCGCAGATCGTCGCTCTCCACCTGCGACGGGACCACCAGAGCCGGACGCTGCGTTTCGAGCAGGAGACGCTGCCGCTGCCCTCGATGGCGCAATCCTGGCTGATCCACCGGGGCTGCCCGCCCGAGGCCATCGCGCTCGACCCCGAACTCGGCACGGTGCCCGCCGACTCGGCGACACGGGCCCTGGAGCGCCGGCTCGTGGACGGCGGCGACCACTACGCGCTGGGCTGGTCATATACCCGCGACGACCCCGACGACCACGTCACCCTGGCCGCGCTGCGCGCCCTCGACGAGCGCGCCCCGTCACCGTTCCGCGTCCTGGTCGAGGAAGTCGACCGCCAGGCATGGACCCACACCCTGCGGGAGGCCGCATTCGACACGGTGCACGAGGCCATGACGTGGTGCTACGACCGCCTCAGCGGTACCACGGTGCCGCTGCCGCCTATTCGTCCGAAGCTACCGTCTCCACTGTCGGCTGTCGTGCCGCAAGCGACTGCTTCCCGACCGCCGGGCCGGTCACTCTGAGTGTGGTTGGCGCGGCGGAACATAGCCGACGATCGCCGGTTGGCCAAACCGGCAATTCTCCGGACTCTGATACCGGCCGCAGGGGCAACTCCCCGGCCATCTCTCGTGCATTTCTCCCTTGCCCCGTTCGGAGGTTTCTTCCGCATGCGCTCACACAGATTCGCCATATTCGCCGCGATGGTCGGAGCACTCGCCTTGCCGGTGCTGTCCGCCCCCGCCGCCAATGCCGCGCCGGCCGCCGATGCGGCGACGATCGCCAGTTCCAGCAGTTGCCGCAGTCTTCCTCCGCTGCCGTACACGGTCCACACGAAGGCCGTCACCATCCGCTCCAAGGCCACCACGAAGTCCGCCGCGGTCGGAGTTCTGTACAAGAGCCACAAGTTCATCGTGCACAAGTCCAGAGGCAACTGGCGCCACATCACCGACAAGACCACAGGCATCAAGGGCTGGGTCTCCGGCACCTACGTCTACCGCGATGTCCGCATGTGTCTCGACTGAGCCACTCCCAGATGCCCGGCAGCCCCTCTGCCGAGCCGACAGCCCTGCCACCGCCCCGAGAGTGACAGCGTCACCACGCTTTGAGGAGAGAAATCCCGTTGTCCGACGACATACCCGGAGGCGATGTTGTGGGTGTGCTCACCGAGCAGATCGAAACCCGGTTCGGGATGAGCGTGGACCAGTTGAGGGCGGCGGTGGCCGCCGAGCCGACGGCCAACCCTATGGCCGGTGGTGTGGTCAAGTGGCACGGCCTGCTCCTCGAGTCGCAGGCGGTGCTCGACCGAGCGGAGCACGATCTGCTCAGGGTGCTGCAGTCACAGCACCCTGAGGCCGCCGGCCCGTCGCGGGACCTGGTCAGCCGCGTCGGCGCGGCCGTGACCGTACGCGACGGGCGGGCCACGGTCGTCCGGTGGCTCCTGAACCCGAACGCTCCCGGCAAGCAGGACCTGGCCGCCGAGCGGCTGGCCCGCATCCGCGGAACACGCCGGGACGGCCCGGCCGTGCCGACCACCGCACCACCCCGTGCCGCGACCGCTTCGAAGCCCGGAAGGAGCGCGGTGCGGTGAGTTCCCGAACCAAGCCCAGCTCCGCGGACGGCCGGCTGAGCGACGTCTTCGGCGCCCCGGTCGACGACCTGTACGACACGGCCGCCGGCCCCCAAGCCTCCGCCGCCCTGACCCGCGCGCTGGAACTGCGGTCCTTCCTCGCCCTGGCCGAGGAACAGGTCGCCCGGGTCCGTGACCGCGTCCACCACGCCATGCACCCCGAGCGGGACATGAACGAGCTGTCCGCCGGTGACCTGCGCATGGACGCCCAATGGCTCGAAGCGGCTCTCGAAGCCCGCGACGGCTACCGCGGTGCCCTCGACGGTCTGCTGCACACCATGCCGCCTCCCCGCGAGCGTGCGCGGCCCGTCCGTCTGACGCAGCCGACGTTGACCGCAACCTTGCCCCCGGCCGCCCCGGCACCGCAGAGTGCCGGGGCGGCCAGGGCCCGCCGACCGTGAAATGTCCAGCCGATTGCCCCACCTGACCTCCACCGAGACCGCGAGGCAGATCGAGGACCTGTACGGCGCGCCGCTCGCCGCCCTCGAAGCCCACGCGGAGGATCAGCCGCCCGGCATGCTCTCCGCGCTCCTCGCGATGCGCCACGACCTCGCCTTCGCCGAGCGCAGCATCACCTTCTACCGCGACCGCCTCATTCAACTCATTCACCCGGAGCGGCGGATCGGCACGCACGAGGTGTCTCACGTCCTCGACTGCGCCCGCCGCCTCGCTGAAGCCGTCGCCATCCGCGATGTCCAGGCCCAGACCGTCCAGGCCGTGCTCCGGAGCCTGGGGCGCGTCGCCCCACCCGAGCCGGCCGCATCCCCAGCCCCTCCCTCGACTCCGCCGGTGCCTGCCTCCGCCGTCCCGGCCACGAGCGCCGCCCCGAGCTGCTGACCGACTTCCCGGTTTTTACGTAACAGGAGTTCCCGTCTTGTCCCTCACCGGTCTGCCTCCCGACACCGATGCCGATATCGCCCGGGTCTCCGAGTCCCTCGCGATGATCACCCCGCGTTGGAACGTGCGCATTCTGCTGGCCCTCTCCGGCCCGCCGCTGCGCTACAGCGAGATCGCGGACAAGCTGTCCTGGCTGCGCGACAGCCAGCTCCACCCGAAGCTGCGGTCTCTGTGCGACGCCGGCCTCATGCAGCGCACTGAGCACGATCCCCGGCATGTCACCTACGGTCATACCGACCGCACCACCACCTTGCTGCCGACGCTGCCCCTGATCGTCACCTGGGCCGAGCAGCATCTGGAGCAGCCAGAGGGGCCACTGCCCGCGATCGAGCAGATCGAGGACAGCCTCACCCTGCTCACCCGGCGGCACGCAGCCGCGATCCTGTGGACGCTCAAGATCAGGGGTGAGTCCAGCGGCCTGGCACTGGCCCGGACGGTCATGCCAGGCAACGAGTGGACCAACATCTATCCGCCGCTGAGGCAGCTTGTGGCCGACGGCCTGGTCGACACCGACGGCACCGGACAGCCCTACCGCCTGTCCACCGCCGGCGAGGGCCTCGGGCCGGTCTTCGGGGCGCTGTCCGCCTGGTCGGCCGGACAGCCGTTCGCCACGGCCGCACGTCATCCCGTCTGGGGCCCAGACCATGCAGCGCGGCCCTCACGGACATGGCTCAGCCACCAGGCCCGCACCCCGGCCCCCTCCACACGACCGGCCCCGGCGCCGCAGAAGCAGCCTGCACACTGCCCGACCTGGCAGAGCACCGACCTGTTCTCCCACGCCGCCCCGGCCCGCCCGATGCCGGCCCTGCCGATCGGAGGAATCCGCCGATGAACCCCGTCCTCTCCCACCAGCGGCTCCAGCGCGTGTGCCCGGCCCTGTCCTCGGCCGGTCTGATCCGCATGGTCAGCGAGATCGACGACCATGGAGCCATCCCGTCGCGCGCACTGGCACGGACCCTGACCGGCCTGTCCACCACGCAGATCAGGCAGGCCGTAGCACAGGCGGACACGCTCGGCCTCCTCGACCGCTCTCGCTCCGGCCTCGGGCTCACCCCGGCCGGCCGCGACCTTGCCGACCTCTACGACGCCACGGCCCGCTGGGCCCGCCACCACAACTACCCCAGTCGTGTCAGCAACTTCAGCGAACGGATCCGCAGCGTCATGGTCCTGCTGTCCGAACCGACCGTGACGGAGTGGCGCCAACAGGACGGTGACGCCGCCGGACTGCGCGAGGTTAACCGATTGCTGACCGAGTGGGCCGACACCCACCAGCAGCGGGAGCACCACCAGAGCGCGTACGACGTCGCCGCGTGACACCACATACCGTGAAGCACCCACCGGAGGGGCTTTTGGGCAGCTTCTACTCCCCCGTGCGGCGGATGTCGCCACGTCCGCGATGACCGTTACGGCGTTCCCCCGGCTGGTCTTGGCCACTACCGGATCAGCAGCGTGGACCGGGTCGGCTTGGGCCCGGATGCCGTCGCCATCAGTCGGCCTGACAGCCGCCAGGCAGCCCGCCACCTGACCCGTCCCGCCTCGACCTTCCAGGATCCTGTGCCTCACGACGACCACGACACCATCGACGGGGACATCTACGTCTCCCCCCGCCACCTGGCCCGCGCCACCGCGATCGGCGATCCCGGCCTTGACCCGCTCCGCGCCCTCGGCTGGGACCTGCACTATGACGATCTCGGCATTATGTGGAATCAGGATTGTCAAGGGGCGTGCCGGTGACTGCAGCACCGGAAGTGACGGTGTCACGCTCGGTGAGGGTGAGGACGTCTCTGCGACAGCCCGAAGGACCGCTTGGCGGACGCGGAGCGTGAGGGACGGTTCAGCAGAGATCTGGGGAAATCGGCTTAACCCCCGCCTATGTCGAGAGCCCTCGACAGAGTCTGCTCGTGAAAGAAGAGGGGTTCTGGTGCCTGGAAACCGCCCCCTACTGTCACCCGCGGTCGCAAGTACTTCAGCTGGGATGGCTGCCCGGGCTCCTTGGGGCGGGCGGCAGAACGCCCAGCGGCCGTCCGGGCTTGGCCGCTGCGGCGTCGGCGGCCGCCGTGGTCTGCGATGGCGACCCGGTGGGCGGGCTGCGGACGGGCCGGAGCGGCGCGCGGTCGGCATCGGGGAGGAAGGCTGTAAGCAAGGGGCCCCGAAGGGTCTGGGCGTCGAGTACACCGCCGACGTATCGGCCGGCGACGTCCAATCCGAGGAGAAGGACTGAAGGCGCTGAGCCGCTGGAGCTCGCGGTGGCGGGGATCGCGCCCAGCGCCTGCCGGAGGGCGGAGGCGAGGGTGTGGGGGCCTTCGCCTCGTACGACGGGCGTGGTGGACAGTTCGACGCTCTCCGTGCGGCGTCCGTCGCGGTAGTGGTCCAGGGTGCGCAGCCCGTCAGCACCCTTGAACACGCGGACCGTTTCCGTGCCCTGCGAAAGCCGGGCCATAACGGTGGGTTTGAGGCCCTCGGGTTCCAGGTCCTCGTAGCAGTAGACCCAGTTCTCTGCCAGCGTCCCCACCCGCAGCAGGGTCCCGCCGCCCCCGCGGGGCAGCAGGGCGCCGCTCTCCGCCTGTGTACGGATGGCGGCCTGGCCCGGGGCCACGCCGTAGGCGCCCAGGACGGCATCGGGTGTGCTGCCTCGGGTGAACGTCAGGCAGAACACCGGATACCGGCTGTCCGTGGCCCACTCCCACGGGTTGGACCCCAGATCCATGATGGCTCTCCTCGTCCGTCCAGGGCCGTGCCCCGTGCGACCAGGCGGCGCGGGGCACGGCCGTTGTGGCGCTGCGCATCAGGTGGTTTCAGTCGGTGATGGTCACGCTGAAGCTCTCGGAGTCCAGGACACGGTCGGTCTGGACGAAGCTGCCGTACTTCCCGCCCGCGGCCGAGTTGTAGGTGAGTGGCACGTGGCCACGTACGCACGGTTCCTGGTAGGTGACCGGCTTGGAGGCGCTTGCCTCGTAGATGTACCACTGCCCGTCCTCGAACAGTGGCACGATGTCCGCGCAGAGCCCTCCCACGGTACCTCCCTCGACCGTGCCCGCGAAGGGGAACTCGTCGCAGGAGTCGTCCACGACGACGTCGTCGTCGAACGGCACGAAGGTGCCGTCCTCACACGTGGCACGCCGGTTGCTTTCCGCGGCGGTCTCACTGGCCAGCCGCCGCAAGGGGGTTCCGTCCCCCCAGCTGTCGGGCAGGGAGATCTGCGCCCAGTAGTAGGTGACGGCGGCGGCGTCGTACTGGCTGATCGGCAACACCAGGTCGGCCCGTGCCGACGGGAACACGCAACCCGGGTACGCACCGACAGCGTTGTCGCACCGGATGGTCACCGGGTGGGTCCAGTTGACCTCCGGGTCGGTCGGTGTGACGCCCGGCTGCGTGACGACCATCGTGTACGACGTCGTGAACGAGTCGGACAGTCCCGCCGCTGGTGTGTCGGTGTACCCCACCGATCCGGAGAGTGTCGTTCCGGTCACCATTGAGGGTGCGCCCGTCCAGGGGGTCGGGTCGCTGGCGGTGCAGGGCGCCGCGCAGGCGGCTGTCAGTGACACGTTCAGGCTCGGAATGGTCGACGAGGCCGATTCCATGGTGACGCTGAGCGCTTCCTGCCAGGCCACGCTGGTCTGGTTCAGCTGCATGGTCGCGGTCACCTTGAGCAACGCAGTACCGATGACTTCTGGTACGCCGTCCACGATCTGGTAGAGCGTGTAGGTGGTTTGTCCGTTTCCGAGGCAGGAGCTGAACCGGTCGTAGGTGTAGACGCCAACCTCGGTCGAGCAGGCGGCGATGTTTGGTGACGTCTCATCATTTTTTGTTGTGTTGTTGGTGGTTCCAGCTCCTGAGCCGGTGGCCGGCGTGCTCAGGCATCCGTACTGCCCGCCTTCCTGAGCGTGTTTGGCGGCAGCGGCGCACGTCTCGCCGTTTCCGCCGGCGCTGCTGGTGTCCGGGCTGAACGCCTGATGTTCCTCAGTCCCCTTGGCCGCCGCCTCGGCGGTGTTCGGATCCAGGGCTTGTGGGACGTCGATGACATCCAGCAGCCGTCCGTGTGCCGGCGCTCCGTTGGCACCGTCCGAGGTGGCGGCCGATGCGGACGCGGTTGTGGCGGAGGCCCACATCGCCAGGGTGGACAGTAACCCGACGCATATTCGCCGCTTCCTGATGGATCTTGTGGATCTCATGGGAAGCCCCCTTGTCCCAAGAATGCGTGTACAGGGAAACAATGGGGACCCTAGCCATGGGCCGGAGCAGAACGACAGGGCGGTTCCAGCCGAACCACTTTGGTCCCCCGGGACTCTCGGACCACCTGTTCCTCAGGCGAACGGGGGCAGGCTCCACGCCGACGGGGAGGGTAAGTCAGGTTTGACACCCGTTACCTTGGCGGACTTCCACGATGGGCAGCATGGTGACGGTGGCGGGGAGGCCCAGTTCCCGTGGTGTGGGCCCTGCGGGCGTAGGCGTGTCGGCGAGACGGTCGAGGAGCGCGTCAATGGCGCCATGGCCGTCGTCGACTGCGGCGCGTTCGTCCTCGGTCAGCGGGATTGAGGCAAGCATGCGCTGCAGGTTTTCCTTGGCTTCGAGGAGTTGGGCCTTGCTGGAGTTCTTGGGGGTGTAGAAGTCGCAGCGGGCGCAGGCCATCCGGTGCTAGTAGGACTCCGTTAGGTCTGTCTTGATCTTGGTGTGGTCCTGCTGGGCAGAGGTTGGTGGCAGGTGGTGCAGGTGCCGGTCCAGCAGTTCAGCAGGTCCTGGAGGGCGTCGAGGATCTGGTAGAGGGTGAGTCCGGTGTGTCGGCTTTTGGGGCCAGCCGCTGCTCGGTGAGGAAGGCATGGGCGGCGGTGACCAGGGTGACGTGGTGATGCCAGCCCGGCCAGGAGCGGCCTTCGAAGTGGTCGAGGCCCAAGCCGTGCTTGAGTTCGCGGTAGTCGTGCTCGATGCGCCAGCGGATCTTTGCCAGTCGGACCAGGTCGGCGGTCGGGGTGTCGTCGGGCAGGTCGGACAGCCAGAACCGGGTCGGTCGGTCCTCGCCGTCGGGCCATTCGGCCAGCAGTGCGACCTCGGGCAGGACGCCGTCCCACCGGCCGTGCTCGGCCACCGCGGCCGCCTGGGCCAGCCGACGCGAGCGCACTCCGGCCGGCCGGACCCGCACCGTGAGGAAGCGGGAGGTCATCGGGCCGCGGGAGCCTTCCCGCCAGGTCACCTCCTGGAAGGCTTCCCGTCCGGCGGCCGCGGCCAGCTCCGTCACTGTCATCGGTTGATGCCGGTAGCGGGGAACCGGCCGGCGGCCCCCGGACCAGGCCGGGGCGGCGGGAACGGCGTCATGCGGCTGGACGGTGATGTCGCCGCGGATTCCGACCACGTACGCGATGTCCCGCGCGGCGAGGCCGGCGCGGAAGTCGGCGTTCTGGCCGTAGCCGGCATCGGCCACCACCACCGGTGGCACCAGGTGCCATCCGGCCAGTTCGTCCAGGGCGTCCAGGGCGAGGCGCCACTTCTCCCGGTGCCCGACCTCCTTGGGCACGGCGGTCCGCTCGCGCCGGACGGCGTCATCCGCCCACTCCCGGGGCAGGAACAGCCGCCAGTTCAGAGGGCACGAGGCCGTGTCGGAGACCGCGTGCACGCTGACGGCGACCTGGCAGTTGGCCTGCTTGCCCAGCGCACCGCAGTACTGGTGAGCGACGCCGACCGACATCCGGCCGTCCTTGGGGAACGACACGTCATCGACCGCCCAGGCGTCCGGGACGACCTGCGGCACCAGCCGCTCGGAGATCCGCCGGCGCACCGCCACCGGATCCCAGGTGGACTGGTTCACGAACTGCTGCAGATTCTGCTCGTTGCCGTCCGGCAGCCGCGAGGCCATGGCCTGGATGGACTTGCGGCGGCCGTTCATCATCAGTCCGCGCAGATAGCAGTCGCCCTTGGCCCGCTGGTCCTTGCGCGGCACCGAGGCGAACACATCCGCCACGAATAACGCCAACGTCGCCCGGACACGGTTCACTTCATGTGCGTCCACACACTCACCGTGCCCCTGAACAAGGCCGACACACAGACCTAACGGAGTCCTACTAGCACTGTTCGAAGAAGGAGTAGGTGCACCAGCCATGGCCCAGGTCGTAGTACTGCCAGGGCTCGCCAGCGGCCGCCGCGCCGGAGACGACGGCGTCACGGTCGACGAGGACCTCGATGGTGCGCACGTTCCGGGCGAAGTAGCCGGCTTCGCTGTATGCCTTGGCCAGCGTCTGGGGGGAGATCTTCGCGTAGAACTGCGTGGAGCTGGGCGACCGGTGTCCGAGCCATGCCTGCAGCTCGAAAAGGGTCATCGGCTCCTTGGCGTTGTAGAGCTGGCTGGCGATGGTGCTGCGGGCCCGGTGGCTGGTGATCTTGCCGCGGACGTCGCTGGCGGGGACCCCACCCTTCGTGCACAGCGCCGGGATGATCGTGCGATTGATGTAGTCCTTGGAGACACGCTTGGCACGGTGGGCGAACAGGAACGCCACGCGCTCGCCGGTCTTGGCGTCCAGCATCAACGGCTGCTCCGGACGGACGGCCTGCCACACCTCGATCGCCTGCCCGAGCAGCGGGTCGACCGGCTTGGTGAAGCTCGTACCGGTCTTGTGGGCCGGGACATCCAGCAGGCAGACGGCGTCACGGGCGAGGACGTCTACGGCGTCCGGACTCACGGCCGTGCCGTCGTGCTGCCAGCGGACGCATCCGGTGCGCAGGCGGCGGATCTCGTCGCTGCGTTGGCCGCTGAACAGCCAAGTCAGCACCATGGCGCGCGAGAGCTCGAAGGGATAGCGCGGGCCGCTGCTGGTCGTGGGCAGGTCCTCGGAGGTGAGGTTGATACCGGCCCACAGCAGCTTCGCCCATACCTCGTCGGCGATGACGCGGGGGTTGGGGCCCAGCAGCGCGCGGATGCTGCGAGGCGTCTCCAGAGCGCGCCCTGGATCGAACCGGCGGGGGATCCACTCCCACTCCTGCAGGTCACGGAAGAACGCGCGGCTGGCGGTGAGCGCGCTGTCCTTGGTGGAGGGGGACATAGGGTCTCCGAACACGCCACGGGTCGCGCTGCGTTCGACGTAATCACCGATCCGCATCCGGTCCACTGTGGCCACCCAGGCCGCGCAGGTCGCCCGAGTCCACTGAGCGGGCTCGGTGATCTGTGGATGCTCGGCAGTCAGCCACCGGCCCATGCGGGCGAGATCCTGGCGGTAGGCCAGGCGGACATTGCGGCTGAGTGTGGATGTGTCGAATCACCGGGAGGCGATCTTGGCCCACGGCGCCGATACATCCGTCCACCGCTGGGCCCGCAGCTCAGTCAGCAAGGTCTCGTTGCGGGCGATGGGCGGCTCGCACTTTCCCAACGCCGCCAGCGCCCGCTGGAGAGAGTGCAGGTCACCGGAGGCCCTCCCGGAGGAAAGCACTGCTTGACGTAGGCGTTCCAGCAACGCCGCGTCCATATCTGCCAGCATGGGGCTCCGGTTGAAGAGCATCGCGTGCGCAATCAAAGTGCGTACCGCGTGGTTGCCCGCCGCCTCAAGGTGGTATCCTCAGCCGCGCAGCAAGCCGTAAACGGTGTCGACCTCCCGGTCCACGATCTCAGGGCCGAAGACGGTGCGGGCCAGGCGCAGCCGTTCGAAGCAGAGGAACAGGGCCTCGTCCACGGGCGCGCCCAGGAGGTAGGCGTAGGCCAGCAGGCGGAGGCGGCATGCCCGCGATGCCTGCGCCGGCCACTGGCGGCTCCATTCCTGCGCGTCAGACCCGATCACACGGGTCCGCACACTCTGGTCCCAGCTCCACCACGCCAAACCGGCCTCGGCGGTGCGCACAAGCAACATCCCGACCGCCTGGTAGTCGACCCACCGGTGATGTCCGGGCTTGTCCGGGATCCACAGGCACGAACGCACCTGCTCCAGCGGCCCGAGCAACCGCGCCAGCGCACCGCGTTCCGTCCGGCTCAGCCGGGAAGAATGAAACAGCCTCGGGCCTGCCTGTACGAGTACCCCACACTCAGCAGCGCTCAGTTGCGGGTCCCGGTCCCAGGACACGCCGTCCAGCGGCCAGGCCCACTCGGGGGCCGTCTTCCCCGCAGTTGAGGCAAGCGCAGTCACTGCGGCCCTCCGGTGCCCTCGGCGCCGGCGCTCAGCAGCGCGACCCGCCGGGCATGGATGTGCTCCATCCCGCGTGCGAACTTCTCAGCCAGGTCCCGGCCCGAGAGGTGGATGTAGCGCATGGTGGTGTCAGTGTGCCGGTGCCCGGCGAAGATGGCGATCGCGTGCACCTCCCAGCCCATCCGTGCCAGGTCGGTCAGACACAAGTGCCGCGTAGTGTGCGTCGAGAAGCGCTCCACCCCGGCCGCTTCGGCGATCCGGCGTACCACCTTCGACCACGTCCACAGGCTCAGCGGCTGACCGCAGTTGCGCCGCGACTCGGACAGGAACAGTCCCCCGCGCGCCCGGCTGACCATGGCCCGGTGCATCAGGTACTGCGACAGCAGGACCCCGGTCGTCGCCGAGTAGGGCACCACTCGTTCCCGACGGCTCTTGGTGGTCTCCGCTCGCACCCGCACCAGCCGCCGCCCCGGATCCAGATCGTCGGTGCGCAGCAAGCACAACTCCTCCCGCCGTAGCGCCGCATCGTAGGCCAGAGCCAGCATCAGCCGGGTGCGCACCGGCTCGGCGGCAGCTACCGACAGAACGGCCCGCCACTGCTCATCGCTGGGGATCCAGGGAAGTTTCTCCAGCTTGCGCACCAACCCGCGCTGTCGCCCGCCGCTGTGGGCCCCAGGAGTGTAGCGGCCCCGGCCCACGGGATTGTCCTGGCGCAGCCCCTCTTCGACCAGGAAGTCATAGAACAACCGAACCGACACCAGACGCTGCTGGAGCGTCGCGTTCGACAACCCGGCACCCGATTCCAGAGCGACGACGCTGGCGCCCCGACGGCTCGGCCGTGACCCCAGTTCCCGTACATGCAGAGCGATATGGGCAGCGTGGCCCACGCCCCGAGTCCACATTCTCCCGCTCGCACAACTCCAGATACTCCGCCAGCCCCCGGGCATAGGCATCGATCGTCCTCGGCGCCCACCGCAAGTCCTGCCATACCTTCAGCCAGCCCGCAGCCTGCTCATGCCGACCGAGTATCGGCCACTTCTCCCTCAGCTCGACCATCTGGTACCGCTGTTCCCTTCAGCCCGTGGGGTCCGTTACGAGACCGACAGCCTCGCAAGTGATTCCACGTAACTTCTAACGCCTACCTCACGGCCCCGGACGGCAAGGTGCGGCTCGGCTACCTCCCCGAGGGGGAAGACGACGGCCTATGGCGCATCAACGCCTACAAGGACGCCTTCGGCCCGCCCGTCTGGGGTGTCTGTTTCAACGACTCCTGCCCCACGGAGTTGGTCACCGCCTTCACCACCGCACTTGCCGAGGCATACCAGCACGGCCCGGACCACTACCTCGCCCGGCCAGTTGCCGGAAGCACCGACCGCGATCCCTGGGCTTCACCCCCAACAGTGGACACTTCTGAGAAGCGGATCTTGGGGTTCGTGGAGAGGATGTCCTCATGGGTACTGCGAGGTACTCGGGGGAGTTCAAGCGGGACGCGGTCGCGCTGGTGGAGTCCAGCGGGCGACGCATCTCGTCGGTGGCGCGCGAGCTGGGTGTCAACCCGGAATCGCTGCGCCAGTGGGTCGCACGGTCACGCGCTGCCGCGTCGCCCTCGGGCGCGGGCGGTGAGGGCCCGTTGAACCCGGAGGAGCGGGAGGAACTGCGCAGGCTGCGCAAGCAGGTCCGTGAGCTGGAGCTGGAGAAGGAGATCCTGCGCAAGGCAGCCGCGTATTTTGCCAAGGAGATGGGTCGATGACCGGCCGCTGGCGGTTCATCTCCGATCATCGTCACCTGTATGGAGTGCAGCGGCTGTGCCGGGTTCTGACCGTCTCCGCGTCCGGCTTCTACCGGTGGACCGCGGCGGCGGCCGCCCGGGCAGCACGCAGAGCAGCCGACGAGGACCTGGCCGCAAGCATCGCGGAGATCCACGAAGAGTCGAATGGCGCCTACGGCGTCCCCAGGGTCACCCGCGAGATCCGGGAGCGGCACGGTCCGGTGAACCACAAGCGAGTCGCCCGTCTGATGCGCGAGCGCGGTCTGGCCGGCCGGCATCTGCGGCGGAAGGCTCGGACCACGGTCGCGGACAAGAGCGTGCCGCCGGCGCCCGATCTGGTCGAGCGCGCGTTCGAGGCTCCGGCGCCGGACGTGCGCTGGTGCGGCGACATCACGTATCTGCCGGTTGGCGGGTCCTGGATGTATCTGGCGACGGTGATCGACATGCACTCGCGGCGGGTCGTGGGCTGGTCGCTCGCCGAGCACATGCAAGCCGGCCTGGTCGTCGACGCGGTGACGTCTGCCGTCGAGGCCCGCGGCGGTGACGTGCGCGGCGTGGTGTTCCACTCGGACCGCGGGGCCCAGTACACATCTGCGGCGTTCGCGCAGGTCTGCTGCACGCACGGCATACGGCGCTCGATGGGCCGAGTCGGCTCCAGCTACGACAATGCCCTGGCGGAGTCCTTCTTCGCCACGTTGAAGCGCGAACTGCTTTACGGTTCACGGTGGCTGACCAGGCCCGAGGCCCGCATGGCGGTCTTCGCCTGGATGGCCTGGTACAACCGCAGCCGGCGTCACTCGGCCCTCGGTTACCGAAGCCCAGTCGACTATGAACGGCACCATGCCAGCACCATCGATAACCTGGGGCTGGTCGCATAACGCGCGAGTGTCCACGGAATAGGGCAAAGCTCGCCCTTCCTGGCCGTCGCTCCACTGGTCAACCGCGGCTGGCAGCTCGCACGCCCCCGCTGGGACACCTTCGCCATCACCGCACCCGACGGGCTCGCCACCCTGGAGTACACCGCCGACGACCTCGAGCCGGAAGCTGAACTGACCACCCGCGAAGCCCGCTGGCACCTGTGGGCTGGCGCCTCATCCAACCGCCCCTTCTGGTACGCCACCGCCAGCACCGACACCCCCATCGCCCTCCTGCGGGCCGTGACCGTGTGCGTGGTCAATCCCGCGCCGCTGCCCCGCTGGAGGGACGACACCTACAGCTACGTCAAGGATCACGCTCAGCTCACCCCGGCCCTTCCGTCGGCCGCCACGCCACTCGATGTGCAGCGAGCCGCTTCGCGAAGCTCAGCCGTGCTGCCCACGGCCAGCGTCCCGCGCTGGAGCACCACCAGCCGCCCGGCCCTGCCGGGCACCCGTGGCTGAACGTTCCTCGCCGCAGCACTCGATCAGGCGGCCATCCAGATTCGCCCGCCGTGGATGCAGGGCGGAGCGCCAACCTGGCGTGACTGCCCCGGTGGTCTCTGGGCTGGCTGTCTTGGCGGGGCCAGCGGCCGATTTGGCGTTAACGGTCTGAATTGGCCCGGCTTCAGGTGGCCCCATATCGTCGTGCCGGGGGTCCGAGTTCCGGTTGACGCGGCCCCGGCTTCCGGTCTCGCGTGGACCCAGCCGACGATGGGTCGGCGATCTCCTTCACCCCTTGTCACGAGTCAAGCCAAGTCAGGTCGTTGACTGACCGTGGCGATACTCCTCGGAAGGCATCGAGTCCCATTCGGTATGCGCGCCGTCCCGCGTCACCATGAACAACGGACGCGATCGCAGGACCTGCCCGACGAGTTGCCCGCGCATGACCACTCCGGGATCATCCGGTCCTGCATAGCCCTCCGGCGTGTAGCGAAAGTGCCTGTCCACTGCCTCGGCATGCGCGATTGCGTCGCTCTCCAGTTCCGACAGGTCCCTGCCGACCAGCGAGATTCCGTCGTACCCGACCTGGGGGCCGTGGACGGCATCGGCTGCGATGCAGAACAGTCCCACAGCCCGGCTCACGTAGGCCGTGACGGCCGGCGGAGAAGGGGCCGCCCCGCGACGAACCTCGATCTTCCAAGTCGGTGAGAAGATCGCGTGGGTTCGTGCGCAATCGCTGACCCGCGTCTGGCCGAGAACCTGAGCCGCCTCGACCACTTCGTCGACGGTCATACCGAACCGGAGCGGTCCGACGCCGACAGCCGGTGCGTAGGACCACTCGTCCCGATCGGCGACTCCGGAATCGGCTTCGGTCATGACCGTCATAGTCGCCCCCTGGAGACATCTGAAATCGTGCTGCCGCCCATCATGCCAATTACCGATGAGCAGCCAGCCGGGTGCCGTCAGGTGCGAGCTACCCCCGGCTGCCAGGGGCCGCAGTGATCTTCAGATGATCGCCAGATCGCGGCCGGGACGTCGCGGTGTGGCGGGCGTTGGCGTTGCGCCAGCCCAGGTAGGCGTGCAGGGCCCGGGTCCGCACGGTGTGGTTGGGATGGTTCGAATCGGCGATGGTGAACTGCCGCAGCGGTGCGAAGCGGGCCTCGATTGGGTTCGCCCGGGAGGCGTAGGTCGGGGTGAAGCACAGTTCGACCTCGTTCTTCTTCGCCCAGCGGCGGATGTCGGTGCCTTTGTTGGCGGCCTGGTTGTCGAGGATCACGTAGATCGGGGCGCCGTCGGGCCGTGCGGCGTGAATCGTCTTCAGCGCGGCCAGAGTTTCTGCCCTTCCTGGTCGGTCAGTCTGTACACACGGACACGCTCGGCCACCGCGCCTCCAGCGGTCGGAACGGACGTCACCGCACATCCAACCGCCACGACGTCCAACCCGGCGAACCTACGCGGTCAGAGCACTAGGTTCGCTGGCAAACGACTCGGTTGGAGAGCAAGGGACAGCAGTTCGCCGGGGGCAGACAGGAAAGATCGCCTAACGACTGGCCAACGCTCCGAGAGGCATGTCAACGTAGACGACCTTCCCCAGAAAACACCAGGTCAGAGAGGTGATGTCTCGTGACCTCGGCTCCTGCGAGCCCTGGATTCGCCACCACCATCGAGGCGCTGCGCCTGCGCGAGTGGCAGCTTGGTCCTGGCCAGCCCACGCTCGTCACGGACCAGTTCTCCGCCGACGACTTCAACCTCGTTGTGGACGACCGCGCGGATGTGCACGTCAGCTCGAAGGACGGCCGGTTCTACCTCGGCTGGTTCCCGCTTGGCCGCCCCGGCACCGACGGCGAGGGCTGGAAGATCGCCGTCACCGGAACAGCCCGGGTACCCGGCTATCAGATCTCCTTCGATGTGGAGACGCCGGCCGACATCGTCGCCGCTGCCGTGGCGTGCGTGCTGGAGACCTCTCGACGCGTGTAACACGACGGACCTACCGGATTCGCTCTCCCGCGGAGGCTGCTGCCCTTCGCTCACCGGCGGGATACATATCAAGCCCGCCCGACCCGTGTCCCCTTGCAAGGAGGCTGACCGTGGCATGCACGGAGATGACCGTCGCCGATCTCATCGATCTCTTGTCCGGCTGCAAGCGCTCCGCTCCGGTGCGGCAGGCCATGAACCCGTTCTTCCCGATGGCCCACCGCCTCGAACAAGTCGTCCAGGCCACGGACGAGACCGGGCAGAAGGTCGTCTATCTCGCGGAGGGCTGTGACGCTGACACCCAGCTCGGGCACCTCCCGCCCGAGGTCGCTGTTCTGTTGGCCTGGCTGCCCCGGTCCAGTTGCCCCCGTGCCACCTCCGCCGCACCGCCGTCAGCAAGTAGCCTTGCCAGTCTTTGGAGGCGCCCCTGAACGCCGACTTCCCCCTCGATCCGTCCAACCCGAACCCGGCACAGCGCATGTACTGGGTCGGTCCCCGGCACCTGGCCGGCGACGATGGACGCCTCTACGACGCCATCGCCGACACGCTTGCCGGCCTTGGCTGGACGAGCCTGACGATCGTCCGCGGACGGCAGGAGCCGGACGAGCAGCCGGAGGATCGGCAGGTCCTGCGCAGCACCGTCCTGCACATCAGCCCCGACGCCCTGCGCTGGGCCCAATGGGTCCTCGCGGATGAGCCGTTCCACTTGGGGGACCTGCCGATCGCCTGGCAGATCAGTGCCCGCCAGGATGTCGGCAACCCGCTCGCGCAGTGGTCTGCCTACTTCACCTCCGACGTCCCCGGAGAAGTCCTCGTTGACTTCCTCACCGCGGTCGATGCCCGCGACCAGCCCGCTACGCCGCTCGGCGGCCCCGAACTGGTCATCGACGCGGTCACCGCGCACGGCTGGATCCGCGACATCGACCAGTCCGCCACAGCCGCGATCGATCCGACGTTCGCCACGCAGATCAGCCTCGGCGACGTACCGCCACTCATTCAGGACGCTGACCCGCGCGGTGCCCTGATCAGCGAGGCGGGTGAGCCGGGGCTGGTCGGCTGGCAGGCATGGGCCGAGCCTGTGCCGGGCGCACGTTGCCTGTGGGCCGCTTCCTTCAGTGCCAGCACGCCCCACGACCTGGTCGCCGCGTTCGCCAGCTCTCTCAGCTCGACCGCACCGGTCCTGCGCCGTGTGCTGCCCGAGAGCACCCAGGCCCGGCTCCTGCGCGCACCGGCCACCTGACGGCAGGCGTGCAGCAAGCCCTCCTCCTCAATGCCCGGGAAGCCGGGCCACCCCTCTCAGGGGTGGCCCGGCTTCCCGGGCATTGGTGTGGCTCCGGGCGTCAGCGGGCTTCTGCCACCTATGCGAGGTCCCTGGCGAGGTGAAGGTCGAAAAGGGTTGGTGAGCCGGAGACAACCAGGAGGACATCATCCACGCGGACACGACGGCCGCGGCCTGGCCCTCGGCCTGTATCCGCAGCACGTTCAGCGGCCCCTAGCCTTCCAGCTCCGCCCGCATCTGCTCATGTACACGGCGCAGCTCGTCGATGTGCGACCTGCGCCTGCTGCGTATCTGGTTGAGTACTCGGGTGATTCTGCTCTGCCTCGTCCTGCTCACGTCATGATCGTGCCCAGGTCCCGTGACCTCATCCATGCGCAGAGTGCACAGTCAGGAACGCCCACGTCGCGCCTCCGGTCGTCGGGTTGTCCGCCGGACGGACACTTCGGCCTTGGGGCTGACGGGAACGGCATGGCTGGTGTCGGCGGGCAGGTCTGCGGTCCGGCGCAGCCGCCATACGAGAACGTCGCTGACGGAGTCGGCCGTGCTCAGTTCCCGGCGCCCGGCGGCGTCGTCCAGGAGGGCGGCCGGGTTGTGGCCGGCGGCTTCGGCGTCGGCGAGGGTGGCGGCGAGCGCGTACCAGCCGGGCTCGGCCCGAATCTGCTCGGCAAGCTGTGGCAGCGCTTCGCGCAGCACTGCGGTCTGCCGGTGCAGCAGAGGCCGGCTCAGGTGCCGGCCGCGCTGGTAGAGGGCGCCGAGGGGCTGGACAGCGGCGGTCTGGTAGGCGGCGCGCAGGTGGGCGGCGGCCTGGCGGGCTGCGGCGGCTTGCTGGGCGTGCCCCTTCTTGGCGTGCCAGTGGCTTGCCGCGGTGATGAGGAAGAACAGCATGTCGATCGCCATAGCCGTCGTCGCGCCGTCCTCGCCACGGCCGAGAGCCGGGCCGCTTCGCACGAGGGCGCGGGCGGCTTCGCGCAGCGCCTGGTCATGCCCACGTTCGGCACGGACGTGGGAGCGGGAGGCACGCTCGAACACGAAGGCGGCTTGACGCAATTCGCTCCGGGTGTGGGCGGCGGAGGTCGTTGCGAGGGCGTCCAGGACTTCCCCGGCCGCCGCGATCTGGGCGGCGGCGACCGCGTCCTTACCGCCCTCGACGACCAGCATCGCCTGCCACACGGCCGAGGCCGTACGCCGGCGGGCACCCGCAGGGCCGCCCGGCGCCGGCCGCGAGACAAGCCCCGTTGCGGTGGGGTCCAGGTCGTGAGCGTCGGCGGACCACCGTTCCCGGATCCGGGGGAGGGACAGGTCCGGCGCGAGACGGGCGCCGGGGTAGAACACCGGCTCACCGTCCTTATTGCGGTCGTCGGGCAGGGCGACCTTGTAACCGAGCAGGTCACCGGAAGGGGCGGCTCGCTTGCGGATGAGGAGGCCGGCGGCAGCCAGACGGTCGAAAAACTCGGCTTCGCTGGTCGCGCCGGCCACCGCGCGCCGCACCGTCTCGCGCAGCTCCTCCCTGGCCGTGCGCTCCCGGCCCTGACGCTCGGCCTTGTGGCGCTCTGCGCTGGTCGGGCGCTGGGCGGCGGTCCCGTCACCGGGTGCGACCTGATGGAGATCGAGTTCCTTCTCGATCAGGCGGCATTCGGCCTGGGCGCGTTTGCCGGAGCGGAAGTCGTCGGGACGGCTGCCGTCCTCGCGGACGAGGGTGGCGACGATGTGGATGTGGTCGTCTGCGTGGCGTACTGCGGCCCAGCGGCAGCCGGGCTCGCCCTCCCCGGGGTCGATGCCCGTGGCGGCCACGATACGCCGGGCGATTTCGCCCCACTCCTCGTCCGTGAGGACGCGGTCGTCGGCAGTGGCGCGCACGGAGGTGTGCCAGACATGCTTGGCGGGTCGGGCATGCTCGGGCAGAGCCAGCACAGGCTGGTCGAGGAGAGCTTGCAGATCCTTGAGCGTCGCCTTCGGGTCACGGCCGGGGTCGGGCGACATGCCGTCGAAGGAGGCGACGAGGTGCGGATCGGTGTGCTCCTCGTGTCTGCCCGGACCGTAAAGGTAGGCGAGCAGTCCGATGGTGCGGTCACCGGGATGGTTCACGCTGGGGATCACGTGGTGCGCTGTTCGATCAGCCGGGCGGATGCTTCGTGCACGGCTACGGCGGCGCGCCGGACGGCGGCGACGGCCGCTTCGAGCTGTGGGGCCCCGACGCCGGAGTTGAGTGCCTTCACGGCTTGGTTGAGGTTGCTTCCGGCCCAGCCGAGCTTGCGCCGGCTGTCGAACAAGGCTGTGATCACTGCGCGTTCGTCGGCGATCGTAGCGCTGGTGCGGTCGAGATCGCGGGCGGCGGCGAGCGCGGATCGGGCGAGGAACCCGGCGACGGACAGGTTGCACCGGGCGGCGGCGGACTTGATCACGGCGAACTCTTCATCGTTGAAGCGTGCGTTGGGCTGGTGCAGGCGCTTCTTCTCGCGCGGCTGACGCGGACGCTGACGGGCGCGCACAGCGTGCTCACGGCGGCTGGAGCGCGCGGTCGACTGCTGCTCCTGTACCGGCTTCGATCCGCCCTCGGTCGAAGCCTGCTGGACCTGCACCCCCCGGTGCAGGTCCTCTCCCGCCCCCTCGGGGGCGGGCATGGCGGAAGCTACGCTTACGCCCCAACTTGCTCGCTCCAGTACCGCGTTGAGGTCAGGAGCGGGTTCTGGGGCGTTGCCGTTTTCGGACGGGTTGGTCATCGGGTACGGGTCCTCGTGGAGCGGATGCGGTGCTGGATGGCGGCGGCCAGTTCGAGAACGTCCGACGGCCCAGGCAGGACGTGGACGGGGCCGTCGGGCGTGTGCTGGACGAGCCACTGCCCGTCCGGGGTGAGGACCGCAGAGTGCAGGAGCCGTCGGCGAACCAGGACGTCCGCCCAGGCGCTTGCCTCGACAGCCCTCGACATGGAGCGGGATGGATGGGGAATCACAAGGGCGCCTCCCAGGAGCAGGGCGGGGGTGGTGGCCCGGCAGGAGCCGGGCCACCTGGGACAAACAGGCGCTTTGGCGTGCTGCTCTGCTGGTCAGCCGCACTCGGGGCACCGCTGGACGTGGCTGTTGAGCGCCCTGGCCATCCGCGCTTTCGTGGATGCAGCGGTCGTCGCGCTGGACTTCGCCGCCGGCTTGCCGGCATACCGGGCGGCGTGGGCGCTCAGGTAGCCGATCTCCCGCTCGTACTCCCCACGCAGCATGGCGAACTGGTGGCAGTTTTTCACCGGGTGCTCCTTGTCGTCATGATGTTTCCCTCGCTGCGCAGTTGTTGCAGGACGAGGCTGAGTCGGTCGTTACGGCCGCCCTTGAGGCCCTCGCGCCGCAGGATCTCCCGCAGCTGGACCCGGGTGACGGCCTCGTTCCCATCCCGCGCGAGCAGCGCGGGGACATGAGGCCGAACCTGCTCGACAAGCCGTTCCACAGACTGCTCCACCCCACGCGATGGACGCTGCGCCTGCGGGCCGCGGGGCGAGCCACCGGCCTTGCCTCTGCCCGTGGCCTTCGGAACTGAAGGCCCCCGGGCAGGGACCGCCTGTCCCCGGTTCCCGTGGAAGTCGGTCCCCGGATCGGCGTGGTTCGGTCCCCGGTTCACGACGAGATCGGTCCGCGGTTCGAAGTTCTTCGGCACCCTGTCCCCTGCGGGATGGTTCCCCGACCCGATGTCCTCAGATCGTCCGCGCATCTCAGGTGCTTGAATCGCGGGATAGGGGATCCATTCGCGGCCGTCGGGATCCGCATGGCCGACGACCTCAAAGCCTTCCGTCCCTGGATTACGGTCCCCGGTGCTCGCCGCAGTCGCTTCGCATTGGTCCCCGGTCCCCGAGGAGCAGTCCCGGATCCCGGGCTCGGTCCATGAGGGTCGGTCCCCGGTCCCCGTGACGGTCCCCGTGTATCCCTTCACGGTCCCCGGTCCCCTACCGGTGCGCGGTCCCCGGTCCTTACTCGATTCGGTGTTGGGGAGGGGACCGCTGACGGGGACCGTGGTGGTCCGGGTGTCTGACGCGGGGACCGGGGTGGTGCCTATGCCGTCGCGCGGGGACCAGGGGGAGGGAAGGGGGACCGTGACGAGGGCGAGTGCGTGCCGACGGGCGGCGAGCTGGGCGAGCAGCTCAGCGCGCTGGTCGGGATCGGTGCCGACCGAGGCCCTGCCGATGGCCTTGGACAACCGCCGCGTCAGGCGCCGGCCACGCCGGCTCCGCCGTTGTTCCGGTGTGTACTCGGCGAGGCGGGCGGCGATGGCGACCGCGCGGGCGGTGGCGCGGTCGCGGGTGATTTGGGCAGCGTCCCGGTCGCGTGCGGCGATGGCGAGGCGGGACAGCAGCCGTTCACGTGCTTCCCGTCCGAGGGTGGCGATCAAACCGCGGGAGGCGGCGCCCGGGGTGCGAAGTCGCAGTTCGATGCCCATGGCGAGGTGCCAGAGCACCGCCGCCATGACGGGCCCGACAAAGGCGCGGACGGTGCCGCCGACGGGGCCGCTCTCGGCGTAGGCGGGGATCACCTGTACTCCGGTGATCACCCAGACCAGGGTCCCCGGAAGCCCCGGCACGCCCTCCGTGGCGAGGTTCTGTCGGGCCATCAGCGCGGTCGCGAAAAGCCCGAGTTCGGCGGCGGCAAACATACCGATCCGCTCGGCGGTGCCGGCCATGTCGAGATAGTCGGAGGCGAACCGCCAACTGGTGTCCGCGCTGTAGGCGGTGCTGCCGAGCGCAGCGACCGCGGCTACCTTGACCGCCAGGCTGCTGAGACGTTTCTGCGGACGATGCCGTCGCCGGACTGCCCAGCCGGACAGAGCGAGGACCATGGCGGTGACGGGGATGCCGATGGACAGAAGGAGGGAGAGGTCCGGTGCAGCACCGAGGGACAGGACGGGGCGGGTCATGCTGCCTTTCCGAAAGGGGACTGCACGGAGGTCGACTTCACTGACCGCGGCTCCACAGGCTGGTGCTGCGGCCGCTTCGTGCCGGGCCTGGTGACCGCCGGACGGTTGCCGGCCGCCTGCTTCCCCTTCTTCTTGTAGGGATTCGGCGGTACGCCGAGTGTCAGGTCGCGGTCGAAGACCTTGTTGGCGACCTGCCGCAACAGGTCCCGGGCGTGCTTGTGGCTTATCTGCAGGGCGGCGGCGAGCCGGTCGGCACGCCAGCCCCGCACGTAGGCGTGGTCGATCACCACAGCGCGCTCTGCCTCGGTCAGGTGAACGTCGCGGCCGTTGAAGAAGGCGATTACACGGCTGTAGTCCAGGCGTTGGGACAGCCCTTTGTGCCAGGGGCGGCGCTCGGCCTCGGTCAGCCCACCCCAGACACCTTCCTGGAGGTCGTGCTCCAAGGCGTAGGTGAGGCAGTCGCGGCGGACCGGGCACAGGCTGCACAGTTCTTTCGCCTCGGCGATGGCCGCGTGGTCCCGCGGGAGGGGGAAGAAGACGGCGTCGGCGTCCCGGGGGTCCATACCGTGGCAGGCACCTCGGGGTTGCCAGCTGGTGTCGCCGATGCCGCGCAGGCCGGTGGCCGGCGTGTCGTGGGTGGTGATGTGGCGCATGAGAAATCTCCGGATGTGCTGCTGCGTCGGCCGGCGGGCACCAGAGGCGAGGACGCGGTGGCGGTGCCGGGCGGAGCGCCGCAGTCGAGGCGGGACGGTGGTGTCGCGGTGGTGCACCGGGCGGGGTGCACCGGCGAGCGGGCAGGGCCGGTCAGGCCATCGCGGGCCGCTGCCCCTGCGAGGCGTCCTGGGCGGCGGCGAGGGCGCGGCGGCACTCGTGCGGCTCCGTGATCAGTTTGTTGCCGCGGGGGAACCCGCCGGGGTCGATGCGCCGGATACGGCAGGGTCGGCCGGCCGGAGCCCCACACCGTTCGCAGCGGACCGAGAGCACATCGAGTTCGCCCCGGGCGACGGCAGCCTCGTGCGCCGCACGGGCGGACCGCCAAGGAGCGAGAGCCGCTCGGGCCTCCTGCGGGATGCAGGAGCCGACCTTGTCCAGCAGCGGCTGCAGCCTCGGATCGATCACGTGGCTGCCGAGTTGCCGGTACTCGGTGGGCTGAGTCTGGCCGGTGGCGACGGCATGGCGCCTACGGACCAGCTCGGCGGTCCAGGCTGCTTGGTCGTCCGGGTCGGCGGAGGGGGTGGGGTCGGTGTGCCGGTGGAGGCGGTCGCGCTTGTAGCTCTCCCACGGCCGGCCGATGTCCGCAGGCAAGATCGGGTAGGGCGAGACGCTGATGTGGCGGCGGGCGGCCACGCGGGCGTCCCAGCCGTTAGGCGTGGCCAGGGGCACGTCGGCGAGCAGCTCGTGCCACTGCTCGATCTGGTCGCGGGCTTCGCCCTGGTCGGTGCGGATGGTGCGGGGGTCCAGTCGGCCGATGTAGGCCAGCAGCGCGGCGGTTTCGCGGCGGTCCATGGCTATGCCTCCGTTCCGGTCGGCGTCGGCTCGTTGAGGGCGGCGAGGAGGGCGGCGGTGTGTGCCTCGGCGCGGGTCATGCCGCCGGAGGAAGCGGGATCGCCACCGGGCAGGGCGCGGAGTCTGGGGCGGTCCGGAGCATGCTCGCGGGCGACCCAGGAGCGCCAGTCGGCAGCCCAGGCAGCCGCCGACCGGGGCTTGAAGCCGGCGCGGTGGGCACGCCACTTCACGTCCGCCGCTCGCAGACCGTCTTGGCCGAGGCGGTCGAGGTGCCCGTGCTTGAGTGCCCAGGCGTGGCTGGCTGTGTCGATCTGCCAGGCGTCAGCCGTAGTGACGGCGGTACCACTACTGCTGTCCCTACGGTTCACCTTCGGTTCACTACGGTTCTGGGGGTCGGGATCCGTACCCTGCCGGGTGCGGATTCCGGCACGTCGGGGGGTCGGATACCGTTGCAGCGGGCCGGATTCCGCACCGGTCGGATTCCGCTCCGAGGGACTGGATTCCGCCCCCTTCCTCGGCCATATCCCGTGCCGCTGGAGCCGCTTCTCATCGAGTTCCGGGACCGGGTCCGACTCCGCGGGCGGTTCGACGTACGCATGCGGGTCCTCCCGCGTCGCCTCCTCGAGCTTCGCCAGCCACGCGGCGGCGCGGGGCAGGAAGTAGACCGTGCTGCGCTGTGGACCCTGAAGATGGTCCAGCGCCTCTAGTTCGCCGCTGTCGGCGAGGGAGACGAGGGCGTCGCGTACGGCGGTCCGGCTCGCGTTCGTGCGCTTGACCAAGCTGGCGACCGATGCCCAGGCAACACACTGCTCATCCGGTACGCGGTCGGTGATCGACAGCAGGACCAGGCGAGCAGTACCCCGGCTGGAGCTGTGCTCCCAGGCCCACTCGCGGGCTTCGACGCTCATCGGCTACTCCCGGCCTCACGGCGGCGGACGGGAGTCAGGTGGGCTGCCGTGCAGGTCGGACGGCCGGGCCTTTTGCGCAGGGCGGCGCGCATGCAACAATCTCCTTTGGTATTGCCACGCTGAGACGCCCCGTGGAAGGGATCAGCGTGGTGATGGTGGCGATGTCCGCCCTTGCCGGGGCGGTTCGTACCGTTGCAGCGTTCGGCGTCCGGGAGTTCGCACCTCTCGGGCGCCGTCGCAGTTTGAGGGCTTACGAGGCCCGGAAGGCGTGCATGCCGCAGCTCCCCATGTCGTCCTCCCCGGGCGGTCTGCCTGGGGAGGACGAACATACGCACGACCTCGTGTCAAGATCCAGACTTGGTTCTTAAAGTCTGTAGAAGTCGCGCGGCTTGGCGCGGCACGGGGTGCATGATCACGAGAGGTCCTGGTGGGGTGCCGGTGTGCAATGAACGTCGTAGAGGTGGAAGTGGCCACCCCTACCTTCGTCGCAACACTTTGGTGTTGCCGTGGTTGGAACATACGCCAAAGTGATCCCTGCCTGTCAACACCGTGGTGTTCCGGGTGGCGGTTTGGCCATGTTTCATCACTGGAGTATTGTCGGGGTCTCTAGGTGCTCTGGGAGGAGTCAGGTGATGGTGGAGTCCAGCGGGTCTGCAGGGGCGCCTTCGCCGGCGTCCGGCAGTCGGCAGCTGAGTCTCGCCGACAAGCTGAACCACCTCTTCGAGACGGTGAAGAACCCGGCGACGGGCAAGAGGTACACCAATGCGGAGGTGTCTCGCGCCATTCGTGAGGCGGGGGGTGCGGACGGCCTGACCGTCTCGGAGAGTGCGATCTCGCAGTTGCGGTCCGGGGTCAAGCCGAACCCGACCGTGAAGACGGTTGAAGCGCTCGCGCGTCACTTCAACGTCACGCCCCAATACTTCTTCCCCGACTTCGATGCTGAAGAGTCGGAGAAGATCCGGGCCTCCATGGAGTTGATCGCCGCCGTTGGAGACAGCAACGTGCGAGGGCTCGCCTTGCGGGCCAACGGACTTTCGGCGGACAGCCTGAAAATGATCAAGACGGTGATCGAGCAGGCGCGTCGCCTCGAGGGTTTGGATCAACCCAAGGAATGACGTGACATCTCTCACCTGTGTGGGCGTTTTGACCAATTTGCCTTCAAGGTCGGCTTGGCTACCCGGCGGGCTTGTGTGAGGCTCCTTCCCGACCTCGGTTAATCACTGCGGTCGGTGAGCAAGGGGGGCCACAGCAAGGATCTCGTTCATGTTCAATCGGCGTTACGCGCGGAAAGAAGCGCGGCTGAGGCGGCAGTGCGAGGAGCAGTTGCGGGGGATCGAGATATCCGACCCCTATGCGGTGAACGAAGTATGTCACCAGTTGGCCGTCAAGCGTGGGCGCCCGCTGCACCTCCATGAATTGCCCGACATGGGGGGTGTCAATGCCCCGTGCGGTCTCATGATCTCATTCGAGACGGGAGACCACATATTCCATGTGGCCGCGACCAGCGAGCGACATCGAGCGCAAATCGTCCGGCATGAACTGGCGCATCTGCTGCTGGGGCACTCAAGTGAGAACGCGGGCGTGGTGGAGTCGCTCCTGTCGATCATGCCCGAGAGTGTCGACCCGTTAGCCGTGCTCACCGCGCTCGGCCGGACCAGCTACGACAGCGAGACCGAGTACGACGCCGAGGTGGCGGCTTCAGCTCTTGGCGAGCTGTTCGAGGAGCTCGCCCACTCCGGCCGAGAACCAGGGCGGCCGGGCACCATCACGCGTCTTGACGACGCCCTCGTTCATCCCCGAAGGAACCGCCGATCATGACCACGCCCACCCTCGTCGCCGGCTCCCTGTGGCTCGTGACCGTGTGGCGCCTGCCGTCCATTCGCCACTCCCACAAGCAGCGAAGTCTGGCGCTGACCTTCGCGGCCTTGGCCGCGGCCATGACCTTTGAAGTGCCCGCGGTCAGGGATGCGATCAACGACAACGTTGGCATCATTGGCCTGCCACCTCTGCTGAAGCACCTGCTTGGTGTCACCTCCGCGGCCTACCTCCTGGACTTCGTCATCGCCGTGGTCCGTCCGCAGGGCTTGATCCGCCGCGTCAGGCAGGCAGCGCTCGGAGTCACGCTCCCCCTCATGCTGCTCTTCTACGCCTTGGCCAACTGGACGCCTGGCGGGCCAGTGCGAGTCGGTGAGGGGCAGCATGCCATCTATCCGGTGCTCTACACGGCAGTGTTCACCCTGTACATCGGCACCGCCATGGTCGTCGCCACCTGGCTGTTCCTCAGCGGCGTTCGGCACAGCCGCAATCTGTTGGGCAAGGCCGGTCTCGGGTTCCTGGGCCTCGGCACTCTACTCGGCAGCCTCTATGCCCTGCAGCGGGTCGGATTCGTGGCCGTCGAGATCCTCACCGGAGCGGGATACCCGGATCTTCAGAACCAGGTCTCCACCGCCCTCAAGCAGTTGGCGATCCTGTCGATCGTGTTGGGTGCATGTCTGCCTCCGCTCTCGGTGGCAGTGGAATACGTCCGAGGTTGGAACACTCTCAGGCGACTGCAGCCTCTGTGGAGCAGTCTTACCGGCGCAGTTCCGTTCGTTGTTCTTTCCACCTCGATACCAAAGCCTCGTGTGAACCTGCGACTTGACAGGTGCGTCATCGAGATCGAGGACGCGTGTCTCGCGTTGCGTGAATACGTGTCAGCGGAGGTGCAGGAGAGAGCTCGGGTATTCGTATCCGAGCAAGGCATACCGGAAGAAGAAGTTGACGCTGTGGCGGAAGCCAGTTGGCTGGCGGTAGCAGTTCGCTCCGCTCGAACGGGAAGCCCACTAAAAGGCGTTGAATACCCAGCCCTCGGCGTCACCGGAAAAGATCGGCTGAGTGAACTCTCCTGGCTCTGTTCAGTATCTCGTGCTTACAGAGACTCACCTGTCGTAGCAGAGTTCGACCACCTAGAAGACGTGCTCACCTCCCATCGGTCCGGCGGCCTGGAAAGGGGCTCCTCGTGACAACTGAAGTGATTCCCGCGGAGTCCAAACTGGCCCGCCGCATCACCGACTGGCTTGAGCCGAAGAACTGGATCATCGCCGTTACTCTGCTGATCGGCTGGCACACGGCGCACTGGAGCGGTGTCGCCTGGGGAGTGGTCGGTGCACTGTTCGCCGGCATCATTCCCATAGCCTTCATCAAGCACGGCATACGCAAGGGCTACTGGGGGGACCGGCACGTCGGAGCCAAGCCTGCGCGGCTGGTTGTCATGGCCGTCATCCTGCTCTCCGTGGCGGTCGGCATACTCCTTATGGCCGTCGCTGATGCCCCGCGGACGATGATCGCCCTTATCGTGTCGATGCTGGTCACCCTGGCGATTCTCGCGGTGATCACCTTCGCCTGGAAGATCTCCGTGCACCAGGCCGTCTCGGCAGGGGCGTGCGCGATGCTCGTGCAAACCTACGGTGCCTGGATGGCCCTTGGGTTTCTCCTGGTCGTCATCGTCGGCTGGTCCCGTGTCGAGCTGCGCGACCACACACGCAACCAGGTCATGGCCGGCACGGTGCTCGGTACCGTCGTGGCAGCGGCCGCGTTCCAGTTGGCGCGCTGATCCGCGGGGTGCTGAGTCGGCTTTCACCGTTCCTGTGACAGGCGGAGCAGGTCGGCGAAGGTCCCGGCGGCGTGGATGAGATCGTCGTAGTTGCCCTGTTCGGTGATGCGGCCCCGTTCCATGACGACGATGTGGTCGGCGATCTTCGTGTTCTCCAGCCGGTGGGTGACGACGATGGTGATCCGGTCGGCGGAGATGGCCTTGATCCTCTCGAAGATGGCGTGCTCGCCGCGGGGGTCCATCTGTGAGGTGGGCTCGTCCAGGATCAGCAGGGGCGGGCGCCGGTACAAGGCCCGCGAGCAGGCCAGGCGCTGCCACTGGCCGCCGGAGAGCTCGGTGCCGCCGAAGATCTCCCGTGCCAGGAGGGTGTCGAGGCCGTCAGGCAGTTCCTCGATCGCCTCGCGCATGCCGACCGCGTCGACGGCGTCCCACACGTCGCGGTCGTCGTGACTGTGGGGCTGGCCGAGGGTGACGTTCTCCCGGGCCCGCAAGGGCCACTGCGCGAAGATCTGCGGCACAAGGCCGGTGCAGGCCCAGACAGTGGCCGGATCGGCGCCGGCGAGGTCGGTGCCGTCCCAGGTGACGCGGCCCTTGTCGGCGAGGTAGATACCGGTGATCAGACGGGTCAGGGTGCTCTTGCCCGAGCCGTTCACACCGACGACGGCGAGGATCTCACCACGCCGCAGCGTCAGGGAGACGCCGTCCACCGCGGGCCGTTCCTTGCCGGGGTACCGATAGACGACCTCCTCCAGCCGGATCTCCTCGACCGGCGCGACGACGGCTGACGTACCGCGCTTGGGTGCCTGAGCGGCGGCATCGTCGAAGAATGCCTGCATGTCACCGAGATACAGGCTGGTGTGGAAGACGGCGGCGCCCTCGATGACGAGCTGGGACAGCGCGCCCAGCGTGGTCTGTACGCCGACCACCGCGGTGGCGGCGACAGCCGGCGCGATCCGCCCGGTCACCGTCAGCCAGGCGAGCGTCCCCCAGGTCGCGGCGAGGAACGCTCCACCCGCGAGCGAGGACAGCAGCGCGATCCGCAGGGTCCGGGGCGCCGCGGCCGCCGTGCGCCGGTCGACGCGCTCAGACAGGGCGCGGTACCAGTACAGGAGGTAGTCGGTCATGCCGTTGGCGCGGACCTCGTCCCCGTATTTCGGCGTCGTGGCCCACCAGCGGGTCATGCCCCGGATGTTGCGGTCGGCGATGTTCGCGTAGTGGATCTCGTAGTCGACCCGGGCGGTGAGGACCGCCCCGACCCCTGCCGGGGCAACGGCCAGCAGGAGCAACGGCAGCATCAGAGGGTGCAGAACAGTGACCACCACACCCGCCGTGATCAGCTTGATCAGAGCGGACATGAACCGCTGGGCGTCCATGACCATGACGCGGGTCCGTGTCACGCCCATTTCCGCTGCTTCCTGGCGGTCGGAGAAACCGTCTCCCGAATAGGCCGCGGCCTCGACCCGGCAGACCGCCTCGACGAGCGCGGTGTCCATGGCGGTCGTCAGCCGCGGTGTGACGCGCCGCTCGGCGTAGCGGGCCACGGCCAGTGAGGTCCGGGCGACCGCGCTCGCCGCCGCGACGACGGCCAGGGCCGGAAGCGTTGCGCGCAGCCGGTCCGACACGGCGCCGTCCCCGAGGACGGGGGCCATGGCCTGTGCGGTGGCGGTCAGAAGCGCGGCGGCTGCCGCGCCGGTCGCCAGTTGGCAGCCCAGCAGCAGGAGGACGGCGCGGCGGTCGATGGCCCAGGCCATGGCCGCGATGCGCCCCAAAACGGGAGGGAGTTGCGCACACAGACTCCGGAAGCCGGCTTGCCCGAGCGGATTGACGGAGTACTGCCCCGAGTAGGTGATCTCCGCAGGGGGTGGTGGCTGCACGGATCGGATGGGTGAAGTCATGCACGTCTCCCTGCGTCTCGGGATCGGGGGAAGGCCACGGCATCGTTCTCAACGAGACGGGCCTCGATATCGAACACATGTGTTTCGGCCGGGCTTGGAACCCCGTGACTGGGCGGGCGTTGACTCGTGCCGGATGCACCGACCCTTGCCGTGCATGGGGCCGGCCTGGGAGCGGCGGTGGCCGAAACGCCGAGCGTCGCCACACCTAGTAGGGGGACCGGTCGGTGAGACCGGCGGTTACGTGTCGACGACGGGGTCGGGTGGCCCATGCGCCCAGCTGGTGGTGTCGGACCGTCCCACGATGCTGACTTACGGGAGGGGCGGACCTGTATCCGAAGCGGTGCAACAGGGGGCTGCCGTCACGCTTCCTTCCCTGCGGTGAGGCATTGGGTGAGGCTGTGGCCCGCGATACGGGCGGCTCGTTCCATGACGGACCCAGCGGTCCCGGGAAGGCGGCCCGCTCCGAGACCGGCGCTTCGAACGGCGTCTTCCAGTTCCTTGCGGTGGGGGTTACCGGCCGGGCTGCGGCGCAAGATCTCGCGGGCAACATGGGCGTCGCTGGCGGCGAGGACTTCACGGGCTACGGTCTCGCGCAGGCCGGCGTGAACAGTGCTGTTCGGCGGGGCCAGCTCGATCACGGTCAACGCCAGCCGGGTCCGGAACATTCGCGTGTGGGCGGACGCCTCGTGGAAGAGGTTCTCCACGGTAGTCGCCAGGGCGGGATAGTGAATGGGGGCGGTGTTGCCTGAAGCGTCGCGGACGAGATGGCGCAGGACGTCGGAGACTGCGGTCTCCCAGGGCTCGGCCGATGCGGAAGAGCTGATCAGCTGGGTGGCCTGGGCGGGGTTTCCGTCGGCCAAGGCGGCGATGACCCGCGTCTGATGGGCCTCGCCCAGGCGGCTGTGGGCGTCGTCGTAGGCGGTGGCGTGTGCAGCGGCTCTGGCCCACTGAGCGGTTGCCGTCAGCAAGCGGGTTCCGTCGTCCAGCATCACCAATTGCAGCCACGGGCGGATGTGTTCGCGGGTGGTGTCGTCGGTGAAGCCCGTCAGGTCGATGACGTGCCCGTGGACGGTAACGGGGCCGCCGCGGTGGACGGCGTGATGCAGGGCGGTGAGTTGGTCGTAGGCGGCCGCTTTCTGCCCGGCTCGGGCGGTCAGACGGACGAGGTTGACCAGCGGCTGGAGCGCGGCGATCGCGGCGTTCCCAGTGACCGGCCACGCCTGCCGGAACAGGTGCAGCTGGCGGAGGCAGAGGTCTTGCGCGTAATCGTGCAGGCCGCAGTCGGACGCGATCAGCGCACACAGATTCCAGGCGGCGCACGCGGCGTTGATCCGGTCCGTGACCGGAAGTGAGCTTCGCGTGGACTTGGCTGCGCAGGCAGATACTTCGTCGATCCGGGCGTCGAAGCTCGGGTAGTTCAGGTGGGAGCGGCAGACCAGCGGGAGCCGGGCGGCGGCGGGGTGCAGGTGGGCGGGCGAGGTGGTCACGCTCCGGTTCCTTCGGCGGGGTCGAGGATCGCCGTACGTGCGGCGTGGGCCAGGATGCTTTGGGTGGGTGCGGCGAGTCCGAGCCGGTTCCAGTGGAAGATCACGTGGTAGGCGATCAGGTGGCGCAGGCCGCGGTCGAGGGCTCCACCGCGGGAGGCATCGCCGAGTGCGACGCCCGCGTCCTGGAAGGCCGCTACCCATGCCGCCGCCGGCCGGAGGGCCGGGTCGGACTGGAGCAGGGGGCTGGCCCAGCTGGTGTCCGCGGAGAGCAGGGGTGTGAGCTGGCGGGCCAGGGACCGGATCTTGTCGGGATCGGTGCCGTCAGGGAGGGGGCGATCGCGGGTGATGCGGTGCCAGACGTCGCCCTGCTCGTACCACTCCAGGGCCGCGGCGCGCATCAGGGTGGAGCACAGCAGGACGGACAGCTCGCGGCGGCCGAGGGTGCCGTGGGGGGTGGTCAGGACAGCGTGGCTGTCGGCGCAGAACAGGGTGTGCGCGATGGCCATGCTGGTGGTGCCGCCGAACGCTGCTGTCTCGGGCTCGTAGATGCCGGGCCACCAGGTGAGAAGTCCGGCTGTTGTGAGGGCGTTCAGGACATCGGTGACCGGGGACAACGTCATCCTGGTGTCCGAGGACAGGAGGCGTATCCGCCAGCAGGGGTGTTTTCGGATGAACCACCAGCCGGTGATCCGGCCGTCGGCCTGCGCCAGGTCCAGGACGGGGGCCAGGTGATTGATAACGATCTGTTGGCCCTTCTCCCACTCGGTGAACTGGATGTACAGCTGCTGCCATGCGGGAGGCCCCGCTTGCCGGGCCAGGGCCTGCTGTCCGGCCTCCTGGTATACGGCCGTGGCGGCGGCGAGGTCGGCGGGTTCCAGGCCGGTGCAGGAGGCGGCTGTCGTCAGCGGCGTTCCTGAGAGGACGTCAAGGACGGCGCGGACGGTGGCGGTCAGTCGATCAGCAGGCATGTGTCCCATCCGGAGGCCGGGGCAGCGTCACGGGCTGCGGTGGTCAGGGCCAGGGCTGTGCCCGCGGCGCCCAGCAGCAGGCCTGGAGGATGTTCCGCGGTGGCTGTGGCGTGCCGATTCAGGTGGTCGGCGAGTCGCGGTACGGCAGCGCGCAAGGCTGCGGCAGTGGCGTCGCGGGCCGCGCGCCAGGCCGTCTGGTAGACGCCGGCCCAGCCGTGGCACAGGCTCGTGTCGGTCAGGCGGGCCAGCTGGTGCGGGTCGGTCAGGCAGCGGACCAGGGCATCCTCGTATTGGTGCTGTCGTTTGGCGTCGCGGACCGCGATGGCGGCGGCCTGGCCCGCGCGGGCGATTCCGGGAGTTCCGTAGCACCAGCTGGGCCGTCCCGGGCGGGACCGGGAGGGGCGGCCCGAACGCAGTTCTCCGAGCGTGAGGTGTTCGGGCCACCAAGGGCCGGCAAGCCCCTCTTGGCGCCATTGGTCCAGCCAGTCCAGGACAGCGTGGAGGGCCTCGGCCTGGCCGTCGACCGCGACGCCGTGGCGCAGGGCGCGGGCCATCAGCAGCAGGGGGCCGGCGATGCCGTGTGCCATGCCCAGGTTGGCGTGACCGCCTGGGAAGCCGGGCGTGTGCGTGAGGCTGGGATCGTGGCCGACCCACCAGCCCGGCACCCTGCCCAGTCGGTCGTCGTCGACGGGGACTGTCAGGGTGATGAGGTAGGCCAGCACCCGTTCGAGGGCGGAGGAGCCAGGGTGCCGCCGCAGCAGGTAGGCGCCGAGGCCGGTCAGCCCGTGGAACACGTCGTACTCGTGAAAGGTAGGCCGCTTACCGCTGTGCGCCCGACGGACGGCGGTGTCGACGCGGCGGTGTGTCAGGGCGGTGACGTGCTCGCCGATGGCGGTCAGGGCTTGTTGATACCGCGCAGAGTCCGGGGAGGTGGCGCAGCTGAGGACAAAGGCAATGGCTGGCGCTCCCTGGAACAGACCGCTGGTGTCGGAGGCGCTGACCGGTGTGAGGGTGGCGGCCTTGATCCAAGTGTGGGCTCGGGGCCAGGCGGCGTGTCCGGTGCGGGCGCGTTCGATGTGGAGCAGGGCCGTGCCGGCGGGGCCGTCGGAAAGAGACTGTCTGTGCCAGGGTTGCTCCGGGTCCGGCGGGGTGGGGCTGGCCAGGGCTTGGATGATGGTTTCGGCGATGGTCACGAATGCCTGCCTCGGTGGTGCAGGGCGCAGGCTCGTGCGAGCCGGCCGGTGACGCGCTGCTGTTCCGGATCGTCGGCCAGGGCCCGGAGCTGATGCTGGTGCAGCAACGACCGGAGCACTGCCTCCCTGTCCCGGCCGTGGGCAACATGCCGACGGTAGGCGGTCAGGGCGGCAGCACGGGCTTGCCAGGCGGTGGCGACGCCGTCACCGGCGGGCAGTTCGAGCAAGGCGGCGGGACCCGTCAAGGCGACGGCCCGCCGCATCATGGCGCGGTCCAAGGGTCCGGCCTCGCGTGGCAGAGCACGGATCAGCCACTCGGCTGCCGCTTCCCAGCTGCCGGTGAACTGCACGGCAATGTCGACCATGCTGGCGGCCGCCAGCGCCTGTGCCGTGGACTTGTCGTCGGTCGAGGTACGTATCTGCGCGACGGCACCGGCCGAGTCCGAGGCGAACACCGCATGGGCCGCGGCCAGCGCGGAGCCGTGACCGAAGTGGCCGGTGTGCGGCTGGTACGGAAGCACCTCCAGGCCACTGGCGAGACGCTGCCGGGTGAGGTTTGCCACCCAATTACGGACGAGGGCAACACCCTGCCCGTAGTCGTCGGGGTCGCAGAGGTCCAGGTACAAGGCCAGGTGTTGGCCGGTGCCCGCGCGGTACCGATGAAACCACCAGCGTGGCGGCCTGGGAAACTTGGCGATCAGATCCGGCAGGTACGCGGTGAGTGTCTCGTCGAACCGCAACGGGTGGGCGTGCAGCCGGGCATGCAGGACAGCGGAACGTATCGACGTGCAGGGAGCCGTGAGGAGGGCTGGGGTGCGGGCCACGTTCTGTGTACCGACCTCGGCCCCGGTGTGAGCGAGGGGGATGAGGAGTTCGTGGGGGCGGCCGATCCAGGCCCGGTCCTGTGGGGTGGCGGTCTCGCGCAGCTCGACCAGGCGGATGCGCTCCAGGGAGGAGCGGAGCAGGTCGCGGTCCAGGTGCCGGGTCAGGTCGATGGGCAGCTGCTGGTCGTTCTCGGCCACGGCGAACCGGTCGGGTACGCGCAGACGGTCACGCCACTGGTCGAGGGCTTTGGCCCAGTCGGTCATCGACGCGGAGCGGGCGGGCAGTTCGTCGGCGGACAGTAGCCAGCGGGCGGGGCGCAGGATGGTCCGCTTGTACCGGACGCGGGGCAGGTACGGCAGTTTCGATGCGGCGCCGAATGCGAACGACTTGTAGGCGGCCGTGCGGGCGGTGGTGATCTCTGCCAGGAAGCGACCCAGCGGAGGCGTATGGACGGATGCTTCCAGGGCGTGGGGGACACGGGGTTCGACGTGCTCACCCGTCGAGGCGCGCATCAGGTAGAAGTGGTCCGCATCGGCGGTGACGGCGAGATCGTCCAGCGTGATGACACCAGGGCCGGGCGTCGAGTGTTCCGCCAGGGGGATGGTATGGGACAGCAGCTGAGGAACGCGGGCCACGTTCTCGTTGCGACGGTGGCGCGGACTGAACGACAGCTGTGCCGGGATCGCGCCGACGCTCGCCGCCGCGTAGCTGCGCTGAGCGCGGCTTGCCCGTCGGGCGGCAGCAGGTGGGCGAACCGTCCGAGCATGCTGCTTCCGGGTCGCGGTGCTCCGGTGACAAGCAGCCGGTAGTCGCCGCGCAGGAGGGCGTCCAAAGTGGGGGCGTGGATTTCGACGGCGATCTCGGCCCGGGGCGCGGTGTGGACGGGGTTGGGGTTGTCGGCGGTCAGCTCGTCGATGTGCGCCTGGGAGAGGAGGATTTCACTCCGGCCGGCTATTGATGCTTCCTGCAGGAGGCGGTGGATCGTCTCGTCCCGGCGGGTCCACTGGTAGGGAGCGCGGTTGCGGTCCGATCCGAGATAACCGGCGGGGTAGCCGAGTCCACTGTCGGCGGTCAGGTCCAGCACGGGTACGGCCATGCCGGGCCCGTACCGGTCGAGGAACCGTTGGTGGTAGTCGCGCCACTGCGGATAACCGTGAGGATACGGCGATAGCCGAGCCATCAGGTGGGCAACTTCGGCGGCTTCACGCAGAAGGGCCTTGGGGATGTGGGCGGTGCAGTCCAGCGCAACGTCGACCAGCACAGGGGTAGGGGCGATACGGGTGACGGTGTGCATCGTCTGCACGAGGCGAGAGCTGGTAACCCAAGGTGTCCCGCTGCCGCACTCGTTGATCAGGCCGTGGACCTCAGCCAGGCGCGCAGCCAGGGTGGCGGTATCGGGCAGGGCGGCCGCGTCCGCCTGCTCCAGCCGGGTGCATACGTAACCGAGTGGGTCGGCCTCGGTCATGGGCGGCCATAGGTTGGTGATCAGAACGTGCTGGCTGATGAGGTCGGCGACGAGTCGTTCGAGCTGGTCGGCGCGAGCGGTGGGGAACTGCGCAGCGAGCGCGATCAGCAGATCGTTGTAGCTGATCGGCGCATGGGTCGCGTCCAAGGCGGCGGCCACGGGCCGGGTACGGCGGATGGACACCTCGACGGGGGCGTATCCACCAGTGCGCCCGGTGACCGGCTTGCCGGTGGCGACATGCCGGTTGCCACGCTGGTGCCCGGTGTTGTTGGCGACGACTGCCAGCCGGGCGAGCAGCGCGGGATCGGCCTCCAGCTGGGTGATGGCGTCGGCCAGCCAGTCGGCATCAGGGCGCAGCCGCGTGCGGTAGCCGGTCTTCCAGCTGATCTGCCACGTGTCCGCCGGCTGTGCGGGTGTGACTCCCGCGAACACCCCGAAAGGAGTGGGGCGGTGGTTCCAGCGCAGCAGGTAGGCGCCGACGGAGCGAACGGCGCGCCGGATGCGGCGGTCGTCGGTCAAAGCGCCGTCCAGGATCGCGGTGACCCGCTCGCAGAGAACAGGGCTGGCGACGGCGACGGCGGCAGGCAGGGGAGCGTGCCAGACGCGGGCCAGCCACTGGCGGCCCTGGGCGGCGAAGGCCTCGCCGTACGGGTCGAGGTCAGGGACGAGTATCGGCTGGGACGCCGTCGATGCCCGCAGCAGAATCGCGGGCTGCCACTGGTAGCTGCTGGGTGATCGGTGTGCCACTGGCTCCCCCATGGGTGGGTGATGCGTCGCGGGGTGCCGCCGGGGCGACGGTCTCTTCGCTGTCGCCCCGGCGGCTGACGGAGCTGTCAGGCGGCGTCCTCGATGGAGGAGACGCAAGAGCTGGCACCGTTGGCGCAGGTGTCTCCGCAGCCGTCGCTGGTCGGGCAGTCGAACGCCGGGAGACCGGTCTCGCTGATGACGACCTGGACGTCGAGTGTGAACTCGTCGTCCGCCAGGACGGTGTCTGCGGCCCTGGGAGTGGTGTCGAGCACGGTAACGGTCATGTGATCACTCTCCGGTTCGGGGTGGAATGGTGCAGGGCCCTGGCCTGCTGTCCGTTACGGGGCGACAGGCCAGGAGATCGAGATCCGGCGGTGGCGCTTGTCGATGATCCGGTCGCCGGTGATTCGGTCATCAGCGGTGTCTGCCGGGTAGAGGCCGATGAGGGGGTCCGGGCCGCCACGGTGGTCCTTGCCCCAGGTGCGGATGGCGTCGGCCAGCCGCTGGGCGGCGCCCTCACCGTCGGGGCCGAACGCGTGCACCCCGAACTCGGCGCTCTTGCGGTCTTCACTGCGGCGCACCACGACGTAGGCGAGGTTCGCGCCGTCGACCGCGACAAGGGAGAAGTTGAGGTGGGTCGGCCCGATCTGGCCGGTGGCCAAGTCCTTGTCGATGAACATGTTGCAGTAGCCGGGGACCATCGTCGCCACGTACATCTGCAGGGTGCCGATGGGCTCGTTGCTGGCGACGGTGACGCTGGTCCAGGCTTCGATACGAGGGGTCTCCAGGGCGCCGGTCAGCAGCTGAGGGTCGACGGGCACGCCGTCGTCGAAGCGGAGTGTCACGCCCGCATCGCCCGGAAGGGCGAACTGCTGGGCGTTGTGGGCTCCCTCGCCTCGCATTGCGACGAACCCGCACACGTGGGCGCTGGCCGCAGTCAGCACCCCGTCGTCCTGCTTGACGAACGCGTAGGTACGGGTCAGCCCGTTGATGCGCAGCGGTACCACGAGCCGGCCGCCTTCTTTCAGCTGGTCCGTCCAGGCCGGGGGGATGTCCCAGGCGCCGACGGTCACCACGATCGCGTCGTAGGGGGCGCGGTCAGGTACTCCGTACTCGCCGTCGGCGACGACTACGTTGACGTCGGTGTAGCCGGTCTCGGCCAGAAACCGGCGGGCGCGGGCGGCGGGAGCCGGATCGACGTCGACCGTGGTGACCTGCCCCGTCGTTCCGGTCAGTTCGGCGAGGTAGGCGGCGTTCGGACCGTTGGTCCCGATCTCCAGGACGTGATCGCCCGGCTTGAGGCCGGCCTGCTCCAGCTGCATGGCCTGGATCTGCGGGGCGGACACCGAGCTGGTGGGGATGCCTTCGGCGTCTTCCTGGGTGACCACGGCGTTGTAGGCGCTGTAGGCGTCTTCGAGAGGCGCCTCGGGGACGGCCAGATGGCGAGGCACCTTGCGCAAGGCGGCTTCGACAGCGGGTGAGGTGATCCAGCCGCCTTCCTTGAGCTGATCTACGACTCTGCTGCGCAGTTCGGTCGCACGGTCGTCGTCAGGCAGTTCAGCCATGTGGTTGGTCTCCTCGCGGTGCGTGTGCGTGAAGTGGTGATCATGTCGATGGGTTACGGGCCGTGCCATGCGCTTCCCTGGCCGGAGTCGGAAGTCGGCCTTCTGCGGTTGGCGGGGGAGCCGCGGACACGGAGCTTCGTGCCGTCGCTCATCGAGTTCCTCCCGCCCGTGCCGCTTCCTGGTTCTGACCGAGCAGACTCCAGGCGTGTGCGAGGGCAACCATATGGGCCGGGTTTGCAGCGCCCGCTGCGGCGACGAGAGCCTCGACGTCGGCGCGGACGTCGGCAGGCACGATCTTCGCGGCCCGGGCGATGTCGTAGGCACCGCTGTGATGAGCGACCGCCCGGAGTAGCCGCAACTGCTGGGAGTTGAGGTCAGGTGCCGGTCCAAGGGAGGTGGGTGGGTCGACTTGTCGAGAGGACATCAGAGCCTGCACGAGGACGGTCAGCGAACAACGCGGGGGGCACTGGAGCTTTCCGCGTAGTACCCGGATGTGGCTCTTGACCGTATGCGGAGAAAGGTGCATTTGCGTTGATATGTCAGCCGTTGTGATGCCCTTTATGAGGTGCTGGGCTATGCGTTTCTCGGCCGGGGTGAGCTGTGTGATCGGTCCGGTTGTCATGTCGGTTCCTGGTCGGTCGGGCTAGTGAGCGTGCAGGAGGACGGGCAGGGCCTGGTGGCCGTTGCTGATGAGGGAAGGCACCGGCTTCAGCTCCGTCGGGCGGACGGCGAGCCGGATGGCGGGGAAGCGTTCGAAGAGCATGCGCAGGGCGGTGGCGACTTCGAGGCGGGCCAGGGGCGCGCCGAGGCAGTAGTGGATGCCGTGCCCGAAGGCCAGGTGGTCCTGGTTGGGACGGGTGGCGTCGAAGGTGTCGGGGTCGTGGTGCCAGTCGGGGTGGCGGTTGGCGGCGGCGTAGGAGGCGAGGATGGCGTCGCCGCGGGCGATGGTCTGTCCGTTGGGCAGCGGGATGTCGTTGACCGCGTAGCGCAGGGGGAGGTACTTGACGGCCGGCTCGTGGCGCAGGGTTTCTTCGACGATGTCGTTCCAGTCGATGGCCCCTGCGCGTACGAGTTCCAGCTGGTCGGGGCGGGTGAGCATGGTGTAGACGCTCTGGTCGATGACGTTGACGGTGGTCTCGTATCCGGCGCTGACCATCAGCAGCAGCGTGTCACGCAGTTCCTGATGGGACAGACCGGCGCCGTCGTGCTCGTCGTCGCGGGCCGCGATCAGCAGGGACGTCATGTCCTCGCCCGCAGCCCGGCGTTTGGCGGCGATGAGCTGGTCCAGTTGTTCGTACAGGCCAGCGGCGTTGGCCTGGGCCTCTGCCGGGTTGAGGGTGGTGTCGAAGACGCCGTCGACGACCGTGCGGAAGGCGTCGCGCTGGCTGTCGGGGACGCCCATGAGATGGCCGATCACGGCGATGGGCAGCGGGTAGGCCAGGTGCTCGCGCAGGTCCACAGGCTCGTGAGCGGGCAGCGCGTACAGCCGGTCGAGCAAGGAGGTCACGATGGAGTCGACGGCCGACTGCATGCGGGCTGTGCGGCGTGCGCTGAAGGCGGGCGCGACCAGGCGGCGCAGACGTCGGTGGTCGGGGCCGTAGGCGGTGAACATGTTCTCGACCGCGATCCACAGGGCGAGGGGCCAGTGGGGGACTGTCTCGGCGAACGCGGGCCAGTGGGCGCGGCCGTCCTTGGAGACGTCCGGGCTGTTCAGCAGGCGCTTGAGGAGGGCGGGGTCGGTGACGGCCCACGCGTGGACGCCGAGGATGTCCACCTTGGCGGCCGGTCCCTTGGCGCGCAGAGCCTGGTACTCGGTGTGGCGGTCGGAGCCGGTCGGGTCGAGGACGAGTATCGGCTGCTCGGTCACGCTGGTCTCCTTCAGTGGGCGGTCGGGAAGATGACGGGCAGGGCTTCGAGGGCTCGATGGAACGGGCCGGGCCGCCAGCGCAGTTCCGCGGCCGGGACGGCGAGGTCCATCTCGGGCAGAGCGTCGAGGAGGTGGCTGATCGCGGTCTCGGCGATGAGGTAGGCGTGGGAGCGGGCCGGGCAGGTGTGCGGGCCGATGCTCCAGGCCAGATGGGCCCGGTTGCCCGCGATGCCGCCCGGGCCCTGGGTGAGTTCGGGGTCGTTGTTGCAGGCCGCCATGCTGATCACGACCGGCTGGTGGGCGGGGAGCAGGACGCCGTCGACGTCGGTGGGGTGGGGCGGGTAGGTGATGCAGTAGTTCGCCAGTGGCGGGTCGGTGTACAGGACGGTGTCCAGGGCGTCGCGGACGGTGGACTGGCCTGCGTGCAGGGCGGCGCAGAAGTCCTCGTCGGTGAGGATCTTCAGCTGGGTGTTGGTGATGAGGTTGGTGAGGGGTTCGATGCCGGCGCCGTAGAGGGTGACCAGCTGGTGGGCCATCTCCTCGTCGTCCAGGTGCGCCGGATGGGCGAGGAGGCGGGAGGTGATGTCGTCGGCGGGCCGCTGCCGGCGCAGAGCGACGAGTTCGGCGACGGCCTGGCCGAGGATGTGGTTGCCGCGGTCGGCGTCGGTGGCGTCGAAGATGCGTGCCATGCCGTCGGCGATGCGCTGTCCGATTCCGTCGGGGCAGCCCAGTAGACCGCTGAGGACCCGGAAGGCGATAGGCCAGGCGTACTGGGTGAGTAGGTCGGTGCGGCCGACGGCGAGGAAGTCTCCGATGGCGCTGGAGGCGATCTTTTCGACAAGGGCGCGCAGTTCGTGCTGGTCGACGGCGTCGATGCCGGCGGTGTTGGCGGCCCGGTAGCGGGCGTGTGCGGCGCCGCTGCTGCGCAGGGCGTTGGGCCGCCATTCCATCATCGGCCGCACCGGGCACGAGACCGGCACCTGCTGTTGCCACGCTCGCGGGTCGGCGGGGAAGCGGTGCGGGTCGTTGAGGATCCGGCGGGCGGCGAGGTAGCCGATGACCAGTGTGGCCGGAATGCCGGGGGCCAGCTCGACCGGTACCAGGGCGCCGTAGGACGCCCGCATCCGTTCGTAGGCGGGGTGCGGGTCGGCAGCGAAGCCGGGGTCGTACAGCGCGATCCTGAGCGACGGGGCCGGAGGCACGGAGCTGGCGGAGGTCATGGTGTGGGCTCCAGGGTGATGGCTGCGCGGTGCGCGGCGAGGTGTTCCGTCAGCGTGATCAGCGCATGCAGTGAGGAGATACGGTCGCGCGCGTCGCAGCTGGTCAACGGTGTGCCGGGGTCCAGAGCGAGGGCCTGGCGGAGTTCGGCGGGCTCGTGGACGGGGGCGTCGGGGAAGGTGTTGATCGCGACCGCGTACGGGGTGCCCTGTGCCTCCAGCAGGCCCAGGGCACCGTGGCAGGCGTCCAGATTGCGGGTGTCGGCCAGGACCAGGCAGCCGAGGGCGCCTTCGGCGAGGTCCTCCCACAGGGGCTGGAAGCGGATCTGGCCGGGAAGCCCGAACAGGTAGAGGGCGAGGGCACCGCCGGCCATGTGGATGCGGCCGAAATCCATGCCCACCGTGGTGGTGGTCTTCTCCGGCGTGCCGCGCAGGTCGTCGATGCCGACGCTGTCCTCCGTGATCGGCTCCTCCATCCGCAGCGGCCGCACCTCGGACACGCTGCCGATGAAGGTCGTCTTGCCGACCCCGAAACCGCCGGCGATCACGATCTTGGCGGACTGGGTCACCGTGACCGGCACGTACGTGACGGCGCCCCGCGGGTCAGACCAGTTCTCGCAGTCCATCAAGCACCTTCTGCAACAGGTCGTAGTCGGGCTGGTCGGCGACGGCGGCCACCGGGCTGGCCAGGTGGCCGCCGTCCATGAGCGAGGAGACGAGGATCCGGACGGTGGAGGGCGGCAGCTGCAGCGCTGCGGCGATGTCCGCCACGGCCAGTCCGCCACGGCCCGGGGAGAACAGGTGCATCACCCGCCGGGCGTCGAGCCCCAGCGCGTCGGTGGGACCGCTCGCGGCGATGACCACGCTCTCCAGGTGGACGTTCCGGCCCGGACGGACCTGTCCACCGGTACGGACGTAGGGCCTGACCATGTCCGGGTCACGCCGCGGCCCGGTCATGCCGCGGAGCCCCCGCCCGGCTGCGGGACGCGCTCGCGCTCCTCGGTGCCGAGCTGATCGCCCAGACGCACCACCAGCAGCGCCATGTGGTGACTGATCAGGCCGACGTCGGCGTGGGGGCCGGTCGTGACGACCGAGAGCATCGTGTTCTGTCCGGCCGCCGTCGTCAGACCGATGTTCCCGACGCTCTCGATCAGCTGCTGGCGCACGCCCTGGCCGCCGGTGAACTCGTCCCAGGCCCGGCCCGAGGCCCGCAGCGAGGCGGTCAGCGCCGCGAGCTTCTCGCCGTCCTCCTGGCCGATGGTCTGAGTGCGGGCCTTGAGCAGGCCGTCGCCGCTCAGCAGCACGGCGTATCGGACACCCTCCACGGATCCGAGCTGCTCGTCCAGCAGCCAACCCAGGGTGTTCGAGCGTGTGTCCGGCATGTTCAACGTCCTTCGTCAGTGCTGGGAGTGGTGCCTTGCTCGTTGCGACCGCGGCGGCTGCCTTCCATCCAGGCGGCGGCCACGGCCGGGCTGCCCGGTTCGACAGGTGCGGGCGCGGGGCGGGTGTGAGCGGTGGCGGTGTGTGAGGTGCGCCGGCGGACCGTGAGGCCGCTCGCGGTGGTGTCGGGAGCCGACTGCGCCTGTGTCGTCAGCGGGGCGGGAGCCGACTGTGCTGCCGACGGCGTCACCACGGCGAGCGGCTGCGCCGGTCTGGGGGTGGTCAGCAGGGGCTGCGGCAGCACGATGACCGCGCGGGTGCCGCCGTACAGGGACGGAGCCGTCAATTCGACGCGGAAGCCGTACTGGCCGGCGAGGACGGACGCGACCCGCAGCCCGGTCTGCGGGTAGGCGCCCAGCTGGGTGATGTCGTCGTGCTGCCGGCCGGCCATCACCTCGCGTGCCCAGGACAGACGCTCGTCCTCCATCCGCAGACCGGCGTCGTCCACGACCAGGAAGGCTGCGTTAGCCCCGTGCTCCAGGGACACGTGCACCCGCGCGTTGGGAGGGGAGTACCGCAGCGCGTTGTCCAGCAGCACCGCCAGGCTGTGCACGACGGCCTCCACCGCCCGGCTCTCCACCGCGAGGGAGTCCATGTCCGTGTGCTGGATGCGCTGGTATGCCTCGACTCGGCCCATGGCCGCCCGCACGATGTCGGTCAGCGTGGTCGCCGGCCAGCGCCGTGACAGCTTGTCGCCGGCCAGGACGGCATATCCGGAAGCGGTCGACAGCATCTGCTGGGCCAGGTGGTCGATCTCCACCAGCGTGGCGTACGCGTCGTCCGACACGTGACGGCGCACACCGGCGCTGATCGTGCTGCTGAGCTTCGCGGCCCGCTGCACCGTGCTGGAGGCGAACGCCCGCACCGCTGCCCGGGCCACGTCCACGGACTCCTGCCGAGCCTGCGCGATACGGCGCTCGGCTTCCACCCGGCTCTGAGCGAGCTGCTCCTGGGCCGCGCCCCGGACCAGGTGGCCAGTGGTGCTGATGGCAGAACAGACCTGATCGGTGAGGAGGCCCAGCGCGCCGGCGATCGGTGTGCTCACCAACTGCGACGGCACCACCAGGTCAGGCTGGCAGGACTGGCCGGCGCGCGCTGCTGCCTCGGCCGCCGGGACCACGGAACTCGCCATGTGCCCCAGGAACTGTTCGGCGGCCACCAGTTGCTGGCCAAGCCGCTCGGAGTGCTGGTGCAGCCGGTTCGCACGACGCAATTGGGATCGGGCTGTGCGGTGGAAGTACACCGCTGCGCCGGCACCGGGCAACGACGCCAGCAGGGCCAGTACCAGGTCCATTGTCAGGCCCCCGCGACACTCGAGGACACGGACGCGCCTATGACGGCGTCGACGCCGGGGCCGTCAGCGGCGCGTACGTCTTCAGCGGTGACCGAGCCATGGATCGGCGAGGCGGCGAGACGGTCCAGCAGCAGTGCGCTCTGAATCAGCCCCATGTGGGAGAACGCTTGCGGAAAGTTCCCGAGCTGGCGTGCGGCCACGGGGTCGTACTCCTCGGCGAGCAGGCCGAGGTCGCTACGAAGAACCAGCAGGCGTTCGAACAGCGCTCGCGCCTCGGTGATGCGGCCGATGAGGCCGAGAGCGTCCACCAGCCAGAAGGAACAGAGCAGGAAGGCGCCGTCGTCCCCCGCCAGGCCGTCCACTCCGGAGTCGCTCCCAGCCGTCGGATAGCGCCGCACGAGGCCGCTGCCGGTGCAGAGTTCGCGCTGGACGGCGTCCACGGTGCCGATGACCCGGGGGTCACCCGGCGGGAGGAACCCGACCCGGGGAATCAGCAGCAGGGCGGCGTCCAGTTCCGAGGAGCCGTAGGACTGGGTGAAGGTGTTGCGCACCGGGTCGAACCCCTGCGTGCAGACCTCACTGTGGATGGTCTCGCGCAGCTCCATCAGGGCGAACAGGTCGACGTCGAGGGCGCCGGACTCGGCCAGCCGGATCGTCCGGTCCACGGCCACCCAGGCCATCACCTTGGAGTGCACGAAGTGCCGACGCCGGCCGCGGACCTCCCAGATCCCCTCGTCCGGCTCCCGCCAGTGCTCTGCCAGCTGCCTCATCAGCTGCTGGTGCAGGCCCGCCGTGTCACTACAGGGAGCGACACCGGCCTGGTGCGCGAGGTAGAGAGTCTCGACGACCTCGCCGTACACGTCGAGCTGCAGTTGATGCGCGGCACCATTGCCGATCCGGACCGGGGCCGACCCCTCGTATCCGGGGAGCCACGGCAGCACTCGCTCCTCCAAGTCGCGTTCCCCGGTGATCCCGTACATGATCTGCAGGTTCTCCGGATCCCCTGCCACCGCTCGCAACAGCCACCGCCGCCACGCCTGTGCCTCCTGCCGGTGCCCGGTGCCCAGCAACGCGGCCAAGGTGGTGGAGGCGTCACGCAACCAGGTGAAGCGGTAGTCCCAGTTCCGCCCGCCACCGATCTCCTCCGGCAGAGAGGTGGTCGGCGCCGCCACGATGCCCCCGCTCGGCGCGTAGGTCAGAGCCTTCAGCGTGATCAGGGACCGGACGACTTCGTCCAGATAGGGGCCGTCGTATGAGCACTGCTGCACCCAGTCCTGCCAGAAGCCCATGGTTGAGACCAGAGCGTCGTACGGATCCGGGATCTCCGGGGGCGCCGCGTGGGAGGGGCTCCAGCTCAGCGCGAAGGAGACACTTTCGCCGCCGGCGATGGTGAAGGAGCTGACGATGCTGCCGTCCTTCTCGACCTGCTCGGTAGGCGTGTCCAGCCACAGAGCGTCTGCTCCGGCCTCGGCGACCACACGTCCGCCGTCCCCATGAATCCAGGGACTGACGCGGCCGTAGCCCAGACGTGGACGCAGTGAAGAACTCATCTGCACGGCACCAGTCACACCCTCGACAATCCGGATCACCTGCGGCGCTCCATCGCGTGGCGGCATGAAGTCGATCACGCGGACCACACCCGAGGACGTGCGCCACTCGGATTCGAGAACGAGAGAGTCGCCTCGGTAGCGGCGCTGATCGGCGACTGCGGGCACCGCTTCCGTCTCAACCGCGGGGCTTATCCGCCAGGTACCGTGATTCGGTGTGCCCAGCAGCCCGGCGAACACGGCCGGCGAGTCGAAGCGGGGCAGGCACAGCCAGTCGATCGAGCCGTCGTCGCATACGAGGGCAGATGCCTGCATGTCTCCGACAAGGCCGTACTGCTCGATCCGAGGGAAGCGATTCATCGTGTCTGTTCTCCAAAGCGCCGGGGCCGACGTTGAGTTGGACCGGGCTGTGAGGGCGGCGTGCGGATGGCGGGGTGTGCGGCCGAGGAAGGAGTCAGGGAAGCCGAGCGGCCGGAGCCACGGGGTCGGCGATGAAGAACCAGACGTCCTTCCCCGGGTCGGACATGGCCACCGACAACTCGTCGACCAGGGCACGGACGAGGACCAGTCCACGACCGCTCTCCTCGTCGAGGGAATCGCCCGTCCTCTGCACAGGGGGACTGGGGTCCTGGTCACGGACGACGACGGTGATCCCGCCCGGGACGTGCTGGACGAGCAGGCTGGCGGACCGGCACCCGTTTTCGCCGGGCTCGGTGTGCTCCAGCACGTTCGTCAGGAGTTCGTTGACAGCGAAGATCACACGGTCGGCTGCTTCGTCGCTGATCTCCCACCAGGTCAGGTACTGGCCGACGACGCCGCGGACGAGCCCCAAGTGCCTGCTCTCCACGTCGAAGTCCATGGTGAGCTGGCCGCGACTGCTTCTGGATGCGACGCGGACCGAGGCAGTCGTGTCAGGGGTCTCGAGAAGTGCGCTCATCGGTGCTCCGTCCGTTGTGCCGGAAGCTGTACAGCGGGTCGCGGTTGCGGTGTGTACTGGGACCGAACCAATCAGCAACTATTGAGTCAGAGCGCGCCGGGCGCGCGCAGAGGCTGATGCCGAGAGCCGGAAGAGTTCGGCATCACTACGACAGGGAACGAAGATGCCGCAGCCGGAGAAGCCCCTCGACCCTGGTTCCTCCCCGCAGGAATGGTTCGGGTACGAGCTGCGTCTGCGACGCAAGGCAGAGGGCTTGTCAGCGCGGGCGCTTGGACGGTTGGTGCAGGTCAGCGACGACATGATCCTGTCAGTGGAGAAGGGGCAGTACCCCTCCTGCCAGCGAGAGGTTGCGCAGAGACTTGACGAGGTCCTGCGCACCGGAGGGGTTTTCGACCGGTCCTGGCCGATGGTCTTCGGCCGACGCGATGCCGATAAGAAGCCCGCTGATGCCGATAAGCGCTCCGGCGGAAGGCGGAAGGCAACCGTTCAGGTGCGCGAAGGCCGCATCCTGGGGAGAGACGAAGTATCTCCTCGCCCTGGGAGCCAAGAGTCCGTGGACCGTCGTGTGTTCCTCCATGTCAGCGGCCTGGCCGCCATCGCCCCCGTAGATCTGGCCCAAGCCTTCGCCCCGTCCGGACTGACACTGCCCGAGTCGATCGGCGCTCGTGACGTCGACCAGGTACAGGAAGTCGCCGCAGCCGTCAGCGGCTGGGACAACAAGTACGGAGGCGGGGGCATGGTCGGCGACGTTGCCGGCCGGGCCATGCAATGGGCGGCAGGGCTCTTGCAGACCAGGTGCCCGGAGCACCTGAGGTCCGACCTCTTCGCGGCCGTTTCTCGCCTCGGCATCGTCGTCGGGGCCTCCGCCTTCGACTTCTACAACCACGACTACGCCACGAAGACCTTCACGTTTGCCGCTGACTGCGCTGAAGAGGCGGGGGACTGGCACCTGCGGGCCAAGTCCTACAGTTTCCTCGCACGCCAGGCGGTCTGGATCGGCCGGCCCGATGACGGGCTGACCTACGCAGAGAAGGGCCTGGTCCGCTCGGACCGGCTCACCGCGACCGAGCGCGCCATGCTGCACACGGCGCGAGCCAGGGCTTTCGGCAAGCTGGGCAACGTCCGTGACTGCATGGCTGCCGTGGGCGAGGCCGACGAGGCGTTCGCCCAGGCACGCCCGGCCGATGACCCGCCGTGGATGGCGTACTACGACGAAGCCCAGCACAACGGTGACACGGCACATGCACTGTTCGACCTGGCCATCCTTGCGGGCCAGGATCCAGGCCGGGCGGCCCGCCGCTTCGCCACGGCGGTGAAGGGTCACTCGGACGCCTTCAAACGCTCCCGGGCCATCTCCCGTACGAAGCTCGCCGCACTCATCATGGCCAAGGGAGATCCCCGACAGGCCGCGGTGATCGGGCACGACGCCCTGGACGAGGCCGGCCGCCTCACCTCCCGGCGGGCCGCGGACGACCTGCGCCAGCTGGGAGCATTCGCCGGCAAGCACCCCGCAGTGGGGGAGGCGCAGGCTCTGCGCGAGCGCATCGCCGCTACGGTCTCCGTATGACCACATCGGCATCAGCGCCCGCTCGTGGCGCACTTGAGCGGGCGTGCGCTGCCGTCGGCCTCGACTCCCGCGGAGCCGAGCCGATACGGCTGGCGGAGAACCAGACATGGCGCCTGCCCGGACAACGGGTGATCGTCCGCATCGCACGTCCGGGCCAGTCCTCGTCCGCGCAACGCGAGGTACGCGTGGCGCGGTGGCTTGCCGAGAAGTGTGTGCCGGCCGTTCGCCTCGCCGACGTCCGCCAGCCTGTCGAGGCCGACGGCCGCCCGGTCACCTTCTGGGAGGAGCTTCCGCCGCACGAGCACGGCAGCCACACCGATGTCGCGCACCTGCTCCTCCAACTCCACGCGCTACCTGTTCCGGACATCGAGCTGGGATACCTGGATCCCTTCGTTCGCATCGAGGAGCGTCTGCAGGGGGCTGCGACCTTGACCGCGGCTGACCGCGGCTGGCTACAGGGCTTGCACCGAGAGCTCGTCGCGGCATGGCAGGACCGGCCGACGGGCCGACCTGACTGCGCGGTGCACGGTGACGCTTGGCCAGGCAACCTCGTCCGTACTGCCAACGGCCCCCTGATGATTGACCTGGAGCGCTTCTCGCTCGGTCCGCCGGAATGGGACCTCACTTCAACAGCGGTACGGGCGCGTACAACTGGTGCTGTCACCCCCGCTGAGTACGACGAGTTCTGCGCCGAGTACGGATATGACGTAACCGACTGGTCCGGCTATCCGATCCTGGCCGGTGTTCGAGAACTCCGTATGGTTACGTACGCAGCCCAACATGCCGTGAGTAATCCGGAATGGGCTGAGCAGGCGCAGTATCGAGTGGACTGCCTGCGCGGCCGCAGGGGACCGGGCCCGTGGGCCTGGCAGGGGATCATGTGACTGCGCAATGGCCCCCAGTAGGCGGTAGGAATCGTTGTGCCGCAGCTGTCTCGGTTGTGACAAGACGCTCCGTGATCGTTGATGGTGCCGCCGCCTCTTGATCGCCGCAACATGTTCCTGCTTTTGCCTCCTACCCGTGGCCGCCGGCTTGTTGAACGGGGAAACAGCTGCCCAGTAGCGAGACAGCCAGTACTGCCACACCCGCCATGCCGCCTTCGGCGATCGGGCTGCGCTGCGGAGTGAAGCGCAATGTCTGGTGGCCGGCGTCGATCGCCTGGGATGTTCGCATGACGCTGCCTGCCTCCGCAGTGCCGACGATCAACGCACATGGTCTGAGAGAGTCGGACGTGCACAGATGCGACATTCGCTCACGGCAGACAGGAAGCGTGCCGAGATTACTTGATCTCTATCTGAGTTAATGTCAACCTGCAACACCGTCGCAACCGGGTATCAAGGTTTCTGCGATAGACGCTGGCACGGCGAGGAGGTGAAAGGGAGGCGTCTGGCTGCGGCCCGCTGGGTGCGCAACATAGACGACGATCGCCGGTTGGCCAAACCGGCGATCGTGGAGCCCCTTGAAGAAGTAAGTGCTCGGTGGGTCGGTCGTATACCAAATCTCTGGCCCTGCTACCGGTAGTTCGTTAAATCCGGCGGTGGTGTGGGTTGACGTCAGGTCGGGTTGGTCGTAGGCCGGTGGTAGGAGTCAACTGCTCCGCTGGGGGCTGCGTATGACCGCTCGCCGTCCGTGTCCGCCTGCGCCGGGCCCGCTGGAGGACTACGCGGCCCGGTTCGACGACCTCTTCTTCAGCCTCGCCCAGCGGCGGGGCTTTCGCGAGTATCTGACCGGGCTGCTGGCGCCGCGGGAGCGGAACAAGACGATCACCTGCCTGGCAGGGGCGGAGCCGGTGGCAGGTGCGGGGATGCCGGGGGTGCAGCGGCTGCAGTTCTTCCTGTCCGAATCGCCCTGGGAGGCCGAGCAGGTCAACGAGCGGCGTCTTGAGCTGCTGCGTGAGGGGTCGGCGACGGCTCCGCATGACGGCGGGGTCATCGTGATCGACGATTCCGGGGACCGTAAGGACGGCACGGCCACCGCGCACGTGGGCCGGCAGTGGCTGGGCCGGGGGGCCTCGGCTGGGCCTTGGGGCTGGCCTAGGCTGCCGGTCATGAATCCGGCCATGACCAGCGGTGTGACCAATGTGTCCGCCATCCTTGACGCCATGGAGCTGACTTCCGATCCGGAACTGGAGGTCCGGTTCGCGGAGTCGGCCCACCGGATCCTGGCGGACCTGGTCAGTGGAGGTGCCGCGCTGGGCTGGGTCGAACCACCCTCGCGGGATGAGGTGGCGGAACTTCTCGGCTACGTCGTCTCTGCGGTGCAGGCCGGGGATGCGGCCCTGCGTGCCGCTTACCTCGACCGTCGGCTTGTCGGGTTGGGGTACTGGCTCCGCTACGCCCGACCGACCCATCGGCCACACGCCGATCTGGAGAAGATCGCGGTAGATGCTGCTGCCCATGGTCGTGGTGTCGGTCGGGCGCTGACCGCTGCCTTGATCGCTGACGCCCAGGAGGCGGGTATCGAGGTCCTCACCCTGGACGCCCGTGGCGACAACACCAATGCCCTGCACCTCTACCGGTCGCTGGGCTTCGCCGAATACGGCCGTCTGCCCGACTTCGTCGCCGTCGGCGAACACCGCTACGACAAGGTCTTCTACATGCTGGACTTCCGCCAGCAAGGCTGACCACTGCCACACACGAGGGCCCGGCGGCGACCCGCCAGCGCTTCGCGATCTTTCATGCGAAATGATCACGATATGCGTGGTGGGGATGGACTGTTCGAGGTCGAGCCGGTCGAGAAGAAGCGGTCTGGAGGGCGTCCGGCGGCGGTGGACAAGACGTTCCGGGCGTTCGACCCGCACCAGGTCCTGTTGCTGCCTCCGTCGCTGGACGACTGGCTGCCCGAGGGTCGCCTCGCCCGGTTCGTCGCCGACCTGGCCGACGAGGTGCTCGACCTCTCGCCGGTGCTGGCGGACTACACCGACAAGCGCGGCTACCCGCCCTACGATCCCCGGCTGATGCTGCGGCTGCTGATCTACGGCTACACCACCGGCGTCCGCTCCTCGCGGGCGATCGAGCGCAAGTGCACCGACGACGTCGCGTTCCGGTTCCTGGCCGCCGACCAAGCCCCGGACTTCCGCTCGATCTCACGGTTCCGCCGCCGCCACCTGGACGCGCTCGCCGAGCTGTTCACCCAGTCGCTGCGCCTCGCGACCAAGCTCGGCATGGTCAAGATGGGCCGCGTTGCCCTGGACGGCACGAGACTTCAGGCCAACGCCTCCAAGCACAAGGCGATGAGCTACGGCCGCCTGGTCGACAAGGAGGAGCGGATCGAGGCCGAGACAGCAGCCCTGGAGGCGAAGGCCCAGGCGCTGCTGGCCGGCGCGCAGGCCACCGACGAAGCCGAGGACCAGATGTTCGGCACCGACGGCCCCTGAAGGAGCGGATGGCCCGCAAGCTGCGGACCAAGCCCGGCAGGCCGCCTACAGTCGCCGCAGGGCCATCGTCGAACCCGTCTTCGGCCAGATCATGACCTGCCAGAGCGGCCGCCGGCTCCTCCTACGCGGCGAAGACGGCGCCCGCGGCGAGTGGCGCCTGCTGGCCGCCTACCACAACCTCCGCAAGATCTTCCGACACGCCGGAACCGCCGGACTCGCCACCGTGGTCGGCTGATCAGTCGGTCCCCGGCCCCGTCACGGCCCTACCAGGCCGCCCACCTGACGGGCAGAACCTCATCCCGGCCTCACAGGCGCCAACCGGACGCCCGCGACTGATCTCACCGCTCACGGCCTCCCAACCAGTTGCCTGTTACTGACCCACTCTCCTAGCCGCGGCTGCGTCGTCACCGTCGGCTCCGCCGCCGGGCTGACCGGTTCGCTCGCCGACCGGCGCACGGCGCATTCGGCCTCGAAAGGCGGCGTCATCGCGCTGACCAGGCAACTGGCCGCCGAGGGCGCGCCGCACCGCGTCCGCGCCAACTGCATCAGCCCTGGCGTGATCGAAACGGAAGGCTCCCGCGCCAACCTCCTCGCGGAGGACCACTCTGTGCGCGAGATCGCCCGCCACATCCCCCTCGGCCGCACCGGCACACCCGACGACGTGGTCGACGCCGCCGTTTTCCTCGCCTCGGACGAGGCGTCGTACATCACCGGCGCCGATCTCGTCGTCGACGACGGCTGGTCGACGGCCCTGCCCGGCACCGCAACCTGAAAGGAAATCCGCACGTGAACAAGGTCCGCGGCAGCGCCGCCGAGGCCGTCGCCGACATACCCGACGGCGCGTCACTCGCCGTCGGCGGCTTCGGGCTGAGCGGCGTACCAGAAGTCCTCATCCGCGCCCTGCACCAGCAGGGCACCGGGTGCCTTCACGCGTCCACGGCTCTCCGCCGGGGCGGTCATTCCGGCCACCATGAGAGCGGTGGGTGTGAAGGCGGCGGCGGCGAGCGCCGCGATGAGACGGCCGGCCATGAGCACCGGGTAGCTGTCGGAAACCGCGACGACGACGTTGCCCAGGGCGAAGACGAGCATCGCCCGCATCATCAGCCGACGCCGTTCGACCGCTCCGAACAGCGACGCTGCGACGGGACTGGCGAGCGCGTAGGCGAGGGCGAAGACCGTGATGAGCTGCCCGGCCGCGGCCACGCTGACGCCGGTGGTGCCTCCAGCCTCCAGGTGGAGAAGCGTCTGCCTGCCCTGTCGTGAGTCCGTTCCTCCTGGAGACGAGTGCCCGCTTCCTGTCGACCGGATGTGCCTGGTCCAGCGCCGCTGGCGCGACCGTTGATTCCCGGGGCATCCCCTGACGCCCCCGGTCGGCCAGTTCCGGCAGACAGGCCTGTGGTCGATGCGCGCAATGTGTAGTGTGTGTTGTACAACGTTGGCGAAAACTCACCGAAGGTGCCGCGTGCCACGACAGGTCGATACCGAGCAGCGGGTGCACGAGATCGTCATGGCTTCCGTGGCCGCCCTCAGTGAGGGGGGCCTCCCGGAGCTGACGCTGCGGAAGATCGCCAAGCGTATGGGCGGGTCGATCACCCTCATCACTCACTACTTCGCCGACCGCGAGGCTCTGCTTCAGGCCATCTTGGACTACACACTGTCCAACGCCGACGCCTTCCTGCTGGAGCTGGCCTCCATCGAGGACCCCCTCGAAAGGCTCAGGGCCTCGCTCAGGTGGTTCCTTCCGCTGACGGAGGAGAGCCTCGCGCTTGAGAAAGCCCGCGTCGCCCTGGTGGCGTACCGGCACGCAGAGCCGCTCCTCCGGGCCCGGAGCGACGAGCTGGAGCCTGCGATGCGCTCGGTGCTCAGGCACGGGCTGGGGGGATTCGTTCCTGCCGAGCGGCTGGACGCGTCCATCGATCTCGCCCGGTCCTGGGTGTCGGGGATGGCCCTGTCGGCTGTGGAGCACCCGGAGATGTGGACCCCGCAACGGCAACTCGCCACTCTGGACGAGTTCGTCACCCTGCTGATGCACCAGCGACAAGCAGCGCGCGTCGCGGGTGTTGGCTGACCGGAATCCGGGGAGCCCTCCGCCGGCTCGCTCATACGTCCACGAACGCTCAGCCGTACATCGCGGTCAATTGGCCGCCGGGCAGACGGAGACCGCTCACCGTTGTGACTGCCTCGCGGCACGTCTTGGCGCGTATCCGATCCACGAAGCAGGCGGCGCCAATCGCGACCCGTCCGGACCCAGCGTCCGGTGGCCTGGGGTCAAGCCGTGAGCAGCCCAGGCAGCATCCCACCGACGAAGTCGGTCTGCTGTTCCCACGCGCGGGCGAGGCACATGAGGGAGAAGTCGTCGTGATTGCGGGCGATGACCTGGAGTCCGATGGGCAGGCCCGCGTCATCGAACCCGGCAGGTATGGCCAGGGTCGGTGCGCCGAGCAGGGTGGCGGTCGTGGAGACTTCCATCCAGCGGTGGTAAGAGGACATCCGTACACCGTTGATGCTTTTGGGCCAGTCGAGGCCTACCTCGAACGGCATGACCTGTGCCGTGGGGAGGACGACGTAGTCGTACTCCTCGAACAGGGCGTGGAAGGCTCTGTACAGATCGCTGCGCTTCAACGAGTTCGTGCCGACGTCGATGCCGCTGATCGGGCCGTTGCCGTCGGTGCCGGTGGCGAGACCCTCGTACTCGTAGAGAGCCTCGGGCTTCAATAGATCGCCCAAGCCGGCCTCGATGACGGACTTGACACCCATTCCTGCCTGCAGGTGGCGGTAGGTCAGCCAGGTCGGCCACAGGTCCTCGTTGCCGCGGAACGTGCCCGCGGCGGGCAGCCCCTCGACCAGTGTGACGCGCATGCCGAGGTGGATGAAGTGTTCGAGGGCGTCACCGGTGATGTCCATGACGGCCTTCTCCATGGGGAGGTAGCCGCCCAGGTCTCCGAGCCAGGCGACCCGCTTGCCGTGCTGGCTGGCGGTCAGGTCGGTCAGCCGCGCGGGGTCCTCGGTGAGGGACAAGGGCGCCTGACTGTCGTATCCGGACATGGTGCGCAGCAGCAGGGCGAGGTCGAGGGCGGTACGGGCTATGGGACCGTTGACTCCGCCTTGGGCGAGGAACACGTCGCCGCCGGACGAGGGGACGCGTCCGTACGAGGGGCGCAGGCCGAAGACGTTGTTCCAGCCGGGCGGGTTGCGCAGTGACCCCATGAAGTCGCTGCCGTCGGCTACGGGCACCATGCGCAGGGCGACCGCGACGGCGGCGCCACCGCTGCTGCCGCCGGCGGTCCTGGTGGGGTCGTAGGCGTTGCCGGTGGCTCCGTGGACGTTGTTGTAGGTGTGGGAGCCCAGGCCGAGTTCCGGGGTGTTGGTCTTGCCTATGAAGATGGCGCCCGCGGCCCGCAGACGCGCGACGAAGAGGGAGTCGGTGTCGGGCCGTGGGGCACGGTCGAGGGGGAGGAGGCCGTGAGTGGTGGGCAGGCCCGCGACGTCGGCGAGGTCCTTGACCGCGTGCGGGAAGCCGTGCATCCAGCCCAGGTGGACGCCCAGCGACAGCAGGCGGTCCTTCTCCCGTGCCTCGGCGAGGAGTTCGGAGCGGGGGCGCAGCGCGACGATGGCGTTGACCTTGGGATTGACGGCGGCGATGTGGTCCAGATGGGCCCGCATCACCTCCTCGCAGGACACGACGCGGCGGCGGATGGCGAGGGACAGCTCGGCGGCGTTCCAGTACGGGATGCGGGACAGATCGTCCGGGCGCCGGACGTCGCGGGGGCCGCCTTGGCCACCAGCCGGGGTCGGAGAGCTGACAGCGGAGTGCGCGAAGGGACTCGTGATCGTGGCCGGCACCGCGGCCTCGGTGGCGTGTGAGCCATCTTGTGTAGAGAGGTCGGAGCGAACGGTGTCCGTCATGTTCTCGTCCTTTACGGCGCCCGGCGGAAGTAAGTGGCCAACCCGGTGCGGCGGAGGGGTGCGGGGGGAAGGCCGCCGGACCCGGTGAGGGGCCGACGGCCTCTGGCCACCAGTAGGGTCAGAGGGAAGGGTGCCTGGTCCACCAGTCGGTGGACCTCTCGTAGCGGGCGGCGGCGGAGACGACGGCCGCGTCCGCGTGCCGGGGTCCGATGAACTGGAGGCCGACGGGCAGGCCCGCAGGCGTGAAGCCGCAGGGCACAGAGATGGCCGGCAGGCCCGCGTGGCTGGGGCTCTCGGTCAGCCGGTGCAGATGACCCCCGGGCAGTTCGAGCGGCTCCCCGTTGACCGTGGCGGGGCCGCCGGTGTCCCCCGCATGGGGAAAGGCAGGGAACGGGGTGGTGGGGGTGACCAGCAGGTCGAAGCGGCTGAACACCTGGGCGTAGGCCAGGTAGATCTCGGTCTTCGTGTCCCGTGCCGCTCGGCCGACCTCAGCGGGGGACAGAGCCGCCGCCCGCTCGGCGACCTCGGCCATCAGCGGCCACACATCGAGGCCGTTCTCAAGCATCTCACCGACGTAGTTGATGTACTCGGGGCCCCAGTAGGCGACGAAGAACTCCAGCGGGTCCGGGAGGTCGACCTGGAGCTCTTCCACGACGGCCCCGGCGGCCCTCAGCTGCTCCAGGGCGGCGGTGAACACGCGCTGCGTCTCTTTGTCCACCGGTCCGTGCTGGCGCCCCTGGTCGGCCGCGATGCGGAGACCGCTGAGGTCCCCCTCGGCCAGGGCCGCCTCTGCGTAGTGTTCGCCGGTGGCCGGGAGGGAGAAGCGGTCGAGCGGATGGGGTCCCACGGTGACGTCGAGGAGGAGGGCGGCATCCACGACACGGCGGGCCAGCGGGCCCTCCGTGCTGTCCGGCTCGATGTTGTCCCGCAGAGGTATGCGGCCGGTCGAGGGCTTGATGCCGACCGCCCCGCACAGGGACGCGGGGACTCGGATCGAGCCTCCGCCGTCGGAGCCCCAGGCGATCGGGGCGATTCCTGCGACGGTGGATGCGGCGGCACCGCCACTGGAGCCGCCGGCCGCGCGAGAGGGATCCCAGGGGGTGCCCGTGGTTCCGGTCAGCTTGCTCTCGGTGACGCCCAGAAGGCCGAATTCCGGGGTGGTGGTCTTGCCCAGCAGGATCACCCCGGCCTCCTTCAGCCGGGACCAGGTGATGGCGTCCTCGTCGGGCACGTGCTCGGCGTAGGCGACGCAGCCGTAGGTGGTGCGCACACCAGCTGTGTCGGTGAGGTCCTTCACCGTGATCGGAACGCCGTACAGCGGGGGAAGGTCGTCACCGGCGGCGAAGCGCTGTTCCGCCTCCCGGGCTTGCTTGTGAGCCTCGCCGGCGGTGACGGTGACCATGGCGTTCAAGCGGTCGTCCACCTGCTCCGTGCGTTCCAGCGCGGCTTCGACCACCTCGACGGGAGACAGCTCCTTGCTGCGGTACTGACGACCGAGCTCATGGGCGCTGAGCCAGATCAGATCATCGGACACGAGTACTCCCCTCCAGGCTTTTATGAAGCGTTCGCTATACAAACGCCCTGGGATCGGTTACGTCAAGGGGGAGCGAAGGGCGGGTGCGCGATACGGGGGAGCTCGTGCACCCGAGATCGTTTCCGGGCGCGCGAAAGCCTGGGGCGTGATCTTCCGCATCCCTTCGGCGCGGGACTGGTGGACTCGCCGCTCCCGTCTTGACGGCGCTTCATGTGTGGGCCAAGATCGTGCAACGTCTGTTATATGACGGTTCTTTCGTCAAATGAGGGACCTGCCGGCCGTCCACCGCAGACGGATCCGCCGGTCCTCCCGCCCACGCCAACGCGCTCTGGGTAGCGGAGATCGGAGTCGATCGGCATGGGATTCACCCTCAGGGAGTCCACGGGTGCCGTCTGGTCGCAGGCCGGCAGGCCGGCGCAGGCCGACCCGCGCGCCGATTCGACCATTGATCGGGGCGGGGTCTGGCGCGCTCCTCGTGTGCGCTACGAGGTGGCCAACTCCGGTTGGCGGGTGGCCGGCCGCTGGGCGCCCGGCGACACGGCGGAGGTCCTGCTCCGGCTGGGCCGGCTCGATCAGGCGACCGGCTCGTGCCACGGAGGGACACTGGCACAGGGGGCCACCTTCGGATCCGCCTCGGTGTCGTGGACCCACGATCCGACGGACCCGGTTCCCTGGCTCATCACCTCCGCATGGGGGCAGTGCGCCGACCTGCCCGACGAGACCGTCTTGCCCGACCGTGCGGATGTCGCCACGTTCACATCGGAGACGCAGGAGGCGTCCGTCGAGACCGTCGGGCACATCCAGGCGGAACTCCAGGTCGAGGCGACGACCGGCACCACGCACGTGATCGCGCGCCTTCTCGACGTGTACCCCTCAGGCCGGACCCGCCTGATCGTCGAGGGCGCCGAGGTCGCGCACACCCGGTCCTGCCAGGTCCGGGCTGTGGTCGACATGGGCGACACGGCCTACCTCCTGCGGGCCGGCCACTCGCTACGGCTCGCGGTCAGCACCTCCTGCTTCCCGCTCTGCGCCGTCCACCCGGGAACGGACGATGACCTCTGGAGCCCTGGAGCCACCGCCCCGGTACGGCAGACCCTCCACTCGGACCGTGACCGGCCGTCGCTGCTACGCATCTCCGTCCGCGGCGGACGACTGGGACAGGGCAGCTGAACAGCCGAGTCGCTCCGCCCTGGCCGCAGTCCTCGTTCGGTGCCGCCCACGGCCTCAGGTTGCCAGGCTCGGCAGGTTCATCAGCTTCATGAACCGCTCCATGGCAGCCAGCTGCCGATCCCGGGTCCAGGCGTCCGGGTGCTCGATGGCCGTGAGTACCACACCCGCGGTCCACAAGCGGATCAGGTCGACGGTCTCTTCGAGTTCGTCACTGGGGATGAACTCCGCGAGAGCGACCCGGACCAGTGCCCTCATCCCGGGGTCGATCTGCTCCATGTGGTCCGCGACCGAGGGCTCGACCTCACGATGACTCGCGAGCGCCACCCGCGCGCGCTCGATGGTCATCGTCTCCTCATCGAGAGGCAGGAAATACTCGATCGTGGCGCGCAGCCTCTCATGAGGGTCGGAGATCGCCATGAGTTCGTCCTGCTTGCTGCGAGCCTCCGACAGCGTTCGCTCCAGCATCGCGTCGAGCAGAGCGTCACGGCTCGGGAAGTAGTGCGTGACCAAGGTGACGGAGCCACCCAGGCGTGTTCCCACCGCACGCAGCGTGAACTTTGCGAATCCCAGCTCACTCAATACCCGCGTCGCTGCCGTGATGATCTGTTCACGACGCTCTTCGTGATCGACGAAGATCGGCACCGCACCTCCCCTTGAGAACCGTTATACAACGGTGCACATATTACTGACTTCGGCTCGTCAGGGTGAATCTTCGCGAAGTCCCTGAAGGGCCTGGAGCGGTGCCTGTATCCCGTGGTGTGTGAGATATGCGGATGGGGGCGGGCTGACTGCTGTGGGACGTCGGCGCCGGGAATCGGTGCGGATGCAGGCGGCCGAGCTGTTCGAGCAGAAGATCAAGCCGCCGGAGGTGGCACGGCGCCTGCGGGTGAGCCTGAAGTCGGCCTACCAGTGGCACCAGCTGTGGCGGGACGGCGGCGTGCAGGCTCTGGCCTCCCGTGGCCCGAGCGGATCGCGGTGCCGTCTGTCCCCGCGCTGTCTGGAAAAGCTCGCCGGGTATCTGGAGCAGGGGCCGGCTGCGCACGGATGGGTGGAGGACCAGGTGTGGACGGCGGCGAGGGTGGCCACGCTGATCGGCAGGAAGTTCCACCTCTCCTACAGCGTCTCGGGTGCCACGCGGCTGATGCACCGGCTCGGCTTCAGCCCGCAGGTTCCCGCGCGGCGGGTGGCCGAACGCGACGAGAGGGCCGTCCAGGCGTGGAAGGAGGCGACCTGGGCGGAGGTAAAAGAGCCCGGGCGGCCTGCGGAGGCTACATCTGCTTCGAGGACGAAGCCGGCTTCACCCGCAGACCGCCCAGGGGACGTACCTGGGGCCGGCGTGGACAGACCCCGGTCGTGACCGTCAGCGGGCGACGCTCGGGACGGCTGTCCGTGGCCGGGCTGATCGCCATGCGGCCCGGCTTCCGCACCCGGCTGTGCCACCGCCTGCGCACTCACCCAGCGGGCAGGGGCGGGCGCCGCAGTATGGGCGAGCGTGACTTCATCGCGCTGGTCGACGGCGTCCACCAGCTCGTCAAGGCGCCGGTCGTGCTGGTGTGGGACCGGCTGAACACCCACATCTCCCACGCCATGCGGGAGCTGATTGCCGAGCGTGCATGGCTGACGGTGTTCCTGCTGCCCGCCTACTCGCCCGACCTCAACCCCGTGGAGTGGGTGTGGGCGCACGTCAAACGCAGCCTGGCCAACCTCGCCGTCGTCGCCCTGGACCGACTTGAAGCCCTCGTCCGCAACCGACTCAAGCGCCTTCAGTACCGGCCAGACACCCTCGACGGCTTCATAGCCGGAACCGGCCTGACCCTCGACGATCCAGCCTCACCCTGACAAGCCGAAGTCAGTATAGAGGGGTGGCCCAGTGGCGTCGCCGTCCATCGGGTGGGGTCGTGCCTGATGAGCCGTTCGAGGGGCGGGTGCAACGAGTCCGCGTGCGTCGTGCACCCGCCGATCTCACCCTGTCAGGCCCTTGGTGTCGACGACGCCGCCGTGCAGCGGCTCGGGCTCCTCCTTCAGCGCGGCTTTGTGGATCTTGCCGCTCGGGGTGTACGGGAGTTCGTCGCGGAACTCCACGTAGCGGGGCACCTTGAACGATGCGAGGCCCTGACGGGCCCATGTGACGATGTCCTCCGCGGAGAGGCGGGAGCCGGGCTCCCGCACTACGATGATCTTGACTTCTTCGTCGCGGGCGGGGTCGGGGACCGGAACGGCGGCGACTTCCCAGACCCCGTCGAGCGTCGCGATCTGGGCTTCCACCTCGGCCGCGGAGATGTTCTCGCCGCTGCGGCGGATCATGTCCCGGACCCGGCCCTTGTAGAAGTGCTGGCCGTCGGCTTCCTTGACCACGATGTCCCCGGTGCGGAACCAGCCGCCTTCCAGGAACAGCTCGGCGTTGGCCTCGGGCCGGTTGTGGTAGCCCAGCATGATGCCGGGCCCGCGCATGCACAGTTCGCCCGCGGTGCCGGCCGGAACCTCGTCGAAGTTCTCGTCCACCACCTTCGACTCGCGGTTGGGGAAGCAGAATCCCATGCTTCCGTTCCCGGCCAGGTCATCGCGGTCGTAGGGGACGGCGGTCCCGTTGCCGAGTTCGGTGCTGGCGTAGCACTCCCGGCCGCGAATGCCGAAGCGCTGGAGCAGCGGTTCGTAGGCCCAGCCCGGCATGCCCGCGACCGGTGCGCGCTTCATGGCCAGCTTGCCGTCCCGGGGATCCTCGGGGAACTCCAGCATGTCCTCGTCGATCCAGGCGAAGTCGATCTGGAAGTCGTGGAGCCAGCTCATGAACTTGCGGCGACTCAGGCCGGGCGTGATGTACAGCGTCCCGCCCTTGAAGATGGCGAGCATCAGATATGCCTGGTTCTGCATGTAGTAGAAGGGGTGGTCCGCGAGGAGCCGGCGCGACGAGATGTCCAGCAGGGATCCGAAGATGCCCAGTTCCATCCAGTACTCGTGGGTGAGCAGGCACCCCTTCGGGAGTCCCGTGGTGCCCGAGGTGAACTGGATGTTGGTGACCTCCAGCGGGTCGATGTCCGTCCGCCGGTCCGTGGCCGCACTGGCCAGGAGGTCCGTGTAGCTCAGGGCGGCCGGGTTCTCGGCGTCTACGAGGACGACCCTGCTCAGGTCGACCGGTCCGACCCTGCCGTCCACCACGTGGGCCTCGACCAGCGTGCCCTCGCCGACCAGCCAGGTTGCACCCGCGTCGCCCAGGACGAAGTCGATCTCCTTGCTGGTGTACTTCGGATTGAGCGGCACGATCGCGGCCCCGGCTTCCACCACGGCGAACCAGGTGACAGGGAACTCGATGCGATTGGTGATCAGGACGCCCACCTTGTCGCCCGGTGACACCCCCGCAGCCTCCAGACCTGAGCGCAGGCCCGTCACGGCCGACCGGAACTCGGCCCAGCTGAGGGACCTCTGCAGACCCTCGATCTCGTGGAACGCCAGCTCGTCGGGCCAGGTGGCAGCGGCCGTGTCGAGCGCTTCGGGCATCGACTTGCCGCGCAACGACTTGTGCAGGGGGGTGAGTTCAACAGGGAGGAAAGTACTCACGGAGATATCTCCATAGTTATGTAACAGAACGAATATTATCTGCGCGTGGTGAACGCCCGGCGCCGGACAGCCGGTCTCGGATGCCCGGCAGTCCGGCGGCGCGGCGGGGTCAGGCCGTTCTGCGCTTCGGGCGCCAGCCGGGGCGTGGGACCGCGTCGACGAGCGCCTGGGTGTAGGGCTGCTTCGGTGCGTCCAGGACGTCCGCGGTGCGGCCCGTCTCGACGACGCGTCCGTGTTCGAGGACGACGCAGGTCTCGCTCACTTGCCGGACCACACCGAGGTCGTGCGACACGAACATGTAACTGATGTCGGAGGTCTCGCGGATGTCGGCGAGCAGGTTGAGGACCTGCGCCTGGACGCTCACGTCGAGTGCCGACACGGCCTCGTCGAGAATCAGCAGGGCCGGATCGAGTGCCAGCGCGCGAGCGATGGCGACACGCTGGCGTTGTCCGCCGGAGAGCGAGTCCGGGTACTGAGCGGCGTGGCGTTCGTCGAGGCCCACCGACTCCAGCAGCTCGGTGACACGATCCCGGCGCTCGGACCTGCTGCGCAGACCGTGGATGCGGAGCAGCTCGTGCAGCCCGGAGCCGATCGCCTGGCGCGGGTCGAGCGAGCCGTAGGGGTCCTGGAACACCATCTGGACGCCGCGTCGGGTCTTGGCCTTGGCCTGGTCCGGGAGCCGGATCTCGCCGGCGGTGGCTGTCTCGAGGCCGGCGACGATGCGGGCCGCCGTGGTCTTCCCGGAGCCGGATTCCCCCACCACCGCGAGGCACGAGCCCGGTTCGATGGAGAAGGACACGTCGATCAGCGCCGCGCGCTCGCCGTCGGTGCGGCTGTGGAACGTCTTGCAGAGCCCCGTGACTTCGAGAGCCGGCTTCCGCTGGGCGGCGACGGTCACGACACCTGCTCCCGCAGCGGCCCCGTGATCTCCTCGGCTCGGTGACATGTGACGGTCCTGCCTTCCATCAGCCGGCGCTGCGGTACTTCGTTGCGGCACTGGTCCTTCGCGAACGGACATCGGGACGCGAAGGAGCAGCCGTTGGTGACCTCGTAGGCCGCGAGCGGCCGTCCCGGAATGGCGGTCAGCCGCCGGACTTCGGTGGTCGAGGGCCGGGACCTGAGCAGCGCGGCGGTGTAGGGGTGCAGCGGGCGCGAGCAGATGTCCTCGGAGTCGCCCGTCTCCACGACGGTTCCGGCGTACATCACGGCGAGCCGGTCCGTGACCGCCGCGGCCAGGTCCAGGTCGTGCGTCACGAACAGCATCGCCATGTGGTGATCCCGGATCTGTTCCATGAGGATCGCCATCACGTCGGACTGGACGGTGACGTCCAGCGCCGTGGTCGGCTCGTCGGCGAAGATCAGGCGTGGTGACGGCAGCATCGTGGCCACGATCATGATGCGCTGGAGCAGACCGCCGGAGAGCTGGTGCGGGTACTGCTTCAGCCGCTTCTCCGCGTCGGCGATCCCGACGTCGCGCATCAGGGCGCAGGCTTGTTCCAGGGCGGTCTCCTCGCTCATCAGGCCCGTGTGCACCACTCCCTCGGTGATGAACTGGGCGATCGTGCGACTGGGGTTGATGTGCGCGCGAGGGTCCTGGTGGATGAGCGCGACGTCGCGGGACCGGTACCGGGCCAGGTCCCGTCGTCCCAGCCCGTTCACGTCGTGGCCGTCGAACGATATCGATCCGCCGGCCGAGGCGTTGCGGGGCAGCAGACGCATGGCCGCCTTGATCGTCAGCGACTTGCCCGAGCCGGATTCCCCGACCAGGCCCACCGACTCCGCGGCGCCCACCGAGAGATTTACATCGCGTACCAGCGGGCGCTTGGAGCCGCGGTGTTTCACCGTGATGTCCAGGTCTTCGACAGTGAGCAACGAGTGCGGGCTCATCGACGCCCTCCGGATCGGGTGGAAAGCTGGGCGCCCAGCACGTTGAAGACGATCACCGTCACGACGATGAACGTGCCGGCCACGAAGGTCTGCTGGAACTCCCCGTTGAGGAGTTCCGACCTGCCGTCGGAGACCATGACACCCCATTCCGAGGCCGGCGGCTGGATGCCCAGGCCGAGGAACGACACGGCCGCGAAGTCCGCCAGAGCGGCTCCCAGGCCGTAGGTGGCCTGGGCGACCACGATCGGCAGGACGTTCGGCGCCAGATGGCGGACGCAGATCCGCCAGGACGACATTCCGGCCAGCTGGAGGCTCTCGACGTAGGCACGCTGGCGCTCGCGGATGGCGACACTGCGCACGACCCGGGCCATGTACGGCATGTACACGATACCCAGAGCGATGACGGGCGCCCAGAACCCGGCGCCGAACACGGCCGAGGCCAGGACGGCCACCAGGATGCCCGGCACCGAGAACATGACATTGAGGCAGCGGTTCACCATCCGGTCGACCCAGCCGCCGTGCCACGCGCTGAAGATCGCCAGCCCGGTGCCGAGCACCGAGCTGATCACCACGATCAGAGCGGGAGCCGTCAGGCTCAGCCGGGCGCCGGTCAGCGCACGCGACAGAATGTCCCGCCCGAGCGAGTCCGTGCCGAACCAGTGCGCGCCGCTCGGTCCCTGGCTCGCCGACAGGACGTCGGTCGCGTCCGCGTCGTGCGGCGCGATCCACGGGCCGATCACGGCGAGCACCGCGATCAGTCCGGCCAGGACGGCTGACGCCACCAGTGCCGGCTGACCGAGCGAGCCGAGTTTGCGGCGCGAGGCCTGGACCGTCTCCTCCCAGGTCATCGTCATGCGGCCTTTGCCCTCTCACGCGGGTCCAGGGCTACCTGGACCAGGTCGATCACCGTCGTCGCGACGACGAACGCGACCACGATGATCATGCTCACGGCGGTGACGACGGGGTAGTCCTTGCTGGTGATGCTCCGGATCAGCAGAGCGCCGATGCCGTCCACGGCGAAGATCTGCTCCACGACGACCGTTCCCGCGACGAGCCCGGCGACGGAGAGCCCCGACGCGGTCAGGACGGGCAGGGCGGCATTGCGCAGGGTGTGGTGGCGCAGGATCACCCGGGACGGGACACCGCGCCCGTGGGCCGTGGTGACGTACTCCTTCTCGGCCTCCTCCGCGACGGCCGCCGACGTGAGCTGGGTGACGTAGGCGCCGTAGCCGATGGAGAGGGCGATCGAGGGCAGGGTCAGGTGCCAGATGCTGTCGCCCAGCCCGTCTCCGCTGCCGAAGGTGGGGAACCATCCCAGCTTCACCGCAAAGATGCCGACGAGGACGTTCGCGGCGACGAAGCCCGGCACCGCGATCCCCAGGCCCACCAGCGTCGCGACGACACCGCGGCCGCGCTCGCTCACGCCGCCGAGGACGCCGAGCGAGATACCGATGGTGACGATGAGTACGGATGCCAGGACGACCAGGAGGAACGTCGTCAGCAGCCGGGGTTCGATGAGGCTGGAGACGTCCTGGCGGGTGGTGAGCGAGGTGCCCAGGTCGCCCCGGAGCGCTCCGGTCAGCCAGTGCCAGTAGCGCTCCAGCAGCGGGTCGTCCAGACCGAGCTTCGCACGCATGTTCGCGCGTGCCTGGTCGGTGGCCTTGGCGCCCAGGATCTGCGCGACCGGGTCTCCCGGTGCGGTGGTCAGGCCGGCGAAGATCACGAACGATGCGACGAGGACGGTGGCAACGGCACCGGAGACCGTTGCGGCGATCCGTCGCGGCAGATTACTTCGCAGCACCAAGGTAGCCCATCTGCGGCATCGACCAGTAGGCGAAGGAAGTGATCGCTCCGGTCAGGCGGTTGTTGAGGAAGGTGGCGGTGTTGTTCGACACGAGGCTGATGGTGGCGTTCTCGGTCTCGTAGATCGCCTGCGCCTTGAGGATCATCTCCGCCTGCTCCTTCGGGTCGAACGAGGACCGGGCGTCGTTGAGGAGCTCGGTCACCTTCGGGTTGTCGTAGTGGGTGTAGTTGTAGGCCTGGTCCGGCAGCAGGTCGAAGCCCAGCGGTTCCAGGGGCTCCTGGCGGGAGTTGAAGTTGGAGCTGTACATGAGGTCGATGCCCTTGCGCTTGCTGGCGTCGTAGCTTGCCTGGTCGTAGACGAGCGCCTGCATGGACTGGATCTTTATCGTGACCCCGATGGCCTTGGCTTCCTGCTGCACCAACTGGGCCACGCGCGAGGCGGTCTGGTCACCTGCCATGATCGCCAGAACCAGGGTGCTTCCGTCGTAGTCCGACTTCTTCACCAGCTTCTTGGCCGCTTCCGGGTCGTACGACCGCGCCTTGGTCCACTTGTCATAGGCGGGCTGGTAAAGTTTTTTCTCGGCATTGGGCCAGGTGGCCGGGGTGAGTTCGGTGTAGTTCGGGGTCGCGGCGCCGCTGAAGACGACCTTGGCGAGGGCCTCGCGGTCGATGGCCAGCTGCAGTGCCTCACGGAGGTTCGCGTCCGCCAGCTGCGTGCCCGGGTTGGCGACGGAGAGGGCCGTGCTCTGTGTCGAGGGACCGAACACCACCCGACCGGACGTCGACTTGCTGAGCTTGGCGATCGTCGAAGGCGGCAGTTCGTAGGAGCCGTCCATCTCGCCGGCGTTGAGCGCCTGCGCCAGGGCGGTGTCATCGGAGATGAACGAGAAGTCGACCCGCTTCACCTGCGGCTTCAGGGCGGTGTTCCAGTACGCGTCGTTACGCTCGATGGTGATGCCGCTCCCGGAGCGCCAGGAACCGAACTTGTAGGGCCCCGTACACATGAGGCCGCCGGTGGGTGTCCCGACCTTGTCGCCGGCCTTCTCGGCCCAGTCCTTCTCGATGACGACCCCGGCCAGCGACGACAGGCTGCTCACGAAGTTGGCGTCGGGCCGGGAGAAGGTCACGGTGACCTCCATGGAGCCGGTGACCTTGATGGCCTTGACGAAAATGAACCCGAAGCTGACCACGGAGTCCTCGGCCGCCGAACGCTTCAGGCTGTACGCGACGTCTTCAGCGGTGAGCGCCTTGCCGTCCCAGAACTTCACTCCGTCCCGGATGGTGAGCTTCAGCTCTGTCGGGGACACCTGCTTGTACGAAGAGGCGAGGTTGTCTGTCACGTTGAACTTCTCGTCCGTCTTGAGCAGGCCCTCGCACATGTTGCGCACGATCTGCCCGTTGCCGTAGTTCACGGCGTTGCGGGGATCCAGCGTGTCGGGCTCGCCGTTGACGTTCCACTTGACGGTGTTGACGGAGCCTTTGCCCGCCGGCAGCTTCGAGACCAGCTTCGTGGCGTCGACCTGCGCATCCTTGCCGCCGTTACCACTGCATGAGACCAGCATTGTGCCGGCGAGTGCGGTGGCGACCATTGTCAGCCACCGCGATGGGCGGACCCGCTTCATGCCATCTCCTTCGTGCACGACGTGCGCTGCACCGGCTGATGTGACCCACGTCTCGTACGTGTAACGCGGAAGATATAACAAGCCCAATACGACGGCAATGGTCACGACGTGTTTCAATCCGGTTAAGGCGGGCGGGCCGAACCAGTGCCGCCGGTCCAGCCCGCCGACGTGCCGGTCCCCGGACCGTCCGGCCGGAGATGGCGCGATCTAGAGCACGGGGTGGCGCTTGTGCCAGTCCGTCGCCCGCTCGTAGCGGGCGGCCACTGAGATGAGATCGGCATCCCCCCACAAGGGGCCGATGAACTGCAGCCCGATCGGCAGGCCCGCCGGGGTGAATCCGCCCGGAACGCTGATCGCCGGCAGCCCGGCATGGCTCGGCGGCTCCGTCGTCATGTGGCAGAGGTGACCGAGGGCCTCGACGTGGTGGCCGTCGACGACCGCCGACGGACCGTGTGTGCTGCTGTGTGGAAAGGCCGGCACCGCCGTGGTCGGCGTCACCATGACGTCCGCGCCGGCCATCGCCGCTCGGAAGGCGTTGTAGATCGTGGTCTTGCCCGCGTGGTTGGCGTCATTCACCTGACGGGCCGTCACCTCGGTTGCACGACGCGCGAGTTGCTTGACGACGGGCCACAGCTCCACGCCCTTGCCCTCCAGCTCCTCGGCGTACTGCTGGTAGGAGTGGCCGTTGATGTGGGCGAAGTACTCCTCGGTGTCGGGGAGGTCTATCTCCACCTCCTCGACCACGGCGCCCGCCGCGCGCATGTCGTCCAGTGCGGCGCCGAACAGGCGGCGCACGTCGGGGTCCAGAATGTTCTGCCCCAGGTGATAGCAGGCGGCGACGCGGACCCCGCTGAGGTCGCCGGCCGCCCTGGCCGCCTCGATGTAGTTGCGCGTGTCCTTCTGCACGGAGAAGCGGTCGCGCGGGTCGTGCCCGTTGGTCGCCTCCAGGGCGATGGCCGCGTCGAGGACGGTGCGGGCGATCGGCCCGTCCGTGGAGTCGCCGTCGTCGCAGTCGATGTACGGGACCCGTCCGATGGACGGCTTGATGCCCACCGCGCCGCAGAGCGAGGACGGCACCCGGATCGAACCGCCGCCGTCGGAGCCCCATGCGATCGGCCCGACGCCCGCGACCACCGCGGCAGCGGCGCCCGCCGAGGAGCCGCCCGCGTCGTAGCCGGGGCGCCACGGGGTGCTGGTCGCACCGGTCAGCTTGCTCTGCGCCACGCCCAGGAGGCCGAACTCCGGCGTGGTGGTCTTCCCCAGGAGGATCGCGCCGTGGGCCTTGAGCCGCGCCCAGCCGATGTTGTCGAAGTCGGGGACGTACTCGGCGAACGCCGTGCATCCGTACGTGGTGCGCACGCCGGCGGTCTCGGCCAGGTCCTTGACCGTCACCGGTATGCCGTAGAGCAGGGGCAGGTCGTCGCCGGAGGCGAACCGCCGCTCCGCCGCCTTGGCGTCGACGCGCGCCTGTTCGGCCGTCTTGGTGACCATGATGTTCAGGACCGGCTGGACGTGCTCCATCCGGTCGATGACGGCCTCTACCACCTCGACGGGCGACACCTCGCGACTCCGGTAGAGCTCGCCCAGTTCGGCGGCGCTCTTCCAGATCAGTTCATCAGACATGCGATCTCCTGGGTGAGTTGCGACGCATCGAGTATGTGTTGCTTGCGTTATGTAACGCAAGCAATAAGTCATGTACTCTGCAGCGCACCCTCACCGTGTTCTGGAGGTACACCATGTCCGCCACCGACCCCGTCGGCCCCGTCGCGCGGCTGCGGAACGACGAGGCCACTGCCGATGCGGCGCCCGTCACCTGGCCCGAGGACTTGCCCGGGACCTGGGAGGGCTGCCCGCGGAAGCCGCTGTTGCAGATCCTGAGCCGTGGTATCGACCGGTTCGGCGAGCAGCAGGTGCTGCTGTTCGACGACGGGGCCGCCTTCACCGCCAACCAGCTCCGTGAGCACGCCGAGCGTCTGGCGGGCCATCTGTCGACGCTGCTCAGGCCGGGCGACCGAGTCGCGATCGCGCTGGGCAACCGAGCCGAGTACGTCATCGCCTTCCTTGCCGTGCTGGCCAACCGCGGTGTCGTCGTATCCGTCTCGCCCGAGATCGGACCCCACGACGCCCGGTACGCCGTCGAGGATGCCGGTTGTGTGCTGGCTGTCACCGAGGACAGCTCCGACGCTGTCATGCGCGGACTGATCGGTGCCGTCGCATCGCTGCGGACCGTTATCAAGGCCCGGGACCCGGAGCCGTCCGGCTTCGACCACCTGCTCACCGGGGTCGCACCGCTGCGCCTGGCCGACGTCGAGGCTTCCCTCGACGACATGGTCGACATCGGCTACACCTCGGGGACCACGGGCCTGCCCAAGGCCCTGGGCGGCCGCCACGTCGAGACACTCCGCTACATGGACGTGCACCTGCGGCGCCGCAGAGCCGCCGCGGAACCGATGCGCATGCTGATGCCGCTCCAGCTCCACTACGGAGATCCGCTGACGTACTTGTTCGCGGCCATGTGCTCCGGCGACTCCCTCGTCCTGATGCGGAAGTTCAGCGCCTCCCGCTTCTGGGACGTCGCCCGCGCGTCCGGCGCCACAGAGATCCTGACCATCGGCTCCGTGCCGAACCTGCTGCTCGGGCGGCCCGAAGGCCCGGCCGACCGCGACCACAGGATCCGGCACGCCACGGCGCTCGCCATCCCGCGTGACCGCCACGCCGAGCTGGAGCGCCGCTTCGGCTTTCCGTGGAGCGAGACCTACGGCTCCTCCGAGTCCGGCCCCGCCATCAGCATGCCCGCGCACGTCGCCGCGGAGTTCGTCGGTACCGGGGCGCTGGGCATACCGCTCCCCGACGTGCTGGCGCGGCTCGTCGACCTGGAGGGTCAGGTGGTCGTGGGCCCGGGGACGGGTGAGCTGGAACTGTCCGGAGAGATCGTGTTCGAGGGCTACCTCGGCAATCCGGAGGCGACGGCCGAGGTCCTCCACGACGGCTGGCTCCGGACGGGTGACCTCATGCGCCGCGACGCCCGAGGGGTCTTCTATTTCGAGGGGCGCCGCAAGGAACTCATCCGCCGCAGCGGCATCAACATCGCTCCGGCCGAGGTCGAGGGGGTCCTCCGCAGACACCCCGCCGTGCTGGACGCCGCCGTGGTCCCCGTCGAGGACCAGGTCATGGGCGAGGAGATCAAGGCGTATGTCGAACTGGTCCCCGGTGCGGAGTTCGACCCCGCCGACCTCGTCGCGTTCTGCGCGGAGCGACTGACGCGCCAGAAGGTGCCCCGTTACGTCGAGCACCGCGCCGAGCCGTTCCCGCGGACCCCGACGCAGCGCATTCCGAAGAAGGAACTCATGGTGGACGGCCGGCACACGACCGACACCGCCTGGGACCGCTTCAGTCAGGGAACCCAAGCCCGGTGACGGCCCCATGTCCCGGTGCGAGGAGCGATTCGGCTCCTCGCACCGAGGCACCTGTGACCTGGACGTGCGGTGCTCGGAGGGTTCGGTTCATGACTGTGGCGGGGGGGGGCCCCCCGGGGGGGGGGGGCGCCCGGGGGGCCCCCCCCCCCGGGGGGGCCCGGGCGCGGCGGGCGGGCGGGGC
>NZ_JBIAPF010000005.1:458809-681138 GCF_042888135.1 Streptomyces sp. NPDC003247
GCCCCCCGCCGGGTGCCCCCGCCCGTCCGCCCCCCCCCCCCCCCCCCCCCGGGGGCGGGGGGGGGGGGGGGGGGGGGTGGGGGCGGGGGGGCGGGCGCCCCCCCCCCGGGGGGGGGCCCCCCCCGCCACAGTCATGAACCGAACATGGCCTGCTTGCCGGCCGGGCCGGTGCTCAGGAATCGAAACCCAGCCCGGCCGCGTCGAGCGTGCGCAGAAACAGGTTTCGGTGTCCCTGCCGATGGTCTGCTCGGTCGAGCGCCCACCGTGTGAGGCTGATACCGATACTCGTGATCGGCTCCGGCGGGAACGGAAGGGGCCGCTCGCGCACCATCTTCAGCTCGGTGAGGGGCGTCGGTTCACCCGAGAGCAGGTCGAGCAGCACGTTGGCGGCGAAGCGCGTCGCCCCCACACCCAGCCCGGTGAATCCTGCGGCGTGCGCCACACGCCCCCGGTGTGTCAGCCCGTAGAACGCCGTGAACTGGGTGCACGTGTCGATCGCGCCGGCCCAGCGGTGGCTGAACCGGACATCCTCCAGCTGCGGGAAGACGGCGAAGAAGTGCGAGGCCAGCCGCTCGAAGGTCTCGGGGCGGTCCTCGTACGCATCCTTGACCTTGCGGCCCGGGTGGTACACGGCGTCGTACCCGCCGTACAGGATTCGGTTGTCCCGCGTCAGCCGGGAGTAGTGAAACTGGTTGGCCAGGTCCGTGAGTCCCTGGCGGCCGCTCCAGCCTACGGAGGCCAGTTGTTCCTGAGTCAGGGGCTCGGTCACCAGCACGTAGTCGTAGACCGGCACCGTCATCAGGCGATTGCGGCGCAGCAGGGAACGGAACACGTTGGTCGCGAGGATCACCTTGTCCGAGCTCACCGTTGCCGACCCGGTCCGCACGTCGACCGTGTTCGAGGCCTTGTCGGTGCGGATGTCCACGACCGCCGAGTGTTCGTGGATCTCGACGCCGAGTTCGGCCGCGACGCGGGCGAGTTCCCGCGCCAGACGTGCGGGATGGAGCAGCGCACAGCCGGTCGGGTCGAGCGCGCCGCTGAGGAACAGCGGGCTGTGGATCTCCGACTGGACCGCATCACGGTCCAGTGCGTGCTCGGCACCCTGCAACCACGGGACCTGGTGCTCCTCGACAGCGACCGCGAGTGTGCCCGTGCGCTCCCAGTGGCAGCCCAGACCCAGATCGCTCACGTCCTGCTCGAAGGCATCGAGGTTCTGGTCACCGAGCTTGTGCAGGGTGTCGTACTCGTCGGGCCAGCGCGTCTGGCCGTTCTCCCTGCCATGGGTGAGGGAGGCCTCGCAGAAGCCGCCGTTGCGTCCCGAGGCCGCCCAGCCGACGGTCTCGGCCTCCAGGAGGACGACCCGGAGACCCGGATCGCGGCGTTTGGCGTGCACCGCCGCCCACAGTCCCAGGTAGCCGCCGCCGACGACGGTCAGCTCCGACTTGGTGGAGGCGGAGAGCGTCGGGTACCGCGGCTGCGCGCCCGCCTCTTCCAGCCAGTACACACCACTTCGAGCGGCGCCGAGGGCTCGCTCGACCACGCGGTGGTCAGGTGCGTTGCGTTCGTAAGCAGTCTGATGCGGTTTCACACTGTGCCCTGTTTCCTATGGAGCGTGGCCGTGGGGGTGCGGAGGCCGTCCCGGTCGGCGGAGCGCTGCACCGCAGGGCTGCCGAAACGGCGCGGCCCGCACCTCAGCCACTTGGCTTCAAAAGCGCCGGGACTTCTCGACGACGCCACGGGGCAGCTGGTAGCCCCACCAGTCGGCGACCATCGCCGGGCGCTCGGCGCCCTCGACCGTGAAGGTGCATCGCCGCAGCACCTTGAACCCGCCGTCCTTGGGTTCGACCGCGAGGGTCTCGAAGGTCGGCAGCACCCGGTCACCGATGTGCACCTGGGAGACGAAACGGACCTTGTCCAGGCCGTAGTTCAGTCCCCACATGGAGCCGCGGTCGTCCCCGAGCGCGAACTGGAGCACGGCGTCGGCCAGGGAAAGGAGGTGGAAGCCCTCGACGAGAGTCTCGGGGAACTCCGGGACGGCGCCTTCGGGGTAGGCACGGTCGACCCACGTGCCGCTCTCGAAGCGGTCCACGTCCTCACGGGTCACCACGAACGCCTCGCCGGTGATCACTTGGCCGACCACTGCCGGCGCCGGACTCGTGCCTTCGCTGCCTGGTGCGTTGGTCATTGGGCCTTCCTTCTCTCGGAGATGGGACGATCCCCACGAGGGATGTCGTATGACGCACCTTATATAACGTCGCGAATATCTCACAAGATGTCGCACCGCCGACGCTGCAGTGCCTGTCGAGCACTGCGGTGCGGGTTGAAGGCGACGAGGTGTGGATGCAGGTGTTACGAAGGCGGCTCCGAGCGCTGCGGAACCGGTCTGGGTGTCTCAGATGCTGTGCCTCACCGCTGTGCGGTGCCGGCCCGCTCACGGTCGATGCGGTGAAGAGGCTGGCGACATGGTCCAGGGCCTTCCGCGTGCGTATTGCCGCTGTCTGACAGCCACGGCCAGGTGATGCCGTCTGTGCGACGCCAGGGGGTTGACGCTGAGGGACCAGATCGCCCACGGCCCCCTGGACCTCACCCGAGCTGGCTGCTTCGCCGTCGACTTGTTCAGTGGCTGAGGTTCCCGCTGTTCCGGGTGATGGCCACAGCACATGTCAGTGGCGGACGGTCATGGATCGGAGAGTGTGGCACGGCGGAGCCCTGGTTGGTTCAGGGCTCCGCCCTCGCCACCTGGCGTGACAAGGCCGCGGTCAGCGCGCGCCGCCGTTGATGCAGAGGGTCTGGCCGAGAAGCAGGGCAGCCGCGCCGTCGTTCATGGGTGAGGCGTTGCCGGCGGTGACGGTGCCGTCGGGACGGAAGACGGGCTTGAGGGCGGCGAGCTTCTCGGCTGTGGTATCGGCACGGATCGACTCGTCGTGAGCCACGACCGTACCGGCGGGGCAGATGACGGGGACGGTCTCGGCGTCGAACAGGCCGTGCTCCCGGACCGCGGCTGCGAGCCGGTGGCTGCGCAGGGCGAACGCGTCCTGATCCGCGCGGCTGATGTCGTGACGGGCGGAGACCTCCTCGGCGGTCTCGCCCATGGAGAGAACGTGGTGCAGTTCCTTCATGCGCGGGTTGGTCATGCGCCAGCCGAGCTTGGTGTCGTGGATCTCCTGGTGGTGGGGGAACGCCTGGTCCGCACGCGGCAGGACGAAGGGCGCGCGGCTCATCGACTCGGAGCCGCCCGCGAGTACGACGTCGGCCTCGCCGGAACCGATGGTCCGGGCGGCCGCGGTGACGGCCTCCAGGCCGGAGGCGCAGAGGCGGTTCACGGTGGCGCCGGGGACGGAGTCGGGGAGGCCGGCCAGCAGGACGGCCATCCTGGCGACGTTGCGGTTGTCCTCGCCGGATTGGTTCGCGGCGCCCCAGTAGACGTCGTCGATTCGGGCCGGGATGAGGGATGGCACCGAGTCCAGGGCGGCGCGGATCGCGGTGGCGGCGAGGTCGTCGGGCCGGACGCCGGCGAGGGCGACGTGGCGATCGGAGCGCCGAACCGCTCGCGTTGGCCGGCGTACGTCACCGCCGCGTCGAGGGACGCCTGGATGATGCCGACACAGCCGGCAGCCACCGACATACGGCCCTTGGCGAGCGCGGACATCGCCACGGTGAACCCCTTGCCCTCGGGGCCCAGCATCGTGGACGCCGGGACGCGGACGCGGTCGAAGACCAGTTCCGCAGTCGGCTGGCCGCACAGCCCGAGCTTGCCGTGGACCGTCGTGCGGGTCAGCCCCACGGTGTCGGTGGGCACGAGGAAGGCACTCACTCCCCGGTGACCCGGTTCGCCCGTGCGCGCGAAGACCAGGGCGACCTCGGCCCAGGTGCCGTTGGTGATGAACATCTTGCTGCCGTCGATCACGTAGTGATCACCGTCCCGAACAGCCCGCGCGGTCAGGTTGCCGGCGTCCGACCCCGTACCGGGCTCGGTCGGTGCGAAGCAGCCGAGCGCGTCGCCCAAGGTCAGGCGGGGGAGCCACCGCGTCTTCTGTTCCGTGGTGCCCCAGTGGAGAACGGACTTGGCGACGAGGCCGAGCGACACGGACACCAAGCCGCGCACGGCGGACCCGTCGGCTTTCAGTGGCGCAGTAGGGGGCCTCTGGCGGGAGCCTCAGTCGGCGTGCGTCGACCCTCAAGCCCCGGGTGCGCCGTATTCTGCGGACGCTTCAGAGGCGGGCGGCGCCCGTTGAGGAAAAGGCGCGTGTCGACACCCCGCGCCCGCGAGGGCGAGGCCCCCTTCGCGGGCAGCTCTGACACGGCCTGCGAGAGGGGCACTTCTGCGTCCTCGCCCACCCGACATGCTGCTTGTCCGGGAAGCGGAGGTGTTTGGCGCCGTGCCAGGTGGATCACGCGCCGGTCCGGTGGCTTGTGGGGCGCACTTCAGGAGCGGTCACGCGTGGGAGCTACAGGAGGGCGCTCCGAGTAGGTTGCGACCGCAAGTGATGTTCAAATGTCCTCTGTGTACAGATAGTTCGCCCGATCGGCGCGAGGGTCTGGGTCGCAAGCGGTTGCTTCGGTGAAATGGCGGGTCCCGGCCACGGGGGGCCCGAGCGCAATGATTCGGTCGACCGGAATCGGGCCGATCGCTCCCTCCCTGAGGGTCTCCCAGACCAGGTCGGCAGCGGCCACGATCCAGCGGGCTTCGGTCTCCTTCAGTGTGCATGCCACTTCACGTGGCGTGTGATGAGGGTCTATGGGTATGGCTGTGGCGCCCGCCTCAACGACGGCAAGCCAGGTGATGGGCAGCTCGACTTGGTGGTGCAGCAGGATGCCGACCGCGTCGCCGGTCGTGACGCCAAGGCGCTCCAATCCGGAGCGGACCCGGGTGACCTCCTTGCGAAGCTCCCGCCAGGTAAGCGTGGGTCCGCCGCCATACGTTTGGACAAGAGCAGGTTGGTCGGCCCATTGCTCGGCTGCGTGATCGAGGGCTTCGGAGACGGTCCTGGCGGTCAGGCGATCGACATGTGCGTCCAGGGCGGCGGCCATGCTGGCACCTTTCACGGGAGGAGAATCGGGCGGGTGGTTTGGGGCGCGTGGATGTCGCTGTATCAGAGACGAGTGATGCCCCATTCCTGCCGGCACGGCGACGGGACTGCTGCCCCCACCCCTTTGCTGAAGAGTGGGTCCAGTTGAGCGCGCAGCCCTGCCTGCTGACGCTCCCGAACGGCGAGTGCGGCGGCGTCATGGCTGCCATGGGCAGAGCGCCTACCAGCAGAAACGGTCGGAGAGCTGCATCACTGCCGGGGAGTCCGGCCCCGGGCCCCGCGCCGCGTCGTCGGTGGCTACTGGTCGAGTCCGTTCCGAGAACCGGGGAGGAGTTCGGTGAGGCGGCCCGAGGGCGCGGCGGGGTACGGCAGGCGCCCTCGGGCGATGTCCTCCATCAGCGACGTGACCGTCTCGGCCGCGTCGAAGCGGTTGGCTCCGATACGTCCCCTCGGGCCGCGTCGGATCCAGCCGGTGCAGTACAGGCCAGGGAGCGGATCGCCAGTCACGGGGTCGGTGATCCGTCCAGCGCGGCTGGGAACGACGCCGGAAGCGGCATCGAAAGGCAGCCCAGCCAGCGGCCTGCCGCGAAAGCCGATCGCTCGGATGACGAGTGTGGTGCTGATCGTTTCGGTCCCGCCGTCGGGGCGTGCCAGCACGATGCCCGTCACAGCGTTCTCGCCGGCAAGCCGGACCGGCGCGAGACGATATCGCAGGGTGATCCGGCGGCGACCGGCGGGAACCCGCCCGGCCGCCTCCCTCACCATGGTGAGACGACGCAGGAGGTCGGAGGGCGGACGGCCGGCGGTGGTCAGCTCATGCTCGGTCGCCATCGCTTCGTCGGGCAGGGCCAGGAGGTCGACTTGGGCCAGATGGGCCAGGGCGGTGAGCTCGGCGGTGCTGTAGGCGGCCGAGGCGGGACCTCGCCGGGCGACGACAGTGACCTCCTCGACACTGCTTGCGCGGAGGGCGCGCAGGGCCCCGGGAGCGATCGGGGTGTCCTGGTGGGCCGAGGTGGGTCGGGTGAGGATGCGCGCGATGTCGAGCGCGACGTCGCCGTTGCCGACGACGACAGCGTGCCGGCCCGACAGGTCGAATTCCCGGTCGGCGAAGTCTGGGTGACCATTGTACCAGCCGACGAAGTCGCGGGCGGACACCGAGTTCGAGAGGTCTTCGCCGGGAACGCCCAGGGTCCGGTCGGCAAAGGCTCCGCCGGCCCAGATGACCGCGTCATGGTGCCGGCGGAGTTCGCTGATGCTGACGTCCCGTCCGACTTCGGTGTCGAACAGGCAGAGGACGTTGGGCCGTCGCAGGATCGGAGCGAACCGTTCGGACATACGCCTGGTCTCACCGTGGTCCGGGGCCACACCGAATCGGAGGAGCCCGTAGGGCACGGACATCCTTTCGATGAGGGTGACCTCGACGCCGCGGATCTCGCTGAGCTCACCGGCTGCGTACAGGCCTGCCGGACCGGAACCGACGACGGCGACCCGCAGGTGCGGTCGGCCCCGTGGCAGTCGTCGCCGGGTGAGTGGGGGTGGGGTGGTGTCCCGGATCGGATGCTCGGCGAAGTAGTCGGAGTTGATGCCGCGAAACCCATCCAGCTGAGCGGGAAGGTCGGCGTGGTGGATGATCGCGTTGACGGGGCATTCCTCCGCGCAGGCGCCGCACTCTATGCAGCTCGCGGGGTCGATGTGGAGCTGCTCTGCATTCGCGAAGCCGCCGTCGCCGGGGCGCGGATGGATGCACTGAACCGGGCACACGGCGACGCAGGAGGCGTCACTGCAGCAGTTCCGGGTGATCACGAAAGTCACAGCTGCCACCGGGCTTCGTACGGTCCCGCGGCGGTGGCCCGTGGGGGCGGAACGGGGGGGTTCAAGGTGTTCCTCCAACCTGTGTGTTCACGGCCCGAATCTCCGAATATCGAGATATTCGTTGCGTTACATAACGGGAAGCATACATACTCGGGGCGAGCCGAGATAGGCCTGCGGACGCAGGACCGGTCGGTGTGCGGCCCAAGGGCGCGGAGGAGTGCGATGAGCCAGGCGGACGTTGTAGTGGCAGGTGCAGGACTCGCGGGCCTTGTCGCAGCTCGCGATCTCGCTGAGGCCGGACTGGACGTCGTGGTGCTGGAGGCTCGGGACCGGGTGGGTGGTCGCACCTGGACGACGACCTTCGAGGCAGCCGGTGCCGTGGTCGATCTCGGCGCGGAGTGGGTGGCGCCGGGCCACCACGAGGCCGTGGTGCGGGAGGCGTCGAGGTACGGCATCGAGCTGGCTCTCGACCAGAGCAAGGAGCGGAACGACGTCGACCCGCTCGATCCAGCGGAGCGAGCCGGGTACGAGCATGCCTTGGCGCGGCTCGACGAAGACGCCTCGCTGATCGACTTCGACCGCCCCGATTGGTACCGCTCGGTGCAGCACATGGATGTGACCATGGCGCAGTACCTCGCGGACCTCGGCCTGGAGGGCCGCGCGAAGGAGACGCTCCTAGCGGAATCGTTCGCGCTCATGGGCGCGAAGGAGGACGACTACTCCGTCATCAGCCTGCTGCACGAAGTCAGCGGGTTCGGTGGCTCACGCTCCGCGTTCGAGGGTGAGTCCGCCAGGATCGCAGGAGGCGCTGACGGAATCTCCCGGGCGATGGCGCGAGAGCTGGGGCCCCGCGTTCGGCTCGGCCACCGGATCGAGACCATCGAACGCCGCGGCGATACCGTCGCCGTGGCGGGCGACGGATTCGCCGTGACCGCCGGCGCGGTGATCGTCGCCTTGCCCGTCAACGTCCTGCCCGGCCTCCGCCTGGACGTCGAGCTCCCGCCTGCCGCCGAACGAGTCGTGGCCCAGCGGCACGCCGGGCGGGCAGCCAAGGGCTGGGCGACGGTCTCGGGCCACGCGGCAGGCCTGCACTCCGGTGGGTGGCCCGACGCCGTGGAGGCATACGCGGTGTCCGGAGCGAGCCATGTGGCGGTGGCCTCCTTCGGCGTTGCCGAGCCGAGCCACGAGCAGGCGCTTGAGCGTGCCTGGGCCGCGTTGCACGCGCGGCACCCCGAGATCGGGCACACGGTGGAGACGCTGTCACACGACTGGGTCGGCGACGAACTGGCCCAGGGCACCTGGCACACGGCCAGGCCCGGGCAGGCCTCCGGCTGGCACGCACTAGCTCAGATGGCCGGTCCCTTCTTCTTCGCGGGTGGTGACCTCTCCCGCCGCTGGTTCGGCTGGATGGACGGGGCGATCACCTCCGGTGCCGACGCCGCGGTGCGCGCCGCCGCCTTCGTCCGCGGTCTTGCGGTACCGGAAGCCAGGGGATGAGAGGCCAGTCAGCGGTCGTCGGTTCCGTCGCCCGCTTGGACATAGCGGTGACCAAGGGATTCATGCTGCGGGAAATGCCGGCGCTCCAGGCAGAGCGCACCGGCATCGTCGGCAACAGGGAATTCTTCCTCGTCGACGTGGACGAGCGGCTGTACTCGGTTCCTCGGGACCCGGTCTTCCTGACCCATTGGACCGAGTACGACCCGTCCTCCCGCGTCTTCAGTGTGGGCCGCGGCGGGGTGACCCTCTGTGCCCAGGTCCTGCGAACCGTCGGCGACGCTCGCCCGTTCCGCCTTGACGATCGGACCACGGTGGGCCGGTGGGCGCCCGGCCCTTGGGACGACCTGCTGTCTGACCTCGCTGGCCGGGATCGGCGGCTGGTCCACTGCACCGAGCCGGGCGGAGGGCACGACGCCTACCCCGTGACCCTCCAGTCCACCGCGTCCCTGGCGGCGCTCGGCAGCGAGACCGACGGACGGCCCATCGACCCACGGCGGTTCCGGATCACCGTCACCGTGGAACAGAGGGAGGGCCATCCCCGGTGATTGATGCCACCCTGGAATCGTCCGCGCCGAACCAGGCGGAGGAGGCGTGGATCGGAAGAGGGGCGGATGCTTGTTCACCGTCACCTGGATCTGTCGGGTGTCCACAATCACCCGAGTCGTCGACCCTGCGACGACGGTTCCCGCAAGGGGACTGGCTCCGGCAAGGCATCAGCTGACAGCTCCCCGCGACAGGTCCGCTCCTACGCCGGTGCCCCAGCGAGTGAACACCTCACGTGACGATTGTTTGATGACCCGTCAGTAAAGTCAGCATTGGGTCAGCATTCGTCCGGCCAAAGCTGCCCACAGATGCCCACACATGGGAACCACGGACCCCCTTCGGGGACGCTGACGCGGCAGCATGCGGGGGCCTGTGCCACTGGAGGTCCCCATCGTGGGAAGGGCGACGGGGCGACCTCGAACTCCCTAGACACGCGGCCCTGTTTGCCCAGGTCAGCGCACCCTTCCCCGCGGTTTGAGGGGCGTGGCCGGCAGCTCCGGCGCGGGCAGCGGGTCCCCGTCGTAGCCCTTCACCTCACCGAAACGTGCCCCCTTCATCCAGTCCTCGCGAGCCTGTACGATCTCGTCCTGGGAGCGGGCGACGAAGTTCCACCACATGATCAGTTCCTCGGCGAAGGGCTCGCCGCCGAGCAGCATCAGCCCCGCGTCCGACTCGGCGCGCAGGGGGAGGTCGGCGCGGCCGCAGCCGAGGTAGAGCATCGAGCCGGGCAGCAGGGGCACGCCGTCCACGTGGACCTCGCCGGACATGGCCAGGACGCCGTACTCGAAGTCTGGGACCAGCGGCAGCCGTACGCCGGTGCCGCGGCGGAGGACGAGGTCGGCCCCGACGATCGGGGTGTACGTCGTGCCGGGCGAGGCTGCGCCGTCGAGGTCGCCGAGGATCACGGTGGCGGTGAGGCCGGGAGCCGTGACCGTCGGCAGCACCGGGTGGTGCTCGAAGCGGGGCGCGGTGTGCCGGTGCGGGTCCGGCAGCGCGACCCACAGCTGGGCGCCGTGCAGGAAGCGGGCGTGCGCCTTCGGGCTCTCCTCGGAGTGGCTGATCGCCCGCCCCGACGTCATCAACCCCAACTCGCGCGGGCGGACGGTCTGGAGGCTGCCGGTGGAGTCGCGGTGCAGCACCTCGCCCTCGTGGAGCCAGCTGACGGTCTGCAGGCCCATGTGGGGGTGCGGCGGGACCTGCATCCCGGGCTCGTCGGCGATGTCGTCGGGGCCGTAGTGGTCGACGAAGGCCCATGCGCCGATCATGCGACGGCCGAGGTTCGGCAGCAGTCGCCGCACCTCGGTCGCCTCTCCCAGCTTCACGTGCCGGGGGCTCAACAGCTCGCGGACGGGCTCGGCGACGACGAATCCGCGGCCGCCGCACACGCTGGGCACGGGGGCGCGGTCAAGGTTGCTCATGGCGGACAACCTAGCTGGCGCACACGGGCGGTGCCCGCCGAGCGGTGTTCCTCGGGGCGTCGCCACCCGTCACCGCTCAGCCGTCCGTCCCCGAGCGCTCGGCCGCCCGTACGCCGGGCCGCACGGAGGGGTCGTACGGACGGGCCGTACGGACGGGCCGTACGGTGGAGTGCGTCCGGCGTGGTGCGGCGTCCGGTGGGCCGGTCCGTGTCAGTCGGTCAGCGTGGCGGCCAGTTCCCTGCTGGCGCGGACGATCTCGTGGTCCGGTTCGTCGAGCAGGTGGCGCAGTGTGCCGCGCTCGGCGCGGACGGCGTGCCGGGCCTCGCGCTCCCATTCCACGTAGTTGTCGCGGCGGCGCAGGAGCTTCGGGTAGGCGGCGGCCGTGGTCTCCCACTGGTGGGCGGCGGCGATGCTCTTGAGCAGGTCGAGGATCTCCACCCGGCAGGTGACCTGCGGCAGCCGGACGAGTTCCCACAGGAAGGGCACGGTCGCCGCCGTGGCCTGGCCGACGACGAATCCGTACTGGCAGATGCGTCGGCGCAGTTGGCCGAGCGCGGAGCCGGCGGCGTCGGCGTCGCCGCGGGCGACGGCGGTCAGCAGGAACGGGATGGCCGCGGCGCAGCCGGTCGAGTCCTTGATCTCGGGCCACGGCACGTGGGCCAGGCGGTCGAGCGGTACATGGCGTGGGGGAGGAGTCATGGTCAGGTATGGGTACGGGTCGGCAGCATGGCCCACACGGTCTTGCCCCCGGGGAAGCGGCGGGTCCAGCCCCAGTGCTCCGCGAGGGCGTCGACGATGCGCAGTCCGCGGCCGTGCTCCAGCAGAGGGTCGACGGTGTGCGGGTAGACGGGTGGCTCGTCGCTCGGGTCGGTCACGGCGCACACCAGGTGGGAGCGGCGCAGCGTGAGCCTGAGCCGTACGTCCGTGTCGTCGGCCGGCATGTCCGGCAGGGCGTGCAGGACGGCGTTGGCGGCCAGCTCGGTGACGACGGTGAGCGCGTCGTCGGTGCAGTGGTCCAGGCGCCAGCCGTCGAGGGTGCGGTGGGTGAAGGCCCGTGCCCCGCAGAAGCCCTGGCGGCTGCCCGTGAGGTGCAGTGTGGCGGTTCTGGCCGGGTCGCGGACGGACTCGGGGCTCCGGAACTGCGCAGGTGATGACACGGCATCTCCCTGAGGCGACGTCAGGACGGTTCGACAGGACGGCGGTTGACGACACCGTTATTATCCACGCTGACGATGTCCTCGTGCAATTTCACGGGAAATTGCGCGTACTAGCGAGGAGAGTGCTGTGTCGTCAGTGCCGAACGGAGTGCGGGCGAACGAGCTGGACGTCCGCTGGATCAAGAGCAGTCACAGCAACGCCGAGGGCAACTGTGTCGAGCTGGCCGTGCTGGAGGGGGGAGGTGTCGCGGTGCGCAACTCCCGTGACCCCGAGGGACCGGCCCTGGTCTACACACCGGCCGAGGTGGCCGCGTTCGTCGCCGGGGCGAAGGGCGGGGAGTTCGACCACCTGTTGTAGGGCGGACGCCTGCCGTGGGACGGCTGTCCCGTGCGGGGCGGCCCCCTTGCCGTGGGGCATGCGTGCGGGTTCAACTCCTGTGCCCCGTGCGGCCGGAGGCCTTCGGATGCGATAATGCGGTCTGTCGTCTGCCGGTCAACGGGGAGTCAGGATGTCAGCCGAGTCGCCTCGTGCCTCCCGCCTCGAACCGTATCTGAACCGGGCCGAGCCTGCCCCGACCTTGCTGAAAATGCTGGTCGGTGTGCAGTTGGCGGGCATCCGGGAGGACGCCGGCTTCGCCCAGGAGCAGGCCGCGCGGGCCCTCGGGTTCAGCCCGGCGAAGCTCTCGCGGATCGAGGCGGGCAAGGGCCGCCGCCCGCCCACCGAGGCGGACGTCCGTGCCCTGCTGGAGCTGTACGGGACGGACGCGTACGAGGTGTCCGTGCTGCTTCGGTTGCTGCGGCGCGCGGGCGAGCCGGGCTGGTGGCAGCGGTACGACAAGCGGCTGATGCCCGAGTGGTTCGACCGCCTGGTCGGACTCCAGGAGGCGGCCACCGCGATCCGTACCTTCGAGATCCAGTACGTGCCGGGCCTGTTGCAGATCCCGGAGTACACGCGTGCCGTCGTGCAGCGCGGGCTGCCGACGGCGTCGGCGCGGGAGGTCGAGCGCCGGGTGGAGCTGCGGACGCGACGCCGCGAGCTGCTCGACCGGCCCGACGCACCGCAGGTGTGGGCCGTCCTCGACGAGTCGGTGCTGCTGCGCGTCCTGGGCGGCCGGGAGGTGATGCGCGAGCAGCTCACCCACCTCGTGGCGATGGCCCGGCGGCCGAACGTCACCGTCCAGGTCGTGCCGCTGGACGTGACGCACGCGTCCGCGCCGGCCATACCGGTGACCTACCTGCGGTTCGGCGGATCCGACCTGCCCGACGTGGTCTATCTCGAGCAGATCCGCAGCGCGACCTTCCTGGAGGACCGGGACGAGACGGAGGAGTACCGGGTCAGCCTGGACCGGCTGGCCGACGAGGCCCTCGACCCGCGGGAGTCCCTCGCGCTGCTGAAGGAGACGATGGAGCGGCGCTACCCGGCCCCGTGACCGGCTCCCCGCCCGGTTCAGGGCAGGCGGCCCACTCCGCCGAACTCGATCCACTCCTGGGTGAGCTGCCGGGGCGCCACCTCGGTGTCGGGCCGCCAGGTGGAGACCTCCACCAGCCCCGGATCCAGGACGTCCAGGCCCTCGAACAGCGCGGCGACGTCCTTCTCCTGACGCACCCGGCCCCAGTGGCCCTGTGTGGCCTGGTCCATGAAGTCGGTGACGAAGGCCCGGACCTCGGGGTCCTCGCTGACCAGCTGGCACATCACCAGGTAGCTGCCGGGTGCCAGACGCTCGACGACACGGCGGACCAGGGCCGCGGGGCCGTCGGTCTCGCTGTCCGGGATGCAGTGGAAGACCGAGTTGAACAGCACGGCCACCGGCTGCGAGAAGTCGATGAGCCGCCGGGTGTCGGGGTGGTCGAAGATCGCCTCGGTCTCACGCATGTCGGCGTGGATGACCGTGGTGCGCTCGTCCTGCTCCAGCAGGGCCCGGCCGTGCACGAGGACCATCGGGTCGTTGTCCACGTAGACCACGTGCGCGGTCGGGTCGACGCGCTGGGCGACCTGGTGCACGTTGTCCTGCGTGGGCAGGCCGGACCCGTGGTCGAGGAACTGGCGGATGCCGAACTCGCGGGAGAGCGTCCCGACGACCCGCTGGAGGAAGCGCCGGTTGTTCAGGGCGAGGGCGCGGGTGCTCGGGACGACCCTGTCGAGCTCCTCGCACGCCGCCCGGTCGGCGGCGTAGTTGTCCTTGCCGCCCAGATAGTGGTCGTACATGCGCGCGGCGGTCGGAACCGTGGCGTCGATCCTCGTGGTGAGCGGCTTGCCGGGCTGCATCTCTTCCCCCAGTTCCGAGGCGCGCCTTGGGCCGACGCGGTCGGCAACCCATCCTAGGGAAACGGCAATTGGCGATGCCACCCCTTGATCGGTGCTCCCCTGGGGACGATCGTGGAGGGGGCGGCGCCGGGGCCATCTTGGAACCCGACATCTTGGAACTGGACACCTTGGTACTGGACACCTTGGACTCTGACACCTTGGACTCTGACACCTTGGACTCTGACACTTTCGAGCCGGACAGCTTCGAGGGAGTACACCCGTGACGACCGTCTCCGCGCCGATCACCGCCGCCGACGTCCACGACGCCGCCGCCCGTCTCCGGGGCGTCGCCCACCGCACCCCCGTGCTGCGCTCCCGCACCCTCGACGGACGCGTCGGCGCGGAGGTGCTGCTCAAGTGCGAGAACTTCCAGCGCGTCGGCGCCTTCAAGTTCCGCGGCGCCTACAACGCGGCCTCTCGGCTGCCCCCCGAACAGCTCGCCCGGGGCATCGCCGCCTACTCCTCCGGCAACCACGCCCAGGCCGTCGCCCTCGCCGCCCGGGAGCTCGGCACCACCGCGGTGATCGTCATGCCCGAGGACGCGCCGCGCTCCAAACGGGAGGCGACGGAGAAGTACGGCGCCGAGATCGTGACGTACGACCGCTACACCGGCGACCGGGTCGCGATCGCCGAGGCCCTGGCCGCCGAGCGGGGCCTGGCCCTGATCCCGCCCTACGAGCACCCGCACGTCATGGCGGGCCAGGGCACCGCCGCGCTCGAACTCCTGGAGGAGGCAGGTCAGGTGGGCGCCCTGCTCGTCCCGGTAGGCGGTGGCGGGCTGATCGCCGGCAGCGCGACGGTCGCGAAGGACGGGGACCCGCGGATCCGGGTGATCGGCGTCGAGCCCGAGGCCGGAGACGACACCAGGCGGTCGCTGGCGGCGGGCCGGCGCGTGAGCATCCCCGTGCCGCACACGATCGCCGACGGCCAGGCCCTGCACACGCCCGGTGAGCTGACCTTCTCCGTGAACCGGCGGCTCGTCGACGCGATCGCCCTGGTCTCGGACGACGAGATCCGGGCGGCCATGCGGTTCGCGTTCGAGCGCCTGAAGATCGTCGTCGAGCCGAGCGGCGCGACCGGGCTGGCCGCCCTGCTCTCCGGCCGGACCGGCCCGTTGCCGGATCGGGTCGGCGTGATCGTCTCCGGCGGCAACATCGACGCGGAGCGGTTCGCGCGGCTCTGCGGCGGCACCTGACGCACGGAATCCGCGGCGAGGGCATCGGACCCGCGGCGCCCGCGGCGCCCGCGGCACCGGCGGCGCCTGCTGACGCACGGAAGCCGCGAAGGCCGCGCCCGCGCCACGGGCCCCCAGCGACGCCGCCCGCGCCACGGGCCCCCGGCACCGGCGCCCGAGCCACGGGCCCCCGGCACCGGCGCCCGAGCCACGGGCCCCTGGCGACGCCGCCCGCGCCACCGCCCCCGGGCAACGGCACCCGCGCCACCCCTGGTGATGCCGCCCGAGCCACAGCCCCCCCGTCACCGGCGCCCCCGCCACCGCCCCCCGCCCGTCGCCCCTCACCCCGATGGCGCCCCCCAAGATGCGGGCGGACGATGGACGGTGTACGCCCGGACCCCATCGGTGGTGTCCAGGCCGCCGGGGGGACCGGGCCGGCCGCTGTCGGACGCGGCCGGAAGGGAGGCGCGTCATGCTGGAAGTGAAGACGCTCGACAAACCGGACGAGCGGCGCGATTTCCCGCGCGGTCACCTCGAAGCCGTACACCTGTCCGGGCTGGACTTCGCCGTGGCGACCTTCGAGCCCGGGTGGCGCTGGTCGGAGTCCGTGGCACCGCTCGCGGGCACCGACACCTGCCAGGTCCACCACAACGGCTACGTCGTCCAGGGCCGTATGCACCTGCGCATGGACGACGGCGCCGAGCGGGAACTGGGCCCCGGCGACGTGTTCGTGTGCGCGCCCGGCCATGACGCCTGGGTCGTGGGCGACGAGCAGACGGTCGTGTACGACTTCGCGGGCCAGATGGCCAACGAGTACGCGAGGTCCGAGGAGGGCTGATCCGAGGAGGGCTGAGGGGTTCGGGCGGGCGCGGTCGGCCGTCCTGCGGCCGTCCCGGGCCTCGGGGAACCTCCCCGGGGGCACGGGCCCGGGAGGGACAGCAGGCCGTGACCGCGTCCCGCCCCTGCCGGGTGCGCTCGCGCGCGTCGGGTACCCGGTCGCCGAGCGGCGGTGACGGGCACCGCCCCGACCGGAAGGAGGACGCCGTGACCCAGCACGTACGGGACATCATGACCGCCGAGCCCGTGACGGTGGAGCCGCAGGCGTCGGTGTCGGCCGTGGCCAGGATCATGCGGGACGAGAACATCGGCGTCGTTCTGGTGACGGACCACGACGAGCTGCGCGGCCTGGTCAGCGACCGCGACCTGGTGGTGCGGGCCCTCGCCGAGGGCGGGGACCTGGAGCAGATGACCGTGGTCACCGCGTGCAGCGAGGACCTGGTCACCGTGAGCCCCGACGAGGACCTGGACCGCGCCGTCGAGATGATGCGCGAGCACGCGGTGCGCCGGGTCCCGGTCGTCGAGGACGGCCGGCCGGTCGGCATCGTCTCCCTCGGCGACCTGGCGATCGAACGCGACCCGGACTCGGCCCTCGGCGACATCAGCGGTGCCAGGCCCAACCAGTAGGGCGCGAGGTCCGAACAGGAGAGCGCCGGGCTCCACCGGGAGAGCACCGGGCCGGGCCGGCCCCCGTGTGACCGGTCCGGCCCCGGGAACCCGGCCCCCATGAACGAGCAGGCGGACATCCGCGGGTCGTACTGGCTGCACACCGCGCCCCCCGGTGCTCCGGCGCCCCCGCCGGAGGGGCCGCTCAGCGTCGACACCGCCGTCGTCGGCGCGGGCGTCGCCGGGCTCAGCACGGCGTGGGAGCTGGCCCGGCGCGGCCGGTCGGTCGCGGTGCTGGAGGCACACCGGATCGCGGCCGGCGTCACCGGCCACACCACGGCCAAGCTGACCGCCCAGCACACCCTCGTCTACGACCGCCTGCGGCGCACCCGCGGCCCGGAGGCCGCCCGGCTGTACGCCCGCTCCCAGACGGACGCCGTCCGGCACGCGGCGGAGACCGTCGAGGAGCTGGGGGTCGACTGCGAGTGGGAGGACGCCGCCGCCCTCACCTACGCCGAGGACCCGGCTCGCACCGCGCAGTTGGAGGCCGAGGCGGAGGCCGCGCGGGAGGCGGGACTGCCCGCCGAGTACGTGACGGAGACGGACCTGCCGTTCCCCGTCGCGGGCGCGGTCCGGGTCGACGGGCAGGCCCAGTTCCACCCGCGCAAATACCTGCTGGCGCTCGCCGAGGACATCCGCCGGCTCGGCGGCACCCTCCACGAGCACACCCGGGTCACCGCCCTCCACGAGGGCCGGCCCTGCGAGCTGACCGTCGAGTCCCCCGCGTCCGCGACGACGGTGACCGCCCACTCCGTCGTCGTCGCCACGCACTACCCGGCCTTCGACCGCGCCCTGCTCTTCACCCGGCTCTCCCCGCGCCGGGAACTCGTGCTGACCGCCCCCCTCGACGCCGCGAGGGCCCCGCGCGACATGTACATCACCCAGGAGCAGAACACGCGCTCGGTGCGCACTGCGCCCCTTCCGGACGGCCGGCGGCTGCTCATCGTGACCGGCGAACACTTCACCCCGGGCACGGGCGCGGACGTCGAGGAGCGCTTCGCACGGCTCGCCGGCTGGGCCACCGAACGCTTCGGCAGCCTGGAGTTCACCCACCGCTGGGCCACCCAGGACAACGACTCCACCGACTCCGTGCCGCTCGTCGGCCCCTTCCACCCCGGCAGCAGGCACGTGTACGTGGCGACCGGCTTCGGCGGCTGGGGGATGAGCACCGGCATCATGGCGGGCCGCCTGCTCAGCGAGCAGATCACCGGCCGCGCCTGCCCGTGGAGCGACCTGTACGACCCGCGCCGCGTCACGTCCGTCGTCCGCGAGGGCGCGGCCTTCCTCAAGCACCAGGCCGACGTGGCCCGCCACTTCGTCGGGGACCGCCTGCCGGCGGCGGCCGGTCCCTCGGTGGACGAGATCGCCCCCGGCGACGGCGCGGTGGTCAAGGTCGGCGGGGAGCGCCGAGCGGTCCACCGCGACGAGGCGGGACAGCTCCACGCCCTCTCCGCGCGCTGCACCCACCTGGGCTGCCTGGTGGCGTTCAACCGCGCGGAGCGGGCCTGGGAGTGCCCGTGCCACGGCTCCCGGTTCGGCGTGGACGGCCGGGTGATCCAGGGCCCCGCCCAGGAGCCGCTGGAACACCGCGACCTGTGACACCGCCCGCCCCGCCAGGGCAGCCCCGGTCAGCCGACCAGGACGACCTCCAGCGTGCGCGGGCCGTGCACGCCCTCGACCCGGTCCAGCTCGATGTCGCTGGTCGCCGACGGACCGGAGATCCAGGTCGACGGGCTGGTGGGGTCGATCCGTTCCAGGGCCTGGGGGACGGAGGAGACGACCTGGTCGGGGACGCGGACGACGCAGATGTGGTGGTCGGGGACGAGGGTGATGCGGCGCCGGCCCTGGTCGGGGGAGCCGTCCAGCACGATCGTCCCCGTCTCCGCGACGGCCACCGCGCACGCCGTGACCACGCTGTCGACGCGGTCCAGTTCCTCCGGCGTACTGGCCGCGCGATCGTGGACGCGTACCGGGTCGACGGCCTTCATCCAGTACGGCGGCAGCTCCGGCGGCACGAGCACGCTCCGGGAACCGTGCTTCGCCAGCAGCCGCATGAGCAGAAGCGGCAGCTCCTCGTCCGTGCAGCGGTGCACGATCGCCCGGTAGTCCGCCAGGTTCTCCGCCAGCAGGTCCACCGTCTCCGCGACACTCCGCTGTCCGTGCTCGCGCACGTAGTCACGCGTGATCGCCTGCTCGTACGGCGTGTCGTCCCGCGGTACGTCCGCCAGGGCGCGCCGCACCCGGCCCAGGATCCGTTCCCTGCTGCTCACTTCGCCGCTCCCTTCCCGCCGTCCGTACGCTGCCACCAGTCGCGGAACGGCTCGGCGGGCACCGCCGGCAGGTCCCGCGTGCCGCTCCACGCCTTGCCGGGCCCCGGCAGCGTGCGCGGGTGCAGCCGGCGCGTGCGGGACGCCAGCCGCTGCCCGGTCCGCAGGACACCGGGCCGGGCGAACGCCCAGCGCGCCGCCCGCATCGCCGCCCGCTCGGCGGCGTGCCCCTTGGCGGGCTTCAGCACCACCTTGTTGCCCTCCCGCGTCACCGGCCCGCCCTGGACGACCCGCTCCCGCAGGTGCACGAGCACCTCGGGGATGTCGATGGCCACCGGGCACACCTCGTAGCAGGCCCCGCACAGCGACGAGGCGTACGGCAGTGAGGCGTCGATGTCGCTGCCGGTGCCCCGCAGCTGGGGGGTGAGGATGGCGCCGATCGGGCCCGGGTAGACCGAGCCGTAGGCGTGGCCGCCGGCCCGCTCGTACACCGGGCACACGTTCAGGCAGGCCGAGCAGCGGATGCAGCGCAGGGCCTGGCGGCCCACCTCGTCGGCGAGGGTGTCGGTGCGGCCGTTGTCCAGCAGGACCAGGTGGAAGGTCCGCGGGCCGTCCCCGTCGGTCGTGCCGGTCCACATGGACGTGTACGGGTTCATGCGCTCGGCGGTGGAGGAGCGGGGGAGCGTCTGGAGGAAGACCTCCAGGTCCTGCCAGGTGGGCACGATCTTCTCGATGCCGACGACCGAGATGAGCGTCTCGGGCAGGGTCAGGCACATCCGGCCGTTGCCCTCGGACTCCACCACGACGAGGGTGCCGGTCTCGGCGACCATGAAGTTCGCGCCGGAGACGCCGACCTTGGCGCGCAGGAACTTCTCGCGCAGGTGCAGCCGGGCCGCCTCGGCGAGCTCGGCGGGCGTGTCGGTGAGGCCCTCGGGGGCGGGCCGGCCCCACTCGCTCATCTCGCTCAGGAAGATGTCCCGGATCTCACCGCGGTTGCGGTGGATCGCCGGGACGAGGATGTGCGAGGGGCGGTCCTTGCCCAGCTGCACGATCAGCTCGGCGAGGTCGGTCTCGTAGGCGCTGATGCCCTCGGCCTCCAGCGCCTCGTTCAGGCCGATCTCCTGCGTGGCCATGGACTTGACCTTGACGACCTCCGACTCGCCCGTCGCCTTGACGAGGTCGGCGACGATCCGGTTGGCCTCGTCGGCGTCCGCCGCCCAGTGGACGGTGCCGCCCGCGGCGGTGACCGACTCCTCCAACTGCACCAGGTAGCGGTCGAGGTGACGGAGCGTGTGGTCCTTGATCCGTTTGCCCGCCTCGCGCAGCTCGGCCCAGTCCGACACCTCCGTCACGGCGGCCGCCCGTTTGGCGCGGATCGTGTGGGTGGCGTGGCGCAGGTTGCCGCGCAGGGTCTCGTCGCGGACCGCCTCGTGGGCGGCTTTGGGAAAGGCCGGCATGCCGACGAACGTCCCACTCATACGGCCGGCTCCTCCTTGGTGCTCGCCAGGATCTCCGCGATGTGCACCGGGCGCAGGCCCGCGCGGAGGCGGGTCATGGTCCCGCCGATGTGCATCAGGCAGGAGTTGTCGGCCGCGCACAGCACCTCGGCGCCCGTCGACTGCGCGTTGCGCACCTTGTCCGCGCCCATCGCCGCGGAGACGTCGGAGTTCTTCAGCGCGAAGGTGCCGCCGAAACCGCAGCACTCGTCGGCCCCCGGCAGCTCCACCAACTCCAGCCCCTCGACCGCCTGGAGCAGCCGCCGGGGCCGCTCCCCGAGCCCGAGTCCGCGCAGCCCGTGACAGGTCGGGTGGTAGGTCACCTTGTGCGGGTAGTAGGCGCCCACGTCCGTCACCCCCAGCACGTCCACCAGGAACTCCGTCAGCTCGTACGTCTTTGGCACCACCGGTGCCAGGGTCGTCGCGAGGCCGTCGCCGCGCCCCTCCGCCCGGGCCCGTTCGCCCATCCTGGGGTACAGCTCCCGGACCATCGCCCCGCACGAGCCGGACGGCGTCACGATCGCCTCGTACTCCCCGAAGACCTCGGAGAAGTGCCGGGCCAGCGGCTCCGCCTCGTGGCGGTAACCGGTGTTGTAGTGGGCCTGCCCGCAGCAGGTCTGGGCCATCGGGAAGTCGACCTCGACGCCCAGCCTGGTCAGCAGCTTCACCACGGCACGGCCGGTGTCCGGATAGAGCGTGTCGTTGACACAGGTCAGGAACAGTGCGACACGCATCGCGGCTCCTAGGGGTTGATCATCGGATGAGTGCCGGGGGCACCCCCATCCGCGTCAGCGTAGTGGGGGTGGCGCTCCGGCACAGGAATGCGGGGGCGGCCCCGGCCCACCGCGGTGAGCCGGGGCCGGCGGTCACCGGGCGGTGAGCCGGGCCTCGGCCTCGCGCCAGTGACCGGGGTCGCCCTGCGGCTCGTAGCGCGTCAGGGGCTGGGTGCGGGCCAGCAGCTCCCGCATGGCGTGCCGGTCGCCGACCAGCCCGTGCGCCCGGGCCTGGACGAGGACGTTGCCGAGGGCGGCGGCCTCCGTCGGGCCGGCCACCACGGGCAGCCCGCAGGCGTCCGCGGTGAGCTGGCACAGCAGCGCGTTGCGGGTGCCGCCGCCGACGACGTGGACGACGTCGACGGGGTGCCCGGCCAGCCGCTGGGCGTCCTCGATCGCCCGGCGGTGGGCCAGGGCGAGGGAGTCGAGGATGCAGCGGGTGATCTCGCCCCGCGTCTCGGGCACGGGCTGCCCCGACGCGCGGCACGCCTCGGCGATGCGCTCCGGCATCCGGCCCGGCGCGAGAAACGCGGCGTCGCCCGCGTCCACCACCGACCGCAGCGCCGGTACGGCGGCGGCGTCCCGCAGCAGCCCGCCCAGGTCCGGGTCGCCCCAGGCCCGTACGCACTCCTGGAGCAGCCACAGGCCCATGATGTTGCGCAGGTAGCGGACCGTGCCGTCCAGGCCCAGCTCGTTGGTGAAGTTGGCGGCGCGGCTCTCCTCGGTGAGCACCGGCGCCTCCAGCTCCAGGCCGGCCAGCGACCAGGTGCCGGTGCAGATGTAGGCGAACCGCTCGCCCGTCGCCGGCACGGCGGCCACCGCGGAGGCGGTGTCGTGCGAGCCGACCGCCGTCACCGGCACGGGACCGGTGAGTCCCGTCTCCTCCAGCACCTCCGCCCGCAGTACACCCGCCGGATCGCCCGGCTGCCGCAGCGGGGCGAACAGGCTCAGGTCGATGCCCAGCTTGGCCGCCACGTCGTACGACCAGTCCCGGGTCCGCGGGTCGACGAGCTGGGTGGTGGAGGCGTTGGTCAGCTCCGTGCCCTGCTCGCCGGTCAGCCAGTACGCCAGCAGGTCGGGGACGAGCAGCAGGCGCCGGGCGTGGGCGAACTGGGCCGAGGACGCGGCAGCCGTCAGCTGGTACAGCGTGTTGAACGGCGCGTACTGGAGGCCCGTCGCCGCGTACAGCTCGGTGGCGGGCACGGTGGCCCACACCTTCTCCGCGACGCCCTCGGTGCGGGCGTCGCGGTAGTGCACCGGGTTGCCGAGCAGCGCTCCGTCGGCGTCCAGCAGGCCGTAGTCCACGGCCCAGCTGTCGATGCCGACGGAGTCGAGCCGGCCGCCGGACGCGGCCCCGGCCGCCCGCAGTCCGTCCAGCACACCCGCGTACAGCCCGAGCACGTCCCAGCGCAGCCCCTCCGCGACCCGTACGGGCCGGTTGGGGAAGCGGTGCGCCTCGGTCAGCTCCAGCGAGTCCGGGGTGACGCGGCCGACCATCACGCGCCCGCTGGAGGCGCCGAGGTCGACCGCCGCGTACGTGTGCACGGCCGTCACCGGAGGAAGGCGGCCGCGACGCCGGCGTCGACCGGGATGTGCAGGCCGGTGGTGTGGGTGAGGTCACCGCCGGTGAGCGCGAACACCGCGTTGGCCACGTGGTCCGGCAGGACCTCCCGCTTGAGGATGGTGCGCTGCGCGTAGAACTCGCCCAGCTTCTCCTCCTCGATGCCGTACGTCGCGGCGCGCTGGGCGCCCCAGCCGGCGGCGAAGATGCCCGAGCCGCGGACGACGCCGTCGGGGTTGACGCCGTTGACGCGGATGCCGTGCTCACCGAGCTCGGCGGCCAGCAGCCGCACCTGGTGGGCCTGGTCGGCCTTGGTGGCGGAGTAGGCGATGTTGTTGGGGCCGGCGAAGACGGCGTTCTTCGAGGCGATGTAGACGATGTCGCCGCCCAGCTGCTGCGCGATCATCACCCGGGCCGCCTCGCGGGAGACCAGGAAGGAGCCGCGGGCCATGATGTCGTGCTGGAGGTCCCAGTCCTTCGCCGACGTCTCCAGCAGCGGCTTGGAGATGGAGATGCCGGCGTTGTTGACGACCAGGTCGACCCCGCCGAAGGCGAGCACGGCGGCGTCGAAGGCCGCGGCGATCTGCTCCTCGGAGGTCACGTCGACGCCCACCGCGACGGCCTTGTCCGGCCCGCCCAGCTCCTCGGCGACGGCGGCGGCGTTGTCCGTGTTGAGGTCGGCGATCACCACGCAGGCGCCCTCGGCGACCAGCCGGTGCGCGATGGCCTTGCCGATCCCGCTGCCGGCGCCCGTCACCAGCGCCACCCGGGTGGCCAGCGCCTTCGGCTTGGGCATCCGCTGGAGCTTGGCCTCCTCCAGCGCCCAGTACTCGATGCGGAACTTCTCCGACTCCTCGATCGGCGCGTACGTGGACACCGCCTCGGCGCCCCGCATCACGTTGATCGCGTTGACGTAGAACTCGCCGGCCACGCGCGCGGTCTGCTTGTCCTTGCCGAAGGAGAACATGCCCACGCCCGGGATCAGGACGATCGCGGGGTCGGCGCCGCGCATGGCGGGGGAGTCGGGCTCGGCGTTGCGCTCGTAGTAGGCCGCGTACTCCTCGCGGTACTCGGCGTGCAGCTCCTTGAGACGGGCGATCGCCTCGTCCAGCGGAGCGGTGGGCGGCAGGTCCAGGACCAGCGGCCGCACCTTGGTGCGCAGGAAGTGGTCGGGGCAGGAGGTGCCCAGCGCGGCGAGCCGGGGGTGCTCGGCGCGGGCCACGAAGTCGAGGACGGCCTCGGTGTCGTTGAAGTGCCCCACCTGCGGCCGGTCCTGCGACGCCACGGCCCGGACGTACGGGGCGAGCGCGGCCGCCCGCTTGCGCCGCTCGGCCTCGGGCAGCGGCTCGTAGCCCTCGATGACGGGACCGAAGGGCTCCGGCCGGCCCTTCTCGGCCAGGAACGCCTCGGCGGTGCGGATGATGTGCAGCGAGTTGCGCTCGCACTCCTCGGCGGTCGCGCCCCAGGCCGTGATGCCGTGCCCGCCCAGGATCACGCCGATGGCCTGCGGGTTGGCCTCCTTGATGGCGGCGATGTCCAGACCCAGCTGGAAGCCGGGGCGCCGCCACGGCACCCAGGCGACCGTGTCGCCGAAGCACTCGGCGGTCAGCTTCTCCCCGTCGGCGGCACACGCGAGCGCGATGCCCGAGTCGGGGTGCAGGTGGTCGACGTGGGCGGCGTCGACGAGACCGTGCATGGCGGTGTCGATGGACGGGGCCGCCCCGCCCTTGCCGTGCAGGCAGTAGTCGAACGCGGCGACCATCTCGTCCTCGCGGTCGACGCCGGGGTAGACGTCGACGAGCGCCCGCAGCCGGTCGAGGCGGAGCACGGCCAGCCCGGCCTCGGTCAGCGTGCCCAGGTCGCCGCCGGAGCCCTTCACCCACATCAGGTCGACGTCGCCGCCGGTGACGGGGTCGGTGTCGGTGCCCTTGGCGGAGGTGTTGCCGCCGGCGTAGTTGGTGTTGCGGGGGTCGGCGCCGAGCCGGCGGGAACGGGCGAGAAGCGCGGCGGCTTCGGGATGGGTGGTCATGCGGATACCTCAGTTCTGGTACGCGGGGGAGGGGAGAAGGGGGCGCGGGGCTGAGCCGGCGTGCGGCTCCGCCGCGTGGGCGCGCGGCCGGCCGGGTGCGGCCCGCCGCCCGCGGCGAGCGGATTCGGGCAGGGGCCTACGCACCCCACCCCGCCTGCTCGCCGCCCACCCGCTCGGCGACGATCTTCTCCGCCCAGCCGGACGCCTTGTACGCCTTCAGGGGCTCGGGGGCCAGCCCCATCTCCTCGCGCACCTCGCGCAGCAGCGGCCGCACGTCCGTGTTGTAGGCGTCCATCAGCACGGCGTTCGCCTCCAGCACGTCGCCCGAGGCCTGGGCGGCGGACAGCGCCGACCGGTCGACCAGCAGGGCCTTGGCCGTGGCCTCCTGCACGTTCATCACGGAGCGGATGATCGCGGGGATCTTGCTCTCGATGTTGTGGCACTGGTCGAGCATGAACGCGACGTCGGAGGTGAACCCGCCGCCCCGCACCACCTCGTACATGATCCGGAACAGCTGGAACGGGTCGGCCGCACCGACCATCAGGTCGTCGTCGGCGTAGAACCGAGAGTTGAAGTCGAACCCGCCGAGCTTGCCCTCCCGCAGCAGGGTGGCGACGATGAACTCGATGTTGGTCCCCGGCGCGTGGTGGCCGGTGTCCACCACGACCTGGGCCTGCGGGCCGAGCTTGAGGCAGTGCGCGTACGCCGTCCCCCAGTCCGGGACGTCCGTGGTGTAGAACGCGGGCTCGAAGAACTTGTACTCCAGCAGGATCCGCTGGCCGTCGCCGAGCCGCTCGTACACCTCGGCCAGGCCCTCGGCGAGCCGGTCCTGCCGGCCCCGGACGTCGTCCTGGCCGGGGTAGTTGGTCCCGTCCGCGAACCACAGCTTCAGGTCGGTGGAGCCGGTCGCGTCCATGATGTCGACGCACTCCAGCAGGTGGTCGACGGCCTTGCGCCGCACCGCCGCGTCCGGGGCGCAGATGCTGCCCAGCTTGTAGTCGTCGTCCTGGAAGGTGTTGGAGTTGATCGCGCCCAGCCGGACCCCGCGGTCCTCGGCGTGCTTGGCGAGCGCGGCGTAGTCCTCCACCTTGTCCCACGGGATGTGCAGGGACACGGTCGGCGCGACGCCGGTGAACGCGTGGACCTGGGCGGCGTCGTCCAGCTTCTCCTGCGGCGTGCGCGGAACGCCCTGCTGGGCGAAGACCTTGAAGCGGGTCCCGGAGTTCCCGTACGCCCACGACGGCGTCTCGACGGCCTGGGTCTTCAGCGCGGCTTTCACCGCGGCGAGGTCGGTCACGTAGGGCTCCCTGCCACATCGGTCCGGAAGGACTTCCGGAGAAGGCTCCGGCTGTTCCGGATGAAACGATTCAAGAGGGGAAGCTATGAGCCCGCGAAGGGCGTGTCAAGCCCTGCGTCCAGGCCCGCTTTCCGTGACCGCCGCGTGACCTTCGGCTATCGAAAACTTTTCGGACCGGACCCATTGACGTGACATGCCTCGCATGCCTAACGTCCCGGCAATCCAGTTGAAACCTTTCACGACGTTGTGACGGACCTGTCAGCGGCGTCGTCGAGGAGCCATCCATGACAGACCCGTCCGACACGGGACCCACCCCGGTGCTGGCGCTCAAGGACGTCGCCAAGTCCTTCGGCGCCGTCCGCGCCCTGCGGGGCGTCTCCCTGGAGCTGTTTCCCGGTGAGGTCCACGCCCTCGCCGGGGAGAACGGCGCGGGCAAGTCGACCCTCATCAAGACGCTCGCCGGAGTCCACCGACCGGACACCGGTCAGGTGCTGCTCGACGGCAGCCCCGTGGTCTTCCACGGCCCCGGCGACGCCCGCGACGCCGGCATCGCCGTGATCTACCAGGAGCCGACGCTCTTCCCCGACCTTTCGATCGCGGAGAACATCTTCATGGGCCGCCAGCCACGGCGCGCCCTCGGCCGCATCGACCACAAGGCGACCCACGCGGCGACCGCCGCCCTGATGGCCCGCCTGGGCGTCGACCTCGACCCCGACCGCCCGGCGCGCGGCCTGTCCATCGCCGACCAGCAGATCGTGGAGATCGCCAAGGCGCTCTCCTTCGACGCCCGCGTCCTGATCATGGACGAGCCGACCGCGGCCCTCACCGGCAGCGAGGTCGCCCGGCTCTTCAACGTCGTCCGCACCCTGCGCGAGCAGGGTGCCGCCGTGCTGTTCATCTCCCACCGCCTGGAGGAGATCTTCGAGATCTGCCAGCGGGTGACCACCCTGCGCGACGGCGCCTGGATCGCCAGCGAGCCGCTCGCCGGGATGACCGAGGACGACCTGGTCCGCCGCATGGTCGGCCGCGACCTGGAGGAGCTCTACCCCAAGCAGGACGTCGAGCCCGGCGAGGTCGCCCTGAGCGTGCGCCGGCTGACCCGTGAGGGCGTCTTCACCGACGTCTCCTTCGAGGTGCGGCGCGGCGAGATCGTCGGCCTCGCCGGTCTCGTCGGCGCCGGCCGCACCGAGGTGGCCCGAGCCGTCTTCGGCATCGACCGCTGGGACGCCGGAGAGGTCGAGGTCGACGGGCGCGGGCTGGTCAACGGCGCGCCCTCCACCGCGATGTCCGCCGGTCTCGCGCTGGTCCCGGAGGACCGGCGCGCCCAGGGCCTGGTGATGGACATGTCCATCGAGCGCAACATCGGCCTCACCGGCCTGCGCACCACGGTCAGGGCCGGCCTGGTGGACCGCGGCGCCGAGCGCAGCCGCTCCCTCGACTGGGCGGTCAAGCTCCAGGTCAAGTACGCCCGGATCGCCGACACCGTCTCGACCCTGTCCGGCGGCAACCAGCAGAAGGTCGTCCTCGCCAAGTGGCTGGCGACCGGCCCCAAGGTGCTCATCGTCGACGAGCCCACCCGCGGCATCGACGTCGGCACCAAGGCCGAGGTGCACCGGCTGCTGTCGCAACTGGCCGCCGACGGGGTGGCCGTCCTGATGATCTCCTCCGACCTGCCCGAGATCCTCGGCATGGCCGACCGCGTGCTCGTGATGCACGAGGGCCGGCTCACCGCCGAGATCCCCCGCTCCGACGCCACCGAGGAAACCGTGATGGCCGCAGCCACGGGGAGGGCCGCCGCATGACGGTGACCACTCCCGACCGAGCCCCCGCCGCCGAGATCTCCAAGTCCAGCGGCACCCGGCTGGTCGACCGCGTCTTCAAGATGCGCGAACTGGCCATCCTCGTGGTCTTCCTGGTGATGATCGCCGTCACCCAGGCCGGCAACAGCGAGTTCCTGTCCGAACAGGGCATCAAGGACCTGCTGCTGAACGCGACCATCCTGGTCCTGGTGGCCACCGGCCAGTCGCTGGTGGTGATCACGAGGAACGTCGACCTGTCCGTCGGCTCCACCCTCGGCATCACCGCCTTCGCCGCCGGCACCTACCTCCAGGGCGGCGGCAACCCCGTCGTCGCCGTGGTCCTCGCCGTCCTGCTCGGCATCGGCTTCGGCCTGCTCAACGGCCTCCTGGTCAGCCTCGGCCAGGTGCCCGCCCTGGTGGTGACCCTGGGCACGCTGTACATCATCCGCGGCATCGACTCCATCTGGGTCGGCTCGCGCCAGATCACCGCGGCCGATCTGCCCGGCTCCTTCGTCGACTTCGGCGCCGGCGGCATCTCCGCCGTGCCGTACCTGGCGCTGATCGCGCTGCTCGTCCTGGTCGGCACCGCCTACTACCTCAAGCACTTCGGCAGCGGCCGCGAGCTCTACGCCCTCGGCTCCAACCCGGAGGCCGCCCGCCTCGCCGGCATCCCCGTCCGCAAGCGGATCCTCGTCGCCTACACCTTCTGCGGCGCCCTCGCGGGCCTCGCGGGCGCCATGTACCTGGCCCGCTTCGGCAACGTCGACTCCGGCACCGGCAACGGCTACGAACTCACCGTCGTCAGCGCCGTCGTCGTCGGCGGCGTGGTCTTCACCGGCGGCTCCGGCAGCGTCTACGGTGCCGCGCTCGGCGCGCTGCTGCTCACCTCCATCAACAGCGTGCTGCCGGCCCTCGGCGTCAGCTCCGTCTGGGTGCTCGCCATCAACGGCATCCTGCTCCTCCTCGCCATCGCCGTGGACCGCGTGGTCGCGCTGCGGGTGGCGTCGGCTCTGAAGAAGAGGAACGCCCGCCATGCCTGAGTCCGGATCCCTGGTGAACCGCGCCATCCGCTGGGACACGGTCGTCGGCGCCCTCCTGATCGTCCTGCTGCTGTTCTCGTTCTCCTTCGTGGACGGCTTCGGCAACGCGCTCAACCTGTCGTTCCTGATCGGCAACACCCTGCCCATCGCGCTGATCGCCCTGCCGATGACGCTGCTGGTGGTCTCCGGCGAGATCGACCTCTCGGTCGCCTCCACCGCCGGCCTGTCCGGCGCGGTGATGGGCGCCCTGTGGAACCAGGGCCTGACCATCGAGACGATCATCCCGGTCTGCCTCGTCCTCGGCGTGGTCTGCGGGCTGGTCAACGGACTGCTCGTCACTCGGCTCGGCCTTCCCTCCCTCGCCGTCACCATCGGCACCATGGCCGCCTACCGGGGCATCGCGCAGATCGTGCTCGGCTCGGACTCGGTGACCGACTTCCCCACCCAGTACCTGGACTTCGCGGCCGGACGGATCGGCGACACCTTCGTCCCGCAGGCCCTCCTGCCGTTCCTGGTGCTGCTCGCGATCGCCGTCGTGGCCCTGCACGCCACGCCGTTCGGGCGGGCGCTGTTCGCGATCGGCGCCAGCGAGGAGGCCGCCCGGTTCGCCGGCATCCGCGTCAAGCGCCAGAAGCTCCTGCTGTTCGTCCTGACGGGCCTGATGGCGTCCCTCACCGGGATCTTCTGGGCCCTGCACTACGCCAGCGCCCGCTACGACAACGCCACCGGCCTCGAACTCTCCGTCATCGCCGCGGTACTGCTCGGCGGCATCGACTTCGACGGCGGCAAGGGCACGCTCGGCGGCGCCCTCGCGGGAGTCTTCCTGCTCGGCGCGCTCCAGAACGTCATGAGCCTCCAGGACGTCTCCGCCCAGTCGCAGATCGTCGTCACCGGCGTCCTGCTCGTCGTCTCCGTGCTCGGCCCCCGGGTCGCACGCCAGATCTCCGTCGCGAGAGCGGGCCGCAGAGCCGCCGCCTCGACCTCGACGGTCTGACACCCCGCTCTCACCTTCGTAAAGGACCCGACATGCGCAAGTCGTCACTCCGCCGTGCCTGTGCGGCCCTCGCCGCCGTCACCTCCCTCGCCCTGGCCGCCACCGCCTGCGGCGGCACCACCAAGGAGGACGTGAAGAACGAGAGCTCGGGCGCGGCCGCCGCCGGCGGCAAGGCCGACCCGAACGCGGCCACCAAGAAGGGCCTGACCGTCGGCTTCCTGCCCAAGCAGGTGAACAACCCGTACTTCACCACCGCCGACAAGGGCGGCGAGGCGGCCCTGAAGGAGCTGGGCTCCACCTACAAGGAGGTCGGCACCAGCAGCGGCACCGACACCTCCGGCCAGGTGTCCTACGTCAACACGCTGACCCAGCAGCAGGTCGACGCGATGGCCGTGTCCGCGCAGGACCCGGGCGCCCTGTGCACCGCGCTCAAGCAGGCCATGAGCAACGACATCAAGGTCGTCACCTACGACTCGGACACCAACGCCGACTGCCGCAACGCCTTCGTCTCGCAGGCCAGCGGTGAGGACCTGGGCCGCACGGAGGTGCAGCTGCTCGCCGAGCAGATCGGCTACAAGGGCGAGATCGCGATCCTGTCCGCCGCGCAGACCGCGACCAACCAGAACGCCTGGATCGAGTTCATGAAGGACGAACTCAAGGACGCCAAGTACAAGGACATCAAGCTCGTCAAGGTCGCCTACGGCGACGACGACGCCCAGAAGTCCTTCCAGCAGACCCAGGGCCTGCTCCAGGAGTACCCGAACCTGAAGGGGATCATCTCCCCGACCACCGTCGGCATCAAGGCGGCCGCCCAGTACCTGTCGGGCTCCAAGTACAAGGGCAAGGTCAAGCTGACCGGCCTCGGCACCCCGAACGACATGCGCAAGTACGTCAAGAACGGCACCGTCGAGGCGTTCGAGCTGTGGGACCCGGCGAAGCTCGGCGAGCTGGCCGCGCAGACGGCCGTGGCGCTGGTCTCGGGCCAGATCACCGGCAAGGAGGGCGAGACCTTCAAGGCCGGCGGCACCGAGTACACCATCGGCAAGGACGGCGTGATCAGCCTCGGCAAGCCGACCGTCTTCAACGCCGACAACATCGACAAGTTCAACTTCTAGTCTCGTAAAGTCCTTACATCGGAGGGTTGTTGATGCAGCGCGTGTGCTTCCTGCTGAAGGTCCGTGCGGACCGTCTCGACGAGTACCGCGAGCGGCACGCCGCGGTGTGGCCCGAGATGCTCGAAGCGCTCTCGGCGACCGGCTGGCGGAACTACTCGCTCTTCCTGCGCGAGGACGGTCTGCTGGTCGGTTACCTGGAGACCGAGGACTTCGCGGCCGCCCAGGCAGGCATGGAAGCCACCGACGTCAACGCCCGCTGGCAGGCGGAGATGGCGCCGTTCTTCGAATCGCTGGACGGCGCCAGACCCGACGAGGCCATGAAACCGCTCACCGAGGTCTTCCACCTGGCCTGACCTCCCGAATCCCCCCGATCCCCCCGATCCCCCCGATCCCCCCGATCCCCCCGATCCCTCCGATCCCTCCGATCCCCCGATCCCATCCGTCCCCGACCTCCCCCCACCGACGACGGAGTCGCCCGAGATGAAACGACGCACGTTGCTGGGCGCGGCCCTCACCGGTGCCGTGGCCGCCCCGGCCCTCGCCTCCGGGACCGCCCGCGCCGCCGCCCCCGGTCCGTCCCTCACCCGGACCGGCACCACCACCCTCGACAGCCAGGCCCTCTTCTTCGTCTCCTACGACGGCCTGGTCAACAACAACTCCTTCCAGAAGAACGGCCTGCTCACCTACAAGGGCCACCAGTACGCCGTCTGGTACACGGCCGACCGCAACGCCGTCGTCGGCCGCCGCCCGCTCGGCGCGACCACCTGGTCCACCGTGCAGGTCGGCCACACGCTCCGCTACGACGACTCCCACAACGTCATCTCCATGGGCGTCTCCGAGACCGACGGCCGTCTCCACCTCAACATGGACTCCCACAGCGACGGCTTCACCTACGTCAAGTCGGTGGCCGGTCTGATGGACGACCCCACGGGCCTGAGCTGGACCGCGAGCCGCTTCGGCGCACCACAGTCCACCCTCGACGGACTGGCGCTCACCTCCCAGTTCACCTACCCGCAGTTCGTCTCCACCCCCGAGGGCAGACTCCAGCTCAGCTACCGTGTCGCCGTCTCCGGCAACGGCCGCAACGCGCTCGCCGAGTACGATGGCACGGCGTGGACGGCTCTCGGTGAGTGGACCAGCTCCACCGGCACCTACACCAGCGCGCACGGCTCCAGCACCGCCCGCAACATGTACCTGCACGGCATCGACTACGACCGCGACGGCCGGCTGCACGCCTTCTTCACCTGGCGGGAGCAGAACGGCGCCGTGATGTGCAGCAGCGGCGGCCTCACCAACCACGACACCGGCTACGTCTACTCCGACGACCGCGGCCGCACCTGGCGCAACGACGCGGGCACCGCCGTCGGCACCACCGGCGGCCCGGACACGGTGTCCGTCACGGACGGCGGCCTCGTGGTCGATCCGCTCGGCCCGGACCACTCCCTGATGAACCAGGAGAGCCAGTCCACCGACTCCGCCGGCCTCCCGCACGCCGTCATCAGCTACGTCCCCGGCCGCTTCGGCCAGTGCACGACCGACTACGTCGCCGACCGCACGGCCAACGGCCGCGCCTTCCACGTCCGCAAGAACGCCTCCGGCATCTGGCAGAAGACCGAGATCCCGGTCCCGCTCAACTCCAGCCAGCGCACCAAGCTGGTCCTGGACACCTATGACAACGCCTACGCGATCCTCCCGTTCGGCCGGATCGCCGGCGCGTCGAAGGCCTCCGGTCACACCGACTGGACACTGCTGTTCGACGGCGGCGACCTCAACGCCTTCGGCGAGGTCGTCGTCGACGAGACCCGCGTCGCGCAGGACGGCGTCCTGTCCGTGATGTACCAGGAGAAGTCGAGCGGGACGACCCCCTCGGCGCTCCGCGTCGTCGACTTCAGACTGCCCGCCTGACCGGTCCGGAGCGCGGCGGGACGACGGGTAATGTGAAGGCCCCCCGCCCGCCGCTCCTCGTTCCCCTGGAGGTTCCTGCCTGATGGCCCAGTCGGTGGGTATCAAGGACGTCGCCCGTGCCGCCGGAGTCTCCGTCGGTACGGTGTCCAACGTCATCAACCGCCCGGACACCGTCGCCACGGAGACCCGGGCCCGGGTCCTGTCCGCGATCGACCGGCTCGGCTACGTCCGCAGCGAGTCCGCGCGCCAGTTGCGCGCGGGCCGCAGCCGGATCATGGGGCTCCTCGTCCTCGACATGGGCAACCCCTTCTTCGTGGACGTCGCCCGCGGCGCCGAGCGGGCGGCCCGCCAGGCCGGGCTCGGCGTGATGGTCTGCAACAGCGGCGAGAGCGTCGGCGAGGAGGCCGAGTACCTGTCCCTCTTCGCCGAACAGCGGGTGCGGGGCGTCCTGCTCACCCCGGCGGACGCCACGGGCCGCAACATCGACTCCCTCCGCCGGCACGGCATACCGTTCGTGCTCGTCGACCGGGTCGCCGAGGGCGCCGCCGAGTGCTCGGTCTCCGTCGACGACGTGGCCGGCGGCGCCCTCGCCGTACGCCATCTGATCGACGCCGGCCACCGCTCGATCGCCTACGTCAGCGGACCGCCCGGCTTCAACCAGGTCCGCGACCGCCGCACCGGCGCCCTCACCGCGCTCGCCGAGGCGGGCCTCGGCCCGGAGCACCTGCGCGAACTGCCCACCGAACGGCTCGACGTCGGCGCCGGCCGGGACGCGGGCGCCCGCCTGCTCGGCCTCGCGGACCGCCCGACCGCCGTGTTCTGCGCCAACGACCTGCTCGCCCTCGGCGTCCTCCAGGCGATGTACGCGGCCGGTGTCACCGTCCCCGACGACCTCGCGATCGTCGGCTACGACGACATCGAGTTCGCGGCCGCCGCGGCGGTCCCGCTCACCTCGGTCCGCCAGCCCGCCGTCACCATGGGCGCGCTCGCCGCCGAGATGCTGCTGGAGGAGACGGAGCCGGGCGGAGGCCGGCACGAACACCGCCGGGTGGTGCTCCAGCCGGAACTGGTGGTGCGCCGCTCCAGCCTCTCGGCGCGCTGAACCACCGTTCAGCAGCGGTTCGTGATCCCCGGCCTCCGCCGCCGCCCCCGCATGTGCTGAACTGGGACGACACCCGCACACCGATCGTCCCGGGAGCCCCTGTTGTCCGTCACCTACCGCCAGCCCGGCGTCGTCCTCACCGACCGCCGCTTCACCGTGCCCCTCGACCACGGCGACCCGTCCGGGGAGACGATCGAGCTGTACGCCCGGGAGGTCGTCGCGAGCGACAAGGCGGGCCAGGACCTGCCGTGGCTGCTCTACCTCCAGGGCGGCCCCGGCTTCGGCGCCAACCGGTTCGTCGGCAGGCCCGCCTGGCTCGGCCGCGCCCTGAAGGAGTACCGCGTCCTCCTCCTCGACCAGCGCGGCACCGGACACTCCACGCCCGCCAACCGCCAGACGCTCCCGCTGCGCGGCGGCCCCGCCGAACAGGCCGGCTACCTCACCCGCTTCCGCGCCGACTCCATCGTCCGCGACTGCGAGCTGGTCCGCCGCGAGGTCACCGGCGGCGCCCCCTGGACGGTCCTCGGCCAGAGCTTCGGCGGCTTCTGCACCGTCACCTACCTCTCCCTCGCCCCCGAGGGCCTCGCCGCGGCGGTCATCACCGGCGGACTGCCCTCCCTGGACGCCCACGCCGACGACGTCTACCGCGCCGCCTACCCGCGCATGGAGCGCAAGACCGCCGCGCACTACGCCCGCTACCCCCAGGACGTCGAGCGGGCCCGCCGGATCGCCGACCACCTCCTGACGCACGAGGTGACCCTGCCCGGCGGCTACCGCCTCACCGTCGAGGCCTTCCAGAGCCTCGGCATCCTCCTCGGCGGCAGCGAGGGCAGCCACCGCCTGCACTTCCTCCTGGAGGACGCCTTCGTCCCCACCCCGCACGGCCCCGCCCTGTCGGACGCCTTCCAGGAGGAGATCCAGGCCCTCCTCTCCTACGCGGGCCACCCCCTCTACGCCCTCGTGCACGAGGCGATCTACGGCCAGGACGCCCGCCCCACCGCCTGGTCGGCCGAACGGGTGCGCGCGGAGTTCCCCCAGTTCGACGCGGCGAAGGCGCTGGCCGGCGACGGGCCGCTGCCGCTGACCGCCGAGACCATCCACCCCTGGCTCTTCGACTGCGACCCGGCGCTGCGCCCGCTGCGCGAGACCGCCCACCTCCTCGCCGCCCGCACCGACTGGACGCCGCTGTACGACTCCGCCCGCCTCGCCGCCAACGAGGTCCCGGTCGCGGCGGCGGTCTACCACGACGACCTGTACGTCGACACCGCCCACTCCCTGCGCACCGCCCGCGCGATCCGGGGCCTGCGCACCTGGGTCACCGACGAGTTCGAGCACGACGGCGTCCGGGCCGGCGGGCCCCGCGTCCTCGACCGGCTGCTGGCCCTCACCCGCGACGAGGTCTGACACCGCCCGGGAGTGCGGATGTACGGTCCGCCGGCCCTCGTCAGGGCGCGTCCGACGGATCTCCGCGGCGTCGCGCACGGAGATCCGTCAGAAGCGCCCTAGTCTGCGGACATGACCGAGCCGACGCCCCCTCGGCTCCAGCCCCTGCCCGAGGACTGGAGCCGCGCCCTCGCCGTGGTGGCGCACCCGGACGACCTGGAGTACGGCTGCTCGGCGGCGGTCGCCGTCTGGACCGACGCCGGCCGGGAGGTCGCCTACGTGCTGGCGACCCGCGGCGAGGCCGGCATCGACACGCTGCCGCCCGCCGAGTGCGGCCCGCTGCGGGAGCGGGAGCAGCGGGCGAGCGCGGCCGCCGTCGGCGTCTCCGCGGTGGAGTTCCTCGACCACCGGGACGGCGTGGTCGCCTACGGGCCCGCCCTGCGCCGGGACATCGCCGCCGCCGTCCGCAGACACCGCCCCGAACTGGTGATCACCCTCAACCACCGTGACACCTGGGACGGCGTCGCCTGGAACACCCCCGACCACGTGGCCGTCGGCCGCGCCACCCTCGACGCGGTCGCCGACGCCGGCAACCGGTGGATCTTCCCGGAGCTGGCCGACGAGGGCCTCGCACCGTGGGCCGGCGTCCGCTGGGTCGCCGTCGCCGGATCCGCCACCCCCACCCACGCCGTGGACGCCACGGCCGGCCTGGAGCGCGCCGTGGCCTCCTTGCTCGCACACCGCACCTACCTCGAGGCCCTGACCGACCAGGACCCGGAGACCTACGCGCGCCGCTTCCTGACCGAGGTCGCGCACTCCGTGGGGGAGCGCTTCGGCGGCAGGCCCGCCGTGGCGTTCGAGCTGTTCACCCGCTGAGCGCGGTCACCGCCCGGACGGCGGCCCGCCCCCAGGGCGGCGCCGGCGGGTCGCGGCTCAGTAGGGTGTGCGGAATGCGAGAACCAACGGGGGACCTCCGCGAGCTGCGCGGAGACTGCGGGAACTGCTTCGGACTGTGCTGCGTGGCACTGCCGTTCGCCCGCTCGGCGGACTTCGCCATCGACAAGGACGCGGGCACGCCGTGCCCCCACCTCGGGCAGGACCACCGCTGCGGCATCCACGCCCGGCTGCGCCAGGAGGGCTTCACCGGCTGCACGGTCTACGACTGCTTCGGCGCGGGGCAGAAGGTCTCGCAGGTCACCTTCGGCGGCCGGGACCGGCGCACCGCCGACCGGGAGCAGGCCCGCCTCATGGCCGAGGTCTTCCCGGTGGTCCGCCACCTCCACGAACTGCTGTACTACCTCACCGAGGCACTCGCCCTGCCCGCCGCCCGCCCCCTCCACGCCCGGCTGCGCCGCGCGCTCGACGACACCGAACGGCTCACCCGGCGCACCGCCGGGGAACTCGTCGCCCTGGACGTGCCGGCCCACCGCCAGAACGTCAACGCCCTGCTGCTCAGGACCAGCGAACTGGCCCGCGCCGGCCTGCCCGGCCGGAAGAAGGAACGCCGCAACGCCGACCTCATGGGCGCCCGCCTGAAGGGCGCCGACCTGCGCGGGGCGAACCTGCGGGGGGCCTGGCTGACCGCCGCCGACCTCACCGGCGCCGATCTGCGCGGCGCGGACCTCATCGGCGCCGACCTGCGCGACACCGACCTCACGGACGCCGACCTCACCGGCGCGATCTTCCTGACCCAGCCGCAGCTCACCGCGGCCCGGGGGAGTGCGGGGACCCGGCTGCCGCGGTCACTCACCCGCCCCGCGCACTGGACAGCGGGGCCCTGACCCCTCCTCGGCCCCGGCCGGTCCGGCCGGAGCCGCGGGAGCCGTGCGACGCGCCAGGTGCAGCCGCAGACCGTCCGGCATCAGGGTGAGCCGCTCGGTCACCCGCAGCCGGTAGTCCGGGTCGGGGCGCAGGTCGTAGCGGCGCAGCAGCAGGCCGAGCACGAGCGTCGCCTCGTGCAGCGCGAACTGGCGCCCGATGCACGCCCGCGCCCCCGTGCCGAACGGCTTGTAGGTGTGCGGGGGACGGGCGCGGACCGCCCCCGCCTCGAAGCGGTCCGGGTCGAACCGCTCGGCGTCGTCGCCCCACACCTCGGGATCGCGGTGCAGCATCGGCGTCAGCACCAGTGCCCACGCCCCGCGGCGCATCGGATGCTCCCCGGCCAGCACGGTGTCCTCGCGGGCCTCCCGCGCGAACGCGGGCGCCGTCGGCCACAGGCGCAGCGACTCGTCCAGCACCCGGCGGACGTACCGCAACCGGGCGACCTGGTCGTACGCGGGCGCCGCCGCGTCCCCCCACACCCGGTCCACCTCGGCGCGGGCGCGGGCGGCGACGTCCGGGTGATGGGCGAGATAGTGGAGGGCGAAGGAAAGCGCGCCCGAGGTGGTCTCGTGGCCAGCGACCAGGAACGTGATGACCTGGCGCCGCACGTTCTCGGCCGACAGCCGTTCACCGGTGTCGGGGTGGGCGGTCTCCAGCATCCGGTCGAGCAGGTCGCCCTCGCCGCGCCCGCCCGCGCGGCGGGCCCGCACCAGGTCGTCGACGGTCCGGTCGAGGCAGACCCGGTCGGCCTCGTTGCGCCGCGCCGCGCGCCACAACAGCCCGGGCGAGGGAACGGTGTTCAGCCGCTGCGCGTAGCCGAGCGTGCCCACCATGGCGGTCACGAAGGGGTGCGGCCGGGAGCGCTCGAAGGAGCCGAAATCGTGCCCGAAGCCGGTGCGCGCGATGGTCTCCAGGGTCAGCTTGGTCATGTCGCCGGGCACGTCCACCGCCCGCCCCGCGAGCGCCGCGCCGTCCCAGTGCGCGGTCAGCCGCTCCGCCACGTCCAGCATCATCGGGTGGTACGCGCCCATCGCCTCCCGGCTGAACCCGGGAGCGAGCACGTCGTGCGCCAACTGCCAGTTGGGTTCATGGTTGTACGCCGTGAACAGGGCGTCGCCGACCACCGGCCGCAGGTTGGCCACGCCCAGTCCCACGTGCTTGGCGAACCGTGTCTCGTCCGCCAGGTCGGCGGCGAGCCGCGCGCCCCACACGAACACGACCTCCCGCCCGAGGGCGCGGCGCCGGAAGACCGGCCCCAGCCGCCGGGCGTGCCGCAGGGAGTCCTGCAAGGGCGTCCGCAGGCTCGCGCCCAGCACGTCACCGAGGAGCGGGAGCCGGTACGGCGGGTGCGGGATGCGGTGCAGTGCGGGCCACCCGGTCTCGGCGCCGCGGAACCCCCTGGGCAGTCCGCCCCCGGCCCCTTCCCGCCCGGCCGTCGTCCCGGTCCCGGTGCCGGCCGTCGTCTCCGCCATGACGCGATCTCCCTTGATCCAGCGGCAGGTTGAGCGTGTTGTACGTCGGTTCAATAGCGCGGCCCAGTCTCGTCCGGTTGTTGAACCGACGTCAAGTAAGGTGCGGGCATGGCCGCGAACCAGGGGGAGCGCGCACGGCGCCGCCTCAGCACCGCAGAGCGCAGGGAACAGCTCCTCTCGGTCGGGGCGCGGCTGTTCTCGGACAACCCCTACGACGAGGTGTGGATCGAGCAGGTCGCCGAGATCGCCGGGGTCTCCCGGGGGCTGCTGTACCACTACTTCCCGACCAAGCGGGACTTCTTCGCCGCGGTCGTCGAGCGGGAGAGCGAGCGGATGCTGCGCATGACGGCGGCGGTCCCCGGCGTCCCCGTCCGCGAGCAGCTCACCGCCGGGCTGGACGCCTACCTCGAGTACGTCCACGTCCACGCCCACGGCTACCGGGCCTTCCACCGGGCCGACGCGGCCGGCGACCAGGCGGTGCGCCGCGTGTACCGGCGCGCCCTCGCGGCCCAGGAGCGCCAGATCCTCACGGCCCTGGCCGCCGACCCGGAGTTCGGCCCGCTGCTCGGGGAGCGGGCCGACGTCCGGCTGGCGGTGCGCGGCTGGCTGGCGTTCATCACGGCGGTGTGCCTGGAGTGGCTCCGGGGGACGGACGCGGCGCTGTCGCGGGAGCAGGTGCGGGAGCTGTGCGCGCGGGCGCTCCTGGGGGTCGTGTCGCCGGCCGGATGACGCCCGGCGGAGTGTGCCGACGACGTGACGAAGGGCACGGGTGTGGCCCGCACGGTTGGCGTTCCCGCGGATCTTCGATAGGTTAGGCAAGGCTTACCTAAGGAGGTTCTGGGATGGGTGACAGCCACAGCTGGTCCGCCGTGCCCGCCGCGGCCGAGCGAGCCCGGTCGGTGCTCGCCGCCTCGTGGTCGTGCGCGGTGACCGCGGACGGCGGCCGCGAGGAGTTCGTCGGAGCGCACACCGTCGGCGAGGACGGGCGGGTCCACCTGGACGTGCCCGAGGACAGCGCCCTGCTCACGGCGGCGATCTGCGCCCCGCGCGGCGAGCCGTCCGCGGTACTGGAGTTCGCGGACGTCGCGCCCGTCCCGGTCCGCAGCCGCATCCGCGCCCGGCTCTGGCTCGCGGGCTGGTTCGCCCCGGAGGACGGCGGCCTCGCCTTCCACGCCACCCGGGTCGTCCTCAAACAACCCTCCGGAGCGGTCGTCGTCGACCTCGACGAGTTCGCCGCCGCCGCGCCCGACCCGCTGGCCACCGCCGAGGCACACCTGCTCACGCACCTCGCGGACGCCCACCCCGACGCCGTGGAGCGGCTCACCCGGCTCGTCCGGCACGACAGCCTGCACGGTGCCGTCCGCGTCCAGCCGCTCGCCGTCGACCGGCACGGCCTCACGCTGCGCATCGAACGGGCCCGCGCCCACGGCGACGTACGCCTGCCCTTCCACGCGCCCGCCGACGACGTCGGCCAGCTCACCGAGCGCATGCACGTGCTGCTCTCCCAGGCGAGCTCGGCAGCGTGCACGCGTGCCCTACAGCGGCAGCGCACAGACGGCGACGGGTGAGGCGAACGGCTCGCCCGCGCGCCGGAGCTCCCCGGTGGCGGTGTCCACCCGGAAGACGCTGACCGTGCCGGAGCGCTGGTTCGCGGCGAACAGCAGGCTCCCGTCCGGCGAGAGGGCGATCTGCCGGGGGAAGTCCCCGTCCACCGGCACCGTGCCCAGCAGCCGCAGCCGCGCCCCGGCGGCCTCCACGGCGTACCGCGCCAGCGTGTTGTCGCCCCGGTTGGCGAGGTAGGCGTACGCCCCGTCCGGCGTCACGGCGAACTGCGCCGGGTAGTTGGTGCCTGCGGTCGCCCCGGTGGACTGCGGCCCGCCGATCGCCAGCCGGCCGGTGGACGGCTCGTAGGCGCAGACCGCGACCGTGTCGTCCGTCTCGTTGGCCAGGTAGGCGTACCGGCCCCCGGGGTGGAAGGCGAGGTGGCGCGGACCGGCGCCCGGCCGGGTGTGCGCCTGCGCGACCTCGCGGAGCGTGCCGGACCCGTCGTCCAGACGGTAGGTGTGGACCGTGTCGGTGCCGAGGTCGACGGCGAGGACGTGACCGCCGTCCGGCGCGGTGAGGATCTGGTGCGCGTGCGGTCCGTCCTGGCCGGGGCCGGGTTCCGGGCGGTTGTGGACGACCCGGTCGGTGCGCGCGCCGAGCGCCCCCGTGGCGTCGATCGGGTGCACGCTGACGCTGCCCGAGCCGTAGTCGGCGCTCAGCAGCCAGCGCCCGCCCGGATGCACGGACAGATGGCAGGGATGGGCCCCGCCCGTCGACCGGGTGCCCAGCACCTTACGGTCCGACAGGCGTACGGCGGTCACGGCGCCGCCCTCGCGCTCCTGGACCGCGTACAGCGTCCGGCCGTCCGGGTGCACCGCGAGGTACGACGGGTCCTGGACGCCCGTGACCGTGCCCCGGCCGGTGATCCGGCCCGACGCGGGGTCGTACGCGGCGACCCCGATGCCCCGGCCGCCGCCCTCGACGGACGTGTAGGTGCCGAGGTACAGCGGGCGGGGGCCGACAGACCGACGCGAGGCCCCGGGGTCCGCGGCCCCTGACTCGGCGGCTGCGGACTCCGGGGCGCGGGGCGAGGGGGACGACGACTCGGGCGGTGCGGCGCCCGGAGTCTCCCCCTCGCCCCGCGGGACGTCGGAGGCGTCGCGGGCGCAGCCGGTCAGGGAGGCCAGGGCGGTCAGGGAGGCCAGGGCGGCCGGGCCCGCGGCGGCCGCGCCGAACGCTCCGAGCGCTCCGAGCGCTCCGAAGAGGCGGCGCCTGCCCAGGCCGCCGCCCGCCGCTTCCGTCCCACTGCCCATGCTCCGCCCCTCAGGTCGTCGTAGGCCACGGTCGTCCCATCCGGTGACGACCACCCTGGCGTGCCGGGAGCGCCGAGCGCAAAATCCCGGGCCCGCGGCCCGGGACGCCTCTCACCGCATTGCGGGCGGGCGCTGCCGCTCATCTGCCTCGCGGTCGGGTGGCTCCCCACCTGCCTCGCGGGCGGGGTGGCGACCCACCGCCCCGCGGGCGTGGTGGCTCCCTGCCGCCTCGCGGGCGTGGTGGCGACCCACCGCCTCGCGGGCGTGGTGGCGACCCACCGCCTCGCAGCCGGGGTGGCGACCCACCGCCTCGCGGGCGTGGTGGCTCCCTGCCGTCTCGCAGCCGGGGTGGCGACCCACCGCCTCGCAGCCGGGGTGGCGACCCACCGCCTCGCAGCCGGGGTGGCGACCCACCGCCTCGCAGTCGAGGTGGCTCCCCGCCGCCCCGCAGCCGGGGTGGCAACCCACCCCCCCCGGCAGTCGAGGTGGCTCCCCACCCGCCCCGCAGCCGGGGGGGTGGCTCCCCGCCGCCCCGCAGTCGGGCGGCCCCTCGCCGTCCCGCGTGCGAAGGCCGTGTCGTCAGCCGGGGCGGCGGGAGGTTTTCGACCGCTTCCACCGCAGCCGGTCGGGAACGCGCACGTACGTGTGGATCCGCTCCCGCAGCCGGGCCAGCCACGGCAGGCGGCCGTGCTGCTCGCGGGTCGCGCTGTCCAGCTCCTCCAGGAGACGGCGGGTGCGGTGCTCGGTGTCGAGCTCGTCGATCATGCGGTTGACCTCGGTGAGCACCGCGCCGTGCAGCTGCCACTGGCGGGCGTCGTGCTGGAGCCCCTCCAGCAGCAGCTGCGCCAGCTTGTCCCGGGTGGCGGCGGCCTGCCGCAGCTCTGCGGAGAGCCGCTCCTCGGCGGCGTCCGCGTCGTGGCTGACGTGCGTCGTGACCAGCACCGCGAAGCTGACCACGGCGTCGGCGATCTCCGACAGCAGCCGCTCCAGGGTGTTGCCCGTCTCCTCGGGGAACAGCGCCTTCGGCTCGCGTTCCTTGGCGAGGTCGGTGAGGGTGCGGGCGAGCACCCGCAGCACCACGGTGCAGATCTCCAGCGTGTCGAGACCGGTGCGCAGCACCACCCGGTGCAGGACACCCTCGCGCACCCGGGGATTGAGCCGCAGACTGTCCTCGGCCTGCCGCAGGGCCGCGTCCACCTCGACGATGTCATGGTCCAGGCGGCGCGCCTCGTGCAGCCGGGCGGCCGCCTCCACGAACGGCGTGTGCCCGGAGGCCTGGTCGCCGATCCGCAGCATCATCTGCCGCACCCGGCGGGCCAGCCCCTCGATGGACTCGCCGGCCTCCTCCACCCACACCGGGGGCGGCAGCAGCAGGTTGGTGCCGAGCCCGACCACGGCCCCGATCACCGTCTCCAGCACGCGCGCCCAGGCCGTGTTCCCGACCGTGGTGACGCCCAGCACCAGCATGGCGCTGATCGCCACCTCCTGCACGTACTCGTCCACGCGCACCAGGTGGCCGACGGCCAGCGCGGCCACGATCACCAGCGCGAGACTCCACCACGTCAGGCCCACCAGCAGGCTGAACGCGATGGCGACGAGCACCCCCGCGACCACCGCGTTGACCCGCCGCACACTGTTGGTGAGCGTCGCGTACAGGGTGACCTGGACGACGAGCAGCGCGGTCAGCGGCGCGGTGAGCGGGGCGGCCTCGGGACTCAGGTGCAGCGCGATGACGTAGGCGATCGTCGCCGCCGCGGCGGATCGCAACGCCTGCACGACCACGGGTTCTCGGTGCCGCTTGACCAGCCGCACCAGCGGCGCGGCACGTTCTCGTACATCTGCCATTCTTTGGCCAGTTCCCGTTCCTCAGGTGCCTCGAACGTCTCATTCGTCGCCCGGTGAGGGCTCATCGGCGGGAAGTGGCACGACCGCGTGAGCGATTTCGGGCCACCCTCGTCAGGTTGCCGCACCACTCCGGGGAGCACCAGCCGCACCGGGCGGGGACCGTCGGACGGGCCTTGCAGGTCAGACGGGTCAGGCCGGTCGGGCGGGTCAGGCGTCGAGCTTGTCGAGGAAGGCGGACAGGTTGCCGGTGGCCCGGGCGATCTGCTCCGCCAGGGTGAGGCTCTCCTCGAAGCGGCCTCCCGCGTCCGGCTTCTTCCTGCCCCGGACGTACAGCGAACAGGCCAGGTCGGTGCACATGTACAGCCCCACCGAGTTGCCCTCGCGGCCCGCCGTGCCCGCCTTGCGCGCCGTCATCAGCGAGACTCCGCCGCCGGGGTGCGTGGTCAGGCACAACGAGCACATGCTGCGGTGCAGGAAGCCGCGCTGCGAGGACGGGAAGCGCAGGGTCACGCCCACGAGCCCGCCGTTCCGCTCGGTGACGAGATAACTGCGGTCGGGAGCGCCCGGATCTCGCCAGCCGAGGAAGTCCAGGTCGTCCCAGGGGCGCTCGTCGAGGTCGCGCGGCACGGCCAGCCGTTTGGCCTCGCCTTTCGAGCAGTTCACGAACGAGTCGCGGATGTCCTTCTCGGTCAGTGGTCTCATCGGGAACCCCCTGGGGTGCGGTCGCGGTCCGTAAACCTAGGGATGCTAGGCAGATGCCTACAGTAATCGGATCTGCGCAGAGGGGCCAATGGTTTTCTCGGGTGCCGCGGAGGGTGTTCGGTCACGTCCGACCCCTTAGCTCACAGCGTGAACTAAGGGGTGGGTGAAGGTCGCGCCAAGCCCTCTCCGGCGGTATGTTGCAGGTCGGGCAAGGTGTGAAGGAGCCACATGGCAGGGCACAACGGGCGTACGGTACGTGATCTCAGGCGGGCCAACCGTACGGCCGTCCTGCAACGGCTCTACTTCGACGGGCCCCTGAGCCGGTTCGAACTCGGTCCGGCCACCGGCCTGAGCTCCGGCTCCGTCAGCAACGTCGTGGCCGACCTGGTCGCCGACGGGCTGGTGGAGGAGGCCGGCAGCGTGGACTCCGACGGCGGCCGGCCCCGCACGCTCCTGCGCGTCGCCCCCGGCAGCGGCCACATGATCGGCGTCGACATCGGCGAGACCCGCGTGCGGATCGAGCTGTTCGACCTGACCCTCACCGAACTGGCCCGCGCCGAACGCCCCCTGGAGCAGCGGCGGTACGAGGTCGACGGCGTCGTCGGCCACGTCCGCGACGGCGTCGCCGAGGTGCTGGACGCCGCCGGGATCGCGGCCGAGCGGCTCCTGGGCGTCGGCATCGGCGTCCCGGGCATCGTCGAACGCACCCCCGACCGGGGCGCCGTCGTGCACGGCCAGACGATCGGCTGGGACGCCGTCCCCCTGGAGGAACTGCTGCGCGAGGGCTCCCCGCTGCCCGGCACCGTGCCGTACCTCATCGACAACGGGGCCCGGACCCTGGGGCAGGCCGAGATGTGGTTCGGCGGCGGGCGCGGCGCCCGCACCGCCTGCGTCGTCCTCTTCGGCTCCGGCGTCGGCGCCTGCCTCGTCACCCCCGACGTCGAGCACGGCCGGGCCGTCGAGTGGGGGCACCTGACCGTCCGGGTGCGGGGGCGCCGCTGCCGCTGCGGGGCGCTCGGCTGCCTGGAGGCCTACGCGGGCGCCGAGGCGCTGCTGGCACGCTGGCGCGAGGAGGGCGGCCGGCCGCCCGAGGGCGCCGACGAGGAGACCGCGCTGACCGCGCTGCTCGCCGCCGCCTACCCGGCCGACGGCGCCGCCCCCGACCCCGTCGCCCTCGCGGTCCTGGAGGAGACCGCCGAGTACCTGGGCGCGGGGCTCTCCGACCTGATCAACCTCTTCCAGCCGGAGCGCATCCTCGTCGGCGGCTGGGCCGGCCTCCGGCTCGGCACCCGCTTCCTGCCCGCCGTACGCCGGCACGCCACCGCGTACGCGCTGCGCCACCCGGCCGAGAAGGTCACCGTCGAGCTGGGCCGGCTCGGCCCCGACGCGGTCACCGTGGGAGCCGCGATCCTGCCGCTCGCCGACTTCTTCGCGCGGGGCGGCCGACGGCCCGAGCCGCTTCCCGGCGGCCCGCCGCCCGCCTGGCGCACGGCCCTGGCGGAACGCGTCCCGCACTGACGTTTCGCCGCCGGGGCCGGAGGTACTCGCGTGAGCCCTGCCGTACGACCCCGAAGGGAGCTCCCGTGACCGACCACCGTCTCGAAGGACCCGGCGAGAACGGCCCACCGGTCCCGCGCGACCTGCCCGACCAGCAGGCCTCCGAGGGCGAGGACCCCTGGGAGGTCGCTCCCGGCGAGGGCGAGGGGACGGACGAGGAATCCGCCGCCGACGTCCCCGACACGGACGAAGCGGGCACGGGCCGCCAGGGCGCCCCCCGGGCGGCCACCGTCCACCCCGAACACCCGGTCCCGGACGAGCCGACCGGCTGAGCCGGCCCCACCGTCACGTCCCCCGCCTCCGGCCCGCCCGCCGTCTCCCGCCGCTGATCCGGCGCCCGGCGTCCACGTCCTCCCCGTGTACGTGGACGCCGGGCGCCGGATCAGCGCTTGCTGTCCAGGTCCGTTCCAGGCCCGTCAGCCCACCTTCCGTCCGCGCATCGGCTCGGTCGGCGCGCCCGCTCCGGCCCGCATCCCGCGCAGGAACTCCTCCAGGACCTCCGGCGCCGACCGCTCCGGGCGCCAGCCGAGGTCGACGCGGGCGCGGGTGCAGTCCATCAGGGGCAGGCGCAGGACCGCGTCGAAGAGGTGGGGGGAGGCGGGGAGCAGGTGGAGGTTCCAGGCGGCGGCGATCGCCGAACGGGCGGCCGTCCGGGGCAGGCGCACCGGGCGGGCGTCGAACATCTCCCCCAGGAGCCCGGCGTCGACCGGCGGATCGGTGGCCAGGTTGAACGCCCCGCGCACATCGGTGCGCACAGCGAGCCGGTACGCCTCGGCCGCGTCGTCGGTGTGCAGCACCTGCACCCGCAGTCCCGGGACGTCCGGCAGGAAGGGCAGCAGTCCGGGGCGGACGGCCGGCCCGGGCAGGAACCGGCCGCCGAAGATGCGGCGCTGCTCGCTGGCGGACTCCCGCTGGAACAGGAAGCCCGGACGCATCCGCACCACCCGGACGGCCGGATGGTCCCGCTCGAAGGTGTCCAGGGTCCGCTCCAGGTAGGCCTTCTCCCGGCAGTACGCGGCGTCCGGCCACCCGTGGGTCGGCCAGGACTCGTCCACCGGGTGGTCCTTCGGCCCCGGTGAGTACGCGCCCACGGACGAGGCGTGCACGAGCGCGGGCACCCGTGCGGCGGCCACCGCCTCGAAGACCCGGATGCTCCCCAGCACGTTCGTCCGCCAGGTCACCGCCGGATCGTGCGTCGGCTGGAACGCCCACGCCAGGTGCACCACCGCGTCCGCGCCCTCGAACAGGCCGTCCAGTGCGGCCTCCTCCGACGCCAGGTCGACCGCCGACCACCGCGTCTTCGGCGGCGACCAGTCCGGGATCCGCCGGGCCAGCCCCACGATCGACCCGACCTCGGGATCCTCCGCCAGCAGCCGCACCACGCCGGTGCCGACGTTGCCGGTCGCGCCCGTGACCACGACCTTCCTGCCCGACCCGTTGCTCACCGTCCGCTCCTCTCGCCGCGTCCGCGTCGAGCGCCCCGAGTACCCCGGTGCCGCGGGGCGCACGCGGGAGGGAGAACCGGGGAGGCGAGGGGCGTACGCGTACGAGGGACGGTGTTCGCGGAACGGCGGTCGCGGAACGGTCGTCGCGCGACCGTGTTCCGCGACGGTGTTCAGGGCCGGGCGAAGGCGTCCACCCCCGTCAGCTCCGCCGACAGCGTCCACAGCCGGGCGGCCTGCTCCGGGTCCCGTGCCCAGTCCTTGACACCGGAACGCGCGCCGTCCTCCGGGCGGGCGGGCTCGGCGATGTCGCAGTCCTCCAGGTAGACCCCGCCCATCCCGGCCAGCCGGGGCGAGGTCGCCGCCCACACCTGGGTGGCCGCCCCCTGCTGCGGCGACTTGAAGCCCTCGGGGTTCAGCGGGTTGCCGGCCTCGTCGATCCAGCCGTTCGCCACCATCTCCTCCTTCGGCAGGTGCCGCTGGAGAGGGGTGAGGATGCCGCCGGGGTGGAGGGCGAAGGCGCGCACGCCCCGGTCCCGGGCCAGCCGGTCGAGGTGGACGGCGAACAGCACGTTCGCCGTCTTCGCCTGGCCGTACGCCTGCCACTTGTCGTAGCCCCGGCGCCAGTGGACGTCGTCCCAGCGCATGCCGGAGAAGTGGTGGCCGCGCGAGGAGACGGAGACCACGCGGGCGCCGCCGGGCTCGATCGCCGGCCAGAGCCGGTTGACGAGGGCGAAGTGACCGAGGTGGTTCGTGGCGAACTGGGCCTCCCAGCCCGGTCCGACCCGGGTCTCGGGGCAGGCCATGATGCCCGCGTTGTCGATGACGAGGTCGAGACCGCGGCCCGAGGCGAGGAAGCGGTCGGCGAAGGCGCGGACGCTGTCCAGGTCGCCCAGGTCCAGTTCGTCCACCTCGACGCCGTCGACGCCGGCCAGGTTCTCCTCGGCGATGGCCGGGCGGCGGGCGGGGACCACGACCCGGGCGCCGGCCTTCGCCAGCGCCCGGGTGGTCTCCAGACCGAGGCCCGAGTAGCCGCCGGTGACGAGGGCGAGCCGCCCGGTCAGGTCGAGGCCGGCGAGGACGTCGTCGGCGGTGCTCCGGGCGCCGAACCCCGAACCGATCGCGTGCTGTGCGGTGTTCATGGACGGAACGCTACGAATTGGAGCGCTCTCGAAGTCAAGCCCCACGCCGCGGCACCGGCGCGACCGCGAAGAAAGCCCCGACCGGACGGGGGATCACGGTCGGGGCGGCTCGGTGGTGGGTGCGGACGGCGGTCGCCTCTCGGCGAAAGGCTCCACAGGGCTTCAGCCGAACGATCGTCCCTGTGGGCAAAAGGTGAGGCCCGGGGACACTGTCCCGTCCGCACCCACGCGCTGTTCAACGGTGAACCACCGGCGGCTGTTCCCCCCTTCCGCCCGTCTCCGTGGTGATCCGCGTCACACGGCCCGGCTTCCCCGGCGGGCGCCCGGCAGGACCTCGACCCAGAGGTTCTCCGCCTGGAGCAGCAGCGTCGCGAGGACGGCCGTGTGCGCCGCGCCCTGCCCGGCGTGGTCGCGCAGACTGTCCAGCAGCCGGTCCCGCAGCTCCTCCATCTCCCGCTCCTTCTCCCGTTCCGTCTCCGGTTCCGTCTCCGTCTCCGGTTCCGTCCCCGCCCGGCCGCCGTCGGCCGGACGCCCGCCGATGCCCACGCGCAGGAACCGCTCGCCCTCGGCCTCGGAGGCGTCGCCGATCAGGTGCAGCAGCCGGGCGTAGACCCGCAGGGCCGCCGCCTCCGGCGGGGCGGGCGTACGGTCGTCGTCGGCGGCGACCGCGAGGGTGCGGGTGAGGGCCGCGACATGGCCCGCCACCCGGCCCCAGCGGGCGTCCTCCGACTCCGGTGGCACGTCGAGCGGCACCCGGTGCAGCGCGCGCAGCGGCCCGGTGGTCAGCCGCAGGCTCTCCCGGCTCCAGCCCCGTGCCGACCGCAGCCCCTCGTGCCGCCGCTCCAGCCGGTCGGCGGCGCGCGACCAGTCGGCGGCCGTCGCCGCGTCCCAGTCGCCGTCCGCCAGCCCGGCGGCGACCGCGTGCAGCGTCCCGCCCGCCTCCCGGGCCAGCGCCGCGAGGTTCTCCCGTACGTCCCGCAGGTGCACGGGCGGCAGCACGAGCGCGTTCACGGCCACGCCGATCACCGCGCCGAGCGCCGCCTGCCCCACCCGGTGCCCCACCGCCGGCACCGACACCGCGCCCGACGCCAGGGTGAACACCGCCGTGGTCGCCGCGTAGACGCCCTGGTCGCCGAAGCGGGGCCAGTGCGCCAGCAGCGTCAGCGGCGGCACGCACAGGGCGAGCGCGCCCAGGGTGTCCCCGGTCAGCGCCTGCGCCGCCGACGCGAGCAGCGTGCCCGCGCAGATCGCCGTCCACTGCTGGGCGGCCTGCCGCAGCGAGCCGTACACCGTGGTCCGTACCAGCACCAGCGCCACCCAGGGCGCCATCAGGGCCATCGGATCGCTCAGCCAGTCGCTCGCCACGAACCAGGCCAGCACCGCCGCCAGCGTCGCCTTGAGCGACTGCACGACCAGGTCGCGCTCGCGTCCGGGGCCGTCCCGGGCCGCCCGCGCCGCACGGCCGACGGCACCCGCCTCCCGTCGCAGCGTCCCGGCCCAGCGGGCCCCGGTTCCTTCCGTCCTGCTCGTCTCGGCCGGGTCGCTCATGCCAGGGGGCTGCCTCCCAGGGACGCCAGCAGGTCGGCCGGGTCGGCGTAGACCGCCTGCGCGCCCGCCTCCTCCAGGTCGGCGCGCGGGATGCCGCCGCACAGGACGCCCACGCAGCGCACGCCGGCCCGGCGGCCGGCCCGCATGTCCCAGACGGTGTCGCCGACCAGGACGGCCCGCTCGGCGGGCACCCCGGCCAGCTCCAGGGCGTGCTCGACGGGCTCCGGCGCCGGCTTGCCCTGCTCTACGTCGTCCGCACTGGCCGTGGCCGTGATCGCCTCGTCGGCGTCGAGGGCGCGCCGCAGCGCCGACAGCTCCGCCCCGCTCGCCGAGGTGGCGAGCACGACCGTCCAGCCGTCGCCGTGCAGCCGCTTCAGCAGCGGTCCGGCGTCGCGCAGGGCGGGCAGGCGGTCGAAGTACTGGCCGTAGAGGGCCTTGTGGGCGGCGCTCAGCCCGGCGTCCTCGTCACGGTCGCGGTCCTCGCCCAGCAGGTGGGCGATCAGGTCGGCGGACCCGAGGCCGATCGCCCGGTGCACGGCGTGCATCGGCACCCGGTGGCCGGCCTGGCGCAGCGCCTCCCACCAGGTCACGACGTGCAGGTGATTGGTGTCGACGAGGGTGCCGTCGACGTCGAAGACGGCGGCGCGTTCCATCCGTGGTCCTTTCTCTCGCGGGCGCCCGGGTCCGGGGACGTACGAGGAGCCCCGGACCGTCGGGAAAACCCGCCCGGGCGTCGGCGTCCGGCACCGGGGCGTACGTCCGGGCGTTGCCGTCCCCCGTGCCGGGTCGGCCGGCCGTCGGGACGCCGGCCGGGTGAGCCGGCCGCCGGGACGCCCGTACGCTCGGGTGCTCCCCGCACCTGACGGGGGCCGGGGCCCGGGTACCACGTCAGGCGCCGGCCACGCCCGCCGGAATCCGGCCCTCCCGCGTCCAGGCCAGCAGGTCCGTCACCGGCCAGGTGGTGACCACCCGCTCGGCGGGCACGGCGCACTCCTCGGCGCGTTCGCAGCCGAGGATCTGCCAGTCCAGCTGGCCGGGCGCGTGCGCGTCGGTGTCGACGGAGAAGAGGACGCCCGCCTCGACGGCCCGGCGCAGCAGCCGCCGGGGCGGGTCGAGCCGCTCGGGCCGGCTGTTGATCTCCACGGCGGTGCCCGACTCCGCGCACGCCGCGAACACCTCGTCGGCGTCGAACTGCGACTCCGGCCGCCCGCGCCCGGTCACCAGCCGCCCGGTGCAGTGACCGAGCACGTCGGCGTGCGGATCGCGGACGGCCCGCACCATGCGGCGGGTCATCGCCCGGGAGTCCATGCGCAGCTTGGAGTGGACGGACACCACCACGACGTCGAGCCGTTCCAGCAGCTCCGGCTCCTGGTCGAGGGAGCCGTCGTCGAGGATGTCGCACTCGATGCCGGTCAGCAGCCGGAACGGCGCCCAGGCCGCGTTCAGCTCCGCCACCACCTCCAGCTGGCGGCGCAGCCGGTCCGGGGAGAGTCCGCGGGCCACCGTCAGACGCGGCGAGTGGTCGGTGAGCGCCGCCCACTCGTGGCCGAGCGCGGCCGCCGTGCGGCCCATCTCCTCGATCGGGCTGCCGCCGTCGGACCAGTCGGAGTGCACATGGCAGTCGCCGCGCAGCAGCGCCCGCAGCCGCCCGCCGCCGTCCGTGGGCGGCTGCCCTGCCTCGCCCTCCAGCTTCTCCAGGTAGGCCGGGACGCCCCCGGCGAGCGCTTCACGCGCCACCTGGGCCGTCTTCGGGCCGACGCCCTTGAGCGACTCCAGCGTGCCCTTGGCCGCCCGCTCCTCGACCTCCGCCGCCGGCAGCCGCCCCAGCACCCGGGCCGCGGTACGGAAGGCGCGCACCCGGTACGTCGGCGCCAGCGACCGCTCCAGCAGGAAGGCGATCCGCTCCAGGGCTTCGACGGGATCCATCGCCACCTCCTCGCTCGCTCCAGAGTTCCCCAGCGCGGCGCGACCCGCACGGCGGGGCGACGATCCGCCCGGCGCCCGGTGGCTCTCCCGGTCCTGCGCCTGGCGTCCCACCCGGTCCTGCGCCTGGCGTCCCACCCGGTCCTGCGCCCGGCGTCCCACCCGGTCCTGCGCCGGGCGCCCCACCCGGTCCTGCGTCCGGTGGCTCTCCCGGCGGGCAGTCCCGACGGTTCGCCCCAGGGTTCGTCCCGCGGTCCGCCCGGGGTCCGCCCGGCATCTCGTCGGACGGTTTGTCCGCCGTGCACCGGGGTACTGCGACGTCCCACCGCCCTCGCCCGTCACGAGGAGGCCCATCGTGTCCCCGATGTCCTCGATGTCCGTCCCCGCCGCCCGCAGCCCCGAGGTGGCCCTGGTCACGGGTGCCGACTCCGGCATCGGCCGCGCCACCGCCGTACGCCTCGCCGAGGCCGGGATGGACATCGGCATCACCTGGCACACCGACGAGAAGGGCGCCGAGGAGACCGCCGAGGAGGTCCGCGCGCACGGCCGGCGGGCCGCCGTCGCGCACCTGGACCTCACCCGGCTGCCCGCCGCCGCCGACACCGTCGACGAGCTCTGCGACCGGCTGGGCCGCCTCGACGTGCTGGTCAACAACGCGGGTACGGGCACCATGACGCCGTTCCTCGACCTGGAGCCGGACGACGTGCGCCGGGTGCTGGACGTCGACCTGTTCGGCCCGTTCCTGTGCGGGCAGAAGGCGGCGCGGCACATGATCCGGCAGGGCGACGGGGGGCGGATCGTCAACGTCACCTCCGTGCACGAGCACCAGCCGCGCGTCGGCGCCGCGCCGTACTGCGCGGCCAAGGGCGGTCTCGGCCTGCTCACCCAGGTCATGGCACTGGAACTCGCCGAGTACGGGATCACCGTCAACGCCGTGGCGCCCGGCGAGATCGCCACGCCCATGACCGGGCAGGAGGACACCGACGTACGGACCGTCGACCGCCCCGGCATCCCGCTGGGCCGGCCCGGCGACGCCCGTGAGGTCGCCGCGGTGATCGCCTTCCTGGCCGGGCCGGACGCCTCGTACGTCACCGGCGCCTCCTGGAGCGTCGACGGCGGCATGCTGCGGATGGGCCCGCAGGCCGGCTCGCACCTCACCGACGACGGCTGGCGCCGTCCTTGAGCCCGATGAGGAGGCTGCGGACGAGCTCCTGGGACCGGCCCGGCTTCTCCCGGGTCCGCTCCGGCCGGGGCTTCCGCTACCGGGACCAGCACGGCGAGCCGCTCACCGACCCCGGGCAGCTCGCCCGGATCCGGGCCCTGACCATTCCGCCCGCCTGGCGCGACGTGTGGATCTGTCCCTGGCCCAACGGCCACCTCCAGGCCGTCGGGACCGACGACGCCGGTCGCCGCCAGTACCTCTACCACGAGCTCTTCCGCGCCCAGCAGGAGCAGTGCAAGCACGAGCACGTCCGCGAGGTCGCCCGCGCCCTGCCCGGCCTGCGCGCCCGGATCTCCACCGACCTCACCGCGCGCGGCCTGGGCCGGGCCCGTGTCACCGCGTGCGCGGTACGCCTGCTGGACCTCGGCTTCTTCCGCATCGGCAGCGACCGGCACACCGAGGTGAGCGAGACGTACGGCCTGACGACCATGCTCCGCGAGCACGTCACCTGCGGCCGCGGTGAACTCGCGTTCCACTTCCCGGCCAAGGGCGGCACCGAGACGGTCCGCGCGCTGGTGGACGACCAGGCCCACGCCGTGGTGCGCGCCCAGCTGCGGCGGCGGCGCGGCGGGGAACGGCTGCTGGTCTACCGGGAGGGCGGTGTCTGGCACGACCTGCACGGCGGCGACCTCAACGAGGCCCTGCGGCGGCTGGCCGGCACCGACATCACCGCCAAGGACTTCCGCACCTGGCACGCCACCGTACTGGCCGCGGTCGCCCTCTCCGTCACCACGGAGGAGGCCCGCGCCACCGCCGCCGCCCGCCGCCGGCAGGCCGGCCGGGCGGCCCGCGAGGTCAGCCGCTATCTGGGCAACACCCCCGCGGTGTGCCGGAGCTCCTACATCGACCCCCGCGTGTTCGAGCTGTTCGAGCGGGGACGCACCATCGCCCCCGTGCTCACCCGGCTCGGGGAGCACGGGAACTTCGGGCGCCCCGCCACCCAGGGCGCGGTGGAGGCGGCGGTGCTGGAACTGCTCGACGGCGAGGGGACGGCGGGCGGACGGTGAACGGACGATGAGCGGACGATGAGCGGACGATGAGCGGCGCCGACGGAACGGGACGAACCGGGAGATTCGTAACCGGCGGTTGCGTTCTACGCTCTATGACATGACCGAAATCGCGAGCCCTTACATCTCCCACCCGCGGATCACGGTGCTCGGGGTGCAGCCGGGCACGTCGCCTTTCCGTATCGTGGAAATCGACGGCGAAGTCGTCGGCGAGGCGCGGGACGTCACCGACGTCCTCCAGGCAGCCGCCTCCTTCGGTATCACGGTCCACGACCTCGACGACCCCGACGTGGTGCGCTGGGTGGGCGGCGACCGGTACACCTGGCGCCCCCGCCGCTAGGCCCTGTCGCCGGGTACCGGTCGCCTCCGCGCCGGGCCGCGCGGGCGCAGTCGCGCCCACGCCCCGCCCGCGACCGTTCGCGTCGTCACGCCTTCACGCCCGTCACGCCCGTCGTGCGCGCGCGTGGACCGCGCGGCTCATCCGGCGGCCGACGATCAGGTAGCCGATCAGCGCTCCCGCCGTGTTGAGGATGACGTCGTCGATGTCGAAGGCGCGCCCGGTCACCAGCGCCCCCTGGGCGAACTCCACCAGCAGCATCACGGACGCCGTCAGCAGCAGGACGCCCAGCACCCCGCGGGCCCGCGGCGCGACCACCGGCACCAGGACCCCGAACGGTACGCCCAGCAGGACGTTGCCGCCGATCTGCTTGACGGCGTCCCGCAGTTCGGGCTGGCCGAGGTAGGCCTGGAGCGAGCGGCCCGGCCGTAGGTTGGAGTGGACCAGCGCCTCGGAGGCGGGGGACGGCTCCAGGGTCAGCCGGGCCAGTACGACGGCGAATCCCACCATGAACGCGAAGGCCAGCAGCATCGCCAGCGCCCGCAGCGGGAACGGCAGCGGCCGGCGCCCGGTCCGCGGCCGGCGTGCGTCCTTCTCCGGCGGTGCCGGAGGCGCGGCGGACGCGGGTTCCTCCGGCCCGGCCGTGCGCGGGCCGAAGACGCGTGCGCGCAGGGCGGCGGTACGCGGACGCAGGTCTGCACGGGCCATGCTGTCCTCCAGTTCTCAACTTCCCCGAGTAGTAGGGCGGTTACCCGCGAACGATCGGAGGATGCGGCCGGGGGAGCGGCGCGCCCGGTCAGGTGCCGTAGGTCACGCGCACCTCCTCGAAGCCGAGGGAGCGCAGCAGACCCTGGAGCATGCGCGTGGTGTTGGACTCGGCGCGCGCGGTCAGTTCGCTGTCCTTCGCCGCGTCGCCGATGTGCCGGACGGCGAGCTTCTGCACCGCCTGCTCTCCGTTGGGGTTGTCCGAGAAGAGGTCGCCGATGCGGTCGAGGAGGCCGCGCTGCTTGGAGACCGCGTAGGAGCGGTCGGGATCCAGCGCCGGGGTGCCGAGCCGCGCGTGCGGCAGCCTGAGGGTGGCCGACGTGCGGTCCTCGTCGACCGTCACGTCCTTCTCGCCGACCTGACCGAGGTCGACGTAGGCGTCGACGGTGCCCGCCCCCACGTACAGGGTGCGGGTGCCGCGCAGGGCGTCGGGGAGGTATTTGGCGTCCTTCTCCAGGTCCACGACGACCTGGAAGTTGCCGGAGGCGGCGTCGTAGCGGCTCATGTCCTGGATGGACTCGAGCAGCGCCGGGCCCGAACGGTCACGGGTCTCGGTGCCGAAGACGTCGCGCAGGCCCGGCAGCAGGCTCAGCCGGATCCCGGCGAACAGCACGACGAGCACCAGCACGACGGCGGTGAGCACCTTGGCCCACCCGGGCAGGCGCCGGGGGAGGCGCTTGATGGAAGTCGTCATGTCGACGGTCCTCCTTCCTGCTGACCGGATTCCCGCCGAACCCGGTCACAGACCGCCTTGTTGACGACCTGTGACACGGCACCGCCGGAGCGCGGTCACCACGAGCCGGAGGCGGCCTCGGCCTGGGCCAGGGCCGCGTCCAGCGTCGGGGCGGGCGGCAGCAGGCGGGACAGTCCGGTGGCGCGCAGGACGCGCAGCGCCAGCGGGTGGGTGCAGACGAGGTGGACGTGGCCGCCGTGCGCCAGGACCCGGCCCCGGGCCCGGTAGAGCAGGCGCAGTCCGGAGCAGTCGAAGAAGTCGATGGCGCCGAGGTCGAGCACGATCCGCGGGGAGGGGCCCGCCGTGACGTGGTCGAGGTGCGGGGCGATCTCCGCCGCCGCGACGATGTCGATCTCGCCGTGGAACTCCAGCACCGTGTACCCGCGCTCCTGGTGGACGCGCAGGTACGGGGTGTCCGCGGCGGCTCCCTGCTGCACGACGACATCGCCTCCAACCCGCTCCACCGGTCGGGAGCCTCCAACGGCGGGGCGGCGCAAGCCAGTTCCCCGCCCCAGCAAGTTACCCCCGATGGAGTGAATTCCAGCATGTTCGATTGACATATGTCTTCGAATTGAAGTCGTGTCTCGATCGAGTTTTTTCGCATCGTGAGCGAAGGGGGTGCGTGCTCGCCCTGGCCGGCGGCGGCAGCCCGCCCGCCCCGCACGGCGGCGGGGCGGGCGGGCTGCGGTGGGGTGCGGTGGGGTGCTGGTGCGGGCGTCCGCAGGGCCTCGGCGGGTTCCGGGCGGGTGCCGGCGCGGGCGTCCGCAGAATGTCGGCGGGGTGCCGGCGGGGGCCCTCAGTCGACGGTCAGGACCAGCTTCCCGGTGGTCCGGCCGGTGTCCCCGAGCCGGTGGGCCTCGGCCGCCTCGGCCAGCGGGAACGTCCCGGCGATCGTGGCGCGCAGCGTGCCCGCCTCGACCATCTCGGCGACCGTGCGCATCCCGGTCCGGTCGGCGTCGACGAGCATGCGCACCGCGCGGACGCCGAGCTCCTCGGCCCGGTCGAAGAACTCCCGCGATCCGACGGGCAGGATCGACACCACGACACCGCCCGGACGCAGGACGCGCAGGGAGTCCGTGGACGTGCTCCCCCCGAGGGTGTCCAGTACCACGTCGACGTCCTTCACGGCCTCGGTGAAGTCCGTCTCCCGGTAGTCGATCACCTCGTCGGCGCCGAGCTCCCGCAGGAAGCCGTGCTTGCCCGCGCTCGCCGTGCCGATCACGTACGCGCCGCGCGCCTTGGCGATCTGCACGGCCACGTGCCCGACGCCGCCGGCCGCCGCGTGGACGAGGACCCGCTGTCCCGCCCGGACGTCGGCGACCTCGCCCAGCGCCTGGAGCGCGGTCAGCGAGACCAGCGGCAGCGCGGCCGCCTGGACGTGGTCGACCCCGGCCGGCTTGTGCCACAGGGCGCGGACGGGCGCGACGGCGTACTCGGCGTGCGAGCCGTGGCCGTACGGGTAGGGCAGCATGCCGAAGACGTCGTCCCCGGGCCGGAAGGCGGCGACGCCGACGCCCACCTCCTCGACCGTGCCGGAGACGTCCCACCCCAGGACGAACGGGGGCCTGCCGAGGAAACCGCCGTTCGCGCGGTGCTTCCAGTCGGTCGGGTTGACGCCGGCGGCGCGGACCCGGACCAGCACCTCGTTGGGACGCGGCCGGGGCCGTTCGACCACGGCCTCGCGCAGGACCTCGGGACCGCCGAGGACGTCTTGTGTGATGACGCGCATGGTGCGCTCAGTGCTCATGCCACCACACCCTGCCAGCGGCGGACAGCCGCGATAAGTGGCACGATTGCCACTCTTCGATAAGATCGTGCCATGCATGGTGGTCATCAGCGCCCAGAACGCGTCGTCGTCCTCGCCCTCGACGGCGTCTACCCCTTCGAACTGGGCATCCCGAGCCGCATCCTCGGCGCGGCCGACGGCCGCTACGAGGTCCTGACCTGCACGGTGGACGGCCGGCCGGTCTCCACGGCCGCCGACTTCACGATCGGTGTCGAGCACGGCCCCGAGATCCTGGAGACGGCCGGCACCGTGGTCATCGCCCCCGTCTCGCCCGCCCGGGTCACCGCCGAGCTCCCCGCCGCCGTCGCGGCCGCGCTCGCCCGGATCCGCCCCGACGCGCGCATCGTCTCCATCTGCACCGGCGCCTTCGTCCTGGCCTCCGCCGGTCTGCTCGACGGCCGCCGGGCCACCACGCACTGGCAGCTCGCCGAGCACTTCCGCCGTATGTTCCCGCACGTGGACCTCGACCCGGACGTGCTGTTCGTCGACGACGGCCGGGTGCTGACCTCGGCCGGCGCCGCCTCCGGTGTCGACGTCTGCCTGCACCTGCTGCGCAAGGACCACGGCAGCGACCTCGCCAACAAGGTGGCCCGCCGCTGCGTCGTCCCGCCCTTCCGGGACGGCGGCCAGGCCCAGTACATCGAACAGCCGGTGCCCGAGGCCGGCGCCGCGAGCACGGCCGCCACCCGCGCCTGGGCACTCGAACGCCTCGACGAACCCCTCGCCCTGGCCGACCTCGCCGCGCACGCCCGGATGAGCCTGCGCACCTTCGCCCGCCGCTTCCACGACGAGGTCGGCCTCAGCCCCGGCCGCTGGATCGTCCAGCAGCGCGTGGCGCACGCCCGGCGCCTGCTGGAGTCCACGGACCTGACGGTGGACCAGATCGCGGGCCGGGTCGGCTTCGCCACGGGCGCCTCGCTGCGCCAGCATCTGCACGCCTCGATCGGCGTCTCGCCCCAGGCGTACCGCAGGACCTTCCAGGAGGCCTCCTGAACCCGCGGCGGACCTCTCGGCCCCGCGTCCCGTGCCGCCCACCGAACGTTCCGGGCCGCTGCCGCGTCGCAGAAGCGCGGGGGAGACGGTCGTGACGGAACGGTCGTGACGGAACAGTCGGGACGGAACGAGGGGGCGGGGATGCGCGCAGGATCGAGGCGGCTCACGGGGCTGAGGGGGCTCGGAGCGCTCGTGGCGGTGACGGCGTCGGTGGCGACGGCCGCCGTGGGCTGCGGCGCGGGGCAGGAGGACGCGGACGTGGTCGTGGCGGGCACCGCACCGGCCACGCCGTACGGCGGACCGCTGTACGTCCCCGTGCAGGACGTGGACGAGGACAGCGAGCGGGCCGTGCTCGCCACGTCGGGCGCCGCCGGGCGGGCGCTGGAGTGCGACGGCGAGGCCTACTCGGGCAGCCACGGTGAGACCTGGAGCGCGAGCGACGCCGGCGCGACCCCGGAGGACGGCCTGCGGCTGTACTTCGCCATCGAGCAGCCGGACGTCCCCCGCTCCGGCTACCGTGCCGAACGGACGGAGACCGGTCGCGTCCTGTACTCCTTCGACGTCGACGGCCGGACCAAGGTCGCCGTCGTGGTCGCCGAGGACCGGAAGGGCCGGCCCGGCTGGGGACCGGAGACCAGCGCCTCCTGCGACCCGGCCGAACTCCCGGCGGCGTTCACCGACTCCCGGGAGTACGAGGTCTGGACCGACGCGGACGGCGGGCGGGTGCCGGTCAGCACCCTCAGCAGCCACGCCGGAGCGGACCACTGCGACTGGCAGTCGGCGCACTTCCTGGTGCTGGGCCGGGGCGAGGACAGCCGCCAGTACGTCCGCGACCCCGAGGGGGTGCTCGACGCCGGACTGCTCAGCGCGCCCTACGACGGGGACGCCCGTCTGCCCGGGGACGCCCACGACACCGGATACCGCCACCGCGGCCGGGAGTTGTGGCTGCGGGACGATCCGTCGGCGGTGTACGTGCGCACGCCCGACGGCGTGGAGGCCTGGCCACTGGCGAAGAGCACCATCGCCTGCATGTGACCCTCACGTCACCCGACGGCGCGCGGCGGGACCGGTCGCGCGTCCGCGGCCCCCCGGCCGCTCACCCCCCGACCACTCACCCCCGCGAGGGCCCAACGCCCGCCGCCCCCCGCCCGCTCACCCCCGGGCGGCCGTACGCCCGCCGCCCCGGCGCGGCACCCGGCCCGGGACGGCGCCGACCCCCGGACGACGTCCCGACGTCCCGACGTCCCCTGCGCCTCGGCGCACGCGCACCCACACTGGAGACATGACCTCAGCACCCGCACGCTCCCCACAGCAGCGCAGGCAGGACACCCTGCACCGGCTGGAACACGACGTCGACGCCTGGGTCGCCACGGCCGCCGAGGGCGGCGCCGCCCCCTGGCTGGTCCCGCTCTCCTTCGTCTGGGACGGCGCCACCTTCCTCGTCGCCACCCCGGCCACCAGCCCCACCGGCCGCAACCTGAGCAGCACCGGCGTCACCCGTCTGGGGATCGGTCCGACGGACGACGTCGTCATGGTCGAGGGCACCGCGGTGGCCGTGCCGCCCGCCGAACTGCCCGAGGAGGACGCGGAGATCTTCGCCGGTAAGACCGGCTTCGACCCGCGCCGGCTGCCCGCGCCCTACCTGTACTTCCGCATCCTGCCCCGCCGGATCCAGGCCTGGCGTGCGGCGGGCGAGTTCGAGGGACGCGAGCTGATGCGGGACGGACGGTGGCTGGTGGGCGACTGAAACCGGGGTATCCGCAAGGTCCGGGGGCGGTGCCGGTCCGTCCCCGGCGGACCGAACTGCGGAGGAGACATGGCACTGGTGAACGCGGGCGTCGTGGTGCTCGACTGCGCCGAGCCCGAGAGGCTCGCCGAGTTCTACAAGGAACTGCTGGACGGCCGGGAGACCGACGTCACCGCCAACCGGGTGGAGATCGAGGGGGCCGGCGGAACGCGGCTCGCCTTCCGGCGCGACGTCAACGCGACCCCGCCCAGCTGGCCCCGCCCCGAGAACTCCCTCCAGGCCCACCTGGACTTCCTCGTCGACGACCTGGACGAGGTGGAACGGCTGATCGTCGGCCTCGGCGGTCGCCCCCTGGAGACCAGGGGCGCCGACGGACCGTACGAGGAGCGCGGCTACGCCGACCCGGCCGGACACTCCTTCACCCTGCGGCAGACGCCGTCCACGGCCCCGAAGCAGGGGTGAGGAACCCCGCACGGGCTCACCGACGGAGCCGACCCGGGCCGGAGCCCGCGCTGCCCCAGCCGGACTCCGCCCCGCCCCGCCCGGGCCGGAGTACGGGCGGGGCGGAGTACGGGCGGGGACCCTTCTAGTCCCGGCCCCCCTTCTCCTTGGTCGGCCACACCCCCGTGGACCGTTCGATCGCCTTCGCCCCCGTGCGGTCCGCCGCGCTGCGCACCGCGGCGAAGATCGCGCCCTGGATCGCCGCGGCCAGCAGGACCTCCCCCCAGCCGCGGTCCTTGTCCAGCGCGTCGGGCGCGTCGTCCTCGTGCCGTACCGCCTTCCAGATCTTGCGGAAGGCCATGCCGGCCAGCGCACCGCTCGCCCAGCCGAACACGAATCCGACGGGCTGGTAGACGAGGGGGAGCTTCTGTTTCTTGCCCATGGGGGCCTCCTTGTGTGTAGGGGAAAAGGGAGAGAGGGGAGGAAGGGAGGGAAGGGAGGGGAGGGGACGCGGTGGGACGGGGGGACGTCAGGGCCGGCCCTGACGGGGGACCTCCTCGCCGGCCCGCACCGGCCCCGGCGGTGTCCCCTCGCCGAACGGGCGCCCGCCGAGTTCCTCCCGGTGGTGCGGGGTCAGCCAGCCCGACAGGTCGGGCCCGAGGGGGACGATCCGGGTCGGGTTGATCCCGGTGTGCACCTGGTAGTAGTGCCGCTTGATGTGGTCGAAGTCGACCGTGTCCCCGAAGCCGGGCGTCTGGAACAGATCCCGGGCGTACGCCCACAGGACCCGGTCCTCCGTCAGCTTCCGGCGGTTGCACTTGAAGTGGCCGTGGTACACGGCGTCGAAGCGCACCAGCGTGGTGAACAGCCGGATGTCCGCCTCGGTGAGGGTGTCGCCGACGAGGTAGCGCCGGTCGGCCAGCCGGGACGACAACTTCTCCAGGCACCGGAAGACACCCGCGCAGGCGTCGTCGTACGCGCCCTGCTCGTGGGCGAAACCCGCCCGGTACACGCCGTTGTTGAGGTCCTCGTAGATGTCGGCCATGACCGTGTCGATCTCGTCGCGCCTCCGGCTCGGGTAGAGGTCGGGCGCGCCGGGGCGGTGCAGGCCGGTCCACTCGGTGGCGAGGTCGAGGGTGATCCGCTGGTAGTCGTTGGTGACCAGCCTGCCGCTGGGCACGTCCACGACGGCCGGCACGCTCACCCCGCCCGGGTAGCCGGTCTCCCGCGCGTCGTACGCCTCGGCGAGGTACCGGATGCCGAGGACCGGGTCGCGGCCGCCGGGGTCGAGGGTGAAGCGCCAGCTGCGGTCGTCCTGGACCGGATCGGCGATCGCCATCGACAGGGCGTCCTCCAGCCCGAGCAGCCGCCGGGAGATCACCGCCCGGCTCGCCCACGGGCAGGCACGGCTGACCACCAGGCGGTAGCGGCCTGCCTCCGCGGGCCAGCCGTCCCGGCCGTCCGCGGTGATCCGGTCGGCGAAATGGCTCCTGGAGCGTTTGAACGCCGTGTGGCCGTAGGCGCGGTTGCCGTCGCTCCCGCCGCTCATGGTCCGTACCTCCCTCTGGTGGTGCATGGGTGCCCCGCTGGTGGTGCATGGGTGCCCCGCACACAACACGTTCCCCGTTTTCCGCCGACGGCACGGTGTGAGGGCGACCGGCCGGGGCATTCGCCGGAGGGTGACTGGGACATCCTCGGAACGCACCACGCGACGAAGCACCGGAGAACGAGCGGCGACGGACGGGGGCGGGCGCCCCGGGAGCGCGGCGGACCGCAGGACACGCGTCACCGTGCTGGTGGCGCTCGCGGCCAACCTGGTCATCGCCGTGGCCAAGGCGGTGGGGGGCCTGCTCGCGCATTCCCCCGCCCTGCTGTCGGAGGCGGCGCACTCCGTGGCCGACAGCCTCAACGAGGTGTTCCTCCTCGCCGCGCTGCGCCGCAGCCGCCGCCCGGCCGACCGTCGCCACCCCTTCGGCTACGGCAAGGAACGCTTCTTCTGGTCGCTCCTCGCGGCCGTCGGCATCTTCGTCATGGGCGGCTGCTTCTCCTTCTTCCAGGGCGTCGAGGCCCTGCGGACGGGCGGTGAGGAGTCGTTCGGCGGTTACGTGGCCGGCCTGGCCGTGCTCGGCGTCGCCCTCCTCGCCGAGGGGGCCTCCCTCGCCCGGGCCCTGCACCAGGTGCACCGCCAGGGGGGTACGGACGGTCTGCGCGACCCCGCCCTGCGCACGGTCGTCGCGGAGGACGGCACCGCCGTGCTCGGCGTCACGCTCGCCGCGGCCGGCATGGTCCTGCACATGGTCACCGGACAGATCGTGTGGGAGGCCTGCGCCTCGCTCGCGATCGGAGCGCTGCTCGTCTACGTCGCCTACCGCCTCGGCCGCGAGGCCCGCGACCAGCTGATCGGCGAGGCCGCCGACCCCGAGATCGACCGGCGCATCCAGGCGCTGCTGGCGGCCCAGCCGGAGATCGACAGCGTGGAGGCGCTGTTCACGATGAAGACGGGCATCGACTCCGTCCTGGTGGCGGCCCGGGTCGACCTCGTGCCCGGCATGGACAGCGAGCGGGTGGAGGAGGTCGCCGTCCGCATCAAGCGTTCGATCGCCGGCCTCGTTCCCGAGGCCGACCGGATCTTCCTCGACGTGACCGACCGCCCGGCGCAGGAGGCAGGGGAAAGCCCCGCCGCGACGGGGGAACGCGGCGGGGCCTGACGTTCAGGTGCCCGGTCCCGGCGCGGCCATGCGCCGGGCGGGCAGATTTTTCTACGCGTTCTCGCGGCGAGGCCCGCGGCCCCACAGCTTCCGCGGGCCGCGGCCCCGGGGCTCCTGGAGTCCCGGAGTCCCGGAGCCCCGGAGAACCGCGGGCCGGGCGGCTCCCGGGCCGGAGACCGCGGTGCCCGTCCCGCGCGGTTCAGTGGCGGTCGACCGGCTCCAGGACGAAGACGGGGATCTCCCGGTCGGTCTTCTCCTGGTAGTCCGCGTACGGCGGGAACGCCGCGACCGCCCGCTTCCACCACGCGGCCTTCTCCTCGCCGGTGACCTCACGGGCCGTCATGTCCTGGCGCACCGGACCGTCCTGGAGCTCCACCCGGGGGTCGGCCTTGAGGTTGTGGTACCAGACGGGGTGCGTGGGCGCCCCGCCCTGGGAGGCGACCACGGCGTACCGGCCGTCGTCCTCGACCCGCATCAGCGGCGTCTTGCGGATCTTCCCGCTCTTCGCACCCAGGGTCGTCAGCAGGACCACGGGCAGGCCCGTGTCCCGCAGCGTCGTGCCCCGCGTGCCGCCGGAGCTCTCGTACAGCTCCACCTGCTCGCGCACCCACTGGGTCGGGCTGGGTTCGTACTCGCCCTCGAGAGGCATGGCATCCGTCCCCTTCGTCGTCATGTGGCCGTCCCGGCGCCGGGACGTCGCCGTCCTCGCCGCCGCACGCAGCTTCAACACGGTCGCGCGCGGCTTTCATCCACACGACGCCCGTCGCCCGCGCCCGCACCACCATCCTCACCGCCGCCACCCCTCGTCACCCCGCTCGACACGAGCGCCGTCACCGGCCGCCCGCGAGCGCGGCCCCCCACATCCCTGGGAGGGGGACCACCCGCCCCCATCGAGGCCGACCGCCCACCCCCGTTGAGTAGGGTTCCCGCGTGACCGAACAGGACGAGCAGCCACCCTTCCTCTACGTCGTCGTCTGCGCCGCGGGCATCGCCGCCGACGTCGGCAGGCTGATCAGCGCCGCGCAGGAACGGCACTGGCACGTCGGTGTCATCGCCACCCCCCTCGCCATGAACGGCTTCTTCGACACCGCCGCCGTCGAGGCGCAGACCGGCCGCCCGATCCGCTCCGCGTGGCGGCGCCCGGGCGACCCGCGCCCCTTCCCGCAGCCCGACGCGGTCGTGGTCGCCCCGGCCACCTTCAACACCATCAACAAGTGGGCGGCCGGCATCGCCGACACCCTCGCCCTGGCCACCCTCTGCGAGGTGTCCGGCCTGGGCGTCCCCGTCGGCGTCCTGCCCTGCGTGGGGGACGCGCTGGCGGCCCATCCCGCCTACCAGGAGAGCCTGATCCGGCTGCGGGGCACGGGCGTGCGGTTCGGGTACCCCTCCTCGGGCGCGCCGGGGGAGGAGTTCGGATGGGAACGGGTGCTGGACCTGATCGAGTGAGCCGGACGCCCGACGCCCGACGCCCGACGCCCGACGCCGGGCGCCCGGCCGTGCCCACGCTGTGCCGGGGCCGGCGTCCGCAGCCGTGCGGCTGGGCCACGACGTAGGCTCCCGTCGGTAGCCCACACGACGTCAGGAGCAGCGACGATGCAGTACGTGAAGCTCGGTTCGACGGGTCTGGACGTGTCACGGATCTGTCTGGGGTGCATGACCTACGGAGTCCCCGACCGGGGCACGCACGAGTGGACCCTCGACGAGGAGGCGTCCCGTCCGCTCATCCGGCAGGCGCTGGACGCCGGCATCACCTTCTTCGACACCGCCAACGTCTACTCCGACGGCACCAGTGAGGAGATCGTCGGCAGGGCGCTGCGCGACTTCGCCCGCCGCGACGAGATCGTCCTCGCCACGAAGGTGCACGGGCGGATGCGTACCGGTCCCAACGGCGGCGGTCTGTCCCGCAAGGCGATCCTCACCGAGATCGACCACAGCCTCACCCGCCTCGGCACCGACTACGTCGACCTCTACCAGATCCACCGCTTCGACCCGTACACCCCGGTCGAGGAGACGATGGAGGCGCTGCACGACCTGGTGAAGGCGGGCAAGGTGCGCTACATCGGGGCGAGTTCGATGTACGCCTGGCAGTTCTCCAAGATGCAGTACACCGCCGAGCTGCACGGCTGGACGAGGTTCGTGTCCATGCAGAACCACTACAACCTCCTCTACCGCGAGGAGGAGCGCGAGATGCTCCCGCTCTGCGCCGACCAGGGCGTCGGTGTCCTGCCCTGGAGCCCGCTGGCCCGGGGCCGCCTCACCCGTGACTGGGGCACCGTCACCGAGCGCAGCGCCCAGGACGACTTCGGCAGCCGCCTCTACCTGGACGGCGACCGCTCGATCGTCGAGGCCGTCACCCGCATCGCGAACGACCGGGGCGTGCCCCGCGCCCGGGTGGCCCTGGCCTGGCTGCTGCACCAGGACACGGTGACGGCGCCGATCATCGGCGCGTCCAAGCCGCAGCACATCGAGGACGCCGCGGCGGCCGTGGAACTGACACTGAGCGACAAGGAACTGGAGGAACTCCAGCAGCCCTACGCCCCCCACCCGATCTCCGGCCACTGAGACACCCCCGGACCCCCGGACCCAGGACTTCGGACCCCGGACCCCGGACCCCGGGCAGCGCGGGGAGCCCGGGAGTGCGGTCCGTGCGGTGAGGCTCCCGCGCCGCACGGACCGCCCCTCTCCGGGACCCCACCCGGAAAGGCGGCGATCTCCTCACGCTTCCCCTGAACCATCGGTGTCGAGAAGATGGATTGACGATTCGTCAATAGTTCACGGGGGCAGCGCCCGGCGCGAAAGCGCGGCATCCCTTGTTCCGCCTGGTACGCCTGTGCCAGGGTGGGCCTTGTCGGCGCACGGACATCAATTCCCCCACTGTGCGCACGAGACGCCTCACGTTCAGACCCCCCACGCTTCAAAAGAGCTGATCCCCCCGGACGTTCGAGGCGTCGAACACTGTGCGAGAGGGTCCCTCCGGCCGTGCGCCGGGAGATCCGCATACCGGTAGGTATGGACTTCAAGCCGCAGTCCCCGGAAGGAATGCAGCCGTGAAAGACGCAGGCATGTCGAATTCCCCTTCGGCGCGCCGTTCCGAGGTGACGGACGAACAGCTGGGCGCCGAGCTGAAGAACTGGACGGGAGCGTCGCCCGCGCTGCACCCCGTCGGCGAACTCCTCGACCGGCACTGGGAAGCGGTCATCGCCTACGCGCGGCTGTGCGCCCACGGGGAGCGCGCGGCCGGCATGCTCACCACGGCGGCGTTCACCCGGCTCTTCGGGGAGACCCTGCGGCAGAACGGCCCGACCGCCGCCTGGCGCCCCCATCTGCTGGTCACCGTGCGCCGCATCGTCGCGGAGTGGGACGCCGACGGCCGCCGCGACCTGCTCCACCCCGACCTGCGCGCCGCGGACGGCGACACCGACCGGATGGCCGCCCGCCTGCTCCCGCCCGTGAACCGGCGCCTGCTGTCCCGGGCGTTCCAGCGGCTGCCCCAGACGGCCCGCTGCCTGCTGTGGCACATCGAGGTCGAGACCGAGCCCCTCGCCGTCCCCGCCGGTCTGCTCGGCATGGAGGACGAGGGCGCCCGGGTCGAACTGCGCCGGGCCCGCGAACGGCTGCGCGAGGAGTGCCTCCAGCTCCACCGCGAGCTCGCCGTCGACGAGGAGTGCCACCGGTACCACCGGCTCCTCGACGCCACCTGCCGCCGGATCGGCGTCGACGTCGACCCCGATCTGCGCGCCCACCTCGACCAGTGCCGGCACTGCGCGCACACCGCCGACCAGCTGAACCAGTTCGACGCCCACTTCGGCGTCGCCCTCGCCGAGGGCGTGCTGGGCTGGAACGCCGCGGCGTACATGGCGGTCCGGGCGGCCGGCACCGCCCCCTCCGCCGACGCCTCGGCGGACGCCCCGGCCGGCGGAGGCGGGGCGGTACCGGGCGAGGCGTTCACCGACGAGACGTCCGTCCCCGACGCCTCCGTACCGGCCGGCACCCGCTCCGCCGCCCCGGACCCGCTCCCCGCCGCCGGACCCCGTACCCGCCGGGGCGTCCGCCCCCGGACCGCCCCGCACCACGCCTCGGGCACGGCGCGCCACGGCGCCCCCGGCACCGCACCGCGCACCGCACCCCGTCCCGGCCCGGAGGACGCCGAACCGCACGCCGGCCCCGCCACGCCGGGACCGAGCTCCGCCACGCCGGGACCGAGCCCCGCCACGCGGGAACCGGACCTCGATGCCGCGGAACCGCATCCCGACAACTCGGGGGCGCGCTCCGCCACCGGTGCCCGTCCCGTGTCCCGCCGTGCTGCCCAGAAGGCCGCCCGCCGCGTCCGTCGCCGCAATGTGGCCGCCGCCGTCCTCACCGTCAGCGGGCTGATCGTCGCCCCGCTCGTGCTGTGGTCCGTCCTCGGCTCCGGCGACGGCGCGGACCCCGCCACCGGTGACGCGGCCCGACGGACCCCCGGTCCGACCACGGACACCGCCGGCCCGTCCTGGACGGGTGCGGGCTCGGAGACCCAGGGCACCCTGCGCGGCCGTCTGCACAACGTCGCCTCCGGGCTCTGCGTCGGCATCGCCGGCGGAAAGGCCGTCCAGGGTGCCGAGGCCCAGCTCGCGACCTGCTCCTCCGCCGCCGGGCAGCAGTGGTCGTACGAGACGGACGGGCTGCTGCGCAGCGCCGAGGAGCCCGGTCTCTGCGCCGACTCGCGGCTCGGCTACTCGGTGCGGCTCGCGCCCTGCACGGAGGGCGGCACGTACGTCCGCTACGACTTCACGCTCCAGGGCACGCTGGTCCCGCGGGGGAGCCAGGACCTGGCGCTCGCCCCGGCCGCCACCGACGGCTCGGGCGCCGTCGTCCTGAAGAACCGTGACGAGGGCGCGGCCCAGCGCTGGGTGATCGACACCTCGCAGCCCGATCCCCAGCTCCAGTTCGTCAACTGGGGCGCCGACGCCACCGCGGAGTCCACCCCCGCCCCCGCCTCCGGGTCCGCGCAGCCGACCACCGCCACACCCGCCCCCCAGCCCTCCGCCACCTCGACGGCGACTCCCAGCCCGTCGGCCACCAGCTCCGCACCCGGCACCGACACGTCCTCCTGCGCGCCCGGCTCCTCGTCCTCCTGCGCGTGGGACGGCGAGCCGGATTCCCCCGGCGGATCGGGCGACGGCGACGGCGGGCGAGGGAGCGACGGCGGCGAGGGCTCCGGCGGCGGGCGCCGCTGACCCCGGCTCGTCCGCCGCCCTGACCGCGGAGCCGACCGGCCGGATCCCGGGACGGGACCCCAGGACGGGCCACCAGGACGGGGCCGCAGGAGAGGACTTCTGGACAGGACCCCAGAACGGGACCCAGAACGGGCAGGCACCCCCGCGCCTCCCCGCATCCCGCCCCTTCGCCCCTACTCCTCCTCGAACAGCCCGAGTTCGGCCCAGATGGTCTTCCCCTCGGAGGTGTGCCGGCTGCCCCACCGCTGGGTGAGCTGGGCGACCAGCAGCAGTCCCCGGCCCCCCTCGTCGAAGGTCTTCGCCCGGCGCAGGTGCGGGGCGGTGTGGTTGGTGTCGGAGACCTCGCAGATCAGCGTGGAGGCGTCGTGGATCAGCCGGAGCCGGATGGGCCGGGCGCCGTACCGGATGGCGTTGGTGACCAGCTCGCTCACCACCAGCTCGGCCGTGAAGGACGCCTCGACCAGGTGCCAGCGCTCCAGCTGATCGACGACCTGCTTGCGGACCGGCGCGACGAGCGCGGGGTCCGGGGGGATGTCCCAGGTCGCGACCTGGGAACCGGGCAGCCCCCGGGTGCGGGCCAGCAGCAGCGCCACGTCGTCCGACGCACCGCCCGGCGGCAGCAGGGAGTGCAGGACGCGGTCGCAGGTCTCGTCGAGGGAGGCCGAGTACGCGGCCAGCGCGTCGTGCAGCACCTGGTGACCGGCGTCCACGTCCCGGTCCCGGCACTCGATCAGACCGTCGGTGTAGAAGGCCAGCACCGAACCCTCGGCGAGCTCCAGCTCGGCCGACTCGAACGGCAGCCCGCCCAGGCCCAGCGGGGGACCCGCGGGCAGCTCCACCTGACGCGGGGCGCCGTCCGGCGGCAGCACCAGGGGCGTCGGGTGCCCGGCCCGGGCCATGCTGCAACGCCGTGAGACCGGGTCGTACACCGCGTACAGGCAGGTCGCGCCGACCTCGCCGGTGCTGCCGTCGCCGCCCGCCTCCTCGGACAGCCGGACGACCAGGTCGTCGAGGTGGGTGAGGAGCTCGTCGGGCGCGAGGTCGATGTCGGCGAGGGTGCGCACGGCGGTGCGCAGCCGGCCCATGGTGGCCGAGGCCTGGATGCCGTGCCCCACGACGTCGCCCACCACCATCGCGACCCGCAGCCCGGACAGCGGGATCACGTCGAACCAGTCGCCGCCCACCCCCGCCCGGGCGGCCGGCAGATAGCGGGAGGCGGCGTCGACGGCGGCGGTGCGGGGCAGGGAGCGCGGGAGCAGACTGCGCTGGAGGGCCAGGGCGGTCTCGCGTTCCCGGGAGTAGCGGCGGGCGTTGTCGATGCAGACGGCGGCGCGGGCCGTGACCTCCTCGGCCAGCAGCACGTCGTCGGGGGAGAAGGGGTCCTGGCGCCGGTAGCGGGTGAAGACGACGACGCCGAGGGTGGTGCCCCGGGCCTGGATCGGCACGGACATCGTGGAGTGGATGCCGTACTCCGTCACCCGGTCCACCCGCCGCGCGTCCCAGTAACGCCAGGCGTCCAGGTCGCCGGACGGCACCGGGGTCACGACGCTGCGCCCCGCGAGCAGGGAGGCGATCTGCGGGGCCTCCGCGGGGTAGACGTCGAGCCGGCCGGGTTCGACGACGGCCTCCGGGGAGCCCGGGGTGATGGAGTGGTGCGCCGCCCGCCGCAGGTGGACCGGCGCGGTCAGCGGACCGGTCGTCTCCTCGCCGGGCTCCTGCGGGTCGAGCAGGTCGACGCTGACGAAGTCGGCCAGGGCCGGCACGCACACCTCGGCCAGTTCCTGGGCGGTCCGGGTGACGTCGAGGGTGCTGCCGATGCGCACGCTCGCCTCGTTGACCAGCTGGAGCCGCTCCCGGGCGAGGTAGTGCCCGGTGAAGTCGTGGAGGGTCACACAGACGCCCCGCACCCGTCCCGAGGCGTCGGTGAGCGGCGCTATGCGCATGAGCCAGGCGTGCGGCCGCTCCTCGCCCGTGGCCTTCATGAAGGTCTGCATCTCATGGCGCTCGCCGGTGGCCAGGACCCGGCGCATGTACGCCTCGACCTCCTGGCCCTGCGGTGCGGGGCCGACGTCGCCGGCGCGCAGACCGCGGACACGGCCGGCCGGCAGCTCGATCAGTTCGGCCATGGCGTCGTTGACGGCGCGCAGGCGCAGCTGGTCGTCGAAGACCACCGTGGCGCAGGGCGACTGGGTGAGGGCCGCCCGCAGCAGCTCGTCGTCCTCCGGCGCCGGGTACACGGCGGGCAGCGGGCTCACGGCGAGCCAGGTGACCGGGCCGCCGTCGTCCGACGGTCTGCGGCGGGCGAGCAGCCAGACGGACACGGTGTGGCCCTCGCGGTGCCGCAGCGCCACGGTGCCGCTCCAGCGCTGGTCACCGGGGCCGGGGGGCCGGGCGCCGTCGTCGGCCAGGAGGACGGCGGCGGGCCGGCCGACGACCTCGGCGGGCTCGTAGCCCAGCAGGCGGCGCGCTCCCTCGCTCCACCGGGTCAGCGTGCCGTCCTCGTGGATGACCGCCCGCGCCGTCGAGGCGTCGTCGAACGGGAAGTCCGGGCTCATCGTTCCACTCCATCGCGGACACTCACAGTGAACAGACACGTCACGTGCGTTCCACCTTAGTGCTTGTGGCCCCGGCGCGGAGCGGAACCGTTCCGGCCCTCCCATCGGATGACGAACGGGAGCGAACCGGGCGTCGGGAGGCGCGTGGAAGCGCGTGGGGGCGGCAGTGCGGGGTGGGGCGCCGACCGTCCGGCGCGCGCCCGACGAACACGCTCGGTGAGCGCTCCGCGCGCCGGGCCGCCCGAAGGACCGTCAACGGCTCCCGACGGGCCGCGCCGCCCGAAGGACCGTCAGCGGCTCCCGACAGGCCGGTCCGTCCGAACCGTTGACGGAGTGTCATGACTCCGACCAGCATGTCCCGCGACCGTCCTTTGGGAGCGCTCCCATGAGGGGTGCTTCCCCTAGTCGCCCAGGAGACCGGACGTGACACGACGCAGAACCGTCCTGCTGACCCTGGCGGCCCTGCTGGGCTCGGCGCTCACCGCGCTGCCCGCGGGGCCCGCCGCGGCCGAGGAGGTCGAGCAGGTCAGGAACGGCACCTTCGACACCACCCTCGACGGCTGGTGGAGCAGCAACGCCGCCGCCGCCCCCGCCGACGGCCGGCTGTGCGCGGACGTGCCCGGCGGCACGGTGAACCGCTGGGACTCCGCCGTCGGCCAGGACGGCATCACCCTGGTGAAGGGGGAGACCTACCGGTTCGCCTTCACGGCGTCCGGCGTCCCCGAGGGACACGTGGTCCGGGCGATCGTGGGGCAGTCGGTCACGCCGTACGCGACCTGGTACGAGGCGAGCCCCGTGCTCACCGGGTCGGCCGGCTCGTACTCCTACACCTTCACCTCCCCGGTCGACTCCGCCGAGGGCCAGGTCGCCTTCCAGGTCGGCGGGGCCGCGGACCCCTGGCGGTTCTGCCTCGACGACGTGTCCCTGCTGGGCGGGGTGCCGCCGGAGGTGTACGAGCCGGACACCGGGCCGCGCGTCCGCGTCAACCAGGTCGGTTACCTGCCCGCCGGGCCGAAGAACGCCACCCTCGTCACCGACGCCACCGCCGCGCTGCCCTGGGAGCTGCGCGACGCCGCGGGGGACGCCGTCGCGCGGGGCCGGACCGTGCCGCGCGGCGTCGACGCCTCCTCCGGCCAGAACGTGCACTCCATCGACTTCGGCGCGTACCGCACCCGGGGCACCGGCCTCACGCTCGTCGCGGACGGTGAGACCAGCCACCCCTTCGACATCGGCACGGCCGCCTACGAGCGGCTGCGGCTGGACGCGGTCAAGTACTACTACACCCAACGCAGCGGCACCGCGATCCGCGACGACCTGCGCCCCGGCTACGCGCGGGCCGCCGGCCACCTCGGCGTCGCCCCCAACCAGGGCGACACGTCCGTCCCCTGCCAGCCCGGGGTGTGCGACTACACCCTCGACGTCAGCGGCGGCTGGTACGACGCCGGCGACCACGGCAAGTACGTCGTCAACGGCGGCATCGCGACCTGGGAGCTCCTCAGCACCTACGAACGCTCCCTGCACGCCGGCACCGGCCGGCCGGCGAAGCTCGGCGACGGCACGCTCGCCCTGCCCGAGAGCGGCAACGGCGTGCCGGACGTCCTCGACGAGGCCCGCTGGGAGCTGGAGTTCCTGCTGAAGATGCAGGTCCCGGACGGACAGCCGCTGGCGGGCATGGCCCATCACAAGGTCCACGACGCACAGTGGACCGGCCTGCCGCTGCTGCCCGCCGACGACCCGCAGAAGCGCGAACTGCACCCGCCGACCACCGCGGCCACCCTCAACCTGGCGGCGACCGCCGCCCAGGCGGCCCGCCTGTACCAGCCCTACGACAAGGCCTTCGCCGCCCGCGCCCGCACGGCCGCCCGCAAGGCCTGGACGGCGGCCCTCGCCCACCCCGCCGTGTACGCCGACCCCGCCGACGCCACCGGCGGCGGCGCCTACAACGACGACGACGTCACCGACGAGTTCTACTGGGCCGCCGCCGAGCTCTACCTCACCACCGGCGAGAAGCGGTTCGCCGACCACGTCCTCGCCTCGCCCGTCCACACCGCCGACATCTTCGTCCCCAACGGCTTCGACTGGTCCAGGACCGCCGCCGCGGGCCGCCTCGACCTCGCGACCGTCCCCAGCGCGCTGCCCGGCCGTGACGCGGTCCGCCGCTCCGTGGTCGCCGGCGCCGACACCTACCTCGCCACCCTGCGGGCCCACCCCTACGGGATGCCCTACGCCCCCGACGGCAACCGCTACGACTGGGGCTCCGCCCACCAGGTCCTCAACAACGCCGTCGTCGTCGCCACCGCCCACGACATCACCGGCGCCCCGAAGTACCGCGACGGCGCCCTCGAGAGCATGGACTACGTCCTCGGCCGCAACGCGCTCAACATCTCCTACGTCACCGGCTACGGCGACGTCCACGCCCACCGGCAGCACAGCCGCTGGTACGCCCGGCAGCTCGACCCGGCCCTCCCCGCACCGCCGGCCGGCACCCTCGCGGGCGGCCCCAACTCCAGCATCCAGGGCCCCCTCGCCCAGTCCCTGCTGAAGGGCTGCGTCGGACAGTTCTGCTACATCGACGACATCCAGTCCTGGTCGACGAACGAGACCGCGGTCAACTGGAACGCGGCACTGGCGCGGATGGCGTCCTTCGCCGCCGACCAGGGATAGGCCCAGCCCCTTCGCGGTACCGCCTCGACAACGGTCTGACCTGCGGCTATTTACGCGTGAGTACCCGAGCGGTACCGTGAAGGGCATGCCAGCCCTCAATGTGGAGTTCAGCGATCGCGAGCTGGAGGACCTGCGGCAGATCGCCAAGGAACGCGGTACGTCGATGAAGGCGCTCGTCCGGGAGGCCGCCGCGGCCGACATCGCGCGCCACCGGGCACTCCAGGAGGGAGCGGAGGCGTTCCGGCGGTTCTTCGCGTCCCACGCGGACGAGTTCGCGGCCGCCTTCCCCGACGACGAGTCACCCCTCAGGCGCGAGGGGCGGGTCGCCTGACCGATGACGCCCGTCATCCACATCGACGTGCCCTGGCTGCTCCAGCGCCACGAAGAGGTCCTGCCCGACCAGCCGACCGTCAACGACTTCTCCGCGCTGGTCGCCGCCGTCGCCCGGCACCGGGTCGACCCGCCCCGCCTCGGCGTGGACTCCGACCCGGCCTGGCGGGCCGCCGCGCTGCTGCACACCCTCGCGCTGCTCAAACCCCTGCCCTCGGCCAACGCGCGCTTCGCCTGCGCCACGGCGGTGGCGTACATGTTCGTCAGCGGCGTCGGCATCGACCCGCCCTACGGCGCCCTCGTCGACCTGGCCCGGGATCTGATCGACGGCAAGACCGACGTGTACGGCGCCGCCGACCGGCTGCGGTCCTGGCAGATCTGACGGCACCGGCCGGGAGCCCCGCCACGGGCTCCCGGGCCGCCGGCACAGGCTGCGCGCGCAGGCGCGGGAACCCCCCGCCGGAAGGTCAACACGCTTGCGCGGAAAGGGACATCGCGCGAGGAACCGGACCCGCGTTATCGACATTCCTTCAACAACGGCCCTCTGTCCTCGGCAGCTTGTTGTGCACGACTCGGTTGTGCGAAGGTGAGCCACTCGTGCGGGGGGCCGAGGCCCGGGCCGGTGTGCCCCGCGGATCGCCGGCGGAGGCGAACGCGCCCCCCGACGCGCCGAACACGTACGCACCGAAGGAAGCCGCTCAGTGCTCACCCCCCCTCCTCCTCGCCCTCCCCACCCCCCGCCCGGCGCGGGGCCCGGGGAATCCGACGAGCTGCTCGCCGCGGGGGTGCGCGGTGGCACGGACGACGAGGTCGGCCGGTCCACCGCGCTGCTGATCGCGCGGCACTGGCAGCCGGTGCACGAGTACGCGGTCATCTGCCTCGCCTCCCCCGCGCACATCGCGTCCATGGTCGCCACGGCCGCGTTCCACCAGGTCTTCGACCGGCTGAAGCTGGGCGAGCCGGGCGCCGCGCTCCGCCCCCGCCTGCTGGTCACCGTGCGGGACACCATCCGGCTGTGGGCCGCCGACACGGCGCTGGCCGGGGCCGTGCCGGAGCTGCGCAAACCCGCGGGCGCCCGGGGGATGCGCGCCGCCCAGTCCATGACCCCCGAGAACCGGGTGCTCACGGAACGCTCCTTCCAGAGCCTGCCCGAAACCGCCCGCTGCGTCCTGTGGCACCTAGAGGTCGAGGCCGAACCGGCCGACGTCGTCGCCGGCCTGCTGGGCATGGACGCCGACGTGGTCACGGCCCTGCACGAACACGCCCGGGACAAGCTGCGCGAGGGCTGCGTACGCGCCCACCGGGACCTCGCGCCCAGCAAGGACTGCCGCTTCCACAACCGGCTCCTCGACGTGCCCATGCGCCGTGGGGGCGACCTCCTGCCGGACGTCCGCCGGCATCTGGACGCCTGCCGCTACTGCCGGTCGGCCGCCGAACAACTCGGCCACTTCGAGGGCGACCTGGGGATGCTGCTGGCCGAGGCGGTACTCGGCTGGGGCGCCCGCCGCTACGTCGACTCCCGCCCCGGCCGCGCGCTCCGGCAGGGCGCACGGCTCAAGAGGGCGCGCCGGCGCCGCGGCAGGGGCCCCCGCGGCACGCTCCGCACCACGTTGTTCGACCTCGTCCCGTCCCCGCGCCGCCGCCCGGGCGGCCCCCTGCCGCGCTCGCCGCGGTCGCTGGCGACGGGCGTCGGCCTCGCCTCGGCCGGCCTGCTCACCACCCTGCTCGCCGCCGGAGTGTGGTCGGACGACGGCGCCGGGCCGGCCGCCTCCACCGGTGCCGAGGGCGCCGCCGCCCGCACCGGGTCGCAGGCCGGGCCCACCGCGACGCCCTCGGCCCCCGGCGCCGCCCGACTGCCGGCCGTGCCGTCCCGGGCCCGGCTGCGCAACGCCGCCGCCGACCTGTGCCTGGACGTCCGGGGCGAGGTGCGGCCGGGTGCCGCCGTCGAGCTGGCGGAGTGCTCCGCCGAGCCGGCCCAGCTGTGGTCGTACGCGGACGACGGCCAGCTGCGCAGCGTCGCCTCCCCCGGACTGTGCGTGGACTCGCACGCGGACGCCGGGATCGTCATCCTCGGCCAGTGCGCCGCCCCGGCCGGCTCCCGCGCCGACGACGTCCGCTACGACCTGACCGTGCAGGGCGAGTTGCTGCCCCGCTGGGACGGCACGCTCGCGCTCGCCTCCGCGAGCCAGGACCCGGGCGCCGACGTCGTCGTCAAGGCCCGGGACCGCTCCACCGGCCAGCGGTGGCTGACCGACGCCGCCACGGCCGGCACCGGTTCCCGGGAGATCGCCGGCCAGGAGGTCCTGCCGGCGCACCCCGCGGGCCTGCCCGACCCCACGGCCTGACGGGCCGTCCGCCCCGACGGACGGTCACCCCGACGGACGGTCACCCCGCCTTCCCGGCGGGGTGGTTCGGGCGCGAGGGCACCGGTGTGGTGGCCCGCCCGTACCGGCGCGCGGGGCCGACGGGCCGTCCGGTGCGGGGCGCGGGCCGACGACCGGTGCGGGGCGCGGGACCGTCAGGCCGTGTCCTCGACGAGGTCGTGCGGGCCCACGCTCGCCGGGGTGGCGTGCCCGGAGAGGGCCAGGGTGAGGTCGAACTCGGCGAGCAGACAGCGGATCACGTGCTCCACGCCGGGGCGTCCGTCCAGGGCGAGGCCGTAGACGTAGGGCCGTCCGAGCAGGACCGCGCGGGCGCCGAGGGCCAGGGCCTTGAACACGTCGTCACCGGTGCGTATCCCGCTGTCGAACAGCACGGTCAGCCGGTCGCCGACCGCCGACGCGACGCGGGGCAGCGCGTCGGCGGCCGCGACCGATCCGGCGACCTGGCGGCCGCCGTGGTTGGACACCACCACGCCGTCCATCCCGGCGTCCGCGGCCTGCCGGGCGTCGTCCGGGTGCAGGACGCCCTTCAGGACGATCGGCCCGTCCCAGTGCTCCCGCAGGAACGCCAGGTCCGGCCAGGTCCTGCCCGGGTCCGCGAAGAGGTTCACGAAGGGCAGCACGGCCGCGTTCGGATCCTCGTGGACCGGCTTGGCCAGGCCCGCCCGGAACGCCGGGTCGGTGAAGTGGTTGGCGGTGCCCACGCCGTGCAGGAAGGGCAGGTACGCCTGGTCGAGGTCGCGCGGCCGCCACGCCAGCAGCGGGGTGTCCAGGGTGACGACGAGCACCGTGAACCCGCTCGCCCGCGCCCGGCCGAGGAAGCTGCGGGTCACCTCACGGTCCTTGGACCAGTACAGCTGGAACCAGCGCTCGGCGTCCCCCATCGCCTCCGCCACCTCCTCCATGGGGGTGCTGGACGCCGACGACAGCACGAACGGCACGCCCTGCGCGGCCGCCGCGCGGGCCGCCCCGGACTCGGCCTCCGGATGCACGATCGACAGCACCCCGACCGGCGCCAGGGCCAGCGGGGCGGGCAGGGACCGGCCGAGCACCTCGACCGACAGGTCGCGCTCATGGACGTCCCGCAGCATCCGCGGCACGATCCGGCGGCGCTCCAGCGCCGCCCGGTTGGCGCGCGCCGTGCTGCCGTCGCCCGCGCCGCCCGCCACATAGCCGACCGGCCCCGGTCCGAGCCGCCGCTCGGTCAGCTCCTCCAGCCGGGTCAGGTCGGTGGGCAGCCGGGGAACCGCACCCGTCATCCCGTTCAGGTAGATCTCGTACTGGAAGTCCGCCCAGTGCTTCGCCATCCGTCCCGCCGCCTCTCCTCGTCCCGTCGGCCGCCGCCGGTCCGTACCCCGCACGGCGACCCTACCGGCCGGTAGGCGCGGTCAGCGGGGAGCGGCCGCAGCGCGCAGGACGCGGGCCAGGTCGCGCGGCCGCGAGAACATCGGCCAGTGGCCGGTGTCCAGCTCCACCAGCTCCCACCGGTCGCTCCGGAGCAGCTCCGCGACGGCGGGCAGGGGCTCCTCCCCGTCCAGCAGGCACTTGACGTACGTCGCCGGCAGCTCGGCGGGCGAGCGCCGCGGGGCCGCCGTTTCGGTGAGCGTGGCGCCCGGGTGCGGGGTCGCGCCGTCGACGATCCGGCGGATCTGCTCGTCCGTCAGGCCCTGGCCCGCGAACTCCTCGGCGGGGAGCGGGGGCCAGAAGTTGGCGTGGGCGGCGATCGACGCCCGTACCGGGTCGCTCGGCCAGCCCGACAGGAACGACTCCCCGGCGACGGGCACGTTCGCGTCGACGAACACCACCCGCCGCAGCCGCTCGCCGATGCGCTCGGCCGCCAGTCCGACCGGTATCCCGGCGTAGCTGTGCCCGACCAGCACCACGCCCGTCAGGCCCAGCCGGCCGACCTCGTCGACGACATCGCCGGCATGCGTCTCCAGGCCCGCCGCGGCGCCCTGCCGGTCGGCGAGCCCGGACAGCGTCAGCGGATGGGCGTCATCACCGGCGGCACGCAGTTCGGCCGCCACCTCGTCCCACGCCCACGCACCGAGCCAGGCCCCCGCCACCAACACGAAATGAGTCATGCCCGCACCGTAGCCGGGGGGTGTGACAACGGCGGCTCGGCGGCCGCCGTGCCCCGGACGGGGGACACATCCGCCGGCGGGAGGCGGCCGTCGGGTGAATGGCACCGGCCCGCGGAGTGGGACGCGGCGCGGAAGCGGAATGTTTCCGGACGATTGCCGAGCCTATGAGAATCGGTCACTCCGGCGGAGCGGCGGATCATGAAGCGCTTGCTCGCGGCGCCGGGACGTCCGGACTCCGTGACTTCGCGCCACTGATTCAACACGCAAGGTTACTGAAACGCGTGGGGTCGAGGTGAGTTCCGGGCGCGGAGTCGGCAGACTCGCCCTCGCCGCGTCCGGCTCCGATCGCGCCGGAGCGGCCACCCCCGAATCGAGCGGAAGGATGCACACAATGCGGAACACCGCGCGCTGGGCGGCGACCCTCGGCCTCACGGCCGCCACCGTCTGCGGACCCCTGTCCGGGTCCGCGCTCGCCGCCCCGGCCGCCCCGGCCTCGCTCTACGCCCCGTCGGCCCTGGTACTGACACTGGGGCACGGAGAGCGGGCCGCCGCCGTCAGCCCGGCCCGTGCCGTCACCCTCACCTGCGCGCCGACACCCTCCGGCAGCCATCCGGCGCCGGCCACGGCCTGCGCCGAACTGCGCGCCACCGACGGGGACCTGGAGGCCCTGACGGTCCCGGGCGACGCGCTGTGCACCAAGCGCTACGACCCCGTGGTCGTCACCGTCGACGGGGTCTGGAACGGCAAGCGCGTCACCTATGAGCGCCTGTTCGCCAACGAGTGCGTGAAGAACTCCTCCGGGAGTGCTCTCTTCGCGTTCTGAGACCGGGATCGCGTGGCCCCGTGGACGCCGCGACAGGCCCGTGACGTGGGGAGCGCGGGCCACTGACACGGGACCACCGTGATCTCGCCCCAGGGGCCGGCCGGGCGGAGTGGGGCCGCCCGCCGGCCCCTGACACCGCCCCGCGCCCGCGCCTCGCCGCGGGCGCGGGGCGGGTACGGCCGTGTGGCGAGGCTTGCGTCGCCGGGGGGGGGGAGGGCGGGTGCGCGCGGCCGTGGTGGCGGGACTGCGTCGCCGGGGGCGGGGCGGGTACGGCCGTGGTGGCGAGGCCGCGTCGCCGGGTGCGGGGTGGGTGCGGCCGTGGTAGCGGGGCTTGCGTCGCCGGGACGTGAGGCGAGTACGGCCCCGGCGGCGGGGCTTGCGTCGCCGGGGCGTGGCGTCAGGCCCGGTCCCGATGGCTGGTGTCGCACCACGGGTACCGGCGGCTGCGCCGGCAGGTGCACAGCGCCACCCGGAACCGGTCGGAGGCGACCGTGGAACCGTCCTCCAGCTCCACCTCCACCGGCCCCTCCACGAGCAGGGGGCCCCGGCGTCGCATGGTGATCCGGCGGGGCGGGGCGACGGGGGAGCGCTGCTCGCCGGCAGGCGGTGGCTCGTCCGCGGGGGCGGGCTCTTCGGCAGGGGGCGGCTGGTCCGTCGGGGCGGGCTTGCCGGCAGGCGGTGGCTCGTCCTGCGAGACGGGCTCGTCAGCAGGGGGCGGCTCCTCGGCCGGGGTCGGCGTGTGGCTCGCCGGGGGCGGCTCGTCGGGCAGGGGCGGCTCATCCGCCGGGGGCGGCCCGGCCGGTGGGTGGTGCTCGGTGGGCGGGCGCTGCCGGGCCGGTCCGGGCGGGACCGCGGGCGGGCGTTGCCCGCCGGTCGGTTGGTGCGGGGCCGCGGGCGGGCACTGCCCACCGGCCGGTGGGTGCGGGGCCGTGCGGGGGACCGGCTCGGCCTCTGGGTGCGGGGCGGGGAGTGGGGGGCGCCCGGTCGTCGGGTGTGGCTCGGTGGGGGAGCCGGGCGCGGTCGTCGGGTCCGGGTCAGCAGGGGAGTTCCGCACGGACCACCACCAGTTCCTCGTCGTTCTCGCCGGCGGACAGCAGTCCCCGCTCACGCAGCCAGTCCGCGCGGGAGCGCAGGACCGGGCCGAAGGGGATGCGGCGACGCCGGGTGACCGCGGCCTTGAGGCCCGTCGTGCGCAGGTGCGCGAGGGTGCGGTCGGGGTCGCTCAGCGCGGAGTGCACCATCAGCAGCACCCCGCCGGGCCGCAGCAGCGCGGGCGCCTCCCGGCAGATCCGGTCCACCACCAGCCGGCCGTCCCCGCCCGCGTCCCAGGCCCGGGCCGGGCCCCGCGGCGCACGGCCGCCGGACGGCGCCGGCACGTACGGCGGGTTCGCCAGGATCAGGTCGAAGGACAGGTCGCGGACGGGCTCGAAGAGGCTGCCGTGCCGCACCCGCACCGGCAGCCGGGCCCGCCACGCGTTGCAGCGTGTCGCGCACACCGCCCGCCACGACACGTCGACGGCGGTCACACGGCCCCCGTGCCGGGCCGCCTCCAGGGCGAGCGCACCGGATCCGGACCCCACGTCGAGGACGTCCGCGCCCGGCACGAGCGGTTCTTCGGACAGCGCCCCGGCCAGCAGGTCGGTGTCCTCCTGAGGGGCGTACACGCCCGGAAGTACCAACGGATTCACGACGACCAAGTACCCGGACAATCAGGAAATATGGGCCATTTCTGCGTTGAGGGGAGTGCGGAGCGAGGAGCGTCCCGCGCGCCAGGCCGCGAGGAGACGTGCGGCGAGGCGGTCCTCCAGCAGGCCGGTGACGTCAATGCCGAAGGCGACGTCGGGGGCCAGGTGCGGCTCCTCGTCCAGCAGGCCCGCGATCACCTCGTGCCGGACGACCTGTTCGTGTACCGCGTCGGCCTCGACGTGCTCGTCGTAGAAGTACGCCGCGGCGGGACCGGCGCCCGTGCGGCGCATCGCCTCGGCGAGCCGCCGGGAGCCGGGGGAGGAGGTGATCTCGACCGCCGCGAAGTGCCCCACGAGAGCGCCCCGCAGGGAGCGGTGCAGGCCGAGCAGGGACATGAGGTTGACCGTGGCCAGCGTCTCGGCGCACGCGGCGTCGAGATAGCGGCCGTAGGCGGTGTCCAGGCCCAGGTCCGTCATCAGGTTCGCGAAGAGGCGGGCGTGGACGCGGTCGGGGCGGCCGCCGCCGTACTCGTCGAACTCCACCGCCGCCATGGCGGCCTTCGCCCGGCCCCACAGCCGGGGCAGCACCCACGCGTGCGGGTCGGCCTCCTTGAGGTGGTAGAGGGAGCGCTGCGCCGCGTACTCGCGCACCTGCCACAACTCACCCTCGTCCCGCAGGAAGTGCGAGACGCCGCCGCCCTCCACGGGCTCGACGAGGAGCTCCGCGAGCGCGTCGTCGACGCTGTCGTGCACCGGGGTGTCGGCGCGCAGGGCGGCCAGGAAGCGCCGCTCCAGCGCCGCCCGCACGCCGAGCAGCACCGGGTCCCACTCCAGGTCGGCGCCCACCCCGGCGAACCCGCGGTAGTGCAGTTCGTAGCAGAGGTACAGGGCCAGCTGGAGGTCGTCGCCGTACGGGTGCGCGTCCGCGGCCGCCTCGGCGGGCGGCAGCGGACCGGTGCCCAGCAGGTGGGCCCGGACGGCTCCGGAGAGCGGGCCCCGGGCGGCCGGCAGTCGTGGTCCTTCGTGTGCCATGCGCGCCGGGTACCCCGAGGTGACGGCGCCATCCCCGGCCGTACCGCCGGTCGGGCGCCGTCCGGCCGCCGGCCCGCCGCCCGGGTGAGGGCCGCCCACGGCCCACGGCTCGCGGCCGCACGGCCCGCGGCTCCTGTGCGGTCAAACCCAGCCCTCATATGGTCGCGGTCTGACCTCGCACGGTCAGAATCCTGCCGCCATATGGTCGGAAGCCAGCCCCCTACGGTTGGGACCCGGGGAGCCGGGAGCCGGGGAGCCGGGAGCCGGGAGCCGGGGAGCCGGGGAGCCGGGGAGCCGGCCCCGGGGCTTCTGCCCAGCCCCGGGGCCGGCTCCCCGCAGTCACCCCCGGGTCACTCCCCCTGGGACTCCTCCTCCGCGCGCGTGTTGGGCGTGATGGCCTCGCCGGCCTCGCCGCGCGGGCGGCGTTCGGCCCGTGGGTCGTCGGCGCGGAGTTCGGCCTCCTCGATCTCCCGCATCACCTCTTGGAGTGCGGTCGTGGGACCGTCGTGGTGGCGCTCGGAGTCGTCGGACATGATGGCTCCCTTCCTCACGGGTGTGGGATGACGGGTGGTACGCCGGATCAGTGGGCGGCGGCGAGCAGGGGCACCGGATCCGGCGGAGCGGCCTCCTCGGCGAGCCGGGCGACCTCCGCCCACCAGGACGCGCCGTCCTCGATGTGGCGCAGCATCACGCCCTCGCGGATCGCCCACGGGCAGACGGTGACCGTCCGCAGGCCGATCAGCTTCATCGCCGTGTGCCCGACCAGCGCGCCCGCCAGGCTCTGCGCGGCGCGCGGCGCGGAGATGCCGGGCAGCCGGGCCCGCTCCGCCGCGGGCAGCGCGGCGAGCTGTTCGACCGCCCGGCCCAGGTCGCGGCTGTCCAGCGTGCGGGCGACGAACGGGCCGTGGCGTCCCGGCGGGGCCCCGCACAGCCGCCCCAGCTGCTGGAACGTGCGCGAGGTGACCACCGCGGTGCGGGGCCCCTCCCAGCGGATCCGGGCGGCCACGTCCCGCAGCTGGTGGCGCACCTTGCGGCGCAGCGCACGCACCTGCTGGGGGGCCGGAGGGTCCTGGTCCCCGAAGAACTCGTGGGTCAGCCGGGCGGCCCCGAGCGGCAGCGAGGCCACGAAGTCCGGCAGCCGGCCGCGGCCGAACGCCACCTCGAACGAGCCGCCCCCGATGTCCATGAGCGCGAGCGGCCCCGAACGCCAGCCCATCCAGCGGCGGGCGCCGAGGAAGCTCAGCTCGGCCTCCACCTCGCCCGGCAGGGTGCACAGCGGCACACCGGTGCCGGCGCGGACGGTGCGCAGCACCTGCCGCCGGTTCGGCGCGTTGCGCACCATGGCGGTCGCGAACGCCAGCGGGCTCGTCGCCCCCCACCGGGTCGCGGTGCGGCTCGCGGCGGCGACCGCCCCCACGAGCTGGTCGACGGCCCCCTCGGGAATGGGCTCGCCCGGCTTGACCTGCTCGGACAGCCGCAGCCGCCACTTGGCCGTGTGCACGGGCAACGGCACGCCGTCCTCGGCGTCGGCCACGACCAGCCGCACAGTGTTGGATCCCACGTCCAGCACGCTGATTCTCATGGACGGGCGAGTACCCAGGGGCGCGCCCTCATTCCCGCGCGCGCGGGGGGCGCACGCCGCGCCGGGGGCGCACGACGCCCCGCGGGAGCCGTTCCGTGAGCGGTCCCGGGGCGGCGGACGCGCGGGGCCGGCGCGCGCCGCGGCGGCCGCCGGCGCCGGCTCAGGTCAGCTGCCGCCGCACCAGCTCGTGCAGCCGGCCGCCCGCGTCCGCGAGCAGCTGGGCGGGCGGCCCCTGCTCGGCGACCTTGCCGTTCTCCATGACGACGACCCGGTCGGCGTCCATGACCGTCGACAGCCGGTGGGCGATCACGATCCGGGTGGCGTGCAGCTTGCGGGTGCTCTCGATGACCGTGCGCTGGGTGTCGTTGTCCAGGGCGCTGGTCGCCTCGTCGAAGAAGAGGATGCGCGGCCGGCGGATCAGTGCCTGGGCGATCATCAGCCGCTGGCGCTGGCCGCCCGAGACCGATCCGCTGCCCGCGACGATCGTGTGCAGGCCCATCGGCATCCGCTTGATGTCCTCCGCGAGCCCCGCCATCTCGGCCGCCGCCATCGCCTCCTCCGGCGTGTACGCCCCCGTGCCGCAGATGACGTCCAGGATCGAACCGGTGAACGGCTGCGCGTGCTGGAGGACGACCCCGCACTGACGGCGTACGGCCGACTGGTCGAGGGCCGCCAGGTCCTGCCCGTCGTACAGCACGCTCCCCGAGACCGGGCGGTCGAAGCCGATGAGGAGCCGCAGCAGGGTGGACTTGCCGCAGCCGCTCGGGCCGACGATCGCCACGAACTCGCCCGGACGCACCTCGAAGGACACGTCGTCCAGGACCAGCGGGCCGTCGTCGGAGTAGCGGAACGACAGCCGCCGGGCCTCGACCGCGCCGGACAGCGGGCCCGGCCGGGTGCTCGCCGCACGCACCTCGGGCGTCGCCTCCAGCACGGGACGGATCTCCTCGAACAGCGGCAGCGCCGCCACCGCCGACACGAACGCGCCGGTCAGCGAGGTGACCGAGGTGAGGAGCATCGTCACCGAGGTGTTGAAGGTGAGGAACTCCGCCGCCGACAGCGCCCCGCGCGCCGGGCCGGCCAGCAGCATGAACATCAGCAGCGAGCACAGCGGCAGGTAGACCGAGCCCAGCACACTGTTGAGGTTCTTGATCCGGCCGAGCCGCTGCTGGAGCTCACGGCTGCGGGCGAACCGTTCGGCCCAGGCCGCGTAGGCGTAGTTCTCGGCGGCGGCCACCCGCAGCTTCGGCAGGCCCCGCAGGGTCTGGAACGCCTGGTTGTTCAGCTTGTTGGAGAGCGCCACCAGCCGCCGCTGCCAGCGCACCTGCCACAGCCCCAGCCCCAGGAACACCGTGGCGACCACCACCAGCATCCCGATCGCCGCCAGCGCCATCGGCACGCTGTACCACAGCAGCAGCCCCAGGTTCACGGCCCCGACGGTCACCGACTGCGCCACCGACGGACCGAGGCCCGCCATCAGGCGGCGGATCGCGCTGATGCCCATGGCCGCGCCGGCCAGTTCACCGGTGGAGCGCTCGGTGAAGAACTTCGTCGGCAGCCTGAGCAGCCGGTCCCACACGGCCGGCTGCAACGTCGCCTCGATGCGCCCTTCGAGGCGCAGGATGGTCAGGTTCTGCAACAGCAGGAACGCCGCCGTCACCACGCCGCTGACCATGACGGCCAGACAGATCTGCACGATCGGGCCCTCCTGGGCCTTCGGCACGTACTCGCCGAGCACCTTGCCGGTGGCGATCGGCACCAGCGCCCCGATCGCCACCGTGACGATCCCGCTGAGCAGCAGTTTCGCCAGGTCGCCGCCGGTGCCGCGCATGCTGAACCGCAACAGCCCGAGCGGTCCGAGGCTCCGCTCGGGCAGCGGCCGGTAGAACATGACCGCCCGCGGCTCGAACTCCTCCGCGTTGGCCTTCTCCACGGGCGTCTCCCGCCCGGTCGCGGGATGGACGGCGACGTAGCCGCCGCGCCGCCACAGCAGCGCGACCGGTGCCCCCGACAGGGCCCGGTGACCCACCAGCGGGCCGACGTCGTCCCGCCACCAGCGGCCGTCCAGGCGGACGGCGCGGGTGCGCACCCGGGAGGCGAGGGCGACCTGCTCGACCGGGTCCAGGCGGTCGTTGCCGGCGCCGGACCGCGTGGGCTCCACCAGGGCGATCCCGGCGGCCCGGGCGACCAGACGGCACGCGGCGAAGGTGGCGTCCACGTCCGCGGCCGTCGCGCGCGGACCCCCCTTGCGGCCGATCGACGCCAGCAGGGTCCGGTCGGCCTGGGCGCGGACCGCCTCACCGGCCTTGATCCCGGCGGCCGTCCGGGTCTCGTGAGTGCGCTCCAGCTGCTCGATCCAGCGGTCCAGCGTGGTCAGCAGGCGGTACTGCTGGTCCACCATGGACTGCCACACCGCCGGGTCCATCAACAGGTCGGCGGCGGCCTCCGCGCCGTACAGCGAGCCGTACTGGACGCTGCCGGGCGGCACCTGCATCCAGAACACGTCGTCGTCGGTCGTCCGCGCCGCCTGCTCGCCGGCCGTCGGCGCCTGGAAGAGGACCGACAGCCCGCGGCCGACGCCCAGGGCGAGCGCGTACTCCAGCGGGCTGGTGGCGGGCGGCACGTACTGCGGGGTGCCGTACTCGTCGTACGACCAGGTCTGGGTGTGCGCCGGCTGGTACAGCTCGCGCAGCCCGATGCGGTGCACCACGCAGTCCCGGACCGGGCGCGCCACCAGCGTGTGCTGCGCTCCCGTCACCGGGCCGAGCAGCAGCGCGCCCGCCTCCAGCCGGCCGAGGTGGTGCCAGTGGCCCTGCTGCCCGGCGTCCACCGCGAACAGGTCCAGCGCCCCGGCCGCGACCAGCCACAGCACCTGCGGGCCCTCCAGGTCCAGGCGGCCGGAGCCGGCCAGGTCCAGCCGCGTGCCCAGCTGCCCCAGCGCGGCGAGCACCATGTCGCCTTCGTCGACGGACGTCATCTCACCGCTCCCTGACCAGCGCCGCGTACGCGCCGCCCTGTGCGACGAGTTCCTGGTGCCGTCCGCGCTCCACGACCGTGCCGTGCTGGAGGACGACGATCTCGTCGCTGTCGCGCACCGTGCTGAGCCGGTGGGCGATCACCACGCAGGCGCAGCCGCGCCGGCGCAGGTTGTCCATGACCACCAGCTCGGTCTCCGCGTCGAGCGCGCTGGTGACCTCGTCGAGCACGAGGATGCTGGGCCGGCGCACCAGCGCCCGCGCGATCTCCAGGCGCTGGCGCTGCCCGCCGGAGAAGTTGCGGCCGTCCTGCTCGACCCTGCTGTGGATGCCGCCCGGCCGGCGCATCACGACGTCGTAGAGGGCCGCGTCCCGCAGCGCGTCGACGACGGCGTCGTCCGGGACGGACGGGTCCCACAGCGCCACGTTGTCGCGGACGCTGCCCTCGAAGAGGAACACCTCCTGGTCGACGAAGGAGACGGAGGACGCGAGGGCCCCGCGGGGAATGTCCTCCAGCCGCTGTCCGTCGATGCGGATCACCCCCTCCCACGGCGTGTACAGCCCGGAGATCAGCCGGGACACCGTCGACTTGCCGCTGCCCGAGCCGCCGACCAGCGCCACCTGCCGCCCGGGCCCGACGCTCAGGTCGAAGCCGGTCAGCAGGGGCTTGTCGAGGGGGCTGTAGCCGAAGGTGACGTTCTGGAGTTCGATGTGGCCGTGCAGCCGGCGCGTGGAGTCGGCGCCGGTCCGGCGCTCGTACAGCGGATCGGTGCGGAAGTTCTCCACGTCCTTGAGCCGGGCCACGTCCGCCGCGAAGTCCTGGATGCGGCCCGCCACGCCGTTGAGGCGGGTCAGCGGAGCGGTGAACCGGGTGACCAGGGCCTGGAAGGCGACCAGCAGGCCCACCGAGATGTGCCCCTCGATCGCCCGGACCCCGCCGATCCACAGGATCAGCGCGCTGTTCAGCGTGGCGAGCGTCGGCGCGACCACGCCCAGCCAGGCGCTCGGCACCCCGAGCCGCTGCTGCTCCTCCAGCGTGGTCGCGTGCTGCCCGGCCCACTTGCGGAAGTAGCCGTCCTCACCGCCGGTCGCCTTCATCGTCTCGATCAGCTGGAGCCCGGTGTACGCCGTGTTGGTCAGCCGCGCGTTGTCCGCGCGCAGCTTGGCGGTACGGGTAGCGCGCAGCCGGATGACGATCCGCATGGCGACGATGTTGAGCAGCGCCACGCCGATGCCGACGAAGGTCAGGTCCGGGTCGTAGGTGTAGAGGAGCACGGCGTACAGCACGACGACCACCGCGTCCACGCCCGCCGACGCCAGGTCGCGGGCCAGGGTCTCGGCGACGGCGTCGTTCGACTGGAGACGCTGCACCAGGTCGGCCGGGCTGCGCTGGGAGAAGAAGGTCACCGGCAGCCGCAGCAGGTGGCGCAGGAAGCGGGCGCTGGACAGCGTCGAGGAGATGATGCGGCCGTGGTGGAGGTTGGCCTGCTGGAGCCAGGTCAGGGCGACCGTGAACAGCACGCACGCGCCCATGGACGCGAACAGCACGTCCAGCAGCGAGGTCTGACCGCCGATCAGGAACATGTCGATGTAGGTGCGGCTCAGCGCCGGGACGGCCGCGCCCACCAGGACGAGCAGCAGACTCGCCAGGACGGCGGCCGGCAGGGTGCCCGCGGTGCCGCGCAGCCGGGCCGGCATCGCGCCCAGCACACCCGGCCGGCGTCCGCCCCGCTCGAAGCCCTCGCCCGGCTCCAGCACCAGTACCACGCCGGTGAAGCTGCCGTCGAAGTCCTCCACGGACACGAACCGGCGGCCCTTGCCGGGGTCGTTGACGAAGACGCCCCGCCGGCCGAAGCGGCGGCCCATGCCGTCGTAGACGACGTAGTGGTTGAACTCCCAGAAGAGGATGGCGGGTGCCCGCACCCCGGCGAGGGCGGCCAGGTCCATCTGCATGCCCTTGGCGGTCAGACCGTAACCGCGCGCCGCCTTCAGCAGGTTGCTCGCGCGCGAGCCGTCCCGGGAGACGCCGCAGGCGATCCGCAGCTCCTCCAGCGGGACGTGCCGGCCGTAGTGGGCGAGCACCATGGAGAGGGAGGCGGCCCCGCACTCCACGGCCTCCATCTGGAGCACCGTGGGCGTGCGGACGGTCTTCGCCCGCCCCTTGGGGACGGTACGCCGGGGCGGCGCGGCCCGGCGCCTGCCACGGGTCGGGGAGTCCTGGGCGGTGGTCACGGAAGCAGCCAATCGACGGGACGCTGATCGGCCAGCCGGATCGAACCCGTGGCCATGGTCATGGAGGTGAGGGCGTACGGCGGCCCGTCCGCCGAGGACCAGCGGTAACCGCTCTCGGTCGACGCGGAGGTGTCGAGGCGGACCAGGACCGCCACCGGGCGGCCGTCCTCGGTGAACTGCTCGCCGAGCTGGCTGTCGCCCAGGAACGCCGCGATCTGCTGCGCCGACTGGGCGGTGCGGTCCACCGACTCCACATGGCCGCGCAACACGCCGTACTGCTGCGACGGCACGGTCTGCACCGTCAGGTCGACGGCCGCGTCCTCGGGGATCGAGGCGGCGTTCTGCGCCGGGACGTACACCGTCGCGTACAGCGGGTCGTCGGCGTGGGCGACCTTCTCCACGGCGGCGACGTTCGCGCCGGTGGAGATGATCTGCCCGATGCTGGCGGCGAGCGCGGTGATCCGGCCCGCGGCGACCGTGCGCACCACGGTGTCGCCCTCGGCGGTGCGGACCTTCAGCACGGGGGAGCCGGCGGCCAGCCGTTCGCCCTCCTCGGCGAGGACCGCGGTGACCTGGCCGGCCGCGGGGCTCTGGAGGATGTAGCTGCCCTCGCCGTGGGTGAGGACGGCCGGTGCGCTCACCGTGGACGCCACCGAGCCGGTCACGGCCCACACGGACGCCGCCGCGAGGGCAGCCACGGTCACGGACAGCACCAGCCAGCCCTGGGGGCGGGCGAAACGCACCGGCAGGTCGAGTTCCTCCGGCGACTGGAGCTTGGCGAGGGCCTGTTGGCGGAACTGCAAGGGACTTCCCTCAACGTCCGAGAGTCCCGGAGCCGGGGGACGGCTCCGGGACTCAAGGGGATCACCAGGGCGCGATCAGAGACCGGCGACCAGGTTGGTGACCGGGGCGGTGTTCAGGCCGGTGACACCCTCGACGGTGCCGACGGCCGTGTCGACCAGACCGGTGACCGGGGCGATGCCGTCCACCAGGCCGGTGACGGTGCCCAGGGCGTTCACGGACAGGCCGCCGGAGACGTTGTCGAGGTCCGCGTCCGAGATCTCGACGGTCTCAACCTGGGGGGTGGAGTTCATGGTGGAACTTCCCTTCATATGGATATCTCACAAGGGGGGAGCGGCCCCCTCTGGGGACAGATGACGGCCGCGGCCCGCGGGTGCCGGGTTGCCGGGCGCCGTCTCCGGCGGCCCTTCGCGGCCCTGCGGTGCGATGGATCAAAGCAGGTACGACGCCGACACATCCAGTCACTCACCCGTCCCACCAGGCAACTTGCGTCACAGCCGAGGGAAACCGTGCAGGCTCCGGCACGGCTTGTCGGCGACTTCTTCACACCACGGGCGGGGTTCGCCCGGACGGTCGGCGGGAGCCGGCGAGGCGAATCAGACACTCCCGCCCCAATGACGTGCGCGGCACCGCGCAGTTGTGCAGAACCCCCGCTCCGCGTGACCCACTCGGGCATTCGATGTGCAGATTTGCTGAAGCGAGGATTCCGCTACGGAGCGCCATGGAACGCGGTCGGCCGGTCACTCATCGTGCCGGTGGAGTGGCGGTGAGCAGCCCGGCGCCGGTGTCCGCCGTGTCCGTCCGCGCCGGGTGAACCACTCGGCGGCCCGGCCGCAGGCGCGCTCTCCGCCTCCGCCGCCCGGCGGCCCGGTGCCGCAAGGACCGCTGCGATCAAGCCATCCGCGCCGACGCCGCCCGCCGCGACGACGCGGACCGCCGCACTGCCGTCATCGTCACGACCGCCCCCCCCCCGGCGGCCGGCCCGGCGATCGCGGCGGCGGGACCCGCGGCCGCCGCCGGAGCCGCCCTCGACAGCCCTCCCCCCTTGAGTGCATGGCCCATGACCAGGGAGGACGCGGCATCGCCCGGTCGCCGCACGGGACGTTGACGGTCCGTCCGGCGTAGGCCCCCGGGAGCGCGAAGCCGATGGAAAGGATCTTGTCGGCTTCCACGGTCGTAGTCGTCATATGGGCGACTCCTCCCCGGACTCGGACCCCGGAAGCCGGTCATGGCCGATTCACGATCGCCGGGCGGAAGCCGGCGCGCGGAGTTGAACGCGCCCCGCGCCCCCTGCGTACCAACCGGCAACCAGGCGCCGCTGTACGGAGCTGCCGACCCCCGGCAGCCAGACCCCGTCCCCCAGGAGGTCGAGTAGTTTGAGTCACAAGCGAATTCCGAAGCGCAAGGCCGCGTTCGCGGTGGGCGGCGTCGCGGCGCTCGGAGCGGCGGCGCTCCTGATCCCCTACGCCAACGCCTCCCAGGACGGCGACACCGGCGCCGCCGCGGCGCCCACCACCCTGAAGGCGTCCGACGCCCCCGACCTCGCCGCGCAGTTGGCGGACCTGCTCGGCGACGCCTTCGCCGGCTCGTACTACGACTCCGACCAGCAGCAGCTCGTCGTCAACGTCTCCGGCGACGACAACAACGTGATCATCCAGGCCAAGAAGGCCGGCGCCGAGGTCCGCGAGGTGGAGAACAGCACCGCCGAACTCGAGGCGGCGGCCCAGACCCTGAAGGCCGAGGCGACCATCGCGGGCACCTCGTGGGCGGTCGACCCCCGGACGAACCGGATCCTCGTCACCGCCGACTCCACGGTCACCGGCGGCAAGTGGGACCAGCTCGAGACCACCGTCCAGAGCCTCGGCGCGGACACGGCCACCCTCAAGAAGTCGGCCGGCACCTTCAAGACGTTCGCCTCCGGCGGCGACGCCATCTTCGGCGGCGGAGCGCGCTGCTCCCTCGGCTTCAACGTCACCGCGGGCGACGGCACCCCGGCCTTCCTGACGGCGGGTCACTGCGGGGTGGCGGCCGAGCAGTGGTCCGACGCCCAGGACGGCGAGCCCATCGCCACCGTCGACCAGGCGGTCTTCCCCGGCGACGGCGACTTCGCCCTCGTGAAGTACGACGACCCGGCCACGGTCGCCCCGAGCGAGGTCAACATCGGTGAGCAGACCGTTCAGATCACCGAGGCCGCCGAGGCGACGGTCGGTGCCGAGGTCTTCCGCATGGGCAGCACCACCGGGCTCGCCAACGGCCAGGTGCTCGGGCTCGACGCCACCGTCAACTACCCCGAGGGCACCGTCACCGGGCTGATCCAGACCGACGTCTGCGCCGAGCCCGGCGACAGCGGCGGCTCCCTCTTCACCCAGGACGGCCTCGCGATAGGCCTCACCTCGGGCGGCAGCGGCGACTGCACGGTCGGCGGCGAGACCTTCTTCCAGCCGGTGACCACCGCCCTGGAGGCCGTCGGCGCCACCCTCGGCGACGCGGCCGCCGGCGACGACGCGGGCGCGGGCGAGGAGGCCGGTGCCGGTGACGAGGCCGGTGCGGGCGCCGGCGAGGAGGAGGCTGGCGCCGGCGATGAGGCAGGTGCGGGCGACGAGGCCGGTGCGGGCGCCGGTGAGGAGGCAGGAGCGGGTGAGGAGGCCGGCGGCGAGGACGCCGGTCAGGAGACGGGCGAGGAGGCCGGTCAGGAGACCGGGTACGGGGCCGGCTACGAGGACGCCGGCGCCGGGGACTCCGGGTTGACCGAGACCCACTGACTCCGGCAGCGGAGCGGGAGCCGCCGAGTCAGGCCGGCGGCCGCACGGGCCGTACGAGTCCGGTGGCCGGCCGGCCGGGCGGATGAGGCGGAGGCCGGCGGCCGGCGGCCGCAGGGACGGTACGAGTCCGGCAGCCGGGCGGGAACCGCCGCGTCCGGCAGCCACGGCACCAGCCGCGCGGTTCGCCGCGGGCCGTACGGTTCGCTGCGGGCCGCACGGCCCGGCAGCCGAGCCCGCCGCACCGGGACCGGCAGCCGCGGCGGGGCCGGGCCGTACGGGCCCGTCAGCCAGCCGGACGGGACCGGCGGGATCGCCGGTCGAGCGGACCCGGGTTACCGGGCCGCCGGTGTGGACCCGCGGTACCGAGTTGCCGGTGCGCGGCCCACGGCACCGGGCTCCCGGCGTGACCCCACGGCGCCGGGCTCCCGGCACGGACCGCCGATCGGCCTCACCAGCGGTTCCCGGCCGATCGGTGGCATGGTCCGGCCCTCCGGCGGGAGGGCCGGACCGGCGGGTTTCCGAGCACCTGACAACCCGTCACTCACCCCGGCGCCTGAAAACCCGTCACTCCAGCTGCCTGACATCCCGTCACTCACCCGCCGCCTGACACCCCGTCCCTCTCCCGGGCGCCAGGCCCCCGCCGTCGGTCGTCCCCGCTCGCCCGCAGCAACAGCAGCGCCACGTCGTCGATCCGCTCCTCCGCCGCCGCGCGGTGCCCCACGAGTCCGTCGGCCAGTTCCTCCAGCGGCAGGTCCCCGGCCTCGCCGAGCCGTCGGCCCAGCCCGGCGACCGCGTCCTCGATGTCCACGTCCGGTGACTCGATCAGCCCGTCCGTGTAGAGGGCGAGCACACAGCCGGGGGAGAGGTCGACCTCCGTGGCCGTGTACGTCGCCCCGCCGTCGATGCCGAGCAGGGGACCGCCCGCCAGGTCGAGGACGCGCACCCGTCCGTCCGGCCGCCGCAGCAACGGCGGCGGATGCCCGGCCCTGGCCATCACCGCCCGCCCGCGCCCGGGGTCCAGCCGCAGGTAGAGGCAGCTGGCGAACAGGTCGGCGCCCAGGTCGATCAGCAGCCGGTTGGTGCTGCTCATGATCTCCGCCGGTTCCTGACCCACCGTCGTGTACGCGCGTACGGCGGTCCGCAGCTGGCCCATCAGCCCCGCCGCCGTCACGTTGTGGCCCTGGACGTCCCCGATCACGGCCGCGGGGAGCGGCCGCGAGGGGACCAGGTCGTAGAAGTCGCCGCCGATCTCCATGCCGCGCGTGGCGGGCAGATAGCGGGCGGCCGCCTCGATGCCGGGCAGACGCGGCAGCGAGTGCGGCAGCAGCGCCGCCTGGAGCCCGTGGGCCAGCCGGTGCTTGGCGTCGTAGAGCAGCGCCCGGTCCAGGGCCTGCGCGGGTCAGCCCGGCCATGCTGGTCAGCACCGCGCGCTCGTGCGGGGGGAAGGTGCGCGGCTCGGGGTAGGCCAGCACACAGACCCCCACCGGCCGGCCGGAGGCGATCAGCGGCAGATAGGCCCAGGCGGCGAAGCCGTCGGGGGTGGCGTACCGCGCCGGGTACAGGCGCTCCAGATGCTGCCGCGAGTCGAAGAACGCCGGCACCCCGTGCGACACGGCGTGCGCGCTCGGCACCGGGGCGGACAGCGGCATCCCGTCGAACCGCTCCACCACCCGCGCGTCGCGGTAACCGTGGTGCCCCAGCACCTGGAGTCGCCCCGCCCGCGCACCGAGCAGCGCCAGCGCCCGGCTGCCCACGGCCGGGGCGATCTCGTCCGCCACCAGGCGCACCACGTCCCGCACGCTCACCGTCTCGGTGAGCGCCCCGGCCAGGCTCAGCGCCTGCGACATCGACACCAGCCGGGCCGGCGCGTCCCCCAGCCCGCGTCCGGCCGGGCGGGTCTGCGCCACCCCGGGCGCCCGGCTGACCCGTACGCTGAGCCCGGTCGTCGACGGGTACAGCCGGAACGACAGCCAGTCGGAGGGCGGCCGCAGTGCCACGAACGACGTGACGCCCTGGCTGAGCAGGGCCGCCCGGTACCGCTCCTCGTACGTGGGATCGTTGAGCCACGGCACGGACGCCCACAGCTGCACGCCCATCAGGTCGCTCACCGGCACGCCCAGCAGGTCGGCCGCGGCGGCGTTGGCGAACGCCACCCGCCCGTGCAGATCCAGCGCGACCAGTCCGTACGGCAGCCGCGCCACCATCCGCGCCGCCTCCACCGAGCCCAGGGAGTCGGCGACGCCACCGACCGGCCCCGTGTCCAGCGGACGGGTCTCGGCGCGCACCGGCCGGTTCTCCGCCGCGGCCCGCTCCAGCCGCAGCGCGAGCCGGTCGCAGGCCACCTCCAGCTGCTGCCGCTCCCGGTCGGACAGCTCCGGGGGATGGGAGCCGGGCCAGGTCACGAAGACCGCGCCGTACACCTTCACGTCGGTCGCCACCGGCAGCGCGGCCAGCGCGAAGGGGTACGGCAGGACGACGGCGATCCGCGGATAGCGGCGGGCCATCTCCTCCTCGCCGCCCACCCAGACCAGCCGCCGCTCGCGGACCGCCTCGGCGACCGGGATCGGCGCGCTCAGCCCGACGCGTTCCCAGGGCGCCGCGAACGACCTGGCCAGCCCCGCCATCACCGCCATCTCCAGCACCGGTTCGTCACCGCGGCACAGGTAGACGGCGCCCGAGTGGGCCCCGACGGCGTCCAGCATCGCCGTCAGCGCCGACGACATCACCGGCCGGCCGGCGGAGGCCCCGACGGGCGTGGGCGGAGGCCCGGACCGCTGTCCGTCGGACACGGCGACCACCTCCTCGCCCGGACGCGCGGTACCAGGAACCAAATCTGCCCCCGGACGGCCCGGCGCGCACGGCGAGGGGCCCCACGACCGGCGCCGACGTTTACCCCGTCCATGGACGGCCATGCCCCCCTGATCGATGCGCGCGGCGGCGTACGGGCGCCGTACGTGCGCCCCCGCGCCTCCCCGTGGCCGGTTCTCCGCGGCCGGGAAACGGTCCCGGGACCCAACAATGGGCACGCTCACACCACCACGGAACCGGCGGAACAGCCGAGCGAAGGGACGGGCAGTGATCCGGTTACTTCTCGTGCACGACGGGTGTCTGGTGCGATCGGTCCTCGCGCAGTGGCTGTCCGGGCAGCCCGACCTGCGGGTGGACGACACACCGTGGCGCAGCGCGGCCGGCCGCGTCCGGTCCGTGCGGCCCGATCTGTGCGCGGCCGACCTGGACTGCCCGGACACGTACGGCATACCGCCCCTGGGCGACCTGTGTCCCCGCGGCACCGGCCAGACGGTGCCGCGCCTGCTGGTCCTCGCCACCGCGAACCGGCCCGGACTGCTGAAACGGGCCCTGGAAGCGGGGGCGCTCGGCTACGTCGACAAGGCGGGCGCGCCGGAGGAGCTGCTGCGCGCCATTCGCGAGGTCGCCCGGGGGAAACGATTCGTCAGTGAGTCGCTCGGCTTCGGCTTCCTCAGGGCCGCCGAGATGCCGCTCACCCGGCGGGAGCTGAGCGTGCTAACCCTCGCGGCCGAGGGCGCCTCCGTCGCGGAGATCGCGGGCAGCCTGCACCTGTCCCACGGGACCGTGCGCAACTACATGGCGGCCATCACCCGCAAGACCGGGGCCCGCAACCGCGTCGACGCCATCCGCATCTCGCAGGGGCAGGGCTGGCTGTGAGGAGGGCTCCCACCGGCCGACCAGCTCACGGTAGAGCGCGGACCGCCGCAGCACCTGCGCATGCGTCCCGTACGCCGAGCGCGGCCCGTCCATGACGAGCACCCGCTCCGCGCGCCGCGCCGAACTGATCCGGTGCGCCACGACCACGAGCGTGCCGCCGGGCCGCCCGGCGAAGGCCCGCTCCGCCCGTTCCTCCGCCTCCGGGTCCAGGTGACAGGTCGCCTCGTCCAGCAGGGCGAGCGGGGCGTGCGACAGATAGGCGCGGGTCAGCGCGATCAACTGGCGCTCGCCCGCGGACAGCGCCGCCGGGTCCACGACGCCCTGCGGCCCGCCGACCCCTTCCAGCAGCGGGGCGAGCCCCACCGCCTCGGCCGCGGCCACCATCTCGTCCCCGGGCACCGGGTCCGCCCGCAGGTACGCGAGGTTCTCGGCGAGGGTCCCGCCGAACACGTACGCCTCCTGCGGTACCAGAACCCGCCACCCGGCCGCCTCCGCCACGGGCCGTCCGCCCACCCTCACCTCGCCCCGCCCCGGATCCAGCAGCCCGGCGACCAGCCCGGCCAGCGTGGACTTGCCGCTCCCGCTCGGCCCCACGACGGCCAGATGGCCGCCGGCCGGGAGTTCGAGGCTCACGTCGTCGACGACGGGCGCGGAGGCGGGGCCGTAGGCGAAGGTGACGGAGGTGAGGGAGAGGGCGGGTGCGGCCGGCCGCGGGGGTGTGACGTCCGCGGGGGCGGCCGGCCGCGGGAAGGGGAGGGCGGGCGCGCGGTCGGCCGGCTCGAAAGGGGATCCGGTCGGCTCGGCAGGGGATCCGGCCGGCTCGCCGGGGGATCCGGCCGGTTCACCGGGTGGCGCCAGTCGTCGGAGCACCACGGTCAGCCGGGAGCCGCTCGTGCCCAGGCCGTGGATCAGGCCGCTGAGGGCCGGGAGGAGCGACTGGGTGACGTAGGCGAGGGCGCCGACCAGGGCGCCGGGGGTCGTGCCGTGGGCGAGGAGCCAAGGGGCGCCCGCGAGGAGCAGGACGACGGGCACGTGGCCGCCGAGCGCCAGGCACACGACGCGGATGACGCCCCAGCGGGCCAGCGAGCGGGCCGCCCGCAGCTCGGCGCCGGCCGCCTCGGCGAGGTGCGCGGCGATCCGGTCCTCCGCGCCGGCGGCCGAGACGTCCCGCAGCCCCGGACAGACGACACCCAGGCGCTCCGCGAGGGCCTCGTCGGCGGCCAGGAACTCCTCCTGGCGTCGCGCGAGCGGCCGCAGCGTCGCCGCGAACAGGCCGACTCCGGCGGCGAGTGGGGGCAGGACCACCAGGAGCAGCGGGGGAGCGAGGGCGAAGAGGCCGGCCAGGGCGCCCGCCGAGGTGAAGAGGAACGACCGGGCGACCATCACCAGGCCCGCGAAGGTGTCCCGGGCGATCTCCACCTGCTGGGTGAGCCCGGACAGCGCCCCGCCGTCCCCCTCCCGCACCCCGCGCCCCACCACCCGCGTGACGAGCCGGTCCCGCAGCGGCTCCACCAGTGCCGCGACGGCCCGGTACACCCGCCCGGTCCCGTACGCGCCCACCAGCACCCCGGCGCCGGCCACCGCCAGCCACCCGAGCCCCACGGCGGCCCGCCCGCTCAGGAACCCCCCGTCCAGCGCCCGCGCCAGGGCGTACCCGAGCAGGAACGTCTGCCCGGCCTCCAGCACGGACCAGCCCGCGAGCCGCAGCAGCACCCGGGGGCGGGCCCGCAGGAACCGCACCGCCCGGTGACGGAGCGGGCCGTCCAGGCCACCACGGCCGGGACGAACGGTCCGGCGCGCTGCGGGGCCGGCCACGCGGTGAGCCCGCACCGCCGTGTCCGCGGCGCGGTCCTCCTCCGGTGCCGCGGCCGCAGGACGAGGCGCGTACGGCGCCGGGTCGCCCGCGCTGTCCGCGTGCTGCGGTGTCGGGGTGTCCTGTGGTGCCGGGGTGTCGGGGTGGGGGATCTCCTGCGGTGCTGTTGCCGCGCGGCGGGGCCCCTGTGGCGTCGGGTCGCCCGCGCTGTCCGCATGCTGCGGTGTCGGGGTGTCCTGTGGTGCCGGGGTGTCGGGGTGGGGGATCTCCTGCGGTGCTGTTGCCGCGCGGCGGGGCCCCTGTGGCGCCGGGTCGCCCGCGCTGTCCGCATGCTGCGGTGTCGGGGCGCCGGGGTGGGGGATGTCCTGCGGTGCTGTCGTCGTGCGGTGGGGCTCCTGTGGTGTCGGGGTGTCCGCGCCGCCGGTCTCCCGGGGTGCCCGGTCGCCCGTCCCCCGTGCCCTCACCGGATCGGCTCCGTACCGTCGGGGGGCCCGACGGCGTCCGGTTCCGCCGGGGCCGGTGCGAACACCGCCCGGTACGCGGGGTCCCGCCACAGTTCGGTGTGCGGCCCGACCGCCCGCACCCGGCCCCCGTCCAGCCAGGCCACCGCGTCGGCGCGGGCGGCCGTGGCCGCGCGGTGGGCGACCACCAGCCGGGTGCCGCCGGCGGTGCCGAACACGGCCTCGGTGACCTGGTGCTCGGTGACCGTGTCGAGGCTGGAGAGGGCGTCGTCGAGGACCAGGAGACGGCCTCCTTGGGCGAAGGCGCGGGCCAGACCGAGGCGTTGGGCCTCGCCGCCGGAGTGCGGGGCCCGGGAGAGAGGGGTGGCGTAGCCGTCGGGCAGGCGGCGGACGAAGGCGTCCGCGCGGGCCGTGCGCGCCGCCTCCCGGACCCGGGCGGGGCAGGGGCGGGGTAGACCGAGGCCGATGGTGTCCCCGACGGTCGTGCCGAGGAGAGCGGGGCGGTCGAAGGCGTGCGCGATCGCCGTGCGCAGGCCGGACCGGGAGAGGGCCGGCAGGGGGACGCCGTCCAGCAGGACCTCCCCGGCGTCCGGGTCGGTGAGCCGGCCGGCCAGCGCCGCCAGCAGCGACTTGCCCGAGCCCGAGCGGCCCACGACGGCCAGGGCCGTCCCGCCGGGCACGACGAGGTCCACGGAGTCGAGCACGGTGCGCCCGCCGCGCCGGGCGGTCACGCCGCGCAGCTCCAGCCGCCCCGGCCCGCCCGGCGGGAGGCTCCGCTCGCCGTACCCGGGCGCCGGGTGCGCCCGTACCTCGGCGAGGCGATCGGCCGCCGTACGGGCGCGGACCAGGCCGGAGACCCGGCCGACCAGCACGCCGACGCCGCCGGCGAGGACGGCGTAGCGGGAGGCGGCGAGGACGTCGCCCGCGGAGACGCGGTGCCGGGCGAGGAGGAGGCCCGCCACCGCGACCACCCCGAGGTGCAGCAGCGGGGCCACGGCGACGGCCTGCGCCGCGGCCCGCCCCTGCACGTGCCACATGCGCCGGCCCGCCCGGCCCAGCTCGGGCAGCGGCCGCAGGACACGTGCCGTGTCCCGGTCCGCCGTACCGGCCGCGCGGATGGTGCGCGCGCCGGCGACCGCCTCGGCGAGCGCGGCCGCGATCCGGCCCTGGACGCGCTGGTAGTCCGCCACGCAGGAGGCGGTGTCGCGGGCGAGGCCGCGCAGCAGGAGGGCGAGGACGGGGGCGCCGGTGAGGAACACGGCCGCGAGCCACGGGTCGATCAGGGCCAGCGCCACCACCGCGCCGACGGGTCCGGCGAGCGCGGCCAGCAGTGCCGCGCGGGCGGTGGGCGCCGTGCCGGCCTGGGCGGCGTTGCCGACGAGGCGGGCGACGAGGTCGCCGGGGCCGAAGCGGAGGGTGAGGCGGGGACCCACGGCCAGGACGTGGCCGGTCGTCCGGTCGCGCAGGAAGGCGGTACTGCGGGCGTCGACGGTGCCGCCGAGCACGGTCTCGCACCCGTCGAGCAGGGTCAGCAGCAGGACGAGGCCCGCGCAGGCCAGGACCCAGCGGGTCGCCGGGCCGTGTGCGAGCAGCAGGTCGAGGGCGCGGCCCAGGGCGGCCGGCAGCAGCAGTCCGGCACCCGTCGCCGTCACGCTCGCCAGGCAGAGGGCCACGCAGTGCGGCCCGCTGTGCCGGGTCGCCGCACCGAGCAGCTCACGGGCGGTCGGCGTGGTCGGCCTCGCCGGCGTGGTCGGCTCCACCGGGGGTGTCCTTCCTCGGGCGGACGGACCCCGGGCGGCCCTCCCTCACGGGTGAGCCGCCCGGGGCGTCGGTCATGCGGTGCCCGTCAGAGACAGAGCAGGACGCTCGCCGCGCTGATGCAGGACAGCAGGCTGACGGTGCTGGCGCCGGTGCTGCCGGTGTGCTCGTCGGATTCCATCGTCTGCAGGTCGAGCAGGGCCATGGTGATGTCCTTTCGTCCGTTCGATCGGATGATCGTCCCGTGGGGACGGGGTGGGGTCACGGCTCCGTACGTGGCGCAGCCGCGTCAGTGGGCCGCCGGTGCGGCGGCGGGAGGAAGGGCAGATGGGCGCCGGTGCCCTCGTCGAGGGCGGCCGAGAGCGCGAGCAGGCAGCCCGCGGTGCCGGTGGCGAGATCCATGGACAGCCGCATCATCTGGTGTCCGGGGAAGGCGAGCCGGCCCCGGTAGGTCATGGCGAGCCAGCCCAGCCCGTCGATCTGCCGGTCCAGCCGGTCCCGCGTCGCGCCGGGCGCGGTGGTGCGGGCGAGGTGCAGGATCATTCCGGCGCGGCCCTGGAAGAGACCGGGCTGCGCGTAGAAGCGCGAGGTGGCGGCGGTGACGATGCCGTCCCGGTCCGGCGCGAAGCCGTCCGCGGCGTCCCGGTCGTGCGCGAGGTACTCGTCGAGCACCGCCCCCACGCCCACGCTGCCGTCGCCGAGGTACGGCATGGTCCGCCACCCCTCGTCGACCTCCAGCGCACCGCCGTCGCGCCGCACGCAGCGTTCCAGGTCCCGGCGCAGGGCGCCCGCGGCCGCGTCCAGCAGCGCTCGGTCCCCCGTCGCCTCGTACTGCCGCAGCAGGAACAGCGCGGGGCCGCTCGCGCCGCGCAGCAGTCCGGCCCGGCGCCGGGGCGCGGCCGGTTCGGCGAGGCGTTCCACGAGGATGCCGGCGGCGTCGGCGGCCCGCTCGCGCAGCTCCCGTTCGCCGGTCGTGTCCGCGAGGTGTCCGAGGACCAGGCCGAGGCCGGCCAGCCCGCCGTGCAGGTCGGGGGAGAGGCGCTGCCAGCGCTCGCGCAGGACGCCCTCGACCAGGTCCAGGGCGCGCTGCCGATGGCCGAGGAGTTCCAGGACGTGGGCGACGCCCGCGAGCCCGTCGTACAGGCCGAGCGGTGTGCCCGCCGGGGCGGGCGCGGTGCGCTCAAGCAGCCAGCGCTCGCCCTCCTCGTAGCGTTCGGAGCCGGTCGTGGCGAGCGCGTACAGCACGCCCGCGGCGCCGTGGGCGAGGCCGAGCCCGCCGCCGTCGGAGAACTGGGCGACGTCCCCGGGGAAGAGCCGGTCGTCGCGGTCCGGGGTCGCCGACGCGAGGATCGCCCCGACCATGGAGTCCCGGCTGCGCGGCCAGTCACCGGGCTCGACCCGGGAGTGCGGCGCCGCCGGCACGGGCCCGCCGGCCGTGGGCGTACCCGTGACCGGCCCGCCGGCCGTGGGCGTACCCGTGACCGGTCCGCCGGCCGTGGGCGTACCCGTGACCGGTCCGCCGGCCGTGGGCGTATCCGTGACCGGTCCGCCGGCCGTAGGCGCAACCGCTACCGGCCCGCCGCCGGCCGGTGCCCGGGTGATCTCCGCGACCGCCTCGGCCAGGAAGTCCTCCGGCACGTCGGGGAACTGCCGCGCGATCACCTCGGCGAGGTGCGCCGCCTTGCCCCGGTCGACCACGAACAACGTGGTGACCGGCAGGAACAGGGCCAGCCGCAGACAGGCCAGCGCGTACCGGTCGACGTCGGCGCCCCGGCGGTCCGGCGGGGCGAAGAAGCCGGGGTGCGCCACCACCTGGCGGCCCCTCTCGTGGGCCGGGGCCGCCGCCTCGAAGTCGATGAGGAACACCGACTCCTCGTCGGGGGCGACCATGATGTTGAAGACGTGCAGGTCGTTGAAGACGATCCCGCGTGCGTGCACCTTCTCCACCGCCCGCTCCACCGCCCGGTGGACGCGCACCGCCCACGCCGTGTACGCGGCGACGGCCGCGGGATCGGGGTCCTGCGTGAGGAGCGGGTGCCGTTCGGCGAAGAACCAGTTGAGCGGCCGCCCCTCGACGAAGTCCATGACCAGGAAGCGGTGGTCGCCGAGCGCGAACCAGTCCCGCACCTCGGGCACCACCCCGGTGCCCGCGACCGCCTCCAGCGCCTGCTTCTCCCGTTCCAGCCGGGCGATCGCGTCGGCGCCGTCCGAGGCCAGCCCGGCGTGCGGGCGCCCCTCCTTGAGCACCACCTTGCGCCCGTCGCGGGTGTCGGTGCCCGCGTAGACGCCGCCGCCGTTGGAGAAGTGCAGCGCCTTCTCGATGCGGTACGGCAGCTCGCCCACGGTCGTGGTGTTGCGGGCCGCCAGGTGCGGCTCCAGGAACGCGGGCAGCGTCACCCAGGCGGGCACCTGGAAGGACGGCGCCCGCCGGTCCGGCACCAGCCGTCCCCCGCCGTCGCGCACCGCCGGCACCAGCGAGCCCCGCTCGTCCACGACGAACATCCGGGCGAACGCGCCGTAGCGGACGTAGAGCGGGCCGTCCTCCCAGCGCAGGTCGGTGAGGACGTACGGCCCCTCGAAGCCCTTCAGGAGCGCGCCGAGCTCGACCAGCACCGTGTGCAGCTGCTCCTCGTCGGCCGGGTAGACGGTGACGAACTTGCCGCTGCCGTCACGGGCCGCGTACTTGGTGTTGCGCAGGTGCAGCAGGTGCGGGCCCGGCAGGAACTTGAACGGGACGCGGCGCGGCACGCAGTAGTCCCACACGGCCGCCGCGATCTCCTCCGCGTTCACCCGGGTGGCCGACGCGTGGATCTTCCAGCCCTGGGCCGGAGCCGGGGCCGGTGTCCCGTCCGGGCCGAGCGGGGTCAGCGCCAGCCAGTCGCCGATCCGTGCCGCCTCCCAGCCCTCGGGCACCGCCCGGCGCGCCGCCGCGTACAGCGGCGCGTCCTCCCGGGCACCGGCGAGCCGGTCGGGCGTCTCGTAGAAGTGCGCGTCCGCCAGCGCGTACACCTCGTACCGCGCGTCCATCGTGTCCCCCCTTCGTGGCCCGGCCACGAGACTTCCAGCGGGGCGCGGGTGGCGGACAGTCCCGCCTGTCACGAGATCGCCGTGCGGAACGCATGAGTAAAGACATGTTCGGCTCCTTTCGAGCCGCGTCCCGCTTGTGGGGGGTGTTTTTCGGTGGCTCGTCCCGCCTGTGGGGGGTGCTTTCGGTGGCTCGTGCTGGCTGTTGGGGGTGTTTTCGGTGGCTCGTGCCGCCGTGGGGGCGTTTTCGGCGGCTCGTGGGGGTGCCTTCGGCGCCTCGGGTCGCCTGTCCCGGCGCTTTCCGCGCGACCCGCACGGGTTCTCGGGCGTCGCCCGCGCCCGGTCCCCCCGGGACCTCTCCCGCTGCCCGCGCCCCGCCCCCCGGGATTTTCCGGCGGCCGCGCCCCCGCCCCCCGGGACCTTTCCCGCGGCCGCGCCCCGCCCCTCCCGGGACCTTTCCCGCGGCCGCGCCCCGCCCCTCCCGGGACCTCTCCCGAGGCCCGCGCCGCCCCCCCGATCTCCGCCGGAAGGTCGCAGGGGCTGCGAGACCGTCCCACAAGCGCTGTAATACGGACGTGGTCGGTCAGGGTGCTGCGGAGCGCGGAACGGCGGCGCTGCGTGCCGAGGTCGCCCTGGAGACGATCGCGGCGGACCCCGCCTCGCCCGAACGGGTACGGCGCGTCCTCGAACAGGCGCTCGTCTTCGCGGGCGCGACCCTCGCCGCCGTCTACACCCCCGCCGACGGCGGCACACTGCTGTGCCTCGTGGAGTCGGCCGGCGTCCCGAGGACCCTGTACGGGCTGCGCGAGAGCTACCCGGCCGACGGGCACTCCCCGGTCGCCGGCGTCCACCGGGACGGACGGCCGCTGTGGCTGGGCCCCGGCGACCCCGCCGACGGCGTCGAGCCGCGCCGCGGCGCCACCCGGGACGTCCACCTGGCGGTCCTGCCCGTGCACGACGGTGCCGGCGGCTGCCTGCTCGCCGTGAGCGAGCGGCCCGGCGGCTTCGGCGGCGACGACCGGGACTGTCTGGCGCTCGTCGCCGAGGCCGTCACCCCGCCGGTGCCCGCCGCGCCGCCCGAGGGCGGCGAACTGCCCGCCAACGCCTTCAGCCTCGCCGTCGACACCGGACGCGTCGACGTCGGCGACGGGGTCCTGGAGCTGTTCGCCCTCGGCCGGGACGCCTTCGACGGCCGGGTGGAGACCCTGCTCGGCCTCACCGTCCCGGAGGACCTGCCCTCCCTGATGTCCGTGGTCGAGGCGGACCATCTGTCGGTCGGGGAGCGCGAGCTGGAGTTCCGCGTGCTGCAACCCGACGGCCCGCCCAGGTGGCTGCGGCTGCGCGGCCGGTCCGTGCCCGCCGGCGACGGCCACGCCGCCCGTCTCGTCGGCACCGTCGCCGACGCCTCCACCCTGCGCTCCGCCGTCACCGACGTGGCCCGCGTGCAGCGTCTGGCCGCCGCGCTCGCCACCGCGAGCACCGTCCGCGACGTCGGCCGGGCGGTCGTCTCCTCCCTGCGCGTCCCCCTGCGGGCGGACCGGATCGCCCTCGCCGAACTGGAGAACGACCGCCTCGTCGTCACGGTCCTCGACCCGCCCGAACCCGAGGCCTGGCCCGAGCTGTGGCGCCGGGAGTGGCGCACCGAGTGGCCCGACGCGCCGGTGCGCGCCATGCCGACCCTCGCCGCCGCCCTCCGCGAGGGCCGCGCCCGGATCTGGCCCGCCGGCACCGCGCTGGAACCCGCCCTCGCCGAGGTCGGCCCCGGCGGCCTCGCCGTCCTGCCGCTGCCCGCCGCGGGCCGCACGGCCGGCGCCTGCCTCATCGGCTGGGACACCCCGCACGACTTCGGCCCCGACGAACGCGCCCTGCTCACCGCCTCCGCGGGCCTCGCCGGACAGGCCCTGATGCGCGCCCGCGCCTTCGACGCCGAGCACGAACTCGTCGGCATGCTCCAGCGCCAGCTGCTCCCGCGCCGCCTGCCGAAGCTCCCCGGCGCGGTCGCCGTCGCCCGCTACCTGCCCGCCACCGCCGGCCTGGAGGTCGGCGGCGACTGGTACGACGTCATCCCGCTGCCCGACCACCACGTCGCCCTCGTCATCGGCGACGTCCAGGGCCACAGCACCGCCGCCGCCACCCTCATGGGCCAGATGCGAACCGCCCTGCGCGCCTACGCCGCCGAGGGCCACCCCCCGGACGTGGTGGTCGCGCACGCCAACCGGCTCCTGCTGGAGCTGGAGACCGACCTCTTCGCCACCTGCTGCTACGTCGATCTCGACCTGGAGACCGGCACCGCCTGGTGCGTGCGCGCCGGGCACCCGCCGCCCGTGCTGCGTCACCCGGACGGCTCCACCGACATCGCCGAGACCGACGGCGGCCCCCCGCTCGGCGTGGTCGTGCAAGCAGACTTCCCGATGACCCCGCTGCGGCTGCTGCCCGGTACCGTCCTCGCCCTGACCACCGACGGGCTGGTGGAGTCCGCCGCGTCCGACATGGACAGGGGTATGGAGCGACTGGCCCACGGACTGTCCGTCTCCGACCCCGCACACCTGGGCCTGGTCGCCGACGCCCTCCTCGGCGACGCCCACCGCGGCGACGACGTGGCCCTGCTCCTGCTGCGCTACGACGGCATGGCCGTACGGCCGCTGCGCGAGGGCTGGACGGTGTGGCGGGTGCCCGAGGCCGCCCGGCACGCCCGCCGCTTCACCCGGCGCACCCTGCGCGCCTGGGGCGTCTCCGACGACGCCATGGACGCCGCCCTGCTCGTCGTCTCCGAGCTCGTCACCAACGCGCTCGTGCACACCGACGGCCAGGTCCGCCTCGACCTCACCCTGATCCACCACCGGCTGCGCGTCGCCGTCACCGACACCTCGCCGCGCACCCCCGTCCAGCCGACCGACCCCGGCTGGGAGGCCACCGGCGGACGCGGCATCCTCCTCGTGGAGGCCGTGTCCGACACCTGGGGAACGGTGCCGGTCAGCGGCGGCAAGCAGGTGTGGTGCGAGCTTCCGGCGGGGGAGTGAGCCAGGACGCGCGCACGTGTCCACGGGGGCGGGCAGGGTACCCGCGGTCCATGGACACCATTGCCACTGCCCACCTGGCGGCCACCGGCCCGTCCGTGCTGGCCACCGTCGCCTTCGTCGTGGTCGGCGTCGCTCTTGTGGGCGGCCTGATCTGGGCCTTCCGGCTCGGCTTCCGGGTCCGCAGGAGCGAACCCGCACCGCCCCGGCCCCACGAACAGCCGCATCTGCCGGCCTCCGGCCCGGTCCGCGAGACCCGTCAGGTCCGCGAACCCAACGAGATGCCGCGCTCGGCGGACGGCGAGCGCCTCACCCCGCACGAGCTGCGTCCCACCGGCGGCCGCGACAGCGACGACCAGAGCCGCCCGCGCTGGGACGCCGGCTCCAGCGGCTCGTTCGGCAGCGGCGGACCCGGTACCCGCTGACCCTGACCCTGACCCCCTGACGTGGTTCCCGGCCGCCCGCCGTCGCGGCCGTACGCTGAGGGCGTGCGCCTGCTGCTGATGTCCGACACCCACCTCCCGAAGCGCGCCAAGGCCCTGCCCGCGCCGCTGCTCGACGAGGTCCCGCGCGCCGACGTGGTGATCCACGCCGGGGACTGGGTGGACACGGCCACCCTCGACCTCCTGGAGGGCCGCAGCCGCCGGCTCCTCGCCGTCCACGGCAACAACGACGGCGCGGACCTGCGGGCCCGGCTCCCGGAGGTGGCCTACGCCGACCTGGGCGGGCTGCGCTTCGGCGTCGTCCACGAGACCGGTCCCGCCCAGGGCCGCGAGGCCCGTTGCGCCGCCCGCTTCCCCGGCCTGGACGTGCTCGTCTTCGGGCACAGCCACATCCCCTGGGACACCACCGCCCCCGGCGGACTGCGGCTGCTCAACCCGGGGTCCCCGACCGACCGCCGCCGCCAGCCGCACTGCACCTACCTGACGGCGGCGGTGGACGACGGCCGCCTGACGGACGTCGTCCTGCACCGGCTGCCACCACGCTGAGACCCCGCCGGCCCCCAGCCACCGCCCGCCGACCCCGGCCACCGCCCGCCGGCCCGGTTATTGCTCGCCGGCGCGGCTGCCTCCCGCCGACCCGACCCGGCCCGGCCCACCGGGAACTTACTCATGGGTCACATGGTATTGACGGTGCCCGGCAAAGGCCGGACTGTAGTGGACATGTCGAATGTGCGGGCGCGTCTGCTGGCTGTTCTCCTCGTCCTCTGCGGAGTGCTCACGGTGACGGGACCCCCTTCCGCCACCGCCGGAACCGCCCTCGCCACCGCGGTCCCCGACGCCCTCGCGTTCGACGGCACCCCCCTGACCGTGTCGGGCGGACGCTTCGTCGACGCCACCGGCCGTGAGGTCGTGCTGCGCGGCTACGACGTCTCCGGCGAGGCCAAACTCGCCGAGAACGGCGGCCTGCCCTTCGCCTCGGTCGCCGACGCCCGGAAGTCGGCGACCGCCCTGCGCGCCCTCGGCGGCGGCAACTCCGTCCGCTTCCTGCTCTCCTGGGCCTACGCCGAACCCGTCCGCGGCCAGGTCGACACCGCCTACCTGGCGGCCGCCACGGCCCAGATGGGCGCCTTCCTCGACGCGGGCATCCGCGTCTACCCCGACTTCCACCAGGACCTCTACTCCCGGTACCTCTTCGACCCGGACAGCTGGTACTCCGGCGACGGCGCCCCCCAGTGGGCGGTGGACCTCGGCGACTACCCCGACGAATCCTGCGGCATCTGCTTGTTCTGGGGCCAGAACATCACCCAGAACGGCGCGGTGAAGGCCGCCCAGTACGACTTCTGGCACAACGCCCACGGCCTCCAGGACTCCTTCCTCGCCATGGCCGAGCAGACCATGACGTACGTCCGGCAGCACCTGACCGCCGAACAGTTCGCGGGCGTCCTCGGCTTCGACCCCTACAACGAGCCGTACGCCGGCACCTACGACTCGGGCCAGACCAGCCGCACCTGGGAGCGCGACCTGCTGTGGCCGTTCTACGTGAGGTTCCGGGCCCGGATGGACGCGGCGGGCTGGCAGGACAAGCCCGCCCTCGTCGAACCGAACCTCTTCTGGAACGCCAACATCGACTCCCAGCGGCAGGAGGGCGGCCTCCTCGACGCGGGCACCCTCGGCTCCCGCTACGTCCTCAACACCCACTTCTACGACCAGAAGGCCATCTCCGCGATCCTGATGTGGGGCAAGGCGGCCGACGGCCAGTACGTCACCGACTTCGGCACCGTCCGCGACCGGGCGGCGGCGGCCGGGACGACGGCCGTGGTCAGCGAGTTCGGCCACCCCCTCACGGGCACGGTCGCGGACAAGGCGCCGACCGTCCTCAAGGCCATGTACCAGTCCCTCGACTCCCGGGTGAAGGGCGCGGACTGGTGGACGACACCGGCCGCCTCCGGGCCCGTCCTGTCCGGCCAGCAGTGGCAGTGGGACATCTACCACGGCCGTCACCACGAGCTGATGAACGGCAACCCCGACAAGGTGCTCACCGCCGCCGACGCCTGGAACGACGAGGACCTCTCCGCCGTACGCCTGGACGACAGCGGCCAGGTGACGCTGCGTCAGGACGCCCGGCTGCTCGACCGCCTCTACCCGAGCGCCACGGCCGGCACCACCCTCGCCTTCACCTACGAGGACCGCTCCCGCGACGGCTCCACCACCCTCACCTGGAACCCGGTCCCCGCCTCGCTGCCGAACGTGGCCCAGCTCGTCGGCTCCGGCCAGTACGGCCTGCTCGCGTGGCGTTCGAACGGCACCGCGGCCCCCACCGAGCTGCACCTGCCCGCGTCCTTCCCGACCGCGTCCACCACCGTCGTCTCCGACCTCGGCACCGTCCACGCCCCGCCCGCGTACACGGGCGCCACCGGGATCGCCGCGGCCCCCGAACCGGGCGGCACGGGCAGCCGCCGCCTGCTGCTCACCGCACCCGACTCGGGCACCGTGCACTACGCCCTGGTGACCAACGGGGCGACCGCGCCGTCCGCGTCCCTGCTGGCCGCCGCCCGCACGGAACTGTCGGCGTGGGCGGCGCAGAAGCTGGGGTAGCGGGCCCGGCCGGACCGGACCTCGGACCACCTCCGCCGGACCGCCCTGGCCGCCCTGATCGCCCTGATCACCCTGATCGCCCCGAGATGTTCCTCCCTGTCCGTCCTACTCGTCCCAGGCCTGGATCATCGTCTGCTCGACGATCTTGCCGTCGCGCAGCGAGACCATCGACTCGGCCAGGACGCGCACCCCGTCCGAGTACCGGCACGACTCGCTGAAGGCGGCGCGATCGCCCTGCACGACGCAGTCCTCCAGCCGGTGCGTCATGTCACGGCTGTAGACGTCGTCGAGCATCTCGGCGATCTCGTCCCGTCCGCGCAGAACCTTGGGACGGCTCGGCTGGGTCTGGTGGTCGACGATCCGCAGCTGCGCGTCGTCGGCGTAGAGCGACAGCAGCGTCGCCGCCGTGTCTCCCTCTATGCCCCGGCGCAGCGTCTCGGTGTCGAAGGCGGAGCCTGCCGCAGTGCCCATGGTGACCTCCTCGCGGGACCGCGGCCCCGGGGAGACGGGCCGCCGGGCCCTCACCTTCGAGGCTCCTCCGCCTCACCGGGCTCGGCAAGCGCGGCGCACCGGGTGCGCCTGTCGGGTGAGCGGGCCCGCGCACCCGTGTCCGCCGGGCGCCCGCCGCGTTGCTGAGGGCATGATCTCCACTCGACGCATCGTCGCCGCCGCCGCTCTCGCCGCCGCGATCACCGGCCTCGCCGCACCGCTGGCGAACGCGGCCGAAGCCCCGGACACCGGCCGGCTGAACCCGATGACCCTGCTGGACTCGCTCGCCGCGAGCGACGTCCCCGCCGAGCACCGGGCGGAACTCCCGCCGCTCTCCCGGCAGCTCGGCGAGCTGAACAAGGTGCAGGAGCTCGACAAACTGAACGAGCTGCACCAGGTCACCGACCTCGCCGCCCCGGTCACCCAGCTGGCGCCCGCCGTCGCGGCCTGAGCCGCCGACGTACGGGCCCGCGACGTACAGGCCCGCGACGCCCGGGCCTGCGATGCCCGGGCCTGCGACGCCCGGCCTACGATGCCCGGGCCTGCGACGCCCGGCCTACGATGCCCGGGCCTGCGACGTACAGGCCCGCGATGCCCGGGCCTGCGATGCCCGGGCCTGCGATGCCCGGGCCTGCGATGCCCGGGCCTGCGACGCCCGGGCCCGCGATGCCCGGGCCTGCGATGCCCGGGCCTGCGACGCCCGGGCCCGCGACGCCCGGCCTGCGATGCCCGGGCCCGCGATGCCCGGGCCGGCGGAGTCCGATCCGCCGACGCCCGGGACGTCGTCTCCTCCCGTGGGGCCGCCCGGATCGCCGGGCGGCCCCCGCGCGTTCAGCCGCCGGACGCGTCCGGCAGGTCGTGGTCCGCGAGGAACTGCGTCGCCGCCAGCTCCGCGTAGAGCGGGTCGGCCGTCACGAGCTCGCGGTGCGAGCCCACCGCGCGGACCCGGCCCGCCTCCATGACGACGATCCGGTCGGCGGACGTCACCGTCGACAGCCGGTGGGCGACGACCAGGACGGTGGTCGTGCGGGCCACGTCGGCGACCGTGTCCCGCAGGGCCGCCTCGTTGACCGCGTCGAGCTGGGAGGTCGCCTCGTCGAGCAGCAGCAGGCGCGGACCGCGCAGCAGGGCGCGGGCGATGGCCACCCGCTGGCGCTCCCCGCCGGACAGCTTGGTCCCGCGGTGCCCGACCGGCGTGTCCAGGCCCTTCGGCAGCCGGGCGACCAGGTCGTCGAGCCGGGTCGTCTTCAGCACCCGCCGCACGGTGTCGTCGCCGGCCTGCGGATTCCCCAGCAGCAGGTTGTCGCGCAGGGTCCCCGACAGTACGGGCGCGTCCTGCTCGACGTAACCGATGGCCGACCGCAGGCGGGGCAGCTCCCAGTCGGTGAGGGGGCGGCCGTCCAGGGTGATCGTGCCGGACTCGGGCTCGTAGAACCGCTCGATGAGCGAGAACACCGTCGTCTTGCCGGCGCCGGACGGGCCGACGAACGCGGTCATGCCCCGGGACGGCACCTCGAAGGTCACCCCGTGGTGGACGTACGGCAGGTCCTCGGCGTACCGGAAGCGCACGTCGGTGAAGGCGACGCGGGCCGGTGCGGCGGCCGGCGCGGGCAGCGCGGCGGGCGGGGCCGGCGGTTCGGCGGGCAGCCGCAGCGCCTCCTGGATGCGGGCGAGGGCCGCGGAGCCCGTCTGGTACTGGGTGATCGCGCCGACGACCTGCTGGATCGGCGCCATCAGGTAGAAGACGTACAGCAGGAACGCCACCAGGGTCCCGACGTCGATCGCGCCCGTCGCGACCCGCGCCCCGCCGACCCCCAGCACCGTGATGAAGGCGGTCTGCATGGCCAGTCCGGCGGTGTTGCCCGCGGCCGCCGACCACTTGGCGGCCCGCACGCTCTGCCGCCACGACTCCTCGGCCGCCGCGTGCAGCGCCCGCTCCTCGCGTTCCTCGGCGCCCGACGCCTTCACCGTGCGCAGCGCCCCGAGCACCCGCTCCAGCGACGCGCCCATCACGCCGACCGCGTCCTGCGCCTGCCGGCTCGCCCGGTTGACACGCGGCACGATCACCCCGAGGACGGTGCCCGCGCCGAGGATCACCGCCAGCGTCACCCCGAGCAGCACCGGGTCCACCACGCCCATCAGCACCACCGTCGCCACCAGCGTCAGACCGCCGGTGCCGAGGCCGACCAGCGAGCTGGTGGTGACCTCGCGCAGCAGGGTGGTGTCCGAGGTGACCCGCGCCATCAGATCACCGGGCTCACTGCGGTCCACCGCCGTGATCCGCAGCCGCAGCAGGTACGACGACAGCGCGCGCCGCGCCCCGAGCACCACCGACTCGGCCGTGCGCCGCAGCACGTAGGAACCCAGCGCGCCGACCGCCGCGTTGGCGACCACCAGCCCCGACAGCGCGAGCAACGCGCCCGTGATCGCCCGGCCCCGGGACAGGTCGTCGATCAACCCCCGCGCCACCAGCGGCAGCAGCAGCCCGGTCGCCCCGGTGACCAGGGACAGCAGCGCCCCCGCCAGCAGGGCCCGGCGGTGCGGCCGTACGTAGCCGAGCAGCAGACGCCACGGGGGAAGGACGGCGGCGTTCTCTGCGGTGCTCACGAGGCTCCTCACGGGTGGGTCCGGCCGGCGCCGCTCAGGCTACGCGGACCGCCCCCGCGCGGAGCCTCCGGACGGCTTCTCCATGCGGTGACCTGCCTTGTTGTGCGTGTCGTCACCGATGGATCGCGCGTAGGGTCGGACACGGACAGAGGGTCGCCGAGGAAAGGGCAGCACCATGGCGCAGGAAGTGCGTGGCGTGATCGCACCGGGCAAGGACGAGCCGGTGCGGGTGGAGACGATCGTGGTGCCGGACCCGGGACCCGGCGAGGCCGTGGTGAAGATCCAGGCCTGCGGGGTGTGCCACACGGACCTGCACTACAAGCAGGGCGGGATCAACGACGAGTTCCCCTTCCTGCTGGGACACGAGGCCGCCGGAGTGGTGGAGTCGGTCGGCGACGGCGTCACCGACGTCGCCCCGGGCGACTTCGTGATCCTGAACTGGCGGGCGGTGTGCGGGCAGTGCCGGGCCTGTCTGCGCGGCCGTCCGTGGTACTGCTTCGACACGCACAACGCGCGGCAGAAGATGACCCTCACGGACGGCACCGAGCTCTCCCCGGCACTGGGGATCGGGGCGTTCGCGGAGAAGACGCTGGTGGCGTCCGGGCAGTGCACCAAGGTCGACCCGGCGGTGTCGGCCGAGGTGGCCGGTCTGCTGGGCTGCGGGGTGATGGCGGGCATCGGCGCGGCGATCAACACCGGCAACGTCGGCCGGGGCGACACCGTCGCCGTGATCGGCTGCGGCGGGGTGGGCGACGCGGCCGTCGCCGGGTCGCGGCTGGCGGGCGCGGCGAGGATCATCGCCGTGGACATCGACGACCGCAAGCTGGAGACGGCGCGCGCGATGGGCGCCACGCACACCGTCAACTCGCGCCGGACCGACCCGGTGGCGGCGATCCAGGAGCTGACCGGCGGGTTCGGCGCGGACGTCGTGATCGAGGCCGTCGGCCGCCCGGAGACGTACCGGCAGGCGTTCTACGCCCGCGACCTGGCCGGGACGGTCGTCCTGGTCGGCGTGCCGACGCCGGAGATGAAGCTGGAGCTGCCCCTGCTGGACGTGTTCGGCCGGGGCGGGGCGCTGAAGTCGTCCTGGTACGGCGACTGCCTGCCCTCGCGCGACTTCCCCATGCTGATCGACCTGCACCTCCAGGGCCGCCTGGACCTGGGGGCGTTCGTGACCGAGACCATCGCGCTCGACGAGGTGGAGAAGGCGTTCGAGCGGATGCACCAGGGGGACGTCCTGCGCTCGGTGGTGGTGCTGTGATGACCGCGCGCATCGAACGCCTCGTCACCTCCGGCACGTTCAGCCTCGACGGCGGCACCTGGGACGTCGACAACAACGTCTGGATCGTCGGCGACGACCACGAGGTGATCGTCATCGACGCCGCGCACGACGCCGAGGCCATCGCCGCCGCCGTCGGCGACCGACGGCTCACCGCGATCGTGTGCACCCACGCCCACGACGACCACATCGGGGCCGCGCCCGCCCTCGCCGACCTGACCGGCGCCACCATCTGGCTGCACCCCGACGACCTGCCGCTGTGGAAGCAGACCCACCCCGACCGCGATCCCGACGGCCACCTCCGCGACGGCCAGGTCATCGAGGCGGCCGGCGCCGACCTCACCGTCCTGCACACCCCCGGCCACGCGCCCGGCGCGGTCTGCCTGTACGACCCCGGACTCGGCGTGCTCTTCACCGGCGACACCCTGTTCCAGGGCGGCCCCGGGGCCACCGGCCGGTCCTGGTCCCACTTCCCGACGATCATCGCCTCCGTCCGTGACCGGCTGCTGACCCTGCCGCCCGAGACGAAGGTCCTCACCGGCCACGGCGACTCCACCACCATCGGCGCCGAGGCACCCCACCTGGAGGAGTGGATCGCCCGGGGCCACTGAACACCCGCCCGGCCGGGGCGTCCACCGACGTCCCGGCCCGCCTGGCCGGCGACTCCACCCGGGTGACCCTCGCCGGAAAGGCGACACAGGACGTCCGGTTTCCCGGCGATCCTCGGTGACGGCATCGACGCGAGGACGCACAGGAGGTCGCACATGTCCGGTCCGCTTCAGGGCAGGGTCGCGCTGGTCGCCGGGGCGACCCGGGGCGCGGGACGCGGCATCGCCGTGGAACTGGGGGCGGCCGGCGCCACCGTCTACGTCACCGGGCGCACCGCGCGCGACCGGCGCTCCGAGTACGACCGCCCCGAGACGATCGAGGACACGGCCGACCTCGTCACCGGGGCCGGCGGCCACGGCATCGCCGTCCCCACCGACCACCTCGAACCGGCGCGGGTCCGCGCGCTCGTCGACCGGATCGCCGCCGAGCGGGGCCGCCTCGACGTCCTCGTCAACGACATCTGGGGCGGCGAGAACCTCTTCGAGTGGGACACCCCGCTCTGGGAGCACGACCTCGACAACGGGCTCCGCCTGCTCCGCCTGGCGGTCGAGACGCACGCGATCACCAGTCACCACGCCCTGCCGCTGCTGCTGAGCCGCCCCGGCGGGCTGGTCGTCGAGGTCACCGACGGCACCGCCGACTACAACCGCGACACCTACCGCGTGAACTTCTTCTACGACCTCGCCAAGGCGTCCGTCCTGCGCATGGCGTTCGCCCTGTCCCGGGAACTCGGCCCGCGCGGCGCCACCGCGCTCGCGCTCACCCCGGGCTGGCTGCGCTCGGAGATCATGCTGGAGCATTTCGGGGTGCGCGAGGAGAACTGGCGGGACGCCCTCGACCGCTTCCCCCACTTCGCCATCTCGGAGACCCCGCGCTACGTCGGCCGCGCCGTCGCCGCCCTGGCCGCCGACCCCGAGGTGTCCCGCTTCAACGGCCACTCCCTCTCCAGCGGCGGCCTCGCCCCGGTGTACGGCTTCACCGACGTGGACGGCAGCCGCCCCGACGCCTGGCGCTACCTCGTCGAGGTGCAGGACGCGGGGAAGCCGGCGGACACGACGGGGTACCGGTGAGCCGGCCGCGCCCGCCGGCCGTGGCCGCTCAGCCGTCCGCCCCGGGCGGCAGCGGCCATCGCGCCGAGTGCCCCGGCGGCAGCTCCAGATCGTCGCGTACGGCGGCGTAGTAGCCCTCGCGGCCGGCGCGCTGCCGCTCCAGCAGCGCCTGCCAGGCCCGCGGGTCGTGCGTGCCCTCCCGCAGGAACCGCTCCATCTCCATCACGGTGGTCACCCACACCCGCGCCTTCTCCACCACCTCCCGGCTGCCCAGCATGATCAGCGCCTCGCCGGACGGGTCCCGGGCCTCGGTGGCCTCCGCCAGCAGCGGCTCGGCCTCCGCCGGGGACATCGGGTGCGGATGCGGGTCGTTGCCGAGATGCGCGGCGACCCGGTACGTCAGGGTGACCGACTTCTTCAACGTGCGGGCGTAGTCGGCGTACACGGCGAGCCGCCGCTCCTCCCACCGGGCCGACGCCTCGCGCCGGAACCGCTCGCGGTCGCTGCGCACGAGTGCCAGGTACGAACCCAGGGCGCCGATCACGACGCCTATCAGGGCGGGGAGCTGCTGAAGGAACGCGGACATGCGCGCACGCTACCGGCCCCGGTCCGACAGCCGGGAAGAGTCGGCGGACGGGAAGATCCGGCGGACGGGAAGTTCACCGTTTCGTCACAGCTCGGGCCGGACCACAACCGCCGCCCCCTCCCACGGGTCTAGGAAGGCGAGATCGCCGTTCCGGGCCAGGGAGAGGGCAGTCATGGGGGACATACGCAGACGAGCAGCGGCAGCGCTCGGGGTCACGGGGCTGGTCGCTCCGCTGACGCTCGCGCTGGGCACGGCGCCGGCGCAGGCCGCGAGCTGTACCACGCAGGCAGGGCCGTACCAGAAGAAGGTGGAGAAGTTCCTCGGCCGGCCGGTCGACGGCAAGCAGTCCTCCGCCGACTGCAAGGCCATCCAGGCCTTCCAGAAGAAGCACGGCATCACGCCGGCCATCGGCTACGCGGGGCCCGTCACCTGGGGTGTGATGGACCTCATGAACAAGCAGAAGGCGGTGGGGAACAAACCCAACGCGGCCGGCAAGTGCCCGACCAACAAGGGCCGCATCGCCTGCGTCAACCTCACGCTCCAGCTCAGCTGGATCCAGGACGGCAGCAAGCTCGTCTACGGGCCCGTGCCCGTCCGCACCGGCCGCGACGGCTACGAGACCCGCACCGGCCTGAAGAAGATCTACTGGCGGAACATCGACCACGTGTCGACCATCTACAACGTGCCCATGCCCTACAGCCAGTTCTTCGACGGGGGGCAGGCCTTCCACTCGGTCGGCGTCAGCATGTGGAACCCGCCGGGCTCGCACGGCTGCGTCAACATGACCAAGACGGCGGCGAAGAAGTACTGGTCGCTGCTGAAGAACGGCGACGACGTCTTCGTCTACGGGCGCAAGCCGGGCACCTGACGGAGCGGCTGTGAGCACTGACATATGACAGGCGGACGTGACCAGTCACACGTCCGCCTTGTCCGTTTGATCCCCGTATTACTCACGTGGCCTTCACCCCCGACGCCGTAAGATTCACACCATGTCCACCACTGTTGAACCCCTCTCCGAGCGATCGGCCGAAGAGGTCAACGAGGAGATCCGGGCCCTGTGGCTCCGGTCGGGCGGGACACTGAGCGTCGAGCAGCGCGAGGAGTACCAGCGGCTCGTCCTGGAGTGGGCCGCCGCGGCCCCGCAGTCCGTCCGGGCGGCCTGACGGCCGTACGCCGCGGCACTCCGGCAGCGGAGCGCCGTCCCGGGGCACCCCCCGGCACCTGGGTGCTCTCCTCGCACTGACCTCGGTCGTCCTCCACGGCCTCGTCGACTTCCCCGGCGGCGGCGTTCTGTCCCGCCGCCTCCCCTTCGCCGCCTCCACCGTCACCGCCCCCGCCGTCGGCCCCGCCCCCGGCGCGCGGGCGGCTCAGCCCCAGGTCGCCGAGTAGTGGCGCTGGTACGCCCTGCGGTCCTGCTCGGCGCGGATGTACCGCGTCGCCACGAGCGCGACCAGGCTGCCCGCGATCACCAGCAGTCCGGGGCCGATGTTGCGCGGGTCGGTCAGCCGGGAGACGAGGGACGAGCCGTCGAAGGCGCCCGTCACCGGTGTCGTCGACCCCGGTGAGGCCCCACCGGCGGCCGCCGCGGCCTGGGTCGGCGAGGACGACGGCTCGGCGGCGCCCTCGGACGGCGCGGGGGAGGCGCCGTCCCGCGCGCCGTCGGACGGCGCCGCCACGATCAGCTGCACACCGAGCCGGTCGAGCGCCGCCGCCACCGGCTGGAAGAACGTCGTACCGCCCGTCGTGCAGTCGCCGCTGCCGCCCGAGGTGATGCCGAGCGCGATGCCCTCGGAGAACAACGGACCGCCGCTGTCGCCGGACTCCGCGCACACGGTCGTCTCGATCAGCCCGGAGACCGTGCCCTCCGGATAGTTGACCGTCGCGTCGAGGCCGGTGACCTCGCCGTCGCGCAGCCCGGTCGTGCTGCCGCTGCGGAACACCCGCTGCCCGACGGCCGCGTCGCCCACGCCCGTGATCCGCACCCCGTTGCCGTTGCCGATGGCCACCACGTCGGCCCCGTCGCCCGCGTCCCCGTCCGCGTACTGCACCAGGGAGAAGTCGTTGCCGGGGAAGACGGAGTCGACCGTGCGGCCCACCTGACGGTCGCCCTGGCCGTCCGCGAACCAGAGGGACCCGGCGGGTCCGCAGTGCCCGGCCGTCAGGATGAAGTCGCGCGATCCGTCGGTCACGTTGAAACCCGCCGAACAGCGCCCGCCCGTCGACAGGATGGGCTCGGCGCCGTTGACCCGGGTGGTGAAGGTGCCGGAGGTGCGCTCCATGCGGACGAAACCGCCGATGCCCGACGCGACCCGTGTCAGCGCCGACCAGTCGGCGGCCGACACGGTGCTGTCGGCCCGCACCACGACCTGGTTGGACCGGTAGTCCATCACCCACGCGGTCCCCGCCACCCGGGGCGCCGAACGCAGCGTCGCGGCCGCCGACCTCAGCTCGTTCATGCTGTGGCCGACGACCTTCGCCTCGGCGCCCGCCGCGCGGACCGTCGTCGCCGTCGTCTCGTCGGTGACGGCGACGACCGGACGCCCGTCGGCGCCGATCCAGGTGCCGGCCGTGCGGGCGGTGCCGAGCCGCTCCACCAGGTCCGCCCCGTCGCCCGCGGCGGACCGTGCCGCATCGCCCGGCACCGCCGACGCGGCGGGCGGCTCATCCGCCATGGCGGCCTGCGTGACCATGGCCCCTCCCAGGAGGAGGCCGCCGACGGCCGCCAGCCGTGTCACCCGCCGGACGATCCGTCGTCGTACGTGCCTCATGCAGGGCTCCCGAAAGCCGAACGCGCGGTGCCGGCACCGCGGGGCCCTCCGGTCGTCGAGCGCCCCCGACTCCATACGTGCCGGAGCCGCGCCGCGTTCAGCCCGGGAGCGAGCGGGTCACGGTGTGCGGGCCACCCCGCCGAACCTGGCGACCTCCTCCGGCAGCGCACCGCCGGGCCCCTCCGGGCGCCGGCGCGAGCAGGACACCACGCCCGGCTCCAGCAGGTCCGGACCGTCGAGGAAGCGGGCCACCTCCTCGGGCGTGCGCCCGCCGGGTCGGCTTCGGCGTGCCGCTCGTTCCAGAACGCCACGGCCTCGTCCACGTCCGGCATGGCGGGGGAGGTGATGGTGTGGCGTCAGCACCAGGTGGCGCTCGCCGAAGTCCAGGGTCTTCGCCGCGTGTTCGAGGATCGCGTCGACGTCGCGCAGGTCCTCGTCGAGGCAGTGGGTGCGGCCCTCGGGCGTGCTGGTGAGCAGGGCGCGGGCGTGCGCCAGGACCAGCGGGTCGTTGTCGACGCAGACGATCCGGGAGCCGGGGGCGAGGCGCCGGGCCACCTCGTGCGTGTGGTCCGTGGTGGGCGGGCCGGTGCCGATGTCGAGGAAGCGGCGGATCCCGGCCTCGGACACCAGGTGGCGCACGGCGCGACCCAGGAAGAGCCGGTCGGCGCGGGCGTACGTACTCGCCGATGCCCGGGTGGAGCCGGCGGATCCGGTCGCCGGCCGCGCGCGTCGCCCGGACCGCCCGGGGACCCGTGCAGGGGCGCGGCAGCGCGGTGGGCGCCGGGTCGCCCGCACCGCCGTTCGGCTCGTCCGGCGCGATCTCGCGGGCGGTCCCGGCGGGGAAGCCGACGAGCCGCACGCGCGTGTCGGACCGTGCCCGTCGGGGGCGTTCCGTGCGCATGATCCCGCGTCACACCGGAGTCCCCCTATCGTGTGCCCATGACCAGGACCCCGCACGAGACGTCCGGTGAGCCGAATCCCCTGCGCGGCCTCTCCCTCGACCGTCTGCGCCGTCGTACGAGCGAGAAGTGGCGGGCCTATCCGGAGGACGTCCTGCCGCTGTGGGTCGCCGAGATGGACGTGCCGCTCGCCCGGCCCGTCGTCGAGGCGGTGACCGAGGCGGTCGCGCTCGGCGACACCGGCTACGCCACGGGCACCTCCTACGCGCGGGCGCTGTCGGAGTTCGCCGCCGAGCGGTGGGGGTGGGACGGGCTCGCGGTGGAGCGGACCGCGCTCGTGCCCGACGTGATGCTGGGCGTGGTGGAGATGCTGAAGCTGGTCACCGGGCCCGGCGACCCGGTCGTCGTCAACCCGCCCGTCTACCCGCCGTACTTCGCGTTCGTCACCCACCTGGACCGGCGGATCGCCGAGGCGCCGCTCGGTGTCGACGGGCGGCTCGACCTGGCCGTGCTGGAGGACGCCTACCGGCGGGCCGTCGCGGGTGGCGGGCGCGCCGCCCACCTGCTGTGCAGCCCGCACAACCCGACCGGGACCGTGCACACCGCCGAGGAACTCGCCGCCGTGGCCGCCCTCGCCGACCGGTACGGGGTGCGCGTGGTCGCCGACGAGATCCACGGTCCGCTGACGGCCGCGGGCGTGGACTTCGTGCCCTACCTCGCCGTGCCCGGCGCGGACAGCGGACTGTCGCTGATGTCGGCGTCGAAGGCGTGGAACCTGGCCGGCCTCAAGGCCGCCGTCGCCGTGGCGGGCCCCGCGGCCGCCGCCGACCTCGCCCGGATGCCCGGGGAGACGATCGACGGCGTGAGTCACGTCGGCGTCCTCGCCCACACCGCCGCCCTGCGCGACGGCACCGCCTGGCTGGACGCCCTGCTGGCCGGCCTCGACGCCAACCGCCGGCTGCTCGCCGGCCTGCTGGCCGAGCACCTGCCCGGCGTGGCCCACCGGCCGGGCGAGGGCACCTACCTGGCGTGGCTCGACTGCCGGGCCCTCGGCCTCGGCGACGACCCGGCCCGCGTCTTCCTGGAACGCGGCCGGGTCGCCCTCACACCGGGGCCGGACTTCGGCACGGGCGGCGCCGGCCACGCCCGGCTGAACCTCGCGACCTCGCCGGAGATCCTGACGGAGGGGGTGCGGCGGATGGCGGCCGCGCTGCGCTGAGGCCGGGGGAGCGCCCGGTACCGAGGTGAAGTGGCCGCGCGCTGCCTAGACTTCACGGCATGGACGCTACGGCTCTGGACACACTGGCGGCGGGCAAGTACCTGCTGCTCACCAGCCACCGGAAGAACGGAAGCCCCGTCGCCACCCCGGTGTGGGTGGTGCGCGACGGGGACACGCTCGGGGTCTGGACGGCCGCGGACTCCTGGAAGGTGAAGCGGATCAGGGCGCGCGGCGATGTCCTGGTGGGCCCCTGCGATGTGCGCGGCAGGCCGTCCGGCAGGCAGGTCGCGGCCACCGCCGAGGTCTGCGACCCGGAGACCACCGCCCGCTACCGCACCCTGATCGCCCGCAAGTACGGCCTCGTCGGCCGCCTCACCCTCCTGGGCAGCCGGTTGCGGCGCGGCCTGGACGGGACCGTCGGCATCCGCGTCACGCTGTGAACCGGGCCCCGGCAACCGGCCGGGAGAGCGTGGGCCCCGGTCCGGGCGGGGGTCAGTACCAGGCCCGGTACGGCTCGTCGACGAGCTGGAAGACCGGCTCGCCCCGGACCGGGTCCTTGGCCGTGGACAGCCGGACGCGGTCACCGCTGTGGATGCCGATGGGCGGGCCCATGACCCGGCCGCGCACGACGAAGCCCTCCGCCATCTCGATCAGGGACACGTTGCGCGCGGAGGGCGTGTTGCGGTGCAGCACCGTGGAGTGGCGGACCGTGCCGGTGCCCTCGCTGCGCTCGGTGCGCAGGTCGCTGCCCTGGCAGACCGGGCACAGGAGCCGGTGGTACATGGCGGTGCCGCACCAGGTGCAGCGCTGGAAGAGGATCGCCTCGCTGTCCGCGGCGCGCTGGTCGAGCACTCCCGCCGGGGAGCCCGCCGTCTGCTGAACGGTGCCGCCTGAGTGGTGGTACACGCTGGTCAACTCCCCTGCGCTCGGCCGGAATCCCGCGTGCGCGGCTCACCCGGGCACGCCCGTGCGCGGTTGAGCGTGCCACCGTGCACGACCTCAGCGTATGGCACTCAGTGCCACGCGTAAAGGCACTGCGTACCCCTAATCAGGGGTGGGCGTACCCCTAATCAGGGGTGGGGTCCGTCGTGCGCCAGGGCCGTCTCGATCTCCCGCACCACCCGCCACAGCGGTGCCCCGCGCCGCGCGACGACCACGACCACGTCCTCCGGCGCCGCCGGCGGTTCGGCGGCGGACGGCCGTCCGAACACCGACTCCACGTAGCCGAGGGCGTGGTCCACCGTGGCGGTCGCATCGTCCCGGCCGCCCGAACGCAGCCAGGCGCGCAGCGCGTTGTTGTGCGCCGCGACGACGGCGGCGGCGATCACCTCGGCCCGGAGGATCCCGTCGCGGCGCCCGGCGAAACGCCCGCGCAGGTAGTCCGCGAGGGCGCGCTGGTAGCGCTGGACGACGCCCAGTTCATGGGCGCGCAGGCCGGGCACCCGCTTGGTGAGGTGGTAGCGCTGTACGGAGAAGGCCGGGTTCTCGGCGTACATCCGCAGCACCAGTCGGGCGGCGTCGCACACCCGGCGCACCGGCTCGTGCTCCTCGCCGCTCGCGGCGAGGAAGGCGGTCATGTCGGCCAGGCACCGTTCGTGGTCGGGGAAGACCACGTCCTCCTTGGAGGGGAAGTACCGGAAGAAGGAGCGCCGTCCGACGCCGGCCAGCGCCACGATGTCGTCGACGGTCGTCCGCTCGTAGCCGCGCTCCAGGAACAGCCGGAAGGCCGCCGTGACCAGGGCGTCCCGCATGGGGGGTCTCCCGGCCCGCGGCGTGCTGCTGCTCATGCCCGGGAACGTAGCACGGGACGGCACTCGGTTCCCTCCGGCGGGAACCGAGTGCGCTCGGTCGGGAACCGAATGCGCCAACGCCGGACCGGGCGGGGTCCGCCGGGTCCGCCGGGTCCGGCGTCCCGTGGGCGTCAGAGCCGTTCGGCGGCCTCGACCACGTTGGTCAGCAGCATGGCCCGCGTCATCGGACCCACCCCGCCGATCGGCGGTGCGAAGGACCCGGCCACGTCGCCGACGTCCGGGTGCACGTCGCCGAGGACACCCTCGACCGTGCGGGTCAGGCCCACCGAGAGGACCGTCGCGCCCGGCTTGATCCAGTCCGGCCGGACCAGGTGCGCCACCCCCGCGGCGGCCACCACCACGTCCGCCTCCCGGGCGTGCGCGGCCGTGTCCTGCGTGGCCTCGTGGCACAGGGTGACCGTGGCGTGCTCGGTGCTGCGGGTCAGCATCAGCCCCAGCGGGCGGCCCACGGTGACACCGCAGCCGATGACGCAGAACTGCTGCCCGGTGATCGGCACGTGGTTGCGCCGCAGCAGGTCGATGATGCCGCGCGGGGTGCACGGCAGCGGACCCGGTATGCCCAGCACCAGCCGGCCCAGGTTCGTCGGGTGGAGCCCGTCGGCGTCCTTCAGCGGGTCGATCAGCTCCAGCACGGCGTGGGTGTCGATGTGGGCGGGCAGCGGAAGCTGCACGATGAACCCGGTGCACGCCGGGTCGTCGTTGAGCCGCAGCACCGCGGCCTCGACGTCCGCCTGGGAGGCGTCGGCGGGCAGCTCGACCCGGATCGAGGCGATGCCGACCTGCGCGCAGTCCCGGTGCTTGCCGCCCACGTACGAACGGCTGCCCGGGTCGTCGCCGACGAGGATCGTGCCGAGCCCGGGGGTGACGCCGCGTTCCTTCAACGCCTGGACCCGGAGGGCGAGTTCGCTCTTGATGTCGGCCGCTGCGGCCTTGCCGTCGAGGAGAGTTGCGGTGGTCACGGGAGTGCGGGAGCCCTTCAGGAGAAGAAAGCCGGTCCTCTCATCGTACGGCCCGCCCGTGACGCCCGGTCGCGCTCCTCCACCCGCCCGCGGCCCGGGACGGCACTCCGGGGCGCCGCGCGCGCCGCCCCCGCGCCCGCGTACGCTTCCCGCACCACCGGCCGTCCCGCGCGCCCACCTGTCCCTTCCCGCCCATCCCTTCCCGCCCGTTCCGTCCCGTCCGAGGAGCCCGCATGCCCGCCGTCCGCCCCCGCCTGCTCTACGTCACCGACCTGGCGTACCAGGCCCGCGGGCGCCGCTACTGCGACGAGGACATCCTCCTCACCTCCCGGCTGCGCGCCGACTTCGACCTCGCCCTGTGCCACCCCGGGGACGCGGCCGCGCTGATGGACGCCTTCGACGCCGTCGTCGTGCGCAACAGCGGTCCCGTGCTCGGCCACCGGGAGGCGTACGACGCCTTCCGCGAGCGCGCGTCGAGTGCCGGGACCCGTGTCTACAACCCGCTCACGGGCCGCGCCGACATGGCGGGCAAGCAGTACCTCGTCGACCTGAGCGCGGCCGGCTTCCCGGTCGTCCCCACCGTCGACCGCCCCGAGGACCTGCACCGGCTGCCCCCGGCCGACCGCTACGTCGTGAAGCCCAAGCTCGGCGCCGACTCCCTGGGCCTGCGCATCGTCACCGCCGACGCGCTGCCCGCCCTGGCGGACGGCGCCACCCTCGTCCAGCCCCACGTCGACTTCGCCTACGAGGTCTCCTTCTACTTCGTCGACGACGCCTTCCAGTACGCCCTGTACGCCCCGCACCCCGACCGCCGCTGGCGGCTGGAGCCGTACGAGGCCACCGCGCAGGACCTGGCGTTCGCCCGCCGCTTCATCGACTGGAACGGTCTTACGCACGGCGTCCAGCGCGTCGACGCCTGCCGCGCCCCCGGCGGCGAGCTGCTGCTGGTGGAGCTGGAGGACCTCAATCCGTACCTGTCCCTGGACGCCCTCGACGACGCCGCACGGGACGCCTTCGTCGCCGCCCTGACCCGTTCCCTGCACCGCTTCCTCGCCGGCTGAACCCCACCGCGCCCGCGCACGTATCCCTCCCCGGGGACACGGGACGGAGGGAGAGCAGCGTGCCGACACCGGCCGAACCCGGGCGACCGCCGGACCGCCCGGAACCCGGGGAGGGTGCGGAGAGCGCGGACCGCCCGGTCCTGGAGCCCATCCGGGTGCTCAGACCGCGCAACACCGACGCCCTCGCGGAGCTGTTCCGGGAGATGGCGGAGGACACCGGCCCCTACGAAGCCGTCCCCCTGCCGGACGGGCCCACCGACGCCGAGGCGCAGACCCGGGAACTGCCGCCGGTGGGGGAAGGCGGGCCGCCGGGGAGGCGCGGCGCCCGGCCGCACCGCGCGGCCGTCGCCTCGGTCGCCGTGCTCGCGGCGGCGCTGGCCGGCTTCGCCTGCGCCCTGCTGCTGCCCGACCGCGACGGCGGGGCGACCGCGCGGACCCTCCCGGCCACCGTCCCCGCACCCGCCACCGGTTCGGCCGGCGGCCAGGCCGCCACGAGCGACCCCGACGGCCCCGGCACCCTGCGCGAGGGCGACACCGGCCCCGAGGTCACCGACCTCCAGCAGCGTCTGCGCCGTATCCCGAACGTCTACGACGACGGCCCCACCGACGGCCGCTACGGCACCGTCCTCACCGAGGCCGTGGCTCGCTTCCAGCTCTGGTACGGCGTCCGCGGCGACGAGACCGGCGTCTACGGCGACGACACCCGCCGCGACCTGGAGTCCCGCACCGGATGACGCGACCGTTCCCCTTCGGCGGAGACTCATCGGAAACGCCCTACGGGGCGGAGGCCGGCCCCTCCCCGTCGTCCGGGACGCGGATGTCCAGTACGCACACGTCGTCCCGCTGCTCGGGTTCCAGCAGGGTGCCGAGCAGCCGGTCCAGCGGCGACGCCCCGGTCGGGGCGGGCGCGGTGGCGGCGCGGGCGAGCCGTTCCAGGCCGCGGTCGATGCTCTCCGAGGGCCGCTCCACCAGACCGTCGGTGTACAGCACCAGCCGGTCCCCGGGCCGGAGGACGACTTCCGCCTCCTCGTGGCGCGGGGTCTCGGTGGCGCCGAGCAGCACTCCCCGGGGGCGGGAGAGGTAGCGGGCCTCGCCGTCGCGCAGCAGCAGCGGCGGCGGGTGACCCGCCTGCGCCCAGACCAGCCGCCGTCGGGCCGGGGTGTAGCGGGCCAGGACCATGGTCGCGGTGCCGTGCGGGTCGCGGGAGTGCAGCAGCAGGGCGTTGAGCCGGGCGAGCGCCCCGGTCAGCGACGAACCCGTGATGATCATGCCTTTGGCGGTGAAGCGCAGGAGGGCCATCGTGGCGACGGCGTCCATGCCGTGCCCGGCGACGTCCCCTACGGCGAACAGCGCGTCGCCGTCGGGCAGTTCGATGGCGCTGAACCAGTCGCCGCCGACGTTGAGCCCCGACTGCGCGGGCAGGTAGGCGATGTCGACGTGCAGCCCCGTCAGCCGGGTGGGCCGCTTGGGCAGCGGCAGCAGCGCGTCCTGGAGCCGTGCCGCCACCGTGCGTTCGGCCTCGAGCACGCCGTGCTGGGTGAGGATGGCCCGTTCGCTGGCGAGCAGGGCGAGTTCGGTGGTGCGCCGGTCGGTGAGGTCCTGTACAAAACCGTGCACCTCGACCGGCGTGCCGTCGGCGTCGGTGACGGCTTCGGCCACCGCCCGCAGATGGCGGACGCCTTCCCCGGCGGTGATCCGGAACGGCGCGTCGCACGGCCGTCCCTCCCGCATCAGGTTGCCGAGGGCGCGGGCCAGCGCCGGCCTGTCCTCCGGCAGCGCCAGTCCCGGCAGCCGCGGCAGGGGCACGGCGCCCCGCTCGGGGTCGCGGTCGAAGATGGTGAAGACCTGCGAGGACCAGTTCACCTCGCCCGTGACCAGGTTCCAGTTCACCCATCCGAGGTTGCCCAGCCGCTGCACGTCCGCGAGCCGCTGCTCCTGCCGGTCCGAGGGGTCCTGCCGGATCCAGCTGACGACCAGCCGGTCCCCCAGCCGCGTGGCCCGCGCCGAGCAGGCGGGCGGCTCACCGCTCCCGGCCCCGGTCCCGGACTGCCGGTGGGCGACCGGCTCGCTCTCGTACGGCTGTCCCGAGGCCAGCGCGGTGAGGCAGCCCTGCCACAGCGGCTCGCCGGCCAGCTCCGGCCAGCACTCCAGGACGCGCAGCCCGACCAGTCGGCGGCCGCTGCGGCCGAAGGGATCGACGGTGCCGGGGCCGGCGGCGTCGATGCGGAAGTCCTCCACCCGGCCCTGGGCGGCGGGCAGCGGGGTGAGCAGGACGGCGGCGACGGGCAGCCGGTCGAACACCGTCTGCACGGCGTCGGTGTCCGCCGCGACGGGCGGGTCCTGCCGGGTGCCCAGCACGCGCAGCGGCCCGGCGCACAGCCCGGCGGCGGCCAGCAGCCGCCGGCGGACCTCGGGCGTGAGCGGGCCTCCGCGGCGGCGGAGTATGCCGAGGGCCAGGCCGGCCGGCTCCCCGGCCTGCACCGGCAGCCAGGCCCCGCTCGGCCACCGCTCGGGCGGATCGCCGGTGAGCGGACACCGCGTTCGCTCCTCCTCCGGGTCCTCCAGCCAGCGCGGCCGCCCGGCGTCCAGGGCGTCCAGGGCGGCGGTCCCGCCGGGCGGCGCCACCCTGCTCCACCGGTCGGCGAGGGTGGCGTCGATGCCGGCGTGCCCGAGGAGTTCCAGTCCGCCGGAGGGCGGCCGGGCGACGATCAGCACCGCGTCGGCGCCGGTGTCCGGGGCGAGGTGGTCCAGCAGGCAGCGGGCGAGGTCCTGGGGGCTGCCGACGTGGGCGAGGGCCTGCCCCAGCCCGGCGAGCCCGACGGCCGCGGCGTCCGTCGGTTCCCGCGGGGCGTCGGGGCTCACCCCGGTGACGGCGTCGGCCGGGTCCGGCCGCCCGGGGGCCGGACCCGCCGGCGCGCCCAGTCCGTCGAGGGTGAGCAGACACTCCTCCAGCAGGGTCCGCCGGGCGTCCTTCGCACGCCGTCGCAGCTCCTCCTGGGCTGCTTCCGCGGAGCACCCGGCCAGCGCCATCACGGCCCCTTTGGCACGCTCCACGACGGCCGTGGTGGCCGCCAGGTCCTGCAACCGGTCCATCTCGGCACGCTGGCGCGCCACGACCCTGGTGAGGGCGGCCATGTCGGGCGCGGCGCCTGACGGGGCCGGCCGGGCGGGTTCGCTCGTCACGGCACGAGCATGGCACACCGGTCAGCCTTCGACCGGGGTCTTGCGCCAACGCCGTCGCCAGGCGTGATGTCCGGCGCGGACGCCGAACGGAGGGCGCCGTTCAGCGTCCGGAGCCGGTGTCCGCCAGGGCCTCGGTGACCGCGCGGACGCTGCGGGCGATGTGCTGGAGCTGGAGTACCTCGGCGGCGTAGAGCTTGATCGTGTGTTCGATGACCGACTCGGGCACGCCGAGGCGCGGCAGGTCGGCGCGGGCGGTCTGGAGGGCGGTGCGGGCGATCCGCACCTCGTGCTGGACCTGGATCTGCGCGTGGCGGGCGAGCAGCACGGGGTGGCGCAGCAGCGCCGGGTAGCTCGCGTACCGCGCGGGCACCAGTTCGCGCAGCCACTTGGCCGCGGAGCGCTGCCAGTCGTAGCTGCCGGGGGTCTTGACCTGGCACGGCCAGTCCGGGCTGATGCGCGTCGTCGTCAGGGGCATGATGATCATCGCTTCCGGTGTGCGGCGTCGTGACGGGTGGTCCGACGTTGTGGGGCGGCCCCGGCCCAGGGGGTGACCGGGGCCGCTCCGGGGGGCCTCGCGTCGGCGAGGCCCGGACATCCTGGGTGCCGACGCGGGTAGGGCACGGCGGCTTCGGATGCCCGTACTCGGGCCCTCGACGGGCGGGTGCGGCCGTGAGCAGTATTTATATATGCCGTGTCCCGCGCAAGACGTATGAAAACATTCATGCGTGAAATGGCCGGAAACGTTCTTCTGTGCCTCTCCTGTGAGGGGGTATCGGAGGCGTCGCGCGGGCGACGGGCGACGGAGGCCGGTCGGGGACGCGGCGGCCGGGGGTCACTCCCGCAGGAAGAAACGGTGCTGCTCGGCGATCTGCTCGTACTCCTCCAGGCGGGCCTGGGTGCGCTCGGGGCCCGCGTCCGTCATCGCCTGGAGCAGCGCGGCCGCCATCACCCCGGGGGCGGCGTAGGAGTCGAACACCAGCCGGGAGCCGGTACCGGTGGCGAAGGTGACATCGGCCTCGTCGGCCACCGGGCCGAGCGCCAGATCCGTCACCAGCGCGACCTTCAGCCCCGCGCTGCGGGCGACCCGCACGGCGGTGAGCGTCTCGTGCGCGTGCCGGGGCATCGAGAACGCCAGCACCCAGGTCCCGCCGGCCTCCCGGGACTGCAACAGCGCGTCGTAGGCGACGCTGCCGCCCCGGGTCACCAGCCGCACGTCCGGGTGGATGCGCCGGGCGGCGTAGGCGAAGTACTCGGCGAGCGAGGCCGAGATGCGCAGGCCCAGGATCGTCAGCGGCGTCGACGCCGACAGCTGCCGGCCGAGGTCGATGACCCCGTCGGGGTCGGCGAAGTCGCGCCGCAGGTTCTCCAGGTTCTCGATCTCCGCGTCGACCGCCGCCTGGAGCTCGTTGCTCCGGTTCACCTCGGCCGCCGCCGGACCGCCGGCCCGGGTGCCGAGCGCGATCGCCTGGAGCCGTTCCCGCAGCGCCGGATACCCGCTGAACCCCACCGCGGCCGCGAACCGGGTCACCGAGGGCTGGCTGACGCCGACGCGCTCGGCCAGGTCGGTGATCGACAGGAACGCCGCCTCGGTGAGGTGCTCGATCAGGTACTGGGCGATGCGCCGCTGCCCCGGCGACAGGTGGGGCCCGTCGAACAGGGCCCGCAGCTGTGAGGTGGGGGACGCCTCCGCCTCCGGAGCGGTCTTGCCCGAGGTGATCGTGGTCGCCTGTGCGCGTGCCTGCTGAGGCGATGGCACCGGTCCTCCTCCTTTGTCTCCCACGAGGCTCAACATAGCTCAGGGCCGTGCCGTGCCGGGTGCCGTGCGGGGGAGGGGCGGGAGGGGCGGCGCGGGAGGGGAGAGCCGGCGGGGGAGCGGGAGGGGAAGGGGAGCGGGGAGAGAGGGGGGAAGGAGAGCAGAGGGGGCGCCGGGCGGGCCGGGCGCGGCCGGGAGCCGGTGGGCGGCTCCCGGCCGGCGGGGCACTACCGCTTCAGGAGCCGCACCGACAGGCCGTCCGCCGTGTACACGGGCACCGCCCGCAGCGTGTCGGAGTCCAGCTCGACGCGGTCGAAGCGGCCGCGCAGCGCCGGGGCGTCGAGGACGCGCACGGTGCTGCCCGCGGCCGGGGGCCGCTCGGTGTCGAGGCGGAGCGACAGCACGGCGCCCGCCCCCAGCACGACCCGCCGGGTCGCGGTCAGGACCGCCTGGCGCCGGCCCGCGCGCAGCGTCGCCTCCAGCGTGCCGGCCTCCTGCGCGAACAGCCCGCGCACCTCGGCCGGTTCGTCGATCCGCAGCGTCCCGCCGAGCACCCGCACGTCACCGTGGCCCAGGGCGTGGGCGGCGGCGGAGACCAGCACGCCGTCCTCCACCACGGTGCCGCCCGTGTACCGGTTGCGGCCGGACAGGGTGAGTGTGCCGGTGCCCCGCTTCGTCAGACCGCCCCGGCCGCCGATGTCGTTGCGCCAGGCGTCGGCCGCGTGGAAGCCGCCCGCGGACGCGTCCAGCGTGACCGTGACGTCCGAGGCGAACGAACCGTAGCCGTCGGCCGCCGTGAACAGGTCGAGCCGCCCCCACTGCTCGAAGCCGTCGAGCAGGACGTAGCCCGAGGGCAGCGCGGTCGTGCGCAGCACCTCGCGGCGCTGGGCGGCGTCCAGGTACGGCAGCCGCGTCTCCAGCAGCACCTCCGCGCCCTTGGGCACGGTCAGCGGCTCGTCACGGCCCTCCCGGGTGAGGACGTAGGTCAGACGCGGCTCGACGGCGCGGGCGTTGGCGCCCCGGTCGGCGTACGCGTCGTCCGCGTCGGAGTGGGCGTACGCGAACAGCGTGTCGGGCGTGCTGCCCGTCCGTCCGGTGAAGTAGGCCAGGGCCTGCGCCCGCGCCGCCTGCTTGAGCTCGGCGTTGGCCGGGTCGGCGAGCGTGGCGGCGGCGAGGGCGGTGGCCATGACGCGGCCGCCGAGGACGTCGACGGTGGAGTGCATGCCCGACACGATCCGGGTGTGGCTCAGCTCGAACGCGCGCGTCACCAGCTCCTGGAACCGCTCCGGCACGGCGTACGCGAACGCCAGGGCGGCCAGGTGGAAGGCGTTGGTGTGACCGCTGGGGAAGCCGCCGTCGTCGACGGGGGAGGTGCTGCGCTGGCGCAGCAGCTGGGGGACGACGACCACCTTCGAGTCGTAGACCGGGTAGCCGAGCGCGTCCGTGCGGCCGGTGTCGACGACCTCGCTGTCCTCGTTCATCCGCCACGGCCGCGGATACTGGAAGGCGTACTTGCCGGGGTTGCCGGAGGCGTACGGCCCGCGCACGGTGTCGACCAGCCGGGCGACCTGCCCGAGGTCCGAGGTGTACGAGCCCGCGCCGATCGCGGAACCGGCCGGGGCGTCGGCGGGCACGGCGTCGCTGATCGTGGTCGCGGGCGTGGTGTCCGGGGCGCTGGTGATCGAGGTGACCGCCTGGGCGCCCGCCTTGTAGAGCTCGGCGAGCGGGCCCAGGGCGGCGATCATCGCGTAGCTCTGGTGCTGGCGGTCGTGGACGAACGCCTCCTTCGCCTGCGCCTCGGTCCGCGCGGCGGTGACGCGGGCGCAGTAGCGCATGTTGGCGCGCAGCACCTCGGGCCGCAGCGCGGTGCCGGTGTTCCAGGCGGCGCCCGTCTTCCAGACCTCGGCCATGCCGCCGAGGATCCGCACGACGGCGTTGGTCTCGGGCGTGAGGTTCGTCAGGACGTTCGTCCGGTAGTCGTCGACGAACGCGAGGGGTGCCGTGGCGGCCTTCGCGTCGGCGGCGCCGAGCCAGGAGACGAGCGTCGGGGCGGCGACCAGCGCGGCGGAACCTCCCAGGGAGGCCCTCAGGAAGCCCCTCCTGTTCACGGCCGAGTGCGTGCGGTGCCCGGCGGGGGACGGCATGGATGTGCCTCTCTTCGGTTCTGCGGCCGGGGGGCCGGGAGCGGGGGAGGACGCGCGGACCGGTGCGGGTCCGGCGGCCACGGCAGTCGGTGAGCCGAGCCGCGCGGTGCGCCCGAGCGAAGATCTACGGCCAGGCCGTGTCCCGTCGGGGAGGGCACGGCGACCGTGGTGCGTCCTGCGGGTGAACGGGGATCGCGGGTTCACAGGAACTGCCTGCGGGCCGGTGGGGGGCGACCACGGGGGCGGGCCCGCCCCTCTCCCGTCGGAGGTGGCCGCGAGCGGGGTGGGCCGCACCGCGGCTTGATCCGCGTGCGGGAGCCGCGCGGTCGTGATCCGTGAGGCTGCCGCCGCCGTGTGGCCGTGCGGCGGCGGCCCCGCGCGGGCGTCGCGCCGGGCCGCGGCGGCGGGCGAGCCGCGCCTGCGAACGAGGAGTCGACCGTGCCGGGACACCAGGAGTGAACCGCGCCTGGAAGACCGGGAGTCGAGAAGTCGGGGAAGCCCCGGGACGGGCCTCGGACGGAGTACGGCAGGCGAGTACCGTGACGTTCGTTAGGAAGTTAACTAACGAAGTACAGTGCGTCAAGAGTCGTCACGCGGCCGGTCGTCCGACCTGTCGTCGAGGGAGCGCGAGGGAGCGCAACGGGAGCGCAACGGGAGCGCGACGGCGTGGCGCCCGGGCCCACCGCCGCCGTCCCGCGCGGGGCGTCGGCCCGGGAGCACCGTCGCCGCGTCCCGCACGGGCCGTCGACCCGGGAGCGCGGCCCCTGACCCGAGTGGGGGAACTGTGGAACACGACGTGGCAAGAGCCCCCCGCCTGACCGAGAGCGCGGGTGCGGTGTTCGCCGTGCTGGCCGGGGCGGGCAGCGCGACCCGGCCGCAGCTCGCGAGCCTGGCGGGCCTGTCCAAGCCGACGGTGTCCTCCGCCGTCGCGGAACTGGAGGGCGCCCGGCTCGCCGCCCACTCCGGCACCGCCTCCAGCGGCACGGGCCGCTCGGCGGCCGTCTACCGGCTGGGGCCGGCCGCCGGGGCCGTGCTCGCCGTCGACCTCGGACCCGCCCTCACCCGGGTGCGCGGCTGCGCCCTGGACGGCACCCCGCTCGCCGAGGCCACCGGCTCCCGGGCGGACGCCGCCGACGTCGTACGCCGGGCGCTCGGCGCGCTGCCCGGCGGCGCCCCGCTGCGGACCATCGTCGTCGCCGTCGGCGACGTCACCGCGCGGGGCGAGGGCGGCACCGGGACGCGCCCCGCGACCGCCAAGGCCGGTCCCGTCTTCGACGCCGTGGCCGTCGCGCTGCCGTCCGGCGTCCCCGTCCACGTCGAGAACAACGTCAACTGCGCCGCGCTCGCGGAACTGCACGAGGGCGCGGCCCGCGGCCGGTCCACCTTCGGCTACCTGCGGATCGGCGTGGGCGTCGGCCTCGGCATCGTCGTCGGGGGGCGGGTGCTGCGCGGGGCCAACGGCGCCGCCGGGGAACTGGCCCGGCTGCCCTACCCGTGGGCCGAGGGCAGCGAGCCCCGCCGCGAGGCCCTGGAGGAGTACATCGGTGAGCGCTCCCTGGTGCGGCGGGCCGCCGAGGCCTGGCGGGACGGCGACGGGCCGTGCCCGCGCACCGCCGAGCGGGTGTTCGCGCTCGCCCGGCAGGGGCGGCCCGCGGCCCGCGCGGTCATCGACCGCCACGCCGTGGACGTGGGCCGGCTCGCCGCCGCCGTGACCGCCGTACTGGATCCGGGGCTGATCGTGCTGGGCGGCAGCACCGGCGCCGACCCGCGGCTCCTGCCCGGCGTGCGGGCCGAGCTGGACCGGCTGAGCTGGCCCACCGAGGTGGTCAGCAGCACGGTGGGGGAGCTGGGCACCGTCGTCGGCGCGGCGCGGCTCGCGGTGGCCCGGGGAGTCCAAAACGTGACCCGGGCGGCGAGGGCGGAGGATTGACGGCTTCGGACTCGGTCTGCCAATGTCCGGACAAGCGCTTTCTAAGCCGGTCGGGACACCGGCTTGGGGTGAGCGTCCCGCCCGTACCGGAGGTACGGCAGCCGCGCGAGGGCGTGCTCGCGTGACGACGGCCAGGACGGCCGGGGATCCCCACCCATGAGGACGGCGCGGCCGGGCGAGGCCGCACCCCCGGAAGGCGCCCTTCCGAGCAGAACGTGCCCGAGCCGCCGCGACCGGCCGGGAAATCCGTCACGCACCTTCCAGGGAGGACCCGGTGGGTCACCACTTCTCGCGCAGAACCCTTCTCCGCACCGCGAGCGGTCTCGCCGCCGCCGGCGCGCTGAGCGCCTGTGCCGGCGGTACCGGCGCCGGCACCACCAGCGACAAGCTGACGATGATCTGGTGGGGCAGCGACGAGCGCCACGCGGCCTACAAGAAGGCGCTCGCCACCTTCCAGAAGGACAACCCGAAGATCGAGGTCCAGGAGACCTACTCCGGGTACGACGGCTACTTCGACAAGTTCAACACCAACGTCGCCGGCGGCAGCGCACCGGACCTGATGCAGATGGACACCGCGCTGGTCGCCCAGTACGCCCGCAAGGGTGTCCTCGCCCCGCTCGACTCCTACGTCGGCAAGACCCTCGACCTCACCGGCTTCTCCACGACGCTCCTGGCCGCCGGCACCGTCGACGGCAAGCTCTACGGCGTCCCCTCCGGCATCGGCGTCAACCAGCTCACCGTTAACCGCAGCGGCCTGGAGGCCCTGGGCCTTGAGCTGCCGGACCGCGAGTGGACCTGGGCGGACCTCAAGGACGTCGCCCAGCAGGTGTACAAGAAGAGCGGCGGCAAGACCTACGGCGTCGACGACGGCGGCGGCTCCACCCTCCAGTGCTTCGAGATCTTCGCCCGGGAGAAGGGCCAGACCTTCTTCTCCGACGACGGCAAGAAGCTCGGCTTCACCTCCGACACCCTCCAGGAGTGGTGGGAGTTCTGGGCCGGGATGCGCAAGGCCAACGCCTCCCCGCCGCCGGCGATCACCTCCGCCGCCCACAACGACCTCACCAAGAACGCTGTCGTCATCGGCAAGGCCCTGTTCACCTTCGACTCCGGCGTCTACGGCGCGGGCGGCTCCATCACCGACGCCCAGCTGGACTTCCTGCCCACCCCGCAGGGCGACTTCTCCGGAGCCCGCGAGGGCAACTTCGTCAACGGCGGTGTGCTGCTCAGCGCCACCAGGACGAGCAAGAAGATCGGCGACTCCGTCCAGATCATGTCGTTCTTCGCGCAGGACGAGACCGCCATCAAGGACATGCAGCTGCTGCGCGGCATCCCGCCCACGGACAAGGCCCGCACCCTGATCGCCTCGGGCCTGTCCGAGACGGACAAGCTGAACATGGAGAACGCCGACTACATCTCCCAGCGCGTGGCCAAGGCCACGAACGCCCTGCCCGCTCCGGTTCCCCCGCCGCAGGGCGCCGACCAGATCTGGGACCTGCTGTTCCAGTCCAACCTCGCGGTGGCCTTCGGCAAGAAGTCCGTCAAGGCCCAGCTGGGCGAGTTCTTCGACCAGGCGGCCGGAATCCTGGCCGAGTAGGCCGCAGCGCACGTCAGCACACCGGGAGAGGGGCCAGGGAGATGAGTATGACCACCGCGAAGACCGACCGGGTCGTCGAGGAGCCGCCCGCCGGGGCGACGCCGTCCGACCCGCGGGAGCGCGACCGGATGCGCCGCCGCCTCGCCAGACGGCGGGGCGGGGGATGGTGGCCGTACCTCTTCCTGGCCCCCTGGTTCGTCGGCCTGTTCGGGCTGACGATCTACCCGATGCTCGACTCGCTGTACCTGTCCTTCACCAAGTTCGACCTGCTGACCCCACCGGAGTGGGCCGGCACCCGGAACTACGAGAAGATGTTCGCCGACGACCCGGTCTTCTGGGACTCGGTGCACGCCACCCTCGTGTACGTCGCCGTCTCCGTCCCCCTGAAGCTCGCGCTCGCGCTGGGCGTGGCGATGCTCCTCAACCGCGACCTGAAGGGCATCGGCCTGTACCGGGCCGCCTTCTACCTGCCGTCGCTGCTGGGCGGCGCGGTGGCCGTCGCCATCGTGTGGCGGCAGGTCTTCGGCGGTGACGGCCTGTTCAACGACTTCCTCGCCTGGTTCGGCATCGAGGGCCAGGACTGGATCTCCAGCCCCGACAGCGCGCTCTACACGCTCGTGCTGCTGGCCGTCTGGCAGTTCGGCACCCCGATGGTCATCTTCCTCGCCGGCCTCAAGCAACTGCCGAAGGACGTGTACGAGGCGGCCGCGATCGACGGCGTCACCCCCGTCACCCGGTTCTTCAGGATCACCCTGCCGCTGCTGACCCCGATCGTGTTCTTCAACGTCGTCCTTCAGATCATCGACGCCTTCAAGACCTTCACCCCGGCCTTCGTGGTCAGCAACGGCTCGGGCGGACCGCTCAACTCGACCATGCTGTACTCCCTCTACCTGTACAAGAAGGGCTTCACCGACCTCCAGATGGGATACGCCTCGGCGCTGGCCTGGGTGCTGTTCCTGGTCATCGCGGGCTTCACGGCGGTCAACTTCATCGCCGGCCGCTACTGGGTCCACTACGACGACTGAGCGAGGAGTCCTCACCCCATGTCCGCCATCACCCCGGCCCGCACCCCGAAGTCCCCGCTGCACCGGTTGCGTTCGGCCACCGGCTCGCGCCGTATCCTCCTCCACACCCTGCTCGTCGGCGTCGCGGTCGTCATGCTGTACCCGCTGCTGTGGATGCTCAGCAGCTCCTTCAAGCCCGACACCGAGATCTTCACCCACCCCGGACTCGTCCCGAACGCGCTGCGCCCGGAGAACTACTCCGAGGGCTGGAGCGGCTCCGGCAACTCCTTCTCCCTCTACATCACCAACTCGCTGATCGTCACCATCGGCGCGGTGATCGGCAACGTGATCTCCTGCTCGCTGGCCGCCTACGCCTTCGCGCGCTTCGAGTTCCGCGGCAGGAAGATCTGGTTCGGCCTGATGCTCGGCACGCTCATGCTGCCCACCCAGGCCGTCCTGATCCCGCAGTACACGATCTTCTACAACCTGACCTGGATCAACACCTACCTGCCGCTGATCGTGCCGAAGTTCCTCGCGGTGGACGCCTTCTTCATCTTCCTGATGGTGCAGTTCATCCGCTCCATCCCGCGCGAACTGGACCAGGCGGCCATGATGGACGGCGCCAACCCGTTGCAGATCTACTGGAAGATCATCCTGCCGCTGATGAAGCCGGCCCTGGTCACCACCACGATCTTCACCTTCATCTGGACCTACGACGACTTCCTCCACCAGCTCGTCTACCTCCAGCAGAACGACAAGTTCACCGTCCCCCTCGGCCTGACCCTCTTCCTCGACCAGACCAGCGGCTCCTCCTACGGCGCGATGTTCGCCATGTCGACACTCGCGCTCCTGCCCACGCTCATCTGCTTCCTCGTCTTCCAGAAGAGGCTGGTCGAAGGCCTGGCGACCTCCGGTATGAAGGGCTGATCCGCGACATGCACCTGCCCCACCAGCGCGGCCCGCTGCACGACCTCCCCGACACCCCCGAGGCGTACGACGCCGTCCTCGCCGACGTCACCGAGCAGGCCCTCGCCCGGCTCACGCCCGAGGGCAACCTCGAACACCCCGACTGCGTCGACGACATCGGCGACACCTCCCTCGGCATCACCTCCCTGCTGGCCCTGGCCTGGCAGCGCACCCGGGACCCGCGGCTGCCCGAGGCGGTCCGCCGCAGCCTCGCCTTCCACCTGCGCGAGCGGGTCTACCGGGACGACAACGCCGGCTACCCCAACCTCAGGGTGCGCGCCTCCGGCCTGCCGTACGCCCGCTACACCCTGGCGGCCGGAGCCCACCCCATCGGCGACTGGCCGAGCACGGTGTGGGCGCTGCTCCAGGCGGTGAACGTCCTCGACACGGCCGACGGCCTGGTCGACGACGACCTGCGCGCGGAACTGCTGGAGGTGGCGCACGGCTACTGGCGCCGGCTGACCGAGGCGACCTTCTTCAACCCGCAGCACGCGGGCAACCAGGCCATCGGCTGCGTGGTGGGCGGCCTGATGCTCGCGCGCCGGCTCCCGCCCGCGCAGGGCGCACCGGTCCGCGCGCGGGCGATGGCGCTCTACCGCGACGAGATCCGGGCGCACCGCGTCCGCGACCGGGGCGCCCTGCTGCCCCCCGAGCACGGCGGCGCCTACGACAACAACTACGGCCCGATCTCCCTGTCCTTCCTGGCCCAGGCCCACCGGATCAGCGGCGAGGACGTCTTCGCCGAGGACGGCGACGCGCTCGCCCGCTACATCGACGCCCGTCTGACGGGCGGCGGCTTCGACATCGGCGGCCCCCGCTACAGCGAACAGCACTCCGCCTTCGAGTCGGTCCTCGGCCTGCGCTACTTCAGCCACCGCATCGGCTCCGACCTGGGCCGCTACCGGGGCGACACCCGCTGGGGACGGCACGCGGTCAAGGCGGACGGCGGCGTCGACGGACACTTCGCGTGGATGCTGGTCTGGCAGGTCCAGGACGCCACGCGCTGGCACCGGGAGCCGTCCACCACGGCCACGCGGCACCAACTGCGGGCCGGCACGGTCTCCGTCGCCTTCGACGACCGGATGACCCCGGCCGTGGTCGAGGCGGGCGGCACCTACTACCTCCCCGCCGCCGTCGACCGCCGGCACGGCTTCGGCCCCGTCACCGACGGCTTCCTGCTGTGCCGTCCCATGGGCGAGGTCCGCGTCCGCGACGTCCGCGCCGACGGCCTGGCCGCCAAGCTGGTCACCCAGCCCGTGGTCGGCCGCGACCACGTCCTGCGCCATGTGCGCTCCCTGTACGTCACCGACGGCGCGGCCCTGTGGACGACGGTGGCCGTGGAACGCCTCGACGGCACGCCGTACCTGCTGGCCGGGATGCCGTACGCCGAGGACGACGGCGACCGGGTGCGGCGCACGGCCCGGGGGGCGGTCGCCTCGGCCGGCGCGCTGCGCCTGACGCACCCCGACCTGACGGGCCCGGACCACTTCGACGCCCGCGCCGACCTCACCCAGGAGCAGGCCGCCTTCGCCCTCGCCGCCGACCCGCGCGGCTACGGCGACCCCGACGAGGGCTGGAAGCACCTGGTCAGCTCCACGGCCCTGGAGGCCGGCCCGGTCCCGGACGCGCCGGAGGACCTGCACGTGTTCGCGGTGCGGTACGGCTCGCGGGAGCCACTGGCGGTGTCCGTCGCGTGGGGCGAGGAGGGGCTGACCGTACGGACGGACGCCTTCACCGCCGTACTCGGGGACGACGACGCGTACGGCGAGCCGGAGTTGACGCTGCGCGGGGCCTGAGCGGGCGCGGGCGTCGCCCCCTGGCGAGGACCCGAGCGACCCGGTGCCGGGGCGCGTCACACGTGCAGCGCCAGCAGCCCCCAGCCGCGCCGCGCCGCCCCGTCGACCAGGTCCGCCCATTGTCCCAGCAGCGCCGCGAACTCCTCGAAGTCCGCGATCCAGCCCCCCGGCCGGGAAGCATGGGCGTCGTACGCCTCGCGCAGACCTGTGAGCAAGGGTGCTGCTCGGTTCCAGTGGGCGGCCAGCGCGGTGACGGCGGGCGGGGGAACCAGGAGTTGCAGGCTGGGCCGCCAGGGCTCCGGGTCCGAGGGGAAGACGCCGGCGGCCGTCTCGCCGTCCTCGTCGTCGTCGCCCCACCAGATCAGCCCGCCGAGAAAGCCGTCCAGCGCCTCCCGGAGCGCGGGGTCGGCGAACCCCCGGACGGTGTCCCAGCCGTTCGCCGCCCAGAAGTGCGGCTTGTACGAGCCGAGCGTGCCGCGGAACTCGTAGCGTCCGCTCCACGGCACCTCGGGTGACGCCGGTATCACCCAGCCCGTTCGGGGGCCGGCCGGCCCGTCGGTGTCGTCGTCCGGGCAATCCGCCTCGTACAGCACCGCGAGCCGCTCAGCCGCCGGTGTCCGCTCCAACTCCGCCCAGTCCAGCCCCAGTACGGTGATGTCCAGCCCCATGCGGCCACCCTACGACGTCCCGCACCACCAGGTCGGCCCGCTCCCGGGTCGTCGCGACGAGGTCGGCGTTGCGCTGGTCGGTGCCCCGCACCCAGGCCACCGCCTCCTCGTGCGCCTTGCCGAACTCCTCGTGCCGGGCGACCAGCCGGCGGACGCGTTCCTCCTCGGCCGTCTCGCAGAACCACACCTCGTCCAGCTCGGGCCGCACCCGCGCCCACGCGCCCGTCCCCAGCAGCAGGTAGTTGCCCTCCGTGACCACGAGCCGGGCCGTCGGCGGCACCGGCACCGCGCCCGCGAGGGGCTGCTCCAGGACCCGTTCGAAGCCGGGCGCGTACACGATGTCGTCGCCCCCCGCCTCCTCACGCAGCCGGCGCAGCAGGGCCGCGTACCCGGCGGCGTCGAAGGTGTCGGGCGCGCCCTTGCGGCCGCGGCGGCCGAGCCGGTCGAGCTCGGCGTCGGCGAGGTGGAAGCCGTCCATCGGGACGTGCGCCACCCACGGCTCCCCGGTGCCGTTCAGCTCCCGCACCAACTGCTCGGCGAGGGTCGTCTTGCCGGCGCCGGGGCCGCCGGCGATGCCGAGGAGGGCGCGCCGGCCGTCCGGGACCAGGGAACGCGCGCGCCGGAGCAGATCGTCGAAGGTGAGCACGGAGCAGAGTGTCGCAGCCCGGACGGGGACCCGGACGGGGAGGGGAGGACAGAGACCGGTCTCCGCGCCCCGATCACCCGCCGGGCCGACCCCGCGCGACTGACACACCGTCACCGTCCGGTGTGGCGCGCGCCACACCGTTGGGCGCCCTCGTGCGGGGGAACCGGTCCTGTATGACGACGACGCTCGGACTCCCGGACACCATCCAGGCCTGCCTCTTCGACCTCGACGGGGTCGTCACCAGGACGGCGGTGGTGCACGCGGCCGCCTGGAAGGAGACGTTCGACGCGTTCCTGCGCGAACGGGAGGGCGAGGACTTCCGGCCGTTCGACAGCTCCGGCGACTACGACGAGTACGTCGACGGCCGCCCGCGCGCCGACGGCGTCCGCACCTTCCTCGCCTCCCGCGGCATCCACCTGCCCGAGGGCGGACCCGGCGACCCGCCGGACGCCGCGACCGTCCACGGCCTCGGCAACCGCAAGAACGAACTGCTGCTGGAGAAGATCCGCACCCAGGGCGTCCAGGCCTACGACGGCACCCTGCGCTACCTGGAGGCCGTCCGCGCGGCGGGCCTGCGCACCGCGATCGTCTCCTCCAGCGCCAACACCCGGGACGTGCTGCGCTCGATCGGCGCCGAGGACCTCTTCGAGGTGCGCGTCGACGGCGTGGTCGCCGCCGAGCGCGGACTGCCGGGCAAGCCGCACCCCGACACCTTCCTGGCCGCCGCCCGCGACCTCGGTGTCGAACCGTCCCGCGCCGCCGTCTTCGAGGACGCGCTGGCCGGCATGGACGCGGGGCGCTCCGGGCACTTCGGATACGTCGTCGGCGTCGACCGGACGGGTCAGGCCGACGCCCTGTACGCACACGGCGCGGACGTCGTCGTGAAGGACCTGGCCGACCTGGCCGGAACGGGGGGACACGCTTGATCACCGACCGGTCCTACGCCGTCGACCCCTGGTGCGTGCGCGAGACGCACCTCGACCTCGACGTCCTCGCCCAGAGCGAGTCGGTGTTCGCCCTGTCCAACGGGCACGTCGGCTGGCGCGGCAACCTCGACGAGGGCGAACCCCACGGCCTGCCCGGCTCCTACCTCAACGGCCTGTACGAGCTGCACCCGCTGCCCTACGCGGAAGCCGGGTACGGCTACCCGGAGTCCGGCCAGACCGTCATCAACGTCACCAACGGCAAGGTCCTCCGGCTGCTCGTCGACGACGAGCCGTTCGACCTGCGCTACGGGCGCCTCGTCTCCCACGAGCGCGTCCTGGACCTGCGCCGGGGCGTGCTGGAGCGGACCTGTGAATGGACCTCGCCGGCCGGCACCACGGTCCGGGTGCGCTCGACACGGCTGGTCTCCCTCACCCAGCGGGCCGTCGCCGCCGTCGCCTACGAGGTGGAGGCCGTCGGCAGCCGCTCCCGGGTCGTCATCCAGTCGGAGCTGGTCGCCAACGAGAGCATCCCGGAGCCGAACGGCGACCCGCGCGCGGCCCGCGCCCTGAAGTCACCGCTGGAACCGGAGGAGGACACCACCTCGGGCCACCGCCTGCGCCTGGTGCACCGGACCCGGCGCAGCGGCCTGCGCGTCGCCGTCGCCGCCGACCACACCGTCACCGGCCCCGAACGCACCACCACCGACAGCGAGAGCAACGTCGACGTGGCCCGGCTGACCGTCACCTCCGTGCTGGAGCCGGGCGAGAGGCTGAGGGTGGAGAAGCTCGTCGCGCACGGCTGGTCCGGCGCCCGGTCCCGGCCCGCGATGAGCGACCAGGTGGAGGCGGCGCTCGCGGCAGCCGGACACAGCGGCTGGCAGGGCCTCCTCGACGACCAGCGGGCCTACCTCGACGACTTCTGGGCGCGCGCCGACGTCGAGGTCGACGGCGACGAGGAGATCCAGCAGGCCGTCCGCTTCGCCCTCTTCCACGTCCTCCAGGCCGGCGCCCGCGCCGAGCAGCGCGCCATACCGGCCAAGGGGCTGACCGGCTCCGGCTACGACGGCCACGCCTTCTGGGACACCGAGACCTTCGTGCTGCCCCTGCTCACCTACACCGCCCCCGAGGCCGTCTCCGAAGCGCTGCGCTGGCGGCAGAACACCCTGCCCGCCGCCCGCGAGCGCGCCGCCCAACTCGGCCTCCAAGGCGCCGCGTTCCCCTGGCGCACCATCGAGGGCTCGGAGGGCTCCGCCTACTGGCCGGCCGGCACGGCCGCCTTCCACGTCAACGCCGACATCGCCGACGCCGTGGTCCGCTACGTCGCGGCGACCGGCGACACCCTCTTCGAACGGGACACGGGCGTCGAACTGCTGGTGGAGACGGCCCGCCTGTGGCGCTCCCTCGGCCACCACGACGCGCACGGCGTCTTCCACCTCGACGGCGTCACCGGCCCCGACGAGTACAGCGCCGTCGCCGACGACAACCTGTACACCAACCTCATGGCCCGGCAGAACCTGCTCGCCGCCGCCGACGTCGTCGAACGCCATCCCGAGCGGGCCGCGGCGCTCGGCGTCGACCCGGAGGAGAGCGCGTCCTGGCGGGACGCCGCGCAGGCGGTGGCCGTCCCCTACAACGACGAACTCGGCGTGCACGAACAGCACGCGGGCTTCACCCGCTACCAGCGCTGGGACTTCGACGGCACCCGCCCCGACCAGTACCCCCTGCTGCTGCACTTCCCCTACTTCGACCTGTACCGCAAGCAGGTGGTCAAGCAGGCGGACCTGGTCCTGGCGATGTACACCTGCGGCAGCTTCTTCGACGAGGAGCAGATCGCCCGCAACTTCGCCTACTACGAGCCGCTGACCGTCCGCGACTCCTCCCTGTCGGCGTGCTGCCAGGCCGTCGTCGCCGCCCGGGCCGGCCATCTCGGCCTGGCCTACGACTACACCGTCGAGGCCGCCCTGATGGACCTGGCGGACCTGGAGCACAACACCCGCGACGGTCTGCACATCGCCTCCCTCGCCGGCACCTGGACGGCACTGGTCGCCGGGTTCGGCGGGCTGCGCCGCGACGGCGACCGCCTGAGCTTCGCCCCCCGCCTGCCGGAACGGTTCGGCCGCCTCGCCTTCTCCCTCCAGATCCTCGGCCGCCGCCTGCACGTCGAGGTCGGCCCGGACAAGGCCACCTACACCCTGCTCTCCGGCCCGCCCCTGACGATCGGCCACCACGGCACCCGGGTGCGTCTCAACGGGGACGGCCCGGCCGTACGGGACATCCCGCCGGCGCCGGAGCGCCCGGCGCCCGAGCAGCCCCCGCACCGCCGCCCCAACGCCCGCTGACGGCCGGCGTCGGCCGGCCGGCCCAGCCCCGCCCTGCGGGTCCGTCCCCCTCGGGTTACTTTGGCCGTGTTTTCAACGGTTCTGCGGTTTCTCCGGTTCTCCGGCTCCGGACCCAAGGGGTGGACGATGGCCCACGGCACGAACGTCACGCTCGTCGGCGCGCGACGGGGCACCCCGGCGGCCGGGCCCGGCAACTCCTGGCGCACGCGCGGCGCGTGGCTGCTCACCGCCGTGGCCGCCGCCTTCACCGTCGCCCAGCTGGTCCTCGTCCGGCCCGGTCTGGGCCTCGGCTGGGACGAGACCGTGTACGTCAGCCAGAACAGCGCACAGGCGCCCCCGGCGTTCTTCAGCGCCCCGCGCGCCCGGGGCGTCTCCCTGCTGGTCGCGCCGATCACGACCTGGTCGACCTCCACCGCACTGCTCCGCGTCTACCTCGCGCTGCTGTCCGGCCTCGGCCTCCTGCTGGCCCTGCGCGTCTGGCGCGGCTTCTTCCCGGCCCGCGTGCTCGCCGCCGCCGGCGCCCTCTTCGCCTCCCTGTGGGTGACGCTGTTCTACGGCCCGGCCGCCATGCCCAACCTCTGGGTCGCCCTGGGCGCCCTCGCCTGCGCCGGCTGCTGTCTGCGCGTCCGCGCGGACCACCGGGACCGGGCCGCGCCGTGGGGCGTCGCCGCGGGCGCCGCGCTCATGGCGTGGATGCGGCCCACCGACGCCGTGTGGATCTCTCTGCCGCTGCTCGCCTGGGCGGTGGCGGGCCGCAGGGCGCGCCTCGGACTCGTCCTCCTGGCGGGGCTCGCGACGGGCGTCGGACAGTGGGTGATCGAGGCCCACCTCGCCTTCGGCGGGCTCACCGAGCGGCTGTCCGAGGGATCCCGCGTCCAGGGCGGGCTCGGCTGGAACATCGCCGTGGACGACCAGTTGCGCGGCCTGGTCGGCCGGACCCTGTGCCGCCCCTGCACCGGCCCCCTGCCGCACCCGGCCGTCACCGCGTGGTGGTGCCTCCTGCCGGTCCTCGCCGCCGCCGGTCTCGCGATCGCGGTTCGCGCCCGGCGCACCGCCCCCACCCTGCTTCCGCTGGCCTGCGCCACGACCGCCGCCCTGCCCTACCTGTTCCTGATCGGCTACGCGGCACCGCGCTTCCTGCTCCCCGCGTACCTCCTGCTCGCCATCCCGGTCGCCGACGCCCTGTTCCACCTGGTCACCAGGGCCGACGGCCGGTGCCGCCCGGTCGCCGCCGCCCTGGTCGCGGTGGGCCTGGCCGGGCACTTGGCGGTGCAGTACGCCGTCCTGCACCGCACCGTGGACCGCACCGCCGCCGACCGCCGCGACTGGAGCCGCACTGCCGCCGACCTGCACCGGCTGGGCGTCCGCCCGCCCTGTCTGCTCACCGGGACCGACGCCGTCCCCGTCGCCTTCTACACCGGCTGCTCCTCGGCCAACCCGCGCGGGCACAACGCCAACGCGACCGAGGCGGGCATCCTGGGCACCGCCCGCCGGATCCCGACCGCCGCCCTCTCCCGCCCCGGCGGCCCGCCGCCGCCCTACGCCCGGGACTGGGAGCGCCACCCCTCCGCCGGTCTCGACCTGCGCCTCGCGCCCCCGCCCCGCGCGAACGGACCGGCATGACGTCCGGGCACGTCCTCGTCGCGGCGGCCCGCAAGGGCCCCTACTGGCAGACCGCCCTCACCCTCGCCGTCCTCGCAGCCGCCGGCTGGCTGGCGGGCCGGCACTGGCCCGTCCTGGAGACCGGTGCCCGGCGGCTCGCGGTCGCCGACCAGGGCTGGCTGCTGGCCGGGGCGGCCGCCGCCTGCGCCACCTGGCCGTGCGCGGCCCTCGCCCAGCAGGGATCCGTGCTCCGGCCGCTGCCGGCGGGCCGGCTGGTGGCCGCGCAGTTCGCCGCCTCCGCCGCCAACCAGGTCCTGCCCGCCGGGCTCGGAGCCGGCGCCGTCACCCTGCGCTTCCTCATGCGGTGCGGACTGCCCGCCGGCCGCGCGGCGACCGCCGTGGGGGTCAAGGCCACGGCCGGCGGGGTGGCGCGCGCCGCCCTCGTCGCCGTCCTCGCCGCCGCCTGCCCGGGCCTGCCGCGGATCCCGCACGACGGGCACGCCGGGACGGCCGGCGCCTGCGCGGCCCTCGGCGCCTGCCTCCTCGCGGCAGGCCTCCTGCGGCCGCGGTGCCGGCGGATCGTGGCCGGGGTGACGGCCGACATCCGGGCCGTGCACGCGCTGCCGCGGCGGGCGGCCGCCCTGTGGGGCGGTTCAGCGGCGTTCGCCGCGCTGCACGCGTGCGTACTGATCGCCGTCACCCGGGCCGTCGCGCTGCCCCTGCCCGCGGCGCGGGTCGCGCTGCTCTACCTCGCCGCGAGCGGCGCGGCCGCCCTGCTGCCCACACCGGGCGGACTCGGCCCACTGGACGCGGCGCTCGCCTTCGCGCTGGCGGCCACCACCGGCGCGCCCGCCTCCGCGGCCGCCTCCGCGGTGCTCGGCTACCGGCTCCTGACCGTCTGGCTGCCGCTGCTGCCCGGCCTGCTGGTGCTCGGCGTCCTGGTCCGCCGCGGGACGCTCTGACCCGGGCCCGGGTTTCCCGGCCGCCGGCACCTGGTAGGAGTCCGGTGGCCGGTCCGGCGGACGAGGGGGAGTGCCATGGCAGGGAACGACCACGGCGGGCGGCTGGGGGAGGAGTTCTTCACCCCGGGCACCTCGTCCTTCACCGACTTCCTCGCGGCGCACCGCCCGGAGCTGCTGAGCACGCGCCGCATCCTCCCCGACGGCGTACGGGCCGCGCCGGACCGGGTGCCGCACGGCACCACCGTGCTCGCCCTCGCCTTCCGCGACGGCGTGCTGCTCGCCGGCGACCGCAGGGCCACCATGGGCAACCTCATCGCCCAGCGCGACCTGGAGAAGGTGTACCCCGCCGACGACCACACCGCCGTCGCCTTCGCCGGCACCGTGGGACTGGCGCTGGACCTGGTGAAGCTCTACCAGGTCGAGCTGGCGCACTTCGAGAAGATCGAGGGCACCGCGATGAGCCTCGGCGCCAAGGCGCGCCGCCTGGCCGGAATGATCCGGCAGAACCTCGGCCAGGCCATGCAGGGCCTCGCCGTGGTCCCCCTCCTCACCGGCTACGACCCCGCCGCGCCCGAGGGCCGGCGCGGCCGCATCTTCTCCTTCGACCTGACCGGCGGCCTGTACGAGAAGCGGGACTTCCACGCCGAGGGCTCCGGTTCGCCGTACGCGCGGGGCGCGTTGAAGAAGCTCTACCGCAGGGACATGGACCGGCGCGAGGCGGTCCTCGCCGCCCTCCAGGCGCTGTGGGACGCGGCCGACGACGACTCCGCGACCGGCGGCCCCGACCTCAGCCGGCGGATCTTCCCCGTCGTCTCGGTCATCACCGAGGACGGCTTCGAGCGGCTCTCCGAGCCGGAGACGGAGGAGCTGAGCCGCGAAACGGCCGCCCAGCGCCGCACCCGCCCGGACGGCCCCAACGCCGACCCCGCCCGATGACCGCGACACCGTGACCTCTAGGGGCGGCTCGTCACCCACACGACCCGAACACCCCGCGCTCCCCACTGGAGAACCGGCTACCGGCCACCGGTTACCGGCCGCGCCGATCACCGGTCACCGGCCGTGTGGGACGAGCCGGTGTTCGCCGTCGACGGGCACTTCGGTGGTGCCGCCCCGTCCGTCCGGCTCCACCCGGTAGACCCGGGCCCCCGCCGTCCGGGCGACCGTCTCCGTCAGGACGCCGTCCGCGAACAGCGCGCCCGCCCCGTCGTCCAGGGCCCACCCGGCGGAGAGGGCGTGCGTGGCGACGGCCCGCCGGTAGGAGGGGCGACGGCCCGGTTCGCTGTCGTAGTGCGGGCAGACAGAGCCGGGCAGCAGGCCCAGTCCGTCCGGCAGGAAGGTCAGCGGACCGAAGGAGTCGGTGTGCGAGCCCTCCGCCCAGCAGTTGGCGCCCGCGCTGATGCCGCACAACAAGGTCCCCCGGTCGCAGGCCTCGCCGAGCAGCCGGTCCACGCCATGGGCGCGCCACACCGCGAGCAGGTTGGCCGTGTTGCCGCCGCCCACGTACACCACGTCCTGTTCCAGCAGGAAGGAACGCAGGGCCCGGTCGTCGAGTTCTCGCCGGAACAGCCGCAGCACGGAGGGCTCGCAGGCCCGGGGCCGGAAGGCCGCCAGGAACCTGTCGACGTAGCCCTCGGCGTCGCCGCTGGCCGTCGGCACGAAGCAGACCTTCGGGCGCGGCGCGCCCGCCCGGCCGAGCACCCAGTCGTCGAGCAGACCGTCGCCGTCGGTGGAGAAGCCTCCGCCGAGGAGGGCTATGCGTCGTGAGCCGGGGCCGGGGCCGGGGCCGGGGCCGGGGCGGGTGGGCGCGGGTGCGTGCCCGGCTGTGCCCGGCTGGTGGGGGAAGGGCATGGGCCATTGTCGGTCGGCCGTCGGCACGGCTCCGCGGCGGGTCCGCGGGGTTGGGGTGTGCGTGGCGGGATACGCGGACGGGGACAGCGCGACGCATCGGCACAGGGAGGATCCATGGGTACGGAGCCCGAGACGACGGGGGACGACGTCCACCAGCCCACCGGCACCAACGAGGAGCAGGAGGACGCCGCTCCTCTCGACCTCCAGGACGCCGTCGGCGAACGCACCTACGACGACATCCTGGACGAGGGCTACTCCCCGCCGGAGAAGCCGCTCGGCGTCACCAAGTACGGCACCACCGCGGCCGAACAGCACGACGGGGAGACCCTGGACCAGCGCCTCGCGCAGGAGGTCCCGGACGTGACCGGGCCCGCCGGGGACGGGATCGGCGACGTCCCCGGCGGTGAGGGCGAGCCGGTCGACCCGGAGGCGGGCGGGGAGCGCGCCGGCCGTCTGGTCGCCCCCGACGAGGGGGCGCACCCCGACGCCACCAAGGAGGAGATCGCCGAGGACGTCGGCATCGACGCCGGGGCCGCGGGCGCGGAGGAGGCCGCCGTCCACGTGGTGGACGACGACGAGCTGCCCTGAGAGGGGGCCGCCCCCGCCCCGCGGGCGGTGTCCCCGTTCACTCCCCGATGCGGTCCAGCTGACGGAGCCGGTTGGTGGCGTCGAGGGCCGCGACCTTGTAGGACTCGGCGAGCGTCGGGTAGTTGAACACGGCGTCGACGAGGTAGTCGACGGTGCCGCCGAGGCCCATCACGGACTGCCCGATGTGGATCAGTTCGGTCGCGCCCGAGCCGAAGCAGTGCACGCCGAGCAGCGTGCGGTCCGCGGGCGAGACGAGCAGCTTCAGCATGCCGTGCGCGTCCCCGATGATCTGGCCGCGGGCCAGCTCCCGGTAGCGGGCGACGCCCACCTCGAACGGCACCCGCTCCTCGGTGAGCTGGTCCTCCGTCCGTCCCACGAAGCTGATCTCCGGGATCGTGTAGATGCCGATCGGCTGGAGCCGGTGCATCCGCCCGACGGGCTCGCCGCACGCGTGGTAGGCGGCCGCGCGCCCCTGCTCCATCGCCGTCGCGGCGAGCGCCGGGAACCCGATCACGTCTCCGACGGCGTAGATGTGCGGCACCCGCGTGCGGTAGTGCTCGTCCACGGCGATCCGGCCGCGGGCGTCCGCCGCGAGCCCCGCCCGCTCCAGGTCCAGCCCGTCGGTCAGGCCCTGCCGGCCCGCCGAGTACATCACCACGTCCGCGGGGATCTTCTTGCCGCTCTCCAGCACGGTCAGCGCGCCCCGCGGGTGCCGCTCGACGGCGGCGACGGTCTCCCCGAACCGGAAGGTCACCGCCAGGTCCCGCAGGTGGTACTTGAGCGACTCGACGATCTCGACGTCGCACATGTCGAGCATGCCGGCCCGCTTCTCGACCACGGTGACCTTGCTGCCCAGGGCGGCGAACATGGACGCGTACTCCATGCCGATCACGCCCGCGCCGACGATCACCAGGGACCGCGGGACCCGTTCGATGGTCAGGACGTTGTCGGAGTCGAGGATGGTGCGGCCGTCGAACTCCACGCTCTCCGGCCGCGCGGGCCGCGTCCCGGTGGCGATCACGACGTGCTCGGCGGTGACCAGCCGCTCCTGGCCGCCGGCCTCGCCCAGGGCCACCGTGTGTCCGTCGACGAACCGGCCGGTGCCGGTGAACCGGGTGACGTGGTTGCGGGTCAACTGACTGCGTACGACGTCGACCTCACGCCCCAGCACATGCTGGGTCCGCGCGGTCAGGTCGGCGACGGTGATGTCCTCCTTCAGGCGGTAGCTCTGCCCGTAGAGGTCGCGCTGGGTGAGGCCGGTGAGGTAGAGCACCGCCTCGCGCAGGGTCTTGGAGGGGATGGTTCCGGTGTGCAGGGAGACCCCGCCGAGCATGTCGGGGCGGTCGACGACGGCCACACGGCGGCCGAGTTTCGCGGCGGCGATGGCGGCCTTCTGGCCGCCGGGACCTGATCCGAGGACGAGCATGTCGAAGTCGGGCACCCTCCGGAGTCTGACAGCCGGGGGGCTCCCTGCGGAAGGGCGGGAGGGCGGACCGGGGACGGTCCGCCGCACGGTCAGGGCAGCAGCTTCTCGATGGCGGCGGGACCCTCCTCGTCGAGCTTGCGCCGCGCCCATTCCAGGTTGCGCGGGGTGAGGTCCCTGCCCGCCGCGAGCACCATGTCCTCCGGCGACACCTCGGTGCCGGTGCGGCTGTGCAGCAGGTTGTCCGGGGTGGTGCGGTCGGAGGACGGCCGGGAGGCGTCGGGCTGTGAGGTCGACATGATCAGTGCTCCTCGGTCCGGAGGGCTGCTTCGGACCCGGTGCGGTCACCGGGTCCCCTATCACCATTCACCGAGGGAGCGCACCCCGCATCCGGAGACGCCGACACGCCGGGGCACCGGGCCGGAACCGGGAGGCTCCCTCGGGCGCACGAGTACCGCACCGGCCGCGACACAACCCGATCCGGCTCTGCGCGCGCTCGACACGGGCGACGTCCGTCTGCGAGCGATCTCCGTCTGCGACCGATCTCCGTCTGCGACCGATCTCCGTCTGCGAGCGACGTCCGTCCGTCCGACGCGTCGCCTCGCCCCGACCCGCTCGGCGCCCGCGGCGACGCGGTCCGAGGGGGGAGAGACGGCCCGCTTCCCGTGCGGTCACCGGCCGTTGGGAACGACTGGTGGCCTCCGGCAGGTTTGCGGATCCCGTGTCCGTGCATTCGGGAGACGTACACGTTGTCCAAAGGAAAAGGGAGGAACCGTGGGCATCATCGCGTGGATTCTGATAGGCCTGCTCGCCGGTGCCATCGCCAAGCTGCTGCTGCCCGGCAAGGACCCCGGCGGCATCATCGTCACGATGCTCATCGGCGTCGCCGGCGGTCTGCTCGGCGGCTGGCTCGGCAAGGTGATCTTCGGCGTGGACTCGATCGACGGCTTCTTCGACCTGTCCACCTGGGTCGCCGCGATCGTCGGCTCGCTCATCCTGCTCATCCTCTACCGGGCCGTCACCGGCAACCGGCGCTCGCACCGGCACGCCTGACCGGTCGCGGCCACCGCGGACACCGCGACCTCAGCCGAGGCCGCCGGCCGACAGGGCCTCCGCCTCGGCGAGTACCTCGGTGACCCGCAGACCGAACGCCGCGTCGCACGCGTGCGGACGGCCGTCCCGGGCCGCGGCGCCCAGCGCGTCCGCGGCCCGGCCGAGGGCCGAGACGGCGTCCGAGGCGCTCGGCGGGAGCCGCACCACCCCGGCCTCGCCCCGGAGCTCCACGGCCGAGCCCGCCGCCGAGGGCGGAGCCGTCAGACTGAGCGTCAGCGTGCTGGACGCCCCGCCCGCATGGTCCAGGACCAGGTGCACGGTGTCCCCGGGCCCCCGCCCGGCGGCCGACACCCGGCGCACGTCCCCCAGCACCGGAAGCAGCACGGACAGCGCGTGCGGCCCCACGTCCCACAGGGCGCCCTTCTCCCGGCGCCACGGCGTGGCGAACGGGCTGTCCCCCGTGAACACCGCCCCCAGCCACTGCGCGTGCCCCGTGAACCACCCTCCCGCCGACGCCTGTTCGGCGATCCAGGCCTCGGGCTCGGGCAGGAAGCGGGTGGTGAAGAAGACGACCGAGGCGACCCCCGCCTCCCGTACGGCCCGCGCCACCGCCCGTGCCCCCAGCACCGTCGCGGCGACGGGCTTGTCGAGCAGCAGGTGCCGGCCGGCTTCGGCGGCGCGTACCGCGAGGTCCGCCTGGACGTCCGGCGGCAGCGCGACGGCGACCGCGTCCACGTCCGCGATCAGGGCGTCCACGTCGGCGTAGGGCCGGGTGCCGTGGCGCTCGGCCAGTTCCCGGGCGGCGGCGGGGCGGCGGCCCCAGACCCCGACGAGGTCGACACTCCCGTGCGCGCTCAGGGCGGGGGCGTGCACCATCTGCGCCCAGGGGCCCGTGCCGAGCAGACCGATGCGCATGTCGCTGGTTCTCCCTGCTGCCGGAGGAGGTGACGGCCGGTGCCGGGAGCGGCGCCGCCCGCGGGCGAGCCTCGCACACGGGCGGCGCCCGCGGCAGCCCCGGGGCGGCCGGACCTCGGGACGGCTGGACCTCCCGTGGCGGCCGGACTTCCCGTGGCGGCGGGACTTCCCGTGGCGGCGGGACTTCCCGTGGCGGCGGGACTTCCCGGGGCGGCGGGACTTCCCGGGGCGGCGGGACTTCCCGGGACGGCCGGACCTCCCATGCCGGTCAGGACGTCCGTGGCCGGTCAGGCGGCCCGGGGGTTCCAGGTGCCCCTGGCGGGCAGGCGGCCTCCGAGCTCCGGTGTCCGTGGCGGGTCAGGCGGCCCTGGGGCTCCGGTGTCCGTGGACGGTCAGGCCGCCCGGGGCTCCGGGTGTCCGTCGTCCGTCGCCGGTTCCCCGCTCCCGGCGGGGTTCCGGACCAGGCGCAGGTGCCGCCTGCGGGCGGCATGCCGCGGCCCCGCCGGGGCAGGGTCGGACAGACGGTCCTCGACGCGGTCCATGACCACCAGCAGCGCGGACATCAGCGGCAGCAGCAGAACGGCGACCCACAGCACGGTGTTCTCCTCGTCAGGCGACACCACCCGGGTGCTCCGAATCGGGCCCGTGATGCCTGTGCCGGGTGCACGCTCGGGCCCGGGAGCGCCGGGAGCGCCGGGACATCGGGTCGTGCGGCCGTCAGGGCAGGGCGGGCGCCGGGAAGCCGGTCAGCAGCGCGTCGGCCTGTTCCAGCCCGCTCTCCACGGAGATCTCCCGCAGCGTCTGCGGCGGGCGGACCGTGGCGAACGTGACGTAGCCGTCCCGCGAAAGGCAGCCGTAAACCCCCGGCCGGGGCAGGCTGTTGTACGCCCAGGGCGCCGAGAAGTAGTAGGCGCCCGTGTCGTGCAGCACGACCAGGTCGCCCTCGGCGAGTTCGGGCAGCGCGCGCTCGTGCGCCACGACGTCCCCGGCGAAGCAGAGCGGCCCGGCGACATCCTGCGGCAGCGGCGGCGTCCGCTTCGGGCTCCCGTCCGGTCCGTGGGCGGACACCCGCAGCGGCCAGGCGCCCGGCATGAGGACCGTGCGGGTGGCGACCTGCCCGCCGGCGTGGGTGAGGGCGATCCGGCGGCCGCCCGCGTCCTTGACGTACTCCACGCGCGCCGCGAGGAAGCCGTTCTTGGCGAGCAGGGAGCGGCCGAACTCGGTGACGAGCCGGTAGCGGCCGTCCAGCAGGGCCGGTTCGGCCGCGGCGAGCGCGGCCACGTACTCGGCGTAGGTGGGGGTGACGGTGTCGTCGGCGAAGTTCACCGGGAGGCCGCCGCCGAGGTCGAGGCTGGTCACCTGCTGGCGGCCGGCCCGGGCGTCGATCTCCTCGGCGAGGCGGTGCAGGGCGGCGAGCCCCTCGGCGATCAGGGGCAGGGGGCATCCCTGCGAGCCGACGTGGGCGTGCAGCCGGGTCAGCCACGGCCGCCGCGCGAAGGCCTCGACGACCCGGGCGCGGGCCCCCGGATCGCGCAGCGCCACACCGAACTTGGAGTGCTCGGTCGCGGTGCTCATCGCTCCGATGGTCCCGCTGCCGACCTGCGGATTGACCCGCAGTCCGACGACGGATGCGCAGTCCGCCGGGCGCAGGGCGTCGACGCGTTCGAGTTCGGCGAGGTTGTCGGCGTTCACCGCGACCCCCAGGGAGAGGGCCTCGCGGAGTTCCGCGCGGGTCTTGGCGGGGGAGTCCAGCACGATTCGCGCCGGGGGGAAGCCGGCGTCGAGCGCCAGCCGCAGCTCCCCCGGGCTCGCCACCTCGCAGCCCATTCCGGCGTCGGCGAGCAGCCGCAGCACCGGCACCAGGGCACACGCCTTGGCCGCGAAGGTGTGCAGCACCTCCGGGACCCCCGCGAACGCCTCGTGCAGCCCGGCGACGCTGCCGCGCACCCCCTGGACGTCGACGAACCCTGCCAGCGGCCGGTCCTCGCCGATCAGCCCTTCGGCCACGGCCCGGCGGAGGACGGACGCCACCCGCACGGCGCCGCCCTCGGCGGTGTCCCGGGCCTCCCGGGTCTCCCGGATCGCCCTGGACTCCTTCGTCTCCTCGCTCCCCTTGCCTTCCTTGTCTTCCTTACCTTCCTTGCTTTCCTTACTGCCCTCGGTCTCCCTGTTCTCCCTGAGGAACGACACGTCCTGGTCTCCTTCGCTGCGGCGGGAACGGGCGGTCCACTCCAGGGTCGCCCCTCCCCGCGCCTCGTCGCGCCGAAGACCGGTGACATTGCCGGTCCCCCGCCACCACGCTGCTCCGACAGTGGCACCTCCAGCCCGCCCACGGCCCCGCCCGACCGGGCGGGGCCGTCGCGACAGAGAGGACGACTCGTCGTGCAGCAGACAGCCCGCACCGGTGCCGCCCACCGCAGGCCCACCGGCTCCCCCCACCACAGGCCCGGCCGGATCGCCGGCCTGGCGGCGGCGATTGCCGCGGTCGTCGGACTCACCACCCTCAGCGGCCCCGGGGCGCAGGCCGCGGACAACCCCTACGAGCGGGGCCCGGCGCCCACCACCGCGAGCATCGAGGCCTCGCGGGGCTCGTACGCCGTCTCGGAGACCTCCGTCTCCTCACTGCTCGTCAGCGGCTTCGGCGGAGGCACCATCTACTACCCGACCAGCACCGCGGACGGCACGTTCGGCGCCATCGCCATCTCCCCGGGCTACACCGCCTACCAGTCCTCGATCGCCTGGCTGGGACCGCGGCTGGCCTCGCAGGGCTTCGTCGTCTTCACCATCGACACGATCACCACGGCCGACCAGCCGGACTCGCGCGGGGACCAGTTGCTCGCCGCCCTGGACTACCTCACCCAGAGCAGCTCCGTCCGCACCCGTGTCGACAGCTCGCGGCTCGGTGTGATGGGCCACTCGATGGGCGGCGGCGGCAGCCTCGAAGCCGCCAAGACCCGCCCCTCCCTCCAGGCCTCGATCCCGCTGACGCCCTGGAACCTCGACAAGACCTGGCCGGAGATCACCACCCCCACCCTGATCGTCGGAGCCGACGGTGACACGGTCGCCCCGGTGGCCAGCCACGCCGAGCCGTTCTACACGTCCCTGCCGTCCTCGCTCGACCGCGCCTACCTGGAGCTGAACAGCGCCACCCACTTCACCCCGAACACGTCGAACACGACGATCGCGAAGTACAGCATCTCGTGGCTGAAGCGGTTCATCGACAACGACACCCGCTACGAGCAGTTCCTGTGCCCGCTGCCCACGGCGAGCCTCACGATCGAGGAGTACCGGGGCAACTGCCCGCACACCTCGTGACGCCGGTCCCGGCACCGGACGAGCGGCGGCCGCGCATCCCGCGCGACCGCCGCTGTCGTTGTGCCCGCGCACGGCCGGGAACAGCCGGCGTTGGGCGGCGGCACAAGCCGCATCCGGTCCGTCACCCGTGAACGCCCAGCTCACCGGCGGCAGGCGCGTCACCCGAGGCGCGGACCCAAGCCTTCCGTCTCTCGTTACGCGTGCGTAACGTCGCGTAAATGACCGGACAGCTGACCGTTCAGGGCGGGTGTGTACGGGCCGTGACAGGCGAACCCGGTTGCGGCCGCACGTGGTTCCTCGATTCCGTGGCGCACGCGTTCTCCTCGGGGGCCGCCGGGACCGCCGGAGCCACTGGAATCGACGGGACCGCCAGAGTCACGGGAGTCACCGGAGCCGCCGGAGGTGCGGAGGCCGTCGCGGGCCCGGGTGCCGCCGAACGCGTCGGGGGTGGGGCGGCCGGTGCCGGCGGGGGAGCGGTGGTGCGGGTCCGGGCCGATCCGGCGCTCGCGGCCGTACCCGGCAGCGGTCTGCGCACCCTGCTGCGCGCCCTCGGCGAGATCACCGGGCGAGCACCCGCGGGGGCGTCGGGCGGGGCGCTGCTCGACGTGCTGCGCGCCGTCGAGCCCCCGCTCCTGGTGTGCGTCGACGACGCCCACCTGTGGGACGCCACCTCCCGCGCGGCCCTGGGCCACGCCGCCGCGCGCCTTCCCGCCACGGCGGGTGTGAGCCTGCTCCTCAGCATCCCCGGACACCGTCCGCCCGACCTCGAGTTCGCCGGACTGCCGCCGCTGCGGGTGGACCCGCTGTCCCCGGAGGAGGCGGCCGCACTGGTGGACGAGGCGACGGGCGGGGCGGTCGACGCGGGCGTACGGGACGACATCGTCGACGCGGCCGAGGGCAACCCGGCGCTGCTGCTCGCCGTCGTCCGGCGGCTCTCGCCCGCCCAGGTGCGGGGCGAACGCCGGCTGCCGCTGCCGTTGGCCGACAGCGACGTGCTGACCGGCCTGGCCGGTGGCCTGCTGTCCGGGGCGACGCCGGAGCAGCGGGACGTCCTGCTGACGGTGGCCGCCGCCGTACGCGACGCCGACGGCGCGGGGTACGCGGCGGGCGGGGAGCACGCGGGTACCACCGGAGGGAGCCCCGCCGCCGGCGCCGTCGTCCCGGAACACCCCGCCGTCGACGTCGGACTCGTCCTGCGCGCGGTGGAGCACCTCCGCGAGGGCGGTCCCCCGGCCGCTCCCGGCCACCCGCTGCCGGACCTGCTGACGGAGGCCGACGGCGAGGTGCGGTTCCGCAGCGAACTGCTGCGCAGGACGGTGTACGAGGCGGCGCCGGCCGAGCGGCGCCGGGCCGTGCACCGCGCACTGGCCCGGGCCTCGGAGGGCGGGGACCCGGCGCTGCGCACGCTGCTGCACCGCGCGTGGGCCGGAGCCGGCACGGCGGCCGAACTGGCGGCCGCGGCGGCCGACCCGGCCGGCTCGGCCCCCCGGGGACTGCGGTGCGCCGCGTACACCCGTGCCGCCGAACTGACCGAGGACGCCGCACGACGCGCCGAGTGGTACCTGGCCGCCGCCGAACAGGCCCTGCTCGCCGGACGCCGGCACCGGGCGTCACGGCTGCTCGACGCCGCCCGGACCGGTGGGGCACCCGCTCTCGTACGAGGCCGTGCCGAACTGCTGCGCGGGACGACGCTGCTGCACGACGGGCCGGTCGACGAGGCCCGCGCCTCCCTGCTGCTCGCCACCTCCCTGCTGGCCGGGCGAGCCCCCGGCCAGGCGGCGGGAGCGGCCCTCGGCGCCTCGGACGCGGCCTGGGCGGCGGGCGATCCCGCCGGGTGCCTGCGGGCGCTGGGCCGGAGCGAGGACGCGGCCGCGGTGGCGGGCACGGCCGTGGTGGCGGGTACGGCCGTGGTGGCGGGTACGGACGTGGTGGCGGGTGTGGCTGAGACCGCGGGTGCCGCTGAGACGGTGGGTGCGGCTGAGACGACGGGTGAGGCTGCGACGGCGGGTGAGGCGGCGGCCGTGCGGGCGGGCCTGGCCGTGCGGGTGGGCTCGGCCGTAGTGAGGGGGGCGGCTGCCGGGAAGGCGGCCACGGCGGGGGAGCCGGGTGCCTCTGTGGCGAACGGCACGGCCGGGCGGAGCGGTGCACGCCCGGCAGACGCCGTGGCGCGCGCGGGGGCGGGAGCGTGGAGCGCTGCCGTGGCGAACGCCGCGTCGTCCTCGGGGACGTCGTCCTCGGGCGGCGCCGCCGCCGTGGAGGCCATGGTCGTGGAAGGCCCCGCGTCGGAGGTGAGGCGCACGGCCGCCGAGAGGGGCGTGGCACTCGCTTCCGACTACCGGCGCGGCCTGCTCGCCCTGCTGGAAGGCGACTTCCCGGCGGCGGCCGAGCCACTGCGGCGCGTACTGGAGCGGGCGGAGGGCGGCGACGAGCCGGAGGACGCCCTGCGCGCGGCCGGAGCGGCGCTGATGCTCGGCGAGCTGGACGCCGGGCGCCGGGCGGGCACCCGGGCGCTGGCCGCCGCCCGCACGCGGGGCACCGTCCCGGCGGTGCCCCGGGCCCGGGAGTACCTCGCCTACGTCGAACTGCGCGCCGGACGGCACGCCCTCGCCCGCACCCACGCCGAGGAGGGACTGCGCGCCGCGCAGGCGGCCCGGCAGCGCAACACCGCCGCCCACCACCACGCCGTACTGGCCCTGGCCGCGTCCATCGAGGGGGAGACCGACCTGGTCGCCGGGCACGTGGCCGCGGCGCTGACCATCGCCCGGCGCCATGGACTCGCCCAGGCCACGACCCTCGCGGAGTGGGCGGCGGCCCGTGCCGACCTGGCCCGCGGGCGCCCCCGGGAGGCCGCGGACCGGCTCGGACCGCTGGTGCGGCCGGGCTCCCGGCGCGGGCACTTCGCGGTGTGGATGCTGGCCGTGCCCTGCTTCGTGGAGGCGGCCGCGTCCGCCGGACAGCCCGACGGCGCCCGGGCGGCCGTGGAGGACTACGCGCTGTGGGCCGGGTTCGGCGCCGACCCGCAGGCCCCCGCCCTGCTGCTGCGCTGCCGGGCCCTGCTGGCCCCGCCGGACCGGGCCGACGCGCTCTACCGGCACGCCCTCGACCTGCACGAGGCGGCCGGCGGCGACTTCGAACGGGCCCGCACCGAGCTCCTGCACGGCAAGTGGCTGCGCCGCCGGCGCCGGCTCGGCGAGGCGCGCGACCGTCTCGGCGCCGCCCTGGTCGGCTTCGAACGCTGCGGCGCCCGCGCCTGGGCGGAGCAGACCCGGGGCGAGCTGCGCGCCAACGGTGCCTCGCCGAGCGGCGCGCGGGCCGGCGCCGGGCTGTCGCTGCTGACACCGCAACAACTGCGCATCGCGCGGTGCGTCGCCGAGGGCGCCACCAACCGGGAGGTGGCCCTGACCCTCTCCGTGAGCACCCGCACCGTCGACTACCACCTCAGGAAGGTCTTCGCCGCGCTCGGCGTCCGCTCCCGTCTCGAACTGGCCAGAATGGTCGAACAGGCCGAAAAGAGCGGTGCACACCCCTAGGGACCGACCGGACGGTATGTCATCCTGCGGGGCAGGACGAGCCGGACGGCTGCCCCGCGCGGACTCCACGGCCCACCCGCAGCCGGCCGGAGCCCCGCCGCGCGGGGCCACCGGCACACCGACCTGGGGGAGGACCGGGATGCACCACGCCCTACGGCCACGGACCGCGTTGCGCCCCGCACCGGCCGGACCGGCCCTGCGGCCGCGTCCGCCGCGCGTCCGCTCGCTGATCGACGCCGACGCCCTGACCGTCCTGCACCGGGCCGCCAGGGCCCTGCTGGACGACCTGCCCGACCTCACCGACCGGCTGGTCGTAGCGCTCCAAGAGCAGGAACCCGCCTACCGGGCGGCCCTGGAGAGCGACGCCGCCGCCACCTGGCAGGAGGCCCACCGCTCACTGCGGCACAGCGTGTCCTCGCTGCTCGACCCGCGCGGCAGCAGGGACGCGGCGCGCCGCTGCTCCTGGAAGATCGGGGCGACCCGCGCCGAGCAGGGGCTGCCGCTGGACGCCCTGCTGCACGCGTTCCGGCTCGGCGGCTCGCTGGTGTGGCAGTGCCTGGTGGAGGAGACCTCCCGGAACGCCCCCGAGGACGTACGCCTCCTCGTGCATGTCGCCGCCGACGTGTGGAACTTCGTCGACGAGCACTGCACCCTCGTCGCGGACGCCTACCGGCAGGTCGAACGGCAGCTGGCGTGGCGGCGCGAGAACCGGCTGCGGCTGCTGGCCGCGGCCCTCCTCGACGGGACCAGCCGCATCGCCGACCTCCCGGAGGCCGCGCAGGCGCTCGACCTCCCCGAGCACGGCCGCTACGCGGTCGTGGCGGTGGCCGGCGGAACCCCCTCCGAGGCGGCGACGGCCCGCGCCGCCGCCGGGCGGGAGGCACGCGTGTACTGGCACACGGGCGTCGACGTCGATTACGGAATCGTCCTGCTGGGCGACGGTGACGGCGACGGTGACGGTGCGGGCGAGGGCGCCTCCGAGGGCCGTGGCGTCGGCGGCATCGGCGGCGTCGGCGGCAGTGGCGGCATCGGCGGCGGCACGGGCCGCACGCCCGCCGGCCCGCTCGGCCGCCCGTGTCCGGGCATGGCCGCCGGTGACGGCGGCCCGCCCTCGGCCGCGCGCGTGGGCATCAGTACGGCCGTGTCGGGGCTGGCCGCCGTCGGGGACGCCCGACGGCTCGCGGACACCGCCCTGCGGATGTGCCCGCAGACCGGCGGAACCATCCGGCTCACCGAGCACCTCCCGGCCGCGCTGGTGATCTCCTCACCCGACCTCGCCGCGGCGCTCGCGGAGCGCGTCCTCGGCCCGCTGCGCGCCCTGGAGCCCGCCGACACGGCCGTCCTGCTGGACACCCTGGCCACCTGGCTGGCCTGCGACGGTTCCGCGCAGCGGGCGGGGGAGCGGCTCTACTGCCACCGCAACACCGTCCTCAACCGCCTGCGCCGCTACGAACAACTCACCGGACGCAGCCTCTCCCGCCCGGCCGACGTCGTGGAGATCAGCCTGGCCCTGGCGACCCGAACCCCGCACCGAGAATGACGCAAAGCCGCCCCTGAACCCCGGCCCTCGCCACCCCCTGCACACCGCCACACACCACCGACAGTCCCCCGCCCGCCGCCCGCCGCCCGCCGCCCGCCGCCCGCCGCCCACCTCCTGCCTTGCCGGCCGGCCCCCGTCAGCAGGCCGGCCCCTGTCAGCCGACCGACCGTCCTGCGCCGGCCGGCCTCCGGCCCGGGGCTTTGCCCGCTCCGGGGCCTTGCCCCCTCCGGGCGGCTGGCCCCTCCGCCGGTCGGCGGACCGTCCGACGGTCGGCTCCCGCCAGGCTGTCGGCCCCGGTCCGATGGCAGGGGTCCGGGCCCTGGACAGGCTTCCGGTTGGATCGTGGGCCGCCGTGCGGGGCAGGTCCCGCCCGTGTGGGCGTTGCCGGCCCGGTCGTGTGCCTACGGTCCGGCGGTAGGGGTCCGGTTGGACCGTGGGCCGCCGTGCGGGGCAGGTCCCGCCCGTGTGGGCGTTGCCGGCCCGGTCGTGTGCCTACGGTCCGGCGGTAGGGGTCCGGTTGGACCGTGGGCCGCCGTGCGGGGCAGGTCCCGCCCATGTGGGCGTTCCCGGCCCGGTCGTGTGCCTACGGCCCGGCGGCAGGGGTCCGGTTGGACCGTGGGCCGCCGTGCGGAGCAGGCCCCCCGCCCACGGTGGGCGCTTCCAGCCCGGCCGTGCGCTTGCGGCGTGGCTGTGTGTTCCCGGCCCGGCCGTGCGCCCCGGCCCGGCCGTGCGCCCCGGCCCGGCCGTGCGCCCCGGCCCGGCCGTGCGCCCCGGCCCGGCCGTGCGCCCCGGCCGGGGCACGGCCCCAGCCTGGTGGCGGACTCTCCGTCCGATGGTCGACTCCCGTCCCACGGTGGCGAGCTTCCGGCCCCGCGGCTGACTCCGCCCGGTGACGAGTCTCCTGCCGTCGCCCGCTTCGGCCCCCCGGTGACGGGTCTCCCGCCCGGTGCCTGGTTCCCACCCCGGCAGCCGACCCGCTCCCGGCCCGTCGGCAAGCCCCACCCCACCGCCGACCCCGTCCCCCGGCCCAGACCCCGCCCCCAGACTCTCCCAAGTCTCGGCCCCCCGCCCAGACTTCGCCCCCCAAGACTTCGCCGTCCCAAGACTCCGCCGTCCCCAGACCCCGCCCCGCCCAGACCCCGCCCACCCTGCCGCCCCCAGACCCCGCCCACCCTGCCGCCCCCAGACCCCGCCCACCCTGCCGCCCCCAGACCCCGCCCACCCTGCCGCCCTCAGACCCCGCCCCCGCCCCCTGGGCACCCGCACAACCCTCCCCGGCCCTCGCTGGGCCCGCGCAGCGAGAGCGCTCGCACGCCTGTACCGGCGCGTAGCCCGCGTGCTGTCGTGAGCTCCCCTTCCCACGAAGTCCCACGAAGTGCCGTGTCCCCGTGGCACGGACCCGAGGAGCCGCGATGCCCGAAGCACCCCCGCAGGACCCGCCCGCGCTGCGCGTCGAAGACCTGGACGTGACGTACGGGCGAGCCCTGTCAGCTCTGCGCTCCGTGTCCCTGACCGTCCCGCACGGCGCGGTCGTGGCCCTGCTCGGCGCGAACGGCGCCGGCAAGTCCACGCTGCTGCGGGCCCTCTCGGGCACCCTGCGCCTGCACCGCGGCACCGTCACCGCCGGCCGGGCCCGGTACGGCGACACCGAACTCGACGGACGCGACCCGGTCGCCGCGGTCCGGGCGGGCGTCGTCCAGGTCCCCGAAGGCAGACGCGTCTTCGCCGGTCTCACCGTCGAGGAGAACCTGCGCACCGGCGGCCTCGGCCTCGGCCGACGCCGGCCCGACCAGGTCCGCGAGGCCCGCGACCGGGTCTACGGCCTGTTCCCGGTGCTCGCGGAGCGCAGCCGCCAGGCCGCCGGTCTGCTCTCCGGCGGCGAGCAGCAGATGCTCGCCATCGGCCGCGCCCTGATGGCCGCCCCGCGCCTGCTCCTGCTCGACGAGCCCTCCCTGGGCCTCGCGCCGCGCATGGTGTTCCGGATCGCCGAGGTGATCCGGGAGATCAACGAGCAGGGCACGGCCGTCCTGCTGGTCGAGCAGAACGCCGGGATGGCGCTCTCCCTCGCCGACCACGCGTACGTCCTCGACGTGGGCGAGATCCGGCTCTCCGGCCGCGCCGACGACCTGGCCCGGACCGACGAGGTGCGCCGCCTGTACCTCGGCGACACGGCCGGCGACCAGGGGGCCGCGTGAACATCCGCTCCACCGGCCGTACGACAGACCGCTCCACCGGCCGTACGACGGACCGCTCCGCCCGCCGCGCACCGGGCCCCGCCGGCGGCCGCGCGACGGCCCACCCGCTCGGCGCTCACGGGGACCGGCTTCCGGCCGCGCCCCCCGAACTCCGCGTCCGGGACGTCACCGTGCGCTTCGCCGGGCTCACCGCCCTGGACGGGGTCTCCTTCACCGTGGCACCGGGGTCCGTGCACGCCCTCATCGGGCCCAACGGCGCCGGCAAGTCGACCTGCTTCAACGTCCTGTCCGGCCTGTACCGTCCGGCCGCCGGCCGGGTCCTGCTCGGCGACACCGACGTGACGGGGCTCGCCCCCCACCGGATCGCCGCGCTCGGCGTGGCCCGCACCTTCCAGAACATCGTCACCACCGAGGGCACCGTCGCCGACAACCTGATGCTCGGCCGGCACGCCCTGACCCGGGCCGGCTTCGCCGCCAGCGCCCTGCGCCTCCCGCACGCCGTGCGCGAGCAGCGCGAGCACCTCGACCGGGTACGCGAGATCGCCGAACTCACCGGCCTCGCCGACCGCTTCGACGCACCCGTGGCCCTGCTGTCGTACGGCGACCGCAAACGCGTCGAGCTGGCCCGCGCCCTCTGCCTGGAACCCCGTGTCCTGCTCCTGGACGAGCCGGTGGCCGGCATGAACGGCGCCGAACGCGAGCGCACCGCGGAGGTCGTCCGGACGGTCCGCGAACGGCTCGGGCTGTCCGTCCTGCTCGTGGAGCACGACATGGGCCTGGTCATGCGCCTCGCCGACGAGGTCACCGTCCTCGACTTCGGCCGCCCCCTCGCCCACGGCACCCCCGACGAGGTCCGCCGCCACCCCGAGGTCCTGCGCGCCTACCTCGGCACCGGCGCACCCGAGGACGACGCGGACGCCGCCGCACCCGAGGACGGCACGGACGCCGCCGCGGGCGCGGCGGCGTCCGGGGAGGAGACCCGATGACCACCTTCCTCGACACCCTCCTCAACGGCCTCGCCCTGGGCGCCGTCTACGCCCTGGTCGCGCTCGGCTTCGTCGTCATCTTCAAGGCCTCGGGCGTCCTCAACTTCGCCCACGGCTCCCTGCTCCTGCTCGGCGGCTACCTCGTCGCCGTCCTCCACGACGACCTCGGCTTCGCCGGTGCCCTCGCGGTGGCCGTCCTGGCGACCGCGGCCGTCGCCGGCGCCCTGGACCGGCTGCTGCTGCAACGCGGCGACCCCGACCCGAAGGCCGCCCACGTGCAGACCATCGTCACCATCGGCGTGGACATCGTCCTGCTGACCGACCTGGCCCGGCGCATCGGCGGCGACCTGCTCACCCTCGGCGACCCCTGGGGGGACGCGGTGACCGGGCTCGGCCCGGTGACCGTCGCCGACAGCCGGCTCGCCGCGATCCTGGTCTCCGCCGTCGTCATCGGCGGCGTCTTCGCCCTGTTCCGGTTCACGCCCTGGGGGCTGTCCCTGCGGGCGGCGGCCGAGGACGTGGAGGCGGCCGCCCTGATGGGCGTACGCCTCAGCCGGGTGCGCATGCTCGCCTGGTGCCTGGCCGGCGGCCTGGCCGCCCTCGCCGCCGTGTTCCTCGCCGCCTTCCCGGCGCCCGGCCTGGAACGCACCACCGGCCAGATCGCCCTCAAGGCGTTCCCGGCGGCCATCCTCGGCGGCATGGCCTCACCGCCCGGCGCCCTCGCGGGCAGCCTGATCATCGGCCTGACCGAGGCGCTCGCCGCCGGCTACCAGTCCGAACTGCACGTCCTCGGCGAGGGGTTCGGCGACGTCGCCCCGTACGCCGTGATGGTGGTCGTGCTGCTGGTGCGGCCCACCGGCCTGTTCGGCGGGAAGGGAGCCGTCCGTGTCTGAGCTGCTCCCCAAGGCGGCCCGGCTGCTGCTGCCCGCCCTCCTGCTGTGCGCCCTGCCCTTCTACCTGGACGCCTTCTGGCTGCGCATCGGCCTGTTCTCGATGGCCGCCGCCATCGGCGCCGTCGGCCTGGGCCTGCTCTCCGGCACCGCCGGCCAGCTCTCCCTCGGCCACGCCTTCTTCCTCGCCGTGGGCGCCTACGGCTACACCTGGCTGGCCGGCGATCCCGGTCCGGCGCTGCCCCCGGCGCTCGCCGCCGTCCTCGCCGTCCTGCTGGCCGGCGCGGCGGGCGGCCTGTTCAGCCCCGTCGCCGGGCGCGTGCGCGGCATCTACCTCGGTGTCGCCACCCTCGCGCTGGTCTTCCTCGGCCACCATGTGCTGCTGACCGCCGACTCGGTCACCGGCGGCTTCAACGGCCGGTCCGTCCCGCCGCTCACCCTGGGCGGCTTCGGGTTCACCGCGGACGACCCCGGACTCGTCGTGCTCGGCGTGCCGTTCGGCGCGGAGGAACGCCTGTGGTACCTCGGCCTCGCCCTGCTCGCGCTCACCTGGTTCACCGCGCGCGGACTGCTGCGCGGCCGTCCCGGACGCGCCCTGGCGGCCGTACGGGACAGCGAGACCGCGGCGGCCGTGATGGGCGTGAACGTCGCCCGCTACCGCTCGGCGGCCTTCGTCGTGTCGTCGATGTACGCCGGCCTCGCCGGGGTCCTCCTCGCCCTGTCCTTCCGGCGCGTCGTGCCCGACTACTTCGGCCTGGCCCTCTCCGTCGACTACCTCGCCATGATCGTCATCGGGGGTCTCGGGTCCGTCGCCGGCGCCACCGCGGGCGCCGTCTTCGTCACCGCCCTGCCCCTGCTGATGACCCGTTACGCCGACCAGCTGCCCCTGGTCGCCGCCCCCGGCACGGGCGGCGAGGGCGCGGTCGGCCCGACCGAGGCGGCCCGCTACCTGTACGGCGCGGCCATCGTCCTCATCCTGCTGTACGCGCCCGACGGACTGCACGGCCTGACCCGCCGCCTCCGTGCCCGCCGGCGCCGCGCCCCCTCCCCGGACCGCGCCCCGGCGCCCCGCCCGCCCGCCACACCCGCCTCACCCGCACGAGCCAAGGAGCCCACCCCGTGAAGACCGAGCACCACAGACACCGCACCCCCGGCACCGCCCTCGCCGCGGCCCTCGCCGCGCTGCTGATCGCGGCCACCGGCTGCAGCTCCAAGGCGGACGGCGGCAGCACCTCCGACGGCGCCGACGGCGTCAAGTCCGGCCCCGGCGTGACCGAGAAGTCGATCAGGCTCGGCGCCCTCACCGACCTCACCGGCCCCTACGCCACCCTCGGCAAGAGCATCGTCCAGGCCCAGCAGATGTGGGCCGACGAGACCAACGCGGACGGCGGCATCTGCGGCCGCAAGGTCGAGATCGTCGTCAAGGACCACGGCTACGACGTGCAGAAGGCCGTCACCGCCTACGCCGACATCGCCCCCGACGTCCTCGCCCTGCCGCAGGTCATCGGCTCGCCCGTGGTCGCGGCCCTCCTCGACGACGTCGAACGCGACCACCTGCTCACCTTCCCGCAGGCGTGGGCCGCCTCGCTGCTCGGCAAGGACTCCATCCAGGTCCTCGGCACCACCTACGACCTCGACATGATCGCCGCGGTCGACTTCCTCACCCGCACCAAGGGCCTGAAGAAGGGCGACAGCGTCGGCCACGTCTACTTCGAGGGCGACTACGGCTCCAACGCGCTCGAAGGCTCCACCTGGGCCGCGCGGAAAGCCGGCCTGAAGATCGTCGACCAGAAGATCAAGGCGACGGACACGGATCTGTCCGCCCAGGTCTCGGCGCTGAAGAAGGCCGGGGTGAAGGCGGTCCTGATCAGCGCCGGACCCGCGCAGACCGCCTCCCTGGTGGGCGTCGCCGCCTCCCGGGGCCTCAGCGTCCCCGTGGTGAGCAGCGCCCCCGGCTTCGCCCCGCAGCTGATGAAGACCCCGGCCGCGCCCGCCCTGACGGCCCTGCTGAACGTGGTCAGCGCCGCGCCGGCCGTCAGCTCCGACCTCGGCGGGGTCAGGAGCATGGTCGCCGCCTACACGAAGAAGTACCCCGGTTCGCAGGTCGACTCCGGTGTCCTGTCGGGCTACAACGCGGCCCGGCTGCTGGGCGCCGACCTGGAGAAGGCCTGCGCGGCCGGCAGCCTGACCCGGGAGGACCTGGTGAAGGCGCACCGGTCGCAGAAGAACGCCGACACCGGCCTGGGCACCCCGCAGGACTTCTCCGACGTCTCCCGGCCCGCCTCGCAGTCGACGTACGTGCTCAAGCCCGACGCTAAGGCGGTCGGCGGGACGGTGAACGTCGAGGAGGCGCACGTCGCCCCGGGTGTGGAGGAGTACCTGACGTCCCGTTCGTGACACGGGACCTGGTGACACCCGGCCGGATTCAGCGCCCGCGCTGCTGAATGGAATCGCTTTCTGTCGTTGGACCTCCGGCGTCGGCCGGGCCAGGCTGGAACCTGTGAGTCCGGTGTGCCGCACCCCCCCGTCGGCGCACCGGACCCGTCGAGTCCGGTGTGCCGTACCCCCGTCGGCGCACCGGACCTGTCCGGTTCCCGCGACGGTCCTCCCCCGACCGTCGCAGAGAGGTCACGAGGTCATGCACACCCGCCGTACCGGTGAGGCCGAGATCAGCGCGGTCGGACCGGGCGCGATGCCCCTGTCGATCGAGGGCCGCCCCGACGAGGCGCGCTCCCTCGCCGCCCTGCGCGCCGCCCCGGACGCCGGGGTGACGCTGATCGACACCGCGGACGCCGGCCGCCTCCGCGCCGGCGAGCGGGGCCCCGACGAGGCCCTGACCGCCCGGGCCCTCACCGGCCACGACCGGGGCGCGGACGTCTGGTCGCCGGCAAGGGCGGCCATCGGCGCCCCGGCGACGGCAGCTGGACCGTCGACGGCCGCCCCGAACACCTCGAGGCGGCCTGCGAGGCGTCGCTGCGGCGGCTCGGCGCCGCGGCGCACGGCGTCGGTCCGCGGCGCGTCTGCCTGGCCCGGATGCTCGGGCCCGGATGCCGGCCAAGCCCCCGGTCGTCGTGCCGATCCCGGGGGCGATCCGCCCGGAGACGATCCGCGACTCGGCGGCCGCCGCCGGCCCCGTCCTGACGGCCGGTGAACCGGCGGAGCCCGACGCCGTCCGGCCGACGGGACCGCGCGGCGCGGGGGTTATCCCCGGCCGCACAGGGAAAGAAAGCGCTTGCCGTGCGGGGGTGCGACCAGAGCCCCCCCGCAACGGCCCCTTCATCCGGCACCAGGGAGGACCACCGCCGATGGCGTCGTCGCACGACAGACCCCTCGACCATCGCTACCGGGACGAACACCCGATCCGCACGCTCGCCTACCTCCTGCGCGCCGACCGCCGACGCCTGGCCGGCGCGGTCGTCGTGTTCACCGTCAAGCACAGCCCCATCTGGCTGCTGCCCCTCATCACCGCGTCCATCATCGACACCGTCGTCCAGCACCAGCCGATCGGCAAACTCTGGACGAGCGCCGGCGTCATCATGTTCATCCTGGTCGTCAACTTCCCGCTGCACCTGCTCTACGTCCGCCTCCTCTACGGCAGCGTCCGCCGCATGGGCACGACCCTGCGCTCCGCGCTGTGCACCCGTATGCAGCAGCTGTCCATCGGCTACCACTCCAGGGTCAGCGCCGGCGTCCTCCAGGCCAAGGTCGTCCGGGACGTCGAGGCCGTCGAGCAGATGGTGCAGCAGACCGCGGAGAACGGCCTCGGCGCGATCACCGTCCTCACCGGCGGTCTGGTCATCATCGCCGTGCGCACCCCGGAGTTCCTGCCGGTCTTCCTGGTCGTGGTGCCCGCCGCCGCGTTCGTCGTGGCCCGGCTCCGGTCCCGGCTGCGCACCCACAACGAGGACTTCCGCCACGAGGTGGAGACGCTCTCCTCGCGGGTGACGGAGATGACCCGGCTGATCCCGGTCACCCGCGCCCACGGCCTGGAGGGCAAGGCGCTGCGCCGCATGGACGGCACCCTGCACCGCCTGCTGACCTCCGGGATGCGCCTCGACCTCCTCAACGGCCGCTTCGGCTCGATCTCCTGGGTCGTCCTCAACGTCGTCGGGGTGCTCGTGCTGACCGGCGCCGCGCTGGTCTCGTACTACGAGGTGTGGGGCGTCACCCCGGGCGACGTGGTCATGCTCAGCGCCTTCCTCACCACCCTCACCAACTCCACCACCACGCTCACCGGTCTCGCCCCGATCATCACCAAGGGACTGGAGTCGGTCCGCTCGGTCGGCGAGGTGCTCCAGGCGCCCGAACTGGAGGACAACGAGGGCAAGGCCGAACTGGCCCGTCTGCACGGCGCGGTGACCTTCGATCACGTCGGGTACGCGTACGAGAGCGGCCGGCCGGCGGTGCGCGACTTCACGCTGTCCGTGGCGCCGGGCGAGACCGTCGCCCTGGTCGGCGCCTCCGGAGCGGGCAAGTCCACCGTCCTCAACCTCGTCATCGGCTTCATCCGGCCGACCTCGGGACGGCTGCTGCTCGACGGAACCGACATGAACACGCTGGACCTGCGCACCTATCGGCGCTTCGTGTCCGTCGTCCCGCAGGAGTCGATCCTCTTCGACGGCACCGTCAGGGAGAACGTGGCCTACGGCATGGAGGACGAGGCCGACGAGGAGGCGGTGCGCACGGCCCTGCGGGACGCCAACGCCCTGGAGTTCGTCGACCGGCTGCCCGAGGGCCTGGACACCCTCGTCGGTGAGCGCGGGGCCCGGTTGTCGGGCGGGCAGAAGCAGCGGCTGGCGATCGCCCGCGCCCTGATCAGGGACCCCAAGGTGCTGATCCTGGACGAGGCCACCTCCGCGCTCGACACCCGCTCCGAGGCGCTCGTCCAGCAGGCCCTCGCCCGTCTGCTGCGCGGCCGTACCACGTTCGTGGTGGCGCACCGCCTGTCCACCGTGCGCGGCGCCGACCGCATCGTCGTGATGGGGGACGGCGAGATCCTGGAGACCGGCACCCACGAGGAACTCCTGCACCGCGGCGGCGCGTACACGGCACTGCACGGGGGTCAGGCCGCCTGATGCCCGGACGGGGACCAAGTGGCGGAAATCGTACCCCCGGCGGGTGACCTCCGGCGCGCCCACGCATGAATCGCCCGGGTTCGGGCACACGCTGCGCACTACATCTGGAGAGAGGGGCGCTCGTGATCGTTCCGGACCCTAAGGCCGTCAGGACGTTGCTGACCCGGTACGCGTCGCTGAAGATCGCTCAGGCGGAGCGGGAGAGCCCGCAGACGGCCCGCGAGTTGGAGGACGTCACCTACACGCTGTGTGTCCTCATGGGCACCTCCGACGTGCGCGAGGCGGTCGCCGCGGCGGACGCCCTGCTGGTCTCCGCGGTGGGGAGCCCTCCGGCGGCCCGCGTGCCGAGGCAGGAACCGGACCAGGGGAAGAGCCAGGGAAGGGACCCGGAGCGGGACGGGGAGAGCGGGCTGTCCCTGGCCGTCTGAGCGCCCGGACCACCGGGGAACAGACGATGTGCACCCTTGTGCCCGCCCGGGCCGGAAGCGCTTCCACAGGCTTCCGGCCCGGGCGGGCGGAGGAACAGGGAGGGGGATCAGTGGGCCGCCGAACCGCAGCAGTCCGCCGGCCGCGGGTACCCCCCGGGCTCGGCCCGGGCGAGCCACCGCGCCACGGTGAGCGCGATCGGCTGGCCGGTGTCCACCTCGACGAAACCGAACTGCCCCGACTGGTTGCACTCCAGGAACCACCACGTCCCGTCGGCGTCCTCCGCGAAGTCGAAGGCGCCGTAGGCCAGTTCCGCCTCACGCAGATACGTGCGCACGGAGTCGGCCAGGCGCGGCGGGACCTCCGCCGGGCGCCACGGCGCGCCGGACGGAGCGAAGCGCACGTCCACCACGTCGGAGTCGCCCTCGTCCGGGGTCTCCTTGCGGGCGGCCAGCAGCCGGTCGCCGACCGCCGTCAGCCGGATGTCCGCCCGCTTGGCCACCCGCCGTTGCAGCAGGGTCGGACCGTAGGCGACGGCGGTGAAGTCGGTGCCCGGCGGCACCCGGGTGGTGGGCACCGCCCGGGGCGGGTCCTGCGGATGCGCCCCGGAGACGGGCTTGACCACCAGGTCCGGGTAGCGCTCCGCGAAGTCCCGCGCCGCCTGCGGGAACGTGGTGATGAGCGTGGCCGGCACCGGCAGGCCGCTGCGCTGGGCCAGTCTCAGCTGCCAGGGCTTGTGCCGGGCCCGGCGGGCCGCGTCAGGATGGTTCATCCAGCGCGCCCCGCCGCCGCGGAGCATCCCGTACAGCGCCTGCGAGGCCTCCTCCGTGAGCCACGCGGACGGCTCGGGGGCCCGGGCCGCCGCCGCACCCGGCCGGCGGACCCAGACGGACCGCAGCGCGTCCAGGCTCACCAGCCGCCCCGCGGACGACACATGGCCCCGGAAGCCGCCGTGCACGTACTCCGCGGAGAGCGCGACGGTCTGGGTGAGGTCGGCCGGGTCGAGCCGCACGACGGGGACGCCCGCGGCGTTCAGGTGGACGACCACCATGTCCGCCGTGACGTCCTCTTCACAGGTCAGGATGAGCACGGTCATCGTGTCGGCCCGTGCTCAGTCGTCGAAGTGCGTCTTGGAACCCGCCGTCGAGGTCGTCGTCCCGAGCTCCCTCAGCAGCGCGTGGTCGCGGGCGGCGACCCGGCCGTCGAGGAGCACGTTCAACTGCAGTCCTGGGTCGTAGGCGTACGGAGTGGCGAACTCCAACTCCGCCGCGGGGCGTGCGTAGCTGAGCGCGAACGGTTGCATCGTCTCTCCCTCGTCGGTACTGCCTCGATCAAGCGGTGCCGCTGTGCGACGTCACTCGGGCCCGCTGTGTGGTGCGACCTTCGGCCCGTCAGCCGGACCTTCAGTCACTTATACGAATCGAACGGGTGAATGGTTTCCTTACTCTCCGTGTTCGACACGGCTGTGGGGCGCGGCGCGGGGAGCTGAGCAGGGAGGATGAGCCTCGGGCGGGACGAAAACTCGTGACCGGGCGGTCAGTCGGCGATTCCGGCGCGGTCGGGGGTGCGGCGCAGGGACCGCAGGGCGAGCAGCAGGACACCGATGTCGTCGAGGTACACCGGGTCGGGGATCAGATCGGTCGGGAGGACGAAGTACGCGACGGCGCCCCAGAAGACCCAGCGCGGTCCGGTCGGCAGACCCGCCCGCCGCAGCCCTCTCCGGGCCCGGACCAGCCGGATCAGCACGACGGCGGCCACGGCGAACAGCGCCGCCGCCAGCACCACCGCGACGGCGATGAGCGTGGTCGTCGCATCCACGGGCCCTCCCTGTGCGCGGTCCGCCGCGCGGTGTGCGGTGGTTCCCCCGGTCATCGATTTCCCCGTTTTCGATTCCCGAATGCCCCCTTTCCGACGGCAATATCTCGCCGCTCCACGCGACGGCCACGCCCGAGCGGCGCAACGTACCGGCGTTCCCGGTAAAGGCAGGGTTCCCTCGCACGTCGCGCCGAGGGGGGCGCAGGAGGTGCACCGGACCGGCGTGCGGGGGCATTCCAGGCGCTGGTCCGGGGCCGCCGGGTCCTTGGCCGCTCGGTTTGACGGCCGCCGGGTCCGACGGCCGCGCGGTCCGACTGGCCGAACGCGCTTACCGGCCGGACCTGCTGACGGACCGGACCTGCTGACAGGCCGAACGTGCTCACCGGCCGGACGCGTTCACCGTTCGGGCGTGCTCATCGGCCGGGCGTGCTCACCGGCCGGGCGTGCTCATCGGCCGGACGCGTTCACCGGCCGGGCGTGCTCATCGGCCGGACGTGCTCACCGGGCGGACGCCGACAGTGCCGCCAGCACGCGGTCGGGTGTCAGGGGGAGTTCGCGCAGCCGGACCCCCGTGGCGTGGTGCACGGCGTTGCCGACGGCGGCCGGCGACCCCACGATGCCGATCTCGCCGATCCCCTTGCCGCCCAGGGGGTTGAGGTGCGGGTCGTCCTCCTCCACCCAGTGCGCCTCGATGTCCGGCACGTCCGCGTGCACGGGCACGTGGTACGACGCCAGGTCGGACTCGGTGAAGTCGCCGAAGGCGGCGTCCAGGGTGCTGCCCTCGCTGAGGGCCATGCCCAGTCCCATGGTCATGCCGCCGACGAACTGGGAACGGGCGGTCCTGGCGTTCAGGATGCGCCCCGCGGCGAACACCCCCAGCAGGCGCCGCACCCGCACCTCGCCCGTCACCGTGTCGACGGCGACCTCCGCGAAGTGCGCCCCGAACGCGTGCCGCGCGTACGGGGTGTCGGCGTCGGCCCGGCCCGCCGTGTCGGCGTGCACGACCAGGCCCTGCTCGGGCACCGGGCCGGGGAATTCGGTCAGGCGCTCCGCGAGACGGGCGCAGGCCTCGTGGACCGGCCAGCCCCAGGAGGCGGTGCCGGAGGAGCCGCCGGCCAGCGACGCCGCCGGCAGGTCGCTGCTGCCCACCCGGACCCGGACCCGCTCCGGCGGGACGTCGAGCGCGTCCGCGGCGATCTGCGCCAGGACCGTCCGGGCCCCGGTGCCGATGTCCGTGGCGTTGGTCTCGACGAGGAAGCTCCCGTCGGGCAGCGCGCGGGCCGCCGCGGTCGACGGCAGCACCAGCACCGGGTAGGTGGCGGCGGCCACGCCCGTGCCGATCAGCAGCGCCCCCTCGCGGCGGGAGCGCGGGCGCGGATCCCGCCCCTCCCAGCCGAACCGGCGCGCGCCCTCGCGCAGGCACTCCACGAGGTGCCGGCTGCTGAACGGCCTGCCGGTGTCCGGCTCGGCCCGCGGCTCGTTACGGATCCGCAGCTCGACGGGGTCCAGGCCCAGCTCGACGGCGAGTTCGTCCACGGCCGATTCCAGGGCGTACATGCCCGGGCACTCCCCGGGCGCCCGCATCCAGGACGGCGTGGGCACGTCCAGCGGCACCACCCGGTGCACCGTGCGGCTGTGCGGCACGGCGTACATGACCCGTGCGGGGACCGCCGCCTGCTCCACGAACTCCTTCACCCGGGAGGTGTGCGTGGTGACCTCGTGGACGAGGGACGCCAGCCGGCCGTCGGCGTCCGCGCCGAGGCGGATCCGGTGCAGGGTGGGCGCCCGGTGCCCGACGGCCGCGGGCAGCAAACGGCGGGGCAGCGCCACCGTGACCGGACGTCCGGTGTGCCGCGCGGCCATCACCGCGAGCACCACGTCCGGCCGGGGCGTGCCCTTGGACCCGAAACCGCCGCCGACGTACTCGGCGGCGACCGAGATCTGCTCCTCCTCCAGCCCGAACATCCCCGCGAGCACGGCCCGCACGACCGTGGTGCCCTGGCTGGAGGTGTGCACCGTCAGATGCTCGCCGTCCCAGTGCGCGGTGCTGGCGTGCGGCTCCATGGGGTGGTTGTGCAGGGGCGGCACCCGGTAGCCGGCGTCGACCCGCACGGCCGCGTCCGCCCACGCACCCTCAGGGTCGCCGTGTTCCCGGACGGCCGGGTAGCCGCCGTTGGCCTCCTCGGGCACGTAGGCCGCCGGGTGCGTGGCGGACAGGGTGACGTCGTGCGGCTCCTCGGCGTAGGAGACGCGGACGGCGGCGGCGCCGGCCCGGGCCGCCTCCGGGCCGTCGGCCACCACGAGGGCCACGAACCAGCCCCGGTGCGGGACCTCGGGGCCCTGGAGCAGGGCGAGGGTGGCGTCGTCCGGATCGGCCAGGCGCGGCGCGTTCTCGTGGGTGAGGACGCAGACGACGCCGGGCACCCCGGACGCCTCGGACACGTCGACGCCCGTCACCCGCCCGCGCGCGACCGTGGCCGGCACGGGGCGGGCGAACAGCCGTCCCGGCAGGGGGAACTCGGCGGCGTACCGGGCGGTGCCGGTGACCTTCTCCGGCCCGTCCCGCCGTTCGACGGGCGCACCCACGGCGGCGGCTGTCATGACTCCTCCCGGGGCTGCACGAGCCGTGTCAGGACGTCGACGGCGAGGTTGCGGGCGAGGGGCACCTTGTAGGCGTTGTCGCGCAGCGGCCGGGCGGCGGACAGTTCGAGGCCGACGGCGTGCTCGAACGCCGCCGCGGTCGGCGCCGCGCCGCGCAGCGCCTCCTCCGCCCGCCCGGCCCGCCAGGGCCGGTGCGCCAGCGCCCCGAAGGCTAGCCCGACGTGCGCGACCACACCGTCCGCCACCTCCAGCACCGCGGCGACGGAGGCCAGCGCGAAGGCGTACGAGGCCCGGTCGCGGGCCTTGCGGTACGCCGACGGCAGCCCGGCCGTGGCCGCCGGCAGCAGCACGCCGGTGACCAGTTCCCCGGGTTCGACGACGGTGTCCCGTTCCGGGTGCTCGCCGGGCAGCCGGTGGAACTCCGCGGCGGGCACCCGGCGCACGCCCGCCAGACCGTACAGCTCGACCTGCGCGTCCAGCGCGGCCAGGGCCACGGCCATGTCCGACGGGTGCGTGGCGATGCACCGCTCCGAGTGTCCGAGCACCGCGTGGTCGCGGTGCACGCCGTCGCGGGCGCCGCAGCCGCTGCCGGGCGCGCGCTTGTTGCACGGCTTGGAGACGTCCTGGAAGTACGGGCAGCGTGTGCGCTGGAGCAGGTTGCCGCCGGTGGTGGCGGCGTTGCGCAGTTGCCCCGAGGCCCCCGCGAGCAGCGCCTGCGACAGGGCCGGGTAGCGGTCACGGACCAGCGGATGCGCCGCCAGGTCGCTGTTGCGGGTCAGGGCCCCGACCCGCAGCGAGCCGTCCGGCAGCTCCGTCACCCGGTCCAGCGGGAGCCGGGTGACGTCGATGAGGGTGGTGGGCTCCTCCACGCCGAGCTTCATCAGGTCGACGAGGTTGGTGCCGCCGCCCAGGTAGCGCGCGCCGGGGTGGGAGGCGTAGGCGTCGGCGGCCTCGGCGAGGCTGCCGGCCCGCACGTAGGCGAAGGGCTTCACCGGACCACGTCCTCGACCGCGTCGACGATGCGGGGGTAGGCGCCGCACCGGCAGAGGTTGCCGCTGAGCCGCTCACGGATCTCCTCCCGGCTCAGCGCCACCGGCCCCGAGGCCGCCCGGACGTCCGTGACGTGCGAGGGGTGGCCCGCCTCCGCCTCGGCGATCGCGCCGACCGCGGAACAGAGCTGGCCCGGCGTGCAGTACCCGCACTGGAACGCGTCGCGCTCCAGGAAGGCCCGCTGGAGCGGGTGCGGCGCCTCACCGTCGCCGGACAGGCCCTCGACGGTCGTCACGTCGCAGCCGTCCAGGGACACCGCGAGCAGCAGACAGCTGTTGACGCGCCGGCCGTCGACGAGCACCGTGCACGCGCCGCACTGACCGTGGTCGCAGCCCTTCTTGGCGCCGGTGAGGTCCAGGTCCTCGCGCAGGACGTCCAGCAGGACCCGCCGGTGGTCGACGGAGAGGGTGTGCGGCTTGCCGTTGACCCGCAGCCTCGTGTCGGAGCGGTGGGGAGGCGACGCGGTGGTGCCGCCCGTGGAGCCGTGCTCGCTGCCCATGGGATGGATCCCTTCCGGAAGATCCGTCATGCCGTGGGGACCGCGTATCCAGTCCACGCCGCGCCACACGTACCGGCACGGAAGGAGACGAAGGGGACGGACGAGGCGGAAGCGGCGGAGAGCGCCATGCGAGGGACACGGAACGGTTGTGTCTCGCGGACGCCCAGCGCGCGCTCGTGGCCCCGCGCTCGCCTGCCTCCGCCCCTCCCGACCGCGACGCCGTCACCTACGGGCGGGACTGGGCGCCCGACCCGGCCACCGCCGGGCCGGCGGCCGTACGGAGACGCCGGACGGTCTGCCCGGCCGGCCGGCGCCCCCCGGACCCGGACGACGCGCGGTACGCGCGGGTGGCGACCGGGCGGGCGCCGCTCAGCCCGCGGGAACGGGAGGCGCTGGGAGCGGACGCCGAGCGGCTGCCGCTGTCCTGCCGAGACGGGCGCGGCAGTTCTGCCGCCCCGGGGCCCTGGGCGTCTGACCCGCAGCGTTGTTCCGCAGCGTCGTCCGCTAGGCCGCGCCGCCCCGCGTCCCGCCGTCCTGCCCGGAGCCGGCCTTCTCCGCGCCACTGTCCTTTTTCATGACTTGCTCCTCCGGCCCCTCCCGGTCCGGCTCGCGGGAGCCGCCCCCGGCCGGCAGGGCGGGCCGCAGGCCCTTCGCGGTCTCCCTCAGCCGCTCCAGGGTCCGGCCCAGCTGCTGGAAGGGGGAGCCGCCGCCGGGCTTCGGCTGCGGCTGCGGGCGTTCGCCCATGTCGGCCGCCTCGCGGTAGGCGGCCAGCGCCTCGTGGGCCTGTTCGGCGGCCTCCCGGTACAGGTCCCGGGACTGGGTCATCGCCTCGAGCGCCTCCTTGTACATCACCACCAGGGAGCGCTCGCGGGCCAGCTCCTCCTCCAGGGTCAGCAGCCGCCACTGCTCGCGCAGCACGGTGAGCGCCGCCTCGCCGCCCTCCGGCAGCGGCTTGGGCAGCACGGCGAACCGGGTCACCGCGTCCAGCAGCTCGGTGGGGTGCGAACCGTCCAGGAACACGCTGCGCACCGAGAAGGATCCCGCCTCGTACGCCTCCGGAGCGGGCGATCCTGGCAGCACCAGGGCACCGCCGCGCGGCAGCTCCACGGCGAAGTCCCGCAGCGCCCAGTTCACCGTGCGCAGCTGGTGGGGCGCGGCGCGGTGCTCCACCACGCGGTGGTGCAGGCCGGCGGGCAGCAGCGGGACCAGCGACCGGCGGCCCCGCTCGTCGGGCGTCATGGCCTCGTGGACGACCACGTGAACGGTCCAGGTGTCCCGGCAGGCGTCGCGCAGGGTGCGCCGCAGTTCCTTGTCGTCCGCCGGGAGCGGGTTGATGTCGAGGTACCGCTGCCCGGTGACCGTCTCGTGGCCCCACGGCGCGTCCGCGTCCGCGGCCCAGGGCCAGAACATGGCCGCGGGCGACGGACCGCGCAGGTCCCACGGACGCTCCGCCTCCGCGACGAGCGTCCACTCCTGCCCGCGCCCCGACCACTCCGCGAGGGTCAGCCGGGCACGCACGGTCACGTCGTCGGGCAGCAGCCACCGGGCCTCGAAGGCGAGCTCGCCGTCGGCGGTGTCCTCCTCGGGCAGCTCCAGGAAGTCCAGGATCGTCGCGTCGTCCTTGAGCGCCCGGAGGTTCTTGCGCAGGACGTCCGGCGCGGTCGGCCCGGTGTGCCGGCCGCGGGCCAGCCACACGGTGGACGGAGTCGTGGGCGGGGCGGGCGGGGAGGTGAGCATGGGTCCATTCGAGAGAGCGGGGACGACGGGGGAGTAGTCAGTATCGTCGTCGCGGCGGGTGGGCGATCAAGCGGGGGTCGGGTGCGGACCGGGTCGCGTAGCGCCTTCCCACCTGCGGGACGGGCCACGCGCGCCGGTGCGGCCACATGGGGGCACGGACAGCGCGCCCGGCCGCGCCACCGGGGGCGCACCCGGATGAATCCGGCTCTCGAAGAACGCACCGCACTGGTGATCGGTTCCGCCCAGGACATCGGCGCGGCACCGCCGTGGGCTCGGCCCGGCCCGGCCCGGCCCGGCCCGGCCAGGCTCGGCCCCGGGCCGATGGCGGGCGTCGCGCCGGACGCCTGGGGACCCACCCCCGCCCTGGGAAAGAAGCGCCTGGGGACCCACCCCCGCCCTGGGGAAGAAGCGCAGGGCACCGCACACGGGGTGTGTACGGTTCACCCGGGCCGCCCCCGCGCACGCGTGGTCCGGGCCGCTGGCGGACCGGACAATCGATCCGGCGGACAGGGCCCGCCCGCCATCCGCGTCGGGGCGGGCCCTGTTCCCGCCCCCCGGGTGGTGCCCCGGCCTCCCCCGGTTGCGCCCAAGCCGTCTCCGGTCGTACCCCGGCCTCCCCCGGTCGCGCCCAAGCCGTCTCCGGTCGCGCCCCGGAGGTGAGAGGCGTGGGCCTCGGGTCAGCCGTGGGCCTTGGGGGCGTGGGCCTTGGGCCGGGAGCGCTGCGACCACGGGCAGAGCCCAGCCGCCCGGATCCGGAGTCCGGGCCCGGGTGCGGGTGCCGTCCGGCGGGCGGTCGCGGTCAGCCGGTCGGGCCCAGGCGGTCGCGCAGGCGGTCGAGGAGCCGACGGCCCGCGGGGCCGCCGAACCACGCGGTGTGGTCGGTGAAATAGGCGTACGCCAGAGCGGTGTTGGTCTCCGATCGCGTCACGCCCCCGAAGTAGTCCATCTCCGAGAGCGCGTACTCCGCGTTGACCAGGGGCAGCAGGGCCGGCAGCGCGGCGCGTTCGGCGGCCGTCAGGGGACGCACGGCGGTGTAGCCGTCGAGCAGGGCGTCCAGGTGCGTGAGGTGGACCCGGACCTCCCCGGACGGCAGGTCCAGCCACTGCACGATGTTGCGCTCCAGCGCCACGGCCAGGTCGTGGACGGCGGTGGTGCGGTCGCTGAGGCCCACGTCCAGGACGGTCGACACGGTCGCGGGGGAGCGCGAGGCGTCCCACAGGAGGTTGGAGGCGTGCCAGTCGTTGTGCGTCCACAACGGCTCCAGCGCGTCCAGGTGGGGCGCCAGTTCACGGTGGTACGGCAGGTGCAGGCGCTCCAGGTCGTCCCGCCAGGGCCGGCCGGCGAGGGCGTCGGCGAGCGCGGGGCGGGCGTCGACGTAGCGGTGCAGGGCCGTCACCGGGTCGCGGTCGGCGAACACGGTGAAGGAGCTCACCAGCGGCTGCACCCGGCGGCGCGGCGCGTCGAAGCCGACGGCGGCCAGGTGCAGCCGGGCCAGTGCCGCCCCGGCCTGTCGCGCGTGCCCGGCGGACGTGAACGGCGACCAGGACAGGGCGTCCCGGTACAGGTCGGTGCCGGTGCCGGCGGTGTGCACCTCGTACACCCACTCGCCGCGGCCGGTGGCGGACACGACGTCCACCACCGGGGCCCCGTTGGCCCGCAGGTGGCGCAGGAAGGCGTGTTCCTCGGCGAGGCCGTCCAGGGTGCGCACGCTCACATGGTGGCGCTTGACGAACAGGGGGCGTCCGGCGTCCACGAGCGCGGCGGCGGACAGGGGCCGGGGGCTGCGCCACAGCACCCGGGCGGACCGTCCGAGGACGTCGGCGACCTCCTGCTCGGTCAGCGGCTCCCAGTCGGGGCGCACCGGCTCGTGGCCCAGGCCGTGGGCGAGCAGGGTGCTCACGCGGGGGACTCCTCGTACTCGGGGCTGGAAGGGGCGCCGCCGCCGTCGGGGGCCGCGCCGGCGGGCGCCGTACGGCGTTGCAGGGCGGCGAGGACGCGCTGCTCCACGGCCGCCAGGGCGGGTTCGGTGAGGCCGGCGTGTCCGCGGGGTCCGCCGCGCGGGACCTCGATGCGTTCGACGACGGTCGCGGGGCGCGGGGAGAGGACGTGCACGGTGTCCGCGAGTAGGACCGCCTCGCGGATGTCGTGGGTGACCAGCACGACCGTCCAGCGGTAGCGCTGCCACATCCGGGCGAGCCACAGCTGCATGTCGGTGCGGGTCAGCGAGTCCAGCGCGCCGAACGGTTCGTCGAGCAGCAGCACCGGCCGGCCCAGCACGACCGTGCGCAGCAGCGCCGCGCGTTGCCGCATGCCGCCGCTGAGCTGGGCGGGGTAGGCCCGCTGGAAGCCGTCCAGGCCGAACGCCTCGAAGAGCTCGCCGGCCCGCCGCCGGGCCTCCTTGCGGCGCACGCCCTCCGCCTCCAGGCCGAGCGCGGTGTTGTCCAGGACGGTCCGCCAGGGGAAGAGGAGGTCCTTCTGGGGCATGTGGGCGACCTGGCGGGAGCGGGGGCCGGTCGGTTCGCCGTCGACGAGGACCGTGCCGCCGGTGGGCCGCTCCAGGCCGGAGACGAGGTCGAACAGGGTCGACTTGCCGCTGCCGCTGGGGCCGATGACGGCGGCGAACTCACCGGGGCGGACGGTGAGGTGCAGGTCGCGCAGCACCTCCAGGGCGCCGAAGGACTTGCCGACGCCGCGCACCTCCAGTCCGCCGCGGTGCGAGGGCGCGGGATCTACGGCGCTCATGACGGATCCTCGTTCCGGAGAATGCGCTGCCACGGCAGCAGCAGGCGTTCGAGCAGGTAGGTCGCCGCGAACAGGGCGATGCTGAGCGCGGCGGTCACCGTGACGGCCGCCAGCACCAGATCGGTGCGGAACGCGCTCTTCTGGGCCTGCATGTAGATGCCGAGCCCGCTCTCGGCGCCCGCGTACTCCGCGAAGACCGCGCCGACGACCGCGTAGGTGATGCTGACCCGCAGTCCGGCGAAGAAGTACGGCATGGCGCTGGGGACCCGCAGGAGCCGGAAGGTGCGCAGACGGCCGGCGCCCAGCGAGCGCAGCAGTCGCATCGCCTCGCGGTCGGCGGAGGCGAATCCGGCGGCGAGGTTGGCCGCCAGCGGGAAGAAGGTGGCCAGGGTGACGACGAGCATCTTCGGCAGCAGTCCGAAGCCGAACCAGATGATCAGCAGGGGGGCGACGGCGACGATCGGGACGGTCTGGGAGGCGACCAGCAGTGGGTACAGGCCGCGGCGGGCCGCGGTGGAGAAGTCCAGCAGCACCGCCACCGCCCAGGCCAGGGCGAACGACAGGGCGAAGCCGGCGGCGGTCTCCTGGAGCGTGGGCACGGTGTTGGCCCACAGGTCCGCCCGGTTCTCCCAGCCCTGGGCGAGGACCCGGCCGGGGCTGGGCAGGACCGTGGGGTCCATGGCCGTGACCTCGGTGTAGGCCTGCCAGCCGGCGACGAGGACGCCGAGGACCAGCAGGGGTGGCCAGACGGTGGCGAGGACGGCCGCGGCTCGGCCGCGCACGCGGCCCGGGGCCGGCGATGCGGCGGGGCGGAGCGCCGCCGCGGGGTCGGCGGCGGTCGCGGCCACCCGGCCGGTGGAGCCGGTGGAGCCGGTGGAGGCGGTAGGGCTGGTGGAGGCGGTGGAGGCGGCGGACGGGGCCGTGGGGGCGTCCATCACTGCTCCGGCAGGTAGTCGTCGGTGAAGAAGGAGGAGGCGTCGGGCGCCTCGGTCAGCTTCTTGCCGTTCGCGTCGCTGAGCAGGCCCGCCTGGAACTCGAAGTCGGCGAAGTCCTGCCAGCGCTCGGCGGACTGGCCGCCGAGGGTGCCGTCGGCGGCCCGGTAGTAGTCGTCGGCGAGCAGCTGGGCACTCTCGTGCACCAGCTCGGTGTTGGTCAGCTCGCTCTTGTTGGCCTTGATCAGCAGGTCGGCGGCCTTCTCGGGGTGGGCGGCGGCGTAGGCGTAGCCCTTGTACAGGGCGGCGACGACCTTCTTCGCGGTGCCGGTGTTCTTCTTCAGATAGGCGTCGGACGACGCGATCAGCGTGGAGTAGATCTCCGGGAAGCCGTAGTCGGAGAGGGCGAAGTTCTTCAGCGGCTTGCCGGTGAGCTCGGCCTCCAGCCCTTCCCACGTGGGCATCGGCATGGCGAAGTCGGCCTGGCCGGCGTAGAGGGCCGCGTAGGCGGAGGTGTTGAGCGCGACCGAGGTGAACTCGCCCTTGCCGCCCGCGTTGCGGATGACCTCCTGGAGGAGGGGCTTCTCGTAGGCGGCGCCGAAGCCGGCGTACGTCTTGCCGTCGAGGTCCTTGGGGGTGCGGATGTCGTCGCGCTTCGCGGAGACCGCGATGGTGACGTTGGTCTTCTGGGTGACCGCGTACACCGACGTGATGTCCTGGCCGGCGGCTCGGGCGACGGTGACGCCCTCCTGGTAGGAGATGCCGAAGTCCGCCTTGTGGGAGGCGATGAGGGTGTTGGGGTCGGTGGAGCCGTAGGGGAGGATCTTCAGGTCGATGCCCGCGTCCTCGAACCAGCCCAGTTCCTCGGCGACGTAGATGCCGGTGTGGTTGGTGTTCGGCGTCCAGTCCAGGGCCAGGGTGACCGTGGTGGCGGACGGGTCGGAGGCGGTCGCCTCGGCGCCGGCGGAGCAGGCGGTCACCGCGAACAGGAGCGCGGCGGCCGCGGCGGGCAGGGCGGTGCGGCGGAGCGGGGAACGGCGGATCATGGCGGGGGCTCTCTTCGTGCGGGCACGGCGGTGATCGGAACGGGGTGCGGTACGGGGTGCGGTACGGCGGCCGTGCGACAGAGCGCGCTGCACGTGCGTTTGAGGTCGACCGGTACCCGCCGGGTCAGGCGGGGCCTCACGCGGCGACCGCCGGGGCGAGCGGCAGTAGCCGGTTGGTGTACGACGCCTGCCAGCCCTCGGCGGAGGGGAGGGCGCCGTGGGCCGCGAGCCACCGTGCGTAGGGGCCGGTGCGGTCGGCGTCCACGACGCCCCAGTGGCCCTGCGGGTCGGTCCACGTGGGGGCGACGAGCGCGAGGGAGCGGGCGATCAGCGGTTGCGGGAAGTAGGGGATGACGCGTTCGAGGAGGGCGAGGGTGCGTTCCTGGTCCTCGGCGGCCGCGTGGTACCCGCGGGCGGTCGCCGCGAGGAACGCGCCGACCAGGACGGGGTTGGCGTCGACGAGTTCCTCGTGGGCGCCGAGGAGGTAGCTGTGGTAGCGGGGGGCGCCGATCTCGTCGACCGGCCAGGTGATCCGGCGTGCGTCGGGCAGTTCGCCGCGCAGGGCGTCCCAGGACCAGTAGTTGCCGAAGGTGGCGTCCGCACGGCCGGCTTCGATGTCGTCCACCGTCAGTTCCCGGAAGCCCGCGTCGACGGTGACGAAGGAGTCGGGGTCACCGCCGTCGGCGGCTATCAGGTGGCGGAGCATGGCCCGGCCGCGCGGGGTCGGGTTGAAGGCGATGCGCCGGCCGGCGAGGTCGCGGGGACGCGCGATGCCCCTGCCGGTGACGGTCTGGACGGCCTCCAGTCCGCGGTGGTTGACCGCGGCGACGCCGATCAGGCGTTCACCGCGCGCCCGGCGCGCCAGCAGGCGGTTGGGCGGGAACACACCGAAGTCGACGCGACGGCGGGTGAGGTACTCCAGCGTGTCGCCGACTCCGGGGTCCTGCACGACCAGCTCCACGTCGAGGCCGGCGTCGCGGTACCAGCCGCGGTCGCGGGCGGTGTAGAAGCCGGCCGCGTTGGGCCAGGGGTGGAAGTAGTCGAGCATGACGCGGATCTGGGACACGGGTGGCTCCAGGGGCGGACGGCGTGACGGAGGGCGGGGCGCGCGGCCCGGGGCGTACGGGGCGCCGGCGCGCGCGTCCCCCGGGGAGGACGGGGTGGGATCAGGGACGGCGGTGGGCGGCGCCGGGGTGGTCCGCGGGCAGCCGCGGCTGTCCGGGCCGGCCGAGGTACTCGCGCAGCGTGGCGCCCTCGTACTCGGTCCACACCCGTCCCCGGCGCTGGAGTTCGGGGACGACGAGGTCGACGAAGTCGCGCAGGGTGACGGGGGTGACCGGGTCGGCGATGTTGAAGCCGTCGACGCCGGCGGCGTCCGTCCAGCGTTCGAGTTCGTCGGCGACGGTGGACGGGGAGCCCACGATGACCGGCCCCCCGCCGCCGACCCCCACGAAGTCGGCGATCTCCCGGGGCGTCCAGGTGCGGGTGGGGTCGAGCCGGGTGAAGACCTCGACCATGCCGCGGATGCCCTCGGTGTCCACGTACTCCAGGGGTACGTCGGGGTCGAGCCGCGAGAGGTCGATGTGCAGGAGGGCGCTGTAGCGGGCGAGGCTCCCCTCCAGCGAGGCGTACCCGCGGTAGTCCTCGTACTTCGCGCGGGCCTCGGCGTCGGTGGGCGCGGTGATCACGGTGACGCCCGCGAAGAACTTCAGGTCCGAGGGGTCGCGGCCCTCCTCGGCGGCCCTGGCCCGGATGGAGTCGACGAGCCCGCGGGCCATCTCGGGGCGGTACGCCGACAGGAAGACGCCCTCGGCGTGCCGGGCGGCGAAGGCCTGCCCCGCGGGTGAGGTGCCCGCCTGGTAGAGGGCCGGCGTGCGCTGCACGGACGGCTCGGACAGGGCGATGCCCGGCACGTCGAAGTACGTGCCCCGGTGGACGATGGGGTGGACGCGCGCGGGGTCGGCGAAGACTCCCGCCCCGGCGTCACGCACCACGGCGCCGTCCTCCCAGCTGCCCTCCCACAGCTTGTAGACGACCTCCATGAACTCCTCGGCGCGCACGTACCGTTCGTCGTGCGGTATCTGCTCGGTCAGGCCGAGGTTGCGCGCCGCGCTGTCCAGCGCCGAGGTGACGACGTTCCAGCCGATCCGGCCGCCGGAGAGGTGATCGAGGGTGGTCATCTTGCGGGCGAACGCGTAGGGCAGTTCGTAGGTGGCGGAGACGGTGACCGCGAACCCGAGGTGCCGGGTGGCCGCCGCCAGGGCACTGACCAGGAGCAGCGGGTCGTCGGTGGGGGTGTTGATCCCGTCCCGCAGGGCCGCGTCGACCCGGCCCTGGTAGACCTCCAGCGGGCCGAGGGCGTCGGCGATGAACAGCGCGTCGAAGCGGCCGCGTTCGAGGATGCGGGCCGTCTCCGTCCAGTGGCCCAGGTCGCGGTAGCGGTGGGCCTGGCTGTCGGGGTGGCGCCACAGTCCCGCGGCGGTGTGACCGACGGTGGACTGGCGGAGGGCGTTGAGGCGGATGCGCCGGTCGGTGCTGCTGCTCATGCGGTGCTGCTCCTGGTGCGGTGGCCGACGCGGCGGGGGCGGGGCCGGCGGACGGGAGTGACGGGGGAGGACGGCGAGAGGCGGAGGGGACGCGACAACCGTGACAACAGTGACAACAGTGACAACCGAGACAGCGACAGTCGGTGTTCGGGTGCGGGTCGCCGTGCCGTCGCGGCGCGAGGAGACGGGACGGGTGGCCAGCCACGGTGGTCTCCTCTCGTCGGGTCTCGCCGGGAAGGTCCCGGTTCTCGTCCGGTGCAGTGCTCCGGAGCATGGGGCTGGGGCTGGGGCTGGGGCTGGGGCTGGGGCTGGGGCCGGCCGGTGCGGTGGTGGCCGCTCGGCCGGTGAGCGCGGGGGTGGGAACGCGCGCGGGGTGGGTGCGGGGCGGGTCAGCCGCCGGAGTCCGTGTCCCCGCCGCTGACCAGGACGCGGATGCGCTGGTCCAGGCTGCGCTTGAGGTGGGCCCGCGTCGCGGCGCGCGCCTCGTCGGGCGCGTGGTCCTGGAGGGCCCGCAGGATCCGCTCGTGTTCCTCGCGTAGCACGTCGGGGTCGCCGAAGGAGGAGGGCGGACCGCTGTCGTAGATCCGCAGCCTGGCGGTGAGCTTCACCAGCAGCTCGGCGATGGTCGCGTTGTGGCCGGCCTGCCAGAGGACCTCGTGGAAACGGAAGTTGGCGGCCCGGGCGGCGTGCTCGCTGTCGGGATCGCAGATCAGTTCGTGCTGGTGGCGCAGGCGCGCCAGGTCCAGGTCGGTACGGCGCAGCGCGGCCGAGGCGGCGGCCTCCGACTCCAGGGCGATCCGCGCCTCGTAGATCTCCACGACGTCCTCGGAGGTGCCCGAGCGGATGCGGTAGCCGCGGGGGGCGCGTTCCAGCAGACCGTCGTGCTCCAGCAGGCCGAGTGCCTCCCGGACGGGGGTCCGGGAGATGCCGTACGCGGTACTCAGGGCGGTCTCCAGGAGCGGTGCGTCCTTGGGGAAACGGCCGTTGAGGATGTCCTGCCGCAGCCGCCAGTAGTGCTCGGAGCCGTGCTGCTCCGGCTGGTCCCGGTCGGGGTCGGGCGGGGGCGGACCGACCGCCTTGCGCACTGTGCTCATGACTCCCTCTTGCTCCGGAACGACGATGCGCCGCCTCGGCGACGTCCGCAGCCTAGACCACCGACCCGCCCTCTGTACACCAGCGTATACGCGTGTCGACACACGCATACGTGTCGGGCTAGCATCGCGGTGCCCACCCGGCCGGTGTGGGCCGCGCGCGCCGGACCGATGCGACCGGGCGCCCGAGGAGGACCAGGTGAGGAGTCATGGCGCGGTGGCCGAGGAGCGCGGAACGGACAGAACCCAGGTGCTGGTCACCCCCGAGGAGCTGGCGGCGGCCACACCACCCGGTGGCCACCGTCTGATCGTCGACGCCACCGTGCTGCTGGCCCCGCCCCGCCACGACGGGGACTACCGGGCCGAGTCGGGCCGGTCGGCCTGGCGCGAGGCCCGTCTGCCCGGTTCCCTCCACGTCGATCTGCTCACCCGTTTCACCGACCCGGCGGCGCCCTTCCACTTCGCCGATCCCGGCCCGGCGGCGGTGCACCGGGAACTGGCCTCACTGGGCGCCGGCCCCGCCACGGAGCTGGTCGTCTACGACGCGGGCAGCATGCAGTGGGCGACCCGGCTGTGGTGGACACTGCGCAACGCCGGCGTCGCCGCCCGCGTCCTGGACGGGGGCCTGGCCCGCTGGAGGCGGCTCGGACTGCCCGTCGAGACCGGCGACGCCACCACAACGAGCCCCACCACGACACGCTCCACCACGACGCACCCCACCACGGCGCGCCCCACCACGGCGCACCCCACCACAGCGCGCCCCACCACGGCGCACCCCACCACGGCGCACCCCACCACGGCGCACCCCACCACGACGCTGCCCACCACAGCGCGCCCCACCACGGCCGGGCACCCCGCACCGGACGCCTGGCCCGAGCGAGGGCGCGACCTCTGGGCCGACCGTCGGCTCGTCCACGACATCAGCCTCGGCCGCCGGCCGGGCACGCTGGTCTGCGCTCTCGGCCGGGAGCACTTCGAGGGCACGGCCCCGACCCGCTACACCCGGCGCGGCCGTATCCCGCACAGCGTCAGCCTGCCCGCGCGGGGCGTCCTGACCGAGCACGGCGACGTCGTCCCCGACGGGCTGCTGAAGGCCTACGCCGCCGGCCTGCCCGCCGACGCCACGCGCCCCGTGGTCGTCTACTGCGGCGGCGGCATCTCCGCCACCCTCGCCGCGCTGGGCCTCACCCTGGCCGGGGTCGAGGACGTGCGCGTCTACGACGGCTCACTGGAGGAGTGGACGGCCGACCGCACGCTGCCGCTCCTGACGGGGTGAGGGCCGAGCGGCGCCCGGGGCACCCGGCCCGCGCGCCGCGCCCGGCCGAACACCGCGCCGCCGTCACCCGATGAGTCGCGCCGCCGTCACCCGATGAGTCGCGCCGCCGTCGCCCGACGACTCCGGCCGCCGTCACCCGACGAGTCGCGCCGCCGTCGCCCGACGACTCCGGCCGCCGTCACCCGACGAGTTCCCGCACGAGCGCGGCGACCTGCTCCCCTTCGATGAGGAAGCCGTCGTGCCCGTAGGGGGATTCGATCACCCGGAGGCGGTCCGCCGTGCGGATCCCGGCGGCCAGCTCCGCCTGCTGGCCGAGGGGGTACAGACGGTCGGAGCTCACCCCGGCGACGAGCGTCCTGGCGCTCACCCGGCGCAGGGCGGCGCGCGTACCGCCGCGACCGCGACCGACGTCGTGCGTGTTCATGGCGTCCGCCAGCACGACGTAGCTCCCCGCGTCGAAGCGGCGCACCAGCTTGGCGGCCTGGTGGTCGAGATAGGACTCGACCTGGTACCGGCCGCCGTTCCAGGGGTCCTCCGCCCCCTGGGGCGCGCGGCCGAAGCGGACCTGCAACTCCGGCTCGCTGCGGTAGGTGACGTGGGCGAGGCGGCGGGCCAGGCCGAGTCCCGCGTCCGGACCCCGGCCCCTGTCGTAGTAGTCGCCGCCGTTCCAGTGCGGGTCACCGCGAATGGCGTGGAGCTGGATGCCGGCCCAGGCGATCTGCTCCGCGCTCGCCGCCGCCGTGGTGGCGAGCAGGAGGAGCGCGCCCACGCGCTCCGGGTACGCGACGGCCCACTCCAGGGCGCGCATGCCGCCCATGGAACCGCCGACCACCAGGGCCCAGCGGTCGATGCCGAGCGCGTCGGCCAGACCGGCCTCCGCGGCGACCTGGTCGCGTTGTGTCAGCCGGGGGAAGGCCCCACCCCAGTGCCGTCCGCCGGGACGTGTCGAGGACGGTCCGGTACTGCCCTGGCAGCCGCCCAGCACATTGGGGGCGACGACGAACCAGCGGTCCGTGTCCAGTGCCAGACCGGCCCCGACGAGCCCGTCCCACCAGCCGGGCGTGGGGTGACCGGGTCCCGCCGGTCCGGCCACATGGCTGTCGCCGGTGAGCGCGTGCAGTACCAGCACGGCGTTGGAGCCGCGCGGTGCCGGCCGCCCCCAGGTCTCGAACGCGAGCCGCACCCCGGGCAGTTCGCCCCCTGCCTCCAACGGCAGTGGCTTCTCCCGCACGTGCCATCGGCGGCGGCCCGGCGGGTCCCCCTCCCGCCAGGCCCCGGAGACCGGCGGGAGGGGAACCTCAGCGGCTGCTACGGCGTTCAGGACGCGCCCTTCGCCGCGCGGAACCCCGCCTCCAGGTCCGCCTTGAGATCGGCGAGGCTCTCGATGCCGACCGACAGGCGGACCAGGCCGGGCGAGGTGCCGGTCGCCGCCAGCTGCTCCTCGTTCAGCTGGCTGTGCGTGGTGGACGCCGGATGGATGATGAGGCTGCGCACGTCGCCGATGTTGGCGAGATGGCTGAAGAGCTCGACGCCGTCGACGAACCGCTTGCCCGCCTCGACCCCGTCCCGCAGTTCGAACGACAGCACGGCCCCGGCGCCGCGCGGAAGGTAGCGCTGCCCGGCCGCGTACCACCGGTTGGACTCGAGCCCCGGGTAGTGGACGGCGGCGACCTCGTCGCGCCGCTCCAGCCACTCGGCCAGCGCCTGGGCGTTGGCCGAGTGCCGCTCGATGCGCAGGCTGAGCGTCTCCACGCCCTGGAGCAGCAGGAAGGCCGCGTGCGGGGAGAGGGCGGGCCCGATGTCGCGGAGCAGCTGCACCCGCAGCTTGACGGCGAAGGCGCCGGGGCCGAGGGCGGGCCAGTACTGGAGGCCGTGATAGCTGGGGTCCGGCTCGCTGAAGTCGGCGAAGCGCTCGGCGTGCGCGCCGAAGTCGAAGGTGCCGCCGTCGACGACGACACCGGCGATGGTGGTGCCGTGTCCCCCGAGGAACTTGGTGGCCGAGTGCACGACGATGTCGGCGCCGTGCTCGATGGGCCGCAGGAGGTAGGGGGTCGGCACGGTGTTGTCCACGATCAGCGGGACGCCGGCCTCGTGCGCCGCGTCCGCCACCGCCCGCACGTCGAGCACGTTGCCGCGCGGATTGCCGAGCGTCTCGGCGAACAGGGCCTTCGTGTTCGGCCGGATCGCCGCTCGCCAGGCGTCGATGTCGTCCGGGTCGTCGACGAAGGACACCTCGATGCCGAACCGGGGCAGGGTGTGGCGGAGCAGGTTGTACGTGCCGCCGTACAGGGACGTGCTGGAGACGATGTGGTCGCCCGCGCTCGCCAGGGTCAGGATCGCGAGGGTCTCCGCGGCCTGCCCGGAGGCCAGGGCCACCGCGGCCACCCCGCCCTCGAGCGCGGCGATCCGCTGCTCGAAGACGTCCTGGGTCGGGTTGTGGATGCGGGTGTAGATGTTGCCCGGCTCGGCGAGCGAGAAGAGGTCGGCGGCGTGCTGGGTGTCGCGGAACACGAACGACGTCGTCTGGTAGATCGGCACCGCCCGCGCCCCGGTCGTCGGATCGGGTGCGGCGCCGGCGTGGATCTGCTTGGTCTCGAAGGACCAGGCCGAGGTGTCGGGCCCGGCCGGTTCGTCCTCGGGGGTGTGGCCGGCGGTGACGGAGTCGATGGGCTGGGTCATGGTTCTCCCTCGTGCGGGGCGGTGCGGGGCGCTGTGAGGACACCGCGTGGCTGCCGTCCGACCGGAAGGAGGCAGGGCTGAGGACAGCGCGGTGCGGTGGTGAAGAGGGGGATCGAAGGCCGGAGCGCGGCGTCAGCTCGCGGCGGAACAACACGTGGTGGTGACACGCACGTAGTCCACGTGGCGGCGGGTCACGAGCACGGTCATGGAGTCAGGTAACCACAGAATGGTGACGGCGCACCAGCACTCCGGAGAGGGAGACGGCGCACGTCGGCGCCTCACCCGGCCGTCCGCCGGGGCCGTCCGCCGGGCGTGCGCCGAGCGTGCACGGGGCGTCCGCCCGGCCGTCGTCCCGGCAGCCGTCCCACCCGGGGGGAACACCCGTGAGGGACACCCGTGGGGACACCCGCCGGGACACCCGTCGGCACACCCGCCGAGACACTCGGTGGACGCACCCGCGAACGTGTGCTTTGATCCGGCCATGGAGACCACTGGCCAGGCACACACGGTGCTGCTCGACCCGTTCTGGGTGAGCCGCCGCGCCGACCAGTTCGACCAGATCTGTCGTTGACCGCCGTGTGACGGCCCGCGATCCCGTCCCTCCCTTCCCCGAACCGCTCTCGGCGCGCACTCGACCGCTCCTCCGCAACGGGCCGCTCCCGTAAGCCCGTTGCCCCACCCGGCGCCGTGCGTAAGTCCGCTGCCGCCGCGAAGGAATCCCATGGCACAGCCCACCGCCCTCCCCGTCGTCGACATCTCCCGCTTCCGCGATCCCGGCACCGACCGGGACGCCTTCCTGGCCGGACTGCGCGACGCCGCCCACGACGTGGGGTTCTTCTACGTCACCGGACACGGCGTTCCCGCCTCCCTGCGGGACGAGGTCCTGGACGCGGCCCGCGCCTTCTTCGCGCTTCCGGAGGAGCGGCGGCTGGAGATCGAGAACGTCAACTCGGCGCAGTTCCGCGGGTACACGCGCGTCGGGACCGAGTACACGGCCGGCGGTGCCGACTGGCGCGAGCAGATCGACATCGGTCCGGAGCGGGCGGCCCTGGACGTCGCCCCCGGCGATCCCGACTACCTCCGCCTCGTCGGGCCGAACCAGTGGCCCTCCGCGCTGCCGGAGTTGCGCGGCATCGTGCTGCGCTGGCAGGCGGAGGCGCTGCGCGTGAGCCGGGAGGTGCTGCGGGCCCTGGCGGCCGCGCTCGGGCAGGACGAGGGCCACTTCGACCAGTGGTTCGACGACGAGGCGGCCGTGCACGTCAAGATCGTGCACTATCCGCCGCGCCCCGCCGAGGACGCCGGCCAGGGAGTGGGCGCCCACAAGGACTACGGCTACCTCGCCCTGTTGCAGCAGGACGAGGTCGGCGGGCTCCAGGTCCGGCGCGAGGACGGCGGCTGGATCGACGCCGTGCCCGTACCGGACGCCTTCGTGGTCAACATCGGCGAGATGCTGGAGATCGCCACACAGGGCTATCTGAAGGCCACCCGGCACCGGGTGGTGAGCCCGCGGCCGGGCGTCGACCGCTACTCCGTCCCCTTCTTCCTCGGTCCGCGGCTCGACGCGGTCGTCGAGCCCCTCCGGCTGCCGCCGGAGCTCGCCGCCCGCAGCCGCGGTGTCACCGACGACCCGGACAACCCCCTCCTGGCCGCCTTCGGGGAGAACGCCGTGGTCGGCTGGCTCCGCTCGCACCCACGGGTCGCCGCACGCTGGTGGTCCGACGTCCTGGCGAAGCGCGGAGGCAGCCGATGAGCGGCGACCCGAAGGCCTGGGAGTTCGAGACGCGTCAGGTCCACGCCGGCGCCGTACCCGATCCGGGCACCGGCGCGCGGGCGGTGCCGATCCACCAGACCGCCGGTTACGTCTACCGCGACACCGCGCACGCCGCGGCGGCCTTCGCACTCGACGACCTCACCACGCACGCGTACACCCGGCTGTCCAATCCGACCACCGCCGTGGCCGAGGAGCGCATCGCGGCGCTGGAGGGCGGTTCCGCCGCCGTCGCCGTGGCCAGCGGACAGGCCGCGACGGCCCTCGCCCTGCTGAACCTGGCGCGCGCCGGAGACCATGTCGTCGCCTCCCCCTCCCTCTACGGAGGCACCCGCACGCTCCTGGAGCACACCTTCGCCGACTTCGGCATCGCGGTCACCTTCGTCGACGACCCGGACGACCTGGCCGCCTGGTACTCGGCCGTACGCCCCGGCACGAAGGCGATGTTCGGCGAGAGCGTCGGCAACCCGCGGGGCAACGTCCTCGACATCGAGGCGGTCGCCCGTATCGCCCACGAGGTCGGTGTGCCGCTCGTCGTCGACAACACCGTGCCGACGCCCTACCTGCTGCGCCCCTTCGAGCACGGCGCCGACATCGTCGTGCACTCCACCACCAAGTTCCTGTCCGGACACGGCACCGGCATCGGCGGGGTCGTCGTCGACGGCGGCCGCTTCGACTTCGGCGCGGACCCCGACCGGTGGCCGGGCCTGACCCACCCCGATCCGACGTACGACGGGCTGTCCTTCTGGGACCGGTTCTCCGACCTCGGTCTCGCCTACGCGCTGCGCCTGCGCACCCGGCTGGTCCGGGATCTGGGGCCGGCCGTCTCGCCCTTCAACAGCTTCCTGCTCCTCCAAGGGCTGGAGACGCTCAGTCTGCGCATCGAGCGGCACGTCTCCAACGCCCGCACCGTGGCCGCGTGGCTGGAGGCACAGCCGCAGGTCGGACGGGTCCACTACGCGGGCCTGCCGTCCAGCCCCTGGGCGAGCCAGGCCGAGCGGTACCTGCCGCGCGGCGCGGGAGCGGTCCTCGCCTTCGACCTCGTGGACGGACTGGAAGCCGGCCGCCGTTTCGTCGAAGGCGTACGGCTGTTCAGCCATCTGGCGAACATCGGCGACGTGCGCAGCCTGGTCATCCATCCCGCGTCCACCACCCACGCCCAACTCGACGCGGAGCAGCAGGCGGCCGCGGGGGTGACGCCGGGCCTGGTGCGGCTCTCCGCGGGCCTCGAAGGGGTCGACGACCTCATCGCCGATCTCGCGACCGGCCTGAAGGCGGCCGCCGGGTGAGCGGCGGACGTCCCTGCCGTCAGGAGCGGGGCGGGGTGTCCTGCTCCTTGAGCGCCCTGGCCTCGCTCTTGAAGATGCGTGCCGCCTTGCCCGCCGAACGCGTCAGTTCCGGCAGTTTCCTGATCCCCAGGAACACGACGACGACGATGAGGATCACGGCAAGCTCGCTCAGGCCGAACATCCGGTCCGCTTTCTCTCGATGGTGCCCACCCGACCGGCACGGCGTGCCCACCGGCGACCCCAGCGTATCTACAGGTCTGTAGAAGTATCGCTGGGTGGCGGACAATCAACAAGTGCCCTTGGCGATAGGCCGGTTCGCCGCCCTCCGGCCGCGGGCGACTTGGCCGCACCTGTCCACGGTGCTGTAGACATCTGTCCTGAAGCATGATCACTGAGCCTGCCCGCCGATCACCGCGACCGGCGGGCACGGCCCACTGTGCCGAGGAGCAGATTGAGCACGATGACCGACCGCCCCGCTCCCGCGGGCGCCGCGCCCCGACCCGCCCGCAGCGTCCTGGCGGAACGGGCCCGCGCCGTCACCGAGGCCCGCTGGTTCGCCCTCGCCGTCTTCACCCTGATCCTCGTCAACGCCGCACTGCTGGGCGCGGAGACCTACGGCGGCCTGGTCGAGGACTGGCACCGCTGGCTGCGCCTCGCCGAACACCTCTGCCTGGCCGCCTTCACCGTCGAGATACTCCTGCGCGCCTGCGCCCACGCCGACCGTCCCCGCGACTTCCTCCGCGACCCGTGGAACCTGTTCGACCTCGCCATCGTGGCCTGCGCGGTCCTGCCCGTCGTCCGCGAGAACACCACCGTCCTGCGCCTGCTGCGCCTGGCCCGCGTCCTGCGCACCGCCCGCTTCCTGCCCCAACTGCGCATCGTCATGGTCGCGGTGGCCCGCAGCCTGCCCGGCACGGTCAGCTTCCTGCTGGTGGGCGCCCTGCTGCTGTACGTCTACGCCATGGTCGGCTGGGTCTTCTTCGGAGGACAGGACCCGCAGCAGTACGGCTCGATCGGCCGCGCCGTGCTCACCCTCTTCCTGCTGATGACCCTGGACGGCCTCGGCGACGCGGTCCACGCCGGACTGGAGATATCGCGCTGGAGCATCGTCTACTACGCCTCCTACGTCCTGATCGCCTCCTTCGTCCTGGTCAACGTCCTCATCGGAGTCGTCATCAGCTCCCTGGAGGAGGCCCGCGAACTGGAACGGGAGCAGACCGCCGACGGCGCGGAGCCGGTGCCTGCCCCGGACCAGGAACTGCGGGCCCGTATCGCCGCGGCGAGAGCGGCCCTCGACGACCTCGAAGCGAGCCTGCCGCCCGCCCGGGAGCCGGCGGGCGCCCCCTCCCGGCCCCTTCACCCGGGGATGTGACCACCCGACCGAACGTTCATATACCGCAGTTTCCCCGTTTCGAGGTCCTGGTCACGCGTCTCGTCGACCATGGACGAGTATGACCGCGCACCCACTTCCTCCCCCCGAGCCCGGCCGCCCGCCCGTGGGCGGCACGGCCGGCCCGGGAGTGCTGCCGGCCACAGGCCCCGCCGTATCGGCGACGGCGCGCGCGACCGCCGGCTCGCACCCGGCTCCCGCGCGCACGGCATGTTCCGCCGGACGGGCGCGGTGCCGTACGTGACGCCACGCTCCGGCACCGCCGAACCGCTCGCCGACCCCTGACGGGCACTTCGGCACCTGCCTGCCCCCCACCCGCGGGCGACCGCCCTCCGAGCCGGTCGCCCGCGCGCACCACCCGGCCGGGCCGGGTCACTCGCCACCCCGCGACACCAGGAGCTGCCATGAACGCACCGCGCATCGACGTCGTGCACCCCGACGACCTGACACCGGGGGACCTCGGCCTCTGGAACGAGCTGCGGACCACGACCGCGGCCGTCGCCAACCCCTTCATGACCGCGCAGTTCACCCGCGCCGTCGGCCGTGTACGGCCCGACACCCGGGTAGCGGTCCTGCGCCGGAAGCCGGAACCCGTCGGCTACTTCCCCTACCAACGGGGACGATGGGGCCACGGCCGCGCGGTCGGCCTGGGCGTCTCGGACTGCCAGGGCGCCATCCTGCACCCCGACGGCGTACGGCTGGACCCGCAGCACCTCATGCGCGCCTGCTCCCTGACCGCATGGGACTTCAACCACCTCGAAAGCGGCCAGGGAATCTTCCTGCCCTACGCGACGGGCCGGTTCGCCTCCCCCGTCGTCGACCTGACCGGCGGTTTCGACCAGTACGAGAACCACCTCCGCGCACAGGCGCGAGGCTTCCTGAAGGCGACGCTGGCCCAGGAACGCCGCATGAGCCGGCGCCTCGGTCCGCTGCGCTTCGTCCACGACGAGCGGAATCCGGCGGCCCTGCGGACCCTCATCGCGTGGAAGTCCGCCCAGTACCGCAGGACGGGACGCCGGGATCCGTTCGCCCAGCGGTGGATCACCGAACTGGTGCACCTGCTCTCCGGCACCACCTCACCCGACTGCTCCGGCATCCTGTCGGTGCTCTACGCGGCCGACGCACCCGTCGCCGCCCACTTCGGCCTCCGCTCCCGCACGGTCCTCTCCTGCTGGTTCCCTTCCTACGACCGCACCGTCGCCACGTTCTCGCCCGGCCGCGTCCTCTACCTGCGCATGATCGAGGCCGCCGCCGCGTCCGGCATCCACCTGGTCGACTTCGGACGGGGCGACGCCCCGTACAAGAACTCCTTCAAGACGGGCGACCTCGTCGTCCACGAAGGAGCCCTGCGCACACCCGGTCCGGGCGCGGCACTGCACTGGCTGCGCCGCGAACCGAAGAGGTTCGTCCACGGGTTGCTGCGTGATCAGCCCGCGCTGAAACGCGCGGCGGTACGAACCCTCCGGGCCGTGGGAACGGTGCGGGAACGCTGACCCGGGCGGCGGCAACCGACATACCGCGGGGAATCCGGCCGGCGCGCGCTCCCGGTCCAGGGATACGGACGGTACGCGAGTTCGAAGAAATCACGTACGGGAATCGCCCGGGCGAGGATCGAACGCATATGCGCGGTGCAATTGAGGGGCAGAACGCGGAGGCGTCGGGGCTTCGCGCGCCCCTTTGTGCGCGCTGCATGCGCTCTGCCTGCCGGAGCCGGACGTACCTTACCTTCTCAGCGCAGGACAAAAAGCGGTCAGCGTATCACTCCGCAAGGAAGTGGGACGGAAACACCGCGCTCATTGAATCCGTCCGGGAAACGACTGTCGCTGTGATGGGGGAGAGTTATGGACATGCGCTACGAGGCGTATTCGTACGCCGACAAAATGTTCTACGACTCACCGGTCCGCTGGGCGACCGTCCAGGAATTCGCGGCAGTCGGCGAATCGTTACCCCACGGCTGGCTGGGATCCGCGAGGGAGGTGTGGGTGGGCCGCCGGCCCGCCGACGTCGAACTGCCCGACCAGGGCTGGAAGATCCACGTGTCCGCCTGTATGGACAACGCGGAGCACATCCTGTCCGTCGTCGGCGCGTACTGCGTCCGGCAGCGCGTGGCCTACAAGTTCCTGCGCAGCCCGGCCCTGGTGCAGACGCAGAACGCGAAATACGCCTCCCGCGGGTCCAGCGGCAAGTTCATGACCCTGTACCCGGTCGACGAGACCGCACTCGAACGATGTCTCACCGACCTCGACGAGGCGCTCGCCGGCCAGCGCGGACCGTACATCCTCAGCGACCTGCGCTGGCGCAACGGACCGCTGTACCTGCGCTACGGCGGCTTCACCGAGCAGTTCTGCCGGTCGGAGACCGGTGAGCTCGTCCTCGCCCTGCGCGAACCGTCGGGCCGGCTCCGCCCGGACGTGCGGCGCGCCGTGTTCGAGGTGCCCGACTGGGCTCCCGTACCGGCCGTCCTGGCACAGGCACTCGCCGACCGGGCCGCGACGAGCACGGCCGACTTCCCGTACACGGTGGAACGGGCCCTGCACTTCTCCAACGGCGGGGGCATCTACATCGCCCGGCCCGCCGCCGGCGGCGACCAGGTGGTCCTCAAGGAGGCCCGCCCGCACGCCGGCCTCGACCAGCGCGGCGACGACGCCGTCTCCCGGCTCGGCAGGGAGCACGACATCCTGCGGCGCCTGGAGGGCGTACCCGCCGTACCGGCCGCCCTCGGCTGCCTCACCGCCTGGGAACACCACTTCCTGGTGCAGGAGTACGTGCCCGGCGAGCCCCTGAACAGATGGTTCGGGCGGCGCTACCCCCTGGTCCATCCCGACCCCGCCCCCGAGACGATCGAGAACTACCGGGAGGAGGCGCTGGCCGTCCTCGCGAGGATCGAGGAAGGGCTGCGCGCCATCCACGCCCGCGGAGTCGTCTTCGGGGACCTCCACCCGCGCAACCTGATCGTCCGCCCGGACGGACGGGTCTGCTTCGTGGACTTCGAACTCGCCTCGCCGGCCGACGACTTCGTCAGACCCGGGCTCGGCGCCGCCGGCTTCGCGGCCCCCGCCGACCTGGAGGGCTACGCGATCGACGAGTACGCGCTGGACGCGCTCCGGCTGTGGATCTTCATGCCGCTGCTCCAGCTGGTCTCGCTGGACCCGGAGAAACGCGACCAGCTCGCCCGGGCCGCCTCCAGACGATTCGGACTGCCCGCCCGGCCGGACCACGGCCGGCCCTCCGCACCACCCCCCGCATCCCGCGAACCCGACGATCCGGCGGCGCTGTTCAGCGGCGACCGCGCGGACTGGCCGGCGCTGCGCGACTCCATGGCCGCGGCGATCACCGCCAGCGCCACCCCGGAGCGCACCGACCGCCTCTTCCCGGGGGACCCCAACCAGTTCACCCATGACGGACTCGGCCTCGCCTACGGCGCGGCGGGCGTGCTGTGGGCCCTGCACACCGTGGGCGCCCCCGTCGACCCGGACCACGTCGAATGGCTCCTGGACGCCGTCGCCCGCGAGCCCTGCCGGCCCGGCCTCTACACCGGCGCCCACGGCGTGGCCCTCGCCCTGGACCGTCTCGGCCACCCCCGGCAGGCGCACAACCTCCTCGACCGGCTCCTCAAGGACCCGCCGGACGGCCAGGGGGACGACCTCGCCGGAGGACTGCCCGGCATCGGACTGACGCTGCTGCACTTCGCCGGCACCACCTCCGACGCCTCCCTGCACGCCGCCGCCGTCGACGTCGCCGAACGCCTCGCCGCACGCCTGAAGGCCGGCTCCGGCGGCCCGGCCCCCGGCCGGCGTCCCGGCCTCCTGCACGGCCCCTCCGGGGCGGCCCTGCTCTTCCTCGGCCTGTACGACAGCACCGGCGACACGGGCCTGCTCGACGCGGCCGACCACGCCCTCGGCCTCGACCTCGCCCGCTGCGTCCTGGGCGACGACGGAACCCTCCAGGTCGACGACGGCAGCCGGGTGCTGCCGTACCTGGAGTCGGGCAGCGCGGGCATCGCCGCCGTCCTCCACACCGCGCTGCGCCACCGCCCCGACCCGGAGCGACAGCGCAGCCTGGAACAGATGCGCGGGGCCGCGGAGCCCGAGTTCATCGTCCAGCCCGGCCTGTTCAACGGGCGAGCCGGACTGATCCTGCTGCTCCACCTGCTCCAGGACGGCACCACGGTCCACCGAGCGGTGATCCGACGGCACATCCGGCGCCTCGTCTGGCACCTCGTCCCCCATCAAGGGCACGCGGCCTTCCCCGGCGAGCAGCTCCTGCGCCTGTCGATGGACCTCGCCACCGGATCCGCGGGCATCCTGCTCGCCCTCGGGTCGGCCCTCGCCGACACCCCGGCGCTGCCCTTCTGGACCGGCCGACGGGTCGCGGCGCCCGCGCCCCTCGCCGTCCCGCGGACGCCCTGACCACCGCGGCGGGCGGCAGCACCCCTCCCTGCGACGCACACCGTCGCGGCCACAAGTTTCCGGCGACCGCCGGGAAGCACCACCACAGTGACAGGAGAGCACCATGTCCATCCTCAGCCTGCAGGCCCTGGAGACCCCCGAGGAGACCACCGAGTACCTGTCGGTGCTCAGCTCCCTCTCCGTCGTCAACTGCACCAACAGCACCGTCAGCACGCTGCTGTGCCTGTAGTCGCACGACCCGGGCCGTCCGTCCGCCCCGCGCTCGGATGACCTGGTGAAAAGAGCCGGCCCGGGCTGAGGGACAGCCCGGGCCGGCGTTCTCGTGCCGCCCCGCCGACCGCCCGCCCCTCGCCCGCAGGAGCCCCGCATGGGACAGGACCACCGACAGCAGCCGCAGCGGAGCGGGTCAGTCGATCGTACGGCTTCCCGCAGGGCCGCACGCGGCAGCCGAACGCCGCGGAACGGCCCACGGGACGGCACCGGCCGACGGGACGGCGCCGGGCCACGGGACGGCGCCGTCCCGTGGGGGTGGCCCGCCCTCCTCGCCCTGTCGGTGACGACGAGTTCGGTCGCCGCATTGGTTCTGCCCACCGTCCTCGCCGCGGCCGTCGACCAAGCCCTGTCCGGTGGCGCCGGCCGGAGCCTCGTACCGCTCGCCGCCACCCTCGGCCTGCTCACGGCCGCCGAGACCCTCGCCCAGTACGCGGGTCCGCGCGCCACCGCCGAGGCGACGGCACGGCTGCGCGCCGCCCTGGTGCGGCACATCATGGCCGCCGGCCCCTATCCCGCCCGGCGGACGCCGACCGGCGACCTGGTCGCCCGCCTCACCGCGAGCGCCGCCGAGGCCGGACTGAGCGTCCAGGCCGCCGTCTACGCCGTCGCCCAGCTCGCCATGGCCGCCGGCTCCGTGCTCGCGCTGGGGCTGCTCGCGCCGGAACTCGCCGCCGCCTTCCTGGTCACGGCCCCCGCGGGCTGGCTGCTGCTGCGCCGCCACCTGCGGCACACCGTCAGCCGGGGCGAGGGCTACCAGAGCGCGCAGGCCGCCGTCGCCGCCCGGCTGCTGGACGCGCTGGCCGGCCACCGCACCATCGCGGCCGCCGGAACGGTCGACCGCGAGATCGAGCGGGTCCTGCGACCGGTCCCGGAACTCTCCCGGCACGGCCGCGCCCTGTGGGACAGTCAGCGCCGCGTCGCCTGGTCCACCGGACTGCTCGCCCCCGCGACACAGATCACCGTGATCGCCGTCGCCGGCTACGAACTCTCCACCGGCGCCCTCGGCCCCGGAGACCTCGTCGCCGCGCTCGGCTACGCCACGCTGGGCCTCGGCGGCTTCGGCACCGCCCAGAGCCTCCTGGACCTCGCGCGCGCCCGGGCCGGACGCAGGCGCGTCCTGGAGGTCCTCGCCGTGCCCCGGCAGCCGCCGGGCCTGCGCGGCCTGCCGGCCGGACCCGGACGCGTCGAACTGCGCGGGATCACCGTGCGCACCCCGGGCGGCACCGTCCTCGACGAACTGGACCTCGTCCTGCCCGCACGGAGCTGCGTCGCCCTCGTCGGACGCTCCGGCGCGGGCACGTCCCTCCTGGCGGCGGTGGCGGGCGGCCTCCTCACCCCGGACCGGGGCACCGTGCTGCTCGACGGCACCCCCCTGGACGAGATCGGCCCCACCGACCTGCGCGCCGCCGTCGCCTACGCCTTCTGCGACCCGCACCTCACCGGCCCCACGGTCCTCGACGCCCTGCGCGCCGCCGCCGACCCGCTCCCCGAGGACCGGGTCCGTGCGGCCGCGCGAGCCGCGCAGGCCGACACCTTCGTACGCCGCCTGCCGGCCGGCTACCACACCCTCCTCGACGACGCGCCCCTCTCAGGAGGCCAGCGGCAGCGCCTGGGACTCGCGCGCGCCCTGGCCCGCGACAGCCGGCTCCTCGTCCTCGACGACGCCACCTCCAGCCTGGACTCCGCCACCGAGGCCGCGGTCCTGCGCGCCCTGGACGACTCCCACAAGGACCGCACACGCCTGGTCGTGACACGCCGGACGGCCACGGCGGCCCGCGCGGACCTCGTCGCCTGGCTGCACGAAGGACGCGTCAGAGCCCTCGCCCCCCACCACGAACTGTGGGACGAACCCGCCTACCGCAGCATGTTCCGCGGCACGGAGGACACGGAGGACACGGAGGACTGACGCCCCCCACCGACGGCGCGGAGGACCGACGCCCACCGACGGTGCGGCGGATCGACGTCCACCGAGGACGCGGGGGATCGATGCCCACCGAGGACGGAGGACCGATGCCCATCGACGGCGCGGGGGACCGACACGCACCGAGCACGCGGGGGACCGACGTCCACCGAGGACGCCGAGGACTGACGCCCCCCACCGACGGTGCGGAGAACCGACGCCCACGGAAGACGCGGAGAACCGATGCCCCCCGAGGACGCGGAGGACCGACGCCCCCCCGACGGCGCGGCGGACCGAGGTCCACCGACGACGCAGGGGACCGACGCGCCGTACCGACCACGAAAGGACACACGACCATGGCGGACCGCACCACCGGCCCAGCCCGCCCCCACCCGCGCCCGCCCGCCCGGTCCCTCACCGCGGCCCACGGCACCGCCCTGCGCCTGGTCCGTGACGCCCTCGCCCACCGCCGTGCCGCCGCGCTCCGGCTGACCTGGTGGACGCTGCTCTCCGCCGCGCCCGCCCTCGTCTCCGGCAAGGCCCTCGCCCTCGCCGTCGACCGGGGCTTCCTGATGGACCGGCCCCGCACGGCGGCCCTCGGGCTGGGCCTGTTCGCCCTGAGCACCCTCGGCGGTGCCTGGGCGGGCCGGCAGACCTACCCCTGGCTCGCCGAGATCGTCGAGCCGCTGCGGGACCGGCTGCTGCGCGACGTCGTCACGGGCACCCTGCACCGCGCGGTGGCACCGGGCGCCGCCCGGGACGACTGCGCGGCCGTCGCCGTCGCCCGGCTCACCCGGCAGGTGGAGGCCGTCCGGGACGCGCTCGCCGGCCAGCTGATGCTGCTGTGGCAGTTCGTCCTGACGGTCGCCGCCGTCGTCGCGGGCACCGCCGTCCTCGCCCCCGCCGCCGTCCCCCTCGTCGCCGCCCCTCTCCTGACGGCACTCGGCCTCTTCGCCGTCCTCGCCCCCGCGACCGTCCGCAGACAGCGCGAGGCCTTCGACGCCGAGGAGAGGCTGGCGGGGCGTACGGTCGCGACCGTCACGGCCCTGCGCGACATCGTCGCCTGCGGGGCCCACGAGCACGCGCAACGCGAGGCCCTCGACGCCGTCCGGGACCACCTGCGCACCTCACGGGCCCTCGCCTCCGTGTCCGCGGTGCGGCGGCTGATCGTGGCGCTGGGCGCGCACAGCCCCCTCCTGCTCGTCGTCCTCGCCGCGCCGGGCCTGCACGCCCGCGGCATGACCGCCGGCGAGATCGTGGGGGTGCTCGCCTACGTCCTGGCCACCCTGGAACCCGCGATCCGCCTGCTGGTCCAGGGACTCGGCGCCTCCTGGCTGCGGCTGGCCGTGGCGGCCGAACGGCTCGACGAGGCCGCCCGTCGTCCGGAGCCGCCCCCCGCCCCCCGCTCCGCCCCGCGGCCCGCGGACGGGTCGGCCGCGCTGTCGGGAATCGTCTTCGCCTACGGCCCGGAGGCCGAACCCGTCCTCGACGGCATCGATCTGACCCTCGCCGACGGCGACCACCTGGTGGTCGTCGGCCCCTCCGGCATCGGGAAGTCCACCCTGGCCGAGGTGCTCGCCGGCATGCTGCCGCCCGACCGCGGACAGGCCGTCCTCGGAGGCGCGCCCCTCGACCGCGTCGCCCGGCACGACCTGGCACACGCCCGGATCCTGGTGCCGCAGAACCCCTACGTGTTCGCCGGCAGCCTGCGGGAGAACCTCCGCTACCACGCGCCCGACACCCCCGACGCCGTCCTCGCCGACGCCGTGTCGGCCCTCGGGATGGACACCCTGGCCGCACGGCTCGGGGGATTCGACGGCCCTGTCGACCCGGCCGCGCTCTCCTCCGGGGAACGCGCCCTCGTCGCCCTGGCGCGCGCCTACCTCTCCGACGCCCGGCTGATCGTCCTCGACGAGGCCACCCGGCACCTCGACGCGGCGGCCGAGCGGCGGGTCGAGGAGGCGTTCCGGCGCCGGCCCGGCACCGTCGTCACCATCGCCCACCGCATGTCCCTGGCCCGCCGCGCGGACCGGGTCCTCCTCCTGGACGGGGCCGGCGCGCACACCGGCACCCACGACACGCTCCTGGCCGACGTCCCGCTCTACGCCGACCTGGTGGGCCACTGGGGAACCGGTGCGGCCGGGGCCGGCCGCACCGGGGACGGGCTCAGCAGCCCGGGCGCAGCATCAGGTCGCTCATCGTCGCGTCCCGCGGCAGATCCAGCGCCGTGAGCACGGCGGCCGCCACGGACGCGGGACTCATGTGGGCCTCCGGCGAGTAGGGGAGACCGAACTGCCGGTGCAGCCTGACCTGCATGGGCGTGTCCGTCTCCCCCGGGTACACGGTGGTGACCCGGACCCCGTGCGCGTACTCCTCCGCCCGCAGGGACTCGGCCAGCGCCTTCAGACCGAACTTGGACGCCGCGTAGGCGCTCAGGCGCGGAGGCGCGTGCACGCCCGCCCCCGAGTTGACGAAGACGACGTGTCCCCGGCCCTCGCGCAGCGCGGGCAGCAGCAGTCCCGTCAGCTCCGCCGGCGCGATCAGGTTCACCGCGAGCGTGTCCTGCCAGACCTCCGCGCTCAACTCCTCCACCCGGCCCGACTCCACCACCCCGGCCACGTGCAGCAGCGAGTCCAGCCGCTCGGGCAGCACCTGCGCCGCCAGCCGGTCCCGTATCGCCCCCGGCGCGGACAGATCGGCCACCAGCGTCCGGCTCCGCGGGAACCGGGCGCGCAGTTCCCCCGCCCGTGCCTCGTCCCGCGCCAGCAGCCACAACTCCTGTCCCCGCGCGGCGAAGAGCGCCGCCACCGCCGCGCCGATGCCCGATCCGGCACCTGTGATGAGGTGAACTCCCATAGCCTGATACATACCGTAAATCACCATCCCACGCCCCGGAGTGCGGGCGGGTTCAGGGGGGCGCGCGGCGGCACGAGGCGGGAGGCGTTCTCCCCATGGGTGAGACCTTCGGCCGAACTGCCCACAGCGACAAGGGCGTCCGTCACGGAGGACGGAGGACGGAGCACGGAGCACGGAGCACGGAGTGCGGAGCGGTGCCGCGGGGACGCCGTCGGAGGCCTGCCGCCGACACCGCCGCCGTGCGGTCACGCGCCCGCCCGCCGACGGGCCGGGCCACGGCGGAGGTGCGTACCCCGCCGCGCGCCCGGCGCCGCCGTGCGCTCACACGCTGAGCGCCTCACGGACGGCGGCCTCCGACTCCCGGCCGCCCGTGCCGGACGAGGTGACCCGGCCCGCCTCCAGGACGTAGTACCGCCGCGCCGCCCGCATCGCGAAGCCGACGTGCTGCTCCACGAGGAGGACCGACAGACCGCCGCGGGCGGCCAGCGCGAGGACCGTCTCCTCGATCTCGGCGACCACCGAGGGCTGGATGCCCTCGGTCGGCTCGTCCAGGAGGAGGATCCGGGGCTCCGTCACCAGGGCGCGGGCGATGGCCAGTTGCTGGCGCTGGCCGCCGGAGAGCAGGCCCGCGCGCCGGCCGGAGAGCGCCCGGAGCGCGGGGAACAGGTCCAGGGCCTCGGCGACCGACTCCCGGCCCCGCCTGCGGCCGTCCGCGACGAGCTGGAGGTTCTCCGCCGTGGTGAGGTGCGGGAACGCCTGCTGGCCCTGCGGTACGTACGCCATGCCGCGCGCCACCCGTTCGTGGGGCGGGCGGCGGGTGATGTCCTCGCCGTCGAGACGGATCGTGCCGCTCGTCGGCGTGAGCAGGCCGACGGCCGCCCGCAGCAGGGTGCTCTTGCCGGCGCCGTTGTGCCCGAGCACCGCGGCGACCCCGTCCTCCGGCACCTCGACGCGCACGCCGTGCAGGACGGTGCTGCGGTGGTAGCCGACCCGGACGTCCTCGATCTGGAGCATCACGCCTCCCGTACGGCCGCGTCCGCGGTGTCCTCGGTGGCCGTGTGCCCGAGGTACACCTCCTGCACCTTCGGGTCGGCCTGCACGTCGGCGACGGTGCCCTCGCTGAGCACCCGGCCGGCGTGCAGCACGCTGACGCTGCGGGCGAAGGAGCGCATGAAGTCCATGTCGTGCTCGATGACGACGACGGTGCGGTCCTCGCTGATGCGCCGGAGCAGTTCGCCGGTGGCCCGGCGTTCGTCGTGGCTCATGCCGGCCACGGGCTCGTCCAGCAGCAGCAGCCGTACGTCCTGCACCAGTAGCATGCCGATCTCCAGCCACTGCTTCTGCCCGTGTGCGAGCGTCCCGGCGGGGGAGCCGGCCAGCTCCGCCAGCCCGACCGTCTCCAGCGCCCTCGCCACCGGCTCGGGCACGCCCTTGCGGCGGCGCAGCATCGTCCACGCGCCGCGCCCCGCGCCCGCCGCGATGTCCAGGTTCTGGAGGACCGTCAACTCCTCGAAGACGGTGGCGGTCTGGAACGTCCGCCCGATCCCCGACCGGGCGATCCGGTGCACACTGCGCCCGAGCAGTTCCTCGCCGCCGAACCGCACCGACCCCTGGGCCCGCACCAGCCCGGTGACCGCGTCCACCAGGGTGGTCTTGCCGGCGCCGTTGGGCCCGATGAGGAACCGCAGATCGCCGGGGCGCACGTCCAGGTCCACCCCGTCCACGGCGGTGAACCCGTCGAAGGCGACGCGCAGTCCGCGTATCTCGAGTCCCGCGGTTCCGCTCATGCCGCTTCTCCCACGGGAACGACGGGTGCGGGCTGCTCCGTGCGCGCCGACCGGCGCCGGCGGACGACCCCGGCCAGGGAGGCCAGACCGCCCGGCAGGAACGCCAGCGCCACGACGAACAGCAGCCCCTGGAAGTAGGTCCAGGCCGCCGGGAACTCCTCCGACAGCGCGGTCTTCGCCCAGGCGACCGCGAGCGCCCCGAGCACCGCGCCAGCCAGGCTGGCCCGCCCGCCGACCGCCGCGCCGATCACGAACTCGATCGACGGGACGATCCCGATCAGCGCGGGCGAGATGATGCCGACGGCCGGCACGAACAGCGCCCCCGCCAGTCCGGCCATGCCCGCCGCGACGACGTACGCGACGAGCTTGACGTTCGCCGGATCGTAGCCGAGGAAACGCACCCGCTCCTCGGAGTCCCGTACGGCGACGAGGAGTTCGCCGTAACGGCTGTGGACGAGCTGGCGGGCGAGCGCGATCAGGAGCAGCAGGGCGGCGGCGATGACGAAGTACACCATCCGCTGGTTGACCGGGTCGTCGAGGGCGTAGCCGAAGAAGCCCTGGATGTCGGTGAGGCCGTTGGTGCCGCCCGTGGTGGCCTGCTGGCCGACCAGCCAGATCGCGAAGGCGGAGGCGAGCGCCTGGCTGAGGATCGCGAAGTAGGCGCCCCTGACCCGGCGGCGGAACACGAACAGGCCGAGCACGGTCGCGACCGCCATCGGCAGCAGCACGGTCGCCGCGAGGGCGAACACCGGGCTCTCGAACGGTTTCCACCACCAGGGCAGTTCGGTGGCGGTGCCGTACAGGTGCATGAAGTCCGGCAGGTTGCCGGGGCCCGCGTCGGCGAGCTTCAGATGCATGGCCATGGCGTAGCCGCCGAGCCCGAAGAACACGCCCTGCCCCAGTGTCAGCATGCCGCCGCGCCCCCAGGCGAGGCAGACGCCGACGGCCACCATGGCCATGCACAGGTACTTGGCGAGCAGCCCCAGCCGGAAGTCGGACAGGACGACCGGGGCGACGGCGAACAGCAGGACGGCGGCACCGGCGAATCCGGCGGCGGCCCGCGCGGAACGCCTTTCCGGAACGGTCGTGCGTCCGGTGGGAACAGTCATACGAGACTCCTCGTGCGCAGCGTGTACAGCCCCTGGGGCCGCCACTGGAGGAACGCGACGATCGCGACCAGGACCAGCACCTTCGCGACGGAGACGGTGGTGGAGTACTCCAGCACCGACTGGAGCACCCCGAGGACGAAGGCGACGATCACGCTGCCCCTGAGCCGGCCGATCCCGCCGACCACGATCACCAGGAAGGCGTCGATGATCACGTTGGTGCCCATCGTCGGCCCGATGGGCCCGACCAGGGTGAGCGCCACCCCGGCGACCCCGGCGAGTCCGGAGCCGATGAAGAAGGCGGTGCGGTCCACGCGCGCGGTGGAGATGCCGGACACCTCCGCCAGGTCCCGGTTCTGCACCACGGCCCGGATCCGCCGGCCCAGCGGTGTCAGCCGCAGCGTCAGCGACAGCGCGACCACGGCCGCGACCGCCAGCGCCAGGATGAACAGGCGGCTCTCGGCGACGGTCAGCGGATCGTCGCCGCCGATGAGGGTGACGTTCCCGGTCAGCGCGTCCGGCGCGCGCGTCTGGACGTTCGGCGCGCCGAAGACGTCCCGGGCGAGTTGCTGGAGCATCAGCGAGACGCCCCAGGTGACGAGGAGCGTGTCGAGCGGCCGCAGATACAGACGGCGGATCAGCAGCCACTCCAGCAGGGCCCCGAGGGTTCCCGACACGACGAAGGCGACGGGCAGGGCGACGACGAGCGACCATCCGGCGCTCGACAGGGACTTCTGCACGACGTACGTGGTGTAGGCGCCCGCCATGATGAACTCGCCGTGGGCCATGTTGATGACGTTCATCTGGCCGAAGGTGAGCGACAGGCCGAGCGCGATGAGCAGCAGGACGGCACCGATCGAGATGCCGGTGAAGGTCTGACCGAGGACGACGGTCATACGGCGGCTCCGTGGGGGAGGCGGACGTCCGGGGGCCCGTGCGCACGGGCCCCCGCGCGACGGGCGGTCAGGACAGGCCGGAGGCCCAGGAGTAGCTCTTGAGGAACGGGTCCGGCTTGACGGGCTCCCCGGAGTTCCACACCTCGGTGATCAGGCCGTCGGTGCCGATCTTCCCGATGCGCGCGGTCTTGTGGAGGTGCTGCGAGGCGCCGTCGACGGTGACCTTGCCCTCGGGCGCGTCGAAGGTGATGCCGTCGGAGGCGGCCTTCACCTTCTCCGGATCGAAGGACTTCGCCTTCTGCACCATCGCCGCCCACAGGTACACCGAGGTGTACGCGGCCTCCATCGGGTCACTGGTCGGCTTGTCCGCACCGTACTTCGCCTTGTACGCCGCCACGAACTTCTCGTTCGCCGCGCCCGGTGTCGTCTGGTAGTAGTTCCAGGCCGTCAGCTGGCCCGCGAGGTACTGCGGTCCGATCGACTTGACCTCCTCCTCGGCGATCGACACCGAGACGACCGGCATGCCCTGCGCGGTCAGGCCCGCGGACTTGTACTCCTTGAAGAAGGCCACGTTGGAGTCGCCGTTGAGGGTGTTGAAGACGGCGTCCGCCTTCGACGCCTTCACCTTGTTGGCGATCGTGCTGAACTCCGTCGAGCCCAGCGGCGCGTAGTCCTCGCCGAGGACCGTCATGCCATTGGCCTTCGCGTACGCCTTGATCTCCTTGTTGGCGGTGCGCGGGAAGACGTAGTCGCTGCCGACCAGGTAGATGCTCTTCTTCCCCTGGTTCCTGAGGTAGTCGAGCGCCGGGACGATCTGCTGGTTGGTGGTCGCGCCCGTGTAGAAGATGTACGGGGACTCCTCCAGCCCCTCGTACTGCACCGGGTAGAACAGCAGCGACCGGTTCTTCTCGAAGACCGGTTTGACGGCCTTGCGGCTGGCGGAGGTCCAGCAGCCGAAGGTGGCGGCGACCTGGTCCTCCTTGATGAGCTTGGCCGCCTTCTCGGCGAACGTCGGCCAGTCGGAGGCGCCGTCCTCGCTGACCGGCTCGATCTTCTTGCCGAGCACCCCGCCGGAGGCGTTGATCTCGTCGACGGCCAGCAGCAGCGCGTTGCGTACGGTCACCTCGCTGATCGCCATGGTGCCGGAGAGCGAGTTGAGCAGACCGACCTTGACCGTGTCGCCGCTGACGTCGATCTCGGCGGCCCGGTCGGACGAGGAGCCGGCCGCGTCGGTCTTGGCGCCGCACGCGGACAGGGCGACGACGGCCGCGAGCGCGGCACCGCCGGCCAGGAAACGGCGACGGGGAAAGGGTGAACCGCTGGACAAGACAACCCCCTCGGGTAGGGAGGAGTGAACCTCCTGAAGCGCGGTCCACAGCCTCAAGTCGCCCTGTTTCAGCGGTGTTTCGCGGGACTTTCCCGCAGGCAACAAAAAGGCCCCGGTGCACTGTGAGGGGCATTCAGCACTGCTCAATGGAGCAGTGCGTCAGCTGAATTCACAATTCGCCCGAGGCATTCTAGTTATTTTCTGTGGGAAGTATCTTGGGAGGCTCGGGAGGTGTCAAGGGTGCGCACCGCGCGGGTCCAGTTCGGTGACCACGTCGAAGTCGAGCCCGTCCGCGCGGGCCAGGTAGATGCGCTGGCGGACGTGGCTGCCCCGCAGACGGAGCAGCCCGCGCGGACCCTCGTAGGACACCGTGCCGGCCGCCGCGCCGATCGCCGTCACGTCCAGCGTGCCCGCCCGCCTGAGCAGCGCGGCCAGCAGCAGGACGCCCTCGTGGCAGGATTCGCCGAGGCTGCCCGGGGCGGGCGCCTCGACCCCGAAGCGGCGGGCGTAGCGCCCGTGGAAGTCGAGCGTGTCGGCGTTGGCCAGCGAGGCGAAGAACCCGGCGGTGCTGTAGAGGTCCACGGTGGCCGAAGGGCCGCTCGCCACCAGCATGTTCTCGTCCATCAGCGTGCTGAGCCGCAGACAGCGCGCGTCCAGTCCGCGGGCGGCGAACGCGCGGTTGAAGCGGACCGCGTCGCTGCCGACGAGCAGCAGGAGCACCGCGTCCGCCTCGGAGCGCTCGATGCGCCGCAGGACCGGCTCGAAGTCGTGCGTCCCCAGCGGCAGATACACCTCGTCGCCGATCCGGCCGCCCGCCTCCCGCGCGTACGCGTGCGCCGCGCGGGCCGTGCGCCGGGGCCACACGTAGTCGTTGCCGACCACGAACCACCGGCGCACCCGCCGCTCGTGCGCCAGCAGCACCATCGCGGGCCGGAGCTGGTCGCGGGGCGTCTCGCTCGTCAGGAACACCCCGGCCGTGTGCTCACCGCCCTCGTACAGCGCGGTGTATACGTACGGCACGCGGTGGGCGATCCTCGGTGCCAGCGCCTGCCGCACCGAGGAGATGTGCCAGCCCGTGACACCCTGTACGGCGCCCAGGTCCACCAGCGCCTCGACCCGGTCGGCGACCTCGCGCGGCGGCGCCCCGCCGTCCACCGGCAGCAACCGCAGCTCCCGGCCGAGCACCCCGCCCGCCCGGTTGACCTCCTCCACCGCCAGCAGCGCGCACAGCTCGCAGGCCGGCCCGAAGATCCCCGCCGGCCCCTGCTGGGGGAAGACCAGGGCCACACCGAGCACGGAGTCGTCGGCCGTGAACCGGCCGGAGTCGGGGGAAGGACGCCGGAACATGGCGTCATGCTCGCCGGTCCGCCGGGTGAACTCCAGCCCGTCTCCTACGATGTGCGCACCTCGTGACCTGGGGCGTGTCCTTCGGATCACCCCGGGGCCGCGGGGCGTGGCACGCGCTCCCCCAGAGGGGGTGCCCCCAGCGGCGTTGTCGTCGGTCGCCGATTCCCCCACGCTCGGCTGCGCTCGCGCGGGAGGTGCCCCCATCGCGTCGACGCCCTCCTCCGCCTTGCAGCTGCACGCACCACGCCCCGCTCACCGGCATCCACAGTGCACCGCAGATAGAGTCGGGCTGATCCGAAAGACACGCCCTAGGAGCGATTCCGGGATGCCCACCTCGTCGCCGCGCGGCCCGCACGACCTGATGCAGCTGCTCACCCGGGCCGAGCGGCTGGCCGCGCGCCGGCTGCGGGCCGCCCTGGACGAGGAGGGCTGCTCGCTGGACGCCTGGCGGGTGCTCGCCCGGCTCTCCGACGGCGCCGGCCACCACATGACGGCGCTCGCCGAGGCCGCCTTCCTGCCGGCGCCCACCCTGACCAAGCTGGTCGACCACCTCGTGGACCAGAACCTCGTCCACCGCCGCGTCGACCCCCTGGACCGGCGCCGCATCCTCGCCCACCTCACCCCGCGCGGCCAGGAGTACTGGCGGCGCGTCGACCGCGCGGTGCACGCGGCCTGGCCGGCCCGCGGCGACGACGACGAGGAACTGCTGCGCGCCCTGCTGGGCCGCCTCGCCGAGACGCTGGACGACGCGTCCCGCGTCTGAGACCCCTGGAAGCGGAGGAAGCGGACATCCATGGGCGGAAGTCGTCCCAAGTCGGTCGCAACGGCACGGTCGTTAGTCCGGAACGGCGCGCTCCGTAGTCCGAAACGGCCAATTCCATAGGACTTTCGAATCTCGTCTGCACGAAACACGTCCGCCCGGACGCCGTGGGGGCAGAAGGTGTAACCGTCGCCTTCCGGGGCCCGTGAGCCCCGCACAGCCAGCGGAGAGGACCGAAGGGTCCGTGAACGACCAGTTCGATCAGCTCGTCCGGGACATGGCGCTGTCCCTGCTCGCCCTGCGGGTCTTCGGGCCCGCCGCCGTCGCCCTCGCGCGCCGGGTCGCCGCCGCGCTCGTGCGGGTGGGCGTCCGCGAGATGGACCACCGGCTCCCGGGAGGCGATCGGTGACCCAGGAGGAGCTGCGGCCGGCCGGAAGGCCACGGGCGCCGGAGAAACTGCCCCTGGACTTCGCCGCCTTCCACCAGATGCACCGCCCCCGCTACGTCCGCGAGGCCGAGCGCTGTCTGCGCAGCCGTGCGGACGCCGAGGAGGCCGTGGACGAGGCGTTCGTCCAACTCGCCCGGGAGTGGCAGCAGATACTGCGCGCCGAGAACCCCGCCGCCTACGCCTGGCGCGTGATGAAGAACCGCGTCATCGACCACGCCCGCGCCCGCGGGCGGCGGCCCACCCTCATGGACACCGCGGTCTTCGAGACCGTCACCCTCCAGTGCGCCGAGGACGCCTTCGAGGTGATCGAACAGAACCTCCGGCTGTTCCGCGCGATCTCCGGCCTCCCCGAGCGCCAGCGGGACGTCATCCGGCTGCGCTACTGCGAGGGCTACAGCACCGCCGACGTGGCGTTCCACCTGGGCATCACCGAAGCCGGAGTGCGCTCCACCGAGCGCTACGCCAAACGCCGTCTGCGGGAGATCTACGCATCGTGCGCCGAGGAGGAGGCGGAGCACTCATGACCTTCGACACCGCGAGCGACATGGACACCCTGCTGGCCAGGGCGCGCCTCGTGCCCACGGCCCCCTACAGCCGCTCGGACATCGAGGCCGCCGAGGCCCGTGTCGCCGCCCGGGTCGCGGCCCGCGCCGGCGACGAGCCCGTCGCCGCCCGAGCCTGCCCCCGGCACACCGCGACCACCCGCCACGCCCCGGGGGTCCACCCCGCGGCCCGGGACCTGCGGGCGCTGTGCGAGGCGCTGCTGACCCACACCGGCGCCCTGCACGACCTCGGCAACTTCCTCGGCAGCGCGCTGCCGGAGCCCTCGGGCGCGCGCCTCCTCGGCGGCATCCTCTACCTGGCCGGCTGCGAGGACAGCGCCCGTTTCTGGTGGCAGTACGGCGCCGGCGCCTCCGACACCGTCTCCTCGTACTGCCTCTACCTCCACCACCGCTCCACGGGGGAGGACGAGGAGGCCGACTGGTGGCTGAGCCACACCGAGATCACTCCCGCCACGCTGAGCAGGGAGGCCACCGAGCTGGAGATCGCCACGGCGTTGCACGTGCTGCGCGGGCTGCGACGCGGCCGCAGGGGGCTGCCCAAGGCGTTGCGGGCGCTGGTGGAGTACGTGCCGGCGGTGGTCGGCTTCGTCGACGACGACCTCGAACTCCCCCTGCCGGACGGCGATCTGGCCGACATCGTGGAGGAGGTCGTCGCGCGCGGCACACCGCCCGCCGGGGAACGCCGGCGGGCCCGGTCCGCCTCCCTGCCCTCACGCCGGGAGCCGGCCGTGCACACGGTGTCGTCGGCCACCCCCCGCACGGCCCGGCACTGGAGCCGCGACGTGCAGGAGGCGCTGCGCAGGTGCGAGGAGACCGTGGCCTGCTGAAGGACCACGGCCTGCCCGTGTGAAGGACCACGGCCTGCCCGTGTGAAGGACCACGGCCTGCCCGTGCCGGCGTCCGCGGTGTGTGGAACGACACTCCACGGATGACCACCGCGAGGACCACCGCGGACGCCGCGGGTGATCCCACCCCCTCCTCGGGCCCGGGTCCGACCACCCCCTCGGTCACTGGGCCCAGCACCACGTGGCCGGGGCCGCCCGGCCGGCACCGACGTTGGCGTCCGTGACGTTTTACGTATAACCTCTCCCGCCATCACCCCTGACCACCCCCGCCGCGCCCGGTCCTCCGACCCCCGCCGGCTTCCCGGAAGGCCCCCATGCCCCGCATCGACCTGGTCACCCTCGTCGTCGACGACTACGACGAGGCGATCCGCTTCTACACCGAGGCCCTCGGCTTCCGCCTCGCCGAGGACGAGCCCCGCCCCGGCGGCTCGCGCTGGGTCGTCGTGCGCCCGGGGACCGGCCAGGACGGCACCGGACTGCTCCTGGCCCGCGCCGCGCACGACGCCCAGCGCGCCCGGGTGGGCGACCAGACCGGCGGCCGCGTCGGCTTCTTCCTGCACACCGAGGACTTCGCCCGCGACCACGCCCGGATGCTGGCCGCCGGGGTGACCTTCCTGGAGGAGCCCCGCCACGAGCCCTACGGCTCCGTCGCCGTCTTCCAGGACCTGTACGGCAACCGCTGGGACCTGCTCCAGCCGGCCCGGCACTGAGACCTCCAGACCTCCACACCCCTCCACAGACCTCCGAGAAAGAAAGCCGGGAAAGACCGCCGATGACCGCCCCCCGCCTCGACACCGACACCCTCCGCCGGCTCCCCAAGGCCGTCCTGCACGACCATCTCGACGGCGGCCTGCGCCCCGCCACCGTCGTCGAGCTCGCGGAGGACGCCGGCCACGCCCTGCCCACCAGGGACCCCGAAGAGCTGGCCGCCTGGTACGTCGAGGCCGCCGGCTCCGGCGACCTGGTCCGCTACATAGGGACCTTCGAGCACACCCTCGCCGTCCTCCAGACCCGCGAGGGCCTGCTGCGCGCCGCCGAGGAGTACGTGCTCGACCTGGCAGCCGACGGCGTGGTCTACGGCGAGGTGCGCTACGCCCCCGAGCTGATGCTGAAGGGCGGGCTGAGCCTGCCGGAGGTCGTCGAGACCGTCCAGGAGGGGCTCGCGGCCGGTACGGCGAAGGCGGCCGCGGCCGGCACCCCGGTCCGGGTCGGCACCCTGCTCTGCGGCATGCGCATGTTCGACCGCACGCGGGCCACCGCCGATCTGGCCGTCGCCTTCCGGGACGCGGGCGTCGTCGGGTTCGACATCGCCGGCGCCGAGGACGGCTTCCCGCCCGCCGACCACCTGGACGCCTTCGAGCACCTGCGCCGCGAGAACGTGCCGTTCACGATCCACGCCGGCGAGGCCCACGGCCTGCCCAGCATCCACCAGGCCCTCCAGGTGTGCGGGGCCCAGCGCATCGGCCACGGCGTGCGGATCACCGACGACATCGTCGACGGCAAGCTCGGACGGCTGGCCGGATGGGTGCGCGACCGCCGTGTCGCCCTGGAGATGTGCCCGACCTCCAACCTCCAGACCGGGGCCGCCCCGTCCATCGCCGGGCACCCGATCACCGCGCTGAAGGACCTCGGCTTCCGGGTCACCCTCAACACCGACAACCGGCTGGTCTCCGGCACGACGATGACCCGGGAGATGTCCCTGCTGGTGGCGGAGGCGGGCTGGACGGCCGAGGACCTGCGCACCGTCACCGTGAACGCCCTGAAGAGCGCGTTCATCCCGTTCGACGAGCGCCGGGCGCTCATCGAGGACGTCGTACTGCCGGGTTACGCGCCCGAGCTCGCCAGCAGCCCGCGCACATAGGCCGCCTGCCCCACGTGCTGGAGGTCGTCGGACAGGACGCTGACCAGCCGGACGCCCAGCGTGACCGGCGGATCCCACCGTTCGTCCACGACGCGCTCCAGATCCGCCGCCCTCACCCCGCGCAGCGCCTGGAGGGTCTGCGCGTGGACGGCGTCGTGGTAGCCGGTCAGCAGGCCGGCGGAGTCGACCCGCACCCGGGCGACCTTCGCCGCGCTGTGCCCGTACCCGGTGTCACGGCGGGGCAGGTCCAGCCCGAAGCGTTTCTCCCAGTCCTGCGACAGCCACACCTGGTCGAGCCCGAAGGCGTCCGCCACGTGGTCGTCCTGGACACGGGTGAGGTGCCAGACCAGCCAGGCGACCGAGTTGGTCTCGGCGGTGGGCCGGGCGTTGAGGTCGTCGGGGTCCAGGCCCTCGACGGCGGCGTGGACTTCTTCCCGGATGCGGTCGTACCCGTCGATGAGGATGTCCTTGGCATGCATACGTCCACCATGGCGCACCCCGCGCCCGCGTGCCGCTTCTCCGGCCGACACCGGCCACCCGCCCCCGTCGGCCACCCGCCCCCGTCGGCCGTTCGGTCGGCCCTCGGCGACCGAGACCGCCCGACTCCTACCCGCTGGGGCGGGACCCTTGCCCGCCGGACCGCCGGACCGCCGGACCGCCGGACCGCCGGACCGCCGGACCGCCGGACCGCCGGACCGCCGGACCCTACGCGGCGTCCCCCGCCTCCAGCAGCGCCATCAGCGCCCGGGCCGCCGGGCTGGTCGCCTGCGGCGGCGGCAGCAGGGCGACCGTCTCGTAGACCACTTCGCCGACCCCCTTCAGGGGCAGCGCGGTGAGCGCCTGCCGCTTGTGCCGGAAGTGGCGCGGCACGACGGCGATGCCGAGGTTCTCGTCCACCAGGTCCAGCAGGCTGTGCACGTCGTTCACCTCCAGGGCGACCGTGCGGTGGGCGCCCGCGGCGGCGAAGGCGGTGTCGGTGGCGCGGCGCGGGCCCCAGTCCGGGTGGAAGTCGACGAACACCTCGCCGGCGACGTCGGCGGGGGTGAGCGCGGCCGCCGCTCCGGCCAGGCGGTGGTCGGGGTGGCACAGCACGTACATCGGCTCGCCGGCCAGGGGCACCGAGCGCGGCTGGTCGCCGTCCCCGCGGGTTCGGTAGGCGAAGGCGAGGTCGAGGCGGCCGGCCGCGACCTCGTCGGCGAGCGCCCCCGAGCCGGTCTGCCGCAGCCGGATCTCCACGTCCGGGTGCCGCCGCCGGAACGCGGCCAGCAGCCCCGCCACGTGCACGCCCGCGATGCACTGCTCGGTGCCGACCGAGAGCGTGCCGCGCACCACGCCCTGCACGGCGGCCACCGCCTCGTGCGCCGCCCGCACCTGCGCCAGGATGCGCTCCGCCTCCGCCAGCAGCGCGCGCCCGGCCTCGGTGAGCGTCACCCGGCGGGTCGTGCGCACGAACAGCGGTGCCCGCAGCTCCCGCTCCAGGGTCCGGATGGACGCCGACAGGCCCGACTGGGAGACCATCAGGCGTTCGGCGGCCCGGGTGAAATGCTGGTCCTCGGCGACCGCGACGAAGTGCTGGAGATGGCGCAGTTCCATGATTGAGAAGCGTAGCCGCTGAATCCCATCGCATTCTTCTGTTGGACCACTACCCGCAGGTAGGGCCAGAGTGGTCGGCGGTTCCCGTGAAACCGATCCGCCGAGCCCACCCCCTCCTGGAGTCGCGTTGTACACCGCACACCCCGACCGCTACGCGGACATGCCCTACCGGCGCACCGGACGCAGCGGCCTCAAGCTCCCCGCGCTCTCGCTCGGACTGTGGCACAACTTCGGCCCGGACCGCCCGGCCGAGGTCCAGCGCGCCATCCTGCGCCGCGCCTTCGACCTCGGCATCACCCACTTCGACCTCGCCAACAACTACGGCCCGCCGCCCGGCGCCGCCGAGTCCGCGCTGGGCGATTTCCTGCGGACCGACTTCGCGGCGTACCGCGACGAGCTGGTCATCTCCACCAAGGCGGGCTACCTGATGTGGCCCGGCCCGTACGGTGAGTGGGGCTCCCGGAAGTACGTGCTGTCCTCGCTGGACCAGAGCCTGAAGCGGATGGGACTGGACTACGTCGACATCTTCTACTCGCACCGCCCCGACCCGGAGACTCCCCTGGAGGAGACGATGGGCGCCCTGCACTCCGCGGTCCAGCAGGGCAAGGCGCTGTACGTCGGCGTCTCCAACTACTCGGCGGAGCAGACCCGGGAAGCGGCCCGCATCCTCGGCGAGCTGGGCACCCCGCTCCTCATCCACCAGCCGCGCTACTCGATGCTCGACCGCCGCCCGGAGAGCGAGGGCCTGCTCGACGCCCTGGACGAGCTCGAGGTCGGCTCCATCGTGTTCTCCCCGCTGGAGCAGGGCCTGCTCACCGCCCGCTACCTCGACGGCATCCCGGAGGACTCGCGTGCGGCGAGCGACAGCCCCTTCCTGAACTCCGAGGCGGTCACCGAGGAACTGGTGGGCAGGCTGCGCGCCCTCGACGACATCGCCAGGTCCCGGGGCCAGTCGCTGGCCCAGCTGGCCCTGGCCTGGGTGCTGCGCGGCGGCCGGGTCACCTCCGCCCTGGTCGGCGCGAGCAGTGCCCGGCAGATCGAGGACAGCGTCGGCGCGCTGGACAACCTCGACTTCGACGCGGACGAGCTGAAGCGGATCGACGCGGTGATCAACGGCTGAGCCCTGGACCGGCGCGGTGATCAGCGGCTGAGCCCTGGACCGGCGCGGTGATCGACGGCTGAGCCCTGGATCGACGCGGCTCCCGGCTTCCGACGGCCCGGCGCGCGTGACGGACCTCGTCGCGCGCGCCGGGCCGATGTGCGTCCACCGCCGGCTCCCCGGAAGCGGCGGACGGCGTCATGACGTCCGGGACCCCCGCCGGAATTCGGCCATGAACGGCGCGGAATATGCCAGGAGAGTGGCCGGAAATCCATGGTGACAGTGTTTCAGTAGTCAACATACTCGGATGTCAGGGGCAGTTCATCCCACTCGAGCCGCACGGAAAGCGAGGCCGCACCGGCAGGAGAGCGACCGGGGGAGAAGAACGTGCACGACGAATTCCTGTGCCATGTCACCGCGTACGGTGTCTGCGACGGCCGCCGCATCGGCGTGCCGCTGGGCACCTACCGTGCGCCGACGCTGGCCCTCGCCCTGTGGTGGCTGCGGGACCGGGCCTCCTGGATCGCCGAGCGGCTCGACCCGCGGCCCGAGGGAACGCCCTTCCCGACCGGCGCCCTCGTGCCGGTCGCCGACACCGTGCCGGACGTGCCCGTCCTGCTGCGGGCCTGGTGCGCCGACGTGGAGCAGCAGGAACGGGTCGCCGACGAACTGGCCGGCGGACGGCTGGTGCGGATCGCCGCCAGCGACGACACCACCGAGTACGAACTGCTCGCCGAGTCCGTCGACGCCCTGCGGATGCAGCGCGTCGTCCCGGCGCTCGTCCTTCCCGTCGGCTGACACGGGACATGGGCTGACACGTGATATCGGCCGACACGGGACATCGGCTGACGCGGGACAGGGTGGGGCACCGGCGCTCCCCGGCGGGGCGCGGAAGAGGGCGAATCGATAGAATTCCGGCATGGTGGAGCGGTCGGCCGCCCCGACGGCGCCCGAGCTCGGACTGGAGACCGAGACGGGCTCCACGGTGATGACCCCGACCCGGGCCTACCACATCGGCCGGGACCCCCTCAGCGACATCGTCCTCGACGACGACCGTGTCTCCTGGCGCCACGCGGTCCTGTGGCCCGACGGCGACCACTGGACCCTCTACGACGCCCACAGCACCAACGGCACCTACGCCGACGGCCGCCGCGTCCATGCGCACCCCGTCGGCCCCGGCAGCGTGATCCGCTTCGGCCACCCCGACGACGGCCCCTACGCCGTCCTGAGCGGCCGTCCGCCGTCGGCGCAGCGCCCGTCCGTGGTGTCCGGCCCCCTCGTGACGGGGACGTTCCGGCAGCCCACGAGCGTCCGCCCGCTGCCCGCCCGCACCGTCCACGTCGGCCGCGCCGCCGACAACGAACTGGTCCTCGACGACCTGGTCGTCTCGCGCCGGCACGCCGAACTGCACGCCCTGCCCGACGGCGGCTACGAGATCGCCGACCTCGGCAGCCACAACGGCACCTATCTCAACGGCCGGCCCGTCACCACCGCCCCGATCGGACCGGGCGACGTCGTCGGCATCGGCCACTCGGCGTTCCGCCTGGTCGGCGACACCCTCCAGGAGTACGTCGACACCGGCGAGGTCTCCCTCGACGTGGAGGACCTCACCGTCGCCGTCGACCGGGGCCGTACCGTCCTCCTGGACCACGTGTCGTTCCCGGTGGGGGAGAAGTGCCTGCTCGCCGTCGTCGGACCCAGTGGCGCCGGCAAGTCGACCCTGCTCCGCGCCCTCACCGGACAGCGCCCCGCCGACCACGGCACGGTCGTCTACGACGGGCGCGACCTCTACCGTGACTACGCCGAACTGCGCCAGCGCATCGGCCTCGTACCGCAGGACGACATCCTGCACACCCAGCTCACCGTGCGCAGCGCCCTCACCTACGCCGCCGAACTGCGCTTCCCGCAGGACACCGCCCGCGCCGAGCGCCGCGGGCGGGTCGAGGAGGTCATGCGCGAGCTGGGCCTGGAACAGCGGGCCGGGCAGCACGTGCACAGCCTCTCCGGCGGCCAGCGCAAACGCGTCAGCGTCGCCCTGGAACTCCTGACCAGACCGTCCCTGCTCTTCCTCGACGAGCCCACCTCCGGCCTCGACCCCGGCATGGACCGCTCGGTGATGCACATGCTCCGCGGCCTCGCCGACGACGGCCACACGGTCGTCGTCGTCACCCACAGCGTGCTCAGCCTGGACGTCTGCGACCGGCTCCTCGTCCTCGCCCCCGGCGGCAAGGTCGCCTACTACGGCCCGCCCGAGGACGCCCTCCCCTTCTTCGGGTTCCGGCAGTGGCCCGAGGCCTTCGAGGCCTTCGACCGGGACCCGGACCGCGACTGGGCGGGCGAGTACGCCCACTCGCCCTTCCACCGGCGGTACGTCACCGACTCCGGCGCCCAGCCCGCGCCGCCCCGCTACGGCCCGGTGATCCTGCCGCCGCCGGCCCGGCCCCGCAGCCGCCTCGCCCAGCTCGGCACCCTGGTCCGCCGCTACACCGCGGCCCTCGGCGCCGACCGCACCTTCCTGACCGTCATGATCGCCCTGCCGTTCGTGATGGGGGCGATGGCCCGCGCCCTCGCCGGCGGCGCGCTCACCCGGGACACCGCGATGAACACGCTGCTCATCCTGTGCGTCGGCGGCGTCCTCACCGGAGCCGCCAACGCCGTGCGCGAACTCGTCAAGGAACGCGTGATCTACCGGCGCGAGCGGGCCGTCGGCCTGTCCAGATCGGCGTACCTGATGTCGAAGATCGTCGTGCTCGGCACGGTGACCGTGGTGCAGGCCGTCGTGCTGACCCTGGTCGCCCTGGCCGGCGTCGACCTCGGCGCGCCCGGCGGCGACGGCGTGCTGATGCCGCCGCTGGCCGAGATCACCGTGGCGGTCGCCCTGCTGGCCTTCACCGCGATGACGCTGGGCCTGGTGATCTCCGCGCTCGTGCCCAAGGAGGAGGTGACGATGCCGCTGCTGGTGCTGCTCGCCGTCGTCCAGGTGGTGTTCTGCGGCGCGCTGCTGCCGCTGGACGGGGTGCCCGGCCTGGAGCAGGTGGCGTGGCTGGTGCCCTCCCGCTGGGCGTTCGGCGCGATGGCCGGCACACTCGACCTGGCCCGGACCGTGCCCGGCGAGGTGACCGCGGATCCCCTCCTGCGGCACACGGCGGGCACGTGGCTGCTGGACGTGGGGATGCTCGTGGTGCTCTCCGCCGTCTTCTGCCACGTCGTGGCCCGGCTGCTGCGCCGGCACGAACCCGCCGTGATGCGGAAGTAGGCGCACCATGACGATCCCCGGCTTCCGGCCCACGCATGTCGTCCCCCGGCGGGGCATGCCCTCCTGGGAGGCCCCCGACCCCGCCCGCCCCACCGTGCCCCTCGACCCGCTGCTGCCCGTCCGGCTCGTCGAACGGCGCGGGGACTGGGGACGCGTGCTGTGCGCCAACGGCTGGTCGGCCTGGGTGGACGGCCGGTACCTGGTGGCCGTCCCCCAGGACCCGCCGCTCGCCGAGGACCTCACGGCCGTCACCGACCCGCGTCCCCTCCTCGGCGGTGCCGAACGGGCCCTCGCGCGCTACCGGGCCGCCGTCGAGGACCTCGCCGGCGGCGCCCTCGACGGCGAGACCTTCCACCGCCGCACCCAGGGCCTGCGCATCGGGGTCGTCGTCGACGGCGAGTCCATGTGGCTCTACGACGCCGACCGGGGGCGGTGGGCGTACGGCGACGGCACCCGCCTGAGCACCTACGCGGCCGACGATCCGCCCCACCCGGCCGACGGTCCGCCCCGTACGGCGGGAGACGACGGCCCGCCCGACGACGGGCCCGCCCAGACCCGGACCGTCGCCTCCGACGGTGACCCCTGATGGCAGGGGAGGCCGGCCTCTTCTCCGGCCCGCCCGGCGAACTGACCGGGCGGCGCATCGCCGGGTACCGCATCGAGCAGGAGATCGGCCGCGGCGGCATGGCCGTCGTCTACCGCGCCCATGACCTGCGCCTGGACCGCACCGTCGCCCTCAAACTGCTCGCCCCGGAACTGGCCCGCGACGACACCTTCCGCAGACGCTTCGTCCAGGAGTCGAAGACGGCCGCCGCGATCGACCACCCGCACATCGTGCCGGTCTTCGAGGCCGGCGAGACCGACGGCGTCCTGTACATCGCCATGCGCCACGTCGCCGGCCGCGACCTGCGCCACCTCCTCGACAGCCGGGGCCCGCTGCCGCTGCCGGCCGCCCTCCGCATCGCCGCCCAGGTGGCCTCCGCGCTCGACGCCGCCCACGAGCACGGCCTCGTCCACCGGGACGTCAAGCCCGGCAACGTCCTCGTCGACCGCGGCACCGACAGCGACCACCCCGAGCACGTCTACCTCACCGACTTCGGCCTGACGAAGAAGTCGCTGTCCCTGAGCGGCTTCACGCAGGTCGGCCGGTTCGTCGGCACCCTCGACTACGTCGCGCCCGAGCAGATCTCCGGCCGCCCCGTCGACGGCCGCTGCGACGTCTACAGCCTCGCCTGCGTCGTCCACGAGACCCTCGCGGGCCGTCCGCCCTTCCGCCGCGACGACGACATGGCCCTGCTGTGGGCCCACCGGTACGACGACCCGCCCCCGCTCACCGGGGCCCGCCCCGACCTGCCCGCACGCGTCGACGAGGTCTTCGCCCGGGCCCTGGCCAAGAACCCCGACGCCCGCCACCCGACCTGCCTCGCCTTCGTCGCCGACCTGAGGGCGGCCGCGGCGGGCGGCCCGGGCGCCGGCCACCCGCGGACCCGGGTGGACCCCGGGGCGGCGGGGGAGGGACGGCCGAAACCACCGCCGGACTGGGCGGCGCCGGTGTTCGGGGGGAGGGAATAGGAGGCCGCGAGCGAGGCGCGGCCCCGGGCGGCCTCATTACGGCGGGCCTCGGATCGTCCCCCAGGGCGGCTTCAGTACGGCGGGCCTCGGATCGTCCCCCAGGGCGGCTTCAGTACGGCGGGCCTCGGATCGTCCCCCAGGGCGGCTTCAGTACGGCGGGCCTCGGATCGC
>NZ_JBIAPF010000005.1:681237-761672 GCF_042888135.1 Streptomyces sp. NPDC003247
TCCCCCCGGGCGGCTTCAGTACGGCGGGCCTCGGATCGCCCCCCCGGGCGGCTTCAGTACGGCGGGCCTCGGATCGCCCCCCCCGGGCGGCTTCAGTACGGCGGGCCTCGAACCGCCCCCCCGGGCGGCCTCAGTACGGCGGGCCCCGGACCGCCCCGCCCCGCCGTCCCGCCGACGGGGTGTCCATCCGGCCGTGTCCCGTCGTCCGCCGCGCCGCCAGACCGCCCAGGAACCCGGTGGCCACCCCCCACAGCGCCGCGAGACCCAGCGCCGTCCACGTCTCGGGCCGGAGGAACAGCGTCCCCGACAGCCCGAGACCGCCCAGGTCGGTGATGCCCAGCACGGACAGGCCGTAGTGGGCGGAGACCCGGCCGACGAGGCAGATCGTCAGCACGGTGAGGACCAGGGCGACCGCCATGCGCACCGCGTGCCGCCACAGGGGCGTCCCGGCCGGCGAAGGGGCCGCCATGACGAAGGCCGCCGCCACCAGCAGCACCGCGTCCACGGCGACCAGCCACCCCACGCGGCCGTCGTGCTCCGCGAGGGTGCGCAGGTTCAGCGTGGCGGTGTCCGAGCCGCGCAGCACCTCGTCCAGCACCGGCGGCATCGGCAGCCCGAAGGGGCCGTCGACCCGGCCCTCCCAGGTGGCGCCCAGGCCGACGGTGAACGCGAGCCACGCCAGATTGGGCAGACCCAGCAGCACCACCGCGAGGGTCTCGGCCGCCCGGCCGCGCGTCACCGCCGACCACAGGGCGACGAGGACCCCCAGCGCTACGCAGGCGAGGAGCAGCACCACCATGGCGTACGCGGCAGGCCGCACCGACTCCTGGAAGCGCAGCAGCCGGGCCGGCAGCGGAGCCCCGCGCGAGACCAGCAGCGCCAGCGCCAGCACGCCGGCCAGCCACAGCAGCCCGAAGCCGAGCGTGAGCGGCACGTCGGTGGTGAACCCGAGGGTCGGGCTGATGCCGAACAGGTCCCCGAGGTCGCTGAGCGTGCCGTCGCCCAGGGAGACCGCGAACGTCTGCCGGGCCCCGAGGGCGAGGCCGAGCAGCGCGAGCAGCCACAGCACGGCGACACGGCCCGCCCAGCCGGCCAGTTCGGCCGCCCCGGCGACCGCCCGGTGCCGCAGCGGCCGCAGGAACCCGGCCGCCAGCACGAGCACCCCGACCAGCGTGACGGACAACGGGAGCACGGCCAGCCCGGCGTGGGTGCCGGCCAGCCCCCCGGCGTCCCCGGAGAGCTCCACCGCGCCGCCGACGGCCGTGACGACGGTCGCCGCCACCACCCGCGGGAACGCGCCGTCGGGCAGGTCCGCCGCTCCGGCCGCCCCCAGCCCCAGCGCGGCCGTCACGCCCATGGCGACGACCCCGGCCAGGACCGTACCGGCCGCCTGCGTCCAGCCGTGCCGGGCGACCGCCGGGCCGGCCGGGACGCCGTCCGCCCGGTCGGACGGGATGCGTGGGCTCACCCTGCCACGCTAAGCAGCGCCCGGGCGGCGCGCCTGCCGGGAGGGCCGTCCGCGTGCGCTTGCGGGCGGCGCCCGGACGGAGCACACAATGGTGAGGTCCGGGACGAGTGGCGCACAGGACAGGAACGCCGCGGAGAACCACCTCGGGAGTGCCCGTGAGCGTCGAACCGCCGTCGTCAGGCCGCCCCACGGGACCGCCCCCCGGCCCCCTCTCGGGCGCCCCCGGCCCGCACGCGCTGCCTCCCTCCGGCCCGCCCACCCGGCCTCCCCGCCCGCCGTCCCCGCCCCCCGGCGGACCGCCCCCGGGCGGCACGCCCGAGCCCCGCGGACCGTGGTGGAGGTCCGCGCCGTTCCTCGCCCTGCTCACCGCCGCGGTCGTGGCCGTGGCGGCCGTCGCGGTCGTGCTGGCCCGCACCGACGGCGGCGGCACCACCCCCGCGGGCCAGGGGGAGGTCTTCCTCCAGGCCGCGGGCGGGACCGGCCCCCACCCCTTCACCGACAACACCGCCACCGCCACGTCCGCCCCGCCCACCTCCACCGCCCCGGCGACCGGGGAGAGCGCCACCGACGTCGTCCGGGCCGTCGACGGCGGAACCGCCGGACTGTACGGCGGCACCCGCGACGTGGCCGCCTGCGACGTCGAGCGGCAGATCGCCTTCCTGCGGGCCGAGCCGGCGAGGAACCGGGCGTTCGCCTCCGTCGTCCGCGTCGACCCCGCCCAGGTCCCCGCGTACCTGCGCTCCCTGACCCCCGTCCAACTGCGCCTGGACACCCGGCTCACCAACCACGGATACAGCGACGGCGACGCCATCGGCTACCAGGCCGTCCTCCAGGCCGGCACGGCCGTCCTCGTCGACGCCCGCGGCGAACCCCGCGTCCGCTGCGCCTGCGGCAACCCGCTCACCCGGCCCATCGCCCAGAGGACCGCACCGAGGCCCACCGGCGACTCCTGGCCGTCGTACCGGCCGTCGAACGTCGTCGTGGTCGTCCCCTCGTCGGCCGTGATCGACGTCTTCGTGCTCCACGACGGCGACGGCGGCGGCTGGTTCGCGCGGGAGAGGGGCGACACCGGGCGCGAGGACCGTCCCGCCGAAGCGCCGGAGAACCCGCCCGAGCCGTCCGGGAGCTTCCCCCCGCCGGCCTCGCCGTCGGGCACCGGAGCGCCGTGCCCCTCGCCCCCCGCCGGCACTCCCGGCCCCGGGACGTGTCCGCCGACGTCGGCCGGCCCCTCCCCGCCGCCGCAGTCGCCCGCCTCACCCCCGCCGCCCTCCCCGGAGCCGGAGTCGCCCTCACCGCAGCCGCCCACCCCGCAGTCTCCCAGCGCGCCGCCCCCCGGGCCGTCGAGCGAGCCCGGTCACGAGGACTCCCCGCGGCCTGCCGGAAGCCCACCCGCCCTGTGAGCCAGCCCATGCGCGCGGGGCGCGAAGCGGGGGACTGCGCCGCCCGGCACGGGGTACGAGACCAGGTGCAGTAGCGTCCGGCCAGTCCGGCCTCCGAGAGAGAACAGCATGACCGAACACCTGGACGGGGCAGTGATACCGACTGGTTTCGACGTACCCGTGGAACCGCTGCGGCGAGCGGCGCACTACACCGGTGAACCCGGTTCGATCGCCGAGGCCCGTGCCTTCGCCGCCCACTTCGTCGACCAGCTGAGGACGGAGTGGTGCGCCACCGTCGACGAACGGGCCCTGGGGGACGTCCTCCTGGTCGTCAGCGAACTGGTCACCAACGCCGACCGGCACAGCAACGGCCCCTACATCCTGGAACTGGAGGGCACCGAGGCCTCGGTCACGGTGGGGGTCTACGACAGCAGCGACGCGCTGCCCCTGCGCTTCCCCAAGGACCCCCAGCGCATCGGCCGGCACGGTCTGGAGATCGTGCACGCCCTCGCCGCCGAGGTCACCGCCGAGCGCATCCCGGTCGGCAAGCGCGTCCGCGCCGTGGTCGGACTCGCACGGCGGTGACCGGGCCCGCTCCTACGGCGCGCCGCGGGCGGCGAGCCGTGGGGCGGGGGGCCACGGCGTCGGGGGTCAGGCGCAGCCCAGCTCGCCCAGCATTCCCTGGCGCAGCCGCGTGATGATCCTCTTGATCAGGCGGGAGACGTGCATCTGGGAGCAGCCGAGCCGCTCACCGATCTCCGCCTGGGTGGCCTCCTCCACGAACCGCAGATGCAGGATCTGCCGGTCGCGCTCACTGAGCTGGGCCATCAGCGGCGCGAGCGAGTGGAAGTCCTCGACGAGCCGCAGCCCGTACTCCTCCACGCCGATGAAGTCGGCCAGCACCGCCTCGCCGTGCTCCGGGCCGTCCCCGGTGAGCGCGGCGTCGAGCGAGGAGGAGTTGTAGCCGTTGGCGGCGATCTGCGCCTCGACGACCTCGGCCTCGGACAGGTTCATCAGCGTGGCCAGCTCCGCGACCGTCGGCTCCCGGTCCAGCCGGCTGGCGAGCTCGTCGCGGGCCTTGGCCAGTTCGACGCGGAGTTCCTGGAGCCGGCGCGGCACGTGCACCGCCCAGGTCGTGTCGCGGAAGAAGCGCTTGATCTCACCGACGATGTAGGGCAGCGCGAACGACGTGAACTCCACCTCGCGCGCGATCTCGAACCGGTCGATGGCCTTGATCAGACCGATCATGCCGGTCTGGACGATGTCCTCCATGTCGTCGCCGCGGCCCCGGAACCGCCCGGCCGCGAACCGCACCAGCGACATGTTCATCTCGATGAGGGTGTTGCGCGCGTACTGGTACTCGTGCGTGCCCTCCTCGAGTTCCGTCAGCCGCTGGAAGAACTGACGGGAGAGCTCCCGCGCGTCGCGGGGGGCCACGCTGCTCGGGTCCTCGACTCCCGGCAGCGGCGTGCCACCCGTGCCGGTCCCGGCGCTGTCCTCGACGACCTGAGCCTCCGACCCGATCACGGCGGTGTGCATTCCCTCTCCCACGTCAGTCACGGTACGACGTCTGCTGTTCCCGGCCCGTGAGCGGACCGGGTGCCGCAGGTCCGCTCATCGGGCGGATACCCCGAGTCGGCCGACCCATGCCGAGCGTATGCGGATCCGTCGCGCCGCGGCGGGGACGCCGGCGGGGAAAGCGCCGACGGCCCGGTGGCGACGCGGTGCGGAAGGCCGGGCGTACCGGTGGTCCGGCGGGTGCCGCGGACGGTGGGACATGTTCGTCCGTCCGGGGGACGCCCCGCGCGGCGACGCGGACTTGGCGGGTGACGGGGACGACCCGCGCGGCGACGCGGACCGGACGCGCCGCGTGCGCCGCTCCTCGCGGGCGTAGGCCGGTGGGAGGCCCGTGAGGGGCGGGCGATTCCCCTGAGGGCGGAATGCCGCGCCCTTCCCGTCCCGGCTCCCGCTCCTAGGCTGTGAGGGTGAGCAACCGAGCGAACCGAGCGCCGAACCAAGCCCGCGTCATCCCGCTGCGCCCACCGGCCGGGCGCCAGGGGACCGCCCACGTCGCCGACCCTCCGCCCGCCCCCAGGGAGCCCCTCTGGCGCGACCTCGTCGGTGACGTCCTGCGCCGCGAACGCCAGGCGCAGGAGCGGACGTTGCAGGACGTCGCCGACACCGCCCGTATCTCCATGCCGTACCTGTCCGAGGTGGAGCGCGGCCGCAAGGAGGCCTCCTCGGAGGTCCTCGCGGCCGCCGCCCACGCCCTCGGCCTGACCCTCGGCGACCTGCTGGAGCGTGCCCGGGGCGAACTCGTCCGGGCGGCCGGCCGGCGCGCCGGAGCCCGGCGCACGCCGGCTTCCTCGTCGTACGACGGGCTCTGCCTGGCCGCCTGAGGGACCGTGTGGGCCGGCGTCTCACATGTGCGGCAGACGCCGGCTCAGCACCTCGTCGGCCAGGCCGTACGCCACGGCCTCCGGTGCGGTGAACACCTTGTCGCGGTCCATGTCCGCCCGCAGGGTGGTGACGTCGTGGTGGGTGTGCCGGGCCAGCACCTCCTCCACCTGGGCGCGGATGCGGACCATCTCCCGGGCCTGGAGGGCGAGGTCGGAGACGGTGCCCCGGCTGCCCCCGCTGGCCGGCTGCCCGAGCAGCACGCGCGCGTGCTCCAGCACGAACCGCCGGCCGGGATCGCCGCCGGCCAGCAGCACGGCCGCCGTCGAGGCCGCCTGCCCGACGCAGAACGTCGAGACCGGCGCCTGCACGAAGGTCATCGTGTCGTAGATGGCCATCAGCGAGGTGAACGAGCCGCCGGGCGAGTTGATGTAGACCGCGATCTCGCGCTCCGGCGCCGACGACTCCAGATGGAGGAGTTGCGCGATGACCACGTTGGCGACCCCGTCGTCGATCTCGGTGCCGAGGAAGATGATCCGCTCCGACAGCAGCCGGCTGAACACGTCGTAGGACCGCTCGCCCAGCGGGGTCCGCTCGACGACGTTCGGAATCGTGTACGTCCCCATGCCTACAGCCCCGTCCGCCGCTTCGAGGCGGCCGGGCGGATGTCGGCGAGCGACTCCACGACGCGGTCCACCATGCCGTACTCCCGGGCCTCCTCGGCCGTGAACCAGCGGTCGCGGTCACCGTCCCGGGAGATGGTCTCCAGGCTCTGGCCGGTGTGCTCGGCGGTGATGCGCTCGATGGTCCGCTTGGTGAACTCCAGGTTCTCCGCCTGGATCTCGATGTCGGCGGTGGTGCCGCCGATCCCCGCCGACGGCTGGTGCATCATGATCCGCGCGTTCGGCAGGGCGTACCGCTTGCCGGGCGCGCCGACGCTGAGCAGGAACTGGCCCATGCTGGCCGCGAATCCGACGGCGAGCGTGGAGACGTCGTTCGGGACGAGCCGCATCGTGTCGTAGATGGCCAGGCCCGCGTGGACCGATCCGCCCGGGCTGTTGACGTACAGGCTGATGTCGGTGCGCGGGTCCTCCGCGGACAGGATCAGCAACTGCGCGCAGACCCGGTTCGCGGACACCTCGTCGACCTGGGTGCCGAGCAACACGATGCGCTGCCCGAGCAGGTGGGCGGCGAGCTGGTCGTCGAAGCGGGAGGGAGGGGTGTCGCCCTCCTCGGCCCGGGGCGAGCGGGCCGGTGCGGGACCGGAGGCGAGTGGGGACATGGACGCTCCTCGTCGGGACGGGCGCGGCACCGGTCGCCGCGCTCCCCCCACCCTCGGGGCGGGCACGGCCCTACGGCGGATTTCCCTGCCCTCGGCAGATTCGCCGAGGGCAGAGCGCCCGCCGCGCGGGTCCGTCGCGTCCGCCGCGCGGGCCCGTTCCCGGACGGGTGACGAGTTCCGGCGCGGGCGATGAGTTCCGGGGCGCCCACCGGTCCACACCGACGAGCGCGCTCCGCGTTCCGTCACCGCACCAGGAGGACCGCATGACCACCGACGGATTCACCACGTGTCTCTGGTTCGACGGCCAGGCCGAGGAGGCCGCCCACCACTACGTGTCGATCTTCAAGAACTCCGGCGTCGGGAACGTCACCCGCTACACCGAGGCCGGGCCGGGCGTCCCCGGGGCCGTGGTCACCGTGGAGTTCACCGCGAACGGCCAGAAGTTCGTCGCGCTCAACGGCGGCCCGCAGTTCCGCTTCAACGAGGCGATCTCCTTCCAGATCGACTGCGCCGACCAGGAGGAGGTCGACCACTACTGGGACCGGCTCATCGAGGGCGGTGGCGAGCCCGGCCCCTGCGGCTGGCTCAAGGACAAGTACGGGGTGTCCTGGCAGGTCGTCCCCACCGTGCTCCTGGAGATGATCACCGACCCCGACCGGGAGAAGGCCGCCCGCGCCACCCGGGCCATGCTCTCGATGGGCAAGTTCGACATCGCCGCCCTCCGCAAGGCCTACGACGGACGGTAGCGCCCCCCGTCCGTCACCGCGGGCACCGGCCGGGATCCCCCGGTCACCGGCCGGTGCCCCCGCTCCGCCGTCAGACCCGGTCGGCCGCGATCAGCAGGTACTGGAAGCTGCCGTTGCGGTACGCGGACAGGAACGTCTCCTCGATGCCCGTCACCAGGTGCTCGGCCCGGCTGCGCAACTCCCAGTAGGGCAGCGCCGCCTCGGTGAGGTCCTCCACGTGCACCGGGACGAGCCGGTTGCGGGCCAGCGCCCGGAAGTAGGCGGAGCGCGGATGGATGTCGCAGATGTAGTGGGCGTTGATGAGCGACACCTCGCGCGAGGCCTGCCCGTACGTGTCGTTGTAGCAGCCGGTGATCACCACGTACCGTCCGCCGCGGCGCAGCAGCCGGGCGTGTTCGGCGAACAGCAGGTCCAGCTCGACGTACATGGTGGACTCGTTGTTCCAGGAGGCCGCGTACGCGCCGGTCGGCAGACCGGTGTCGAGCATGTTGCGGTGGTGGTAGCGGACCTTGTCGGCGATGCCCCGCTTGCGGGCCTGCTCACCCGCGAACTCGGCCTGCTTCGCGGAGATCGTCACGCCGTCCGCGTGGCAGCCGTAGCGCAGGTGCGCCACCACGCTGCCGCCCCCTCGCCCGCATCCGGCGTCGAAGACGCGGTCGGACGGGGCGAGCGGGCCGAGCCGGGCGGCGAGGAGTTCGGCCTGGGCGTGTTCCAGCCGGTGCAGCTCCGCGGTGACGAGCTCCCGGCGCAGAGCGGAGTCGGCCTCGTCGAGCACCGACCGGTCGGCCTCCCCGATGCCGTAGTGGTGGTGGTAGAGGTCGTCGATCCTGCCGAGTTCCAGGTTGACCGGGTTCTCCTCGGTGTTCCAGTAGTCCGCGACGCGGTTCTGGTACGTGGACTGGGTCGGCACCGGCGCGGTCGTGGGGCGGGCGTCGTGGGCTGTGGTCAACGGTGGCTCCTCGTCGTGCTGGGCAGAGCTGAACAGGGCTGAGCAGAGCGGGCGGTCGAAGGGCCGGCGCTCACCAGTAGTCGGGGAGGTGGTAGCGGTGGGTGTTGGTGGCGTGCCACTCGTGGTTGCCGGCCACCCAGTCGGACAGGCCCCGGGTGTAGCGCTCGACCAGGGGGGAGGTCGCGGCGAGCAGGGCGGCCTCCTCCTCGAACGCCTCCATGATCTGGTTGTGGATCTCGACCGACCTCAGGTACGCCGCCTTCAGCCCGCGGCGGTCGTTGGCGGCGACGACCTGCGGCAGATTGAGGTGGCTGGGGTCGGCCGCCAGCTCCTTGGTGAAGGAGTACAGGTCGTTGACGAGGGTGGTCGCGTTGGCCGCGAGCGCGGTGACCCGCTGGATCTCGGGGCGGGCGTAGAGCTGGTCGGGCAGCTCGTAGCCGTCGACGGCGTCGACGATCGACAGGCACGGGCGGAAGTTGTTGAACTGCCGCATCACCAGGTACTCCCACACCCGCGGCGCGTACCGTGCCTCGCCCCAGGCCGCTTCGGCGAGGTAGCCCAGGTGCAGCCGGGCGATGTCGTGCACGAACCGGTTGGTCTGGCCGGGTGTGGCCAGGACCGCGTAGTCCTTGAGCGCCCAGTGGTACGAGCGCAGCGGCCCGTCGGCCTGCATGCCCCGCGCCCACTCCGCCTGGAGGCCGGGCGGGCCGTGGTAGGGGTCCAGCGCGGACTGGGCCAGGATCAGCCGTCCGCCCAGTCCGCTGCGCGAGCCGCCCTTGTCCTCGTCCTCCTCGCAGTAGCAGTTGTCGACGATGTTCTCGGCGAGCAGCAGCTTGCCGGCCACGGTGAGGCGTTCCATGTCGGCCGCGCCCGGATGCTGGAGCACCACGGCGCGGCCGAACTGGAACCCCGCGAAGTCCCCGTTCCAGGCCGCCGGGAACAGGTCCAGGCGGCGGGCCCACTCCTCCAGCCGGCGGTCGACCTCCGCGGCCTTGGCGGGGTCGGCGGGGGCCACCTGCCGGTACCGCAGGCCGGGGATCGCCCCGCCGCGCCGGGCCCGCACCCGGGCGGCGAGGTTCGGCGGGCCGGGCAGCGCACTCCCGGTGCGCGACGGCGTGTTCATCGTGAGCTCCGGGCGGTCACTCGGCCGTCCGGCCGATCTGTACGTTCTCCAGGATTCCGGCCGCGTCCGGGACGAGGACGGCCAGCGAGTAGTAGGCGGTCACCAGGTAGCGGATGATCGAGTTGGCGTCGATGCCCATGAACCGCACGTTCAGGCCGGGCTGGAACTCCTCGGGGATGCCCGTCTGGTACAGGCCGACGACCCCCTGGTCGGCCTCGCCGGTACGCAGCGCGAGGATGCTGCTGGTGTGCTGCGCGCTGATCGGGATCTTGTTGCAGGGGAAGACCGGTACCCCGCGCCAGGCCGGGACCTCGTGCCCCTGGACGGTGGCCGTGCCCGGCACCAGACCACGCCGGTTGCACTGCCGGAAGAACGCCGCGATCGCCTTGGGGTGGGCGAGGAACAGCTTGGTCCCGCGCCGCATCGACAGCAGCTCGTCCATGTCGTCCGGGGTCGGCGGACCGGTGAAGGTGCTCACCCGCTGCCCGTGGTCGGCGTTGTGCAGCAGCCCGAACTCCCGGTTGTTGACCAGTTCCCACTCCTGCCGTTCGCGGATCTCCTCGACCGTCAGCCGGAGTTGCTGCTCGGTCTGGTCCATCGGGTGGTTGTAGAGGTCGGCGACCCGGGTGTGGACGCGCAGCACGGTCTGGGTGAGGGACAGCTCGTACTCGCGCGGCGCGAGGTCGTAGTCGACGAAGCCGCCCGACACCGTCGGCTCGCCCGAGTGGCCGGCCTGCACCGGCAGCTCCGCCTCGCCCTTGCGGTTCATCGGCAGCCGCTGCCGCCGGACATGGGCGTCCAGGTGCGCGGCGAGGGACGGCACCCGCCCGATGAACTCGCGCACCACGTCCCAGGGGAGCGCCAGCACGACGCCGGAGGTCTCCGCGCGCACCGAGGCCAGCCACAGCGGGTCGTCCTGGCCCACGGCCTCGTCGCCGAGCTGGTCCCCGCCGGAGACGACTCCGATGATCTCCTCCTCGCCGTACTTGCCGGAGGTGAAGCGGGTGAACCGGCCGTGGACGACGAGGTACGCCTCCGTGACCGGCTGACCGGCCTCGAAGAGCACCTGCCCGGCCCGGACCTCCCGCGTCTGGAAGCGGCCGGCGAGCTCCCGCAGGACGCCGGTGTCGCCGTAGCCGCGCAGGATCGGCAGCTCGGTGAGGGTCTCCGGCACGACCCGGACGTCGTCCGCGCCGTTGTGCACGAACTGCACCCGGCCCCGGCCGACCCGGAGCTGGAGTCGCCGGTTGACGCGGTAGGTGCCGCCCTTGACGTCCACCCAGGGCAGCATCCTGAGCAGCCAGCGCGAGCTGATGGCCTGCATCTGGGGCTCGGTCTTGGTGGTGGTGGCGAGCCGGCGTGCCGCCTCGGTGCCGAGACTGGTGAGCGGACGGCCGGCGGGATCGGGCGCCGGTTCCCCGGTCGTGGGGTCGGTGACGCTTTCCGGTGTGGACACATTGCCTCCAGGGGAGACGGACGGGACGGGCGGAGAGGCCGGGACGGGTCGTCTCGGAGGTGCGCCCGACCAGCCAAGCACCCTGTGTGACGCCGGTGGTACGGCGCGTGAGGGGTTGCTTCGCGTCACGGGGACGCGCAAACCCGCCGGACGGGGCGAGGAGCGCTCCCCGGGGAAGACGGCCGCTCCGGTGTGCTCCCGCACGCCTGTGGGACGGCCGGGGAAGCGGGGCAGGCGGTGACGTTCCGTCGCCCCCGGGGGGTGGGGAGGCGCGGTCCGGCAAGGCGCGGGACGCTTGGCGCGCGGAGCGACGCGCGGGTGACTAGCGTGAGGGAACGAACGAACCCGCCCGGACGGATGAACGACCGGACGAACAGACCGCCGGACGAACGGACCGACGGACAGGCCGGCGGAGGAACGGACCGACGGACAGACCGACGGACAGGCCGGCGGAGGAACGGCCGCCGGACCCGGACCGCCGGACAGACCGGCCGACGAAGGGCCGGCGGACGAACGGACCGGCGGACGGACCGCCGGACCGGCGGACGGACCGCCGGACCGCCGGACGTACCGCCGGACCGCCGGACGTACCGCCGGACCGCCGGACGTACCGCCGGACCGCCGGACGTACCGCCGGACCGCCGGGCGTACCGGCGGACCCGCCGCGCCGGGCAACCCGTCACGACGGAAGGGCCGCCGCCATGGCCGTGCAACCTGAGGGAGCCCCGTGCTGGGCCGACGCGATGTTCGGTGACCTCGACGGGGCGAAGAGCTTCTACGGCGAGGTCCTCGGCTGGACCTTCGGCGTGTCCTCGCCCCAGTACGGCTACTACACCCAGGCCTTCGCCGACGGCCGGACGGTCGCCGCCGTCGTCCCGCCCATGCCCGGCCAGGAGGGCCCGTCCCAGTGGTGCCTGTACCTGGCCTCCCGGGACGCCGCCGCGACCGCCGCGAAGATCCGCGAGAACGGCGGCGAGGTGCTGATGGAGCCGACGCAGGTCGGTGAGTTCGGCACGATGTGCCTGGCCCGGGAGCCCAGCGGCGCCGTGTTCGGCGTGTGGCAGGCGGGCACCCACGAGGGCTTCGCGACGATGGGCACCCCCGGCGCCTACGCCTGGGCCGAGGTCTTCACCCGCGAGCCCGCGGCGGCGGACGCCTTCTTCTCCGCCGTCTTCGGCTACGGCCAGAAGCGGATGGAGGGCGAGGCGATCGACTTCCGCCTCTACGACCTCGGCGAACGACCCCTCCTCGGCCGGATGCGAATGGGGGACGACTTCCCGCCCGAGGTCCCGTCTTACGTCAACGTCTACTTCGCCGTCCCCGACTGCGAGGGCGCCGTCGCCACGGCCACCGGGCTCGGCGCCACCCTGCGGTCCGGTCCGATGGGCACGCCGTTCGGCCGGTTCGCCGCCCTCACCGACCCGCAGGGCGCGAACTTCTCGGTGATCGACGTCACCACCACCGAGGGCGACCTGCCGAAGATCACGGAAGTCTCCGACGACAGGGTCTAGCGGCGGCCGGGCCGCCCCCGCGGCCGGGTCCCTCGCGGCCCGCCCCCCGGTGGCCGGACACCCCGCCCGACCGTGGCATCATCGTGCACATGCGTGAACGTGTGGTGGCCGCGTGCGACGGGGCTTCGAAGGGGAACCCGGGACCCGCCGGCTGGGCCTGGGTGATCTCCGACGCCAGTGAGGGCCCGGCCCGCTGGGAGGCCGGCCCGCTCGGCAAGGCCACCAACAACGTCGCCGAACTGACCGCGCTGGAGCGCCTGCTGGCCGCCGTCGACCCGGACGTGCCGCTGGAGATCCGGATGGACTCGCAGTACGCGATGAAGGCCGTCACCACCTGGCTGCCCGGCTGGAAGCGCAACGGCTGGAAGACGTCCGCCGGGAAGCCGGTCGCCAACCAGGACCTGGTGGTGCGCATCGACGAACTGCTCGACGGCCGCACCGTCGACTTCCGCTACGTGCCCGCCCACCAGGTCGACGGCGACCCGCTCAACGACTTCGCCGACCGGGCGGCCAGCCAGGCGGCGGTCGTCCAGCAGCCCGCGGGCAGCGCCCTCGGCTCGCCCGAGCCGCCGCCCTCGCCCGACACCCCGCCGGCCACGGGCGCACGACGCCGGACCGCCGGGGGCAAGGCACCCCGGCGGTCCGGTGGTTCGTCGTCCCGCACGATCAAGGCAAAGTTCCCCGGCCGCTGTGCGTGCGGACGGTCCTACGCGGCGGGGGAACCGATCGCCAAGAACGACCAGGGCTGGGGCCACCCGGAGTGCCGCACGGCGTCCGCCGCCGGGTGACCGGGCCGGCGTCGGTCAGGTGACCACGCCGCGCCAGCCCCCGGTCTCGTGGCCGCGCTCCTCGATGAACTCCTTGAAGCGCTTGAGGTCTCCCTTCGTCTGCCGCTTCACGAACCCCAGCTTGTCCGCGATGGTCTCCGCAATGCCTTCCGGCTCGAAGTCCATCTGGAGCATGACCTTGGTGTGGTCCGCGTCGAGACGGTGGAAGGTCACCACGCCGGCCTGCCGGGACTCCCCGCCGACCGTCGTCCAGGCGACCCGCTCGTCCGGGATCTGCTCGGTGATCTCGGCGTCGAACTCGCGGTGCACGCCGTTCACGTCCGTGACCCAGTGGGTGAGCGTGTCGGTGCGCTGTTCGATGCGCTCCACCCCGCTCATGAACTCGGGGAACGTCTCGAACTGCGTCCACTGGTTGTAGGCCGTGTGCACGGGGACACCGACCTCGATGGATTCCTCGACCTGCGTCACGGTCGTCTCCTCCTTCACTCTCTTCGGGTACGCAGCCCCGGGTACCCCTGGCCCGCGCCCCGAACCCCGTCGGCCGACCGGGCCCGCGGGGTGGTGCGCGCCGGAACCCGGAAGAGGCAATTCCTTTCCGTGGAAACGATCCTTCCGGTGATTTTCACACCGGGCCCGTCGGGTCGGCGGTGTGACATACATGAAAAACAAGGCGGAATCGGCCGAATGGGGCAGCGAGTCCTACAAGCCGACTGCTACTCTGCGTCGTCAATCGGCCACGGTCAGTCCGTCCGGCCGCGTTCCGTCCATGCCAAGAGGTGTGTGTGAAGGTCGCCTGTGTCGGCGGTGGGCCCGCGGGCCTGTATCTCTCGATCCTGCTCAAGCGGCAGGACCCGTCCCATCGCATCACCGTGTACGAGCGCGGCCCCGAGGGCTCGACCTACGGCTGGGGAGTCACCTACTGGCAGGCCCTCCTCAACGAACTCCACGCCCGCGACCCCGAATCGGCCCGCGCCCTCGAAAACGGCTCCGTCCGCTGGAACCAGGGCGTCGCCGACGTCCGCGGCCTGACGATCCGTCAGCCCGGAGACGTGGGCCACGGCATCGGCCGCCACCGGCTGCTGGAGATCCTCGCCGACCGCGCCCGGAACCTCGGCGTCCAGCTGGAGTTCGAGCACGAGATCACGGCCGACGACCCGCCGGAGGCCGACCTCCTCGTCGCCGCCGACGGCGTCCACAGCGCCCTGCGCACCCGCCACGCCGACCACTTCGGCACGGACCTCACCATGGGCCGCAACCCCTACCTCTGGCTCGGCACCACCCGCGTCTTCGACTCCTTCACCTTCGCCTTCGTGGAGACCGGCCACGGGTGGATCTGGTGCTACGGCTATCCCTGCGGCGCCGGGCGGAGCACCTGCGTGATCGAGTGCGGCCCCCGGACCTGGACCGGACTGGGCCTGGACCGGGCGAGCGAGGCCGACGGACTGGCCCTGCTGGAACGGCTCTTCGCGCACGTCCTCGACGGCCACCCCCTCATCGGCCGCGCCCCCGCCGGCGGCCGCGCCCGGTGGCTGACCTTCCGCACCCTCACCAACCGCGCCTGGTACCGCGGCAACCTCGTCCTCCTCGGCGACGCCGCCCACACCACCCACTACTCCACCGGAGCGGGCACCACCCTCGCCCTGGAGGACGCCTTCGCGCTGGCCGACGCCCTGCGGGAGTGCGCCGACCTCCCGCAGGCCCTCGCCCGCTACGAACACGAACGCAAGGCCGCCCTGCTCCCCGCGCAGAGCGCCGCCCGGCACAGCGCCCAGTGGTACGAGAGCCTGACCCGCTACATCGACCTCCCCCCGGAGCAGATGTTCGCCCTGCTCGGCCAGCGCCACTCACCCCTGCTCCCGTACGTCCCGCCCCGGCTCTACTACCGACTCGACCGGGCCGCCGGGCAGCTGGAGGCGCTGCGCCGGTTCAAGCGCTGGCTGGGCCCGAGGCTCGCCCGGACCGCGCACGGGCGGGCGTCGGCCTGGCGCGCAGGGCACGGAGAGGCTCTCCCGGCTTGGGTGAATGGCGATTCACCACTAGGGTGAATCGCCATTCACCCGTATTCCGGGTTCCTTCTGTCAGTTCCCTCCGTCCAGGGAGTGCCCATGGCGTCGCCCGGTCCGATACCCGCCTCCCCGACCGCCGCGGGCCGACGCCCCGACGGTCTGCGGGCCCGCCTCACCGTCCCGGTCCTCGCGTACTGCGGCACCCTCATGGCCGTCATGCAGACCGTCGTCGTGCCGCTGCTGCCCGACCTGCCCCGCCTCACCGGTGCCTCGGCGGGGGCGGTCTCGTGGACGGTGACGGCGTCCCTGCTGTCCGGCGCCGTCCTCACCCCGGTCCTCGGCCGCGCGGGCGACATGTACGGCAAGCGGCGGGTGCTGCTCCTGTCGTTCGCGCTGATGACCACCGGGTCGGTGATCTGCGCCCTGACGTCGGAGATCGGCGTGCTGATCGCGGCCCGCGTCCTCCAGGGCGCCGCCGCCGCCGTCGTACCGCTGTCGATCAGCGTCCTGCGCGACGAACTCCCGCCGCAGCGCCGGGACTCCGCCGTGGCGCTGATGAGCGCCACCGTCGGCATCGGCGCCGCGCTGGGTCTGCCGGCCGCCGCGGTGGTCGTGCAGTACGCCGACTGGCACGTGATGTTCTGGGTGACCGCCGCCCTCGGGGCGACCGGCGTCGCGCTGATCGGGTGGGCCGTGCCGCCGTCGCCGGTGCGCCGGCCCGGACGGTTCGACGTCACGGGCGCGCTGGGCCTGGCCGCCGGGCTGATCTGCCTGCTCCTCGCCGTGTCCCAGGGCGGTCAGTGGGGCTGGGGCAGCGCCCCGGTCCTGAGCCTGTTCCTCGGCGCCGTCGTCGTACTGGGCCTGTGGTGGCGGCAGCAGCTGCGCACCCCCGCGCCCCTGGTGGACCTGCGGCTGGTGTCCCGTCCCCGGGTCGGCCTCCCGCACGTGGCGGCCCTCCTCACGGGCTTCGCGTTCTACGCCAACACGCTGGTGACGGCCCAACTGGTACAGGCGCCCGAGGCCAGCGGCTACGGACTCGGGCTGTCCATCGTCCAGACGGGCCTGTGCCTGCTGCCCGGCGGCCTCAGCATGCTGCTCCTCTCCCCGGTCGCCGCCCGCGTCTCCGCGTCCCGGGGCCCGCGCGTCACGCTCGCCCTCGGGGCGGCCGTGATCGCCGCGGGGTACGGGGTGCGCATCGCCGACAGCCGCGACCTCTGGATGATCATGCTGGGGGCCACGGTGGTGGCCATGGGCACCACCCTCGCCTACTCGGCCCTCCCGGCGCTGATCCTGCGCGCGGTCCCGGCCGACCAGACCGCCTCCGCCAACGGGGTCAACGTCCTGATGCGCACGATCGGCCAGGCCGGTTCCAGCGCCGTCGTCGCCGCGATCCTGGTGCACCACACCAGCCCGGTCGGCGGGCTGCCGGTACCGACGCTCCACGGTTACCTGCTGACGTTCGGTGCCGCGGGCACCGTCGCGCTCGCCGCGTGCGCGGTGGCGCTGACCGTCCCCGGCGGTCCCGACGCCGAGCCGGGCCTCGCGGGCGCGGAACCGGGCCGGACCCGGTCCGTGGCGGACGGGGCGATGGAGGGAACATGACCGCCGTGAGCACTCCACCCGGAACCGACCCGCCCCGGACCGCGGCAGCCGACGCGGACCCGCACGGCACGGACCCGCACGGCACGGACCCGCGCGGCACGGACCCGCGCGGCACGGACCCGCGCGGCACGCCGGCCGCAGGCCCGCCCGCGGACGGCGTGCCCGGGGACGGCACCCCCGCGCGGAACGCCCCGGCCCGTCCCGCCGCCCGGCGCGACACCGGTCCCGCCCGGCGCGACGCCGAGTCGACCAAGGCGGCCATCCTGCGCGCCGCCCGGCACCTCCTCGCCCGTCACGCGCCCGCCGACATCACCCTCAAGGCCGTCGGGGAACGCGCCGGGGTGAGCGCGCCGCTGGTCGTGAAGTACTTCGGCAACAAGGAGGCCCTTGTCGCGCGCGTGATGTCCTTCGAGGAGGACGCCGACGCCCTGCTGGACGCCCCTCTGGAGCGGCTCGGCCGCCACATGGTCCGGCACGTGGTGGTGAGCCAGCGCGAGCGCGGCGCCGACCCGCTGCTGCGCATCGCGTTCGCCCCGCTGCACGGCGACCACGGCGACGTGCTGCGCGCCAACTTCGGGGCCCAGGTCACCGCCCGTCTCGCGGCCCGCCTCCCGGGCCCCGACGCCGGTCTGCGCGCCGAGCTGGCCGTGGCCACCCTGCTCGGCCTCGGGGTGATGTTCGGCATCGCCTGCGGCCCGGAGCTGCGGGCGGCCCCGGCCGACGAGATCGCCGACCGCTACGGACCGACCGTCCAGGCCCACCTCACGCCGTAGCCCCCAGGCGCACAAGGCCTACCCGAACAGCCGCGTGTGCAGCGGGGCACGGAAGACCCGGTGCGGGTCCAGCCGTTCCAGGGTGTCCGCCGCCCCGGTCCACACCGGGCCGAAGGAGGACGGCACGGCCGTGCCCAGCACGTCCTCGTCGCTCCACGCGGACGTGCCGGTGTACCCCCAGCCCTTGGACCACTCGACCCGGGTCAGGGCGTGCGTGCCGTCGTACGTCGTCAGCAGGAACGCCTCCAGCTCGCGGTAGAACGCCTCGGCGTGCGGGGTGCCGGGCAGCGTCAGCACGTCCAGCCAGACCGCCGTGTCCCACTCCGGGTGGTCCGCGTCGGGCCGCAGCGCCGACAGCGACGGCGCCCGCGCTCCCGCCCGCCCGGTGTCCGACGGGTCGTCGAGCCCGGTGACGCGGATCTCCACCGCGCCGTTGACGGGGAACCGCCCGGCGGCGGCGTACGCGTCGAGCCGCTCCCGGTAGAACGCGGTGAACTCCGCGACCACCCGCTGCACCCGGTCCCGGCGGGTGAGCACCGCGTATCCGTTGGCGTGCACCCGCAGGGTGGTCGGCCTCAGGTACAGCAGCGTGTTCTTCGACGGCCCCCAGATGTCCGCCGACACCGTCGCCACCAGCCCCAGCGCGGCCGCGTCGAACTGCGCGTTGCCCAGTACCGGCGCCAGGTACCAGGCCGCGCCCGACACCATCCGCCCGACCAGGTCCGCCACCGGCGTCGGGACGCTGTCGGAGAACGGATAGTTGTACGGGGACGTCACCCGCCGTGAGGTGAGCGGCTTGACCGGCTCCACCGACCACACCTTCAGCCACGGGAACTCGGTGAACGCGAACCAGATCGCCTCCGCCCGCCCGTCCGACTCCAGGAAGCTCTCCAGGGTCCGCCCGTCGGAGCCGGGCGCCGCGAACAGCTCGCCCGCCGGGATGTCCGTACGGCTGACGCAGCGCAGCCGGGTGTCGGGCCCCACCCGCAGGGTCACCTCCGTCACCAGGGAACGCCCCAGGTGGGTGAGGAGCGCGGCGCAGTCCGCCTCGTCCCGGGTGAACGTGCGCAGCGCGTACGCGCCGTCGGCCGGGTCCCACACCACGGCGGTGAGGGAGAGCACGAGGTTGCTGAGCGACCCGTAGGTGTGTCCGGGCAGCCGCCGCTCGCCCCGCGCGGGCACGGCGGTGCCGTGGGCGCCGACGGCCAGGGCGCCGCCCAGCGTCAGGTCCCCGGGCGCGGGCGACGCGGTGACGCCGAGGCCGTGTCCTTCGAGGAAGGTGAGCAGGGCCTCCAGCGTGACCCCGGTACCGGCACGGACCTCGTCGGCCGACTCCAGGGCCAGGCCGTCGAAGTGCGGGGCGGTGTCGACGAGCAGGACCCGCGCGTCCGACGGCGTGCCCTCCGCGACCGTCAGCGGCGACCAGCCGTGCGAGGCGCCCCGGGCCCGCACCGTCCAGCCCTGCCGCCACGCCCAGTTGACGACGGCGACCGCCTGCGCGGGACCGTCGGGCGCGCAGGCCCACAGTCCGACGGCGGTGATCTCGCCGTCCCAGTTGCGGTACGCCGTGCGGGAGAGGGCCACGCCCGCCGGGAAGCCGGGCAGTTCCGCCGCCGCGGCGGCCGGGTCCGCCGCGATCAGACATGGCCCGGCGGCCAGGGCGGTCGCGGCGCGCAGCAGGCCGCGGCGGGTCCAGGACGTGTCTCCCGGCTGATGGTTGCTCAGTGAACGATCAGTCACGGGCTCACGCTAGGGGTCCGTCCGCGCGGAGGGCCCGACCGTCGAACATCATCACTCGTGCGGGTGAAAGATTCACAGGTGGCGGGCCGGAACGGCCGGTTCACCGCAAGTCCGGGACGGATGACAGACTGACGCCATGGACGAGCGCGAATTCGGTAGGTCTGGTCAGCACGCATCCGTCGTCGGCCTCGGCACCTGGCAACTGGGCGCCGACTGGGGAGACGTCGACGACAAGGAGGCCCTGGCGGTCCTGGAGGCGGCGGCCGAGTCGGGGGTCACCTTCTTCGACACCGCCGACGTCTACGGCGACGGGCGCAGCGAGCAGACCATCGCCACCTTCCTGAGCAGCCGCCCCGACCTGCACGTGCTGGTCGCCACGAAGATGGGCCGGCGCGTGGACCAGATCCCGGAGAACTACGTCCTGGACAACTTCCGCGCCTGGAACGACCGCTCCCGGCGCAACCTCGGCGTCGACCGCATCGACCTGGTGCAGCTGCACTGCCCGCCCACCTCCGTCTACTCCTCCGACGAGGTCTTCGACGCCCTCGACACCCTGGTGGAGGAGGAGCGCATCGCCCACTACGGCGTCAGCGTGGAGACCTGCGCCGAGGCCCTCACGGCGATCGCCCGGCCGGGCGTGGCGAGCGTGCAGATCATCCTGAACGCCTTCCGTATGAAGCCCCTGCGCGAGGTGCTCCCCGCGGCCCGGGAGGCCGGCGTCGGCATCATCGCCCGCGTCCCGCTCGCCTCCGGCCTGCTGTCGGGCAAGTACACCAAGGACACCGTCTTCCCGGAGAACGACCACCGCACCTACAACCGGCACGGCGAGTCCTTCGACCAGGGCGAGACCTTCTCCGGCGTCGACTACGCCACCGGCGTCGAGGCCGCCGCCGAGTTCGCCGCCCTCGCCCCCGAGGGGTACACCCCGGCCCAGCTGGCGCTGCGCTGGATCGTGCAGCAGCCCGGCGTCACCACCGTGATCCCCGGGGCCCGCTCGCCCGAGCAGGCCCGCGCCAACGCGGCCGCCGCCAGGCTGCCCGCCCTCCCGGAGACGACCCTGGCCGCGATCGGGGACCTGTACGAGCGGCGGATCAAGGAGCAGGTCGAGGGCCGCTGGTAGCGGCCCGGGCGGCGGACCGAGGAAAGCGCCGCCCAGGGGGTACTCGCCGGGGAGACGACCGAACAGTCGAGCGACCCGGGGAGGACCAGGTGACCGACACCGCGGCGGAGGCCGAGCGGCGCAGAGGGCGCAACGAGACGGAGGAGGAGCGGGCGGACCGGATGTGGGGGGAGCTGATCCAGGAGGTCCGCGTCGCCCAGACGGGCGTCCAGATCCTCTTCGGCTTCCTGCTCACGGTCGTGTTCACCCCGCGCTACCTGGAGCTGACGGACGTCGACCGGGGCATCTACATCGTGACCGTCGTCCTGGGCGCCTGCGCGACCGGCGCCCTGATCGGCCCGGTCTCCCTGCACCGGCTGGTCGCCGGGCGACGCGTGAAGCCGCAGGCCGTCCAGTGGGCCTCCCGGATGACCTTCGTCGGACTGGTGCTGCTGCTCGCCACGATGACCGCGGCACTGCTGCTGATCCTGCGGGTGGCGACCGACGGCGGCTTCGTGCCCTGGCTGGTCAGCGCAGTGGTGCTGTGGTACGCGCTGTGCTGGTTCGCGGTGCCGATGTGGACCCGTCGCCGCTATACGTCGCGGTGACGCGCGGCGCCTGAAGCCGCCGCAGCGCGCGGTCGTGCACCCTGCTCAGCAGCAGGAGCGACAGCGTGGCCCCGATCAGCGCGCAGAACATGTCCCACTGCGTGTCCCACACGTCGCCCTGCGTGGCGAGGAAGGCGTCCGCCGCCTGCCCGCCGATCACGGCCGCCGCCCACTCGAACATCTCGAAGACGGCGCTGAAGGCCAGGCACGCGCACACCGTCAGCGGCGCCAGCCAGCGGCTGCCGCGCAGCGGCGAGGTACGGCTCAGCAGCTCGCGCACCAGGATCGCGGGCACGAACCCCTGCATGAGGTGGCCGAACCTGTCGTACGGGTTGCGGTCCAGGTGGAGGGCGTCGCGCGCCCAGTCGCCCAGCGGGACCTGCGCGTAGGTGTAGTGGCCGCCCAGCGCGAGCACCAGGGCGTGGGCCGCGAGAAGACCGCACAGCAGCCCGGTGAGCGGGAACCGCCGCCAGGCCAGCACCACCACCGGCAGCCCCACGAGGATCCACACCGTCTCCAGGAACCAGGTGGTGCGGTCGTGGGGGTGCCAGGCGGACAGCGCCAGCCCCGCGACCACCACCCCGGCCGCCACGACGGGAAGGGTGCGGCGCGGGGCGACGGGCGCGGGCGCCGGGGCGGGCACGGGTGTCAGGGCGGGCGCAGGGTTCACGGAAGGCTCCTTGTCGGTGGAGCCCCATCGTGGAACACCGCCGGGGCGACGGCATGAGTACGGCTACTCAAGGCCGCCCTGGGCACGCCCCCGTCAGCCGAAGGCGTCCCGCAGCGCGGGCAGCAGCGTCTTCTCCGACCACTCCAGGAACGCCGGCTGGGAGTCGCCGCCGATCTGCACCAGGGCGATCTCGGTGAAACCGGCCTCGGCGTACGGGCGTACGGCCTCCACGAAGTCGTCCGGGTCGTCGCCGCAGGGGATCGAGGAAGCGACGTCGTCCGGTGTCACGAACCGGGTCGCCGCCTCGAAGGAGTCCGGGTGCGGCAGTTCGGAGTTCACCTTCCAGCCGCTGCCGAACCAGCGGAACTGCGCGTGCGCCCGCTTCACCGCCGTCTCTCGGTCCGGGTCGTGGCACACCGGCAACTGGCCCACCCGCGGCTTGCCGGCGCCGCCGTGCCGGTCGAACGCCTCCAGCAGCCCGGACTTCGGCTCGGTGGCGATCACCAGATCGGCCAACCGGCCCGCGAGCCGGCACGACTGCTCCCCGGAGACGGCGATGCCGAGGGGCGTCGGCTCGTCCGGCAGGTCCCACAGCCGCGCCGACTCCACGTCGAAGTGCGTGCCGTGCCGCGTCACGTGCCCGCCCTCGAACAGCGCGCGGATGATGTCCACCGCCTCCTCGAGCATCTCGTGCCGTACGTCCACGGAGGGCCATCCGCCGCCCACCACGTGCTCGTTGAGGTTCTCCCCGGAGCCCAGCCCCAGCCGGAACCGGCCCCCGGACAGCAGTTGCATCGTCGCCGCCTTCTGGGCGACCACCGCCGGGTGGTAGCGCATGGTCGGACAGGTCACGTACGTCATCAGCGGGATGCGGGACGTCGCCTGCGCGGCGGCGCCCAGCACGCTCCAGGCGTACGGCGCGTGACCCTGCGCGCGCAGCCACGGAAAGTAGTGGTCCGACGTCACCGAGAAGTCGAAGCCCGCCTCCTCGGCCCGTACCAGGTGGTCGACCAGGTCACGAGGGCCGGCCTGCTCGGTCATCATCGTGTATCCGATTCGCACCATGCGTCCCGGGTCCCCGGCGGGACGGCGGGGAAACGGGCCACGGGCGGCCGGGGAGTGCCCTCGCCCGGAACGCGTCAGCCCGCGACGGGCCGGAAGGTGCGCAGGAAGGTGTCCAGGGCCCGCCGGTTCCCGGTCTGCTCCCAGTCGGCGGCGGGCGTCGTCCAGCGGAGCGAGAAGCCGCGGTGCCCGCCGAGGAGGAACCCGCGCCCGAAGGTGCGCACCGGGGTGCCGTCGACGTCGACCAGCCACTCCATGTCGGCGGCCGCGTACCCGTGGTACGTCGTCGCCTCGATCGTGCCGACGCGCCGGAAGCCGTCCGCCCGCCGCAGACCGGGCTCGACGGTGTCGCGCCAGACGGCGACCGGGTCGGGGCCGACGCGTTCGCTGTAGGTCACCGCGAGGGTGCGCGGGTCGCCCGCCGCGCCGAAGGTGACGCGGTAGGAGGCGTCGGCGGTGCGGGAGGTGTCCAGCCGTTCCCAGCCGTCGGGCAGGGCGACGGAGAACCCCTCCGGCGCCCGGTAGAGGCGGTAGCCGGCCGGCACCGCGCCGGTGGAGGCCGGGGCGGACGGAGTCGGCGACGCCGTGGGCGACGGCGGGGCGGACGCGGACGCCGACGCGGACGCGGTCGGCTCGGGTGCCGCGGTGGTCGGGGCTCTGTCGCCCACGTCGTCGCCGCCGGACGGGGCGGGGGACGTGGACGGAGGCGCCTGCGCACCGCCGGCCGTCGCCTCGCCCCCGACCGGCAGCCGGCCCGTCGCGGCGAGGGCGGCGACCGCCACCGTGACCACGGCCAGCGCCGTCCCGGCGGCCATGGCCCGGCCGCTCCACCGCGGGCCGAGGATCCGGGTGACGGGGTACGCCCGCCGCGGCCGGGGCGCGGGCACCGGGTGCGGACGCTCGTCGAGGACGCGGGTGAGGGCCTGGCGCGCCACCGGCCGGGTCAGCCGCTCCCGGGAGTCCTTGCGCAGCAGCCCCTGCACGGTCGGGCCGAGGGCACCGGCCCGCAGCGGTGTCCGCAACGGCAGCCGGTCCACGCTCCGCAACGTCGTCCCGGGCTGGTCCCGGTCCCGGTACGGCGGCCGTCCCTCGACGGCCGTGTAGAGGATCGCGCCCAGCGCCCAGAGGTCGGCGGCCGGTCCGATCCGCTCGTCCCGCGCCTGCTCGGGCGAGGCGTACGAGGGCGCCGCGAGCCGGGGCGCGAGCGTCGCGCCGGCCAGGCCGAATCCCGTCACGACGACCGGCCCGTCCGCCCGGACGAACACCTGGCCGGGGCTCAGCTCGCCATGGGTGATGCCCTCCCCGTGGGCGGCCTCCAGCACGTCGAGCAGCTCCAGCCCGAGCGCGGCCGCCCACAGCGGGCCGAACGCCCCCCGCTGCTCCAGGAGCTGCCCCAGCGGCTGCCCGTCGATCCACTCGGTGACCGTCCACAGGGAGCCCCCCTCCGCGACGGCGTCGAGGACCGCGGCGACCCGGCCGGGACAGACCCGGGCCATCGTCCGCGACATGCGCACCACGCGGTCGGCGGCCTGCTCCGCCCCCTGGGCGTCCTGGCCGGCGGGCAGTCCGATCCGGGTCACCAGGCACGGCCGGGCGCCCGCACCCGCCTCGGCGTACTCCCCGTACCAGCTGACACGGTTCGTCTCCCGCTGGACGACGTCGAGGAGCCGGTACCGTCCGGCGACCAGCTCGTGTCTGGAGACGTGCGCCTTGACCATGGTCATCCCTCGCTGGGTCCCCGGAAAGCTCCTTTCCCACTGGTACGGCGGACGACGGGGCATCCGTTCAAAAAGGACGCCAAGCGGCCGCGATTCCTGTCTTTCATTCAAAAAAGGCCGGGCGGATGCGCCGGAATAACGGCGTCACCTCGCCCGGTCCGGCGGCCCGACCAGCGGCGCAGCCGCCGGTGAACGTCTTGGGACGTTCACCGGGTACCCGCCCGCCGAGCCCGCGACGGCGCTTGGTCCATTCCAATCGTGATGCCCGCCGTGATACCCGCCGCAATGCCGCCGAGGGAATTGCCCGCCCCGGCGCGAAGTCCGGACCGGCGCTCAGCGCAATCCGTGCCGCTCCGCCCAGGACGCCATGTCCGACACCGTCGCGTTGCCCCCGCAGACCACCAGGCCCAGCCGGGCACCGTCCCCCACCCGCCGCAGGACCCGCCGGGCGGCCGGGAGGAGGCATCCGGCGGCCGGCTCGGTCCACACCTTGGCGTGCTCGGCCAGCTCCTGACAGCCCCGCAGGGCCTCCCGGTCCGGCACCACGAGCACATCGGTCACCAGGGCGGAGACGAGGTCGTACGTCAGCGGCGCGACGGTGGGCGCGCTGAGGGTGGAGACGAGGGACGACAGCTCCACCGGCACCGGCCCGCCCGCCGCCAGCGCGGCGGACATCGCCTCCGCGCCCTCGGTCTCCACACCCCAGATCCGTACGTCCGGGCGGCGGGCCCGCAGCGCCGCCGCGACACCGGCGACCAGCCCGCCGCCCCCCACGCTGACCAGCACGTCCGTCAGCTCGTCGGCGTCGTCGGCGAACTCCAGCCCGACCGTGCCCTGACCGGCGACGACCACCGGGTCGTCGAACGGGTGGACCAGCGTCAGCCCTTCGTCCCGCAACCGGTCCACGAGGGAGAACGCCTCGGCCATGCCGTCCGTCAGCCGCACCGACGCGCCCGCCTCCTCGGCGATCGCGACGGCCCGGGCGGGCGCCGACCGCGGCATGACCACGGTGGCCTTGACGTCGAGGGCGGCGGCCATCACCGCCACCGCGATCCCGTGGTTCCCGCCGCTGACCGCCACCACCCCGGCCGCCCGCTCCGCCGCACCGAGCGAGAGCAGTTTCGCCGTCGCCCCGCGCGCCTTGAAGGACCCGGTGCGCTGCAACAGCTCCAGCTTGACCGTGACCGGGACGCCGAGCAGCGCCGACAGGCCGGGGCTGGACAGGGTCGGGGTGCGGACCACGTGCCCGGCGATCCGCTCCGCCGTGGCTTCGATGTCCGTGATGCCGATCAAGGATGACCACCTTTCCGGCGCGCCGGTCCGGGCACGCCCCAGAGCACCCTGGCGCGCGCGACGGACGAGGTCAACCGGAGCCGGCGGGAGGTCAGGCGCCGAAGAGCTGCGTCCAGTACGTGCCCGAGGGGCCGCCGCCCGCGAAGCCGACGCCTATGTGGGTGAAGGCGGGCTTGAGGATGTTGGCGCGGTGACCGGGGCTGTTCATCCAGTCCTCCACGACCTCGGCGGGGGAGCGCTGGCCGCAGGCGATGTTCTCCCCGATCGTCCGCCGGGCGGACCCCGCCGCTGCCGCCCGGTCCCACGGCTGGGTGCCCTCGGGCGAGGTGTGGGAGTAGAAGCAGCGCGCCACCATGTCCACGCTGTGCGCCCGCGCGGCGGCGGCGAGCAGCGGATCGGGGGCGAGGGGCGGCAGCCCGGCGCGCGCCCGCTCGCGGTTGGTGAGGCCGACGACGTCCGCCTCGGTCCGGGCCAGACCGGCCGGTGTGCACGGGCGCGCCCACAGGGCGGTCCAGAAGACGTCGCCGGTCCGCGCGTCCTGGACGTACGCCAGTCCGGTGTGCGTGAACGCCGGGTCGTGCAGGGTGCGCCGGGTGCGGTCGGTACCCAGGCAGTACGTCACGAACTCGGCGGGCGTGCGGGGCCCGGAGACCAGGTGCTCGCCCACGGTGAGGTACCGGTATCCGGTGGCCGTGACCCGTTGGTGGACCGAGACGCCGTCCGGGCCCTCGACGCCGAGGCGTCCGGCGGCGGCCATGGCGGCGGCATGGCCCCGGGCCGCGGAGACCAGCCGGGCGTCCAGCGACACGGCGGGGGAACCGGCCGCGGCGCGGGCCGGGTTGACCAGGGCGAGGAAGCCGTCGGGGTCCGCCGGGGGAGGGGGAGCGGACGGCCGCCGGGACGTGGGGGCGGGCGACGGCTGAGGCGTGCGGGCGGTCGGCGGAGCTGTGCGGGCGGTCGGCTGAGGCGTGCGGGCGGTCGGCGGAGCTGTGCGGGCGGTCGGCTGAGGCGTGCGGGCGGTCGGCGGCGCGGGCGCCGGCTCGTCCTCGGTGACGTCCACGCCGAAGTCCCGTGCGAGGCCCGCCAGCCCGTCGGCGTACCCCTGTCCGAGCGCCCGCAGTTTCCACCCCGTGCCCCGCCGGTAGACCTCCGCGAGCAGCAGGACCGTCTCCTGCCGTGGGGGCGGCGGCACGAACCGGGCGAGCGGGCGGCCGCCCGGGCCGGTGACGTGGAGCGTGGGAAGGGGCAGACGGGCCAGTGGCGCGCCCGGGTCGGCGGCGCTGACGACCACCGTGACCCGGGTGGCGCCGGCCCGCAGCCCGGCCGGGTCCAGGGTGAGCGTGTCGCCGCGCAGGCGGGCCCCCGGGGCCGTCGGCTGGTTGTAGAAGACGAAGTCGCCGTCGCCGCCGACCCTGCCGCTGTCGTCCGTGACCAGCGCGCTGACGTCGAAGGGGCCGGGCACCCGCACGGCCAGGGCACCGCCCGGGAGGGGCACGTTGCCCCCGGGGACCAACTCGCTCATCCCGCCGCCCTGGTGTCGTCGTCCGGCCCCCGTGGGGCCCTGCCCGCAGAACGGCCGGCGGGGCCGGCGGGTTCCCGGCACCATCGGGCCCCGCCCCCGCCTCCGCCCGCCGCGCACCGGGTCACTCGCGCAGGTCGCCGCGCACCGGGTCACTCGCGCACGGTCGCCGGGGCGGTGTCCTCCGCCCGCTCGTGCGGCGCTGCCACCCCCTTGCGCGCCTTCGTGCCGGTCCCGGCCCCCGTTCCGCAGAACGCGGAGTCCAGGGTGCGCAGCATCGTGGCGTGCACGCGCGCGCTGTTGGACGTGTTGGCGAGCGCGCTCAGGCTGCGCCGCCCGTCCGCCGACGCGAACGCGTACGTGTAGTAGCCCTGTACGGCGCCCGTGTGCCCGTACACCGACACCCCGCAGGACAGGTCGCGGCGCCGCAGTCCCAGCCCGTACGCCTGCCCGGTGCCCGCCGGGACCCAGCGCCGCATCTGCTCCAGTCCCTCGGCCGAGGTGAGCTGCCCGCGCAGCACGGCCGAGAGGAAGGTGTTGAGGTCATGGGTGCTGGAGACGAGCGCGCCCGCGCTCTGCGCCCAGGACACGGTCTGCCGGGTGGCGTCGACCAGGGCGGTGGCGGGGGCGTCGGGGGTGAGGTAGCCGCGCGCGTGGGTGCCGGGGATCGCGGTGTCCGGGTGGACGTAGAAGGTGTCGCGCAGCTTCAGCGGCTCGATGATCCGTCGCTGGTACTCGGTGCCCACGGGGTGTCCGGTGAGCTTCTCGATGAGCATCCCGGCGACCACGAAGTTGGTGTTGGAGTAGGAGTAGGCGCCGCCCGGGTCGGTCGTGCGCGCGTGGCGCAGCGAGAGGTCGACCAGCTGACGGTAGGTGAAGACCTTGGTGCGGACCGCCTCGAAGCCCGACACGGTCTGGGCGAACAGGTCGTTGGTGTAGTCGTACAGGCCGCTGCGGTGGCTCAGCAGGTGACGGACCGTGATGCGGTCGTCGGGCAGCAGCCCCGGGAGATGACGGTTGACCGGTGCGTCCAGGGAGAGCTTGCCCTCGTCGACGAGTTGCAGCAGGACGACGGCGGAGAAGGTCTTGGTGACGCTGCCGATCCGGAAGCGGTCGCCGGCGCCGAGCGCCCGGCCCGCGCTCCGGTCGGCGACGCCCACGGTGTACCAGTGGGCGGTGCCGCCGTCGTCGAGCCGTGCCATGGCGCCGGGCGCCCCCTGCTCCGTCGCCGTGCGCAGGACGTCGCGCAGACCGGCGAGGTCCGGCTGCGGCACCCCGGCGGCCGCGGCGGGAGGCGCCGTGGGCCGTGGCTGCGCGGACACGGCGGGCGCCGGGGCCGCCAGGAGGGACAGCAGCGCCACCCCGAGCGCCGTCCCTCCCCGCAGCGCCCGCGCGCCCCTCCCGGCCCGCCGTCCGCGCGGGTCCGTCGCCGACGCGGGAGTCGCTGACGCGGCATCGGTCACATGCATGCGAGGCATCCTTCTTCCGTTCCGTCACATCTCCTCGACCGGCGCACAGTTGACCGTTCGGCGATCACCGTGCGGTGCGGTCGGCCAAGTATGGCCGCAGAAGAGATCAAAAGCGACGATGTCGGCTTTACGTGGACATGCCTCTTTGGTGGGTGTTGCTCAACAGGCGGTGCGCCCGGACTCGGCGGGGGGCCGGGGCGCACACGAGAGACGGCCCCGCCGTCCCGCTGTCATCGGGGCGGCGGGGCCGTCGGGGCCGTCAGGTTCGTCGGGGTGGGGAGCCGGTTCGCGGGGCGCGCGGGGCGGTCAGCCGTGCAGCGACTCCGCCCAGTCCGCGGGCACGCGCCCCGCCGGGCCCGGTGCCGGCTGGTCCACCGGGTGGGAGGCCGGTCCCGCCAGCTCCGGGCCGGACTCGTACAGCTCGTCGCCGTCGTAGTCCCAGAACCACTCCTCGCCCGGTTCGAAGCTGCGCACGAGCGGGTGCCCGGTGGCCTTCCAGTGGGCGGTGGCGTGCTGGGAGGGGGAGGAGTCACAGCAGCCGACGTGGCCGCAGGCCGCGCAGCGCCGCAGGTGGAACCACCAGCCGCCGGTGGCGTCGCACTCGACGCAGCCGGTGCCGCTGGGCGGGACGCTCGGGTCCAGCGCGTCGGTGTCGGTCATACGGGCTCCTCGGTGGTCTCGGGGTCGGCATCGGTACCGGGACCGGTGGCGGTCCCGGGGTCGGTGGCGGTCCCGGGCCGCAGGGCGGTCAGCGGCAGCAGGACCTGGAAGCGGGTGTCGCCCGGCACCGACTCGACCTGGAGGCTGCCGTGGTGCTTGTCGACGACGATCCGCCAGGAGATGTCCAGGCCCAGCCCGGTGCCCTCGCCGACCGGCTTGGTGGTGAAGAACGGGTCGAAGATGCGGCTGCGGATGTCCGCCGGCACACCCGGTCCGGTGTCGCGGAACTCCACCAGCAGCCGGTCGCCCTCCCGGGCGGTGCGCACCGTCAGCGTGCCCTCTCCGCCGGCGCTGTCGATGGCGAAGACGGCGTTGTCGACCAGGTTGGTCCACACCTGGTTGAGCTCCGCCGGGTACGCCGGGACGTCCGGCACCGTGCGGTCGTAGTCCTTGACGACCCGGATGCGCCGCCCGATCTTGCCGGACAGCATCAGCAGCGTGCTGTCGAGGAGTTCGTGGACGTCCACGACCCGGTGGGGGGCGCGGTCGAGCTGGGAGTACTGCTTGGCGGCGTCGACGAGGTGGGAGATCCGGGTGGTGGAGTCGTCGATCTCGTCCATCAGCAGCTCGGTCTCGACGGTGTAGTTCAGCCACCCGACCGCGCCCGGCAGGATGTCCTCGTCCACGGCCGCCGCGACCTGCTCCAGCCACTCCACGTCCAGTCCGGCCTGCACGAAGACCGGCGCGATGCGCCAGCCCTCCTCGATGCCGTGGTCGTCGAGCCAGTCGGTGAGCTCGTCCTCCCGGTCGGAGGCCTCCAGCGGGCTCAACACGGGTGCCTTGGCGACGCGTTCGGCCGTGCGCTCCTGGATGTCGATCAGTTCGGCGAGGGCCTCGCGCGAGTACGGGCCCTGGGCGATCACGGCCAGCTTGCGCCGCATCTTCGCCACCCGCTCGCGCAGCGTGGCGGTGGCCCGTACGGCCGCCGCCGCGGGGTTGTTGAGCTCATGGGTGAGCCCCGCCGACAACGAGCCCAGCGCCAGCAGCCGTTCGCGCTGCCCGATCGCGCGCTGGGTGTTCTTCGACCCGAAGAACAGCCCCTCCAGCAGGTGGGCGGCCATCGGGAACCACTCCTGCATGACGTCCGCGAACGACCGGGCGGGCAGCACGAAGAAGCGGGTCGGCTCGGTCACCCGCATCGAGTTGGTGTAGACCTGCGGCACCCGGTCCCCGAGGTACGCCTGCATGGCCCCCGAGTACACCCCGCGCTGCGAGGTGCGGCTGACCTCGACGTCGTCGCCGCCGACCCGGCGGGAGAGCACGACCGTGCCCTCGATCATCACGTAGAAGCAGGTCGCCGGAGTGCCCTCGGCGTACACGGGCCCGGCCTCGAACCGCTCCACCCGCCCCTCGCGGCACAGCCGTCCGAGCTGCTCGGGGGAGAGCTTCTCGAACAGGAACAGGGAGCCGATCTCCTGCGGGCTGCACGGCATCGTCCGCCCGCTCACGACTGCTCCAGGTACCGGTGGACGAGCATCACGGCCATGGCTCCCTCTCCGACGGCCGACGCGACGCGCTTGGCGGACTCGGCGCGCGCGTCGCCCGCCACGAACACGCCCGGCACGTTGGTCTCCAGGTGGTACGGCGGCCGGTCCAGCTCCCAGTCCGCGGGCGGCCGCCCGTCGGAGGTGAGGTCGGGCCCGGCGAGGATGAACCCGTCGTCGTCCCGCAGCACCGTCCCGTCGAGCCAGTCGGTCAGCGGGGCCGCGCCGATGAAGACGAACAGCCACTGCGCGTCGACGAGTTCGGTGTGCCCGCTCTCGGTGTCGCGCAGCGTCAGCTGCTCCAGGTGGCCGTCCCCGTGCGCGGCGTCGACGACCGTCCTCGGACGCACCACGATGTTGGGCGCCTCGTCGATCTGCTGGATCAGGTAGTGCGACATCGACGCCGACAGGTCCGGCCCGCGCACCAGCAGCGTCACCGACTTGGCGCCCCGGGACAGGTACATCGCCGCCTGCCCCGCGGAGTTGGCGCCGCCCACGATGTACACGTCGTGGCCCTGGCAGGAGGGCGCCTCGGTGAGCGCGGAACCGTAGAACACCCCGCAGCCGGTCAGGTCCTCGGTGCCCGGCGCCCGCAGCTGCCGGTACGACACCCCGGTCGCGAGGATCACGCTGTGCGCGGCGACCGCCGAGCCGTCGGAGAACCGTACGACGCGGGCGGCGCCGTTCACCTCCAGTCCCGTGACCTCGCGCGCGGTGAGGATCTCGGCGCCGAACTTGGTGGCCTGCCGGCGCGCCCGGTCGGTGAGCTGGGAGCCGGACACGCCGTCGGGGAACCCGAGGTAGTTCTCGATCCGGGAGCTCTGCCCGGCCTGCCCGCCGGTCGCCGACCGCTCCACGAGCACCGTGCGCAGCCCCTCGGACGCCCCGTACACGGCCGCGCCGAGCCCGGCCGGTCCGCCGCCGATGACCACGAGGTCGTAGAAGTCGGCCGTCGGCGTCGTCGCCAGCCCGACCCGGGCGGCCAGTTCGGGCGCGTCCGGCTCGACCAGCGGGGTGCCCTCCGGGGTGATCACCAGCGGCAGCCGCCGCCCGTCCGCCCCGGCGGCGGCCAGCAGCCGCCGCCCCTCGGGCTCGTCGGAGGAGTACCAGCGGTACGGCACCTGGTTGCGGGCCAGGAACTCCCGTACCTCCGAGGAGCGCGCCGACCAGCGGTGTCCGACCACCTTCGTGCTGGGCACCGGCCGGTGGTCGCTCGCCCGCCAGGCCGCCAGCAGGTCGTCCAGGACCGGGTAGAGCTTCTCCTCGGGAGGGTCCCACGGCTTGAGCAGGTAGTGGTCCAGGTCGACCACGTTGATCGCGTCGATGGCCGCGTTGGTGTCCGCGTAGGCGGTCAGCAGCACGCGCCGCGCGCCCGGGTGGACGTCCAGGGCCTGTTCGAGGAACTCGATGCCGTTCATCCGCGGCATGCGGTAGTCGGCGAGGATCACGGCCACCGGGTCGCCGCGGAGTTTCAGCTCGCGCAGCGCCTCCAGCGCGGACTCGCCGGACTCCGCGCGCACGATCCGGTACGAGGCGCCGTAGCGGCGCCGAAGGTCACGGGCGACGGCGCGGGAGACTCCCGGGTCGTCGTCCACGGTCAGGATGACGGTCCGCGCTGTCTCGGCGGCCTGTGCCATGTGTCTCCCACCCCGAGTGGTCACGACGTGCGGCACGGCGAGGCCCGCGCCGGCTCCCGCCATCGTATGCGTGATCGTCCGGGTCCGCTGTGGGGGGCCGCGGGGCGTGCGCTCCCGGCACACGCCTGTGCGCCGGGAGGCAAGCGGCGCCGGACGTCAGCCCCGCCGCGCCCCCAGCACGCAGAACTCGTTGCCCTCGGGGTCGGCCAGCGTCACCCAGGTCTGGTCGCCCTGCCCCACGTCCGCCCGCCGGGCCCCCAGGGCCAGCAGGCGTTCGACCTCCGCCTCCTGGTCGACCGGGCGGAAGTCCAGGTGGAGCCGGTTCTTGACCGTCTTGCGCTCCGGCACCGGTACGAACAGCAGGCCCGGCATCCGGTCCGGGGCCGGCCGGATCTCGTACTCCTCGGGAGCGTCGGCGACGGTGACCCAGCCGAGCGCCTCGGCCCACCAGCGGCCCAGCGCCACCGGATCGGCCGCGTCGACGATCACTTGTTCCCATTCCAAGGTCATGCCGGGCAGCGTAGTGAAGACTGGGACCGACGGACCGGTATTTTTTTGCACGACGCAAGGGAGGCGGCGGGATGACGGGCCCGATCACGGCAGGGGTCGACGGGACGGACGAGAGCCTGGCGGCGCTCGCCTGGGCGGCGCGGGAGGCCGTACGGCGGGACCTGGCGCTGCGCGTGGTGCACGCCTGGCGCTTCCAGTCGGCCGCGGCGGCCGAGGTGGCGGACCGGGACGCGCAGGAGCGGTGGGTGCGCGACGGCGTCGAGCGGGCGGTCGCGGAGGTCACCGAACGGCACCCGGGCCTGCCGGTGACGGCCGACGTGGTGGAGGGCGACCCGGTGGAGACGCTGGCCGCGGCCGGCGCGGAGGCGGAGACGCTCGTGCTGGGCTCGCGGGGGCACGGCCGGGTCGTCGGGTTCCTGCTGGGCTCCGTCGGCCAGCAGGTGATCGCCGAGGCGACGCGCCCCGTCGTCCTGGTCCGTGCGGGGGACCGGCCCAGCACCGAGGTGGCCGGGCACGAGATCGTCGTCGGCCAGCACGGCGCGCCCGAGGACAGCGCCCCCGTGCTGCGGTTCGCCTTCGAGACGGCCGCCGCCCGCGGCGCCACCGTCCGTGCCGTGCGCGCCTGGACCCTGCCCCCGGTGTTCTCCTACAGCCCCTCCTCGCTCAAGCTCCTCGACGACGCCGGCGGACTGGAGCCGTACGAGAGGAAGGCGCTGGCCGCGGCGCTTGCGCCGTGGCGGGAGCGCTTCCCCGACGTGCCGGTCGTCGAGCACGTGGAGATCGGCAGCGCCGGGCAGGTGCTGCTGTCGGTGTCGGGGCGGGCCCAGCTGACGGTCGTGGGCCGGCGCGCCCATCGCACCGCGGTCGGCGCCCGCATCGGCTCGGTGGCGCACGGCGTCCTGCACCACGCCGACTGCCCCGTCGCGGTCGTTCCCCACGGGTGACCCGGGTGACCCGGGTGACCCGGGCGACCGGGACACTCCGGTGTCGTCGTCACTCCGGTGTCGTCGGCTCCAGCGTCTCCCGTGCCTTGGGCAGGATCTTCTCGATGTAGTCCGCGACCGCCGTGTCCAGCCCGATGTCGTGCTGCGCCCGCTCCGACAGGTACCAGCGGTGTTCGAGGAGTTCGTGGTAGATCTCCGCCGGGTCCATGGAGCCGCGCAGCTCCACCGGCACGGCCCGCACGGTGGGCCGGAACACGTCCCGCACCCACCGGTGCGCGAGCACCTCGGGGCGGGCGGCCAGGGGGTCGCCGGGCGCGTAGTCGTCCTGGGTCGCCATCCAGCTCTCCAGGTCGTTCAGCAGCCGTCTGGCCTGGTTCTCCTCGGTGTCCAGGCCGGTCAGCCGCAGCAACTGCCGCTGGTGGTGACCGGCGTCGACGACCTTCGGCACGAAGGTGACCGTGTCGCCGGTGGAGGAGTGCTCGATCTGCATCTCGGCGACGTCGAACCCGAGGTCGTTGAGGCGGCGGATCCGCCGCTCTATGTAGTGGTACTTGCCCGCCGGGTAGACCGAGGTGCGGGTCAGCTCCTCCCACAGGCGGTGGTACCGGGCGCAGATCTCCATGCCGAACTCGATCGCGTCCACGGAGGGGTGCAGCGCACCCGACGCCTCCAGGTCGAGCAGCTCGCCGCTGATGTTCACGCGGGCGAGGTCGAGGTCGTAGTCGCGCTGACCGTTGCTCAGCTGCGCGTGCAGGTCGCCCGTCTCGGCGTCGACGAGGTAGGCGGCGTACGCGCCCGCGTCGCGCCGGAAGAGCGTGTTGGACAGCGAGCAGTCGCCCCACGCGAACCCGGCGAGGTGCAGCCGCACCAGCAGCACCGCGAGGGCGTCCATCAGCCGGTGCATGGTCGCCGGCCGCATGGTCGTCTCGAACATCGACCGGTACGGCAGGGAACCGCCCAGGTGCCGGGTCACCAGCACCGGCTCCAGCGGACCGCCCGCACCGTCGGCGCGCCCGGTGACCACGGCCAGCGGGTCGACGGCCGGGATGCCCAGCCGGTCGAGGTCGCGCAGCAGCTCGTACTCGCGCAGCGCCGGGCGCTCGGCCAGTTCCTTGACGGCGATGACCTCCTCGCCGGCGCGGGCGTAGCGCACCACGTGCCGGGAGATGCCGCGGGGCAGCGGTACGAGGACCTCCTCGGGCCACTCCTCCAGGGGGAGGTGCCAGGGCAGTTCCAGCAGGAGGGCCGGGTGTTCCGGGTTGGTGGCGCTGATCTGCAAAGCCATGGCCCGACCTTAGACGGCCCGTTCCCGTGCCCGCTGCGCCGCCTCCCGTACGGAGCCCCGGTGCACCGGCCCGTGCCCGGGCAGCAGGACGTCCGCCGCGAGGTCCTCGATCAGGTCCAGGGACGCCACGGCGCGGGCGCGCTCGTGGTGGAACATGTCGGGCAGCAGCTGCGGCCCCTCGATCCGGGAGGTCGGGTGTCCGCTGACGAGCGCGTCACCGGAGACGACGACGCCGGCGTCCGGCAGGTGGAAGACGGTGTGGCCGTCGGTGTGCCCGGGGGTGTGCACCGGCACGGGCCGGCCGGGCAGGTCCAGCGGGCCGGTGGCGGCCGGGAAGGCCTCCGGCGCGGTGACCGGGTGCTGCTCGGTGCCGCCGGAGCGCAGCGCGTGCACCATCCACGGCAGCACACCGGGGCGCCAGGCGTTGGCGAGCACCTGGCCGACGGAGACCTGCTGGAGGAACTCGCGGCGGGCGTGCGGGACTTCGGCCGGGTGCAGGAACACGGGCGTGCCGTACGCGGCCCGCAGGTGCTCGGCGGAGCCCAGGTGGTCGTTGTGGGCGTGGGTGATCAGCACGGCCGTCACCGCCTCCGGTGAACCGCCCACCGCCGCGAGGGAGTCCAGGACCTGCTGCCGGTCGCCGGGGTAGCCGGTGTCGATGAGGGTGACGGCGTCCCCCTCGGTGAGGATCACCCAGTTGGTGTTGCTGCCGTGCACCAGGTAGGTGCCGTCCGCCACTTGCCGTACGTCTGCCCGCATGTCCGTCCCGTGGGGTGAGGTCCGTGCCCGACGGGGGACAGCAAAGCAGATCAGGGGGTTCGCGCCGACGGCGGGGCGGGACGTCTCCTCCTGCGCGCCTCCTATTGCACGCCGCGCGGCCGGAACTGGACGCTGATGCGCGGGCCCGACGCGCGCGTCGACTTGGGGATGCAGTGCTCCCAGGTCCGCTGGCAGGACCCGCCCATCACGATCAGGTCGCCGTGCCCCAGGGGACGCCGTACCGTGTCGCCGCCGCGCGCGGGGCGCAGCAGCAGGTCGCGGGGCGCGCCCACGGAGAGGATGGCGACCATCGTGTCCTCGCGGGCGCCCCGGCCGATCCGGTCGCCGTGCCAGGCGACGCTGTCGCGGCCGTCGCGGTAGTGGCACAGCCCGGCGGTGACGAAGGGCTCGCCCAGCTCGTCGGCGTAGTGCGCGGTGAGGGCGTCGCGGGCGTCCTCCAGCACCGGGTGGGGCAGGGGGTGGTCCGGCCCGTAGAAGGCCAGCAGCCGGGGCACGGCCACCACGTGGTCGTACATCTGCCGGCGTTCCGCGCGCCACGGCACGTCGGCCGCCAGCCGTTCGAACAGCTGGTCCGAGCCGGTGAGCCAGCCCGGCAGCACGTCGATCCAGGCGCCCAGGCCCAGCACGGTCCGGCGGACCCCGTCGAGGGGGCCGAGGCGCGGTTCGTCGGTCTGGTCGAAGAGGGAGGCCTGGAGGTGGTGCCTGGTCATGGCTCCAGAGTAACTCGGTAATCGAAAATGTGTTCCCAAAGGGGGCGAAGGGAGGTGTGTCCGCGTGACATCCCGCGCGCCCGTTCCCCGCACCTTTCGATACACCGGTGTATCGGATACATTCCCGTATCGAACGGAGGTCCGGCATGGCGGAGGAGCGGACAGCCCGGCGCCCCACCCGGCGCCGCGCACGCACGCGCGCCGAGCTGCTCGACGCCGCCTTCGCGGTGTTCGCCGCCAAGGGCTTCGGACGGGTCTCCATCGAGGAGGTCTGCGAGGCGGCCGGCTACAGCAGGGGCGCCTTCTACTCCAACTTCGGCAGCCTGGACGAGCTGTTCTTCGCGCTCTACCGGCAGCGCGCGGACCTGATCGCCCGGCAGGTCGCCGACGCGCTCGCCGGGGACGGACCCGACCTCGACGTGCCCGCCTCCGTGGACCGCGTCACCGAGGTGCTCCTCCTCGACCTGGACTGGCTGCTGGTGAAGACGGACTTCCTGGTGCACGCCGCCCGCGACCCGGCCGTCGCCCGTGCGCTGCTGGAGCACCGCGCCACACTGCGCGGCGCCGTCGCCGACCGGCTCGCCCGCGCCGGCGGCCGCCGCGCGCTGCCCGCCGTGCTCGGCGACACCGACGCCGCCGCCCGCGCGGTCGTCGCCGCGTACGACGGCGTCACCACCCAACTGCTGCTCGACAAGGACGTGGACGGCGCCCGCGCCTGGCTCAAGCAGCTGCTCACCGCGCTGCTGACCGGCGGCGGACCCCGTACGGACAGCTGACACCTTCAGAGAGAGGGCACGGTCGCCATGGACGCGGACGTCATCGTCGTCGGAGCGGGCCTCGCCGGTCTGGTCGCGGCGCACGAACTCACCAGCAGGGGCCGACGGGTCGCCCTGGTCGACCAGGAGAACGCCGCCGACCTCGGCGGCCAGGCGTTCTGGTCCTTCGGCGGGCTGTTCCTCGTCGACTCGCCCGAACAGCGCCGCCTCGGCGTCAAGGACTCCCTCGACCTCGCCTGGAGCGACTGGCAGGGCAGCGCGCAGTTCGACCGCACCGACGACGAGGACTCCTGGGCGGTGCGCTGGGCGCGGGCCTACGTCGAGTTCGCGGCGGGGGAGAAGCGGTCCTGGCTGGCGGGGCACGGCATCACGCTGCTGCCCACGGTCGGCTGGGCCGAGCGCGGTGACCTGCGCGCCGACGGGCACGGCAACTCCGTCCCCCGCTTCCACATCGCCTGGGGCACCGGCACCGGCGTCGTCGACCCCTTCGTCCGGTACGCCGAGCAGGCCGCGCGCGACGGGCTGCTGACCTTCCACCACCGCCACCGGGTCGACGAACTGGTCGTCGAGGACGGCGCCGCCCGGGGCGTACGGGGCACACTTCTCGCGCCCGACGACTCCCCGCGCGGTGTCGCCTCCAACCGTGACCGCGCCGGCGACTTCGAACTCACCGCCCAGGCCGTGATCGTCACCAGCGGCGGCATCGGCGCCAACCACGAGATGGTCCGCCGCCACTGGCCCGAGCGGCTCGGCACACCGCCCGCCGAGATGGTCACCGGCGTCCCCGCCTACGTCGACGGCCGCATGCTCGACATCAGCGCCGGGGCAGGCGTCCGGCTGGTCAACCGCGACCGCATGTGGCACTACACCGAGGGCGTCCGCAACTGGGACCCCGTCTGGCCCGGCCACGGCATCCGCATCCTGCCCGGCCCCTCCTCGATGTGGTTCGACGCCCTCGGCCGCCGCCTGCCCGACCCCTGCCTGCCGGGCTACGACACCCTCGGCACGCTCCGGCACCTGCGCACCACCGAGGACATCGCCGGCCACGACCACTCCTGGTTCGTGCTCACCCGGAAGATCGTCGAGAAGGAGTTCGCGCTCTCCGGCTCCGAGCAGAACCCCGACATCACCGCGAAGGACCGCAAGGCCGTCCTGCGCGACCGGCTCCTCGGCAAGGGCGCGCCCGCCCCCGTACGGGCGTTCCTCGACCACGGCGCGGACTTCGTCGTCGCCGGCACCCTCGACCGGCTCGTGGCGAAGATGAACGCGCTGACCGGGAAACCCCTCCTCGACGCGGACGGCCTGCGCCGCCAGATCCAGGCCCGCGACCTCCAGCTCGCCAACCCCTACACCAAGGACGCCCAGGTGCAGGGCATCCGCAACGCCCGCCGCTACATCGGCGACCGCCTCGGCCGCGTCGCCACCCCGCACGGCATCCTCGACCCCGCGGCCGGGCCCCTGGTCGCCGTCAAGCTGCACGTCCTCACCCGCAAGACCCTCGGCGGCATCCAGACCGACCTCGACTCGCGCGCCCTGGGCACCGACGGCCGGCCCGTCGAGGGCCTGTACGCGGCGGGCGAGGTCGCCGGCTTCGGCGGCGGAGGCGTCCACGGCTACAACGCCCTCGAAGGCACCTTCCTCGGCGGCTGCCTCTTCTCCGGCCGCGCGGCCGGACGGGCGGCGGCCCGGCAGACGGGCTGAGCGGTCGGGCCGGCGGGCGCCCTGGGGAGGCAGGCCGGCGGGCTGAGCGGTCGGGCGGCCGGCGGGCTCCCTGGGGGGGCAGGCCGGCGGGCTGAGCGGTCGGGCGGCCGGCGGGCTCCCTGGGGCAGGCCGGTGGGCGCGCTGGGTGGTCAGGCCGGTGGGCGCGCCGAGTGGTCACGCCAGCAGGCGCGCCAGCACGGCCGCGTGGCTGTGCTCGGGCGCCTTCACGGCCGTCAGGAGCGTCACCGGCCCCTCACGGGTCAGCGCGCGGACCCGCTCCAGTTCCCCCGCCGCCTCCGGGGCGGCCAGCTCCGCCTCGTAGCGGCGGGCGAACTCCTCGTACGGGCCCTCGCCCGCGTGGTACCAGCGGCGCAGCTCGGTCGACGGGGTGAGGGCCTTGGGCCACTCGTCGACCCGCGCCGCCTCCTTGGACAGCCCCCGCGGCCACAGCCGGTCGACCAGGACGCGGACCCCGTCGTCGGGCTCGGCGGGTTCGTGGACACGGCGTACGCGGACGCTCACGGGCGGGCCTTCCTCGAGGCGGCGGGTGGTGCCGGGAGCGTACTGCCGCCGGTGCCCCCGAACGGTGGGCGACGCGGCCGGCCACGACCTGATCGAGGGGCGATCCGCACCGGCCGCCACCTAGTCTGATCGGGACCGTTCACACGCCATCCCCCAAGGAGCGCTCGTGACGCACCTCCGCAGACGCCCCGCCCTCCTCGCGACCGTGCCGGTCGCCGTGGCGGCGCTGCTCACGGCGGCCGACCCCGCCCTGTCGGCCGGACCGGTGGGCGCCTCCGGCGTCGGCGACCCCTTCTTCCCGCTCGCCGGCAACGGCGGCTACGACGTCGACCACTACGACCTGACCCTCGGCTACGACCCGGGCAGCCGTCACCTCACCGGCCGCGCCGTCCTCACCGCCCGCGCCACCCAGCGCCTCACCCGCTTCGACCTCGACCTGTACGGGCTGAAGGTCACCGGCCTCACCGTCGACCACGTCAAGGCCGAGCACCGGCGCGACGGCCAGGAACTCGTCGTCACCCCGGCCCGCGCCCTGCGGAAGGACGAGCGGTTCCGCGTCACCGTCACCTACTCCGGCACCCCCGGTCCGGTCACCGACCCCGACGGCTCCCTGGACGGCTGGATCCCCACCGACGACGGCGCCTTCGTCGCCGGGCAGCCGCAGGGCGCCATGACCTGGTTCCCCGCCAACAACCATCCGACGGACAAGGCCTCCTTCGACTTCACCCTCACCGTCCCCGAGGGCCGCACGGCGGTCGCCAACGGCGTCCTCCTCGGCCGGCGCACCGCACAGGGCAGGACGACCTTCCGCTGGCGCCAGACGGAGCCCATGGCCGCCTACCTCGCCACCGCCACCGTCGGGACGTTCCGGACCGAGCGGTCCACGACCCGCGACGGCGTCGAGGTCTACAACGCCGTCGACCCCCGCGAGGCGACCGCCGCGGCCCCCGTCCTCGCCGAGCTGCCGTCGGTGCTGGAGTGGTGCGAGGACCTGTTCGGCCGCTACCCGTACCGCGCGGCCGGGGCGATCGTCGACCAGGCCCCGCAGGCCGGGTACGCGCTGGAGACCCAGACCCGGCCCCTGTACGACAGCGCCCCCGACCTGAGCACCCTCGTCCACGAGACCGCCCACCAGTGGTTCGGCGACTCCGTCTCCCTCACCTCCTGGAAGGACATCTGGCTCAACGAGGGCTTCGCCACCTACGCCGAGTGGCTGTACGCCGAGCAGCACGGCGGCGACAGCGCCCAGGCCGCCTTCGACGCCCTGTACGCCCGCCCGGCCGGCGACGAGCTGTGGGCGTTCCCGCCCGGCGACCCCGGCAGCGGCGCGCACCTCTTCGACACCCCCGTCTACGCCCGCGGCGCCATGGCCCTGCACGCCCTGCGCACCGCCGTCGGCGACCGGGACTTCTTCCGCGTCCTGCGCGCCTGGGCCCGCGCGCACCGCCACGGCAACGGCACCACCGCCCAGTTCGAGCGCCTGGCGGAGCGGGAGTCCGGTGAGGAGCTCAGCGCACTGTTCCGGGCCTGGCTGTACACCGCGGGGAAGCCGGAGCGGCCCTGACGGCTGTGGCGGGAGGGACTGATTCCGCTCGGGCGGAGCGGGGTACCCCGTTGCCCTGACGGTGAAGAGGGAGGTCATGCCATGAGCCCGTCGGACGACCTGCCGGTCGTACACACCCTGGCAGAACTGGCCGGCCTCACCGAGCGGGAGCCGGGACTGTACGTGCGCTGGTCGCGCGGCCCCGCGACCGACCTCGGCGCGGTGTCCAGCAAGGACGACCTCACCGGTGTGCGGATGCCCGGCCTGTCCGCCAACCCCCTCGACGTCGAGCAGTGGTGGGAGGACCGCTCCCGCACCCTGTGGGTCGCCCGGCGCCTGCACGACTACGCCCATCTGCCCCACGACAAGGGCCCCGGCGTCCGCCCCTGGATCCTGACCGGCCGGGAGACGGGCCGGGGTCCCGACAACGAGCCCCTCGTGGCCGACGTACGGCCCCTGTGCTGGATCGCCGCCGAGGTCATCGAGGAGGCGCGGACCGAGGTGGCCCGGCAGGAGGCGGAGTGGGGGTCGCTGCGCAGATCGCAGCGGTGAGGGGGCGTCACCGCTGTGCGGTGGCCGGTGAGGACGTGATCACACCGTGCGGAAGACTGGCCCCGGGGGCCGGTGCGGGTCGGCACCGGGATGCCGGAAACCGCACCGCCCGTGTGCTGATCGGCACCGGGATGCTGAACCGCACCGCCCGTGTGCTGATCGGCACCGGCCGCCGGGGCCGGCCGCGCGTCACGAACTGCGGCGCGCCTTGATGCGCCGCCTGAGGGCGCGGCGTTCCGTCTCGCTGGTCCCGCCCCAGACCCCGAGGGTCTGGTCCGTCTCCAGCGCCCACTCCAGGCACGGTTCCCGTGCCGGGCAGCGCCGGCACACCGCCTTGGCCTGTTCCGTCTGGAGCAGGGCCGGGCCCGAGGTACCGATCGGAAAGAAGAGGTCCGGGTCCTCGTCGCGGCACGCGGCATGCTCTCGCCAGTCGTCCATCGAAATCACCTGTGATCCGAGTCGTCCGTGCTGTTGCGGATGGTTGCCGTGAACGGCTCCCGGTCGGGTCACCGGTCGACGGGCGGTGAAACCGCGTCGGGCGTATCGTGTGCGCCGCGTTCGTACGGGGCGGGCGAGCCGGGCGGCGCGGGAGCCGCCGGCGCGCGGGCGGGTGGGCGGCACGACCGGGACGCTCAGCGGCGCAGTACCTCCGCCGCCGTCCGGGCGACGGCGTCGGCGACGGACGCGAGCGCCGGCGAGTCGAGCTTCCACTGCTGCCAGTACAGGGGGACGTCCAGGGGCCGGTCGGGCGCCAGGGACACGAGGCGCCCGCCGGCCAGCAGGCGGCCGCTCTGCGTCTCCGGGACCATCCCCCACCCGAGTCCGGCGGCGACGGCGTCCACGAAACCCTCCGAGGTCGGCACGGCGTGCCGGACCGGGCTCGCGCCCGGGGCCGCGCGGCGCAGTCCGCGCACGAACCCGTCCTGGAGTTCGTTGCTGCGGTCGAAGGTCACCACGGGCGCCTCGGCGAGGGCCTCGGGCAGGGGCCGGCCGTCGAGGTGCCGGGCGGCGAACCCGGGGCTCGCCGCCGCCAGGTAGCGCATCCGGCCCAGGGCGCGCACCGAGCACCCGGTCACGGGCTCGGGCGAGGAGGTCACCGCGGCCATGACCAGCCCCTCGCGGAGCAGCTCCGCGGTGCGCGTCTCGTCCTCGCGGTGCAGTTCGAAACAGACCGGCGGCTCCTGCCGCACCCGGCTCAGCGCCGGCAGGAACCAGGTGGCGAGCGAGTCCGCGTTCACGGCGACCGTCACGCGTGTCGGCTCGCCGTCGCCGCTCATGCCCAGCTCGGACCGCGTGTCGCGCTCCAACCGGGCCAGCTGGCGGGCGAACCGCACGACGATCTCCCCCGACTCCGTCGGCCGCACCGGCTTGGTGCGCAGCAGCAGGACCCGGCCGGTGCGCTGCTCCAGCGCCTTGACCCGCTGACTGACCGCCGACGGCGTCACGTGCAGGGCGGCCGCCGCCGCGTCGAAGGTGCCCTCGTCGACGACCGCGAGCAGGGTGCGCACCTGGTCCAGGGGAAGATCTGTCATCACGATCGCTAATGATACGTAAGAATCTTTAGCTGTACCCAAGGTGATCGGCTCCGTAGCGTGGACGCCATGACCCCCGCACTCACCGCAGCCGCCGCCGGATTCGGCACCGGCCTCTCCCTGATCGTCGCCATCGGTGCCCAGAACGCCTTCGTCCTGCGCCAGGGCATCCGCCGGGAGGCCGTCCTCGCCGTCGTCGGCATCTGCGCCCTGTCCGACGCCGTCCTCATCACGCTCGGGGTGGCCGGCGTGGGCGCGCTCGTGGTGGCCTGGCCCGGTGCGCTGACCGCCGTCGCCTGGGTCGGCGGCGCGTTCCTGCTCTGCTACGGCGCCCTCGCCGCCCGCCGGGTGCTCAGGCCGGGCGGCGCCCTGCGCACGGAGGGCGAGGCGACCGGCTCGCGCCGGCGGGCGGTGCTCACCTGTCTGGCGATGACCTGGCTCAACCCGCACGTCTACCTCGACACCGTCTTCCTGCTCGGCTCGGTCGCCGCCGACCGGGGTCCACTGCGCTGGACCTTCGGGCTGGGTGCCGCGGCCGCCAGCCTCTGCTGGTTCGCCGCGCTCGGCTTCGGTGCCCGGCTGCTCGGCCGGCACCTGTCCCGGCCGTCCGCCTGGCGCGTCCTGGACGGCCTGGTCGCGGCCACGATGATCGCCCTCGGCGTGACGCTCGTCGTGGGAGCCTGAGGCCCCGCTCCGTCCGGATCGCGAGACGGTCCGTCCGCGGCGGACGCGTCGGCACAGCCAGTGCTGCGATAGTGATCCCCGACAAGAAAGATGTACCGAGCAACCAGGAAGTCCGTGGACACGAGCGAGAGCAGCACCCCGCCCGAGACCGGAGGCGACACCGAGGCCGATCCCAAGGCCGGGGCCGCGGCCGGAACCACAACCGAGACCGGGACCGTGTCCGGGACCGGGACCGTGTCCGGGATCGGAACCGGGAACGGGACCGAGGCCGGGACCGAGGCCGGGACCGAGGCCGGGACCGAGGCCGACCCGGGGCCGCGGGAGCGTGCCCGTGGCGGCTGGCGCCGCTGGGCGATGGACACCCGCCCCCTGCGCCGGCCCGCCTACCGCCGCCTGTGGTCCTCCACGATCGTCACGGCCGTCGGCAGCCAGCTGACCGCCGTCGCCGTCCCCAAGCAGATCTACGACATCACCGGGTCCTCCGCCTGGGTCGGGTACGCCAGCCTCGCCGGCCTGTTGCCGATGGTGCTGTTCGCGCTCTGGGGCGGGGCGGTCGCCGACACCATGGACCGCCGCAGACTGCTGCTGATCACCAACTCCGGCATCGCCGTCACCTCGGTGCTGTTCTGGGTGCAGGCCCTCGTGGGACTGGACTCGGTGGCGGTGCTGATGGTGCTGCTCGCCGCGCAGCAGGCGTTCTTCGGCCTCAACTCGCCCGCCCGCAACGCCTCCATCGCCCGCCTGGTGCCGGCCCACGAGCTGGCCGCGGCCAACGCCCTCGGCTCCACCGTCATGCAGACCGGCCTGGTCGCCGGACCGCTGCTGGCCGGGGCCCTCATCCCGGTCGTCGGCCTGCCCGAGCTGTACCTCCTCGACGCGGTCGCCCTGTGCGTGACGCTGTGGGCGGTCTTCCGGCTGCCCGCCCTGCCACCGCTCGCCGGCCCGGCCGCCCGGCGCGCCGGGATCCGGGAGATCGCGGAGGGCTTCCGTTACATCTCCCGCCACAAGGTCCTGCTGCTGTCCTTCCTCGCCGACGTCATCGCCATGGTCTTCGGCATGCCCCGCGCCCTGTTCCCGCAGCTGGCCGCCGAGACCTACGCGCCCTACGGCGAGGGCCTCGCGCTGGGCCTGCTGTTCGCGGCGATACCCATCGGCGCGGTGCTGGGCGGGCTCTTCTCGGGCACCTTCTCCCGGGCCCGCAGACACGGCTGGATGGTCATCGGGGCGGTCGTCGCCTGGGGCCTGGCGATCACGGGTGTCGGACTGAGCGCCAGTCTGTGGCTCGCCGTCGTCCTGCTCGCCGTCGCCGGGATCGCCGACATGGTCTCCATGGTCTTCCGCGGGGCGATCCTGCTCTCCGCCGCCACCGACGAGATGCGCGGCCGGATGCAGGGCGTCTTCACCGTCGTCGTCGCGGGCGGCCCGCGCCTGGCCGACGTCCTGCACGGCACCGCCGGCGCGGCCTTCGGCCCGCGCGCGGCCGTCGCGGGCGGCGGCCTGCTCGTCGTCGCCGTGATGCTGGGGCTCGCCGCGGCGGTACCGGCGCTGCGCCGCTACCGCATCTGAGCGGGGACGTCCGGGCACGGGACGCGGCAGGGGACGCCTGGCCGGCTGGATCACGAGGGCCTAGAGGGTCCGGCGCCGGTACTGCGTCCCGTACTGCTCCATCAGCCTGACCCGGGTCGTCTCCAGCCGGTGGGCGAGGATCTCGGCGACGATCCGTACCAGCGACAGCCCGAGCGCCGGATCCTCCTCGCACAGCTTGAGCACCGGCTGCGCCTCGAACTCGTAGGCGCGCACGGGGCTGAAGGCCTCCGCGCCGAAGTCCCACTGGTACGGCGGGAAGAGCCAGGACCAGCCGAGCAGGTCGCCGGCGCCGAGACCGGCGACCGTCACCCGCTGCACGGAGGTGACCTGCTGGGTCAGCGAGACGGCGCCGGAGCGGATGACCCAGAAGCGGTCGGCCGTGCCGCCCGCCTCGAAGATCCGCGCGTCCTCCGGGAAGGACACCTCCCGGGCGAGGGAGACCAGGCGCCGGCGCTGGGGCGGGGGCAGGGCGGTCAGCAGTTTCGTCGCTTTGGTCATGGCGCGGGCTCCTCGCCGGCATGGGGTTCCGGATCCGTCGGACGGCGCGACCCGGGTTCCCCTCCCACCCATTTCAGCCGCTGCGGACGCCCCGGGCACCTCGGCGTACGGAACTCGTCCCGACGGCGGCGACAGAGCGGCGCGGGGGCGGCGCCGGGGACGGTGCGAGGGCGGTGCGAGGGCAGGAAAAAGCCCTGGCTGGACGGGGGAAGCCAGCCAGGGCGGTCAGGGGTGGCGTCCGGGGGAGTGTCCTCGACCCCGCACCACGTATGAATGAACCGTAAACCACTCGTGGAGGTTCTGCGCAACAGAAACCGGGTTACGTGACCTGTTTCACTCGGCGTCCCGGGTGACGACCCTGACCGTCCCGAACTCCGGGTCGGTCGGGTCGGGCAGGTTCATGCCCGCCTCCTTGCCGGTGCGCAGGTACCGCAGCACGGGCTCGGTCAGCCGTTCGCCGGGGAGCACCGCAGGGATCCCGGGCGGGTACGGGGTGATCATCTCGGCGGCGACCCGGCCGGCCGCCTCGGACAGCGGCACGTGCTCGGCCGGCCCGAAGAACGCGTCCCGCGGCAGCAGCGCCTGAGCCAGCCGCAGTCCGGCCGGGTCCGGCACCTCCGTCCTCGGCGCGGACCCCAGGTCCGGGGCGGCGTTGGCGAGTTCCTTGAGGGCGGCGAGCAGCTCGCCCACCGTCTCCCGGTCGTCGGCGTGGGTGATCTGGGCGCCGATGCGGCGGTGGTCGGTCAGGTGCATGTCCAGGGACCGGTGCTCGTGCAGCCAGTCGGCGGCCTGGAACCCCGAGATGCCCAGCTCCTCGAGGTCGATGATGACCGGCAGCGGGTCGAAGTCGTCGGCCAGCCCCGGGCCGCAGAAGTCGTCCCGGTCGTTGACGTGCATCCCGCCGATCTCCTCGATCGCGGCCCGCACCTCGGCCGCCAGCCCCAGCGCCCCGCCCATCAGCTCCTCGCCGTGCAGGCACATCTGACGCCGCCAGCCGTCGAGCCCGGCGTACAGCAGGACCGAGGGGCTGGTCGTGCTCAGCAAGTCCGAGCGCGTCTGCAACAACTCCTTGGGGACGAGGTCGCCCTGGAGGTGGAAGACCGAGCCCTGCTCCAGGCCGCTGCCCATCTTGTGGATGCTGGTCACACAGATGTCGGCGCCCGCGTCCATCGCCCACGACGGCAGCGCCGGGTGGAAGGGCAGGTGCGCTCCCCAGGCCTCGTCCACCACGAGCGGGACCCCACGGCGGTGGCAGACCTCGGCGATGGCCCGCAGGTCCGCGCAGGCGCCGTACGGCGTCGGACTGGTGACCAGGGCGCCCTTGGCGTCGGGATGGATCTCGAAGGCCTTCTCGAACGCCTCGGCGGACGGCGGATGGGCCAGGTGCCGCTCGGCGTCCCACCGCGGCTCGACCCAGACCGGCTCGATGCCGGAGAGGATCAGGCCCGACACCACCGACTTGTGCGCGTCCCGCCCGATCAGCAGTTTCTCGTGGGGACCGGCCACGGACAGCATCGCGGCCTTGACCGACAGGGAACTGCCGCACGTCGAGAAGAACGTGTGGTCGGCGTGGACCGCTTCCGCCATGAGGTGCTCGGCGCGTTCCAGGACCCGCCCCTGCGTCAGCCGGTCGTCCAGCCCGCCCGACGCCAGCACGTCGCCCAGGAAGACCGCGTCCCCCAGGACGGCCCGCACGTCGGGGTCGGCGCCGCGGGCCTGCTTGTGCCCCGGCGGTGAGAACGCCAGCCGCCCCTGGCGGTGGTAGTCGACGAGGGCTTCCAGAACGGGTGCGCGGGTGTGATCGACGCTCATGCGCACCGGGTTCCCGGGAGCCCGGCCGTCAATCGAGGCAGGGCCGCGGGGCCGCCGTTCCCCCGCCCGCCGGCCCGGGTCAGGGTTCCACGGAACGGCGGCCCGGCGTCACGATCTCGTTCATGACGTCGAGTACCGCCTCGTAGGACAGGGCCCGCACACGCGCGTCGCGGGCCGCGTCCGGGTCGGTCCGCCCGAGCTCCTCGCTCCGGGACCGCCAGGTGCGCAACTCCTCGCGCGCGCAGGCCCTGGCGCGCTGGATCCGACGCAGCAGTTCGTCCGAGTCCACGACATCCGTCATGGAACCCGCGTACCCCCGAAGGGCTGGGCGATGACCCGTTCCGGACACCGTACGGCAGGTTTGGAAGGCCCTGGCTGGGCAGCCGGACCAAGAGGGCCGCGCCGCCCGGCAGGGAGAGGGCCGCGGCGGCCGCGGAGTCGGGCGAGCACCGACCGCCTCCGCCGACCGTGTCGGCGGCAGGTTCCTCCACACCGTCCGGGGCCCGGCGGCCGACCGCCGGAGAGACCCGGAGTCCCGGAGCCCGCAGGGGCCGGCCGGTCCCTCGGGCCATCGACCACCGCGCAAGCACAGGGGAGCGAAAGGATGCGTGCCCACCACATCACCCACGGCACGGACGCACCGGACGGCCCGCGCCGGTGCGACGGACAGCCGTCGTGCCGACCGTCGGACGTCCGCACCGCCGTACGACGCGCGGCCGCCGGACGCTGCGCTGCCACGGGCCGGCCGTACGACGAGGAAGCCCTCTCCGACGCCCTCCTCGTCGCCTCCGAACTGACCACCAACGCCATCCTCCACGGAGGTGGCGTCACCGGCTACGACGTCGATGTCGACGGACAGGCCGTGCGGGTCTCCGTCAGCGACCGCAGCGACCGCCTGCCCGTCGTCTCCGACCCCCTCGACGAACAGGGGCGGCGCCGCGTCGGCGGCCGCGGCTGGCCGATCGTCTGCCGGCTGGCCCGGGACGTCCGGGTGTCCGACCTGCCGTCCGGCGGCAAACGCATCACCGCCGTCGTGCCCGTGCACTGAGCCGCGCGGACGGCCGCCCGGGGCGTACGCGCCCCGCGCGGCGCGCCGGGGGAACGGCGGAAGGACGCTCGACGGGGGCCGCCGACCTGCGTACCGCCCTCGGCCGGCGCCACGTGCGCCCGCCCTCCCGTGGACGGCGGCATGCGCCGAGCCGGGCCCGGCGCCCGGCGCCGCACGGCCATGGCCTGGCGTCCGGTGCCCCGCGCTCGTGGCGCCGCGCCCGTGGCCCGGAGCCCCCGCCCAGGCCCGGCGACTCGCGACCCGCGCCGTGACGTCGTGACGGGTGTCCGGCGTCGTACGCGTTCGGCACCCAGCGCTCGTGGCGCCGTACCCGGGCCCGGAGTCCCCGCCCAGGCCCGGCGCGCCCCGCGCCCTGACGTCCTGACGGGCGTTCGGCGCCGCACGGCCAGGCCTGGCGTTCGGCACCCCGCGCTCGTGGCGCCGCGCTCATGGCCCGGAGCCCCCGTCCAAGCCCGGCGACCTCGCCCCGCTGACGCCGTGACGGGCGTCCGGCGGCGGACGGGGCCCGCACCGGTACCCCGCGTCCTGAGGTCGGCAGCCCCGGCCCCGCGCCCGGCGGGTCCGGGGCTTCGGTCCGTCACCTGTGCCGACGGCTCGCGCACCCGATCCGGACCGCTTCCCGGAGCGCTTCCCGGTCTGCGGAGTTTGTTCCTCCGGGGGCAGGGCAGACGGAGGTTCGTGCTTCGGACCGGAGGCGCGTCAACGGGAGTGGCAGAGCTGCTCCGGGGCGCTCCGTTTGCCCCGGACGACAGCCTCACTCCCGTGGTCAGACCCTGAAACGACCGTTCAGGAGCGATTCCGCATGCTCATCGAAATGTCGACAAGCCGACCTGCTACGCCTGCCACGACCACCGCGCAGTCACGCCGACCCCATGACGACGCTCCCGACACCGCCCGTCTCTTCCTCCGCCTCATCTCCCTCGAGGACGGACCCGAGCGGGACGCCGTGCGCGACGAGATCGTCACGGCCTGGCTGCCCATGGCCCACCGGATCGCCGGACGGTTCCGCGACCGGGGCGAGTCCCTCGAGGACCTCCGGCAGGTGGCGGCGCTCGGCCTGGTGAAGGCCGTCGACCGCTTCGACCCGGAACGCGGCGCCTTCGAGAGCTACGCCGTCCCGACCATCACCGGCGAGATCAAGCGGCACTTCCGGGACCGGATGTGGGCGCTGCGCGTCCCCCGCCGGGTGCAGGAACTGCGCAACAAGGTCCGCGTGGCCCGCCGCGAACTCGCCCAGCACCCCGGCGCGCCCGAGCCCTCCGTCGCCGACATCGCCGCCCACACGGGGCTCACCGAGGAAGAGGTCGGCGCGGGCCTGGAGGCCCTGGAGAGCTTCAGCACCCTGTCGCTGGACGCCGAGCTCCCCGCCGGCGACGACGGCTACAGCCTCGCGGACACCCTGGGCGGACCCGACGCCTCCTACGACATCGTGGTCGACCGCGAGTCCGCCAAGGAGAGCCTGCGCCGCCTGCCGGAACGCGAGCGGGCCATCCTCTACATGCGCTTCTTCGAGGACATGACCCAGAGCCGCATCGCGGACCGCCTCGGCATCTCCCAGATGCACGTCTCCCGCCTCATCAGCCGCAGCTGCGCCCAGGTGCGGGAAGAGGCCCTCGGCCGCCCCGGCGGCCGGAGCTGAGCCCGCACCGGCGACCCGCGCACCCATCCCTCCGCCACGGACAAGGAGTCCCACCGATGCTGATGCCCCACCCGGCCGTCCTGCGCAAGCTCGTCGACGAGTACGAGACCGTGACGGCGACCGGTCCGGCCGAGACGGACCCACGGGCACAGGATCTCGCCTACACGCTGTGCGTCTCCACCGGGACGCGGGACATCACCCTCGCGCTGGAATCGGCCCGCCGCTGGCTCGCCGCGGCGGCCGAGGCGGACGCGGCGACGCGGCCGCACACCGACGACGGACCTCACGTGTACGCGTGAGCGGCCGGGCCGGGCGCCCCATCGCGGTACGTCACCGCGGTGGGGCGCCCGCGTGTGCGGGGCCCGGGCCGGGGCATCCGGACTTCCGAGTCTTCAGGGGAGGTCGAGAATGAACGCGAGTGTCCTGGCGCGCAACGGCAGGGCGAGCGCCGAGCGCGCGGCGCGGGGGTCGGGCACGAAGTGGGCCGCCAGGGCGGGACTGACCGCGCGCGGCGTGATCTATCTGCTGGTGGGGGCGCTGGCCCTGCAGATCGCCTTCGGCCACGAGGAGCGGCACCAGGCCGACCGGCAGGGAGCCCTCGCCGAACTGTCCGGCCGGCCCTTCGGCTCCGTGCTGCTGTGGGCGCTGGGCACCGGTCTGGTCGGCATGGCGCTGTGGCGGCTGTCCGAGCTGGTCTTCGGCTCGGTCGGGCCCGAGGGGCGGAAGGCCGGGAAGCGGCTGCTGGCACTCGTCCGGTGCGTCTTCTACGCCTTCGTCGCCTCCTCCGTCCTGGCGTTCGCCGCGGGCTCGGGCGGCGGGGGCGGCTCCAGCGACGAGCAGTCCCGCGACGTCACGGCCCGCGTGCTGGAGTGGCCCGCGGGGCAGTGGCTGGTGGGCGCGGCCGCCGTCGGCGTCGTCGTCGCGGGTCTGTGGATCGGCGGGCGCGCCGTCCTGCGTTCCTACCGCGACAAGATGCGGATGGGACAGATGCCGCCGGGCGTACGACGGCTGGTGGACTTCACCGGCGTGGCCGGCGGCGCGGCGCGCGGCCTGGTGTTCGCCGCCGCGGGCGCCTTCGCCGTACGGGCGGCGGTCGACTACGAGCCCGACGAGGCCAAGGGGCTCGACGACACGCTGCGTTCCTTCGCGGACACCCCGGCCGGGCCGGGGCTGCTGGCCTGCGTCGCGGCCGGTCTGGTGCTCTTCGGTCTCTTCTCGTTCGCCATGGCCCGCTGGCGGAAGGTCTGACGTCCGGCTGCCGGGGAACCCGGGGGAGATGAACGAATCCGAGTTCCCGCCGGACGGACGACCCGTGGACATGTACCTCGACCTCCTCCGCGTCCGCATGGACAGCGAGGACTACGCGATGCTGCTCAAGGTCGTCGCGCCGGCGTTGCGCGCCCTGGACGAACAAGCCCCCGAGAGTCTCGACTTCGCGTTGGACCCGCAGGACACCGAGGATCTGCCGCAGGAGATCCGCGACGAGGCCGCCCTGGTCATCGCCACCGCCGTCACCGGCCGGCTGGACAATCAGCTCGTGGAGATCAACGTCGACGGGACCGGCCCGGTGCGGGTCGTCACCGACGCCGTCACCGCGTCCGACCCGGAGCGGCTCGCCGAGATCGCCGGCTGCATCCGCCGCCGTCAGAGCGACACCGAGGAACTGCGCGGGATCGCCGCCGCCAGCGGCATGCCCACGGACTTCTGACCGCCCGGCCCCACCCGTCGGCCTCACCGTCGGCCCCGCCCGGCCGGGCCACCGCCGGGCCACCGCCCCGGCCGGGCCCGGCCGGGGCCGCTCCGACGTGGCGCGGTCCGGCGGGACCGGACCGGATCGGCAGACCGGTGACCGGCCGGACCGGCCGGACGCCGACGGGCTGAACGGCCGATGCCGTCCCGGCAGTCCTCGCCCGGACCGCACGCGGGCCCCGCCGGTCACCGCTCCGGCGGACGGGACACCGGGACGCCCAGGGGCCGGGCCAGGCCGACCACGGCTTCGTCCAGGCGTTGCAGGTGCCGTAGGACCCGGTCGGTGACCCGGCCGTAGCGGGGGGTCGCGGGCCCGCCGGGCTCCAGGAGGGCGGCGATGCTCGGGCCGGTCCGCACCTCGGCGGTGCCGCCTCGCTCCGCGACGTGCGCCGCGAGGGTGCGGATGTTGTCCAGGTTGCGCCGCCCGGCCGTGCGCAGCCGCGGGTCCGCGGCGATGGACGGATGGGTGGGCAGCAGCTCGGCCGTCGCCGCGAGGGACCGGGCGTGGTAGGCGCAGGTCTCCAGCAGGGCGACGACGTACCGTGCGGTGTCCCGGCGGGTCCGCAGCGGGGTGACCGGATGGGTCAGCGGTTTGGTGGCCGCCCGGAGGTCGGCCAGCGCCTGGTCCAGGTCGCGGGCCCGGTCCAGCAGATCGACGGGAGGGCCCCCGCTGAGCTGGTCGACGGCGCCCTCGGTGACGTCGGCCAGCCGCTCCAGCACCGTCGTCAGCAGTTCGTTCGTGCGCCGGTCGGTGTGCACCGGCAGCACCAGCGCGGCCGCCACCACCCCGCAGACCACCCCCAGCGCCGTCTCCTCGATCCGCAGCACCAGCACCGACGTGCTGTAGGTGTGCAGCAGCGTGTACAGCACCCCGAGCGCCGCGGTGACGAAGAACGACATGAGGGTGTACGACAGCGGCGCCGTGTAGAACATGGCGAACACGCAGACCAGCACCACCGCGAACGCCGTCACGGTGTGGTGGCCCACGGCCGCCGCGAGCCCGATGCCCGCGATCACGCCCAGCACGGTCCCCAGCAGCCGCCGGTAGCCCTTGACCAGGATCTCCCCGGTCGAGGCCGTGTTGATGAACACGATCCAGCAGGTCAGCACCGCCCAGTACCAGCGGTTCGCCGACAGCAGCTCGCCGCCGACGATGGCCAGTGAGGAGCCGACGGCGACCTGCACGGCCGCCCGGGTCGTCGGCCTCCGCAGCCCCGTGGCCTCCGCCGCCTCCGCCTCGGCGTCCTCCCCGGCGATGGCCGCGTCCTCGGCGTCCAGTTCCTCGCGGGAGCGGGCCGTCTCGGGGCTGTCGTCGGACTCGTCCTGGGGCCCGTCGAGCGCGATCCGCAGGCCGAGCACGGCCCGGGCCGCCTCGCCGACGCCCCGGAAGACGTCCTGCACGGCCGGGGAGGCGACCGGCAGGTTCTCCTCCTCCCGGTAGCCGAGCAGCCGGTTGCGCACCTGCGCCAGACCGGTGCCGTCGGCGACGGGATGCCGTACCAGCAGGCGCAGCGCGCCCAGGTCGCGGCGGAGCACGTCGGTCGCCTCGTCCCGCACCGGCAGCCGCCCGCTCGCGGGGAACGGCGCGCCGGGCAGGTGCAGGGTCAGGGTGTGCGTCCGCTCGGCGCTGCGTGCCGTGAGCAACAGCAGGCCGAGCCGTTCGGCGGCGATCTCCGCGTCGGCGATGCGGCGCTGCACCAGCCGGGCGGTGGCCTCGTCCGGGGTGCCCTCCTCCAGCCGGCTCTGGATCATCATGGCCGTCTCGTGCAGCCGGGCGGTGCCCTCGCGCACCTGCGCCAGCACCTTCTCCACGTCGTCGGGACCCGCGTCGAGCAGGTCCAGGTGCGCGTCCAGCAACTGCGCCAGGCGCGCCCGGAAGGCGTGCCGCAGCCGTGCGAGGATCCCCGTCGGCGTCTGCGGCACCAGTCCGAACCGCGCCACCGCACTGCACCCGAACGCGACGACGATCGTCCCGCACAGGCCGGGCAGGGTCGCTCCGGTGGCCCCGACGAACAGGGACATGAAGTACACCTGGAAGCCGATCAGGCCGAGCGCGGTGCCCCGGTCGCCGAACCGGCGGCCGTAGACGGCGCAGAAGATGAGGACGACGAAGAAGACGTCGCCCGCCACCACCCGCGAGCTGAGCAGGGCCGCCAGGGAGACCGAGGCGAGCGCCACGGGCAGGCCCAGGGCCAGGGTGACGGCCTGGGCGCCGCGCTGCTTCTCCCGGATGGCGAACGTGGCGACCATGGCCGCGATGGCGCCCGCCACCAGGTGCGTCACGTCAGCGCCCAGCGTGGCGAGCACGGCCAGCGTCAGGGCGATCGCGCCGACCGTCCGCAGCCCGGCCGCGAGCCGCAGCAGCCCCGGATCGGACGCCAGGGTCCGATCCCACACCCTCGTCCCGACCGACCGTGCCGCCTTCACGCCGCCGTACTCTCTCCCGCCTCGTCCCACCCGCCTGCCGGCCGGTGGCTCTCACACACCCGGAAACACCGGATCTTTCGAACCCGCGGACCCGTGGACCCGCAGGCTCGCGGACCCGCAGGCTCGCGGACCCGCAGGCTCGCGGACCCGCGGACCCGCGGACCCGCGGACCCGCGGACCCGAGGACCCGCGGACCCGAGGACCCGCGGACCCGCGGACCCGAGGACCCGCGGACCCGCGGACCCGAGGACCCGAGGACCCGAGGACCCGAGGACCCGAGGACCCGCGGGCTCGCAGACCCGCAGGCTCGCAGACCCGAGGACCCGCAGACCCGAGGACCCGCAGACCCGAGGACCGCAGACCCGCAGACCCGCAGACCTGCGACCTCACGACCCCACCGAACCTATCGGAGTCCTCCGGCGCCCCCGCACCCGCCCGGGCTCACCCGTCCCCGGGCGGCCGCGTGCCCTCCACGTGTGCCCGCACCTGCTCCGGCGTCAGATAGCTGTCCGTGTACTCGAAGTCCTTCAGCTTGGCGGGCCGGCGCGCCTGGAAGCCGGTGCGCACGAAATCGTCGCCCGCGATCGCGTTGAGCGTCCAGTTCGTCAGCACCCGCGCCTTGGCGACGCCCGTGCGCAGCGCGCTCCAGTGGTACCCGCGGGCGACGGCCTGCGCGGGCAGTCCGCGCAGTTCCACGCCGAGGGGCTTGGAGACCGCGTCGGTGCCGCCGAGGTCGACGACCAGGCCGAGGTCCTTGTGCACGTACGGCTTCATCCCCTGGCCCCGCAGCGTCCCGATGACGTTGTCGGCGACGGCCCGGCCCTGCCGCATGGCGTGCTGCGCGGTGGGCGGGCAGACCGCGCCCGCCTCGCCCTTGGCCTCGTCGGGCACCGCGGCGGCGTCCCCGAGCGCGAACACCCCGTCCTGGCCCGGCAGGCACATCTCGGACGTGACGGCCAGGCGCCCGCGGACGGTCTCCGCGCCGAGGGTGGCGATGAGCGGGCTGGCCACGACACCGGCGGTCCAGATCAGCGTGCGGGTGGGGACCACCCGCCCGTTCGTGAAGGTGACCTCCTCGGGACCGGCCTTGGCGATGGACGTCCCCAGCGAGATCTCGATCCCGCGCCGGCGCAGCACCTCCTGGGCGCTGCGGCCGAGCCGGTCGCCCAGCTCCGGCATCAGCTTCGGGGCGATGTCGATGAGGTGCCACTTGATCAGGCCCGGGTCCAGCCGGGGGTAGCGCTTGATCGCGTTGTGCGTGAGCAGTTGCAGGCAGGCGGCGGTCTCGGTGCCCGCGTAGCCGCCGCCGACGACCACGAACTGGAGCCGTGAGGCCCGTTCGGCGGGGTTCTGGCTGGCGTCGGCGAGGTCGAGCTGGGTGATGACGTGGTCGCGGACGTAGGCGGCCTCCGCGAGCGTCTTCATCCCGAAGGCGTGATCCGTCAGGCCGGGGATGTCGAAGGTCCGGGTGACACTGCCGGGAGCCAGCACGATGTAGTCGTACGGCTCGTCGACGATCTCGTCGGTGATGGTCCGGACGACGCAGACCTTCGACTTGAGGTCCACGCCGATGGCGCCGCCCGGGATGATCCGGGTGCGGTACTTGCGGCTGCGGCGCAGCGAGAGGGCGATCGACTGGGGCGTCAGCACCCCGGAGGCGACCTGGGGCAGCAGCGGCAGATAGAGCTGGTAGCTGAACGGTGTCACCAGGGTGACGTCGGCCTCGTCGGGGGCGAGCCTGCGCTCCAGGCGCCGCACGCACTCCACCCCCGCGAAGCCCGCACCCACCACCAGGATCCTGGGTCGTGTCACGATGTCCATCCCTTTCTGCGGCTCCGGGCGGTCTGCCTCGACGTCATGCGCGTGCCCGCCGGAGGGCCCCTTCGCACCTGATCGGTCCCGTCGGCGCCGGTCCCGTCGATCCCATCCCGACCGGAGCGGTTCCGCCAGCCGGGCGGCGCATGCAGACGAACAGCCCGGCGGCGCACGCAGACGAACGTTTCTTCCGAAGCCACCGACGTACCCGTCAATGGACCTGTGTACGCCCGGGCCCTTCGGGTAGCTCGACGTACATGACAAGTGCGGTGGCCGGAGGGTAGCGGCGTGGGGTGCGCGGAGGGCTCCGGGAACGACCGGGGGGAGACCCGGGAAGCGGCGGCTCGGCGGGTCGTCGACGCGGTGGAGAGCCTGGTGGCCTGCTGGCTGGCGGCGGCCGAGGAGACCGCGCCCCGGCTGCCCGACCGGCAGCTGCTCGCCCTGAGAACGGTGCGGCGCAGCCCGGAACTCAACCTGACCGGCCTCGCCGAGCACCTCGGCATCGGTCTGCCCACCGCGAGCCGTCTGTGCGACCGGCTGGAGGCGGCCGGGCTGCTGGAGCGGACCGTGCAGCCACGCAACCGGCGCGAGGTGCAGCTCGTGCTGACCGCCTACGGCCGGCGTGTCCTCGCGGACGTCACCGACCGGCGCGTCCGCCGGCTGGCGGCCGTGTTCGAGGGCATGACGACGGCGCAGCGCACCGCCCTGGAGCACGGTCTCTTCGCCTTCCGGCAGGCCAACACGGACGGGACGGACGCCTGACGGACACCGGCCCCCCTGGACATCAGGCCCAGGCCAACCCCCAACCCCCAAGCCTCAAGCCCCCACAGTCACCGACCCCGTCCGGCTGTCGATGTGGCTCAGCAGGAGACAGACGTCGTCGTCGCGTTCGGAGTCGCTGAGCATCGGGTCCAGGATGCGCTCGGCCGACGCGTCCAGGTCCGCGTCCAGCTCCTCGGTGCGGAACGCGCCGAGCGCCGCCGCGAGCCGGGCGATACCCGGGTCTATGCCGTGGGCCCGCCGCTCGACCAGGCCGTCCGTGTACAGGGCCAGGGTCGACCCCGGGGCCAGCGGGACCGTGTGGTCGGCGATCTCCTGCCGCAGCGGGATGCCGAGCATCGCCCCCGGCTTGGCGTCCAGCGTGCGCACCCGCCCGTCCGGGTCGCGCAGCACCGGCGGCGGATGCCCGGCGGCCGCCCACGTCAGGACCGGCTCGCCCGGCTGGAAGCGGGCGATGACGGCCGTCGCGTACAGGTCGGGCTGGAGGTGGTGGAGGAAGGTGTGCAGCCGGGTCAGCAGCACGCCCGGGCTGCCCCCGTCCACGGCGTAGGCCCGCAGCGCGGTGCGCAGCTGGCTCATCATCACCGCCGCGTGCAGCCCGTGCCCGGTCACGTCGCCGATCACGGTGATCAGGCTGCCGTCGGGCTGCCGGAACGCGTCGTACCAGTCGCCGCCGATGTTCAGCCCGTACGTCGCGGGCAGGTAGCGGGCCGCGAGCCGCAGCCCCGGGGTGGTCGGCAGCTCGGTCAGCAGGGCGCGCTGGAGCGTCTCGGCGATGTCCCGGTTGTGCTCGTAGCGCCGCGCGTTGTCGAGCGCGGTGCTGGCCCGCCGGGTCAGTTCGATCAGCATGACGGCGTCGTCGGGGTCCCAGCGCTCGCCGGGCGGGGTGAGGGTCAGCACGCCCAGCGGCGCGCGCCGCGTCGGCAGCGGCACGCACAGCAGCGGCCGCTCGGGATGCAGCGCCGACGGCGGCTGGTCGTCCACGCCGGACAGACCGCCGGGGTGGTCGGCCGCGTACTGGGGCCGTCCGGTGCGGGCGGCGATCACGGCGGCCGCCGGGTGCGGTACCGACGGGTGGCGGTCGTCGTCCCCGTCCTCGAAGAGCCAGACGTCGACCGTGCCCGCGTACTCGGGCACCAGCAGTTCGGGCAGCCGGCGCACGATCTCCTCGTGGTTGAGGGAGGCGGTCAGCACCGCGCTGGCGTCGGCCAGGAACGTCAGCCGGCGCCGGGCGCTCTCCGCCTCCTGCCGGGCCGCGCGCTCCGCCGCGAAGGCCTCGCGCTGGGCCCGTCCGGCGGCGTCCAGCTCGGCGTGCAGCGCCAGGACGCCCTGGTTGGTCTGGTGCAGCTCCTCCCGGTGGAAGGCGACCAGTTCCTCCTGCTCGGCGAGCCTGTCCAGGACGAGCCCGGTGTCCTCGTCGGCGCCGAGCAGGGCCTCCGCGAGGACTCCGGGGTCGTCGGCGGTCAGGTCCCCTACGGTGGCGGCGTCCGCGGGGTCGGGGCAGTCCACGGCGACCTGCCACGGCGGTTCTCCGGCGGCGAGGGCGGGGGTGACCTCGGCCCGCAGCAGCCCGTCGGCCGTCTCCAGGGTGAGCCGCCAGGTGCCGCCCTTGGTCAGACACTGCCGCAGCCGTCCGCTGAGCGCGGTCGCCAGCCGCGTCCGCTCCAGGGGCGCGACGCCGAACGCGGCGGCCAGGCGCGCGGCGGCGATCCGGGCGCGCGCCGCGTCGGTGACGGAGGTGATCTGCCAGGTACGCATCAGGGGCGGTCCGCCGGGGTCGGGGACAGGACGGCCACGGCGGTGTCGTCACGCACCGGGCGGGCGGGGCTGCTGGCGTCGCGCACGATCACGGCGGCGGTCACCGCCGGGTCGGCGGCCGGCAGCAGGGGGTCGGAGGGCGGCACCCAGCGGCTGGGCAGACCGTCGCTGTGCAGCACCAGCAGCCGGTCCGGGGCCCACACGGCCTCGGTCTCGGTCAGGGTGGCCGGGCGGTGCACGCCCACTATGCCGGGCCGGGAGAGCAGATGACGCCAGGAGTCCCCCTCGCGCAGCCGGGCCCCCACGTTCCCGATCCCGGCGCACCGCAGCCGTCCGGTCCGTACGTCGACCTGGGCCAGCGCGACCGCCGCGCCCCGCGTGCCGCGCAGCGCGCCGTCCAGGCGGCGCAGCACCTGAGCGGGGCCGAGGTGGGCCGAGCGGCGCAGTTCCTCGACCGCGGCGGTCGAGGCGTGGGCCGCCTCACGGCCGTGCCCCAGCCCGTCGGCCAGCATGAGGGTGTACCGGTCGTCGGCGCGCACCCACGTCCAGGCGTCCCCGGAGAACTCGTCCCCGGCGAACGGCACGTTCACCCCACCGGCCCGCACGGGCACGGGCTCCCCGGCGTCCGCCGGCGCGGCCGCGCCGACGCGGGCCAGGGCCACCGTGCCGCGTCCGGGGACGCTGTGCAGGTGGAAGTCGTCGGCCACCCGCCGGCAGGTGCCCAGACCGGCCCCCAGGGAGCCGGCCGTGGAGAACCCGTCGCCCAGCGCGGCCGGTACGTCGGCCATGCCCGGCCCGTGGTCCACGGCGGTTATCTGGACGACGGCCCCGCCCTGTCCGCCCGGCGGGGCGACCGTCTCCACGAGCAGCCGGCCGCCGCCGGCGTGCTTGAGGAGGTTGGTGGCCAGCTCCGTCGCCACCAGGGCGGCGGCCGCCGCGCGCGACTCGCCGAGGCCCACGCGCGCCGAGGCCTCCTCCGCGGCCACGCGCGCGTCGCGCACCCGCGTCGGGTCGTGCACCGGGACGTCCCACACGCGCGGCATCAGAACTCCTCACGCGGCCGGGGCGGGCGGGCCGCCCACGAGGTCACCGTCACCGTCGTACCGACACCGGGCGTGCTGTCGATGGCGAAGTCGTGCACCAGCCGCCGCGCGCCGCCCAGGCCCAGGCCCAGCCCGTCGCCGGAGGTGTAGCCGTCGCTCAGCGCCTGCTCCAGGTCGGCGATCCCCGGACCGTCGTCCGAGAAGACCAGCCGCAGTCCCCGGTGGTGCCCGTCGGTGACGGGCGACGCGTCCACCTCTCCGCCACCGCCGTAGACCAGCGTGTTGCGGGCCAGTTCGCTGGCCGCCGTGACCAGTTTCGTCTGTTCGACCAGACTGAAGCCGAGCGCGGCGGCGGCCTGCCGCACATGCTGCCGCACCCACACCAGGTCGCGCTCCGTGCGGATCGGCAGGCGGGCTTCGATGCCCGCGGCGGTCCCGGTCACCGGGGCTCCCGGCGGGGGCCGCGCGGGCCGGACGCGCCGTCCAGGCCGAGGAGTTCCAGGGCCGCCTCCGTGCTCAGCGCGGTCCGCAGCCCGGGGAGCGTCAGTCCCAGCTCCACCAGGGTGAGGGCGACCGCGGGCCGCATGCCGGCGACGACGGTCTGGGCGGCCAGCAGCCGGGCGTTCGCCGCGATCTCGGCCAGCACCCGACCGAGGAAGGAGTCGACGATCTCCACGCCCGAGATGTCGATGATCACGCCGGTCACCCGGCTGCCGGCGATCGCCTCCACGATGTCCTGCTGGAGTTGTTCCGCCGTGCCGTCGTAGAGGTCCCCCTGGAGCGTGACCAGCAGGACGTCGCCCAGCCTGAGCACCGGCACGGGCACCGCGCCGGCGGGGGAGAAGTGGTCGTTCACCGTGGACCCGCACCACCGGGCGTCGTGTGCACGATGTCGGCGCCGAGCCCGTTCAGGGCGTACGACAGGGCGTCGGCCAGGCCGGCCCGGGTGACCACGGTCCCCAGGTCCAGTCCCAGGTGCACGATGGTCTGGGCGATCGCCGGCCGGATGCCGGAGACGACGCACTCCGCGCCCATCAGCCGTACGGCGGCCACCGTCTTCATCAGGTGCTGCGCGACCAGCGAGTCGACCGTCGGCACCCCGGTGATGTCCAGGATCGCGAAGCGCGCCTGCTGGTCGACGACCGCTTCCAGCAGCGTCTCCATCACCACCTGGCTGCGCGCGCTGTCGAGCGTGCCGATGAGCGGGACGGCGACGATGCCGTCCCACAGCCGGATCACGGGCGTGGCGACCTCCAGCATCTGCAACTGCTGCCGGTCACTGAGCGCCCGCGCCTCGGTCAGCGCGGTCTCCATCACCACCAGCCTCAGCGTCCCCATGAGGACGGTCAAGGCGGTGGTGCAGTCCCTGAGGTGCTCCGCCGTCGCGTCCGGCAGGTCGGCGAGCAGGAGGTCGACGGCGGGGATCCGCAGGGCGTCCACCTCGCCGCACACCTGGGCGGTGGTCCGGCCGGAGCGGGACCGGGCGGCCGTCATCCGCGCCAACTGCTCGCGCACCGGGCTGAATCCCGGACTGTCGGAGTCCTCGACCCGGCCGCTGCGGGCGACCTGGGCCAGGGCGTCCGCCACGCTCCGGCCCGCCTCCACCGCCTCCTCGCGCGAGACGGTGTACACGGTGCGGAACAGGGTCTCGTCGGCCCACCGCTGGGCGATCTGCTCCCGGCGGCGGCTCAGGAAGGCCCCGATCTCGTCGGCCGGTGTTCCGTTCGGTGCGGCCGCTTGGTGCTCCGGCACTGCCTCACTCCTCATCTGCTTCCTGCCGCCGCGCTCCTGCCGCGCACGACGGGGGACGTGACTCTTGCCGGGCGACAACCCTAACCACGGGCCGATCGCCCACGACACCCCGCTCCGGCCCGGCAACCCGCTCGTGCGGCGGCCGCCGTGACACCTGCCCGAAGGGGCGACGCGTGTTCGACGGCCGGGCGGTCCTCGTACCAACGGCTCCGCCCCTCACGGGAGTTCGGCCAGGTCAGTGGTCCGCCCACTCTGTTGCCTCGCGCCTATGGTTGTCAAACGGCAACTATCGACCGGGTGGAGGACCGTCGGTCGCCGCGCACCTGCGGGTTCGCGGGGTGCGGCGGCCGGCCGGTCAGGCCCCTTCGCCACCCGGGGCGGCCTGCGGACGGTCGATGAGCGCCAGGGCGTCGTCGACCTTCTCGGACACCGGCACGGTGAGGCTGACCCCGGTGAGGTCCAGCACCCGGCGCACCGCGGGCGTGGGATTGATCACGTGCACGGTGCCGGGCAGCTCCCGCGCCTCCTGGTACACCCGCAGAATGATGTTCATACCGGACGAGTCCATGAACGGCACCTCCGACAGATCCAGCAGGAAGTGGCGACGGCCGTGATGGAGCTGGTTGGCCAGATGGGCCTGGAACTCGGTCGCGGTGTCGAGGTCCAGATGACCCTCGACCGTGACCAGGGCCACGTCGTCGCGGGGCAGGGTGACCTCGACGGACAGCGGGTTCTGGGCGATGGACACGAGTACCTCCGAAAACTGACGGTCCGGGCCGTACGACCCGGCGGGCGACTGCGGTGCGACGCGAGAGTCGGGTGGAGGCGGGACGCCCCACCGGCCACACGACCGGTGACGCTTCCCCCCTTCACCTGCGGCTCTCGACCTCGCACCGCGCCCGAGCGGATACCCCCGAACCACCCACGCATGCACCCGCCCCGTGGGCGACCCGCAGGACGCCGCGCTACCCCAGCCTGATGCCCACGATGCAGGTGTCGTCGTCCGTGTCGGACCTGCTGTAGGTGAGCAGCCGGTCCAACTGCTGGTCCAGCGTCGGCGGAACCGTGCGGGCCTGGCTCAGCAGGTGCGTCAGCGACTCCTCCACCGACCGGTCCCGCCGCTCGATCAGCCCGTCCGTGTACATCAGCAGCGTGTCGTCGGCGGCGAGCTGGATCTCCTCCTCCTCGTACGTCGTCTCCGGCACCGCCCCCAGCAGCATGCCCTTCAGCAGCGGCAGCGGCACGGCGCCCGAGGAGCGGACCAGGACGGGCGGCAGATGGCCCGCCCGGGCCCAGCGCAGGGTCCGCCGGACCGGGTCGTACAGACCGCACACCGCCGTGGCCGTGACCGCGCCCGTCAGATGGTGCGCCACGATGTTCAGCCACGACAGCAGCTGGCCCGGCCCGGCTCCGGTCACGGCCAGCCCGCGCAGCGCGTTGCGCAGCACCACCATGCTGGTCGCCGCCTCGATGCCGTGCCCGGCCACGTCCCCCACGCACAGCATGACCAGCCGCGAGGGCAGCACCACCGCGTCGTACCAGTCGCCGCCCACCAAGTGCTCCTCCTCGGCGGGCCGGTAACGGACCGCCACCTGGAGACCGGGGGCCTCCAGCGGTGGCCGGGTGGGCGGCATGATCGCATGCTGGAGCTGGAGCGCCAGCCGGCTGCGCTCGCTCGCGTGCTGCTCGGTCTGGGCGAGCTGGTCACGGGTGGCGGCCAGCGCGACCTCCGTCCAGTGCTGGGCCGAGATGTCCTGGTAGGCCCCGCGCAGCGCGACCAGCCGGCCGTCGGTGTCCAGCACCGGCTCGGCGACGATCCGCATGTGCCGGGTCACCCCGTCGGGCCGCTGGAGCCGGAAGGCGGCGGAGGCCGGACGGCGGTTGTGCAGCAGCGTGCGCAGGAACCGGCCGATGGCCACCGCGTCGTCCGGATGGGCGTACGCCGCCAGTTCCTCCAGCGGCACCGGAGCGCTCGACGGGTCCCTCCCGTACAGGGCGAACATCTGCCCGTTCCAGGTGGTCTCGCCCGTCAGCACGTTCTCCTCGAAGCCGCCGATGCGGCCGAGGCGCTGCGCGTGCTGCAACAGGCTCGCCAGCCGTGCCGTCTCGTCCTCGATGCGCCAGATCAGCAGCACACACGTGCCGTGCCGGCTGATGCTCAGGTCCGCGACCGCCGACAGCGGCACCTCGTCGACCAGCGCGGTCAGGCTCATCCGGCGGGCGCGGAACGGCTCGCCGGTGGCGTGGACGCGCTCGATGCGCTGGAAGAGGTCGCTGCCGCCCGCGGCCATCGGGTACGCCTCCAGCAGCAGCGCGCCGTTGACCACCGCGCGCGGCCGTCCCGCCGGGTCCAGGAACCGGTCGTTGACGTGCTGGATGCGGAAGTCCACCAGCTGTCCCGCCGCGTCGACGTGCGGGACCAGCACGAGCGCCGGGTCGTGCAGCCCGTCCGCCAGGTCCATCAGCTCCGCCGCGTCCGGCAGCATCCGCGGCTCCGCGTCGGCGCTCGCACCGCGGGGATAGGTCTGGAGCGTGTGCGCGCACAGCTCCGCCAGCGCCTCGACCTGCCGCACGACCTGGGGCGGCTGCGGCTCCAGCGGACCCGGCCACGCGATCTCCAGGACCCCGTGGACCCGCCCCCCGGTCCCGGCGGGCAGGGCGACCCGGCCGCCGTCGGGGTACAGGTGCCGGCCGATGGTGGGCAGCCCGGTCTGCGCCAGCGAGCCGATCCATTGCCCCGAGCGCTCGGTGAGCCCGTGGCGGGCCACCGTGAGGACGTCCGGGGGGACGTAGCGCCAGCGGGTGGCCTCGCCGGCGGGGAAGCCGGCGCTCCCGGCCAGCGTCAGCGACCCGTCGGTGCCCGCCGCCCAGATCGCCACGGCCACCGCGCCCAGCGGGCCCAGGGCGTGCTGGAGCAGCGAGTCGGCGACCGCCTGGGCGTCGTGCGCCGCCAGCGCCCCGCTCTCCGCGGACCGCAGCCGTACGGCCGCGGAGGTCTCGACCGGCGCCTCGGTGCCCGAGACGGTCGCGAAGAAGGCGTCGGTCACCTCCGACACCCGGTCCTTGGCGGCCTGGTTGATGACGTCCACCGCGAACTCCAGCGGCGACGTGCCGGCCTGCTCCGCCAGCTCGGTGAGCTGCCGGGCGGCCTCGGCCGGACCGCAGCCCAGCCGCTCCACCAGGATGCCCTTGGCCAGCTCGACCAGCGCCCGCCCCTCGGCCTCCGCCTGTGCCGCCCGCACCTCACGGCGCAGCCGCTCGACCGTGGCCGCGAGGCGGCCCACCGGGGTGGGGCTCGCGTCCTCGGACCCGGGGGCGTCCCCCGGTGCGGAGGCCGGCGGGGCGGTGGTCACCTGCGCCGGCACCGACGGGTCGGGGCCGGCCGGTACGAGGGACGCCGGACCGGTGCCGCCCGGCGCCCGGGTCGACGGGTCGACGGCGCTGCGGACCGGCGGTGCCGGCCCGTCCCCGGTCCCCGGGGAGACGGAGGCCGACGGCGCCGGCCCCGCCGGAGCGTCGTGCCGGTCGTGCGGCTGTTCGGGAATGCTCACGGTGCGATGACTCCTCGGCCGGGACGACCGGCGCTCGGAAGGACGGCCGCGCTCAGGCGGTCAGCCAGCGGCGGACGCAGGACATCAGGTCGTGGGTGTCGACGGGCTTGGTCACGTAGTCACTGGCTCCCGAGGCGAGGCTCTTCTCCCGGTCGCCGGGCATGGCCTTGGCGGTCACCGCGATGATGGGCAGATCCGCGTACCGCGGCATCGTACGGATCTCGGCCGTGGCCGTGTACCCGTCCATCTCCGGCATCATCACGTCCATCAGCACCAGGGCGACGTCCGGGTTGCCGCGCAGCGTCTCGATGCCCTCACGCCCGTTCTCCGCGTGCAGCACCCGGATGCCGTGCAGCTCCAGGATGCCGCTCAGGGCGAACAGGTTGCGCGCGTCGTCGTCCACCACGAGGACCGTACGGCCCACGACGGCGTCGTCGACGGGCGGCGGCCCCACGGGCTGCGGCTCGTCCGGCCGGACCAGGGCCAGCACGTCCCCGGGCTCCTCGGCCGACAGGTGCAGCGTGATCCGCTCCCGCAGCTCGTCCAGGCTGGAGAGGAACTCCAGCGGCCGGCCCGCGGCCCGGGACTGAAGCGTCTCCTCCTGGGCCAGGTCGGCACGGTGGCCGCTGTGCACCAGGACCGGCACACCCGCCAGCGCCGAGTCCCCCTGGAACGCCTCCAGGAAGCGGGAGGCCTCCGCGCCGGGCATGCCCAGCTCCAGCACCACGCAGTGGCACGGCTCGGCGGCCAGCGCCCCGGCCGCCTCCTGCGCCCCGACGGCGGTGACGATGTCGACCGGCGGCGGCGGGGTGCCGTCCTCCCGGCCGCGCGCGATGTCCGCCACCACGCTCTCGGCGACCAGCGTCAGCAGACCGCGCGGACGCTCCTCCACCACCAGCAGCCGGCGGGGCTTCTGCCCGGACGCGCCCGGCGCCGGCGGCAGGGCGCCGAAGGCGGGCGACGCGAGCGGCACCGGCTCGTCGTCCGGCCTGCGCTCCACCGCCCGTCCGTTGCCGGCCAGCTCCTCGAAGTCCACCCGGGCGACCGGCAGGTAGAGCGTGAACGTGCTGCCCTTGCCGGGCGTGCTGTCCACCGTCACCGCACCGCCGAGCAGATGGGCGATCTCGCGGGTGATGGACAGTCCCAGTCCCGTGCCGCCGTACTTGCGGCTGGTGGTGCCGTCCGCCTGCTGGAAGGCGCCGAAGATGGTCTCCAGGTGCTGCTCCGGGATACCGATGCCGGTGTCCCGCACCCGGAAGGCGACCACCGTGCCGCCCCGCACCACCCCCTGGGGCACCTGGTCGGCGGCCACCGGCTCGATCCGCAGCTCCACACCGCCCTGCTCGGTGAACTTGACCGCGTTGGACAGCAGGTTGCGCAGCACCTGGCGCAGCCGGGAGTCGTCGGTCAGCAGGTCCGCGGGGGCCCCGGCGGCCGTGCTGACGGTGAACTCCAGGCTCTTCTGCGTGGTCATCGGCCGGAACGTCGCCTCGACGTACTCGATGAGCTGCCGCAGCGGCACCCGCTCCGGGGAGACGTCCATCTTGCCGGCCTCGACCTTCGACAGGTCCAGGATGTCGTTGATCAGCTGGAGCAGGTCCGAGCCCGCGGAGTGGATGATGCCCGCGTACTCCACCTGCTTGGGCGTCAGGTTGCGCGACGGGTTCTGGGCGAGCAGCTGGGCGAGGATCAGCAGGCTGTTGAGCGGGGTGCGCAGCTCGTGGCTCATGTTCGCCAGGAACTCCGACTTGTACTTCGACGCCAGCGACAGCTGCTGCGCCCGCGCCTCCAGCTCCTGCCGGGCCTGCTCGATCTGGAGGTTCTTCGCCTCGATGTCCCGGTTCTGCGCCACCAGCAGGGAGGCCTTCTCCTCCAGCTCGGCGTTGGACCGCTGCAACTCCTCCTGCTGCGACTGCAACTCCGCCGAGCGGGCCTGGAGTTCGGCGGTCAGCCGCTGCGACTCGTCGAGCAGCTCGTCGGTGCGGGCGTTCGCCACGATGGTGTTGACGTTGACGCCGATGGTCTCCCGCAGCTGCTCCAGGAAGTCCCGGTGGATCTGGGTGAACGCGGTCACCGACGCCAGCTCGATGACCCCGAGCACCTGCCCCTCGAACAGGATCGGCAGCAGGATCAGCGCGCTCGGCTCCACCTGCCCGAGCCCCGAGGAGATCGTGACGTACCCGGCCGGCAGCTCGTCGACCGTGATCGTACGGCGGCTGCGCGCGGCCTGGCCGACCAGCGAGCGGCCGAACGGGATACGGGTCGGGCGGTCGTCGTCGTCGGGATAGCCGTAGGCGCCCACGAGCCGCAGCTCCGGCCCCCGCCCGTCCTCCTCCGCGAGGTAGAAGGCCCCGTACTGGGCCGACACCAGCGGCACCAGCTCGTCCATGATCAGCTCGGCCACCACGGGCAGGTCCCGGTGACCCTGCATGAGGCCGGAGATCCGCGCGAGGTTGGTCTTGAGCCAGTCCTGCTCCTGGTTGGCCCGGGTGGTCTCGCGCAGGGACTCCACCATCGAGTTGATGTTGTCCTTGAGCTCGGCGACCTCGCCGGAGGCCTCCACGTTGATCGAACGCGTCAGGTCGCCCTCGGCGACCGCGCTGGTGACCTCGGCGATCGCCCGGACCTGCCGGGTCAGGTTGCCGGCCAGTTCGTTGACGTTCTCCGTGAGGCGCTTCCAGGTGCCCGAGACGCCCTCCACCTCGGCCTGGCCGCCGAGGCGTCCCTCGGTGCCGACCTCGCGGGCGACGCGGGTGACCTCGTCGGCGAAGGCGGAGAGCTGGTCGACCATCGTGTTGATCGTCGTCTTGAGTTCGAGGATCTCGCCGCGGGCGTCGACGTCGATCTTCTTCGACAGGTCGCCGCGGGCCACGGCCGTGGTCACCAGCGCGATGTTGCGCACCTGGCCGGTGAGGTTGTTGGCCATCGAGTTGACGTTGTCGGTGAGGTCCTTCCAGGTGCCGGCCACGTTCGGCACGTTCGCCTGGCCGCCGAGGCGTCCTTCGGTGCCGACCTCGCGGGCGACGCGGGTGACCTCGTCGGCGAACGCCGAGAGCGTGTCCACCATCGTGTTGATGACGTCCGCGAGCGCGGCGACCTCGCCCTTGGCCTCGACGGTGATCTTCTGGGACAGGTCGCCGCGCGCCACCGCGGTGGCGACCTGCGCGATGGACCGCACCTGCCCGGTCAGGTTCGACGCCATCACGTTGACGTTGTCCGTCAGGTCCTTCCAGGTGCCCGAGACACCCCGGACCGTGGCCTGCCCGCCGAGGTTGCCGGCCGTGCCGACCTCGCGGGCTACGCGGGTGACCTCGTCGGCGAAGGCGGAGAGCTGGTCGACCATCGTGTTGATGGTGTTCTTGAGTTCGAGGATCTCGCCGCGGGCGTCCACGGTGATCTTCTGCGACAGGTCGCCCTCGGCGACGGCCGTCGCCACCTGGGCGACATTGCGGACCTGCGCGGTCAGGTTGCCCGCCATGAAGTTCACCGAGTCGGTCAGGTCCCGCCAGGTGCCCTTGACGCCCTTCACGTCCGCCTGGCCGCCGAGGCGTCCCTCGGTGCCGACCTCGCGGGCGACGCGGGTGACCTCGTCGGCGAAGGCGGAGAGCTGGTCGACCATCGTGTTGATGGTGTTCTTCAGTTCGAGGATCTCGCCGCGGGCGTCCACGGTGATCTTCTGCGACAGGTCGCCCTTGGCGACCGCCGTCGTCACCTGGGCGACGTTGCGGACCTGCGCGGTGAGGTTCCCGGCCATGAAGTTGACCGAATCCGTGAGGTCCCGCCACACACCGGCCACACCGGGCACCTGCGCCTGGCCGCCGAGGCGTCCTTCGGTGCCGACCTCGCGGGCGACGCGGGTGACCTCGTCGGCGAACGCGGAGAGCTGGTCGACCATCGTGTTGACGGTCTCCTTCAGCTGGAGGATCTCCCCGCGCGCCGGCACGTCGATCTTCTGCGACAGGTCGCCCTTGGCGACCGCGGTCGCCACCTGCGCGATGTCGCGGACCTGCGTCGTCAGGTTGCCCGCCATGGCGTTGACGGAGTCCGTCAGGTCGGCCCAGGTGCCCGAGACCCCCGGCACCTCCGCCTGCCCGCCGAGGGTGCCCTCGGTGCCCACCTCCCGGGCCACCCGCGTGACCTCGGAGGTGAACACGGACAACTGGTCGACCATGCCGTTGAAGACGGTCGCGATGTCGCCCATGAGCCCGTCGCCGTCGGCGGGCAGCCGGGTACCGAAGTCGCCGTCGCGCACGGCGGTGAGCCCGGCGAGGAGCCTTCTGAGCTCCTGGTCGCCCGGGACCGTGTCGGTGACCTCGGCAGCGTTGCTGGTCATGCGTATCCTCGTTCCGCTCCCCAGGAGCCCCCGCGGTACGGGAGCTCGGAACCACGCCGCCCCGGTGGACGGCGCCGCATGTGGTGTGCGCATTTCCGCAGTTCACGGATGTGCGTGATGAGAGAAATCCGCCGCAGGCTATCCCACGAGCCCGTGACGGAACAAAGTGTCGGGCCGTTCCCGGCGGTCGGTGACGTCACCTGCCGCGCGCCTGCATGGACGGCGGAAAACGGGGTACACGAAGGCGTTTCGCCCTCGGTGGAACGCCGGGTTCAGCCGGCGTCGGGGCCGAGCAGTCCGGCCCGCAGCCGTCCCACCACACGGCGGATGAGCCGGGAGACGTGCATCTGGGAGATCCCGAGTTCCCTGCCGATCTCGGCCTGCGTCCGCTCCTCGACGAACCGCAGGTGGAGGATCCGCCGCTCCCTCGGGTCCAGTGCCGCGACCAGGGGCGCCAGGGAGTGGACGTCCTCCACGCGGGCGAGCGCGGGTTCCTCCACGCCGATGAAGTCGGCCAGGACCGACTCGCCGTCGGCGCCGCCGTCGGACGCGAGGGCCGCGTCGAGCGAGGCGGAGGTGCGGCAGTTGGCGGCCTTGCGCGCCTCGACGACCTCCTCCTCGGACAGCGCCATCAGCCGCGCCAGCTCCCGGGTACCGGGCACCCGGCCGAGACGGGTCTGCAACTCCTCGGTCGCCCGGACCAGTTCCCCCCGCGCCTCCTGGAGCCGCCGCGGCACGTGCACGGCCCAGCCGGTGTCCCGGAAGAACCGCTTGATCTCGCCGGTGATGTACGGGACGGCGAACGAGGAGAACTCGACCTCCCGGGACAGCTCGAACCGGTCGATCGCCTTGATCAGCCCGATCGTGCCGACCTGTACGACGTCCTCCATCGCGTCGCCGGCCCGGCCGCGGAACCGGGACGCCGCGTACCGCACGAGCGACAGGTTCATCTCGATCAGCGTGTTGCGCACGTACTGGTGGCCCGGCGTGCCCTCCTCCAGGACCGCCAGCCGCTCGAAGAGGCGGCGCGACAGCTCCCGCGCGTCCCGGGGACCGACCCGCGCGGGCACGCCGACGAGCGCGGCCCCCGCGCGCGGGCCGTCCCCGACCCGCCGCGCCGCCGTGGCCGTCGGTTCCTGTGCCGTCACGGCGTCCATGCCGCTCACTCCGTTCGTCGGGGCCCGCCCGGACCTGTCCAAGATCGTCGCCGGTCGGTGGCACCGCGTCTGCCCCCGCTTCCCGCCGCCATGCCCCGCGGCCCCCCGTCACGCCCCGCCGGACGCGCCGGTCCCGGCGTCGGGACACCGCCTGCCGCGGACGGCGGCCGCACGCCCCGAATGCGGCCGCGGCGGGCGGGTATCCGCTGCGGTGAACGGAGACGGGAGAAGGGAGCAGCGTGACCATCGACAGGATCTGGTCCTACCCGACGGACAGCGGGCACGCCGAGGGGCAGGATCTGACGGGCTACGGGGTGGTGGCGTCCGACGGCACCATAGGCCACGTCGAACGCGAGGACGGCCACCACGGGATGTGGCACCTGGTCGTCGACACGGGGGTCTGGCTCTTCGGCAGGAGCGCGGTCGTACCGGTGGGCGTCGTCAGGGCGGTCGAGGCGGAGAGCCGCACCGTGGCGCTGGCCTGCACCGGGGACGAGGTGAAGCAGGCCCCCCGGTTCCGCACGGACAGCGAGACGATGGACCCCGCCTACCTGACGGCCGTGGGCGACCACTATCTCCGGCTGATCCGGCGCGGCAGCGCGACGGCCTGACCGCCGGGGGAGGCACGGCGGGCCGCGGGCGCCCGCCGTATGCTCAAGTGCCCACCATCCACCGGCCGTCGTGTGCCGTGACCGAGGAACGGGGTGTCGATGACCCACGAGCCGCAGACCCGGCGCTCCGGCCGCCGGGGACAGTGACCGAGCCGTGAGAGGGGACGAACTCGCGCCCACGGAGCCGGTGCTCGCCCCGGTGACGACCGCCGCGACCGCGCGGGACCACGCGCGCGCGGTGGTCGACGCCCACTGGGGCGCCGCCGCGGGGCCGGCGCGGCAGGAGGACGTGATCGACCTGCTGCTGGTCGTGTCCGAGATGGTCACCAACGCGATCCGGCACGGCGGCGGCCTGGCCGGCTTCGAGGTGACCCCCGTGCGCGGCGGCGTCCGGGTGGCGGTGCACGACCACAGCGACGTCGTCCCCTCCGTGACGTACGGGGCCGGCGCACCGCCCGGCGGACACCGGATCAACGGCTACGGCTGGCCGCTGATCGTCGAACTGGCCCGGGACATCTCCATCGGCCCCCGGCCGCCCGGCGGGAAGACGATCAGCGCCTTCGTACCGGTCCGGGCCGTCGGACCCCCGGGCCCCGACGGCATCCCCTGACCGGCGCCCTCCCGCTCGGGGGACGGCGGTCACCAGGGCAGGAAGACGTGCACGTCCTTCCCGTCGACGCCGGTGACCACGCTGACCTGGCTGCACAGCGTGTGGACCAGGTGCCAGCCGATGCCGCCGCCCCCGGTGTCGGGGTGGAACGGACGCGGCGCGGGCGCGGTGGTGCTGGTGTCGTGCAGCGTGACGTGCACCCCGTCGAAGGTCGGGCGCAGATGCAGGTCGAAGGGGCCCGGGGCATACTGGACCGCGTTCGAGGCCAACTCCGTGACGATCAGCACGATGTCGTGCCAGCACTCCGGTGCCGAGGGCGGGGACACCCGGGACAGGTCGCGGAGGAACGCCTCCGCGGCCAGGCGTGCACCCGTCACGTCCTGCGGTTCGCCCGGGAACCGGGCAGTGCGGCTCGGGACCGCCCAGGAGGCCAGTGCGTCGTTACCACGGGGCTCGGTTGCCATGTCGTCGTTGCGGCCCCTACCGGCGGGGCCGTCGTCCTTTCTCGTGCGGCTCTCTCACGTCGCCACTCTCCAGGGTTCCCGGGGCGCCGCAGGCTACGCGTCCGCACCGGGCGTCGTGCACCGGACCACGTGCGGTGATCGCCCGGCCACGCGGCGTGCGCGCCGCTCGGGGGCCGGGGAGGGGCAGTGGCGGCATGGCCGAGGCCGAGGGCGGGGGACTCCCGCCCGCCGACCGCCACCCGCAGCGGCTCACCGGAACACGTCGTCCGCGTCGTCCCAGCTCAGCACCTCCTCCGGAGCGCTCTGCCGGGGCAGCCGCGCCCGCGCCTGGTACATGGTCTCGATCTCGGCCGCGTAGTGCTCGACGATCGAGTCGCGGCGCAGCTTCATCGACGGGGTCAGCAGCCCGTTGGCCGGGTCGAACGGCTCCGGCAGCACCCGGAAGACGCGGATGGACTCCGAGCGGGACACGGCACTGTTGGCCGCCGCCACCGCCCGGCCGATCTCGTCCCGCAGGGCGTTCTCCTCGCGTGCCTCCCGGCTCGGAGTGTCGCCCTGGAGCGACAGCCCCGCGCGCCAGTGCGCCAGGAAGTCCGGATCCAGGGTGATCAACGCGCCCACACAGGGCCGGTCGTCGCCCACCACCACCGCCTGGTGGACGAGCGGGTGCATCCGCAGCCGCTGCTCCAGCGCCGTCGGCGCCACGCTCTTGCCGCTGCTGGTGATGATGACGTCCTTCTTGCGGCCGGTGAGGGTGAGGTAGCCGTCGGAGTCCAGGAAACCGAGGTCCCCGGTGCCCAGCCAGCCGTCCCGCAGCGCCGCCCGGGTGGCGCCGTCGTCGTTGACGTAGCCCTGGAACAGCGACGGGCCGCGCACCAGGATCTCCCCGTCCTCCGCCACCCGGATCTCGGTGCCCGGCAGCGCCTGTCCGACCGTCCCGGTCTTCTCCCGGCCCAGCGGCTGCATCGTGATCCCGCCGCTGGTCTCCGTCAGGCCGTAGCCGTCGTGCACGTAGATGCCGATACCCGCGTAGAACAGGGACAGGTCGCGGTGCAGGGGCGAGCCGCCCGAGGTGGCGCGGTGCACCCGGCCGCCGAGGGCGGCGCGCAGTCTTCGGTACACGGTCCGCTCGTACAGCCCGTGCTGTACCCGCAGTTCGAGACCCGGCCCGGAGCCACGGCCCAGCCGCTGCCGTTCGGAGGCCGCCGCGAACTGCCGGGCCGTCTCCGCCGCCCGTTCGAACAGCGCGCCGCGTCCCTCCTGCTGGGCCGTGCGCAGGAAATTCTTGTAGATCTTCTCGAACACCGACGGCACCGCGTACAGGTACGTCGGCCGGAAGGTGCGCAGCGCCTCCGTGAGCGAGGCCGCGCCGAGGTCCGGTTCGTGGCCCATCACGATGCCGCCGCGGACGCACAGGCCCTGGATCATCAGGCCGTACACATGGGAGAACGGCAGGAACGCCAGGACGGACGGCCGCTGCCCCGGCGCCGCCGCCGTCTCGCCCCAGCCGGCCAGCAGGGTGTCGCAGGGGGCGGCGAGGCCGCGGTGGCTCAGCGCGCAGCCCAGCGGGCGGCCCGAGGTGCCGGAGGTGTAGGCGATCACCGCCGTCGCGTCGGGCATCACGATGCGGCGCAGCGAGTCCACGGTGGTGACCGGGACCGTCTCACCGATCCGGGCCAGCTCCTCGAGCGCCCCGCTGTCCAGCTGCCAGACGTGCCGCAGCGCGGGCAGGGTCGCGCACACCGAGCCCACCGTCATCACGCTCTGCTCGTCCTCGACGACCACGCCCACACAGGCCGAGTCCCGCAGGATCCACTCGACCTGGTCGCGCGAGGAGGTCGGATAGACGGGCACCACCTCGGCGCCCACGGCCCACAGCGCATGGCTGAGCACCGACCACTCGTACCGGGTCCGCGCCATGATGGCCACGCGGTGACCCGGCGAGATCCCGGACGCGACGAACCCCTTGGCGGCCTCGACCACCTCGTCGCGCAGTTCGATCGCCGTCACCTCCTCCCAGCCGTCGGAGTCCGCGGCACGGCGGGCGAGCACCGGGAGCGTGGGAGTGCGGGCGGCTGTCTCGAAGACGCTGTCGGCGAGCCCTCCGGTCAGGGGCGGGGCGGCTGGGGGAGCGAGGGCGACGTCGCGCATGCGCTGCTCCTGACGTGTACGGGGTGTGACTCCGCCGTTGAGGACTGTTATCGACGGTGGTCGAATGTAGCCGAGGAGCGACCGCTTGTGGCCGGGAACGGAGAATCGGTGCACGGTTGATGATCTCGGCGGGTCCGGGGGACTCGGAGGGCATGACGCACATCAACCCCGACCCCGAACCGGAACGCAGCACCGGCCTGGAACCGGGCGGAGGTGTTCCCCCGGGCGAGACCCCGCCCGCGGAGAGCAGCATGCCCGAGGCCGGACCCCGAGAGACGCACACCCCCCCCAAGGGCTGGGCCAAGGGCCCGCTCACCCTGATCATCGTCCTCGCCGTGCTGGTCGCGGCCTTCTTCCTGGCGTACGCGCTGGTCCTGATGCTCTGAGCGGGAGGACGGGACCGAGGGCGCCTCTGACGGATCTCCGCGCTCGCCACGGAGATCCGTCAGAGGCGCCCTAGCCCTGGGTGTGGCGGACGCACGTGGTGACGACCTCGCGCAGGCTGCCGGTGCGCTCCCACACCTCCCGCTGGACGCGGGCCCCGTTGCCGTCGCGCAGCAACCGCGCGCAGCCGGCGCGGGCCCGCTCCAGGTCACCGGCGTCGTCCAGCGCCTCCCCGACGTGCTCCAGCAGCGCCCCCACCACCGCCTCGGCCGGCGCGCGCCGCATGGTCGCGGGGTGCAGCAGGTCCCCGGCCAGCCCGGAGCGCGCGGCCCGCCAGCCGGCCAGCCGCAGCAGGCTCACACTGTGGTCCACCGGATCCTCGCCGGCCTTCCACTCCCGGGCGGCCGTCTCGACGAGCCCGCGCGCCAGCGTCGCCATCAGCACGGCGGTGTCCGCGTGCAGACAGACGTCCGAGACCCTGATCTCCACCGTCGGGTAGCGCGCGGACAGCCGGGCGTCGAAGTAGACCATCCCCTCGTCGAGGATCGTGCCCGTCTCCACCATGTCCGCGACCTGCCGGTGGTAGCGCTCCGCCGACCCGAACAGCTCGGTCGGACCGGCCGACGGCCAGCGCTGCCACACCCGGCTGCGATAGCTGCTGTACCCCGACTCCTTCCCCTGCCAGAAAGGGGAGTTGCCGCTCAGCGCCGACAGCACCGACAGCCAGGGCCGGATCCGGTCGACGACCGCGACGCCCTCGTCGTCCGACGCGACCGACACATGGACGTGGCAGCCGCACACCAACTGCTCCTGGGTGGCGATGCCGTACTGCTCCGCCATCCACTGGTAGCGCCGGTTCATGCCGACGGAGGGGCGTACCGGCAGCGGGGAGGTGGCGAGTGCCGCCACCGTGCACCCGATCTCCCCGGCGTGCCGGGCCGCCTCCCCGCGTATGCGGACGATCTCCTCGCCGAGTTCGTCCATCCCCGACCGGGGATGGGTGGCGAACTCGAGCATCTGGTTGTGCAGTTCCTTCTCGAACACGTCCGGTTTCGCCGGGTCCCGCGTGGCGCGGGCCAGAACGGCTGCGGACAGGGCCTGCGGCTCCCCGGTTTCCGGGTCGACCAGGAGGAGTTCCTCCTCCACTCCGACGGTGCGCACGGTATGCGGCCTTTCTCTGGCAGGTGGTACGCACCCGACTGCCCCGTCGGGGTCCGTTCACACGGACGTCGGCGTCCACCAGACCGTGGCGAGCGGCGGCAGCGTGAGCGTGATCCGCCCGTCCTCCGGCTTGATCCCGTCGGCGTGGGTGAGGTCGCCGCCGCCATAGCGGGCGGCGTCGGTGTTGAGCGCCTCGTACCAGACGGGCACGTCGTCGGGCACGGCGAGCCGGTAGTCGTGGCGGACCACCGGGGAGAAGTTGCTCACCGACAGCAGGGGCCGCCCGCCGGCGTCGTACCGCAGGAACGCGAAGACGTTGTCGTCGGCCGCGTCGCACAGCACCCACCGGAAGCCGGCCGGGTCGGTGTCCCGCTGCCACAGGGCCGGGGTCGACCGGTAGCGGGCGTTGAGGTCGCGGACCAGGTCCCGCACCCCCCGGTGGTCGGCCTCCGCGCAGTAGCCGGGATCCAGCAGCCACCATTCGGGGCCGTCGGCCTCGGACCACTCCGCGCCCTGGGCGAACTCCTGCCCCATGAACAGCAGCTGCTTGCCCGGGTGGGCCCACATGAAGCCGAGATAGGCGCGATGGTTGGCCCGCCGCTGCCACCAGTCGCCCGGCATCTTCGACACCAGCGCCTGCTTGCCGTGGACGACCTCGTCGTGGGAGATCGGCAGGACGTAGTTCTCGCTGTAGGCGTAGATCATCGAGAACGTCATCTCGTGGTGGTGGTACTTGCGGTGCACCGGCTCCTTGGCGATGTACTCCAGCGAGTCGTGCATCCAGCCCATGTTCCACTTCAGCCCGAACCCCAGACCGCCGCTGTCGGTCGGCCGGGTCACCCCGCCCCAGGCCGTCGACTCCTCCGCGATCGTCACCACACCCGGACTGCGCCGGTACACGGTGGCGTTCATCTCCTGGAGGAAGGCCACCGCGTCCAGGTCCTCACGGCCGCCGTACACGTTCGGCGTCCACTGCCCCGAGTCCCGCGAGTAGTCGAGGTAGAGCATCGAGGCGACGGCGTCGACGCGCAGTCCGTCGATGTGGAACTCCTCGCACCAGTACACGGCGTTCGCCACCAGGAAGTTGCGCACCTCGGTGCGCCCGAGGTCGAACTCCAGCGTCCCCCAGTCGGGGTGCTCGGCCCGCTGGGAGTTCCCGGGCTCGTACAGGCACTCCCCGTCGAACCGCGCCAGCGCCCAGTCGTCCTTGGGGAAGTGCGCCGGCACCCAGTCCATGATCACGCCGATCCCGGCCCGGTGCAGGGCGTCCACCAGGTGCTTGAAGTCGTCCGGGGTGCCGAGCCGCGAGGCCGGGGCGTAGAAACCGGTGATCTGGTAACCCCAGGAGCCCGCGAAGGGGTGCTGGGCGACCGGCATGAACTCCACATGGGTGAAACCGAGGTCGTTCACGTACGCGGGGAGCTCCTCGGCCAGCTGCCGGTACGTCAGCCCCGGCCGCCAGGACGGCAGGTGCACCTCGTACACCGAGAACGGCGCCACGTGCACGGGAACGTCGCCCCGGTGCGCCATCCACTCCGCGTCGCCCCACTCGAAGTGCGAGGCGTGCACGATCGACGCCGTGTCCGGCGGGACCTCCGCGCACCGCGCCATCGGGTCGGCCTTGAGGAACCGGTGGCCGTGGCGCGAGTGGATCTCGAACTTGTACCGGGTGCCCTCGCCGACCCCCGGCAGGAACAGCTCCCACACCCCGGACGCGCCCAGCGAACGCATCGGGAAGGCGGTGCCGTCCCAGTAGGTGAAGTCCGTGGCGATCCGCACCCCTTGGGCGTTGGGCGCCCACACCGTGAAGCGGGTGCCGGCCACCCCCTCGTGGGTCATCGGCTCCGCGCCGAGCGCCTTCCACAGCTGCTCGTGCCGCCCCTCACGGATGAGGTGCAGGTCGAACTCGCACAGGGCGGGCAGGAAACGGTACGGGTCGTGCACCTCCTGCTCGGCCCCCTCGTACGCCACCAGCAGCGTGTACGCGGGGATCGCGTCGAGCGGCAGGACGGCCGAGAAGAGGCCCTCCCCCTCCGACACGAGCGGGGTCCGCACGCCGTCCACCACGACGGCCACCGAGCGGGCGAAGGGCCGCAGCGCCCGGAAGGCGATCCCGCCCGGCACCGGGTGCGCGCCCAGCAGGGCGTGCGGATCGTGGTGGGCGCCGGCCAGCAGGCGCCCCCGGTCGGTCGCGTCGAGCGGGGGCGCCGTGGCCGGGCGGGGGCCGCCCGTCCGGCCACGGCGCGGGCGGGGGCCGCCCGACTCGGGCCGAGAGGTGTCGCGCAGAGTCATGGGGTCAGCCTCCTCGGACGGCGAGACGTTCGATCGCCGCCATCGGTACGGGTAGCCAGTCGGGACGGTGCCGGGCCTCGTACAGCACCTCGTACACGGCCCGGTCGGTTTCGTAGGCACGCAGCAGGGCGTGCTTCTTGCGGGGGTCCCAGCCGGCCCGGGCCGCGTAGCCGGCGCAGAAGGCCTCCCGGCAGCGCAGTGCCCACTCCGGACGCCAGGGCCGGCGTTGGCGGGCCGCGTAGTCGAAGGACCGCAGCATGCCCGCGATGTCCCGCACCGGGGAGTGCGCGCTGCGCCGTTCGGCCAGCGGACGGGAGGGCTCGCCCTCGAAGTCGATGACGAACCACTCCCGTCCCGTGCGCAGCACCTGCCCCAGGTGCAGGTCGCCGTGGATGCGCTGGGCGGGTGGGCCCGGATCGCAGACGGCGAGTGCGTCGAAGGCGGTGATGAGACCCGGGACGTACGGGCGCAGCGCCGCCACGTGGTGGGCCGCGGCCTCCAGCCGCTCGGTCATCGCCGCCGCCGTCCGGACGTTGTCGGCGCGCGGACCGGACGGGAAGGCCGCGGCCAGGGCGAGGTGCACCTCGGCCGTGGCCCGGCCCAGTGCCTCGGCCTCCGGCGTGAAGGAGTCGCCGTGGGCGAGGGCGTCCAGCGCCAGCGTCCAGCCGTCGGAGGCGTCGGGCAGGAACGGCTGGAGCACGCCCAGTGTCGCCTCCTGCGGGTCCGACGTCCCGAACCAGGCCACCGGCGCCGGCACCCGGCCGCAGTTCTGCCCCTTGAGGGCGACCGGCACCTCCAGGTCGGGGTTGATCCCGGGCTGGATGCGCCGGAACACCTTGAGGATGAACGCGTCGCCGTACACCACGGAGGTGTTCGACTGCTCCGCCTCCAGCAGCCGCGGCGCCAGACCGGCCGGCACCGGCACCGACGGGTCGGACTCGAAGGTCAGCGGACCCAGCGGGCCGGGGTGCCGCATGCGCTCCAGCAGCAGGTGTGCCGAGCGGGGGTCCTGGAGGGCGTCGTGCACCGTCAGGCCGGCCAGCGGCCCTTCCTCCACCTTGCCGATCAGGGCCCGGCCCAGGCGCGGCGACAGGTGCCGCTGGAGACCGAGGAGCAGCTGGTAGCAGTCGCCGGGCGGGGGAGTGCCGCCCGGCGAGGGCACGCCGGACTGGCCGGTCTGCACCAGCAGGTGCAGACAGCCCGGATACAGCTCCGTCATCGACAGCAGACGCAGATCGTTCAGGGGCCGGTCCTTGCCCGCGAACCAGCGCTGCCGGGGCAGCCACTCGCGCAGCAGGTTCCCGAGCGTTCCGCCGGAGCGGACGCCTACGGCACTGCCGTGGTTCAGAGATGCGGTCTTCGGCATGGTGACGCGTCCTTTCCTCGGCGCACGCTCACAGGCGCCGGCCGACGCGGGATGCGGCTCGGGCGAGCCGGAACCAGTAGAAACCGTGCCCTGCGAGGGTCAGCAGGTAAGGCAGTTCACCGATCGCGGGGAAGCGGACCCCGCCGAACAGCTCCACGGGGTGGCGGCCGTCGAAGCGGCGCAGGTCCAGCTCGGTGGGCTGGGCGAAGCGGGAGAAGTTGTGGACGCACAGGACGATGTCGTCCCCGCCGTCCTCCGTCGGGGGGGCCTCGCGGAGGAAGGCGAGGACGGCGGGGTTGGTGGAGGCCAGTTCGGTGTAGGAGCCGAGTCCGAAGGCGGGGTTCTGCTTGCGGATCTCGATCATGCGGCGGGTCCAGTGCAGCAGCGA
>NZ_JBIAPF010000006.1:0-335683 GCF_042888135.1 Streptomyces sp. NPDC003247
CTCGTCGCCGGCGTGGCCACCGTCTCGACGCTCACCACCGGCTACGCGGCCCTCGCCGTGCTGCTGGCAGTCGGCCCGCTGCTCACCCTGGCACTCCGTCCCCGCACGGCACCCGCGGCGAAGTAGCCCGAACGCCCAAAGGGCGACGCCGCTCCGCGCGCCTTCAGCCAGGACGACCTGGCGGGCTACCGGTCCGGGCTGCACGAGGCGCTGGTCAAGAGCCCGGAGAAGGCGGGCGAGCCTGCGCAGCAGCAGGGCGAGCCGGATCACCAGCTCGCGGAGGGCGGCGCGGACGTCGGCGCCGTCCAGGGCGTGGTGGCCGAAGGCGTACCGGACGGTTGTGGTGGCGGGCAGGGCGGCCAGGCCGCCGACCGGGCCCACGGCATCGACCCCGTCCCGTCGTCCCCCGGGGGCCGATGCCGTGCAGGGCCTCCACCGGCAGCGGCGCCAGCCGGCCCGCGGCCCGCACGGCGTCCAGGCCCTGGCCTGCCGGGTCGTCGAGCTGCCAGGCGTCACCCGATGCGGCAGACCGGCCGGGTCGCGGCATTCAGGAGGGGCGTCACCTGATGTGGCGGGCCGGCCGGGTCGCGGCATTCAGGAGGTACTCCAGCGGACCCCGGCGGAACAGGCGGGTCCAGACCAGTGCGAACACCACGGCTGCTGTGATGTAGCAGGCCAGCACCGGCAGAGCCGACATCGAGTCGTCCTCATTTCCGAAAACACCAATGGCGACGATGTGCAGCACGTAGGCGCTGAGCGACACCGTGCCCACCGCCGCAACGGGACGCAACAGGCGTGTGAGGCGGGGCGTCCGGTACGTGGCGCTGATACACGCCGCGACCACGACCAGGGTGGCACCGGTGTTGCCGAGGATGGAGAAGGTCGTCTGGCTGTGCGGTGCGGCCACCAGCAGCCACTCTCGCGGTGTGCCGTCCGTGACGTCGCCGACGGCATCGGACCACCAGGCGGATGATGCTGAACCGCCGCCCGTGGCGGCGGTGATGACGGTGCGGGCCTGCGGAACGAGGTGCAGGGCCAGCCAGGAGCCGCCGTAGCCGGCCACGGCGAGCGCGCCGCCGGTCAGGGCGAGGCGGGCGCGGACACGGGCGTCGGCGAGGTCGAGCCGGGCCACGGCCATGCCCGCGATCAGGAACGATGCCCAGGTGAGGACCGGGTACTCGCCGGTGAACAGCAGTTCCAGGATCCCGTCCGAGTCACCGATCTCGGCCAGCGGGTCGCGGGCGATGACCGTTTCCGACCAGGTTCGCTCTTGAATTGACTGCCGTACGGCCCACAGCACCTGGGGCAGGGCGAGGGCTCCCGCGGCGGCGATCGCCGCGAGCGTCCTGGCCCGCAGCCGGTACAGCGGGAGCACGGTGAGGAAGATCAGCCCGTAGAAGGCGAGGACGACGTCGATCGACGTGTCCAGGGCGGTGAGGGCGAAGCCCAGCGCCACCAGGGCGCATGCGCGGATGACGATCCTGCCGGCCGCTTGCCGTCCCTCGCGTCCGGTCCGCGGGTGAGGGCGGCCGGTGATGACGACGAGGGAGAATCCGGCGAGCACGGCGAACAGCGCGGAGGAACGGCCACGCGCCAGCTCCATCAGGAACCCTGTCGGCCCGCCCACCGACGGGGCAGGGCCGACGTGGGCGGCGTACATGCCCAAGACCGCGAGTCCGCGGGCGAGGTCGACGCCGAGCAGGCGTCCGGTCGACGGCGCCCCGGCAGGGGCCCGGAGAGGGCCGATCACCGTGGTGGGTCCGATGACCTCCGGTGCGACCGAGGATGCGTTGTCCGCCATGGTCTCCACGATCGGCGGCAGGCCTCTCGCATCCCATCCGCCGACTGTCCGGAGCCACCCTGCCGACCGGCCGTACCTGTCCCCCGGCCGTGCGGACGAAGCGGTACCTGTCTTCGCCCTGCGGATCAGATCAGCGCAAAGTAGCCTGAAGGTCACATAGGGCGTCACAGGATCCTGCGTTAATCCGATGGCGGGCGGAGCACAGGTGATCCGGGTACTGGTGGTCGACGACGAGGCACTGATCCGTACGGGCTTCCAGCGCATCCTCGACAGCGCGGACGACATCGAGGTCGTAGCGGCCGTCACCGGCGGCCAGGCGGTCCGCGCCGTGCGGGAGTCGCGTCCGGACGTGGTGCTGCTCGACATCCGCATGCCGGACGTCGACGGACTCACCGTCCTGACCTCTCTGCACCAGCTGCCCAACCCGCCGGTGGTGGCCATGCTCACGACGTTCGGCATGGACGAGTACGTGGCGACGGCGCTGCGCTGCGGGGCTGCCGGTTTCCTGGTCAAGGACACCGATCCCGAGCAGCTGCCGTATCTGGTGCGGTCCTTGTCGAACGGCGGTGCCGTGCTGTCGTCCACCATCACCCGCACCGTCGTGGACGGCTACCTGGACAACGGCCACCAGGAGGAACCCGCCGCCCGGGCGGTCGCACGGCTGACCGACCGCGAGCGGGCCGTCCTCGTCCTCATCGGCGAGGGACTGTCCAATGCCGACATCGGCCAGCGGATGCACCTGAGCACCGGCACGGTCAAGGATCACGTGAGCGCCATCCTCGGCAAGCTGGAGGTGAGCAGCCGGGTTCAGGCCGCCCTGCTCGCCGAACGCGCGGGTCTGCTCAGGCCGCCGGAGCCCCGGGAGGACGGATGAGGCCACGGCGCCCGCCGGCCTGGCTGATCGATCTCGCTCTGGTCGTGACGGCGCTGCTGGACACGTGGGTCAATGTGCAAGGCGAGGCATGGCCGGTCCTGGCCTGTGCGCTGCTCGGCGCCGTCGCGCTGGCGCTGCGCCGTCGACTGCCCCTGGTGGCCTTCGTCCTCACGCTGCCCAGTGTCCTGGTCACCGACGCGGTCTTCGCCGCTCTGGTTGCCCTGTACACGCTGGCTTCCCTCAGCCGCCGCCGCACCCTGCTGGGTGCCTGCGCCGTCGCGTTCACCGCGTGCAACGTCACCGCGTGGCCCTGGTCGTCACCGCAGTTCGCCGGCCTCTCCGGCACCTTCGCCCTCATTACTGTCAGCTACCACCTGGCGGAGGCGGCCGCGCCCGTCTTCCTGGGCCAGCTCGCCCAGGCCCGACGTGAACTCTCCCTGCGGCTGGCTGAGATCTCCGCGGTGCGCGAGCACGAGCAGCTGCTGATCACGCAGACGGTACTGGCCAAGGAACGCGCACAACTCGCCCGGGAGATGCACGACGTGGTATCCCACCAGGTCAGCCTGATCGCCGTGCAGGCGGGGGCGTTGCAGATGATCAGCCGTGACGCGGAGGTCCGGGACGCCGCGTCAGCGATCCGGCGGCTCAGCGTGCACACTCTCGACGAGCTGCGGCAGATGGTCAGCGTCCTGCGCGCCTCCGGGAGCCGCCCCACGGAGCTGACCCCGCAGCCGTCCCTCGCCGATCTGCGACGACTGGTGGACGACAGCGGTATCGAGGCCGAGCTGAACACCGACCTCCCCGACGGCCTGCCGCCGCCGCTCCAGCGCGCCGTGTACCGGACGGTGCAGGAGGCACTGACCAACGTACGCAAACATGCGCCGGGCGCGAGAACCACGATCCGTATCCACCACAAGGACGGCACCGTACAGGCCACCGTCACCAACACCACCCCCACCAGCCTCCCGCTCCCCCTGCCGAGCTCCCGTCACGGCCTCGTCGGACTACGTCAACGCGCCGAACTCCTCGGTGGCACCATCGCCTGCGGACCCACGGCCGACGGCGGCTACGAGCTGCGTCTTGCACTCCCGGTCGACGGCCCGGCGTGACCGGCGCGACCGGCGTGACCAGCGGCTGCGTACACGGCATGCGCCACGCGAGCCTGTGGCCACGGCGGAGGCAAGGCAGCTGAGCCGGTGCGAAAGCACCCTCAAGGCCGCGTCTTCGCGGCCCGCACCACCGAGGTCGAGCAGAACCGGGGCCCTGGGGGCGTCGCCGGACGCCCCCCGGCAGGTGGCGGTCTGCCGGACCGCTCTCGCCCCTCAGACGAACATTCCGCGGTCGCTGAACCTGTGCCGGGGCGCGGTCAGCGGGGTGAGAGGCACAGGCGGTGGCCGGCGAACGCCTTGGACAGGACATACGTCCGTCGGCTGGACCCTCCAGACGCCGTCACAGCAGGTGAGGTGGACGGCGTTCAGGGGCGGCACCGAGAGTTTCCAGAGTGCTCGGGGCGGTGCGGACAGGGCATGGACCAACACTGCCTGCGCTACGGCTGCTTCGACGATGGCCAGAGTGCGGCCGGTGTCCGCAGGCAGGCTGCTGAGCCACTGCGCGATCCGGCGGCAGAGCTGGCGTGCGGTTTCCCCGCCGTGCGGCGCGGCATCCGGGTCTGTCAGCCAGCTGCTGTACCCGCACGGGTCCGCAGCGACGACATCGGCCACCGTACGGCCGCGCCAGGTGCCGTAGTCGATGTCGCGCAGTGCGGGATCCACCGCGGCCCGCACCCCGAGGCCTGCGGCGATCAGCGCAGAGCCGGCCGAAGGGGATCTCAGGGTCGCCGAGTGCGCGGGAGGCGATGTCAGGGCGGCGCCCACATCATGAGGCGCGCGCTCACTGAGCGGGGCGCAGCCGAGGACCGTTCGTGCTGGGCTCGCACACAGAAGTGTCAGGCGGATCGTCATACAGATGCCTCCTCGCTGGCCCGGTGCCATGGCGACGTCCCTTGCCTTGGCAGACGCCGACCTTCCCCAGCATCCGTGCAGGCTCCTGCCATGCCCATCCGCCAGGAGTCCGGACCACCCCCGCCGACTGGCCGGTCCCCCCATACCGACTGGAGCGCCCCAGTCGGCTGAACATCCCCCTGGCGACGGCGTCCGGCCCGGCGGCCGGAACCAGCGCGCGTGCGTCAGGGGGGCCGGCTCCGGCTCCGTGGGCTCGGGGCGGTCGGTTCAGGTGCCGGGCAGGCCGGTCAGAGCCGCGACCAGTACGACCATGATCAGCGGCCCGGGGTGGTCTCAGCGAGGGCGAGTCCGCGGACCATCTTGCCGGCGCCGAGCCAGCCGTAGTGCTGGACGGCCTGCTGGGCGACGTAGGCGAGGACGGCGGAGGCGAGGACTGCGGAGGCTCCGCCGAACGTGACAAGGGCCCGGCACGGCTCACAGGAGCAAGCCTGCCGGCGGAATGCGCGCCCGCAGGCCGCAGCCCCGGCGGTTCGTGATGGTGGGCGTCGTCCGGGATCAGCGGCGCGGGCCCGTCGTCGGTGCCGTGTGCTGCTGCTGGTGGAAGCATGCGCGGGGCGAAGCGGGCCAGTAGCCATCCGACGACCGCGGCCGTGGGCGGGCGGTGGAGGACGGTCCGGCTCCGGCCGGCGTCGGTGAGGCGGAAGGCGCCGAGGTGGCCGGCGGTGTGGACGGTGTCGTCGGCCGGGTCGACGCCCAGGCCGTGCAGATGGCCCGTCCTGGGATCCGCGGCGGTTGTGTCGCCCGGGTCGGTGCCGGGGGGCGGAGCAGGGGGCCGGCAGCAGGGCTGCTGCCAGGAGAGCGGCGACGGGCCCGCGTCGCCGGAGTATGCGCACAGAAGTGATCACGTGCGGGGCCAAGCTGGTGAAAAAGGGAGCAGGCGGAGGTCGGGTGTGCCGGGGTGGGGGCGGGCGCCATCCGGGCGCCCGCCCCCGCTGTCCCGGCGGGCTCGGTCAGTCCTTGCCGAACAGCTCGTTCATCTGCTGGATCTCGGCGGTCTGGGAGCTGACGATCTGCCCGGCCATCTTCTGGGCCGGGGCGTAGGAGCCGTCGGCCTGCTCGGTCTCGGCCATGGCGACGGCGCCCTCGTGGTGCTCGGTCATCATCTCCATGAAGGCGGTGTCGAACGCGGCGCCCGACGCCGCCATCAGTTCGTCCATGTCCTCGTCGGTCATCATGCCGTCGCTGCCGTGCACGGAGTGGTCCATGGCGCCCTCGGGGGGCACCTCCTCGCCCCAGGAGGTCAGCCACCCGGACAGCGTCTCGATCTCCGGGTCCTGGGCCTTCTTGATGTCCGCCGCGAGCTTCTTCACCTCGGCCGACTGCGCCCGGCTGGGCGCCAGGTCGGCCATCTCCACGGCCTGGCGGTGGTGGGGGATCATCCCCTGGGCGAACGCGACGTCGGCGGCGTTGTGCTGTCCCTGCGACGCGGACGCCGAAGCGGCGGCGGACGAGGACGTGCCGCTGTGGCCGTCGTGCCCGGCCGAGCCGTCGCCGCTGCCGCCGCTGCCGCCGCTGCCGCCGCAGGCGGCCAGGACGAGGGCGGCCGTGCCGGCGAAGGCCACGGCCGCGCCGCGGCGGATCAGAGAGCGCTTACGGGTCATGGTGGTGCAACTCCTTCACGCAACGCCGCTCGGGGCGCGCGAAGTCGAAAGGGATGTGACGATCAGGCGAAAGCGCGGCACCCGCCCCCGGCCAGGGGCGTACAGGAGGTGCCGTGCGGGCCGCTCTATATCCGCAGGAGTTGCAGCTCGGACAGGTCGGGCGGCGCCCGGCCCCGCACAGCCTTCGCCGACGAGGCGATCACGGCTTCGGCGGCGGCCGGCGCACCGGGCAGCGCCGCGGCCAACGCGGGCGGCGCATAGGCGGAACCGACGCCGGCCGCCGCACACATGCCGTCCGCGTGCGCGAGGTGCCCGGCGCCGCCATGGGTGTGCGAGCACGCTCCGCTCGCATGTTCCGTGGCAGGAGCGTGGGCCATCGCCATGGTGTGCCCGGGCGCCGGCGTCCCGCCGGGAGCCAGTGCGTGCATGCCCAGGACACCGGTCAGCACCGCCAGCACCAGCAGCACGAACAACCGCCCGGCGGGGCGGCGGCTCGGTCGGGCGCCAACGGTCATGCCGCCATCGTACGATCCGGCCCGGCGCGGGACGCCGAAGTGCCCACTGCACGACCGTGGTCGATCTCGGCGCTACCACCTGTACCGCGACTACTCATATCCGGTGAGACACGCAAGTTCGCGGAAACTGAGGGTTCGTCAACGCGAGCCCGAGGGCCTGGTGTCCCGATTCTTGCGGGTTGGACAGGCCGATCGGCTCTGCGGCTCGATCCCGGGTGAGGGGTTGCGCTTCGGGCTTTTGCTTCGGGCTTTTCAGGATGACGGGTGGGGGCCGTGATGGCGGGGTGGCTGTCAGCGCAGATCTGCTCTGGGACGCGGCGGACCAGACCATGCAGGTGATTCCACGGTTACGGCGCATGGCGGTGACGACTGGCTGTCTCGGCTTGTTCGGTCTGGTGCTGTGGGCGGATTCCGACGTCACGACGTGGCGGAAGACGTGTCCGGGAACCGATGTCGAGGGCAGGAACGCCCGGTGGGGCATGCCGGGGATCCCTGACTGACTCAGGCCCTCCCGGCGGGTGCCCGGACAGCACACCTAGGGGGCGGCTCGGTGCCGCCTGACCATGCCTGCGGCGAGCGGTGACCGGTCGAGGTCGCCGGCCCGGATCCGGCCCGCGACCGTGCGCCGGACCAGCCGGTCGGCGAGACCGGGGCAGTGCCGGGCGAGCGCGATCTCGATCCGGCCGCGACGGGTGGTGGCCACGTCGCGCGGCGCCTTGCGGGCGGTGGCGGCACCCAGGATCGCGTCGACCACGCCCTCCAGCGGCTCGTACCGGGAGACGCCGTCGAGAGAGAGTCCGGCGGCGGACGAGGCGTCGTGGATCGGCGAGGCGACCATGCTCGGATGGACCACGCTCACCCCGATGTGCGTGCCGACCTCGAGCCGGAGTGCATCGGCGTAGGCGGTGACCGCACGCTTGCTGACGCCGTACCCGGCGGCCAGCGGCAGCGCCATGAAGGCCATCCGGCTGGCGACGAAGACGATCCGTCCGCGCGAGGTCTCCAGCGCGTCGATCGCGGCGGCGGTGGTCCGCCAAGCGGCCAGCAGGTTGACCTCCAGCTGCCGGTGGACCGCCGTGTCCGGGGGCAGCTCGGCCGGGGCGGGGCCGCCGACCCCGGCGTTGTTGATCAGGAGGTCGAGTCCGCCGAGGCGCTCCACGGCGGCGGCCACGGCGGCCGGGCCCGCCTCCGGGTCGGTCAGGTCGGCGCCGAGTACGGGCACTTCGCCGACCGCGCCGTCCCGCAGATCGAGCCCGACCACCCGGGCGTCGGCGGCGGTGAGCCGCTCGCACAGCAGTCGGCCGAAGGTGCCTGCCGCGCCGGTGACGATCACGCGGCGGCCGGTGAGAGTGGTCATGCGGATTCTCCCTGGGTGGGGACCACGGCAGCGGTCTGGGCCGTCGGGCGCGGCGGCGCTCCGTACGCCACCCCGCGGCCCGCGCGACGGCGTCGGACACCCTCGGCCAGCTCCCGGGCGGCCAGGGCGAGGTAGGCGTCGAAGTCGATCCGCATGGCGGGCCGGCGTCCGCCCCACCGGGCGGTGGCAGCGCGCAGGTCCGCCGCGCAGTCGGCGCGCTGGGCGGCCGGGTCCGGCAGGGCGTACTCGCCGGCCAGATGGGCGGCGACCAGCCGGGCCTGCGCCTCGACCACCGGCAGCGCGGAGCCGGTGGACTGCATCAGCCCGACGAAGAACAATCCGGTGGTGTCGAGCGGGAAGACGTGCCGGTAGAGGTGGAGCGCGTCCGGGCCCGGGCTCAGCAGCGCCGGGTCGAGGAAGGGGATCTCCACCCGGTAGCCGGTGCACCACACCACCAGGTCGACCGGTTCGGTACGGCCGTCGGTGAAGGTCACCGTGGAGCCGTCGATCCGGCTGATCCCCGGGCGGACCCCGATCTCGCCATGGGTGATCCGGCTCAGCACCGTGTCGGAGAGGGTCGGGTGGTCCTGCAGAAAACCGTGGGCGGGGGCCGGCAGCCCGTAGCGCTCGGGTCGCCCCACCGCCGCGGTGATCATGGCCTGGCTGATCCGCTGGCGCACCCGCCAGGGCAGCCGCCGGGCCAGCGCGCCGTTGAGGCTGTCGGAGGGCTTGCCGAGCAGGTACTTGGGGACGATCCAGACCCCTCGGCGCAGCGAGAGCAGGGTGGTCGCGGCCGTGTGCGAGGCGTCGACCGCGATGTCCATGGCGGAGTTGCCGCCTCCGACCACCAGCACCCGCCGTCCGGCGAGCTGCTCCGGGCCCCGGTAGTCGTGGCTGTGCAGCTGCTCGACCGCGGGCGTGCCCGGGTGGGGCGGCGTGGGGAGCCGGGGGGTGCTGTTGTGCCCGTTGGCGACCACGACCGCCTCGGCGGCCACGGTGACCGGGCCGTCCGGGCCGTCGGCGGTGACCCGCCAGGAGCCGTCGTCGCAGCGGGTGACCTGCCGCACGGTGTGCCGGAAGCGGATCGAGTCACCGAGCCCGAAGCGGTCGGCGTAGCCGGCGAGGTACTCGGCGATCCGGGTGTGGTCCGGATAGTCCGGCCACTCGACGGGCATCGGGTGGTCGGCGAACTCCGTGCGCCGCCGAGAGGTGTTGAGGTGCAGGGTCCGGTACGCGGAGGAACCCGGCGCTCCGAGGACCCACAGGCCGCCGGGGCGGTCGCCGGAGTCGAAGCAGAGCGCGGACACCCCCCGGTCGGCGAGCGCCTTGAGCGTCGCCAGTCCCGCCGGTCCCGCACCGATCACCACGACCCGGGGCTCCCCGAGCATGCCGGCCTCCCTGACGCACTTGATGGCAGTTAATCCATCAACTGTTGGATTGATGACCCGGGCATCATGCGGCCGCGCCGGCCGGCGCGTCAAGGCACGCCGGGGACGGAGGGGCGGGGTCAGTCGGCGCCCGGCCCGTACATGCGGTCCATCCAGCGGTGCAGGAAGGCCCGCAGCTCCCGGCGCTCCCGCGCGCCCGCCCGCCCGGAGAGCAGGCTCACCACGTGCGCGTGCACCGCCCAGACCAGGCTGCGCACGGCGATGTGCGGAACCGGCTCGGTCAGCAGGCCCGCCGCGTCCGCGTCCGCCAGCGCCTGCTCGACCTGGCGGTAGAGGGGGGTCGCGTACCGGGCGTCGAACTCCGCGTGCCGCTCCGGCTCCAGCCAGCGGCGCAGCCACAGCGCGGTGGTCTCCGGACGGTCCTCGAGGAAGTCGACGAAGGTGTCGAGCAGTTCGTGCAGGGCCGCGAGCGCGGCGCGGGCCGCAGCGTCCCCGGCCGCCTCGCCGTAGGCAGCCACCGCGCCCAGCGCCGCATGGGCGGCCTCGCGCAGCGCGGCCTGCTCGGCCTCGAACACGCGGGCGAAGCAGGCGTCGTACAGCTCGGCCTTGGTGCCCACGTGGTGATGGACGGTGGACACGTCCACTCCGGCCGCCGTCGCGATGTCGCGGACCCCGACCGCATCGAAACCGTGCCGGGCGAACAGTCCGGTGGCCGCCTCCACGATCAGATCAGCGGTGGCGCGCTGCTCGGCGAGGCGTGGCCGCCCTGGGCGGCGGCGGGGAGTCGTCATAGCCGCCATCCTGCCTTACTATCCAGCGAAACTATCCAGCGAGCGTTGGATTATCTGGCAGGGGTGGAGACGTGTCGCAGGCGAACCGGACAGCGGCGCATGACGCGCCTACGCGCGGAAACAGGCTGCCCCTCGGCGGGCTGCTGATGTTCTCCGGCGGCTCGCTGGCCATGGGGGCCTGGGTCACCGTGCCGGGCCTGCTGCTGCTCTACTTCCTCACCGACGTTCTGGCGGTCGACCCTGCCCTGGCCGGGCTGGTGCTGCTGCTGCCGAAGATCGCTGATGTGCTGCTCCACCCGTGGGTGGGCCGGCTGTCCGACGCGGACCTGGCCCGCCGCGGCCACCGGCGCCTGCTGATGGCCGCCGCCTGCGCGCTGCCGGTCGCCTTCGCCCTGCTCTTCGCACCACCAGGCGGTGTCACCGGTCCGGCCGCGGCGGCCTGGGTCGCCGTCGCCTTCGTCTGCGGCAACCTGCTCTTCGCCCTCTACCAGGTGCCCTACCTCGCCGCCCCGGCCGACCTCGGCATCGGCTACGCCGAGCGCACCCGCCTGATGGGCTTCCGCATGGTGGTGCTCACCGCGGGCATCCTGGTCTGCGGCCTGGTCGCGCCGCTGATCACCGGGCAGGACGACCCCACCCGCGGGGGTTACGTACGGATGGGCGTGATGCTCGGCCTCGGCATGCTGGCCACGATGGCGCTGGGCATCCGCGGGGTACGTCGCCTCACCGCTGCGGTGCCCGCGCCGGTTCCGGCTGCCCGTCCCGGCGGGCTCGGCGCCCTGCGCGGCGCGCTGCGCGACCGTCAGTTCCGAGTGCTCACCGGCTCGTACCTGGCCATGTCCACCACCAGCCACCTGGTGCTTGCCGCCGTGCCCTACTACGCCGAGTACGAACTCGGCCGTCCCCGGCTCACCACCGTCCTGGTCGCCGCTTTCGTGGCACCGGCCTTGGTGGCCACCCCGGCCTGGGTCGCCGCCGCACGCCGCTTCGGCAAGCAGCCGCTGCTCCTCCTCGCACAGGGGGTCTTCACGCTCGGCTCACTGGCCCTCGCCGTCGGGCGGCCGCTCGGACTGCCCGCGCTGGTCGGCGCGGTGGCGGTGCTGGGTATCGCGTTCGCGGCGATGCAACTGCTGCCCTTCTCGATGATGCCGGACGTGATCGAGGCGAGCGGGGCCACCTCCACGGCCGGCGCCTACACCGGGGTCTGGACCGCGGCCGAGGCGACCGGCGCCGCGCTCGGCCCCTACCTGTACGCCGGACTGCTCGCCCTCAGCGGCTTCACCGCCAGCGTGGCCGGCCAGGCGGTGACCCAGCCCGGCACCGCCCTCACCGCCCTGCGCCTGGGCTTCGGACTGCTGCCGGCGGCCCTGATGCTGCTTGCCCTCCTCGTCCAGCGCCGCTACACCCTCGACCGTCGCCTGCGCGTGGCGGAGGCCTCGAAACACCTTGCCCACGACGCCTCCTGACCGCCTGAGCAACTGCCCGATGAGGGAGTGCCCGCACAGCGGCGTACTCCCGTCCGGCCCGCATGGTGTCGCCTTTTGCCTCCCGGCTGGGGCCACTTGCCCGACAGCGGCCACTGCTCGCCGCCGGCCCACCAGGACGGCTGCTCGTCGAGACCGACGGTCGGCACGGTCGGCCGGCCGTGCCGACGTCGAGGACCGGCACGACATTTCACACGATCACGATGAGGTCTAGACCTTATTTCACACCGATGAGGTCTAGACCTTCCCGAGCGAGCCTGGAACACTTAAGATTCCTGTCCTGTACCCGTCAATGTGGCGGGTACAGGAGGGGAGACGACTTCATGTTCGTGAAGTTAAGACGCGGCTTACCGTCCGTCGTCGTCCTGAGCGTCGCTCTGGCAGCGCTCCTGCCCGCGCCACCAGCGGCCGCCGGTCCGGTCGCTGACGGTGTCTTCAGCGGCGGAGTCAGCCAAGCGTTCGACTCGGCCGAGACGATCACGCTCATCACCGGTGACGTGGTGACCGTGGCCAATGCGGACGGTCAGCTGACCTACACGATCGACCCGGCCCCCGGCCGCCGCGGCATCGGCTACCGCGAGGAACGCGGCCCGGGTGCCGACGGGACCGAGCACGTCAGCCTGATCCCCTTCGACGCCGAGGCCCTCGTCTACGCCGGGAAACTCGACGCGCGCCTGTTCGACCTCACCGAACTGGCCGCCGCGGGTTACACCGACGCCGACACCGACGCGTTGCCGTTGCTGGTCAGCTACGACCAGCCCGGCGCGACACACCGTACGCTCGCCGCCGGCTCCCACGTCACCCACACCCTCGAAAGCATCGACGCCGTCGCCCTGGACCAGGACAAGTCCAGCGCCGGCGCGTTGTGGGACACCCTCGTGACCGACGAGACGGCATCCACTCTCGACCTCGGTTCGAACGTGTCGAAGGTCTGGCTCAACGGCCGTATGGAGGTGCGGGACGACGTCTCCGTACCGCAGATCGGCGCTCCGGACGCCTGGGCGGCCGGGTACGACGGTACGGGCACCACGGTCGCCGTGCTCGACACCGGGTACGACCAGACCCACCCGGACCTGGCAGGCCGGGTCGCCGAGGCCAAGGACTTCACCGGCAGCCCCAACGGCACCAAGGACATGCACGGCCACGGCACGCACGTGGCCACGACGATCGCCGGTGACGCCGCCGCCTCGGACGGCAAGTACGTCGGTGTCGCCCCCGGCGCCACCGTCATCGTCGGCAAGGTGCTCGGTGACAGCGGCAGCGGGACACAGGCCGGCGTCATCGACGGCATGGAGTGGGCGGCGGGCGAGGGCGCGGACATCATCTCCATGAGCCTCGGCGGCTACGCCTCCGACGGCACCGACCCGGAGTCCTTGGCGCTCAACGCCCTCACCGAGCAGACCGGCGCCCTGTTCGTCGTGGCGGCGGGCAACTCCGGCGCGGCGGAGACCATCGGATCACCCGGTTCCGCCGACGCGGCGCTGACGGTCGGAGCGGTCGACTCGGGGAACGCGCTGGCGTCGTTCTCCAGCCGGGGTCCCCGGGTGTTCGACGGCGCGATCAAACCCGACATCACCGGACCCGGCGTCGCCGTCATCGCGGGACGTTCCTCGACCGGATCCGCGGGCACCGCGGTGAACCAGTACTACACGAAGATGTCGGGCACCTCGATGGCCACGCCCCACGTGGCCGGGGCCGCGGCGATCCTCAAGCAGCTGCACCCGGACTGGACGGCCAGGCAGCTCAAGCCGTTCCTGACCTCCACAGCCGTCCCCGGCGCCTACACGGTGTTCCAGCAGGGCACCGGCCGCGTCGACCTGACCCGCGGTGTGACGCAGTCCGCGTACGCGTCCCCGGCGAGCATCTCCACCTACCTGGAGTACCCCGCCGACACATCCGTGACCAAGACCGTCACGTATCACAACGACGGTGACAGGGACCTGAACCTGACGTTGAGCCTCGCCGCGAAGAACAACGCCACCGGCGCCGCCACCGACCTGTTCGGCCTCGACCGGACCTCGGTGGTCGTGCCCGCGCACGGCACCGCCGACGTCACCTTGACCATGGACCCGTCCGCTGACGACTTCGGCGTGTACGGAGGAGTCGTCACGGCCATGGACGGCGACACCCGTATCCTCACGGCCGTCGGCGCCTACAAAGAGGTCGAGACCCACACCGTGCACTTTCCGATCACCGCGAAGAACGGTGACGCGGTGTCCTACAACAGCATCGCCATGAGCCGTCCGCTGAACCTGACCACCGGGAAGCGCCACACCCTCGGGATCGACTACGAAGCCGGACAGCTCTACGCCAGGCTCCCCAAGGGCACCTACAGCTTCGAGGGATACGCCTACTACCCGACGGACGAGGAGAACACCAGGGACGTCGGGTACACGCTCAAGCCGAGCGTCGTCATCGACGACGACATCGACGTCGCCTTCGACCAGTCCGAGACGACCCCGGTGTCCATCAAGGTCGACCGGGCCGAGGCATACGACGCCTACCAGACCTTCTACGCCCTCCAGACGCTCAACGGCACGGTGTACGGAGGCGGTGTCCATCTGACCGGGATCCTCGGGACCCGCAACAACCTCACGGCCACCCCCACCCCCGCGGTGACCGACCGGCAGTACGAGGTGTTCTACCGCACGAACAAAATCGACCCGCTGGCCGATCCGTACCTCGACGAACCCGTCGCCGGCCAGTACGCCTACAACCTGATCCACTCCTTCGGCAACCGCGTGCCCGCCAAGGCCACGTTGCGCCGGCAGGACCGGGATCTGGCGGCCGTGCGCGAGAACTACCACGCGCCCGCAACGCCCGACGGCACCTTCGGCCGGCAGAGCGACTACCCCCGTTTCGGCGGCTACTCATTCCCCACCCTCCCGCACGTCGTGCCCTACGGCGACGACGTCGTGCATTACTACAGCACCGAGCCCGGCACGTCGTGGGCAAGTCAGGTGAGCTACTACGACGGCGAAGGCGCCCAGCTGGCGTACGAGAGCACGCCCTTCACCGAGCGAGCGAAGGGCAAGAGCGAGGTCGACTGGTTCGGTTCGCCGCAGACCAGTGCGGCGTACGCCAGCCGCGCGGCCGGTGCCGACAAGCTCACCGTGGCGTACGCGCCGTTCTCGTCCTTCACCGCCGCCCACATGGGCACGAGCACGGCGAACAGATCGCTGACCTTGGCGCGGGACGGCGTGACGCTGGGAACCTCCAGCGGCACCTCGGCGAGCTTCACCGTCCCGGCGAGCGCGGGTACGTACACGCTCACCGGCACCGCCACGCGGCAAGCGGCGTGGACGGATCTGGCGACCAGCGTCCACACACAGTGGACGTTCCACTCGGCGCAGGCGGCAACCGCCGCGTACGCGCCGCTGTACACCGTCCGGGCCGACGCGCACACCGACCTCACCGGCCGGGTCCGTGGCCCGTCCGCCACCGTCGACATCACCCTCGACCCCGGGTACGCCACCGGTGAGGAGATCGGGACGGTGACCGCGCAGGTGTCTTTCGACGACGGTGCCACGTGGGCGAAGGCACCGATGGTGCGCATCGCGGCCGGCTGGAAGGCACACGTACCGCGGCCCCACGGTGGAGGCCACGTCTCCTTGAAGATCACCGGGGTCGACACCTCCGGGAACTCCGTCGAGCAGACCACGATCCGGGCCTTCGCGTTCGGGTCGTGACTGCCGGATCCCCAGACGGGCTCTGACGGGCTCTGACGGGCTCTGACAGGCTCTGACAGGCGAGGAAAGGGGGCGCCGCCGATCCCTCGGCGGCGCCCCGAGCGGTTCCGAGCGGGGTGATCCGATGGGTTCGGCGGCGGTCCAGGTGCCCGATCAGCTGACCAGGAACCAAAAAAACACCATGCGTGCGACATGAAAGGCGGGCGAGGGGCGACGGCCCGGGTGGTCAGACGCGGAACAGGGACCCCACGAACTCCGTGAGCAGCCGCTCCTTCAGACGCGGAGGCAGCGCGTCCAGCAGGGCCAGCACCGGTGCCATGCGCGGCGGCAGCCCCGTGGTGCCGTCGCCGTCCGGACCGGCGAAGACCAGGATGCCGGCGACGTCCTCCGGCGTGAGGGCGTCGGGGTCGAGGCCGGCGGCCAGTGCGGCCAGTCCCGGGTCCACGACGACCGGTTCGGCCTCTCGCGCGGCGGTGACCGAGGCGGCCAGGTCGGCGAGGAGCGGACCGACGCGGTCGGCGGTCGCCGGAGTCACGGCGGCGGAGCGAGCCGGCGTGCGGGTGTCACCGTCGTGGTTCGGCCGCCGTGAGAGCCCGCAGCCGCGGGGCCACCTCCTCGCCGACCCTGAACGCCTCCTCCAGGTGCGGGTAACCGGACAGCACGAACTCCTCCACGCCCAACCGCCAGTATTCCGCCAGGCGTTCGGCGACCTCGTCATGGGAGCCGACGAGCGCGGTGCCGGCGCCCTCGCGCACCAGGCCGATGCCCGCCCACAGATTGGGCGCGACGGTGAGCGCCCGGGTGTCGCCGCCGTGCAGGGCCGTCATACGGGCCTGGCCGGTCGAGTCCATCCGGGCGAAGCGTTCCTGGGTGAGCCGGACGGTCTCCGGATCCAGAGTGGACAGGATGCGAGCCGCCTCTGCCCATGCCTCGTCGGCGCTGTCCCGGGAGATGACGTGCACACGCAGCCCACAGCGGACGGTGCGGCCCACCGCCGCCGCCCGCTCGCGCAGCCGGGTGACGCGTTCGGCGACGGCGGACAGCGGCTCACCCCACAGCAGTTGGACGTCGGCGTGCTGCGCGGCGACCTGTTCCGCCTCGGCCGAGGCGCCACCGAAGTAGAGCGGTACGGGCGCGTCGAGGGTCGGCTCCACCAGTTGCGCGCCGGACACCCGGACATACCGGCCGTCGAAGTCGACGGACTTGCCGGCCAGCAACCGGGCGACCACGTCCATGAGTTCCCCGGTACGCGCATACCGTTGCGTCTTCTCCAGCGGGTCCCCGTAGGCGAGTTGCTCCACCGGGTCACCGCCGGTGACCACGTTGAGCGCGATACGGTCGCCGAACAGTCTGCGGAAGGTGTCCGCCTGCTGGGCGATGAGCGTGGGCTGCGTCAGCCCGGCCCGGAAGGCGACCAGGAAGCCGATCCGCTCGGTGACCGCCGCGACGGCGGAGGTGAGCACCCACGGGTCCACACAGCCGAGGCCCACCGGGGTGAGCACCTTGCCGAAACCGGCCTGCTCGGCGGCGCGTGCCACCTGGGCGAGGTAGCCGAGGTCGGCGGGGCGCCGGGTGGCCGCGGCGGTGCGGCCCTGCACGGCGGTCACCCCGCCGGGAGAACGGCCGTCCCCGCCGGTCGGAAGGAACCAGTGCAGGACGGGAACAGCGTCGGACGGCATACCGGGAAACCCTTCGGAGGAGAGGCAGGAGGAGATCAGAGCGGAAGGAGATCAGAGCGGAAGGAGATCAGGGCGGGAGGAGATCAGGGCGAGTGGGAGTGGAAGCGGATGTGGGGAACGGGCGCGATGCCGGCCGCCGGAGCGTCGCCGGGACGGTGAGGTCCGTCCGGCGTCCCTGCGGCGCCGGTGCGGCGGGCGGTGCGGGGACGCCGAGGGCGCTCGGGACGCTCAGGAACAGAAACAGCGGAGGCGGCGACACCCGTGAGCGGACCGGCCGCCCGCCCGGACCATGAGCGCGGGAGACACACACGGGCGCGACTCACGGACGACGTTCATGGACGCATCGTTCAAGGTGACGCTGCCGACGGCAAGGGACGTTCCGGCATATGGGCATCGCGCGACCGGTGCTCGCCAGGGACACCCCGCCGATCGCGTCAGGCGAGGGGGTAGCCGACGATGCTGTGGGTGGTGACCGGGATGTCCTCGGTCGTGCAGTAGTGGCCGGCCCGCCCGTCGAAGCGGGCGCTGTCCCCGGCCCGCAGCAGGTACGACCTTCTGCACTGGTCACACCGGCGACGCCGACGCCGACACCGAGCCCGCATCAGCCACTGCGAACGACGCGGACACAGCAATGGCGTTCGACAACGGGGCTGACGCTTGACCGCCTGTTCGAAGGGTCGATGCGTACGCGGGCGGCTGGTCGACGGGTCCGACCAGCATCCATGTGTTCGCCCGGACTTGGCGTACCTGTCTGTCCCTCGGGGGCCGATCTGCCGCGAACCCCGTCCCCGCCCGGCTCAGGGCGCCAGCACGATCCTGCCGAACACCTCCCCCGCGTCCATCTCGCGGTGGGCCGCCACCGCCTGGTCCAGCGGCAGCACCTTGTGCACGACCGTGCGCAGGTGTCCGTGCGCGGCATGGGCGAACTGGGACGACCGCACGGCCTGCCGGTCGGGGCCGGGCACGGTGTCGGAGCTGAAGGTGGCGAACGACAGCGACCTGCGGAAGGCGTCCATCAGCCGCATGCCGAAGTCCGCCGGCGGCTGCCCACCGACCACACCGACAGCCACATACCTGCCATTGGGGTTCAACTTGTCCAGGAACAGGGGAAGCCGGGAACCCCCGACGACATCGATCACCACGTCGAAGCCCGCCGGTGCGTCCGGGCCGCCCTCGCCGGAGCGGTCGAGGACATGGGTCGCGCCCAGGTCCCGCAGGCGGGTGCCACGCTCCGCCGATGAGGTGGTGACCGCCACCGCGCCCGCGCCGCCCCCGGCTGCGAGCTGGACCGCCGTGATCCCGATGCTGCCCGCCGCACCGCGCACGAGCACCGTCTCGCCGGGCGTGAAACGGGCCCGGTGCAGGGCGAAGTGGGCGACCACGCCGGAGCCGCCGATGGTCACCGCGTCGGCGGCGGTCAGAGCGTCGGGCAACGGAAGGACGTCCCCGACCGCGGCGACGGCCTGCTCGGCATACCCACCGGACAGGCCGGTGAACGCCCACACACGCCGCCCGATCCACGAGGCGTCCACATCCTCTCCCACCGCGGTGACGCTTCCCGCGACCTCGCTGCCGAGGAGATGCCCCTCACGGAAGCCGTAGGCGGCGAGCGTTCCCCGGCGGATCAAGGCGTCCACGCCGCCCGCCCCGATCGCCTCCGTGGCGATCCGCACCTTCCCCGGCCCGGGAACGGGCTCGGGCACGTCGACGACCTCCAGGCCGTCGGGGTCTCCGAACGTCCTGATCACTACGGCTTTCATCTCTGCTCCCCGGATCGGTGCACGGACGTGTCACAGTTGCTGCGGTCGTGGCGGCGAGCCGGTCCCCACAGCCACCGAGGCATCATGGGTAGAACGCCGGGACAGGGCGGCGGCAGCACCGCCATCGGACCGTAACGGACGCCCTCGCCCCCCTGACGGAAGTGAGAAAGGATGACCGGCCACTTATCTCGGACCGTGCGCTCCGACGCCCGCGACAACCGGGCCCGTATCCTGGACGCCGCCCGCACGGTGTTCGGCGAGGAGGGCCTGAGTGCGCCGATGCGCGAGGTCGCCCGGCACGCCGGCATCGGCCCCGCCACGCTGTACCGGCACTTTCCGACCAAGCAGGTACTGATCGCGGAGACCTTCGCCGAGCAGCGGCGAGCCTGCGCCGCCGCCGTCCATGACGCCCTCACGGACACGGACCCGTGGCACGGATTCCGGAGCCTGGTCGAGCGGATCTGCGAACTCCACGCGCACAGCCGGGGATTCGCCGACGCCTTCATGACGGCCTTCCCCGGGGCCATGGACCTCGCCGCCGACCGTGAGCGGACCCTGCGCGCGGTCGCCGAACTGGCCCGTCGTGCCCAGAAGGCCGGCCGGCTCCGCCCCGGCTTCGTCGTCGACGACCTGGTCCTCATGCTCATGGCCCACCGGGGCCTCCGTGACACGCCGCCTGCCGCCCGGGTCACGGCCTCCCGCCGCTTCGCCGCCTACGTGATCGAGGCGTTCCGCGCCGCACCGGAGGATCCGGCGCCCACACCGCTGCCGCCGGCACCACGCCTGCACCACGCGCACCCGCCCAGCACGCCGTGAACCCGCCGCCGGGCCCGCGCCGCGGGCTCGGCCGGAGCACGGGACGTTGCCTGTCGGCAGCCGGGATCTCGTCGAATCCCCTGGGTCATGAGGATGCTTCCTGGCACCATGGTCGGCATGACGCAGGCGCACACGGAAAGACCTGAAGTGGAGTTGACGGTGTCCGGCGACGACGCCGAGACGCATCTGCTGGCACTGCGCGACTGGCTGGGCCTGGAAGACGCCCTTCGTGGCCGTCTGGAGTTGCGGGGATCCGCACCGGAGCCGGGTCACATGGGGGTGGCCCTCGACGTGGTGGCGGTGGCCCTCGGATCGGGCGGCGCGGGCGCCGTGCTCGCCCGGTCACTGTCGACCTGGCTGATTCAGCGCCGCACGGACGTCAAGGTGTCGGTCGTCGCGGCGGACGGTCGCCGCGTCGAGGTGGATGTGCGCCGGGCGGCCGATCCCGAGCACGTCATCAGGGAAGTCGTGGCCCTTCTCGACCAGTCCCGCAACTGAGCCTTATGCCGGACCCGTGGATTCCCGACGGAAGCGCCTCGCGCGCCGTGCTGATCGGCGCACCCGCATACAAGTCCGCCGCCCTTGCGGAGATACCGGCCGTGCGGAACAACCTCACCGCACTGTGGGAAGTCCTGACCGGGGAGCACGGCCTGCTCCCCGCGGACCACTGCCAGGTCCTGGGAGACCAGGATCAGCCACTCGACAAGGCGACGTTGGGCAGCGCGCTGGCCGCGGCCCGGCGTGAGGCCACTGATCTGCTGCTGGTCTACTACGCGGGCCACGGGCTGCTGGACGAGGACGGGTTCTTGCACCTCACCTTGGCTGACGCGGAGCCTGACAACGTCGCCTACACCGCTGTATCGCTGGAGGTGGTCAAGCGCGAACTGTCCCGCGCCCGCGCCAGAGCCAGGGTCCTGGTGCTCGACTGCTGTTTCTCCGGCCGGGCCGTGGCGGCGATGAGCACGCCGGACAGTCTCGTTGCCGGCCAACTCGAAGTGACCGGCACCTTCACCCTCACCTCCACGACGGCCACCGCTCCCTCACACGCACCGCCGGGAGCCACGTACACCGCCTTCACGGAGGCCCTGTTGGGAGCGCTCCGCGCTCCAGGCCCCCTCACCTTGGACGGCATCTACACCTACGTGGACCGCGACCTGGCCAGGCGGGGCCTCCCCCGTCCGCAGCGCCGTTCGGTGAACGCCGCCAGTGACCTCGTCCTGGTCGGCGGTCCCGTCGCGGAGCGCCCGGTGAGTCAGAGACCGACGGGCCCGTCACAGGTACGCTTCACCCAGGAGATGAGCCCCGGCAAACGCCGTTGGTACGCCTTTCTGAGCACCCTGCTGACCCTCCTGGCCTGCGGGCTCGGCTACGCCACGTGGCTCCGGCCGAGCGCTGCGGCAGGTGCGCTTGTCATCGCGCTGTTGCTGCTGGTCCTCGCCTGGGGAGCGGCCGTGGCGGCACGTGAGAAACCACGCAGCCTCATGGTCGACGCCACAGGGCTCGCCCTGGACCGCGACGGCGTCTCATGCCACATCCCGTGGCAGGACATCGACTACCTCGGGGTGCTGCGCCGGTTCACCTACACGAGTAGCAGCGCCAGCCCTGGCGCCAGCCGCAGGACCGCGTCCCAGATCCTGGTGGTCCGCCCACACCAGACGGCCCCACGCCCCGACAAGACCTTCGTGCTGCACGCCGACTATCAGGAGCTGCGGAACTTCGGTTACATCGGGATCTGCGAACTGAGCTTCGTCGACGCCGATCCGGTGGTACTGCGCCGGGCCGTGGAACGTCTCGCCGGGCCCCTGTTCCGTACACATCGCGATCTGGTCGACATGGATCCCAGACTTCCCGCCTAGTTACTGCAACGGTGCTTGCCGTGACTGCTGACCGGCTCAGTCGTCGGTGTGGTCATGGGTGGGAACCTTGCTGGTGTCAGGCGGTGGGCGAGTGAACTGGATGCCTTGCATGAGCGGTTCGTGCACCGGTCCAACCGGGAGGAGCCGCATGAGTCGGCGCTGGCTTGCCTGCGGGGACTGATCGCTCCGCTGGAGCGGAAGAACGGCCGGACACTGGCGGAGGAGGCCGGGCACGCGGGTCCCGATCGCATCCACCGGCTGCTGAACCGGATCAACGCCAACACCGAGGGAGTCGAACCGCAGCGAGGCGGGCGGCCGCGCGTGGCCGTCCCGCCAGCGTATCGACGTGCTCCCCGGCCCAGAGGCCAGGGAGCACGTCAGGACGACTCGCGCACCACCAGCTCCGTCGGCAGTGTCACCTGCTGTCGGTCCGCGCCGTGCTGAGTGATGTCGATCAGTATCCGGGTCATCGTCCGGCCCAGCTCCTCCACGGGCTGACGCACCGTGGTGAGCGGCGGGCTGGTGTGGCGGGCGAGGATGGAGTCCTCGAATCCGACGACGGCGACATCGTCCGGCACCCGCCGCTTCTGGCGACGGAGTTCGGCCAGGGCGCCGACGGCCATGAGGTCGGAGGCGGCGAAGACGGCGTCGAGGCCCGGCGCGCGTTCAAGCAGCGAACGCATTGCCCGGCGGCCCCCCTCCTCGGTGAAGTCCCCCGCCTCGACCAGGGATTCGTCGGCCCGCAGTCCGGCCTCGCGATGGCCCTCGCGCCAGCCCGCGAGCCGGCTCCGGCCGACGTCCATGTCGAGTGCCCCGGTGACGGTGGCGATGCGGCGGCGGCCCCTGTCCAGCAGGTGCCGGACGGCCGCGGCGGCGCCCCCGGCGTTGTCGCAGCTGACGTAACTGAGCCGCTCCCGCTCGTCGCGGCGGCCGGCCAGCACGGTCGGCAGCCCCATCTCCTCCAGCATCCCGGGCAGCCGGTCACGCGCGTGGACCGAGACCAGCAGCACACCGTCGACCCGGCGGGTCGCCACCGTCGCGGCCAGCTGGTCCCTCTCGAACCGGTCGCGGACGAGCGTGAGTTGCAGCTGGATCCGCGTCTCGGCGAGCGCACCGCTGACGCCGCGGATCAGGGCGGCGAAGAACGGCTCCGAGCCGAGCCGGCTCTCGGACTCCGGTATCACCAGGGCCATCGCGTCGGTGCGGCTGGTCACCAGGCCGCGGGCCACCGAGTTGGGAACGTAGTTCAGTTCTTCGATCGCCGCCAGTACCCGCGCACGGGCATCGGCGCTGACGAGGTCCGAGCCGTTGATGACGCGGGACACCGTGGTCCGCCCCACCCCGGCACGGGCGGCGACCGTCTTGATCGTGGGCTGGTCGTTCCCTGTCATGTGTCCCTCCCGGCGGCAACCGCGGCAGCACCGGCCGCGGACGTGACCAGCGGTAATTGTGGCAGACGCCACCGCGCCGGCACCGGTCTCCCGGAGTCACCCATCCGAAGCGGGGTGCTCGGTCGGGCAACGAATCGTCTTCAGGTCATTGACATAGCCGTTCGCTGCCACGAGTCTTCCAACCGCCGGTGGGCACGTTCCCACCGCCAGTTGGGCACGTTCCCATCCCTCAGGTGGGCACGTTCCCATCGCCTGCCGTGTCCGCCACAGCCCCATAGCCACCGCATACGGCGCCACCCCGGTGCGCCGACGCCCATCGCTTGGAGGAAGACACATGAGCATGCTTCACAGGTCATTACGCGGAAGAGCGGCCGGGGTCGTCGCGGCCGCCGGTGCGCTCGCGCTCGTCGTCGGCTGCGGCGGCAGTGACGCATCGGTGACGGGCGGCGGCAAGAAGGACGGCAAGGTCACCATCACCGTGGGTCTGTACGGGGTGATGGGCTTCAAGGAGACGGGCCTCTTCGAGCAGTACGAGAAGGAGAACCCGAACGTCGACATCAAGGCCGAGGTGGCCGGCGACGAGCAGACGTACTACACCGCCCTGCAGACCAGGCTGGCCGCGGGCAAGGGCCTGAAGGACATCCAGGGCATCGAGATCGGCCGGGCCAAGGAGATCGTCGACACCCAGGCCGACAAGTTCGCGGACTTCTCCGGTGTGACGGGCACGGACCACTTCCTGCCGTGGAAGCTGTCCCAGATCACCACCGAGGACGGCAAGGTGCTGGGCCTGGGCACCGACATCGGCCCGATGGCCGTCTGCTACCGCAAGGACTACTTCGAGCAAGCCGGACTGCCCACCGACCGCGAGGAGGTCGCCAAGCTGTGGGAGGGCGACTGGAAGAAGTTCGTCGAGGTCGGCCGCACCTTCAAGAAGAACTTCAAGGGCGGTGACGTGGCGTACACGGACGCGGCCAGCGGCCTGTTCAACGCCATGGTCTACGGATACCCCGAGCAGTACTACAACGCCGAGGGCGACCTGATCTACGAGACGAACCCGGTCGTCAAGGAGGCCTGGAATCTCGCCGCCGACGCCGCCGAGGACGGTCTGACCGCCAAACTCCGGCAGTTCCAGCCCGGTTGGGATCCGGGCCTGGCCAACGGCACGTTCGCCACGGCCGTCTGCCCGGCCTGGATGCTCGGCCACATCAGCGAGAAGGCCGGCGAGGCGAACAAGGGCAAGTGGGACGTGGCCAAGGCTCCCAAGGGCGCCAACTGGGGCGGTTCCTTCCTCGGTGTGGTCGAGCAGAGCCCGGTGAAGGAGGAGGCCAAGAAGCTCGTCGCCTGGCTGACCGCGCCCGAGCAGCAGGCGCACATCTTCCAGGAGCAGGGCAGTGTTCCGTCCTCGCAGGAGGCCCTGGACTCCCCCGAGGTGCAGCAGGTGACCGCCGAGTACTTCGACAACGCCCCGATCGGGCAGATCTTCGGCGAGGCCGCCAAGGAGATCCCGGACAAGCAGGTCCTCGGCCGCAAGGACGGCACGATCAAGGACACCTTCTCCCAGGGCCTGGCCCTGATCGAGCAGGGGGACGCCTCGCGTGACGAGGCATGGCAGACCACCGCGGAGCGCATCGAGAAGGCGGTCGGCTGACCCGTCGCCCTTCCGGCCACCCGGGCCCGCCCGCACGTCACCGGCGGGCCCGGGCCCGACAACCGGCTCGCACCTGAAGCTCTCGAAGGAAGGAAGTCCGGTGGCCACCTCCACCACCAAGGCCCAGGTCGGCGGCGAGGGGCGTCGCGGACCGTCCCGCACGCCGGGCGGCGAAGGCACGGGCCGGCGGCGCGGCGCCCTGCTGCACCGGCTGGACGTCAAGGGCGCACCGTACGCTTTCGTCGCACCGTTCTTCGTCGTGTTCGCCGCGTTCAGCCTCTATCCCCTTCTCTACACCTCCTGGATCTCCCTGCACCGGGTGGAACTGGCCACCCTCGACGTCATGGAGTGGGTGGCGTTCGACAACTACGTCGAGCTCTGGGGCGACGACCGCTTCTGGAACGCACTGGGGAACACCATCACGATCGGTGTCATCTCCACGGTGCCGCAGCTGCTGATGGCGCTCGGCCTGGCCCACCTGCTCAACTACCGGATGCGCGGCTCGCTCTTCTTCCGCGTCGCCACGCTCGTCCCCTACGCCACCTCGGTCGGCGCCGCCGCCCTCGTGTTCACCATGATCTTCGAACGCGACTTCGGCATGATCAACTGGGCGCTCGGTCTGGCCGGCATCGACCCGGTGGACTGGGAGGCCGACAAGTGGCCCGCCCAGCTCGCGATCTCGACCATCGTCATCTGGCGCTGGACCGGATACAACGCGTTGCTCTACCTGGCCGCCATGCAGGCCGTCCCCGCCGACCGGTACGAGGCCGCCGCCATCGACGGAGCCTCCCGCTGGAAGCAGTTCACGCACGTCACCGTGCCGGGGATCCGCTCCACCATCGTCTTCACCATCGTGCTCTCCACCATCGGCGCGACGCAGCTGTTCGGTGAGCCGCTGATCTTCGGGCAGGGGCCCAACGGCGTGTCGGGCGGCGCCGACAACCAGTACCAGACGCTGGGCCTGCTGCTGTACGAGGAGGGCTGGAAGAACTACCAGATGGGCCGCTCGGCGACCGTCGCCTGGGTGATGTTCCTGCTGCTCGTCCTCGTCTTCGTGACGCAGTTGCTGATCAAGCGCCTGCGTCCCCGTACGTCCTGACCTGTCGACCAGGAGTCTCCATGACCACAGACAGCCTCCCGGTCCGGACGGACGCGTCGGACCGGGCCACCTCGAAGACCGCGTCGAAGACGGCCTTCGTCCGCGGCGGCATCCGGATGCCGGGCCGGCGCGCCGGCCGCCAGCATCACGCGGGCCCGCTCGCCTACGGCCTGCTCGCGATCACGGCGATCCTGTCGGTCTTCCCGCTGTACTGGACGATGGTGGCGGCCTCCACCGACAACACCCGGGTCAGCCAGACGCCGCCGCCGTTCCTGCCCGGCCCCAACCTCTTCAGCAACCTCGCCCGTGCCTGGGACGAGGCGGCGATGGGCAAGGCCATGATCAACTCTACGATCGTGGCCGGTGTCATCGCCCTGTCCACGGTGATGTTCGCGACGCTGGCCGGGTTCGCCTTCGCCAAGCTGCGGTTCAAGGGCCGCAACGTCCTGCTCATGCTGGTGATCGGCACCATGATGGTGCCGCCGCAGCTCGGCGTCGTACCGCTGTTCATGATGATGTCCGAGCTGGGCTGGTCGCAGGAGCTGCCCGCCGTCATCTTCCCCACCCTGGTGAGCGCGGTCGGTGTCTTCTTCATGCGGCAGTACCTGTCGGAGGCGCTGCCGGACGAACTGGTCGAGGCCGGCCGCGTGGACGGCGCGCACTCGCTGCGGATCTTCTGGAGCATCGTGCTGCCCGTGGCCCGCCCGGCGATGGCGGTCATCTTCATGATCACGTTCGTGCACGCCTGGAACGACTTCTTCTGGCCGTTCGTGGTGCTCGACATGACCAACCCGACGGTTCCCGTCGCCCTCACCCAGCTCAGCGCCGGCTACGTCCGGGACCAGTCCCTGATCATGGCGGGCGCGCTGCTCGGCACGCTGCCGCTGCTGGCGATGTTCGTCGTCTTCGGCCGGCAGATCGTCAGCGGCATCATGGCGGGCGCCGTCAAGGGCTGACCCGCCGCACCACCTCAACTCGGAAGGATCCACGTGGTCACCGCAGCACAGCAGCAGACCGCGTCCGCCCCGGACGCCTCCCGCACCTTCCCCGAAGGTTTCCTGTGGGGCTTCTCGACCGCCGCGTACCAGATCGAGGGAGCCGTCGCGGAGGACGGCCGCACACCGTCCATCTGGGACACCTACGCCCGCACTCCGGGCCGGGTCCGCAACGGCGACAGCGGTGACATCGCCACCGACCACTACCACCGCTGGCGCGAGGACGTCGCCCTCATGGCCGACCTCGGCGTCGGCGCCTACCGCTTCTCCCTCGCCTGGCCACGCATCCAGCCCACCGGCCGCGGCCCTGCCGCGCAGAAGGGGCTCGACTTCTACCGGCGCCTCGTCGACGAGCTGCTGGAGAAGAACATCCAGCCCGTCGCCACCCTCTACCACTGGGACCTGCCGCAGGAACTGGAGGACGCCGGGGGCTGGCCGGAGCGAGCCACCGCCGAGCGGTTCGCCGAGTACGCGGCCCTGGCCGCCGACGCGCTCGGCGACCGGGTGAAGACCTGGACCACCCTCAACGAGCCCTGGTGCAGCGCCTTCCTCGGCTACGGTTCCGGCGTGCACGCCCCCGGCCGCACCGACCCGGTCGCCGCCCTGCGCGCCGCCCACCACCTCAATCTGGCCCACGGTCTGGCCGTCCAGGCACTGCGCGACCGCATCCCCGCCGACGCCCGGTGCCTGGTCAGCCTCAACTTCCACCAGGTGCGCCCGCTCACCGGCAGCGACGCCGACGCCGATGCGGCGCGCCGCATCGACGCGCTGGCCAACCGGGTCTTCACCGGGCCGATGCTGCGCGGCGCCTACCCGGAGGACCTGCTCAAGGACACCGCCGCACTGACCGACTGGTCGTACGTGCGGGACGGCGACCTGGCGCTGATCCACCAGCCGCTGGACCTCCTCGGCGTCAACTACTACACGCCCACCCTCGTCTCCCGGGCCGACGGCAGCGGCAGCCACTCCTCGGACGGGCACGGCAACAGTACCCACAGCCCGTGGCCGGCCGCCGACGAGGTCGCCTTCCACCAGCCTCCGGGCGACACCACCCCGATGAAGGGCTGGGCCGTCGACCCGACCGGCCTGTACGACCTGCTGCGGCGGCTGGCCTCCGACTTCCCCGGGCTGCCGCTGGCCATCACCGAGAACGGCACCGCCTGCGACGACTACGCCGACCCTTCCGGCCAGGTCAACGACCCCGCCCGTATCGCCTACCTGCGCGGCCACCTGGCCGCCGTCCACCGGGCCGTCGCGGACGGAGCGGACGTCCGCGGGTACTTCCTGTGGTCGCTGCTGGACAACTTCGAGTGGGGGCACGGCTACGGCAAGCGCTTCGGCGCCGTCTACGTGGACTACCCGACCGGCACGCGGATTCCGAAGGCCAGCGCCCGCTGGTACTCCGAGGTGGCACGCACCGGCACCCTGCCCGACGACTGACCGGACCCGGTACGGCGTCCCGTTCCCGCTCCGCACGGTGCCGCACCACGAGCCCGCCTCCGCGCCCCGGTTCCCCGGGGCGCGGGGCGCGTGTCGGCCTGGCTGCGCAGGAAGTCGGCCCAGGTGGTGCTTGGCCGGTCGGGTACGGGTGGGATGCCGTGCTCGCATTCGGCAGGTGTGCGCTCTCTGTTCGCGCGCTCACTTCGGGTAACCGCTTACCGCCGGTCGCCACGGACCTTGCCTCAGGAGGCTGAACGCCAAGTCCAGCAGCGGAGTCAGAGCGCCACACGTGCGGGCAGGGCATTTCCCCCGTGGTCCACCGTCCCCCGGCGACCATGCCCTGAGCACCTGTGCCCGCGACGCGGCAAGGAGCACCCAGCCGCTGGAACAGCCCTGGTAGCGAGGCAGGTTCGCCAACAACCTCGTCCAGCGGGTGCGGGAGCGGAGGTGGAGCCGGCAGGGTTCGAACCACGGCGGCCAGCAGGAGGAGACCCCGGCTTGCGGTGCTGCTCAGCGGTGCTCGGGGTTGTCCGCCCCCGACCGACAGCCGGCAACCCACTCCGAGCGCTGATTGCCGTGGGCCGGGATGCCACCGGCCCGCTTGAGCAGGGCCGCGAGGTGCATCAGGTTCCAGGTCATGAAGCTGGTGTTGCGGTTGGTGAAGTCGTTGTCCGGGCCGCCCGAACCGGGGTCCAGGTACGACGGGCCGGGCCCCGCCGCGCCGATCCAGCCCGCGTCCGCCTGCGGCGGGACGGTGTAGCCGAGGTGCTGCAGGCTGTAGAGGACGTTCATGGCGCAGTGCTTCACGCCGTCCTCGTTGCCGGTGATCAGACAGCCGCCGACGCGTCCGTAATAGGCGTACTGTCCCTGGGAGTTGAGCAGGCTCGAACAGCTGTACAGGCGCTCGATGACCTGCTTGGTGACGGAGCTGTTGTCGCCCAGCCAGATGGGCCCCGCCAGCACCAGGATGTCCGCGGCCATCACCCGCTCGTACAGCGCCGGCCAGGCGTCGGTGCCGAAGCCGTGCTCGGTCATGTCCGGGTAGACGCCCGGGGCGATGTCCTCGTCGACCGCACGGATGAGCTCCGTGGTCACCCCGCGCCCGTCCATGATCGCCCGGCTCTTGTCGATGAGTCCCTGGGTGTGGCTGAGTCGGGGTGACGGCTTGAGCGTGCAGTTGATGAAGAGTGCGCGCAGGTCGTCGAAGCGGTGACCGTCCTCGGTGGACGGGGCGTGCGGTGCTGCCATGGCGGGTCCCCGGGGTGTAGGGCGGACAGGGGAAGGGGCGGGGAGCCGGTACTCCGCGCCGCCCGGCGGCAGAATCTCGCGGAAAGCGCCCTTTGTCCCGCCGCGACACACCGGCAGGCCCGCACCGCACCGAGATCTTCGTGTCCCACCGTGAGGCCCGGCCGGCCGTTCATGGCGGGCGGCTGCCGGTCGAACCTGTCCGTGCAGGCCGCCCCGACGGGCGTCCCGGGCGGTGGAACGGACGTCTCGGGAGCGACGGCGCACAAGGGAGTCCGCCGTCGGCGGGCCGAGGGCGAGGCGAGCCTCGCCGACCGCTCCAGCCGGCCCCGCGCGACACCGCGTCGAACTCCGGAGGCCGTGGTGGCCCGGGTCTGCCGGCTCCGGCAGACCTGCGGACCCGGCCCCGCACGGCTCGGCCCGATCCTGCCTTCCTGCCTCGGCCTCCCTTCGGATCCTGACGCGCCAGGGTCCGAACCGGCCGGTCCGGCCCGGACTGCACAGGTGGCGGAAGCCTGGTTCTGTCAGAGCCCGTGAGCGGGGTTTCCGGCCCGGACGGTCAGCGCCGCACGGCACTCGTCACGGCGTACGGCCGGGTCGGTGACGCGCGTGGCCCACGCGATGTGGCCGTCGGGGCGGACGAGGACCGCGGTCACTCCGTGGAGGTCCGCATGGTCATCGCGCCGGGTGACGGTCACGGTGGTGACGCAGGACCCGTGACGCAGGACCGTGACGCAGGACCCCATCCCGCACCGATGGTCGCGCCGGTGTGCGGGTCACCTGCCAGCTCTAGTCGGGCGAAACGGGAGAGCCAGCAGGGTTCGGCGATCCCGCAGTCGGAGCCGCAGAGGCGGACCGGGGTCTCGCGGAACTCGTTCGGGGGCACGGTCTCACCGGCGGGAACCCGCATCCGTTCGAGGTCCAGGCAGACCAGCCGGGTCACGCCGTTCTCCGAGGGAGCCACCAGCACACCCCGGCGTCCAGGACCGCAGGGTCGGCGTCGATGGTCGCGAAGTCGCTCTGCCGGGACCGCTCCGCAGGAACGGGGGCGAAATGCCCGGTCCACGGGTGCGGGGTCCCAACAGGCCCCGAGTCCCCGTCATATCCATGAGCATACCCATGGACATGCCCACGAGTCGGCCCTTGCCGAATCTCGTATGCCACAAGGCGGATGGGGCAGAATCACGCAGAACGCACACCACGCAGCAGCGCTTCGGGGGTACTCATGACATCAGCAGGCCTGCCGTCTCAGGCAAGCGGCGCCCCAGGTCACGCCCAGCCGCGCGGGACGTCACAGGAAATCGCACTGCTCCTCGAGGAATACCGCACACTGCGGGAGGAGATCATCCACCGTGTCGCCGGACGCATGCAGATGATCGGCTTCGCGGGCATCATCTCCGCTTTACTGGTCGTCTCCGACAAGTTGAACTTCGGCGCACCCGCCTTCTACGTGGCCGTCCTCGTTCTTGTCGTGGCTCTCTTGTGGCTTCGCGGCATCAACCGGGCCATCCAGCGCATCGGCCGGCATTTGCGCAAGATCGAAGAACGCGTCAACGCACTCGCGGCACAGGGGTACGGCAGCACCGACGCGGTTCTGACGTGGGAGACCCTGGCGCAGGAAGGCCGTATGCGTGTTCGCGGCGTACCCGGTCTCGTGGGCCGCTTCGGCGGTTGGCACCTGCGCGTCGGGGGTTGAGGTCCGACGGCGGAGAGCGCTCGCCCTACACTCCCCGTCCCATGAGCCAACTTCTGACGGCAGCGCTTCCCGAAGCCGTCGACCGCACAGACCTTCACACCAGCCGGGGGCGCTTCGCCTGCTTGGAAGCCGGCCCTCGACACGGCACCTGCAAAGGGTCGGCGCTCCTGCTGCCGGGACTGACGGGCAGCAAGGAGGACTTCGCTCCCCTGCTGCCCCTGCTTGCCGCAGCCGGATACCGCGCCGTGGCCGTCGACGGACGGGGCCAGTACGAGACGGAGGGCCCCAGCTCCCCATCGGCTTATGCTCCGGCCGAGCTGGCGGCTGATGTCATCGCCCAGACCCGGGCACTGGGGGACGGTGCCGTGCACCTCGTGGGCCACTCGTTCGGAGGATTCGTAGCTCGGGAAGCGGTGCTCCTCGGGGCCGACGTCGAACCGGCCATGCCCTGGGCCACTCTGACTCTGCTCAACTCCGGTCCGTCTACGCCGTCCACCCATCAGCGTCAGCGGATTCAGCTCCTCATCGACGCCCTGGCATCGATGCCGAAGGACGACATCTGGACCTTCGTGCGTCCCGCCCAGGCAGGTCAGGACGCTGAGGAGCTGATGCACGACCGTTGGACACGCACCGCTGCGCAGAGCCTCACCTGTGCTGCTCGATGGATGCTCGATCCCGTCTCGTCCCTCTCCGATCTGGCGAGATGTGACATCCCCAAGCTCGTTCTGGCCGGCGAACCGGACGAGTCCTGGTCCGTCCGGGAGCTGGACAGCATGGCGGCACAGCTGAAGGCCGAACGTCTCACCGTCCCCGCCGGCGGGCACTCACCCAGCATCCACTGCCCCGAGGCGACCGCTGAATCCCTCGTCGAGTTCTGGAACGGGAAGGGCCGACGCCCCTGACACGGTGACCGGCGGCGGCGTTCGAGCCTGTGCGAGATCACAGCCTGTGGCGGTCCGCACTTCCCGAGACATGAGAACGGACCCCGGCCCGGGTGCCCCTGCCGAATGGCCACTCCCCGCGCGGGGGCCCGTCCGGTGAGGTCCCCGGGGGTGCGGGGCGTTGTCATGGGGATCTCCGATCGGTGCGGTGGGTCCAGCGCCGGCGGGCGGGGCGTACGACGATCTCGTTGACGTCGATGTCGGGCGGCTGCGCAAGGGCGCAGGAGACGGCGGCGGCGATGGCGTCGGGCCCGATCGCGTGGGCACGGTGGAGGCGCATGGCGTCGGCGGCTCCGGCCTCGGTGATGGTGCCGGCGAGCTCGGAGTCGACCACCTCGCGAGGAGGTCGCCCTGCTCGCCGGGCTCGGCGTGCTCCGGTTGGTCCACGTGACGTTCACCGGCACGGTGCGGCGACGGGCCGGCCCCGTGTCGGTGGGACATCGGCCGTCCGGCGGAACTGTCGGTGATCCCTCGGCGATGTGTCGGTGGCCGCTGGAACCGTGGGCGTCGAGTTGCCCGGCCGCCGGCCGCAGCCGTCCTCAGCAGCAAGGGAGTCCCGTCGCCATGTCGTCCGTATCCTCCACCCCGCCCTGGAACGTCCAACGGCTGCCGCGTGCCGATGGCAGTGTCTTCCTGGTCACCGGCGGCAACGCCGGCATCGGGTACTTCGTCGCGGAGCAGTTGTCGGCGACCGGAGCGACCGTCGTGCTCGGCAGCCGGAACCCCACGAAGGCCGAGGTCGCCTCGGCTTCGATACGTGCGCGTGTTGCCGGTGCGCGGGTGCGGACGGTACGGCTGGACCTCGCCGACCTCCCGTCGCTGCGGACGGTGGCGGACTCACTGGAGGTGGACCGCCTGGACGCGGTGGTCCACAACGCCGGCGTCGCGCTTGACGACCCTCCGCGCGAGGAGACGGGGGACGGCCACGAGCTCATGTTCGGCACGAACCACCTTGGGCACTTCGCGTTGACCCACTGGCTGATGCCGCTGCTGTCGGCCGCACCGGCGGCCCGCGTCGTGACCGTGGGCAGTTTCGCGGCGAAGTCGGAGCGGCTCGACCTGGACGATCTGCAGTCCTGGAAGGACTACCGGCCCAAACGCACCTACGGGCGTTCCAAGTTGGCCCAGATGTACTTCGGTGTCGAACTCGACCGCCGTCTGCGCGCTGCCGGCAGCACGGTGGCGAGCGTGGTGGTCCATCCCGGCGGCGCGCTGGACTCCCTCACCCCGTCACGGCCGCCGATCCATGTGCAGACGACCGGCGCGCGGCTGAGCGCGGCACCTGCGGCCCTCCTCGTCCAGGGCAAGCATGCCGGCGCGTGGCCCGCGGTCCGGGCGGTGCTCGACCCGGCCGTGCGGGGAGGCCAACTGTGGGGCCCGCGCGTCTTCGGCCTGCGCGGCGAGCCCCGACGTGAACCGGTGTGGAACCACCTCGCCGACACCTCCGTCGCGACGCGGTTGTGGGAGGCGAGCTGTGACCTGACCGGCATCGGCCCCGGTGCCGTCCTCGGCTCACACTGACACCCGTCCGGCACTCTCCGAGGTCAGCTCTGCCGGAACGGCCCCGGCGGCAACGACGGCAACGACGGCAACGACGGCAACGACGGCAACGACGGCACCTTCCTGATCATGCGCTCTTGGACTCCCCGGAACAGGACGGATGTGCTCCACATCACACGCTCGTAGTCACGGTCACGGTCGGCTCGTTCGGCGCTCGACGGCCGCACCGGCCGACATCAAGGACGCGATGGACGGCCTCGCCGCGACCGTGAACGGCTGCTGGGCCTGAAGGCGAGCACTGAGCACTGAGCGCTGAGCGGCGAAGCACCGAGCAGCGAAGCGTCGAGTACCGGCGCCGCCCGTCCCCGAGGCCGGGCGGCGTTCGCCTGTGCCCGGTGGCCGGACACGTTCTCCTCATCCCACGGCCCGTCCGGCATCTCCGGCCGCGCCGCCCGATGCGCCGGTTTGAGTCGTCACTCGCGGGCCGGTATGAGTCACATGTCACACGCCGTAGGAGTGAACCGGAACAGCGGCAGAACCGCTGCACGTGTGGGAAGGCCGGACCGCCCCCGAGGCCGGTCGGAGACCGAACGCAAGACGGCCGCGCCCGTGTCCCATGCCCCGCGCTCCGCTCGAAAGGATCACATGAAGCCTCCACACACGCCCCGGTCGGCGCGAGATCTCCCCAAGAGAGTCCCGGGCAGCACCAGACGCGTCGGCTCCGATGCCGTACCCGCCCCGGACGGCCCCGCGGCCGACGACTCCTCGCCGGCCTCGCCGGCCTCACCTACCGCGCCGGCCGCGTCGGCCGCGTCGGCGAGCGGTGGCCGGGCGCCCGACACGGCCGGGGAAGGCACCTCTGTGCCCCGGCTCACCCAGTTCTCCTCGCTCGGGTCGCGGAGGAATGCCGGCCGCTTCCCCACGGCGTCGTCCTCGACGGCCGACGCCCCGGCGGACGGATCCGCCGCGGACCGGCCCGGCGGCTTCGCACGTCGCGGTGAGGCGGACGGGCGCACCGCCGCGGACATCGTCGTACCGCTCAAGCCGGCGGCCCCGTACACCGGTGGCAAGGCGCGGCGCGAGGGGTTCCGGGGTGCCCTGGCCGTCGTGGGCATCGTGGGGCTGCTGTCGGCGGGCGGTGTCCTGCTGGCCCTGGGGCTGGCCGACCGTGATCAGAGCCCGGAGCGTGACAGGACGTCGGTGGGCGCAGGCTCGAACGGGCACGGCACGGACGTCGTCGACGGGCTCGGCGGCTTGCCGGCGCCTTCCGTGAGCGCGTCCGGCACCGGGGTCGGCAAGGAGCCCGACGGCTCCGCCGAGCCCACGTCCGCCTCGCCGGGGAGCAGTGCGTCGAGCGAGGACTCCGCGTCTCCGGGCGAACACGCCACCGACTCGGCGCGGGACGAGCCCCGGACGAGGACGACCTCTCCGGCCGCCGCGCCGGGGGGGGAACGTGGTCAGCCACGCGTCGCGGCGCTGCATCGACGTCGTGGGCGGCAAGGCCGCGCAGGGCGCGCGGCTGATGATCTGGGACTGCTCGCAATCCGCCTCGCAGCGCTGGACGTTCGCCTCGGACGGAACCATGCGCACGCTCGGCATGTGCGTGCAGCTCGCCGGCGCCTCGACCGCGGACGGGACGGACCTCGAACTGGCGGCCTGCGACGGGAGTCCGGCGCAGCGGTTCACCTTGAACATCCGCAACGACCTGGTCAGCGCTCTCGCGGACAAGTGCACGGACGTACGGGACAACGGTACGGCCAACGGCACCCGGCTCCAGCTGTGGTCCTGCTCCGGCGGCAGCAACCAGAAGTGGTCCAACGCCTGAGACCCGGCGGCACCCCGGTACGCGAGGCGCCGGACGGCCCGGTCGGGAGCAGCCGTCGCCACAAACCCGCGCCGTTCCATGGCACCGCTGCGCGCCACGGGTGCCGCCGGGGCGCCGTCACCTCGCCCTCGACGCCGTCTGCCAGGGCGAGTACGGCGGCCTGCCGCGCGGTCTGGAGGACCCCGCCCGCTACGTCCTGCACCGTCGGCCGGACTCGGCGCACAGATGACGGAGGCCGATCCGGCCCGAGCACACCCGTCTGCGCCGGTCGGCCTCGGCCGCCTTCACCCTCCGTCGTACGGCCGAACTGGCGCCGCGCGTCGACCAGATCACGCACGGCCTGATCGACGCAATGCCGCCGTCGGGCGAGCTCGACCTCGTCGAGGCGTTCAACGCCCCGCTGCCCGCGACGGTCATCGCCGAACTCCTCGGCGTCCCCGAGGAGCCTTCCAGGTGGCCTCACCCGAGCACCGCCCGGCGCTCGCCGCTCCGCACGCTCTGCTGGCCGGCCTGTTCGCGGAGAAGCTCACCCGTATGCCGGCTCTGCGGCGGGCGTGTTGGCCGGCGCCGCTCTCCGGAGGGCGGCGACCGGAACCCCCTGCCGGTGGCCACTCGATATGTACTCTCGGAATCATGAGCACGACTGCGGACACAGCTGCCATAACCAACCTGATCGCCGAGTACGCGGAACTGGTCGACACCGGAGACTTCGCCGGTGCGGGTGAACTGTTCGCCGACGCCGTGTTCATCGGCAGCGGCGCACCGGTCCCGGGGCGGGACGCGGGAGTGGAGAAGATGCTCCGGGACAGCGTGATCCTCTACGAGGACGGCACTCCGCGCACCCATCACGTCACGACCAACATCGCCGTCGATGTCGACGAGGACGCGGGAGTCGCCGCCGCCCGGTCCTACGTCACGGTGTTCCAGGCCCTGCCCGGCTTCCCGTTGCAGCCGGTGGCCGCGGGGCGTTACAACGACCGCTTCGAGCGCCGGGACGGACGCTGGCGGTTCGCGGAGCGACGGGTCCGTATCCATCTGGTGGGCGACGTCAGCCGCCATCTGCGCGTCCAGGACCGTCCGGCACCCGCTCCGGACCGTTCCGCACCCGCTCCCGCTCCGGTTCCGGCTCCGGCCCCGGCTCCGAACCGTTCCGGACGGGCGGACGGCCGTCAGCCGACGCGGTAGCGCACCGGAAGGGACGGCACGCCGCGGAGTATGGTCGACTCCAAAGTTCACCTGCTGAAGCAAGGCACCGCCGCGCCGCCACCGCCCCCGGCACTGTGGGAACCCAGGAGGGCTCTGCGCTGGATCACGACCCGCCGTGAGCGCCTTCGCCTGCCTGTCGAGCACTTGGAGCTCGGTCAGGTCGAAGGTCAGGCAACCGTGGTCAGGCTCCTCCAACGCGCAGGCTCCGGCCGGACCGAACTCGACCTCCTCCGCGGTTCTCCGGTCGGATGGATGCGGCACCGCCGGGAGTGCGGGCTCGGCCACGGCCGCCCACCTGAGCCGCGTCGGACTACTCGTCCGGTTGCAGCGGTCCCCCTCCGTACGTCGAAAGTTTCGGCCGCGGCCCACCGCCAGGTTGACGTGTGCGGTCGCCGAGCGCACTGAGTTCCTGGTCACGCCAGGTCGGACAGCCGTCGCCGGCGAGGCACCACGGATGTCGGACGTGGCACGCACCGAGCACGTCACGCGCTACGGAACAGGAACTCCAAGGACAACCGTCTGTCGGTGAACACCATGCCGGCTGCGGTTGCATTCGACAGGAAGCAGGAATGAGGAATGAGTGGTGTGCAGCTTCGGCTCCATGCTCGCCGTCTACATCGTCGCCTCCCTGCGTACCGTGCGGATCTCCGTGCCGTGCGCGGTCCTGATGAGCGGGGTATGGATCTACGCGGGCGCGGTGAACCACACCGACTCCTGGCCGTCCGTCCTGGGGCAGGCCGTGGTCTATCCGGCGGTGCTGTGGCGGTTCGGCGTCGTCGCCCGCCGCTCGGTCGAACTGACCCGGCAACTGCGCCGCGAACAGGCCGAGCGGGCCCGGCGCGAGGTGGCCCAGGAACGCGGCCGGATCGCCCGCGAACTGCACGAGTGGTCGCCCACCACATTCCGTGATCTCCATGCAGACCGGTCTCGCCCGGTTCCTCTTCGACACCGACCGGCGTGCCGTGCGTACCGCGCTCGACACCATGGACGCCACCGGCAAGGAAGCTTCGGTCTCGGCTTGTTCACGCACGGCCGTCTCGGCCTGGCGGGCGGCCTGCAACAGGGCTTGGGCGAGGGGGAGGAACCTCTGGCCGGCCGGAGTGAGCCGGGCGCCCTGGGGTACGCGGTCCAGCAGTCGTGCGCCGAGATACTTCTCGAGCCGTTGGATCTGGCGGCTCAGCGCCGGCTGGGCCACGTGCAACTCGGCGGCGGCCCGGCCGAAGTGCTGGTGCGCCGCCACCACGGTGAAGTAGCGCACCAGCCGCAGTTCCAGGTCCTGTCCGAGATCGTTCACCCTTCCAGCCTAAGCGTCATGCCGTTTCGGAATGATCCGGTTGCCGAACCGGCCTTGGACGGCCAGGCCGTCGTGGGCCTTGACTGAAGGAGCAACGTTTCCCCAAGAAAGCGACGGGCGCGATGAAGGCGATCCAGTTCCACGAAGCGGGCGGGCCGGAAGTTTTTGCAGTATGACGAGGTGCCGGTTCCCGAGATCGGCCCGGGAGAGGTGCTCGTCCGGGTGCACGCGGCGGGCATCAACCCGCCGGACTGGTACCTGCGTGAGGGGATGAAGGTCATGCCGGCCGAGATGAGGCCGGCACTGGAGTTCCCCCTGATCCCCGGAACGGACATGTCGGGCGTGGTCCAGGCGGTCGCTCCGGACGTGCTGGGGTTCGCCGTCGGTGACGAGGTCTTCGGCATGCTGCGGTTCCCCGGTTTCGACGGCCGGACGTACGCCGAGTACGTGGCCGCGCCGGCTTCGGACCTCGCCCACAAGCCGGCCGGTATCGACCACGTGCAGGCGGCTGGGGCGCCGATGGCCGTGCTGACGGCCTGGCAGTACCTGGTTGATCTCGGCCACGACGTGCCGTCTCCTTTCACCGGCCAGGTGCACCAGCCGGTGCCGATCACGCCAGGGATGACCGTGCTGGTCAACGGGGCCGCCGGTGGAGTGGGCCACTTCGCGGTGCAGTTGGCGAAATGGAAGGGGGCACGCGTCATCGCGGTGGCCTCGGGCCGGCACCAGCAGTTCCTGCACAAGCTCGGCGCCGACGAGTTCATCGACTACACCAGGGCGCGGGCCGCGGAAGTGGTCAGCGGTGTCGACCTGCTGATCGACACCGTCGGTGGCCCGGACAGCTCACGTTTCCTGACCGTGCTCAAGCGCGGCGGCACCATGCTTCCGGTGTTCTTCGCCCAGTACGACCCGGAAGAGACGGCACGTCTGGGCATCACGGTCTCGAACATTCAGGTGCGTTCCAACGGCCCCCAGCTCGCCGAGATCGGGCACCTGTTCGACGAGGGCAAGCTCCAGGTCGGAGTGGACAGCACCTACCCGCTGCCGGAGGCGGGCAGCGCACACGTGCGAGCCGTGCAGGGCCACCTCCAAGGCAAGATCGTATTGACGGTGGTCTCGTGATCGCCGAATTCCAGCAGGCTGTGGCGCACCACTCCCACGCCCTGGAGGAGCCGAATGCGCCCGCCCGAGCCGGAAGCGGCCCTGACCCAGGACACGGTCGCTTACCGCAACGCCCTTTGGCGTGACTGGTTGCCAGGCTGTTCGCCGACCTGGGCACGGATGGGATCTTGGTGATGTCAGGGCGTAAGCGCCGTAACGGGGAGGCTAGCGAGGTGTCGCGAGTACGTCCCGGAGTACGTTCGCGAGCGTGACGCGGGCCAGCTCGTTCCTCAGGGTCTCCTCGATGCCGTCGTAGATGCCCTGCATCGCCGGCTGGATGCCGTGGCCCACCACGCATCCCTGGTCCGGGGTGGCGCGGTGCATCGCGAACAGCGGGCCGGGTTCCACTGCCTCGTACACGTCGAGCAGGGTCATCAACTCCAGCTCGCGCGCCAGCGACCAGCCCGCGCCCACGCCCCGCCGGGACTCCACGAGTCCGGCCCTGCGCAGCTCGCCGAGCAGCCGCCGGATCACCACGGGGTTGGTGTTCGCGCTGGCCGCGATCTGCTCGGAGGTGGCGACCTCATGACCCTGGCGCTGGTAGAGGCCGATCCAGGCCAGCGCATGGGCGGCAATGGTCAGCCTGCTGTTGGCACTCATGAACCCTCCTCCCGGACGCAACGCTCCATGCTACGACGGCACAGTCGTAACAGCTATGGTTGCAACGCACTGTCGTAACCATTAACGTTGCGACTATCGGCAAGGGTCAATCAACGAGGTGAGAAGAATGAGCAAGCCACTCACGGGCAAGGTCGCCCTGGTCACCGGGGGGTCGCGCGGACTGGGAGCCGCGACCGTACGACTGCTGGCCGAGCAGGGCGCCGACGTCGCCTTCACCTATGTCAGCTCCGAGAAGCAGGCGCAGGCTGTCGTGGACGAGGTGCGCGGCAAGGGAGCGAAGGCCGTCGCCTTCAAGTCCGACCAGGCGGACACGAGTCGGGCGCCGGCGCTGATCGACGACGTGGTCGCGCACTTCGGCGGCCTGGACATCCTCGTCAACAACGCGGCGATCTCGGTGGAGCAGGGCCGCACGGTGGACGACCCGGACGCCGACACCGCCGCACTGGACCGGATGCACGCCACCAACTACCTCGGCGTGATCGCCGTCATCCGGGCCGCCTCCCGAGTGCTGCGCGCGGGCGGCCGCATCATCACGGTGAGTTCCGGACTGGGCTCCCGGGTCGGCGCCCCGGGCCTTGCCGACTACTCGGCGACCAAGTCAGGGATCGAGAGGTACACCATGGGGGCCGCACGGGACCTCGGGCCCCGGAACATCACGGCCAACGTCGTGGAGGCCGGGCTGATGGAGGGCGGCATGGAAGGGCCGGACCCCGAGACCCTCAAGGCCCTGGTCAGCTCGCTGTCCCTGCAACGCATGGGTCGCCCCGAAGAAATCGCCGCGGCGATCGCCTTTCTGGCGAGCCCCGCCGCGTCGTACGTCACGGGCGCGGTGCTGGACGCCCACGGTGGCTACAACGCCTGAACCGGAACCCCTGCCGCGCGCCCCGAAGGACATCGCGCCTCCGGGGCGCGCACCGCCGACGACCCGCGCCCTCGTCGACGGCATCCCGCCCGTCGCCGGACGACCCGGCCGGCCTTTGCGGCGGCCCGGAGCGCCTCCTGGGCGACAAGGCAGACGACCCGAAGGCTGTGCGCGGTGAGCTGCTACGCCGCTGCATCCAAGTACGTCGCTGGCCGCACCGGCTCCGATGTCACCCGCCGCGGCAGCGACCGGGCCCCGAGGCTGTCTGGGCCCCCGCCAAGCTCCAGGACCTCCTGGACGAGTGGATCATCCGCTGGCAGCAGCGTTCGCACAAAGGTCTGTGCAGTCCAGATAGGGCGGGGCGGGAGGAGGCCCGCCGATCACCCCGTTCGGCGTCTTCAACCCCCTGGAAGAGGAAGGGAATCCGCTGTCGTAACTCCGTCAGCGGACTGGTCCGCCTCCGGAATGCCGATCGGCCCCGGGAAGGAATGGACCGATCGTCCTGACCGGGTCGAAGCTCTCGCTGTCAGCAAGAAGGTCTCGGCTGAGGACCGCAGTCACCTCGCGGCGTTCCCCGAGATCGTGGTGCCGGTGCACCTGATCCTCGCCCCGCCCACAGCCGGCCCTCGATCCCAAGAAGCTTTGTACGGCGACGACCGCCGAGCTGAGCCGACTGTTCGCACGGATCTGCACCGCCCTCGGAATCCAGGCCCCCAGTATCGCGAACGCGACTTCCTCGAGATCCAGGTCCTTTAAGGACATCGGCCGCCATGGTTCCCCCCACCACATGGCATCCCCGCAGATCGCCGGACCACTATCTGACAGATGCGCTTCGACAGGACAGCCGACAGGAAAGCCGGTCGAAGCGCTCACCCGTGGGGCTGACGAAGTGCCCCATCGGGGTCGCTCGGCGTCGGCTCTCTCCCACTCCAGCCCCGCCCAGCTCGGCGGCAGAGAGGACGACTTCGAGCAGGACCTGCGCGCGGCGCTCCTCACCTCCACGTCGTCCGGGCGCTTCGACGAGGTGATCCGCACCGAGGCGATCGTCGCCACCGGGCCGAAACCCAGCGGGACCCCGAGCCCGTAGCCAGGCGTTCCTCATCAGGCACCGCCACAGCGCCCGAGCGTCGGCGTTTCGGCCAATCGGCCAGCGAGCGTGTGCTCTTGCGCGGCAAGGGTCGGTGCACTGAGCACCTTCGGAGAACCGCTCGATCCCAGGGTGCACAACCCGTCCGAAAGAGCAGGCGTTCGACATCCCGGCGGCGTCGTTGAACACACCGGCGAACACATCGACACCGCCATCACGTCCACGAGGGGAGCGCATCGACGTAGATCGAACCAGGCAGCGACGGGGCCGGGAACCTGCCGAAGGCCGCGGCCGGCTCCCGAGGCACCCAGCCGCCCGATCAGGAGACGGCGAGCTGACCCACCAGTGCGAGTTCCCCGGCCCCGCCCACAGAACCGCCCCCACGTCGAAGGCGAGACGACGCTCATGCCACCCAGCTCTTCCGCGATCCGTAAGACCGTCGAGGCGCACATCGACCGCCACCCTGACCAGCGTGACGCCCTGGCCGGGCTGCTCGCAGCGCTGGACGGGCCCGTCGACGTGCCCGCCCGCACGACGCTGCCTGAGCACGTCACGGCACCCGCAGCGCTGTCGTGACCAGCCGCCGGCGCCGCGTCCTGCACATCTGGCACCGGGCCACCGACGGTCCCCTGCTCACCCCCGTCAGCCGCATCGAGCCCGACGAGCGCTCGCTGCTCGCCGCGGCGCTGCGCGAGGTGCCGGAGGCGGGCGGGGTCGTGCCGGGCGCCCTGATGCCCACCGTGGCTCTCCCGCCGTCTCAGTCCGCCGACGCCGCGTCCGGGGCCGCGGCCGCCCGGGCGGCGATGGTCGCCCGGCTCGAGGAGAGCGGAGAGTTGGGCCCCGGGCCGGTGCGTGCGGCCCTGCTCGCGCTGCCGCGCCAGATCCTGATGCCCCAGGCGTACGTGCGGCGCGGCGTCCCGGACGAGGACCCGCCGCGCTGGGATCTGCTGGACTGGTCCCGCCCGGCCGACCGGGACGAGCTGCTGGAGCGGCTGCACAGCGGGGACAGTGTCGCGATCCAGCACGACGGCGAGCCGATCGTCGGCCGCGCTGCCGGTCCGCGCCGCGGGGGCTCCATGACCGCGATGTCGAGCACGATGGGCATGACCGCGGACCTGCTTCGGCAGCTGGACCTGCGGCCCGGGCAGCGAGTGCTGGACGTCGGGACCGGCGCCGGGGTGACCGCGTCGGTGGCGTGCTTCGTGTGCGGCGACGCCGGCGTCGTCACCCTCGACATCGACCCGCACGTCACCGCGGGCGCCCGCGAGCGCCTGTCCGCACTCGGCTACCGGCCGACCGTTGCGACCGGAGACGGCACCTGGGGGTGGGCCGACGCGGCTCCCTACGACCGGATGTTCGTCTCCTTCGCCGTCCGCCGCGTGCCGAAGGCCCTGGTGGAGCAGCTGGCTCTGGGCGGGCGCGCCCTGATGACGCTCGGGACGTCGTCGCCGTCGTGGCCGGGCCTGGCCGTGATCGACAAACGGCCGGACGGGACCGTCGGGGCGGAGCTGCGCGCGGTCGAGTTCGGGCATCGCGCCGGTGCCGGCTTCGACCGGCTGTTCCTGTCCGCCGGGTTCCGCGCGACGATCACCACGGCCGAAGGGCGGACGCGGCGCAGCCGGCTGGCGCCGCCGGCGGACACGGCACGCGGGATGTGGCTGGCCCTGGACGCTCTGTACCCGGGGTCGGTGCGCCACTTCGGTGCCGAGGACCTGACGATCGGCGCGCCCCGGTGCGGGTCGTGGATGCGGGTGAGACCGGTCGGCTACCGCCGGTGGGACGTGACGACCTGCGGCCCCCGGGACATCTGGGCGGAGGTCCAGGATGTCGCCGCCCGCTGGCGGGCGGCCGGTGGACCGGCCGTGTACCAGCTCCGCTTCGACGCCGATGACGTCCAGCGTGCCACGAGCCCGAACGGCGCTCTGACCTGGCAACTCCCCCACGTCCCTGGAGATTCGCGATGACCCGCCCCGACCAGTCGGCCTCTGCGGTGGTTTCGGACGACGCCCTGTTCGGGTCCGAGGCCGCCGACCACGCCCGTTACCGTCCCGGCCTGCCGGACGCGGCGGTCCGCCTCCTGGCCGCCACCCAGCACGGCGTTCCCGACCCCGCCCTGCTCGCCGGCCGCCACCGCGAGTTCGAGGCCGAAGCGCTCCGGCTCCTCAAGGCCCCTGCCCGCGGCGGCGTCCTGAAGGAGGACGCGGTGTTCACCGTGCTGCTCGCGCGCCGCCCCGGCGGTGCCGCGTGACCGGCACCCGGCGGCATACCGAGCCGCTCGACGTTCACCTGATCGCCCTGCGCGACGGCACGGCGGGACCTGAGGTGCTGCTGTCCCGGCGGGCCGGTGACGTGTACGCGGCGGGCTGCTGGCATCTGGTCAGCGGGCATGTGGACGGTCCGTGGGAGGACATGGTCACGGCGCTGGTGCGCGAGACCCGGGAGGAGGCCGGCGTCGCGGTCGATCCGGCCGATGTCCGCGCGGCCGTCACCGTGCACCACCGCTCCCCCGCCGGCGGCGCCCGTCTCGGGGTGTTCTTCGAGGTGAGGCGCCGGCACGGCACCCCGCAGGTCGTGGCACCCCGGGTGTGCGACGCCCTGGGCTGGTTCCCGCTCGACGCGCTGCCGGAGCCGATGGCCGCGTACTGCCGGGCCGGGCTGGAGGCCTACCGGGCCGGCGCGCGGATGGCCGTGCACTTCCAGGAGTCCGGCGACCCGATCGCCCATGCCCCGGCTGCCGACCGACTGGTCCTGGTCCCCGACCGCACCGACTGCGGCACCGTCCCGGACGTTGCGGTGCGCGCCTTCACCGAGCGGGCGGTGGGCCGGATCATCACCTGGACGGATGTCTCCTGGGCCCGCGAGGAGAGCCGCGTATGGCGGGCGCGCGGCGCCGAGGGCGGCACCTGGTACGTCAAGATCCACCAGAACGCCCGCTTCCACCAGCGAGAAGCAGCCGCGCTCCGCGGCTATGTCGTCCGCCTCGGCGCGGCCGCGCCGAGGCTGGTGGCCGCCGACGCGGGGCTGCGGGCCGTGGTGCTCACCGCAGTGGGAGGCCGGTCCCTGCACGGTGCCGCCCACCCGCCCGAGCAGCAGCGCCGGATCTTCCACCGCATCGGGCGGCTCGCAGCCGCCATCCACCACAGCTCCCCACCCCGTCCGGCCGCCGCCGGCGCCCCGCCGCTGGGAAAGCTGGGGCGGCACCTGGACGGAGCCCGGCCCCACCTCGCGCCGGGGGACGAGGAGTTCGGCCGCGCCACGGCCGAGAGGGCCGCCGGCCTGCCCGCCCGGGAGGCGGTGCCCACGCACGGCGACTTCCAGCCCCGCAATCTGCGATGGGACGAAGCCGCCGACGCCCTGTACGTGATCGATTTCGAGAGATCGGAGGAAGGCCCGGCGGTACGGGACTTCGTGCGGCTGTCCGATGCCTGGCACGGCCGTCCGGACCTTCTGGAAGCCGTGATGGACGGCTACGGCCGCCCCTTCACCGCGGAGGAAGAGGCCCAGCTCACGGTCCTCTCCGTCCTGGACGCCGTCTCCGGCGTCTCCTACGGCGCCGCCCACGGCGATCCCGAGCTGGTGGAGCGCGGCCGGCGCACCCTGGCCCGGCTCCGCGCCGCACAACACCCTGGCCACCACCCCGCTACACGAGGAGCAGCACGGTGACGTACATCGCCCGCGATCAGTGGGAGCAGCACTACGGCGACGGCAAGGGATTCCGGCGGGTCGGTGAGCGCGAGCGGGATCTGCTCGCCGAGCACGCCCCTGCCCCCGACGGCGGGCGGGCGCTCGACGTGGGCTGCGGAACCGGCGAGATGTCCGTCTGTCTCGCCTCCCTCGGCTACACCGTGGACGCCGTCGACTTCGCCGCCAGTGCGATCGCCCGGGCCCGCGCGGAGCACGCCGACGTCGAGGGCGTGCGCTGGTTGCGGCTGGACATCGAGCGCGACGATCCGGCCCCGCTGCACGAGAAGGGGTACGACCTGGTCGTGCTGCGGCTGATGTACCCGTTCGTGAAGGACCGCCGTCGCCTCATGCACAGGCTGGGTGAGCGGCTGCGGGACGGCGGCGCTCTCGTCGTCATCACGCCGGTGGTGGAGAACACGCCTGCGGAGCGGCGCGGAATCGCCCTGGACGAGGACGAGATCGCCCTGGCCGCCGCCGGATGGGAGACGGTGGAGCGGCTGGACGCGGACGGTCTGGCCTTCCTGGTCCTGCGCGGGCCCTGCCACACCGACACCCGGACCGTCGAGAAGAGGCCGACCACCGGGCACGCCCTGACCGGGGCCCTCGCCGTCGTCACCGACGAAGCCGGGCGGGTCCTGCTCGGCCGGTCCCGGCACGGCATGCTCGATCTGCCCGGCGGCAAGACCACCGCATCGGAGGACTTCGCCGCCGCGGCGGTGCGTGAACTCGCCGAGGACACGGGCTTGGTCGCCGATCCGGCGGATGCGCACGTGGTGACGATGCTGGTCGACGACAGTCACGGCGTTCCGCGGCTCACGGCGGTCGTCCGTATCACCGCGTGGACGGGAACCCCGGCCAACCGGGAACCGGAGCTGTTCGACCGCTGGGAGTTCTACGACCTGCACGCTCTTGCCCGCGTCGGCGCCGTGTTCGTCCCGGCCGCGCAGGCGCTGGATGCCGTGTGGCCCGGAGTCGTTCCCGACCTGCCGCCCGTGGTCTCCTACCCCGTCGCCGTCGAGCAGCCGATGGTGCCGGGTGAGCCGGCCGAGGCGGTCCGGCTGCGTCAGGCGATGGCCGAGACGGTGATCGACGGCGGCTGGGCCCCGTCCGAGCCGGTCCGCGACGCGCTGCGGACCGTTCCGCGCCACCGCTTCGCCCCGGAAGCGGACCTCTCGGCCGCGTACGACGGCGGCGACCGGGCCGTGATCACCCGGCGCGACGAGGCCGGAGCGGCGCTCAGCTCGGTGTCCTCGGCGTGGCTCCAGGCCGACATGATCGAGAACCTGTGCCTGAAGCCGGGTGCGATCGTGTTCGAAGCGGGATCCGGCGGCTACAACGCCGAGCTGATCGCCCACGTCGCCGGACCCGACGGGCGCGTGGTCACCGTCGACATCGACCCGTGGGTCGTGCGCCGCACCCGCCGGTTCACCACGGAGGCCGGCAGCGGACGCGTCACCGTCGTCGAAGCCGACGCGGCCCTCGGCGCACCCGCCCACCTCGTGCCCCGCGGCGGCTTCGACGGCAGCGTGATCACCTACAGCTGCTGGGACATCGCCCCGGCCTGGCGGGAACAGCTGGCCGGGGGCGGACGCCTCGTCCTTCCGCTGGAGATCGGCGGCTACACCCGGGCGATCGCCTTCGAGCGGCGCGGCCAGGTGCTGCACGCCCGCCACTTCACCTACTGCGGCTTCGTCCGCGACCAGGGGCAGCAGGCCCGCGCCACCCCGGTCGTCTCCCTTCTCGACGGCGGCCTGACGCTCCGCTTCGACGACGGTGCCGCCGCCCCGACGGCGGGCCTGGAGGAGGCGCTGCGCGGGCCGCGGCACGAGGTCGCCACCGGTGTGGTCATGGGGGCGGGCGTCTTCTTCGGCTCACTGCAGCTGTACGCGGCCACCACCCTGCCCAGCTCCTGCCGACTGGCCGCCCACCAGGACCCGGACGAGGGTGTGACCGGCATCGCGAAGGACCGTGACGCACCCGCGATCGTCGGCGACGCTTCGCTCGCCTACTTGACCCACGTACAGACCCAGGACGGCGAACGCCCGGAGGACAAGGAGTGGGAGTGGGTCGTCCACGCCTTCGGCAAGCAGGGCCCACAGCTCGCCGAGCGGCTGGCGGCCACGGTCCGGGCCTGGGACCGCCACGTGCGCGCCGACGACAACAGCAAGCACGCCGACCCCGCCCTGACGGTCCACCCGGCCGGCACGCCCGACGATCTGCTGCCCGCCGGGGACGTCCTGGACAAGGAGCACTGCCGCCTGGTGTTCCGATGGCCGGGGCGTGACGCGCTGCTGCCCCGCCCCGTCGAGCGCCCCGGGGCCGGCGTCGTGACGGAGGGGGTGTGACGGTGGAACCGGCGGCACGCGAGACGGTGTTCACCGCGCCGAAGGAACACGACGACAGGGAGCGGATGCGGCGCGCGCACGCGGCCGCCGCGCAGCGGTTGCAGGTGTCCGCGTCGGGGCCGGAGGTGTGGGGATGGCAGGGCCGCACCCTCGGACGCCGGACCGGGGACGGCTGGCTCCGGGTCGTCGCCGCCGCGATGGACCGGGCCGGCGGCCGGCTGTGGGAAGGCACGGCGACCGCGGACACGCAGGTGCCGCGATCGGTACCGCGGCCGCGGCTGCGCGGCGTCCTCGACTGGACCGCGTCGGAAGTCGCCTACCGGGCCGAGCTCACCGAGTACGTGCCCGTCCCACCGGTCACCCTCGGCAGTCCCGCCCTCGCCCAGGACATCGCTCTGCCCGACGCCTGGTGGACGGACCTGAGGAACGCCCTGAGCACGCTCGCGACGGTGCCCACCGACCGGGAGTCCGTACGGCAGGGCTGGATCGACCGGAACTTCCGCCGTTTCCTCGGCATCGACGCCGTACGGATCCATGAGACGACGACCGGGCATGCCGATCTGCACTGGGCGAACCTCACCCGTGCGCCCCTGGTCATGCTCGACTGGGAAAACTGGGGGCGCCTCCCCGTCGGCTACGACCTCGGCCTTCTCCACGCGTACACCCTCGCCGCGCCCGCGACCGCCGCCCGCATCCGGCGCGAGTTCGCCCACGTCCTGAACACGGACGCCGGCCGAACCGGCGAACTCGTCGCGCTCGCCCAGCTCCTCCAGGCCTGCGCCAGAGGCGTCCACCCCACCCTCGCCCCGCTCATCGCCCGCCGGGCCGAAGAGCTCACCCACACCCCCGTCCCCACGCACTGACCGAACCGCCCCTGCCCGGAGGCACCCCCGTGACGCAACCGAGCGCACCCTCCGTCCTCGGAGTCTTCGCACACCCGGACGACGAATCCCTCCTCGCCGGCGGAGTTCTCGCCCTGCATGCCGCCGCGGGCGCCCGCACCGCGGTCGTCACCGCCACCTGGACGGCCGACAGCCACCGTGCCCCCGAACTCGCCGACGCCCTGACGGCCTTGAGCGCCGGCGCCCCGCGTCTGCTCGGCTACGCCGACGCGCGCAACCCCGACTCCGCACCCGGCGGTGCCGTACGCCTCGTCGACGCGCCCTTGGACGAGGCCGTCGGCCGCCTGGTCGTACACATCCGCCAGTTCCAGCCCGACATCGTGATCGGCCACGACGCCCTGGGCCAGCTGACCGGACACCCGGACCACAGGCGCACCCACCAGATCACCCTTCTCGCCGTCGAAGCCGCCGGACTGCCGCACCTGTACCCCGACGCCGGCGAGCCCTGGCACCCCTCGGCCTTCTACGCCGCAACCCACCCCCGGTCCGGGATCACTGACCTCGAGCCGCTGCTGAGCGAGGTCGGGAAAACCCTGCTGGCCGTACCCGATGAGTACGTGACCGCCGTCGTGGACGTGACGGCCTGGCTCGACCATAAATGGGCCGCCGTCTGCTCACACATCAGCCAACTCAGGGGCAGGCGACCGCTGCCCGCACTGCTGTCCCGTGCCGACGCCCAGAGGCGGGACAGCATCCTCGCCACCGAGTACTTCACCCGTCTCGGCCTCCCCTGCGGCGGCCCGGCCGCCTCAGGACTTACGGACAGCCCACCCCGACCTTGGTGAAGCCCCTTCGCGTGATGCCCCACCCAGTGTCATCGGCCCAACGGGCGCCTACGGACAAGGAGTTCCATGCGCAGCTCCTCCCGCCGCCCCGGCCAGACGGTCCCTCCCGCCACCCGGATCACACCTCATCCGGGGACACGGACCCGGACGTCGACGCAGCGGGTACGGCCATTGCGCTGAGGACCGGACGCCGCGAGTGCGAGAACATCGTGTACCAGGTGCAGGTGTCCCGGATGATCCGCATCTGTGCTCCTGCCGACACGAGACCCGGATCTCCGGCGGCCCGGCCGTCCTGTGGCTCGGCTTCCGCAGGGACGGGCTGACGTGGACCGGCCCCGGTGGCGAGCCGACGTGGTAGGCAACCTGGCCGACCCTGCGCCGCGGTTTCTGCCCGCTCCGTGGAACGCATCTCGTCTCCGTCGCCGACGACTCGGACATGATCATGGTCACCGGCTTCGGTCTCGACGACCGCAGCGGCACCGATCCCGTCGGACACTCCTTTCGCGAGGAGGCCGCACCGTGGATGACCGTCACCCTCGCTGACGGTCCGCTCGCTGCGCAGCCCGCCTCGCCATGACGCCTCGACACCGCCGCCGACCTCACCCGCGCCAGGGACGGGGGCGCCGAGGCGGCTCGCGGCTTCACCGCCGTGCGCTGCCCTTCGCGCTGGGCAGCATCTTGAGGGTGGCAGCCCGGGGCCGGGCCGGTTGGTTCCGGGCCGGTTGGTTCACGTACTGCGGAAGCCACGACTTTGTTCGCCGCGCGTCTTGTCGAGGTACCGAAAGCCATGTCAGGCTTACTGACATTCCGGGCCCGCCGAAGGGACCGGGAGCACGTCCGGCGCACCACCCCCTGCCGCCGCCGTACCGACACCGCCACGCCGCCATCCGCCGTCGCGTCGCTCGCGACGGTCATCTGCCCGGGATCGGCATCAGCCTCACTGCCCCCAGGCGGCCGCCCCCACCGGGAGCCGGCCGTTGAGCCTTTCGGTCGCCGTGCCCGCCCCGGTCCGGTCGCTTCGGCGGTCCGCGACTGCGGGCGACGGCGGCGCGGCCTCGAGACACACCCGCACACCCAAGGAATCAACGATGATCCCGTCCGACGACACGTCCTCCTCCGCCCCAAAGCCGCCATGCTCCGACCCCGCGTCCTGCGCCGGCACCACCCACGTGGGTTCCGGGCACCGGGCAGGGCCGACGTCCACCGCGCTGACCAGTGGCTTGATCGGAGGCGTCATCGGCGCGGTCATGAGCGCACTGGCCAACTACATCGTCGTCGGCATGCCCTCCGGCCCGGCGGCCAACGCAGCCCATCACGCCGTTTCCGGATTGATCAGCGGCTTCCTCGCCGGGTTCCTCGGCCTCCTGGCGTACCAGCGCAGAACGAGCCCGCGCGACAGCGGCGGCGCCTCCCGCGTCCTTCGTCCCGGCGGGCAGCCCCTCACGGCGCCGCCGGAAGCCCCCACCCGTTGAAGCAGTGATCTCCGCGACCGACCGCCAGAAGTCCTCACCTGTTGAAGCGGTGATCTCTGCGGCCGGCAGAGTCGCCCCCCTTCGGCCAGCGACTCCCGCCCTGCCCGACGGCAGCCCTCCCGCCTGCTCTCTGCCCCATCCTTCGTCACCACGACCGTGACGCCCCCGCCCCTCATTGGCCGCGGCAGTCGGCCGTGAACCCCCGTGGCCCCTCGACCGACCGTACCCGCCCCCCGCATCGTCCCCGCCGTCGACGACGGCCGTACGGAAAGAGCCGACATGTGTGCTGACCCGCCCCTCCACTCCGCACCGGCCGGACTGTCACCCGACGGCACGAGGACCGGAGCCGATGCGTCACCGGTGTCCAGGCGCCGGGTCGTACAGACGGGACTGGTCGTGGCCGGCGGGCTGACGGCGTCGGGCCTGTGGTCGGCGTCGCCTGCCGCGGCGGATACGGCGGCGGCCGTCGACTCCGGCGCCGACCGGCTCGTCATGCTGGGCGTCGACGGCGGGCCCACCGTCAATGTCGGGCACGCGAAACCCGCCCTGGCCCTGGTCGCCGGCGGCAGCGTCTACCTCGTGGACTGCGGGCTCGACACGGCCCGCCAGCTGGTCGCCTCGGGCCTGGGATTCGCGAACCTCGAGAACGTGTTCCTCACCCACCACCACGTCGACCACACGTCCGGTCTCCCCGACCTGGTCCTGCACGGCTGGACCTACGCGCGCAGCGCCCTCGGCGGACTCACCCTGTGGGGGCCGCCGGGCGTCAAGCAGAAGCTCACCGGACTCACGGCCATGTTCGGTCAGGACGTGCGGCTCTACGAAGCCGCCGGCGGCTTCGCCGACTATCCCACCTTGCGTGCGCACGATGTGAAGGTGCCGGGCTCCTCGGCGATCGTTCGGGTCATGGAGGACGACAACGTCGTAGTGGACGCGACCCGCGTCTTCCACGGCCCTGAGGTGAAGGACGCCTACGCCTACCGCTTCACCGTCAAGGCGAGCGGCAAGGTCGTCGTCTTCTCCGGTGACACCGCCGCGCCCGACGCCAACCTCATCCGGCTCGCGCACGACTGCGACGTCCTCGTGCACGAGGTGATGGACAGTTCGCTCATCGACCGGATCACCGCCTCGCTCCCGGAAGCCCAGGCGGAGGAACTGCGCACCCACATGCTCCAGGCGCACTCCGATGTGTCGGACCTCCCTCGGGTGGCGAAAGCCGCCGGTGCGCGACGACTCGTCCTCTGCCACTACACGCCGATTCCGCAGGCCCCTGCCGCGTTCTCCGCGAAGGCGCAGACGGCTGCCGACGCGATCGGCTACCGGGGTTCGATCATCGCCCCGTCGGATCTGGACGTCATCGCCCTCTGACCGCCGTCGTGAGTGCTCGTCACATCGTGGCCGCGCACCTCTGCGGCGACGACGAGCGGCCAGGCGTACTGCTCACGAGCGTTGGTGACACTCACGGATCTTGATCATGGCGAGGACCTCCGGTGTGGTGGGGCTGTCCAGGACTGCACCGCACCGGAGGTCCTCGTGCGACCAGCCGCCGCCTGCCGTGAACGGTCAGCCGGGCGTCACGGCGGGACGGCCGAGGGCGAGGCCGGCCTCGCCGACCGTTCCAGCGGCCAGGCGGTGGCGCACCCCACGAGGGGCACACGGGTCGGCACCTCGGCCGGCGGCCGCCCCAGCGGGCCGGGGACTCAGCCCTGCTCATCCCGCGGACGCCGGCAGTCCGTCGCCACCCGGACCTCCGGCGAAGGCCGCTCTGCACCAGCCGCATGCTAAGCGGCCCGCTCGATCACGGGCCCCGCACCGCACGAGACCGAGAAGCTGGAGATCCCGGTGCCGCCGGCGGCGGGCCTGTTGCGGGTTCCGGCGCCGATCGCGGCGACGGGTCAGCCGACGGGGCGCAACCGGATGACGTTCCAGGAGACGGCCGGCAACCGGACGACCAGGCGGCCGCCGTCGAGGGAGCCGGGCTCGGCGAGGTGCGGACGCACTCGGTCGGGCTGCTGCTCGGTGTTGACGGCGCGGACGTCGGGGTCGCTGAGTACCGAGTGCTCCACCAGTCGGTAGCCGGGGAAGGCACGCAGATCGACGGAGAGTTCGGTGGTGTCGCTGAGGTGCCGGTTGACGGCGAACACCGTCAGCTCGTCGCCGTCCTCGCCTTCCGCACCGGAGATGTGCGTGGCGACCGCGTCGATGACGGGCACCTCGCCCGACCGCTTGGTGTCGTACACCGGCGCGACGGGCTCGACCCGCAGGACGGTGCCGCGGGCGTGGCGGGCGGCCTGGGCGAAGGGGTGGAAGGTGGTCTGCCGCCAGCTGGGTCCGCCCGGTTCGCTGCGGATGGGTGCGATGACATTGACGAGCTGGGCGATGCAGGCCGCCGTGACGCGGTCGCTGTGCCGCAGCAGACTGATCAGCAGGCCGCCGACGACGACGGCGTCGGCGACGTTGTACTCGTCCTCGGTGACCCGCGGGGCCACCGCCCAGTCGGTCGGTACCTCCTCCTGCTGGAAGCGGGACAGGTACCAGACGTTCCACTCGTCGAAGGAGAGGTTGATCCGCTTCTTCTTGCGCAACTTGGCCCGGACGTGATCGGCGGTGGCGACGATGTCGTCGATGAACTGGTCTAGTTCGGCCCCGGAGGCCAGGAAGCTCGCCAGGTCACCGTCCCACTCCTCGTAGTAGGCGTGGCAGGAGATGTAGTCGACCTGGTCGTAGGCGTGTTCCAGGACGGTGGCCTCCCAGGATCCGAACGTGGGCATGGAGGAGCTGGAGCTGCCGCAGGCCACCAGTTCCAGACGGTTGTCGATCTGGCGCATGGCGCGGGCGGTCTCGGCGGCGAGGCGGCCGTACTCGGCGGCGGTCTTGTGGCCGGTCTGCCAGGGGCCGTCCATCTCGTTGCCCAGGCACCACATGCGGATGCCGAAGGGGTCCTTGGCGCCGTTGGCCCGCCGTTGGTCGGACAGGGCGGTGCCACCGGGGTGGTTGCAGTACTCCAGCAGGTCGAGGGCCTCGGCGACCCCGCGGGTGCCGAGGTTGACGGCCATCATCGGTTCGATGCCGGCCTTCTCGGTCCAGGTGCGGAACTCGTGCAGGCCGAAGGCGTTGGTCTCGGTGCTGTGCCAGGCGAGGTCGAGCCGCTGGGGACGCTCGTCCACCGGGCCGACGCTGTCCTCCCAGCGGAACCCGGAGACGAAGTTGCCGCCGGGGTAGCGCACGGTGGTCACGCCCATCTCGCGTACGAGGGCGAGGACATCGCGGCGCAGGCCGTCCTCGTCGGCCTGGGGGTGGCCGGGTTCGTAGATGCCGGTGTACACGCAGCGGCCCATGTGCTCGACGAGGGAACCGAAGAGGCGGGGGTTGACTTCGGCGACGCGGAAGGCGGGATCGACGGTCAGGGAGGCATGCAGCATGAGAAATCGCTCCGGGAGGTAGACGCAGCCGGCCGCGGGACGGCCGTGACAGGAGGGTGAGCGGATGTCTTGGCGGATGCTTCGAGTGCGGTTCGGCGACGGACGGAGTTCCGACGCGGCAGGCAGGGGCCACCCCGGCCCCGCCCGGGGGGCGTGCTTGTTGGGCGGCGGTTCGGCGCGGCACGGCGGGTGGCCTGCCGCCTCGGGGAGTCCTGGTGGCGGTCGGCTCGGAAACGGGAACCGCCGCGGACCACTGCGGCAGGGCGGCGGGTAGCGCCGCGGGGGCCCGGCAAGGATCCCGTAGGGGTTCGCGGTCCCGGCTCGGGCAGGAAGGCTGGGGCCGCCGGCGTCGGGTAGGTGGCAGGAAGAGAGGATCGAGGAGGTGTGAACGATTCCCGTGTCTGGTCCGGGCCGTCTCCTTCCGGCTGTGTGCATGCCTGCCGGGCCTCCCGGGCAACCCGCTTCCCCGGCCCGGGAAGGGGACGGTTCGCTGTGCCGGGAGAGCCGCTCTGTTAGGCTGTTTTGCAGCGCTGCAGAAGTGTGAACCAAGAAGTTGCCGCGCTGCAAGAGGTAACGCGGCAGTAACTCGACGACTCCGAATACCGGCATCCCAGGCGAAGGTGACACATGGGAAGACCCGTCACATTGCGCGATGTGGCCATCCGAGCGGGCGTTTCCAGCCGTACCGTCTCCAACGTGGTCAACGGCTACGCGCCGGTCGCCGAGGGCACCCGCGCCCGTGTCCAGCAGGCCGTCGACGAACTCGGCTACCGGCCGAACGTACTCGCCCGCAACCTCGCCGCCGGACGTTCCGGTCAGATCGCCGTGGTGGTGCCCTACCTGGACACCCCCTACTTCGCCGAGCTCCTGCAAGACATCATCCGTGCCGCTCGCGTGCGGGGCTACAACGTCCTGATCGACCAGACCGAAGGCGATCCGGAGCACGAGAAGAAGTTCCTCACCCAAGGCTCCCTCCACCTGCTCTTCGACGGCGTCATCTTCAGCCCGCTCGGCCTGGCCCAGTCCGACCTGTCCGTCCGCGACGCGAGTCTGCCGCTCATCGTGCTCGGCGAACGCGTCAGCGACGGCGGCTTCGACCACGTCGGCATCGACGACAGCGCCGCCTCCCGTGAAGCCACCGAGCACCTGCTCAGCCTCGGCCGACGCCGCGTCGCGGCGATCGGCGACCAGCCCTACCGCACCGGCGAGGCAGCCCAGTTGCGCACCCGCGGCTTCCGGCTCGCCCACGAACACGCGGGGCTGCCGGTCCACGAGGACTTGATCATCTCCACGCCGCGCTTCAACCGCGCCGACGGCGCCACCGCCATGGCCCACCTGCTCGACCGGGAGGAGCCGCCGGACGCCGTCTTCTGCTACAGCGACCTGGTGGCGCTCGGCGCCATGCACACGCTGGCCTCCCGGGGCCTGCGGGTTCCCGAGGACGTCGCCGTCGTCGGCTACGACGACATCGAGGACGGGCGGTACTCCAACCCCACCGTCACCACCATCTCGCCGGACAAGAAGATGATCGCCGAAACGGCGGTCGAGCGGCTCCTCCAGCGCATCGGCAGCACCACTCAGGTTCCCGGCCTGGAGATTCGCGCCCCGCACCGGCTCATCGCACGCCAGAGCACCGTGGGACGCCAGGCCGCGCAGGCCTCCGGCTCCTGACGCGCATCGCCTGCGCGGCCCGACGCCGCTCCCCCGACCCCTCCCGCCCCACCGCACTGTCTGCCGTGGTCAGCCGGCCGAGGGGTTCCACTTCACGACGCCGCCGACAGCAGGGGGATGGAGGCCTGCTCCGTCCCGACCCGAAGAGCCGGCCTCCGCACCGGCGTCGACCGACTTCTTGCAGCGCGGCAATTCCTCATCTAGGCTCATTGCAGCGCGGTAAAGCTGGCGCGCTGACTAGATGAGTCTGTTCCGTTCGCCTGTTCGTGATGGCGCACCGTTCACCTGCGACGGTGTTCTCTCCCGGACTCCGGGTGTACCGCCGGCCGGAGTCGGGCGGAGTGCCGCGGTGCGGCCACACCGGAGACCGGATCCCCGGGAGTGCTTTCGGGGAGAACCAGCAGGAGCCGCAGTAACGCCGACCACCGCTTCCGGCCCACTTCTTGCCGGCCGTCACCCGACCACAACCGCCCTCGCACGTTCGAGATGTCGAACGCTGTTCGCAGCGCAGCATTCCATCATTCCCGAACACGTCGGCCACTGCTGACCGCATCCATCTGCCCCGTATCCGCAATAAGGTGCGCTTCCGCGAGGAGACGGTCTTTTCGCGCCCGCATCCCATTTCCTCGTGCGGCATCACGCCCCTCAGGTGACTCCCGGATGCCGAACGAATTCTGAGCGTGTGCGCCGCACCGCCGTGGACTTCATGGCCACCCATGCCGATATCAGCTGCCAGCTGAACGGACAAGTCTGGAAGGACACAGCGGCAAGACCGGTAACGGTCCACGACGTCCGAAGGGATCTGTGCCATGAGCACTGAGGGCGGTCCGTCCCTCACGGAGGACGAATTCCGTCGACTGGCTCACGAGACGGCCGACTTAGTGGTCGACCATCTGACGAACATCCGTAACGGCCCCGTCTTCCGGGTCATGCCCGAAGCGGTCAGGACGCGGTTACGGACGCAGGAGTTGAGCGACGCCCCGGCTCCTGCCGCCGAACTGCTCAAGGACATCGACGAACTCGTGCTCCCCTACCCCATGGGCAACGGGCACCCGCGCTTCTTCGGTTGGGTCAACTCGGCACCCGCACCCATAGGTGTCCTCGCGGACATGCTCGCGGCGGCCCAGAATCCGAGCGCCGACGTGGGTGACATCGCGGCACTGCACGTGGAGACCGCTGTACTCGGGTGGTTCAAGGACCTGATGGGATTCCCGTCCGAAGCGGCCGGAATCCTCGTCAGCGGCGGAACGACGGCGACCATGACGGGCCTGGCCGCGGCCCGCCAGTGGGTCGCCGAGACCGACGGGTGGGACGTCCGGAGAGACGGCGTCGATCCTCCCGACGGCCGGCGTCTCGTCCTGTACACCTCCGAGGAGGCGCACAGTTCCGTCCGCAAGTCCGTCGAACTCCTGGGACTGGGCTCCTCGGCCCTGCGGACCGTCGCCGTCGACGACGGCTACCGTATGTGCCCCGAGGACCTGGTACGCCGGATCGAGCACGACATCGAAGCCGGAGAGCGACCCTTCTGCGTCGTCGCCACCGCCGGAACCGTCAACACCGGAGCGGTCGACCCACTCGACGCGATCGCGGACATCTGCCGGCGCCACCGGCTGTGGCTGCACGTCGACGGCGCGTACGGAGCCATCGCGAAAGCCACTCCCCGGACCGCGCCGAAGTTCGACGGACTGGAGCGCGCGGACTCCCTGAGCATGGACCCCCACAAATGGATGTCGGTGCCCATCGAGTGCGGGTGCGCGATGGTCAGGGACGGTGAACTGCTGCGCAGGACGTTCGCGTACGTACCGCCCTATCTCCAGACCGAGGAAGGGGTCGGGATCGGAGGTCCCGACTTCGCCGAGTTCGGTTTTCAGCAGACCCGCAGCTTCCGGGCGCTGAAACTCTGGGCCGTCATGCGGCAGATGGGCCGGAGCGGTTTGCGCGCCCTGATCGAGAATCATCTGACGCTCGCGCGGGAACTGGCTTCCCTGATCGCACACGATCCGCTTCTGCACCTGGCCGCACCGGTCGGTCTCTCCATCGTGGCCTTCCGGTACGTGCCCAGTGGAACAGCCCCTGAAGCGGGCTGGCTGGACGACCTCAACCGTGCCATCGAGGCGGCGGTGCAGACGGACGGACGTGTTTTTCTCACCAGTACCCGATTGCAGGGACGGGTGGTACTGCGGGCGTGTGTCCTGCATTACGGCACACGCTCGGAAGACATCGCCGAACTCGTATCCGTGGTTCGGGACATCGGAACCGACCTGGCCAAGCACCTCGACCCGGGAGAAACCCACGCATGACTGTCTGCGGTGTAGTCATCGAACCGAGTTTCACGATCGCGTCCGTCCCGCGCCATATGTTCGGGACGCTGGTGGAGCACATGGGACGCTGTATCTACGGCGGCATCTACGAACCCGGCCACGCGAAGTCCGACGCCGCCGGGTACCGGCAGGACGTGCTGGAGCTGACGCGGGAACTCGGCGTCACCATGGCCCGCTACCCGGGCGGCAACTTCGTCGCCAGCTTCGACTGGGAGGACAGCGTCGGCCCCGTCGCGGAGCGTCCGTCCCGGCTCGAACTGGCGTGGCGGCAGATCGAGCCGAACACGTTCGGGCTCAACGAGTTCATGGCGTGGGCGCGCCTGGCGAACGTCGAGCCCATGATGGTCACCAACTTCGGCACCCGGGACATCGCCGACGCGTGCAACCTGATCGAGTACACCAACTTCCCCGGCGGGACGAAGTACTCGGACCTGCGCATCTCCCACGGCGTACGCGAACCGTACGACATCAAGCTGTGGTGCCTGGGCAACGAACAGGACGGCCCCTGGCAGATCGCGCAGAAGTCGGCCGTCCAGTACGGGCTCGAGGCGGCCGAGGCGGCCAAGGCGATGAAACGCATCGACCCCACCATCGAGATCATCTCCTGTGCCAGCGCGTGGCGCTTCCTGCCCAGCCCGAACACCTGGCAGGCCACGGTACTGGAGCACTGCTACGAGTACGTCGACCACGTGTCGCTGCACGGGTACTTCGAACCCATCGACGGCGACCGGGCCGGATACCTCGCCTCCGGCCTGGTCGTCGAGGACATCATCGACGCCGCGGTGGCCACCTCCGACCACATCGGTGCCAAGCAGGGCTCCAAGAAGAAGCTGGGCGTGGCCTTCGACGAGTGGAACATCTGGTACGAGAGCCGGTTCGACCTGGACGAGCTCTACGCCAGGCGCAACCACACATGGGAGATCGCACCCCGGCTCATCGAGGACGCCTACACCACCGAGGACGCCATCGCGTTCGCCGGCCTGCTGATGAGCCTGATCAGGCGCAGCGACCGGGTCGCCTCCGCGTGCATGTCGGAGCTGGTCAACGTCATCGCGCCGATCCGCGCCGAGTCGGGCAGCGAGGCATGGCGCCAGACCACCTTCCACCCCTTCGCGCTGATGGCGCGGCACGCCCGCGGCGAGGTCCTGCGCATCGAGCCGAAGGTGGAGAAGGTGCACTCGGCCACCTACGGCGGCGTACCGGCCGTGGACGTACTGGCGACCCATGACCAGGAGAGCGGCGGCCTCGCCCTGTTCGCGGTGAACCGCGGGGACGAAGCGGCCACACTCGAGGTGGAACTGCGGGCCCTGCCGCGGATGGCCGTCGTCGAACACGTCGAACTCGGCGGTGACCGGCTCGACCTGATCAACACGGAGGCGGCCCCGGACCGGGTGACACCGCGGCCCAGCGCCGGGCACGAGATCGGCCAGGGTCAGCTGCGAGCACAACTGCCGCCGGCTTCCTGGACGATGATCCGCCTGCTGCCCGAGCAGCGGCAGGCCGACGCCGGGACGGTCCGATGACGGGCATCGAGTACCGGACGCTGTACGACCGCGCGGAACTCAGCGAGGCGTGCCGGGTGTTCTGGCGCACCATGGTCGGTCTGCCTCCGCTGGGAGACATCGACCCCGTGCCCGGCCTGGAGCCCGGCCGCTTCGTCGGTGCCTTCGCGGACGGCCGGATCGTCGGTGGCTCGGACTCGTACACGAGCTGGCTCACCGTCCCCGGTGGCAAGCGCGTCTCCGCCGCGGCCGTCACCCATGTCGGTGTGCTGCCCACGCACACCCGGCGCGGCATCATGCGCACCCTGATCACGGACCAGCTGGCGGACTTCGCCCGCCGCGGGGAAGCCGTCGCCACGCTCTGCCCGTCCGAGGCGGTGCTGTACGGACGATTCGGATTCGGGCCGGCGACGACACACGCCACGGCACGGGTGCACCGGTCGGTGGCCCGGCTCCGTGACGAAGTGCAGGCCGACGACCGCATCCGGCTGGTCGACCAGTACGACGCACGGGACGTGCTGTCCCGCATCTACGACACCGCCGGCTGGACCGGCTCCATCAAGCGGCCGGACGGCTGGTGGCTGCTGTGCCACCTCGTCCAGCAGGCCCAGCCGATCAAACCGTACCGGGCGGTCTACGGTCCTCCCGGAGCCGAGGAGGGCTTCGTCGACTACCGGCCCACCCATCCGGCCGAGTGGCTGCACGGACACGAACGGACCGTGGTCGTGGACGACTTCGTCGCGCACACGCCCGCCGCCCACGCGGGACTCCTGCGCCATCTGCTGTCCCTCGATCTCGTCGACGTCCTGGAGTTCGTCTCACTGCCTCCGGACGATCTGCTGCCCACCCTGTTCACCGACCTCAGGGCGGTGCGTGACAGGCAGCTGCACGACGAACTCTGGATCCGTCTCGTCGACGTGCCGGCGGCGCTCAGTTCCCGTGTGTACCGGCCCGGACACACCGTCGTCATCGACGTCTGCGATCCTCTGCTGCCCGCCAACAGCGGCCGCTACGAGGTCAGCGGTGCCGGCGCGGCCCGCACGCAGCGGCCGGCGGGTATCGCCGCCGACGTGGGGGCCCTGGCGCGGGTGTACCTCGGCGGAGCGAGGTGGCGGCACCTGGTGCGGGCCGGCCTGGCGGTGGAACTGGTTCCCGGTTCCGTCGAGGCGGCCGACGAGCTCTTCTCCACGACCGACGCGCCGTACTGCGGAACTCCTTTCTAGGAACGGGCGGTGCACATGGCAGCGGCTTACACCTGTGTCGACCTGGGCGCCCACTTGAACAACGTCGCCTGGACGACGGAGTCGAACACGCGCGAGGGCGCGTTCAACGTATGGCGCAACTCCCTGCCGGCGGACGAGCTGCCGGACGGGGGACGGATCACCGTCGAGGACGTCCCTTTCGACCTCCCGCCGGCCGACGGTGGCCGTTTCGACAATGTGCGGTGCGAGGGCCAGGTGCTGGCGGTCCCGACCGGTCGATTCGACTGGATCTACCTGCTGTGTGCCGGTGAGCGAAGGGTGGAGGACGAGATGGCGCTGCATTTCGCCGACACCGCGGTGGACTTCGAGCCGCTGCGGGTGTCCGACTACTGGGTGGCGCCCCCCGTCTTCGGCGAGACCGCCGCCCTCACCACCACGGTCATGCACTATCCGCACCATGTGCAGCCGGACGTGCCGGGGACGATCTGGTGCCAGCGGGTCCCCGTCGTCCGCAGGTGCGCCCTGCACGCCGTCCGCTTCCCGGAGAACATCGCGGTCCACGTGGTCGCCATGACCCTGTGCGGGTCGGATCGAGGGCCGAGCGATGCCGGGTGACGCGCCCGCCACGGTCGCCGACGTGGCCCACTGGTACCGGGATCCGGTGAGCTGCCTCCAGTCGACGCTGGCCGCGGTGCTGATCCACGCGGGCCGGGACCCGCTGGCGGCGCTGGGTTCGGGCTGGGAGTTCCGCCATGTGCCCGGAGACGTGCGACCGCAGGAGTACTACTGGCCGTGCCGCGTCCCGGGCGACCTCGCGGCGAGCGTGCTGCCGCACACCGAGGTGACCTCCCGGTGGCACGCCCTGGGGCCGGACTCCGTCACCCACTGGCGGGAGACGCTGGAGGCCGGACGGCTGCCCGTCATCGCCGTCGACAACTACCACCTGCCGTTCCGACCCGCGTACCGGGACGTGCACGCGGCGCACCTGCTGGTGCTCTTCGACGTGCAGCCGGACGCGGGAACGGTACGGGTGTCGGACGCCATGCCGCCCGCCTTCAAGGGCACCCTTCGGCTGGAGGAGCTGCTGCGGGCCGCCGGCTCCGACCTGCCGGTCGACCACCAGGACCGGTTCTTCAGCGGCGGCTCCGCCGACGCCCGCTGGCTCGACGTCCGGCTCGGTGCCGCGGAGCCGCCGCTGACCAGAGGGCGACTGCGCGCCGTACTGCGGCGCAACCTGCGGGACTTCACCCGCGACGGCACCGGGCCGGCGGGACACTGGACCGGTACACCCGGTCTGCACCGCTACCGGGACCTACTCGTCCACGCCGTACACACCGCGGACGTGGCGACCATCGGCGAGACCTACACCTTCGGGTGGAGCCAGCAGGCGCAGGCCGCACTCCACGGAGAGCTGCTGCGCCGCACCGGAGCGCGCTGGCGGTTGCCCCGCCTCTCGGAGGCCGGACGGCGCGTGGAGCAGGTCGCGCACCGGTGGACAGCGGTACGCGTGGACACCGCGCACCGCAGCACATCGCCCCACGGCCCGGGGGAGCGCCCGGAACGGCTCGTCCGCCACATCGACCGGCTCGTCCAGGCGTACGACGACGCCTTGGCCGCGGTCGCCGACGCACTGGAGGATCTGTGAGCCCAACCGCTGGTGACAGGGGCACCACCGTGAGCAGGCACGCCAAGCTGGCCGCGTTCGGTGGCAGCCCCGCCGTGTCGCCACGCGCCCGCGACCTGCCCTGGCCGGTGATCGAGGACGCCGACCGCGCGGCCGTGCTGGCGGTGCTGGACGGCGACCACCTGGTGTCGAACGCCGACGGGCCGACCAGGGTGAGCGAACTCGAAGAGCGGTGGGCGGCGTTCTGCGGGACGTCCCACTGCGTCGCCACCTCCAACGGCACGACCGCGCTCACCACGGCGCTCCACGCGCTCGGCGTCGGGGCGGGCGACGAGGTCATCGTGCCGGCGCTCAGCTTCATCGCCACCGGGCTGGCGCCGCTGCACCAGTCGGCGATCCCCGTGTTCGCGGACATCGATCCGGTCACGATGAACATCGATCCGCGCTCCGCCGCCGACCTGATCACCGAACGCACCGCGGCGATCATCCCGGTCCACCTGCACGGGCATCCGGCGGACATGGACGCGGTCGACGCGCTGGCGGCACGGCACGGTCTGGCGGTGATCGAGGACGCGGCGCAGGCACACGGCGCGACCTGGCGCGGAAAGCCGGTCGGCTCGCTCGGTGACGCCGCGGCGTTCAGTCTGCAGGCCACCAAGAACCTGCCCACGTGCGGCGAGGGCGGCCTGCTCACCACCGCCACCGCCGCCGTGGCGGAACGCGCCACGCTAGCCCGGCAGTTCGGTGAGGAGATGACCGCCGGCCGGAGCCGGGACTACATCAGCCACATCCTGGGCTGGAACCACAAGATGAACCCGGTGCAGGCGGCCTTCGCGCTCTCCCAGCTCGACCGGTTCGCCGACTACGAGGCGGCCCGGCAGCGGAACGTCCCGCCGTTCCTGTCCAGGATCGCCGGACTGCCGGGCATCACCGTCCCCACGGTCCAGCCCGGTTGCACCCACACGTGGCACATCCTCCGCTTCAGGTTCGACCCCGAGGCCGCCGGCCTGACCGGGGTGACACCCGCCGGGTTCCGGCGCGCCGTGCACCGCCTGCTGCGCGCCGAGGGTGTGCCGGTGTCCCGGTACCAGGTGATGCCGCTGCCCGAGCAGAAGGTGTTCACCGACCGGGCCGGTGACAGCCACGGCCACCCCTGGGCGCGCTCCGCACCTCCTCCGCGGGCACCCCACCCGGTGGCGACCGCCGTCGTCGACGACTCCCTCACCCTCCAGCGGCGCCATCTGCACCCCGACGCCGGCGACGCGCTGGAGCAGTACGCCGACGGGTTCGAGAAGGTCTGGGACCAGCTGCCGACCGTCCGGTCGATGGCGAGGGCACTGACATGACACCGGCCGAAGAGGAGGTCCCGCCGCCCAGCGGCCCCCTGCCCGAACCCCCTGCCGCGTCCCTCGCGGACCTCCGCACCGTGTCGCACCGCGTCCGGCACCACATCGTGGACATGTGCGCCACCCCCGAGGGCGGCCATCTCGGCGGCTCCCTGTCGGCGGCGGACATCCTGACCGTCCTGTACTTCTCCGTGCTGCGCGTCGACCCGGACCTCCCCCGCCATCCGGACCGGGACGTCTTCCTGCTCAGCAAGGGCCACGCGGCCGTCGCCCTGTACGCCGTACTGGCGGAGCGCGGGTTTCTGCCGCCTGCGGAACTGGCGACGTTCGGTGTCGCGCCGGGGCGGCTGACCGGACATCCGGTGACCGCCGTCCCCGGCGTCGAGATGCCGACCGGCTCACTCGGACACGGCCTGCCCCTGGGGGTGGGATTCTCCCTGGCCGCACGCTGGGCGGGGAGCCGGCGCCGCACCTTCGTGCTGCTGGGCGACGGCGAACTGCAGGAAGGCTCGTGCTGGGAGGCGGTCATGGCCGCCGCCGCACTCGGCGTCGACAACCTCGTGGCCGTCGTCGACGCGAACGGCCTCCAGCTCACCGACGCCACCGAGCGGATCTGTCCGCTGGAGCCGCTCGCGGAGCGCTGGCGCAGCTTCGGCTGGAGTGTGCGGGAGGTCGACGGCCACGACCACGAAGAGCTGTCGGAGGCGCTGACCCGCGCCCCGTGGTCACCCGGAAGGCCGAGCGTCGTCATCGCGCGCACGGTCAAGGGACACGGCCTCCCCGCTGTGGCGGGGAAGCCGTCCAGCCACTACGCCCTACTGACCGCTGAAAGCCGGAACCGCGCCCATCGGATCCTGGAGAGCGTGGCACGAAGGGGCAGGAAGACATGAATCCGAACGACGCCCAGCGCATCGCGTTCCGCGACCACCTGACCGAGCTCATGCGCAGGGACCCCGCGGTCGTCTGTGTGGACACCGACACCGGAATCTTCAAGGCGACCGACTTCGGTGACGCCGCCGAACGCTATGTGAACCTGGGCATAGCCGAGCAGAACGCCATGGGGGTCGCCGCCGGACTCGCCGCCTCGGGCCGGCGACCGTACGTCACCACCATGGCCGCCTTCGCGGCGAGCCGTGCCGCCGAGGCGGTGAAGCTCGACATCGCCTACAACCGGCTGCCGGTGCGCATCGTGGCCACCCACGGAGGCGTGGCCGCCGGCCACTTCGGCCCGACCCACCACGCGCTGGAGGATCTGGCGGTCATGCGGAGCCTGCCCCACATGACCGTGGTGGTACCCGGCGACGCCTGGTCCGCCGTCAGCCTGCTCGGGCAGGCGGAGCAGTGTCCGGGCCCGGTCTACGTCCGCCTCGGCCGCAAGCCGACCCCTCCCCTGCCCCCCACGGACCAGCCGGACATCGGGCGGCTCCAGGAGATGCACCCCGCCGGGGGGACGGCCGACGCCGTCATCGTGGCCACGGGTCCCTTACCGGTGTTACGCGCGCTGGCCGCGGCGGAGCAGCTCCGGCACGGCGGGATCCGCGTCGCCGTGCTCCAGGCCCACACGCTCAAGCCCTTCGACACCACCACGCTGCTGCGCCGGTGTGCCCGGACCCGGCTGGTCGTCACGGTCGAGGAGCACTGGCGGGTGGGCGGGCTCGGCTCGGCCGTCGCGGAGGCGCTCGCGGAGAGGTCCGGCCCCCCGCCCGTGCTGCGGCTCGGATTCCCCGACGCGTTCGTGACGGCACCGGGTACGCAGGAGCAGTTGCTCGACGCCGCCGGACTGTCGGTGTCCGGTATCGCGGCACGGGTGCGGCGCAGCCTGCACGCCGAAGACCTGGTGGAGGTGTCATGAGCGCTCGGCCGGCCGAGCCCGCCCTCGCCCTGCTCGCCTCACGGGTGGGCCGCGAGGAGAAACGTCTCCTGCTGGAACTGCGACGCCGCGGCATCCCCGTGGCCCAGGTCGACACGGAGGACCTCTGCTTCGACGCGTGGGCGGACGGCTGTCCCTGGCGGTTCGCGCTCAACCGGGAGATCGGCTACCACCGTGCGGTGCAGGCGGCCCGCTCCCTTCAGGCGCGGGGGGTGCGGGTCGTCAACTCCGCCGAGGCCACGGAGGTCTGCGGCGACAAGTGGCGTTCTGCCCTCGCCCTGGAGCGGGCCGGTCTGCCCACGCCGCGCACCGTGCTGGCGCTGAGCCCTGGTGCGGTGAGCGGCGCGCTGGACGCCGTCGGCTACCCGGCGGTGATGAAGCCGCTGGTCGGGTCGTGGGGCCGGATGGTGTCGCTGGTGCCGGACGCGCGGACCGGCCAGAGCCTGGCCGGTTACGTCGCGGCCCTTCCCCACCCCCAGGCCCGCATGGTGTGCGTGCAGCCGTACCTCGGGGGCGGCCGTGAGATGCGGGTGCTGGTCGCCGGCGGTGAGCCGGTGGCGGCGATGTGGCGGCGCAGCGAGGACTGGCGCGGCAACGTCGCCCTGGGCGGCACCGGTGAGTACTGCGCACCGGAGGCGGAGCCGGCGAAGCTCGCGGTGGCGGCGGCAGCGGCGGTCGGCGCCGGCATCGCGGGGGTGGACCTGATCGAGACGGCCGACGGCGTCCACGTCCTGGAGGTGAACCACCGGGTCGAGTTCATGGGCCTGCAGGCCGCCGCGGCCGACCGGGTGGACATCGCCTCGCGGCTGGTCGACCACATCCTCCGGGAGGTGCGATGAGCGTGCGCGCGGCCGTGGTCGGGGCGGCCGGATACATCGGTGGAGAGCTGCTCCGTCTCCTCCTGCTCCACCCCCGCGTGGACCTCGTGGCGGTCACCTCCGTGCGACGGGCCGGGCGCCGGGTCGACGGATGCCACCCGAACCTGCGCGGCCTGACGGACCTGCGGTTCACCTCCCCGGCGGACCTGGACGACGAGTACGACGTGGTCTTCCTGGCCACTCCGCACGGGGAGACGATGACCGGCCTCGCCCAGTACACGTCACGGGCCGGACTGCTGATCGACCTGTCCGCCGACTTCCGGCTGCGCGATCCCGCCGTCTTCCGCAGCCACTACGGAGTCGAGCATGCCGCGCCCGGGGAACTGGACTCCTTCGTGTACGGGTTGCCGGAGCTGCACCGCGGCGAGCTGCGCGGCGCCGACCGGATCGCCGTACCCGGATGCATGGCGGCCGCGGCCATCCTGGCACTGCACCCCCTGGCCGCCGGGGACGCGATCACCGGCCGGGTCGTGGTGGACGCCAGAACCGGATCGAGCGGCGCCGGCGCGGCGGCCGGGCAGACGAACCTCCATGCCGAACGCAGCGGGGCACTACGGGTGTTCGCGCCCGTCGGTCACCGCCACGAGGCGGAGATCGGCCAGGCGATCGGCCGGCCGGTGAGCATGACCGCGACCGGCGTCGAAGCGGTGCGCGGAGTCCAGGTGGTGTGCCACGTGACCCTCCGCGACGGAGTGGACGACGTCGTCCTGCGCGGGCTCTACCGGCAGCACTACCGGGACGAGCGGTTCGTCCGGGTGGTGGCGGCCCGGCGGGGCAACTACCGGCTCCCCGAGCCGAAGATCCTGGCCGGGTCCAACTACTGCGACGTCGGCTTCGCCACGGGGACCGCATCCGGCGCCGCACCCACCGCGGCGGTCGCCGTGGGGGCGCTGGACAACTTGATGAAGGGCGGCGCGGGCAACGCCGTGCAGTGCATGAACCTGCGTCTGGGCTGGCCCGAGTCCCTGGGCCTTGAGTTCCCCGGCCTGCACCCGAGTTGAGGAGCCGACGATGACGGACGTCACGGTGGTGAAGTGCAGTGGAAACGCGGTGGTCGATCCGCGGGAGGTGTGCCGGGACGTGGCCCGGATGCGCTCGGCGGGACGCCCCGTGGTACTGGTCCACGGAGGCTCGGTCGAGATCGACCGACTGGCCGACCGGCTCGGCGTCCCGAGGCGGCACCTCCTCGCCCCGAACGGGACGGTGGCCCGGCACACCGACGCGCCGACGCTGGACGTGGTGCAGCTGGCCCTCGCCGGTGTCGTCAAGCCCCGGTTCGTCGGCGAGCTGAGCAGACTGTCGGTGCCGGCCGTCGGACTGACCGGGCTCGACGGCCGGCTGGCCGTCGCCCGGCGCAAGGGCGCCACCCGCGCGGTCGTCGACGGCCGGACGGTTCTGGTCCGCGACAACCACGCCGGTGTCGTCGACCACGTGAACACCGAACTCCTCCACGTGCTGCTGCGGTCCGGTGTGGTGCCGGTGCTGTCACCACCGGCGATCACCGAGGACGGTGCGACGGTCAACGTCGACGCCGACCGGCTGGCCGCCGCCGTCGCCGCGGCCCTGTCGGCGAGCACCCTGATCATGCTGACCGGTGCGCCTGGCGTACTGCGGGATCCCGACGACGAGGAGTCCTTGATGGCGGTGTACGAAGTGGGAGGGCGCTCCGCGGAGGCGGAACTGGCCGGTGGCATGGCCGTGAAGGTGTTCGCCGCGGAGCAGGCCCTGCGCGAGGGCGTGTCCCGGGTGATCGTGGCCGACGGACGGCGGCCGCACCCGGTCCGGGCGGCGGAGGAGGGCGGCGGCACGATCCTGACGGTCGCGCCCGGCACGGCGGAGGTGCGGCGATGAGCACGCGCCCCGCGGTCACCTCGCACGACGCGGTCGGACTGCTCCGCGGCATGGTCGAGATCCCGTCGGAGTCCTACGAGGAGTCCCGCCTCGCGCACTACTTGCTCAAGGTGCTGGAGAGCTGGGGTTTCACCGCGTCACTGGATCGCGTCGGCAACGTCGTGGGCGAGATCGACCGGGGCCCCGGCCCGTCCGTGCTGCTGCTGGGACACATGGACACCAGCGCCGGCCGGCCCGAGGTCAGACTGGCCGACGGCCGACTCCACGGGCGGGGCACGGTGGACGCCAAGGGCCCGTTGGCGGCGATGCTCTGTGCCGCCGCCAACGCGCGGACGTTCCGCGGACGGCTGCGCGTGGTCGGGGCGGTGGAGGAGGAGACCCCCCACTCGCGTGGGGCCACCGAGATCGTGCGGCAGGGCGACCGCCCGGACGCCGTGATCGTGGGCGAGCCCAGCGGCGTCGACGCCGTGGTGCTCGGCTACAAGGGAAGACTGGACCTCCAGTACGACGTCCGCTGTGCCTCGACGCACCCCACGAACCCGCAGCCGCACGCCACCGAACTGACCGTGCGGGCATGGCACACCCTGCTGGACGTCCTCGGACCCACCTCCCACCACGCCTTCGACCGGCCGGGCGCCACACTCACCGCGCTGAGCGGGGACCTCGAGACCGCCTCGGCACGGCTGACCGTCCGGACATCGCCGGACTTCGACGAGAACGCCTTCACGGAGGAACTGCGGCGGCGGGTGTCCCCGGGTGACGTCACGGTCGTGCACAGCGTGCCGGCGTGCCGGGTGCGGCGGACGGACCCGGTGGTCAAGGCCCTGACACGAGCGATCCGCGGGCAGCGGCTCTCGCCGCGCGCCAAGGTCAAGACCGCCACGTCGGACATGAACACCCTCGCCGAGCACTGGGACGTCCCCATGGCCACCTACGGTCCCGGTGACAGCGCGCTGGACCACAGCGCGGACGAGCACATCGTCCTCTCCGAATACCTCCGGTCGATCGCCGTGCTGTCCGACGCGCTCGACGAACTCTTCCTCTCCCTGGGGCATCGTTGACACAGGTTCCGCGCATTCTGGCGCTCTGGAGCGCTCCCCGGTCACGTTCCACCGCGTTCCTGCGGATGATGGCGGAACGCGGAGACCGCACCGTACTCCACGAGCCTTTCTCCCAGCTTCTCGATTTCGGCACCACCGAGGTGGCCGGCAGGGAGGTGCACAGCGAGTCCGCGCTCATCGCGGCGATCCGGGAGGAATCCGAGAAAGGAGCGGTCTTCTTCAAGGACACCACCGACTTCTGGTACGGTGAACTCCTCGCGGATACCGCCTTCTTGCGGGACGCCACCCACACCTTCATTCTGCGCCATCCGGCCGAAGCCATCGCCTCGCATTTCGCGCTCAACCCGAATCTGCAGCGGGACGAGATCGGCTTCGCCCGGCTGGCGGAAATCTACGATGCGGTCCACACGGCAACCGGGACCGACCCCGTGGTGATCGATTCGGCCGACCTCGTCACGGCCCCGGCGGCCACGGTACGGGCGTACTGCGACGCGGTCGGCCTGCCCTTCGTACCGGAAGCCGTCTCCTGGGACCCCCGGATGCTGCCGGATTGGCAACGCACCAGCCGCTGGCACGAACACACCGGCCGTACCACGGGTTTCACCGATCTGGCCACGCGCTACGAGCACACGGTCGACAACCACCCCTTGCTCGCCGAATACCTCCGATTCCACCTCCCCTACTACCAGCGGCTGTATGAGCGCAGGACGACACAGAAAAGTGAGGCGACAGAAACCATGACAGCGGAAACGATGACCGGATCGAACTCCCTGAAAATCGACTGTCCGGCGTGCGAAGGCGTCATCAAGCACGAAGATGACCTCGTGGTCAACGAAATCATCGAATGCGGTGAGTGCCGGAGCGAACTGGAAGTGGTCAGCGTCGAACCGCTGCTCGTGGCGCTCGCTCCGGAAGTGGAGGAGGACTGGGGCGAGTAGCAGCGCCTTCGCCACACGTCCCGACCACCGAGGAGCCGCCTTGCCCGAGAGAACAGCTGGGCCCGCCAGCGAAGTGCAGCACACAGAAAGCCCGTATGTGACAGTCCTGCGCCGGCAAGGTGCGAAGACATTCGTCGCCACGGGTGTGCTGTACCGGTTCGACATGTCGATGACCCCGCTGGGGATCATCCTGATGGTGAACGGGTACGGCGGCTCCCTGGTCGACGCGACGGTACTGACCGGCGCCTTCTTCCTTGCCGGCGCGATATGCGCGCCGCAGATATCCGGCACGGCCGACCGCCGTGGACAGCACGGCGTGCTGCTCGTCCTGGGAGCCGTGTACCTGTGCGCCGCCCTGGGGCTGATCGCGACGGTGATGTCCGGCGCACCCCTGTGGGCATCCGTCTGCTTCGGCCTGCTGGCGGGCGCCACCAACCCCATGGTGTCGGCGATGGTCCGCGCACGCTGGTCGGCGCTGTACCACGGCAATCCCCTGCTGCGGACCGCCTTCGCCATGGAGTCGATGATCGACGCCGTCGTCATCGCGATGGGCGCACCGTTGGCGACGTTCCTGGCGGCCTTCCTGTTCCCGGCGGCGACCTTGCTGATCGCGGCGCTGACGGCGACGGCGAGTGCCTGGCTGCTGGCGGTGCAACGAGGGACCGAACCGGCCGTATCGGCACCGGAAGCCGGCCGAACCCGCGGCAGCGGCTTCATCCCGCCGAACATCTGGGCCGTCCTGCTGCTGCTCCTCTTCGTGGGTGTGCACCTGGGGTCTTTCGACGTGGCCACGGTCGCTGTCGCGCTCGATGCCGGGCAGCAGCAGTGGGCGGGGTGGACGCTCGCCGCATACGCCATCGGTTCGACCGTCGGCGGAGGCGTGATCGGCTCCCTCAAGGAGACGTACACGGCGGAGCGCCTGCTCAACGTCTCCCTCGCCGTGCTCTCCGTCACGGTGGTGCCCCTGCTGTTCGTCCAGGTCCCGGCGCTGCGGCTCGCGTTCGGTCTGACCGCCGGACTGGCGGTCGCACCGACGATCATCCTGGCCATGACGCTCGTGGAGAAACTGAGTGCGCCAGGACTCCTCACCACGTCCCTCGGCTGGGCCAGCTCCGCGTTGATCACCGGGAACGCCGCCGGACAGGTCCTCGCCGGTCACGCGGCGGACTGGCAGAACGGTCACGCGGGCTACGCCGTGACGCTGGCCGGAGGGGTGTTGGGCCTCGGCACCGCGCTGTCGCAGCCGCGCCCCCGCGCGGGCCGCGGACGCCGAACGGAGGCAGTGCCATGCAACCCCGAGGACGCGACATGAAGGGCCGGCTCCATGCCAGTGCACGGTGATCTCTCGATCGTCTTCCACGGCCACCGCGGCGGGGAGGCGCAGCTCACCTGGGGACAGCGGTTCATCTGGGACATCATCATGCGCCTGGCGCCCCGGGACGAACACCTGAACCTCGACGTCGTCGTCCCGGTTCCGGAAGGCGTGGACGTCGAGGGAGTTCGCGAGGCCCTGGCCCGGCTCATCGAGACCCATGAGTCCTTGCGGACACGGTACGCGGTGGCGAGCGACGGGAGCCCGCGTCAGATCCTGGTGCAATCCGGAACACTGCCGGTGGAGCTACGGGAAGCGGCCGGCGAGCCGGACCCCTCGTCGGCCGCGCCGGCCGGACCACTCGTGCGCGCCCTGACCGGGCGACGCTTCGACCTCACCCGTGAACCACCCGTGCGCATCGGAGTCGTGACCCGGGAGGGCGCTCCGGCCCACGTCGTCATGGCGATGTCCCACATGGTGGCGGACGGCCGCGGACTCCACGTCATCGAGCGCGACCTCACCGCCCTGCTGTCCGGCGGTGCCGGATCGGACGGGGTGGCACTGTCGCCGGGGCGGCAGCCGCTCGACCAGGCGGCTTTCGAACTCGGCGACGAGGCGGCTGCCAGGATCCGGACCAGAGCCGTCGACCACTGGCGCCGGAGCCTGAGGCGGTTTCCCCCGTCGATGTTCCTGGGGACCGCGACCGCCTCTGCCCGTCCACGGTTCTGGCACGGTCATCTCACGGCGCCCGCGCTCCCGGTGGCCGCCTCGATCGTTGCCGCCGCGCAGCGCGCGACAGTCCCCAGCGTCATCCTGACGGCGTTCTGTTCCATGCTGTCCCACCGGCTCGGCAGTCCGCACCTGTCCTTCGTGATCCGCACCGCCAACCGGTTCCAGCCGGGAACCGCCGACGCCGTCGGACATCTGTCGCAGAAGGCGCCCTTCACGATCGACCTGTCCGGTGCCGACTTCCCCGAGCGCGTCGCCCGGGTGCATCGCTCCGCCGTCACGGCCTACTGGAACGGCTGCTATCCACCTCAGGAACTCGGCGATCTGCTGGCGGACGAGGCGTCCCGTGGCCGGCACCTCCAGCTCGACACCACCCTCAACGTCGTCCCCGGGGACTTCGCCGCCGTCCCCGGGCCGTCCGGACAACCGGCCGCGTACCTGGCCGAACTGGAGAACAGCAGCCGCTACCGGGTCCTGGACCGGCGCGAGGACGAGGACGTGGCTCTCTTCGTGAACATCGAGCCGCCCGACGGGATGAGTCTGCTGGCGGACACGCGGTACTTCGCGCCCGCGGAGATCGAGGCGGCGCTCAGAGCGATCCAGCGGATCGTGGTGAAAGCCGCTCTGGGGGAGGCCGATCCCTGGACCGGCGTCGACGAGATCGGACTTCCGGTCAGGAGCGCATGCGAGGAACCCGAACGCACGGAGGCAGTGACATGAGTGTGGAATCCACCGTGGAGACGATCTGCGCGCTCTGGAGCGACCTGCTCGCCGTCCAGGTGAGTCCGGACGACGACTTCTTCGAGCTGGGCGGCTACTCCCTGCTCCTCATGCAGATGGTCTTCCAGGCGGAGGAAGCCGGCCTGTGCCTCACCCCGGAGCAGGTCGTCGACCATCCGACGCCCCGCAAGCTGGCCGAGGCGATCACCGTCGGCACGGCCGGTTGATCCGCCCGGGCCCCGGGGCGACCCACCGCGGCGGCAGTGCTCTGCGGCCGTTTCTCACGGAAGGGCAAGGACTTTGAGTGCGGAAGAGATCGTCGAACACACGTCGCTGGTGGAACTCTTCGACGGTGTGACGGACCGGAACCCCCACGCACCGGCCGTGACCGACGCCGACGGCTCCGTCACCTATCGGGAACTCGGGCGGCGCTCGCTGGAGATCGCCGAGAAGCTCGTCGTCGGCGGGGCCACGGAGAACACGCTCATCGGACTGCGCGTCGGCAGGAACATCGAGACCGTCGCCTCGATCCTCGGCATCCTCCGTGCCGGGGCCGCCTACGTGCCGCTCGACCCCACCTACCCGGCGGAGCGGCTCCGCTTCATGCTGGAGGATTCCGGGGCCCGGCTGCTGCTGGACGCCTCGGGCCCCGGCGACGCGGTGCTCACCGCACTCGACGAGACCGACCGGGCCGCCGGAGCGGACACCGGCGCGGTCCGGGTCGCCTACGTCGCCTACACGTCAGGCTCGACCGGACGCCCCAAGGGGTGCGTCATCACCCACGACAACGTACTGGCCTTTCTGAGCGGAACGCTGCCCCTCTTCGACCTGTCCGGCACCGACCGCTGGACCGTCGTCCACTCCCTGAGCTTCGACGCCTCCGTCTGGGAGCTCTGGGGCGCCCTGGCGACGGGAGCGACGGCCTGTCTGGTGCCGTCGGAGGTGATCGCCGACCCGGTGAGATTCGTCGAGCTGGTCACGTCGGCGGAAGTGACGGTGGTGTCCCTGGTCACCTCCTACTTCAAGTTCGTCCTGGACGCCTGCAAGAAGTCGCGGACCCGTCCCACCGGCCTGCGGCACCTCTTCTTCGTCGGCGAGGCCATCCGGCTGGACCTCGTCCGGGACTTCCTCTCCCTCCCCGAGTTCTCCGCGGTGACCACCGCCAACATGTACGGTCCGACGGAGACCACGGTCTTCGCCAGCGCCAAGGTCGTCACGAAGAAGGACACCGAGAACGGACCCCGTTCACCGATAGGCGCCGCACTGCTCAACGCCGAGCTGATGATCACGGACGGGTCGGGCCGGCGGCTCCCGGACGGCGAGGCGGGGGAGATCACGATCGGCGGCGCGACGGTCGGCCACGGATACCTGGGCCGCGCGGACCTCACGCAAGAGCGGTTCCCGACCCGTGACGGACAACGCTTCTACCGGACCGGCGATCTGGGCCGGCGCCTGCCCGACGGCGGGTTCGAGTACCTCGGACGCATGGACCAGCAGATCAAACGGCGTGGCTTCCGCATCGAGGTGGAGGAGATCGAACAAGTCCTGCGGGAGGAGACCACCGTGGAGGACGTGGTCGTCTGCCTGTGCGCGGCAGGCGCCGCGGAGTTCCTCGTCGCCTGCGTGGTGCCGCGCGACGGCTCGGCGGACGGCCTGACCGACGTACTGCGTGCGCGGGCGAAGCGGCTGCTTCCCGCGGTCATGTGCCCTGACAAGTACCTGCTCCTGCCGCGCCTCCCCTACAACGACTCGGGCAAGCTGGACCGCTTCGGCGTGCAGCGATCCGCTCAGGAAGCACTGACCGGTGCCGCGCGGTCATAGCCGGTGCACACTTCCGCCGGCGGATGAGGTGCCGTTCAGCACTTTTCGTCGACGAGCTCGTCGAAGGCATCCCGGTCCACGGCCCGGCCGTCGGCCCAGGCCTGGCCGGGGTCGAGCGCGTGTGTTCGCCGCCCCGGTGGAACCTATGTCGCCCCCGGGATCCCTCACCCGGCCTCCGCCCCGGTCCGGCGAGCCAGGCGGAACAGGACCCGGGCGTACACGAGGGTCGCCGCCGTGAGGATCGTCGGGATGATCGCCAGCGCGAGTATGCCCACCAGGGCGCGGCTGTCTTCGGCGCGTGCGTAAAATCCCCGGTTGTCGTCCAGCAGGAACCGGTAGCCGAACCACGCCCACATCGCCAGTGACAACAGCATCCACCCGATCGACCACTTCTCGATCCGGTGCCCATCCTGACGGAACCGCTCCGCGTCTGCCGTCATCTCTCCCCCTCTATGACTGGTGATCAGTAGCCATTGCATCACGGCGCGTCCGTGCCCGGTGCCACGTACCAGGCCGTCGGTCAGGGCCGGTCGGGTGCGCGGTAGGGCAGCGTCTGGCTGTAGACGACGCTCGTGGTCGTGCTGCCGAAGCCGGCCAGCTCGTCCACGAGCGTCTCCAGATGCTCCATGGAGGAGGCGGCCACCTTCAGGGTGTAGCAGTCGTCGCCGGTGGTGCGCAGGCACTCCAGGATCTCCCGCCGCTCGGCGAGCAGCCGACGCAGCGGCTGGTGGCGGTTGCCGGGGTACTTCAGCCGGACGACGGCGAGCACGGGATAACCGACCTTGGCCAGGTCGACCACGGCGTGGTAGCCGGTGATGACGCCCAGGGACTCCAGGTTCCGGACCCGTTCCGTGGTGGCCGACGGGCTGAGGTTCACGCGCCGTCCCAACTCGCTGAGGGAGATGCGAGCCTCCCGTTGGAGCTGCTCGATGATCGCCCAGTCGATGTCGTCAAGATTCACGGCCATCTCGCGACTCTACCGGCAGAACCACGGAGGAGTGCCGCCATCGCCGGGAAGATTCGGTTCCACATCTCGTGATCGCCGGGATAGCTTCGCCTCATGCGACTTGGCGTCAACGTACCGAACTTCGGGCCGGGAACCGATCCCGGCGTGCTGCGCGAATGGGCGCGGATCGTCGAGGGGCTCGGCTTCGACCTCCTCATGGTGTCGGACCACGTGGCCGTCACCCCGGACGTGGCCGAGCGGTACCCGGAACCGTTCTACGAACCGTTCACCACCCTGTCCTGGCTGGCCGGCCTCACCACGAGGCTGCGGCTGGGCACGACGGTGCTCGTCCTGCCCTACCGGCACCCGCTGCTGGTGGCTCGGATGGCTGCCGGCCTCAGCCGACTCAGCAGCGGCCGGTTCGTCCTCGGGGTAGGTGTCGGCTGGGCGCGTCAGGAGTTCGAGGCGCTCGGCGTACCGTTCGCCGCGCGCGGCCGACTGGCCGACGAGTACCTGGGTGCCCTGCGAGACGCCTGGCGCACGGAGACCGGGGAGGGCGCCGCCTCGATCCCCGTCTGGGTCGGCGGCCACAGCGAGGCGGCGATCCGACGCACGGTCAGGTTCGGCGACGCCTGGCACCCGCTGCGGCTCCCCCTCCCCCTGATGCGCTCGGTCCTGGCGAACCATTCGCTGCCGGCGTTCGCGCCCTGGATCGCCCTGCGGATGACCGGCACACCGGTCGACGACCGCGAGCGGCCCGCCGGTGTCGGCACCCTCGAGCAGATCCTCGACGATCTCGACCAGCTCCGTCTGCTCGGCGCGGACACCGTCGTACTCGACCCCTACCACGGAGATCCGGAGGAGACCCGTCGGCCGCGCGCGGCCTGGCAGGCGCTCGCCGCCGTGGCCACACACTGGAGGACCCCATCGTGATCACCCTTGCCGACGAAGCCCTCCTGCGGCGCGCCATCGGCATCGCGGCCCGCGCGGTCGCCGCAGGGGACGCACCGTACGGCTCCCTGCTGGCCGACCCGGACGGCGCGATCCTGGCCGAAGCCCACAACACGGTACGGCGCGACAACGACATCGTCGCCCACCCGGAGTTGAAGCTCGCCCGCTGGGCGGCTCGCGAACTCGACCCGGCCGCGGCCGCCCGCACCACCCTGTACACCAGTTGCCAGCCCTGCACCATGTGCGCCGGCGGCATCGTCCGCTCCGGCATCGGCCGGGTCGTCTACGCGCTCTCCACCGCACAACTCGTGGAACTCAACCCGCAGTCGGGCGACTGGCCGACGGTGGTCCAGGACGGCCCGGCCCTGTTCGAGGAGGCGCGCGCCCCCATCGACGCCTACTACCGGCCGAACCGATGACGTTGCCCTCGGTGTGCCGAGGGACAGGCCGGTGGCGGCCATGAAGTTGTCAGACGGTTCGCTCGGCAGGTGCTTCATGTACGGCGGAGGCGGGGCGCCCGTTGCGGGGTATGGAGTTCAGGGTGCCTTGTGGTTCGTGGGCGCATCCTGCTGTGTGGCCGGCGGGTTCGTTGCCGTGGTTTCCGTGGGTGCGGACGGCTTCGGTACGCCCGGTGATGAGTCCCGCAGTCCGCTGAGCGCCAGGACTGTCATCACCGCCGCGGCTCCCGCCGCCACGCCGAAGCCGCCGTGGGCACCGCCCGCGTCCACCACCCGCCCCGCGACCGCCGCGGCGCCCGCCATGCCTGCCGCGCTGGCGGAGTTGCCCCAGGTGAACGCCTGGGTGAGGACGGCGCGCGGAACCGCCGACTCTGTGAGGACGGAGGTGAGGATCAGGAGGACCGGCACGGCGAGTCCGGTCAGAGCGAGGGTGGCGCCGACCGCGAGGGGCGCGTCGAGGAGGGTCAGCGGGAGGCTCGCGAGGGTGAGGCAGGCGGCGGCTGTGGCCTGGTGGCGCCGGAGTGAGCCGCCGTGGCGCCATGCTCCGTAGGACCAGCCACCCACAAGATTGGTGCAGTTGGAGGCGGAGTAGAGCGGTGCTGCCGCGTCCGGCGTGCCGCGTCCGACGGCGTATGCGGTGACGGACACCTGCATCGCGCCGAAGAACACCCCGAGCGTGAGGCCGAGCGCGACCTGCCGCAGGAATGCGGAGCGCAGCAGGGCGCGTCCGGCGTGCCGGCGTTCGGCGCGGCCGGTGAGGGGCGGCGTGGTGCGGCGCTGGAGGGCGAGGGCGAGGCCGCCGCCGACGACGAGCGCGGCGGCGAGCAGTACCCCGGCGCCCGGACGGCCTGCCGCACCGAGGACGCTCACCAGGGCCGGGCCGGCCAGGTAGGACACGCCGTTGGCGAGGGCCTCCAGGGCGAAGGCGGTGGGCAGCGCGGCAGCCCGTTCGCCGGACAGCAGGGCGGACCAGCGAGCGGCGGACAGGGCACCGAGCTGGGGCAGCGTTGCCCCGACGAGTACTCCGGCGACGAGGTCCGGAACGGTGCCGATGAGCAGCAGTGCCACGGCCCCGGCATGTGCACCCAGCGCGCAGGGAAGCACCCGCGTCTGCCCGAACCGGTCGACCAGGCGTCCGATCTGGGGCCCGGCGACGGCGTCCGCGACAGCGAATCCGCCGGTGACGAGGCCCGCGGCGGCATACGACCCGGTGCGCGCGTGCACCAGCCAGACGATGCCGATCCCTGTCATGGCGATGCCCAGACGCCCGACAGCGGCGGGAAGAAAGAAGGCCGCCGCACCCGAAGTGCGCAGCAGGGTGCGGTAGTTCGCCGAAGCCGAAGGCACGACGCATCCCTTTCGCCGCCCGGCGGGACGCGCCACACGGGGTCGTCGGCGTCCGGATGTGCCGACCCGTGGCTGCGCCTGAAAGCCGTCCAGTGGTGACGTGGAGCGGGGACGCGCACCCCACGCCGACTCCGTCGCCGGGCAGATGTCATGCGGTGGTTGATGACCTCCTAGAGCGTAGAGGAACGGCGCGCGGAAACGAACAGGGGAGGGCCGACCGACTCAATGGTCCAGGCACCTGGTCCGCTGCTGCCTGGCCCAACCCTCCCACGTTGTATTCAGCGCAATTCCGCCCAGAAGTCCGGGGTGACGTGAACGCGTCCCACGACCTGCCGTGGCCGGGCGAATGACGCGGTCCCGTCGCCGTGGTCCCGCCTCCGGTCCGGCTGGGCGAAGCGGAGAGCCCCGCCGTGGAGTGTCGGCTGATGCTGTGCGCCAGGGGCCAAGGGGGTTTCCGGGGTCAATGAGGTCGGTCGGGTGTGTCTCCGTGGTGCACGTTCTCGATCGAGCATGCAGAGTGCTTCCTCGTGGCGGCCGATGCCCAGGACGAGGTCGGACGGGACGTGGTCGGTGCTCCAGGAGGTCGCCTGACCCGTAGGAGCTGTGCGTGTCGCTTCGGCGCGCACTCCACCTCTCCGCCATCCTCATCCGGCACCGACGCTGAGCGGCGAGGAATCTACCCGGAGACGCTCGGCAGCCAGCTGGTGGCGCCCACCACTTCGCGCGCTATGTCGACCACGGAACGCCTGTCGGTCGCCACGCGCACCGCGTCCAAGGGCATCTGCTCATCCAGAATCCGCGCCTTGCGGGCACTGCTCTGCACCTCGTGCTCCAGTTCCGAGCCCCGTTCCCGGCCGGTCAGCCGCTCACGAGCGGTGGCATCGGATGCGGTGAGCACCACCCGTACGATTCTGACATCCGCTCCCATGGCGCGCCGGAACATGCCCTCGTTCTCGGCCAGAACGCTCACCGTGTGCGTGTAGATCAAGCGGCGGTACCCGAGTTCGGCGTAGTTCGACCAGAGCGCCGTCAGATTACGCTCGGCGATCTTCCTGCGGCGAGGGTCTCCCTTCGGAGCGGGATGGACCTGCCCCATGAAGTCACCTTCGATCACACAGTGAGCAACCATCTCAGCACGCAGAAGCGCCGAGACCTCCCACCCCACCGTCGTCTTGCCTACGCCGGCACGACCTCCGATGAGCAACGCCTCCGCGTGATCCATGACCGCACCCTGCCACCGAGCAGTCGAACCGCGCGAACCAATTGTGCACGGGTCAGGGAGACAGGTCCTGAATGCGCCGGCGTCCGAGCCAGTCACCGACCTTCCGCGCGGCCTGCTCGGCTTCCGCCTCCTGGCGGAGGCGCTCCCGCTCCCGGCGCTCGCGTTCGGCTTGGCGGCGGGGCGCGAGGGGGGCGTCCCGGCCGGGGGTGCCGACCGCGGACAGCAGGGGCTCGCGGTGGTCGCGCCGGAGCACCAGAACGCGGGCCCGGCCGGGACGGGTTCGCGCACCAGCCCCAGCGTGGTCGCCACGATCGGGATGCAGCCGTCGTAGGCGTGGAAGCCGTCTCGCGATGCCACCGGCCTTGCCGGTGCGGACGGGTGAGGCCGGCGACCTTCTGCATCCGGCCGGCCCGACGGCGGGCCGGCCGACGGATGCCGGGGTGCTCAGGGGGCGGCGATGTCGTGGGACTTGGACTTGAACTTGCCTGCGATCAGGGCGTTCATCGCGCGTTTGCCGACCGGGTTGCCGGTCACCTTCTGGACCAGGGCGCGCAGGGCGATGTCCCGGCGGGTCTGGGGCACGAACATCATCAGGCCCTCCGTACGGCCGAGTTCCTGCTGGGTGGTGATGAAGGGCCGCAGACGCTGTTCCCATTCGCGCAGGGCTCGGGCGGGATGGCCGGGATTGCGTTGCAGGCTGGTGCCGAGCAGGTCGGCGCCGGCCAGGCCGGTGGAGGCGCCCATGCCCGAGTAGAGGGTCAGGCACCAGGCGGAGTCGCCGACGAGGACGACGCGGTCCGTGTGCCAGGTGGGCATCTCGACCTGGTGGGTGGAGTCGAAGAGGGAGTCGTCGGCGTGCTCGAACTGGGTGAGGAGATGCTCCAGGACCGGGCCGGTGGGTTCGGGGCCGTAGGCGCGGCGCAGCGACTCGATGGGCGGGCGGCGGAACTCGGCGTCCTCGTCGTCGGTGCGGTAGCTGAACAGCACGCCCGGCTGGTGGTCGGCGAAGGGGAAGATCCATACGGAGCGGCCCGGTTCGGCCAGGACGAGGCCGTCGTTGGGTGCGAAGCCGGGCGGGGCTTCTTCGAGGATCGCGGCGCCGATGATGTGGTGGAGGGGCCGCAGGTACTGCGTGTGGGGGCCGAAGGCCAGGCTGCGGACGGTCGAGCGCAGTCCGTCGGCTCCCACGACGAGGTCGAAGCGTTCCGTGGTCCCGGTGGTGTCCGCATCCGTGGTGGTGCGCAGGGTGACGTCCACGCCGTCGGGGTGCTCGGCGAGGGCGGTGGGGGTGGTGCCGTAGCGGATCTCGGTGCGCGGCGCGACCGTGTCGTACAGGGCGGCCTCGATGTCTCCTCGGAGGATGAGCCGGGGTCCTCCGGGCAGGTCGCCGTAGCCCATGGCGGGGCGGCGGCGGCCCGCCCGGTCGACGTCGTAGGTCACGCTGGCGGGGTCGGTGCGGTCGCCGATGGCGTCGAGGACGCCCATGCGCCGTGCGGTGGCGCGGCCGGTTTCGAACAGCCCGATGAAGTAGCCGGCGGAGCGGCGGTCGGGGGCACGTTCGACGAGCACCGGCTCCCAGCCGATCTCGTGCAGGCGCATGGCCGAGGCCAGTCCGGCGATCCCCATGCCCACGATCAGGGCGCGTGGCTTGCTCATAGGGGTCCTTGTCTCCTTCGGTGTGGGGGGGGTGTGCGGGGAGGGAACGTGCGGGGTCACATGTGGACGGCGGGGGTGGCGTCCGGATCGTGCGCGGGGTCACATGTGGACGGCGGGGGTGGCGTCCGGGTCGTGGGCGGGCTTTCCGCGGCGGAAGAGCAGACCGCAGATGATCATTCCGGCGGCGAAGAACGCGGCCGACCACCAGTAGGCGGTGGAGTAGCTCTCCAGCGCGGACCGGCCGATGGCCTCGGGGGTGGGCTGCCGGCCGGCGAGGTAGTCGGTGGCGGCGCTGGCGGCCAGTGAGCTGAGCAGCGCGGTGCCGATGGAGCCGCCGACCTGCTGCATGGTGTTGACGCTCGCGGAGCCGACTCCGGCGTCGGCGGCGTCGATGCCCGCGGTGGCGGTGCTCATGGACGGGGCCATGATCAGGCCCAGGCCGAGGGCGAAGACGAGCAGCGGCGGCAGGATGTGGGCGGCGTAGGTGGAGTGGGCGTCGAGCTGGGTGAGCCAGGCGAGTCCTGCGGCGGACAGGGCCATGCCCACCGGCACGATCGGCTTGGGCCCCAGGCGCGGGGTGAGCACGGTGGTGGACAGGGCGGACATGACCATGACGGCGGCGATCATCGGCAGGAACGCCAGGCCGGTCTTGACCGGCGAGTAGTGCAGCGTCTGCTGGAGGTAGTAGGTCAGGAACAGGGTGACGCCGAACATGCCCGCCGCCGAGATGAAGATCGCGACGGAGGAGGCGCCGCGGTCGCGGTCCAGCAGGATCCGCAGGGGCAGCAGCGGATGCGCGACGCGGGTCTGCAACCGGGCGAACACCGCGATCAGCACTCCTCCGGCGGCCAGGAAGCCCCAGGTGCCCACGGAGCCCCAGCCGTCGGTCTCGGCGTGGGCGAACCCGTAGACCAGCGCGAACAGGCCGGCCGTCACCACGACGGTGCCGGGCACGTCGATCTTCACGGCCTTGTCCCGGCGGTGGCGCGGCAGCAGCACCAGTGCGCCGATCAGCGAGACGGCGGCGAAGAGGAGGTTCACGTACAGGCACCAGCGCCAGTCGAGGTGCTCGGTGAGCAGGCCGCCCAGCAGCAGGCCGACGCCGCCGCCCGCGCCGGCGACCGCGCCGTAGATGCCGAACGTGGTCGCCCGTTCCTTGGCGTTGGTGAACGTGGTGTTCAGCAGCGCCAGCGCCGTCGGGGCCAGCAGCGCGCCGAAGACGCCTTGCAGGGCCCGCCCGGTCACCAGGATCTCGAAGTCGCCCGCGGCGCCGGCCAGTGCGGAGGCGCCGGCGAAGCCAGCCAGTCCGATAGTGAGGGTCAGCTTGCGGCCGACGAGATCGGCGATGCGTCCGCCGATCAGCAGCAGGCCGCCGAAGGCCAGGGAGTAGGCGGTGATGATCCACTGCCGGCTGTCGTTGGAGAAGCCCAGGTCCGCCTGGGCCGACGGCAGCGCGATGTTCACGATCGTGGCGTCCAGGACCACCATCAGCTGCGCCGGCGCGATGACCGCGAGGATCAGCCAGCGCCGGCCGTGATGCCGGTCGTGGGCCTGCCCGGCGGGCGGTGGGCTTGCTTCGTCGGTAACGGTGCTCACAGATCTCTCCGGGTCGCACGAGCAGTAAGTGGAGAACTCGTCTCCAGTTGCCGGCTCCACCGTAGCACGCAAGCGGAGACACCATCTCCGGATGTTCGGTAGCATGGTCGCCATGAGCCGCAGAACCGATCCCGCCCCGCCGCGAGAGACCCCGGCGCGCCCGCTGCGGGCCGACGCCGAACGCAACCGGCTGCGCATCATCGCCGCCGCTCAGGCGGTCTTCGCCGAACGCGGGCTCGACGTCACCGTCGACGACATCGCCCGGCACGCCGGCGTCGGAGTCGGCACCGCCTACCGCCGCTTCGCCAACCGCGAGGAACTCATCGAGGCCGTCTTCGAGAGCGAGCTACAGCGCATCACCGCACTGGCGGAACAGGCCCTCGCCCACGAAGACCCCTGGGACGGATTCGTCCAGTGCCTCGTGACCACCGCTCAGCAGTTCGCCGACAACCGCGGACTGAGGGAAATCCTGCTGGAAGGTGCGCACGGAAACTCCCGGGGAACCGCCACCCGGGAACGCCTCACCCCCGTCGTCGGCGCCGTCATCAAGCGGGCCCAGCAGGCCGGCATGCTCCGTGACGACATCGAACCCACCGACTTCCCGCTGTTCCAGATCATGCTCGGAGCCGTCACCGAGCACAGCCGGACCGTCGCCCCCGACCTGTGGAAGCGCTACCTCACCGTCCTCATGGACGGCCTTCGCCGCGACCGGGACCGGCCCACCCCGCTGCCCCACCGCGCCCTCGGCACGGACGAGTTCGACGAGACCATGAAGGCCGCCCACAAGACCGCCTCCGAGCGACCGGGCCGGTAGCCGGGGCACGAGCACCGGCGCCGGCGCCGTCGGACCAGCGGTCCGGTGAGCGGCCGGGCACGCCCATCGGCGGCTTTCCGCACCCTGGCCACGGCCTACGGCCTGCGGGTGGCGGACCTGGGTGATGGCCGGCGCGCTGGTGGGCAGCACCCACAGGGCGAGCGGGGCATGGCATCGGGAGAGCGGACGTGGTGTAGTCGACGGCGGAGGCGAACGTGCCGTCGCCCTGGCCCGCGTAGACCTCCAAGGTGTGGGAGCCGTTGCTGACGGTCGCCAGATCGGTTCGGCCGTCGCCGTCGAAGTCACCCTGGGTGATGGAGTACAGACGGGCGACGCTGGTGTACTCGGTGACACCGCCGAAGGTGCCATCACCGTTGCCGAGCGCCACGCTGACACCGCCGGCGGTGGCGATGTCCAGGTCGCCGTCGTCGTCGAAGTCGGCGAGGACCAAGCCGTGCGGCCTGGCCACGGTCACCGCCTCGATCTCGACGGCGAACGAGCCGGTACCGTCGCCCATGAGCAGGCTGACGCCGCCGCCCGCCTCCTCGGCCACCGCCAGATCCAGGTCGCCGTCGGCGTCGAGGTCATCGGCGGCCAGCGAGCGCGCGCCCGCGCCGACGGTGTACCGGGTGGCTGTCCCGAAGGCACCGCCGCCGGTCCCGAGCAGGACACTGACGGTGCCGCCGTCGAAGTCGGCGGTGGCGATGTCCGGGTTGCCGTCGTCGTCGAAGTCCGCGATGACGGACTGGTACGGCTTGTCGCCCACCGCGTACGCGGTGGGCGTGCCGAAGGTGCCGTCGCCGTTGCCGAGCAGTACGGACAGGGAGTCGGCGTCGTTGTCGGCCGCGACGACATCGGTGTTCCCGTCTCCGTCGAGGTCGCCGGTCACCACGTGCCGGGGGTTGTCGCCGACCTGGGCGGGGGTGTCCGACTTGGTGAAGACGACGTCGCACGAGCAGTGGGCGGGCCTCGCCGCGCGAGATCCGGTCGCCGAGGCCGAGGTCGACGCCGCAACGCTCGCGCTGCAGGCCAGGGCCCCGACGGTGGCGAGCACCGTGATGCGGCTGTGCCTGCGCTTCGTCCGATCGTTCATGCCGGGAGGGCCGTCCTTTGTCTGGGGATGAGCGAAGCTCTTTCATGAGCGTGGAAAGGTGAAAGGCGCTGTGCCGCAGATGCGCGGGGGGGGGGTGTGGTGGTTACCGCAGGGTCAGCGTGATCGCGCCGGTGTAGGTCCGGCCCGGGGTGAGGGCGGTCGGCTCGTCGTCCACCGTCATCGCCACCGTGCTCCCGGCCGGGGCCGTCACCGTGGAGTCCGCGTCGAGCGACAGGACGCTCAGATACGACGTGCCGGTCACCGTCCATGCCGAACCGCCGGTCAGTGTGACGAGGACGCCGTTGTTGACGACCGGCCGGACGGTGTTGGTGACGTGGCCGAGTTCCGTGTACTCCGCGGAGCTGATGGAGTCGACGGCGTGGTGGGAGACGGAGGCGGACAGGACGCCTTCGACGCTCGCCCTGTCGAAGGTCAGCGCCATTTGCGGACCAGTGAGGAGCACAGCGACATGTCGGCATGCGTGCGGCGGCCGGCGCCGGCTCCGCGTACACGCCACCCGCCCCGGCCGACACGGCGTGGCGCTCGCACGGCCATCGGGGCTGAAGACGAGTGGACCCATCAGCGATCCCCCGCCGCCGAGTACCTCATTTTCTCGGCGGTTGACCAGGGCCGCCGGTCGCCGTCCGTCTGCTGGAGACCGGAGAAGTGTGACGTGTGGTCACGTGCCCGTGGCAGCGGGCCGGCTCTGACCGGGCGACGCCGGTTCGGGCAGTCCGGTCGGGCCGGCTCCCGGGATGCCGTTGCCGGGGGCCGGTTCGGCGGTCCCGCCGAGGAAGCCGCCCGACTGGTGCTGCCACAGCCGGGCGTAGGCGCCGTCCGCGGCGAGCAGCTCCGCGTGGGTGCCCTGCTCGACGATGCTTCCCCGGTCGAGGACGACGAGACGGTCCATGCCGGCCACGGTGCTCAGCCGGTGGGCGACCACGAGAGCCGTGCGTCCCTCCATCAGCCGCCACAGGGCGTCCTGGACGAGGAGCTCGCTCTCCGAGTCCAGCGCGCTGGTCGCCTCGTCCAGCAGCAGGATCGGCGCGTCACGCAGCAGCGCCCGGGCGAGGGCGACCCGTTGGCGCTGGCCTCCCGACAGTTTCACTCCCCGCTCCCCCACCAGAGTGGCGAAGCCTTCGGGGAGCTGGTCGGCGAACTCGGTGACGTGCGCGGCCTCGGCCGCGGCGTGGATCTCCTCGTCAGTGGCGCCGGGCCGGGCGAAGGCGATGTTGTCCCGCAGGCTGCGGTGGAACATGGCGGGCTCCTGCGGGACGTAGGCGATCAGTGAGCGCAGGTCGGCCTGGCGCAGCCCGCTGATGTCCTGGCCGCCGATCAGGATGCGTCCGCCGTCGATGTCCGCCATCCGCAGCAGAAGCCGGGTGAGCGTGGTCTTGCCGCCGCCCGACCTTCCGATCAGACCGAACCGTGCGCCGCCGGGCACGTCCAGGTCGAGGCCCTGGAAGATCGGCTTCGTACCGGCGTGGGCGAAAGTGACCGCCTCGAAGCGGACACCGGTGTCCCGCGGCGCGAGCGGTTCGGGCCGGGCCGCGTCGAGCACGGTGGCCGGCTCCAGCAGCAGCTCCGTGAACTGCGCGGCCTCGGTCATGGAGCTTTCCAGGCGCCGGTAGATCTGATTGAACTCGAACATGATCTGGGTGGCGTTGGAGTAGTAGGTGAAGGCGACCACGATTCCCTCCACCCCCAGGCCCGGGCCGCCGAAGGCGACGGCGATCAGCAGGCCCAGCACGTTGGTCAGCACGGACATGGGGGCGACCACGGTGTCGACGCGCAGGTTGCCGTAGTCCCACGACCTCAGCGTCAGGCGCCGGGAGTCCGCGACACGGCGGCGGTGCTCGTCGGCCTCCCGCGGCTCGGCCGCGAACGCCCGGATGGTCTCCATGTTCGTGAGGCTGTCGGCGACGTGGCCGGAGACCCGGGCGATCGCCGCCTCACGGTCGTTGACGAGCGCCTGACGGCGCCGGATCAGGGGTGTCGTGGCCACCACGGTCAGCGTGATCATCAGGAGCAGGCCGACGACGAGCAGCGGTTCGTAGCGCCACAGCACCACGGCACCGAACACCAGGGGCACGAGGCTGCCCACGATCCGGTACGTCACCGTGTCGACGAAATCCTCGAAGCGCCTGCCGAAGCTCAGCACCCGTTTGGTCAGGGAACCGGCGAAGTTGTCGTGGAAGAACGCCGCGTCCCGGGCGAAGAGTTCGTCCATGCCGATGACGTACAGGTGCTCCATACCGAGGGCGTCCACACGGTTCAGGCAGTGCTGCCCGATCCGCCACACGGTCTCGGCGAGCAGCAGCACCACACCGAAGCCCAGCACGTACGGCAGCGCCGAGGCAAGGGTGAGCCCGCCGCCGTCGGCGGCCTGTCCCGCCAGCTTGGCGACCAGCAGAGGCGCGACATAACGGATGCCGGTGTTGCCCACGGCCGGCAGCAGCAGCGCGGGCAGGGCCAGCCGTCGTAGTCGGAACAGTTCCCGGCCGTAGCGGCGCAGGGCGAGCACGACCGCGCCCCTGCCCGGCGTCGTCCCCAGTACGTCTCTCTGCCCCATCACACTCCCGGAGGTCGGGACTCGCAAGCTTCCCTTCACCAGCAGTCACCAGTCCAGGCATTTAACTCGGACGGGTGATACCCGGACATCGCCGCCGGGACGTGACGCCGGGGTCGGAGAGCAAGGCCGCATCGGACCGTGACCGACGCCCTGCTGGCGACCGGGCTGCGTCGACACCCCCGACCGGCCGCAGGGCGAGCTGGACGATCACACCGGATCGACCGTGAACAGTCTGGCGTTCGGTCCTGACCGGTCGACGCTCGCCGCGGGCAGCGTCGACGGCACGGTGCGCCTGTGGAACGTCACACCGCCCTCCCCGAAGGAGGCCATGAACAGCATCTGCCGTTCCGTGGGCCGGGATCTCCCTCTACCGAGACGAGGCCGTTGACCTTGCGGCATCTCAACGCCTCGAAGCGGCGGCCTCGACGAGTGGGGTCTCCACGGTGGCTGACCACTCGCCGGCGCTCGCTGGACCTGAACTCCCCGAGACCGAGCCACCACCTGGGCTCAGGCCTCAGCCGGCCACGTATCGGTCCCGACCCGGCTGACGACAGCTGAGGCCATCTGAGGGTCCTCCGCCAACCATGAGATCGGTGTCCTTCTCCGTCAGCAGCTGTCTCTCCCGTGCGAAGGTGTTGACCGCTGCCGCCACTCCCTCTCGGAAGCCCGCCATGTGCGACCCACCGCTGGGGGTGGGCACGCTGTTCGCGAAGCTCTGGATGCCGCCTGTGAAGGTGTCGCTCCACCTCAGGGCGACCTCCACGGACCCGGCAATCCGCGGATCCTCATGCTCGAAGCCGAAGACGCCCGTCCCGTCGGGTGTCCCGGCCTGCGCCGCGATCAAGGCGACACGGCGGTCGATACCTGCGCGGTCTGCGAGGTGCGCCAGCTGCGCTGGGTCGCGTAGTCCGCCGCCGCGGTGCCGGCCGCGCTGCTGTCTCCGCCCACGGTGTTGGAGGCCTTCAGGAACATCTCCGCCGTGATCTCCGGTCCGTGATCCGACGTCCCCGACGTCCGCGCCCCGCCCGCGGCAGACACCACCGGGTCATGTCCGTGCCCCACCTGGCCCGAACTCGCCCTCATATCAGGACGTCGACCGCCGGACGGACACCGGACCCGGCCCGCTCTCCGTCCGGCCGGTGTCCGAGTACGACAAACGTCGGTTCCGGCAGATCCCCGGTCGTGCCTGCTGTTCGACGGCCGGACGCTGCTAAAGGTCGAGCTGCAGCAGCAGTTCGCTCAGCTCTGTCGGCATGGTGATCATGCAGTCGTGCCCGGTCGGCAGTTCCCACACCCGTGCCGGAGAACCATTGGGCTGTAGGGCGGGGACCGGTCGCCGCGTGATGCCTTCCGGCTTCACGGTGCAGTGGATGTGCGTGCGTGGAATCACGTCCACGGCCGGGTTGTCCAGCCGGACCGGTTGCTGCAGGCAGCGCACCGGCTGGTCAGTGAGCATCGCACGCAGCCACGCGACGTCCGCCGGGTCGGTGACCCCGAACAGACCGAAGGGCAGAGGCATTTCGGGCAGTGGTGGGATGCGCCAGCCACTGTCGGACACCTCGGCCTGGTCGATCAGATTCTGAGTCATGGGCTGGACGTCGATGGCCGCCTCGCCGTGCTCCGGGACCATCGCATCCAAGTACACCATGTGCGCGATGCGTTCGGGGACGTCGTTGGCCACGGACGAGATGACCAGTCCCGCGTAGCTGTGACCCACGAGCGCCACCTCGGTCAGGTCCTCCTCGTGGATGAGCTTGACGACGTCCTCGACGTGCGTGTCGAGCCCCACCTCGGGACTGAGCAAGTGCGTCCTGTCTCCGTAGCCGGTCAGCGAAGGCGTGTACACGCGGTGTCCGGCCGACTCCAGCAGCGGGACCACCCGCTCCCAGCACCGGCCACTGTGCCAAGCGCCGTGTACCAGCAGGAATGTTGACATGAGGGAAACGGTCTTCCTGTTCGGGGAAGGGGGGCGCGGAAACCTCATGGTTCCGTTTCGTGCTTCGGTACTCTTTGAGAACCGAAGTCATCGTGGTGCACCTGCCGCACCACGGGCAATAAGGCACATTTCGGTGCCCCGGTTCCCTGGAGGTAACCATGAACGCAGTCGGCGGCGAGTCGCGGCTGGCACGGCAGGAGGACCCGTGCCGGACCCGCGAAGTGCTTGACATCGTCGGTGACAAATGGTCACTGCTGGTTGTACGCAACCTCAGCCAGGGACCGCGCCGCTTCACCGAACTCAAGCGAGCCGTCGACGGAATCAGCCAGCGCATGCTCACCGTCACCCTGCGCAGCCTGGAACGCGACGGAATCCTCACGCGGACTGTCCGCAACGTCATGCCGCCGCACGTCAGCTATGAACTCACTCCGATGGGCAAAACCCTTCGCCAAGCCACCGCGCCCCTGCTGGAGTGGAGCACCATGCACCTGACACACATCGACGCCGCCCGCGCCGCGTATGACGCCCGCCTGGATGAGTAAGAGGCCGCGCAAGGCTGGACCTGCACCTGCCTGGCCGAGCCGCTGGACGGGCTGGGCCTCGGCACCCTCATGTGGTGCTGGTGCCCGAAGCGGTGTGCCGGGCGGCCGAGGTGGAGGGTGTCGGCGTCCACCTGCTGAAGCCCGGACCGACGCCGACTCCCCGCGCTGCCCGGCCTGGCGGACCGCGGGACCGTCTGAGGGCGACGGCGGCAAAGGCGGCGACGGCAGCGATGGGCCGGACGGCAGGCCGCCGAGACGGACGACGCTGCGGTTCCCTGCGGGCGCCGCCCGGCTGACCGCGGTGGCCCGCCGACGGGGGCGGGCGGGCACCGGCCGGCACCTCTCGCGGCACCCTCCGCCGCCGTGCGGCCGCCGGTACGGACGGGGCGGGCAGATACGCCCGCGGCCGAGCGGGAGGCGTCCGGTCCAGCGGTCCGAACCGCAGGTGTCCGGGGTCCCAACCACAAGCGTCCGACCCAGCCGCCCGATCCACAGGTGTTCAGTCCAGCAGCCCCAGCTCCCAGGCCGAGCGCAGTGCCATCCACACCTCGGTGAACGCCCCGGTCGAGAGCAGGTCGCGGCCGGTCAGGGCGCTGAAGCGGCGCAGCCGGTAGGTGAGGGTGTTGGGGTGGATGTGCAGGGCGGCGGCCGCCTCGTCGGTGCGCCGGTCGCGCTCCATCCAGGTGCGCACCGACTGCACCAGCCGGGCGTCGTGCTCGGCGTCGTAGCGCAGGGCCGCGCCGATCGTCTGCTCGACCAGGGCGTCCAGCGCGGCCGGGTCGTCGGGGAGCCAGCGGCCGACCGGGTCGCTGCCGTAGCGGACCAGGGGCCGGCCCGAGGCGGCGGCGTGCGAGGCCGCCCAGAGGGCCTCGCGCCGCGCGATCCGCAGTGACGCCCCGCAGGGCAGCGGCCGGCTGGTGCCGGCGGCCACGCCGGGCAGGCCGGCGACCGTCTCGGCCACGCCGGGCGCGCCGAGCAGATACCGGTCCTCGCCGCGGTTGAGCAGCAGGAAGGGCTCGTCGTCCAGGGCGCGCAGCAGGTCCTGTTCGGTGACGCTCCGGACCACGGTGAGCTCGACGGTGCCCGTCAGGGAGTGCCGGACCAGCCGGCGGGCGGCGGCCTCCTGGTCCAGGGTGCCCTGGAGCATCTCGGCGAGGATCTCGGTGCCCTCGCGGCGCAGGGTCTCGCGTTCGGTGCGGATCACCGCGAGCTGGAGCGCGGCCACCGTGGCGATGTGCTGGACCACGGCGAGGCCGGCCGGGCGGGCGCCGTCGCGCTCCAGGGCGATCAGGAAACCGGCCGCGCCGACCGGCGAGGGCACCGGCAGCACGAAACCGCCCGGGATGGTGGGCGGGGCGTCCGGCGAGGCGGGGACCAGGGCCGGGGCGGGCACCGGCACGCCCGGTAGCAAGGGCCGGCCCTGCGGGCTGCACAACCGGATGTCGTACCCGGAGAGGTTCTCCAGGCGGCGGAAGAGCGTCGCGGTGTCCAGTTGCTCGGCGGCGAGCCAGCGCAGCGCGCCGAACACCTGGAGCTGGGCGCCCAGCCGGTGCCGGGCGTCCTCCTGCACCGCGGCCGCGACCTCCTGCGCGACCACGATGAACGGCACGGCGAGCGGCACCTCCAGGACCGGCATGCCGCGCTCCTCGGCGGTGTCGAAGAAGGCGCGCCGCAGCGGCGGCATGTGCAGCTGCACGGAGACCGCGAGCGCCGACACCCCGGCGTCGTCCAGCCGTTCCAGATAGGCGCGCTGCGCGGCGGCCGACCGGGGCAGGGCGAGTCCCGTAGTCATGATCATTTCGGCGCCGAGCAGCCAGGGGGTGGGGTCCTCCAGTTCGCTCGCGTGGGCCCAGGACACGGACCGGTCCAGGCCCGCGCCGCCGGCCAGCAGCCGCAGCTGGAGCGCCGGGTAGGACAGCACTTCCCGGACGCTCACCCCGCGCTTCTTGTCGCCTTCCGGACGTCGTTTGTCGCCTTCCACAAGTTCACCTCAGCTCTTTGTGCCTGTCACGATTGTCTCCCGAGGGGGGCCGCGCCCAGACTCGGCCCTGCCGGTGACCCGGCGCGCTCCGCCGGATCAGGTCCCGGCGCAGTCGAGCGCAGCGAGCAGGAAGGCAGCAGGCCATGACCGACCCCCGTGGGCCCCTCACTCCCCGCGGACCCGTCGACTCCTCCCGGGTGCCGCGTTTCGCGGGACCGGCGACCTTCGCCCGGCTGCCGCGCCTGGACGAGGTCGAGCGGGCCGACGTGGCCGTCGTCGGGATCCCCTTCGACGCCGGAGTCTCCTACCGGCCGGGCGCCCGCTTCGGCGCCACCGCCGTCCGTGAGGCCAGCCGTCTGCTGCGCCCTTACAACCCTGCGCTGGACGTGTCGCCGTTCGCCACCCAGCAGGTCGCGGACGCCGGCGACATCGCCTGCAACCCGTTCAACATCGACGAGGCGATCGAGACCATCCAGGAGGCGGCCTCCTCCCTCCAGGCCGACGGCACCCGGCTGGTCACCCTCGGCGGCGACCACACCGTCGCGCTGCCGCTGCTGCGCGCCGTCGCCGAGCGGCACGGCCCGGTCGCGGTGCTCCACTTCGACGCGCACCTGGACACCTGGGACACCTACTTCGGGGCCGAGTACACGCACGGCACCCCGTTCCGCCGGGCGGTCGAGGAGGGCATCCTCGACACCTCCGCGCTCTCCCACGTCGGCACCCGCGGCCCGCTGTACGGCAAGCAGGACCTGACCGAGGACGAGAAGCTGGGCTTCGGCATCGTCACCTCCGCCGACGTCTACCGGCGCGGCGCCGACGAGGTCGCCGACCAGCTCCGCCAGCGCATCGGCGACCGCCCGCTGTACGTCTCCATCGACATCGACTGCCTGGACCCGGCGCACGCGCCCGGCACCGGCACCCCCGAGGCGGGCGGCATGACCTCCCGCGAGCTGCTGGAGATCCTGCGGGGCCTGGCCGGCTGCAACCTGGTCGGCGCCGACGTGGTGGAGGTCGCCCCGGCCTACGACCACGCCGAGATCACCGCGGTGGCCGCCTCGCACGTGGCCTACGACCTGGTCAGCCTGCTGGCGCTGGAGGCCTCCGGATGAGCGGCAAGGCCCCCGCGCTGAACGAGGTCGAGCAGTTCGGCATCGAGCGCATCCCCGACGCCGACCGCACGGCCAGGCCCCTGGACCTGTTCCGGCTGGCGTTCGGCGGCGCCAACACCTTCGCCACCTGTGTCCTGGGCGCCTTCCCGATCCTGTTCGGACTGTCGTTCCGGCAGGCCCTGGTGGCGACCGTGCTGGGCCTGGTGGTCGGCTCGCTGATCCTGGCGCCGCTGGCCGTGTTCGGCCCGCGCAACGGCGTCAACAACGCGGTGTCCTCCTCCGCTCACCTCGGCGTGCACGGCCGTATCGTCGGCTCGTTCCTGTCGCTGCTGACCGCGGTCGCGTTCTTCTCGATCTCGGTGTGGTCCTCGGGCGACGCGCTGGTGGGCGGCGCCCACCGGCTGGTCCACCTGCCGCAGAACGACGTCACCTTCGCCCTGGCCTACGGCGTCTTCGCGGTGCTGGTGCTGGTCGTGTGCGTGTACGGCTTCCGGTTCATGCTGTTCGTGAACAAGATCGCGGTGATCGCGGCCTCGGCGCTGTTCGTGCTGGGGTTCATCGCCTTCGCCGGCGACTTCGACTTCGGTTACCAGGGCGCTTTCCCGTCGGTGTCGACGCCGGGGTTCTGGCCCTCGTTCATCGGCTCGGCGCTGATCGTGCTGTCCAACCCGGTGTCCTTCGGCGCCTTCCTGGGCGACTGGGCACGCTACATCCCGGCCGAGACGCCGCGGGTGCGGGTGGTCGGCGCGGCGTTCGCCTCGCAGATCGCGACGCTGCTGCCGTTCCTGTTCGGCCTGGTCACCGCGTCGATCATCGCCACCAAGGCGGCCGCCTACATGGACCCGGCGGCGCCCAACTACGTCGGCGGCCTGCTCGCCACCGCCCCCACCTGGTACTTCCTGCCGGTCTGCCTGCTGGCGCTGATCGGCGGCATGGCCACCGGCACCACCGCCCTGTACGGCACCGGTCTGGACTTCTCCAGCGTGTTCACCCGGTTCAGCCGGGTGCAGGCGACCGTGTTCATCGGTGTGCTGTCGATCGCGTTCATCTTCCTCGGCCGGTTCGCGATGAACCTGACGCAGTCGATCTCCACCTTCGCCACGCTGATCATCACCTGCACCGCGCCCTGGATGGTGATCATGATGCTGGGCTGGCTGACCCGTCGCGGCTGGTACGACGCCGACTCCCTCCAGGTGTTCAACCGGCGCCAGCGCGGCGGCCGCTACTGGTTCGCCCACGGCTGGAACTGGCGCGGCATGGGCACCTGGTTCGCCTCGGCGACCCTCGCCCTGCTCTTCGTCAACCTGCCGGGCCAGTTCGTCGGCCCGCTCGGCGACGTGGCCGGCGGCGTCGACGTCTCCCTGCCGGTCGGCCTGGTGCTGGCCGCCGTGCTCTACCTGGCGCTGCTGCTGCTGTTCCCGGAGCCCCGGGCCGTCTACGGGCCGGACGGGCCGCGCCTGGTGCGCAGCTCCGACACCCCCGTCCCGCCGATCACCGGCGGCGACCCGTCGGGCCCGGTCGCCGCACGGGCATCGGTCTGACCCGATTCCCCGGCGGCGGGAGCGCCCGCCGCCCCGCCGCCGGGGTCCTCACACGTGTACGACACCGGGCAAAGGAGCCCCCCATGACCGAAGAGGTCCTGCGCGCCGCCGACGAACTGGTGGCCGCCTTCGCCGAGGGCCGGCTGGACGACTACTTCGCCGCCTTCGACCCGGACGCCACCTTCGTCTTCCACACCACCCCGGAGCGGATCGCCTCCACGGCCGACTACCGCGCGCTGTGGGAGCGGTGGGTCGCCGAGGACGGTTTCCGGATCGTGGACTGCGTCTCCTCCGGCCAGGTCGTCCAGTGCTTCGGCGACACCGCCGTCTTCAGCCACGACGTGGCGACCACGGTGAGCACCACGGCCGGCACCGAGTCCCTCTCCGAGCGCGAGACGATCGTCTTCCGCCGCGCCGGGCAGGGCCACTGGCTGGCCGTCCACGAGCATCTGTCGCCCGCCGCGGCGGCCTGACGCCATCCGGCGCCCAGGGCCTGTCGTTCGGATCAGGTCGCAGGGACCTGACAGCGCCCTGTGAGCGCCGGTGAGCGGGGTCTGGTGCGTGCAGCTGCAAGGCGGAGGAGGGCGTCGATGCGGAGCATCGGCAACCGACGACAACGCCGCAGATGCGCGTGCCGGACCCCGCGTCTGCGGCGTGATCCGAACGACAGGCCCTAAGGCCCCGGCGCACCGCGAGCAAGGAACACCCCCACCACCCCGGCCCCCGCACCCCCAGGGCCGGGGCGAAGGAACACCCCGCACCGGCCGTGTCACCCGCCGGCGGCGGACGAAAGAGGAAACAGGTCATGAGCGAGCTTCTTGCGCTGCGCAACCACATCGACGGCGCGTACGTGGACGCGGCCGACGGCCGCCGTCTCGACGTGGTCGACCCGGTCACCGGCGAGGTGTACGCCCGGGCGTCGCTGTCCGGCGCGGCGGACGTGGACGCGGCGATGGCCGCGGCGGCACGCGCCTTCCCCGTCTGGCGGGACGCCACCCCCGCGACCCGGCAGCGGCTGCTGCTGCGGATCGCCGACGCGGTGGAGGCCCGGGCCGGCGACCTCGCCGACGCCGAGTGCCGCGACACCGGCAAACCGCGCGCGCTGACCCTCACCGAGGAGATCGCCCCGGCCGTCGACACCATCCGGTTCTTCGCGGGCGCGGCCCGGATGCTGGAGGGCCGCTCGGCCGGCGAGTACACCGAGGGCATGACCTCGATCGTCCGGCGGGAGCCGGTCGGGGTGTGCGCGCAGGTGGCGCCGTGGAACTACCCGCTGATGATGGCGGTGTGGAAGTTCGCCCCGGCGATCGCGGCCGGCAACACCGTGGTGCTGAAGCCGTCCGACACCACCCCCGCCTCCACCGTGCTGCTGGCCGGGATCGTCGGCGAGGTGCTGCGCGAGCTGGACCTGCCGGCCGGGGTGTTCAACGTGGTGTGCGGCGACCGGGACACCGGCCGTCTGATGGTGGAGCACCCGGTGCCCGCCATGGCCGCGATCACCGGCTCGGTGCGGGCCGGCATGGAGGTCGCCGCCTCGGCGGCCCGGGACGTCAAGCGGGTCCACCTGGAGCTGGGCGGCAAGGCGCCGGCGCTGGTCTTCGCGGACGCCGACCTCACCGCGGCCGCCGAGGGCATCGCCGCGGGAGGCTACTTCAACGCCGGCCAGGACTGCACCGCCGCGACCCGGGTGCTGGTGCACGCCTCGGTGCACGACGCGTTCGTCACCGAGCTGACCAAGGCCGCCGAGGCCCTGCGCACCGGGGGCGGCACGGACGACGAGGACATGTTCTTCGGTCCGCTGAACAACGCGGACCAGCTGGCCCGGGTGGCCGGGTTCGTCGAGCGGCTGCCCGAGCACGCCACCGTCGCGACCGGCGGCCGCCGGGTGGGCGGGCGCGGCTACTTCTACGCCCCGACCGTGGTGACCGGGGTGCGCCAGGACGACGAGATCGTCCAGAACGAGGTGTTCGGCCCCGTCGTCACCGTGCAGTCCTTCACCGACGAGGAGGAGGCCCTCGCCTGCGCCAACGGCGTGGAGTACGCGCTGGCCTCCTCCGTCTGGACCCGCGACCACGCCCGCGCCATGCGGATGTCGCGGGCCCTGGACTTCGGGTGCGTGTGGATCAACACCCACATGACGCTGGTCTCGGAGATGCCGCACGGCGGCTACAAGAAGTCCGGCTACGGCAAGGACCTCTCCGCCTACGGCTTCGAGGACTACACCCGGATCAAGCACGTCATGACCGCGCTCTGACGCATCCCGGTGCGCCCCGCCGTCGCCCGCCGCAGCCCTCCAAGATGGTAGGCGCGGCGTGGCGCACGGCGGGGGCGATCTCCTCGGAGAACGACGAACCTGGCCGGTTGCCCGACCTGCCCGGAGCGGGGCAGGGACGGTTCCGGGCAGAGCCACCACGGAGTTCGGGTCTCAGGCCGCCGCCACCGCCGTCCGCTCCGCCCCGTCCCGGTGGATCGGCGTGCCCGATCCGGTCAGTGGCAGCCCCGTGCCGCCCCGTCGGGCCGCGACGATCTCCGCCGCGATGGACAGGGCCGTCTCCTCCGGCGTGCGGGCGCCGAGGTCGAGCCCGATCGGCGAGTGCAGTCGGGCCAGCTCCGTCTCGGTCAGGCCCACTTCGCGCAGCCGCCGGTCGCGGTCCGCGTGCGTGCGGCGCGAACCCATCGCGCCGACGAACGCCACCGGCAGCCGCAGGGCCGTCTCCAGCAGGGGCACGTCGAACTTGGCGTCGTGGGTGAGCACGCACAGCACGGTGCGCGCGTCGGTCGGCGTGCTCCGCAGGTAGCGGTGCGGCCAGTCGACCACGACGTCGTCCGCCTCGGGGAAGCGGGCCGGGGTGGCGAAGACCGGCCGGGCGTCGCACACGGTCACCCGGTATCCCAGGAACTTCCCCGCGCGGACGAGCGCCGCGGCGAAGTCCACCGCGCCGAACACGATCATGCGCGGCGGCGGCACGCTCGACTCGACGAACAGGGTGACACCGCCGGGGCAGTGCGATCCGTCCTCCGAGAGGCCGACCGTGCCGGTGCGGCCCGCCTCCAGCAGGGCGTGCGCCTCGGCCGCCGCGGTGCGGTCCAGGTGCGGGTGGCCGCCCAGCGCGCCCTCGTACGAGCCGTCGGGGCGCACGAGCAGGGCGCGGCCCAGGAGGCCGGCCGGGCCCCGGACCACCCGGGCCAGGGCCGCCGGCCGGCCTCGGGCGGCGGACGCCAGCGCCGCGGCGAACACCGCTCTGACGGGTGCCTGCGCGGCAACCGGGGTGACCATCACCTCGACGGTCCCGCCGCAGGTCAGCCCGACCGCGAAGGCGTCCTCGTCGCTGTAGCCGAACCGTTCGGTCACCGTGCGGCCGTCCTCCAGCGCCTGGCGGCAGAGGTCGTACACCGCTCCCTCCACGCAGCCGCCGGAGACCGAGCCGATCACCGTGCCGTCGCCGTCGACGGCGAGGGCGGCGCCGGGGCCGCGCGGCGCGCTGCCGTCGACGGTGACGACGGTGGCCACCGCGAAGTCCCTGCCCTGAGCGACCCAGCGTTCCAGTTCCTCGGCGAGGTCAAGCATCCGGCGCTCCGCCGGCGGCCCGCAGGACGCGGTCGGGCCGCAGGACGCGGTCGGGCCGGATGGGCAGGTTCCGGTGGCGGATGCCGGTCGCGTGCCAGACGGCGTTGGCGACGGCGGCCGCGGCGCCCACGACGCCGATCTCGCCGACGCCCTTGATGCCGACCGGGTCGTCCGGGTCGACGTCGTCCACCCAGTCGGCCTCGACGCGGGTCACGTCGGCGTGCGCGGCGAAGTGGTAGCCGGCGAGGTCGGCGCCGACGTGGGCACCCAGGTCGCGGTCGCGGACGGCCTCCTCGTGCAGGGCCATGGAGATGCCCCAGATCATGCCGCCGACGAGCTGGTTGCGTGCCGTGAGCGGGTTGACGATGCGTCCGGCCGCGAAGATGCCGAGCATGCGCCGTACGCGCACCTCGCCGGTCGTGACGTCCACGGCGACCTCGGCGAACTGCGCCCCGTAGGAGTGCCGCTCCACGGGCGGCAGCGCGCCGACGGCGGCGGAGGTGTCCGAGCGCGCCGTGATGCCCTCGGGCGGTATGGTGCCGCCCGGGGCGAGCCGCTCCCGCAGGTCGCGTGCGGCGGCGTCGACCGCCCAGGCCCAGGAGCGGGTGCCCATGGAGCCGCCCGCGATCATCGCCGGGCCGAAGTCGCTGTCGCCGATCCGCACCCGGACGCGGTCCCGTGTGGTGGCCAGGGCATCGGCCGCGACCAGGGTGAGCGCGGTGCGCGCGCCGGTGCCGATGTCCGCGGCGGCGATCCGCACGGTGAAGGTGCCGTCGGCCTCGGCGGTCACGGCCGCCGTGGAGGGTGCGGCCCCCGCGCCGAAGGAGGCCGCCGCGGTACCGGTGCCGAGCAGCCAGCGTCCGTCCCGGCGCAGGCCGGGGCGCGGGTCCCGGCCCGCCCAGCCGAAGCGGCGGGCGCCCTCCCGGAAGCAGGCGACCAGGTTGCGGCTGCCGAACGGCAGTCCGGAGACGGGGCCCTTGTCGGGCTCGTTGCGCAGGCGCAGTTCGATCGGGTCGACGCCGCACTTCTCGGCGAGTTCGTCGAGCGCGGCCTCCAGCGCGTACGAACCCGGCGCCTCGCCCGGCGCGCGCATCCACGTGGGGGTCGGCACGTCGAGGCGTACGACCCGGTTGGCGGTGTGGTGGGCGTCGGCGTCGTACATCACCCGGGCCACCCCGGCGCTCGGCTCGACGAACTCGTGCACCGTGGAGGTGACGCTGAGCGAGGTGTGCTCCAGGGCGCGCAGCCGTCCGTCCGCGTCGGCGCCCAGCCTGACCCGCTGCACGGTGGGGCTGCGGTAGCCGGCCAGGGAGAACATCTGGCGGCGCGTCATGACGAGCCGGACCGGGCGCCGCAGGACGGTCGCGGCCATCACCGCGCCCACCTGGTGCGCGCGCACGCCCTTGCTGCCGAAGCCGCCGCCGACGTGCTCGGAGCGCACCCGCACCGAGGAGGGGTCGAGCGAGAACATCTGAGCCAGCTCGCTCTGGACCCAGGTGGTGCCCTGGTTGGAGTCGACGACCTCGAGCCGGCCGCCGTCCCACAGGGCGGTCGCCCCGTGCGGCTCCATCGGGTTGTGGTGTTCCTCCGGCGTGGTGTACTCGGCGTCCAGGACGACGGCGGACGCGGCGAGCCGGGCCGCCAGGTCCCCCTTCTCCGTCACCGCCGGCATGTGACCGTCCACCGGGTAGGCGTCCGGGTGATCCCCGGTGAAGGCGACGTCGTGCGGCTGCTGTTCGTAGTGCACGACCAGCGTCTCCGCCGCCTCCCTGGCCTGTTCGGGCGTCTCCGCGACGACCAGGGCCACCGGCCAGCCCGCGTGCGGCACGCGGTCGTGCTGGAAGAGGGCGGCGGTGGGGTCCGGCCGGGTCCCCAGCATGCTGACGAAGTCGATGTCGACGCGGGGGGCGTTGCCGTGGTGCAGGACGGTGAGGACCCCGGGCATGCGCAGGACGGGTCCGTCCTCCACGGAGCGGATCCGGCCGCGGGCGACGGTGGAGAGCACCAGCCAGCCGTGGGCGAGCCCGGCGAAGGGGATCTCGCCCGCGTAGCGGGCGGCTCCGGTGACCTTGTCCCGGCCCTCCACCCGGGTGTGCGCGGTGCCGACGGCAGGGTGCGCGGTCGTGGCCGCGGTGGTGGTGGTCATCGGGCGGCCTCCTCGGTGAGTTCGCTGAGCACGGCGACCACGAGGTTGCGCATCAGGGTCACCTTGTACGCGTTGTGGGGCAGCGGCCGGGCGGCGGCCAGTTCGGCGTCCGCGGCGGCGGCGAAGGTCGCGGCGTCGGCCGGTGCGCCGGTGAGCACGCGCTCGGCGGCCGTGGCGCGCCAGGGCCGGGACGCGACCGCCCCGAGGGCCAGGCGCGCCTCCCGTACGACGCCGTCCCGGACGTCGAGCGCGGCGGCGACCGAGCCGATGGCGAACGCGTAACTGGCGCGCTCGCGCACCTTGCGGTAGCGCGAGTGCGCGGCCACGGGGGCGGGCGGCAGCGTCACGCCGGTGATCAGCGCCCCCGGCGGCAGGGCGGTCTCCCGGTGCGGGGTGTCGCCCACGGGCAGGTAGAACGCGCCGATCGGCGTCTCGCCGGGCCCGTCGACGGTCTCGTAGGAGACGACGGCGTCGAAGGCGGTCAGTGCCACGCCCAGGTCCGAGGGGTGCACGGCCACGCAGTGCTCGGAGGCGCCCAGGACGGCGTGGTTGTGGTGCTCACCCCTGACGGCGGGGCAGCCGCTGCCGGGGACGCGCTTGTTGCACGGCTTGGTGGTGTCGGTGAAGTAGCCGCAGCGGGTGCGCTGGAGCAGGTTCCCGCCGACCGTGGCCATGTTGCGCAGCTGCCCGGAGGCACCGGCGAGCACGGCCTGCGCCAGCGCCGGGTAGCGGCGCCGGACCTCGGGGTGGGCGGCGAGGTCGCTGTTGGTGACGGTCGCGCCGATGCGCAGCCCGCCGTCCCGCGCCGGCTCGATGTCGTCCAGCGGCAGTTCGCGGATGTCGACGAGGCGGCCGGGCCGCTCCACGCCGGTCTTCATCAGGTCGACGAGGTTGGTGCCGCCGCCGACGTACCGCGCGTCCGGATCGGCGTCGAGCAGCGCCACCGCGCCGGCGACGTCGTACGCGCGCTGGTAGCCGAACTCCCTCATGCCGCGCTCTCCTCACCGGCCGCGACGCGCTCGTCAGCCGTGACGCGCTCGTCGGCCGCGGCCGCCCGGGCGACCGCCCGGACGATCGACACGTACGCGCCGCAGCGGCACAGGTTGCCGCTCATCCGCTCGCGGATCTCGTCGTCGGTCAGCGGTGGCGGCCCGGCCTCGGGGCGGACGTCGTCGGTGGCGGCGCTCGGCCAGCCCGCGGCGTGCTCCTCGATCACGGCGATGGCCGAACAGATCTGGCCCGGTGTGCAGTAGCCGCACTGGTAGCCGTCCAGGTCGAGGAACGTCTGCTGCACGGGGTGCAGCCGGTCGCCGTCGACGACCCCTTCGATGGTGGTGATCTCCCGGCCCTCGGCCGCCACCGCGAGCTGTAAACAGGAGACGGCCCGGCGGCCGTCGATCAGTACGGTGCAGGCGCCGCACTGTCCCTGGTCGCAGCCCTTCTTGGTGCCGGTCAGGTCGAGGCGCTCGCGCAGCGCGTCGAGCAGGGTGGTGCGGTGGTCGACGGAGAGCGCGTGCTTCTCGCCGTTGACGTTCAGGGTGACGGCGCTGTACGTCGATGTGGTGGGCGGGGCCATGATCAGCCTTCTTTCGCATGTCCGGAGCGCGTCGGCGGGACGGTCCGGCGGGCGTGGATCCGGGCGGGGTGGCGCTGTACGGGGCGGTGCCGGCTTGTCATCATGCGGACACGGGGAAGGAACCCCGGGGCGGCCGTCCGGCCCGGATCGTGTCCGCCCCTGGACTGGACTCAAGCGGACAGTTGTCCGTTAATGAGAAACGTAGCGGACAACTGTCCGCTCAGCAAGGCCGGTTCCCGGAACCGGGCCGACGAGGAGGACGAGTGCGGCAGAACAAGGACGCGCCTCTGCGCTCGGATGCGCAGCGCAACCGCGAGCGCATCCTGGAAGTGGCCCTGGCCGAACTGACGCGTTGCGCGGACGCCCCGTTGAGCCTGATAGCCAAGAAGGCGGGCGTCGGACAGGGCACGTTCTACCGCAACTTCCCCAACCGCGAGGCCCTGGTCCTGGAGATCTACCGCCACGAGATGCAGCAGGTCGCCGACTCCGCGGCCCAGCTGCTCCAGACCCGGGAGCCGGACCGCGCCCTGCGGGAGTGGATGGACCACCTCGCCCGGTTCGCCATGGCCAAGGCCGGCCTCGCGGACGCCATCCGCCAGGTCACCAGCACCCCGGGGAGCCCGGAGAAACCGTCCCCGACCCCCGTGGCCGACGCGGCCGAGGCCCTGCTGCGGGCCGGCGAGGAAGCCGGCACCATCCGCCCGGGAGTGACCGGCGAGGACTTCCTCCTGCTCATCGCCGGCCTCTGGATGATCGATCCGGGCGGCGAGTGGCAGCCGCGGGTCACCCGCCTCCTGGACCTCGTCATGGCCGGCCTGCGGACGGGAGCACCCTCGTAGGGCTCGGTCGGGCTCGCATCGGGCGGGGTACGCCGTGGCGGCGGACGAGGCGGGCTTCGGTGGGGCGGGCTCCGGTGAGGCGGGCTCCGGCAAGGCGGGCTCCGGTGAGGCAGGCTCCGGTGAGGCGGGCTCCGGCAAGGCGGGCTCCGGTGAGGCGGACTCCGGCAAGGCGGACTCCGGCAGGGCAGGCCTCGGCGAAGCGGGCTCCGGTGAGGCAGGCCTCGGTGAGGCAGACTTCGGCGAGGCAGGACGCAGTCCCGTTCAGCCCGACGCCGACGCCGTCGCGGCCATCACGCGGACGGGGCGGGAGCAGACCGGCCGGGCATGGGCCGAGCCGCCACGCGGACGGGGCGGGAGCAGACCGGCCGGACGCGCTCCGGGCCGCCACACGGACGGGGTGGAAGCAGACCGGCCGGACGCACTCCGGGCCGCCACACGGACGGGGTGGAAGCAGACCGGCCGGGCGTCGGCCGAGCCGCCACACGGACGGGGTGGAAGCAGACCGACCGGACGCACTCCGGGCCGCCACACGGACGGGGTGGAAGCAGACCGGCCGGGCGTCGGCCGAGCCGCCACGCGGACGGGGCGGGAGCAAAGCCGACCGGGCGCGCTCCGGGCCGCGGGCGGGGCCCGCGGGGACGGCGGAGTGCGCCGCTCGGCGTCACTCCCCCGGCATCCGGAACCTCCGTACCCGGGCGGGAGCGGGGCCGGTCGACTCGCGCGGGACATAGGTGGTGTGGAGGGTGTGGCGGCGGGGCCGGGCCGTGGAGCCGTTGATGCGGCGGACCAGGATGTCGGCCGCGAGTCCGCCCAAGTCCTGGACCGGTTGGCTGACCACGCTCAGCCGGGGCCGGACGAGGGTGGCCCACTCGGCGTCGTCGAAGCCGATGACGGAGACGTCGTCGGGGATGCGGGCGCCGAGGTCGAGCAGGGCGTCGAGGGTCCCGAGGGTGGCCACGTTGTCGGTGGTGAACAGCGCGGTGGGCCGGTCGGGTGAACTCATCAGCTCCAGCACGGCGGAGCATGCCCAGGTCCGGTCGTATCCGGTGTGCCTGATGAGCTCCGCCCCGCGCGGGATACCGGCGGCACGGAGCGCTCTCCGGTAGCCGGTGAGTCGTTCGGTCGTGGTCCAGATGTCCGCGCCCGGCGCGAGCAGCGCGGCGTTCTCGTCGGGAGACGCCGAGGTGATCACCGCGATGCGGGTGTGCCCGGCATCCGTGAACCTGGCCACCGCGGCCTGGGCGGCACCGCGGTTGTCCACCACCACCGTGTCGAGCGCGGCGCCGCTGACCACACGGTCCAGAAGGACCACCGGGACGCCCGAGGCGACGGCCTTGTCGAGGTGGTCGTGATCGGCGGCCGCGGGTGCCACGACCAGGCCGTCCACGCGCCGCTCGATGAACATCTGCACCGCGGCCTTCTCCGTCTCGCCGTTCTCGTCGCTGTTGGCGAGGACGACCTGAAGGCCGGCCTTGGCCGCGACGTCGGTGACCCCGCGCACGGCACGGGCGAAGTAGGCGTTCTCGATGTCGGCGACGACCACGCCCAGCGTGTGGGTGCGTCCGCTGATCATGCTCCGGGCCACCGCGTTGGTGCTGTAGCCCAGTTCGGCGGCGGCGGCGAGCACCCGTTCCCTGGTGGCCGGGCTCGCCGAGCCGTACCCGCCCAGGACGCGTGCGGCGGTGGCCTGTCCGACGCCGGCGTGCCGGGCGACGTCGGGGATGGTGACGCGGCGCGGCGGCCGTGGAGTGTTCGGCATGGGCGGTCTCTTCGTGAGGGGCGGCTCGGTGGACGCTGAGGAACGGGTCGGTGAAATCCGGCGCCATTCAACCATTGACGGACGGCGGCTGCCGGTGGGTAAGGTACGGGTCCGTTGGTAACGTTATCAACCCTCACCGGCACCCGTTCGCCCGCTTTTTCCCCCTGGGCCGACCACAGCACCCCCCTGCCCCTGGCGGCTCCGATTCCACGCCCCGAACACCGGAGGTCTCACGGATGGCAACCGACACCCTTTCGCCGCCACCGGCCGCAGGACCGGCCATCGCGCTCATCGACGTGGCCAAGGACTTCGGCGGCACCCGGAACGCGGCGGCCGTCCGCGGCGCCGACCTCTCCATCGGCGAAGGGGAGTTCTTCTCGCTGCTGGGCCCCTCCGGCTGCGGCAAGACCACCACGCTGAGGATGATCGCCGGCTTCGAGGAACCGACCCGCGGACAGATCCTGCTGCATGGCCACGACATGGTCGGTGTGCCGGCCGACAAGCGCGACGTCAACATGGTCTTCCAGTCCTACGCCCTCTTCCCGCACCTCAGCGTCGCCGACAACGTGGCGTTCGGGCTGCGCCGCAAGCGCGTGCCCAAGGACGAGGTCCGCGACCGGGTCCAGAAGATCCTGCGTACCGTCGAACTCGCCGACAAGGCCGACCGCCGCCCCAGCCGGCTCTCCGGCGGCCAGCAGCAACGCGTCGCACTCGCCCGCGCCCTGGTCAACCGCCCCCGCGCGCTGCTGCTGGACGAGCCCCTCGGCGCCCTCGACCTGAAGCTCCGCCAGTCCATGCAGCTGGAACTCAAGCGGATCCAGCGCGAGGTCGGCATCACCTTCATCTACGTCACGCACGACCAGGCCGAGGCCCTGACCATGTCCGACCGGATCGCGGTGATGAACCACGGCCTGGTCGAGCAGGTAGCCCCTCCCCGGGAGATGTACGAACGGCCCGCCACCGCGTTCGTCGCCGGTTTCATCGGCACGTCCAACCTGATCGGCGGACGGCTGACCTCCGTGGAAGCGGAGACCGGGGTGCTCGACCTCGGCGACGGCCAGCGCGTCACCGTCCCCTTGCGCGGCTCCCACGCCACCGGATCGGCCGTCGAGCTCACGGTGCGGCCGGAGAAGATCACGCTGACCGCCGGGCCGGCCGACACCGCCAGCCGTGTCCGCGGCACCGTCCGGGAGGTGGTCTACCTCGGTACCTCCACCAGCTACACGGTGGACACCGCCGCGGGCGCGGAGATGACGGTCTTCCAGCCCAACGACGGCACCGCCTCCGTCAGCCCCGCCCGCGGCGACACCGTCTGGCTCTCCTGGGCCGTCGACCACTCCTACCTGCTCACCACCGCACCCGCACCCGCCGCGACCGCCGCGGACCCGGCTTCCCTCACCTCGCGCTGACGACAGGCAGACCACCATGCCCGAGCACTCCACACCCTTCGCGCCCCGGCGGCGCGGACCGGCCCCGCACGGCTGTACCCGGCGCGGTCTGCTGCGCGCCGCGCTCGGCGCCGCCGCGCTGGCCCCGCTCACCGCGTGCAGCGTTCCCGGCGCCCGCGTCCACGTCCCCACCGGCGAGGCGGAGATCGCCGCGGCCGTCAGCGACTTCTGGACCGGGAAGAAGGAGTCCGGAAAGCTGGACTTCGTCAACTACACGCAGTACATCGACGTCGACCCCGCCGACCAGAGCAGACATCCCACCCTCGACGCCTTCACCCGCGCCAGCGGCATCGAGGTCGCCTACAGCGAGCTGATCGACGACAGCGCCTCCTGGTTCGGCAGGATCCAGCCCGAGTTCGCCTCCGGCCAGGGCATCGGCTACGACCTGATGGTCGTCGGCGGCGACAGCTACCTCACCAAGTACATCCAGCTCGGCTACCTCGCCCCCCTCGACCACAGCCGGCTGCCGCACTTCGCCGAGTACGGCGGGGCCGCGTTCAAGAACAGCTCCTTCGACCCCGGCAACGTCTACACCGTCCCCTGGCAGTCCGGCATGACCGGCATCGGCTACGACCCGGCCCAGGTCGGCCGGGAGATCACCAGCTGGCAGGACCTGCTCGACCCCAAACTGCGCGGCAGGGTCGGCATGTGGAACGACGCGGTGCAGATGGGCAACATCGCCCTGCTGGCCGTCGGTGTCGACCCGGAGACCTCCACCCCCGCCGACTGGCGCAAGGCGGCGGCCTGGCTGCGCGGGCAGCGCGACGCCGGCATGGTCCGCTCCTACAGCACCGCCACCTACCAGTCCTCGCTCCAGCGCGGCGACCTGGCTGCCTCGCTCGTCTACTCGGGCGACGTCTTCCAGGCCAACCAGAGCGGCTCGGCGCTGGAGTTCGTCATCCCGGAGGAAGGCGGTCTGCTGTGGACCGACAACCTCTGCATCCCGTCGACGGCCGCGCACCCCGTCGACGCCCTGACCTACATGGACTACGCCTACCGGCCCGAGGTCGCCGCGCGGATCAGCGAGACCGTGCAGTTCGTCTGCCCCGTCCCCGACGCGCAAGCGGTCGTCGCCCGCGACGCGGCCGCCGCCACCGGCGAGCGGCGCACCGTGCTCGAGGCCCTGAGCACCAGCCCCCTGGTCTTCCCGACCGAGGCCGACGAAGCCAGGCTGCGCCACCTGCGGGTGCTCGACGAAGAGGAGGAGAAGCAGTGGAACGCGCTGTTCGAACCGATCTACCAGGCCTGACCCGGCGCCGCCGCGGGCGTCCCGCGGCCGCGCTGGCCCCCTACTGGATGATCCTGCCGGGCTGGCTGTGGCTGGCGGCCTTCTTCGTCACCCCCGTGATCGTGATGGTGTCCCTGTCCTTGCAGACCGGCGACTTCATCGACGGCTTCCGCCAGACCTTCCACTTCCAGACCTACGCCGACGTGGTGCGCACCTACCATGTGCAGCTGGTGCGGTCCCTGGTCTACGGCGCCGCGGCCACCGTCTCCTGCGCCCTCATCGGCTACCCGGTCGCCTACTGGATCGCCTTCCGGGCCGGCCGGCACAAGTCGGCGTTCCTCTTCCTGCTCCTGCTGCCGTTCTTCGTCTCCTTCGTCATCCGCACCCAGTCATGGAACGTGGTGCTCGCCGACCACGGCGTCCTGCTCGGACCGCTGAAGGACGTCGGCCTGCTCTCCGACGACTTCCACCTGCTGGCCACGCCCTACGCGGTGATCGGCGGACTGACCTACAACTTCCTGCCGTTCATGGTGCTGCCCGTCTACGTGGCCCTGGAACGGGTGGACCCCAAGGTGATCGAGGCCTCGACCGACCTGTACGCCTCCCGGGCGGCGACCTTCCTGCGCGTGGTGCTGCCGCTGTCGCTGCCCGGCGTCTTCGCCGGAGTGCTGCTGACCTTCGTGCCCGCCTGCGCCGACTACGTCAACGCCGGCATCCTCGGCGGCCCCTCCACGACGATGATCGGCAACATCATCCAGACGGAGTACTTCACCAACCTCGACTACCCCGGCGCCGCCGCTCTGTCCTTCGTCCTCATGGGCGCGCTGCTGCTCGCCGTGTTCACCTACGCCCGCGCCCTGGGCACCGACGAGGTCCTGGAGGTGGCCGCGCGATGACCACGCACACCGCCGCCCCCGCGGCCGGCACGCCCGCCGCGCCGCGGTCACGTCCCGGCCTGCGGGTGCGCCGCCGCCCCACGCTGGCCGTGTACACCGGGCTGGTGCTGGGCTGGCTGATGCTGCCGATCGCCGTGATGGTCCTGTTCGGTTTCAACGACACCGGCAGCAAGGTGAACTTCACCTGGCAGGGCTTCACCCTGGACTGGTACCGGCATCTGTTCGCCATCCCCAACCTGACCGCCGCGCTGGTCAACAGCCTCACCATCGCCCTGGTCGTCGCCGTGGTCGCCACCCTCCTGGGCACCCCGATCGGGCTGGCGCTCGGCCGCTACCGCTTCCGCGGCCGGGGATCGGTGGACCTGCTGATGTTCGCCGCCATCGCGGCACCGGAGATCGCGCTCGGCGCCGCCCTGCTGTCGCTGTTCATCGTCACGGGCGTGCCCCGCGGCTACTGGACGGTCGTCGTCGCGCACGTGGCGTTCTGCATCCCGTACGTCGCGATCACCGTCCGGGCGCGCATGGCGGGCCACGACCCGACGCTGGAGGAGGCCGCCCGCGATCTGGGGGCGGGTCCCTGGACGGCGTTCCGGCTGGTCACCCTGCCGGTCCTGCTGCCCGGCGTGGCCTCCGGCGCCCTGCTGTGCTTCGCCCTGTCGATCGACGACTACGTCATCACGAGCTTCAACGCCGGCCGTACGGTCACCTTCCCGCTGTGGGTCTACAGCGCCAGCCGTACCGGCGTGCCCCCGCAGGTCAACGTCATGGGGACGCTGATCTTCGTCGGCGGCCTGATCATCGCCGGAGCGAACGTCCTGTTCTCCCGGCGCCGCGCGGTCTGACCGGTCCGGTCCACCGCGCCTCTCGGACACCGGCTCACCGGCGCCCGCCGGCCGGTACGGAACAACCTCCAAAGGAAAGATCACCGTGCTCAAGTTCAACGAAGCCGAGTTCGTCTCCCAGACGAAAAGCCTCGTAACGCTGCGCCCCCGGATCGAAGAGCTCGTCGACCGCTTGATCGACGACGGGTACGACAACGTCCTCCTCGTCGGCGCGGGCGGGACGTACGCGCAGATGTGGCCCTACGAGCACCTCGCCCGCCGCACCTCGCTGCTGCCGGTGCGGGCCGCCGTCGCCGCCGAGCTGGTCGTCTCCGGCGACGCCCGCCTCGGCGAGCGCACCGCCGCCGTCTTCACCTCCGTCTCCGGCACCACCGAGGACAGTCTCCGCGCCATCGAATACTGCAAGTCCCTCGGCGCCCACACGATCGGCTTCACCGGCATCCCCGACTCCCCCGTCGCCCAGGCCGTCGACACCGCGCTGATCTCCGAGCCCAAGGCCTGGCCGTTCGACGTCCAGATGCTCCTGTTCATGGGCCGACTGCTCTCCCGGCGGGGTGAGTTCGAGGGCTACGAGCGCCTCGCCGACGAACTCGCGGGCCTGCCCCGCGTCCTGGTGGACGTCGCCCGGCAGGCCGAGCCGGTGGCGGCGGCCTTCGCGGAGGCCCACAAGGACGACGACTACCACTTCCTCATCGGCGGCGGAAACCTGTGGGGATTCACCTACCTGTACTCCATGTGCATCCTGGAGGAGATGCAGTGGCTGCGCACCACCCGGGTGCACAGCGCGGAGTTCTTCCACGGCTCGCTGGAACTCCTGGAGGAGGACACCAGCGTGATCGTCTTCCAGGGGGAGGACGAGACCCGGGCCCTGACCGACCGGGCAGAGGCCTTCGCCCAGCGCGTCTCCAAGAACGTCACCGTCTTCGACACCCGCGACTACCCCCTGGAGGGCATCAGCCCCCAGTTCCGCGGGCTCCTCGCCCCGCTGGTGCTGGACACCGTGATGGACCGGGTCAGCAAGCACCTGGAGCGGGTCCGTGACCACTCCCTCGACCTGCGCCGCTACTACCGCGTCATGGACTACTGACCCGCCCGGCCGGTTCCCCTCGTCCATCCACCCCGCGCGCCGGTGCCCCGGCACCGGCGCGCCCATGGCGGGCGCCGCGCTCCCCCGCGCGCCGCGTCCGCGCCTCGGGAGACCCTGATGAACGTCCTCGGCTTCGGCGACAACACCATCGACCGCTTCGTGGACCGCGGCACCGACTACCCGGGCGGCAACTGTGTCAACGTCGCCGTCTACGCCCGCCGGCTCGGCCTGGACGCCGCCTATCTGGGGGTGTTCGGCGACGACGGCCTCGCCGCCTTCCTGCGCGCGGCCGTGGCCGCGCAGGGCGTCGCCGTGGACCGCTGCGTCGTGCGCCGCGGCGCGACCTCGGTCTCCACCCTGCACGTGCAGGACGGCGACCGGGTCTTCCTCGGCTACGACCCCGGCGGCGACGCCGTCCGCGAACCACTCGTCCTCGACCCCGGCCTGCTGGCCTACGCGGCGTCGTTCACGCTCGTGCACTCCAGCGTCTACTCCGGCACCGAGGCCGAACTCCCCCGGCTCGCCACGGCCGGACCGCTCGTCAGTTTCGACTTCTCCGACGAGGAGGAGTACCGCACACCCGCGTACCTCGACCGCGTCTGCCCCCATGTGGACCTGGCCCTGTTCTCCTGCTCCCACCTGGACGAGGCCGCCACGGGCGCGCTGCTCGCCGAGGCGATTCGGCGGGGCGCGGGCATGGCGCTGGCCACCCGTGGCCTCGACGGGGCGATCGCGCACGACGGCCGTGTCACCGCCGCCGCACCGACCCGCGCCGCGGACCCCGGCGCCATGTCCGACACGATGGGCTGCGGAGACGCCTTCCTCGCCGGGTTCGTCGTGTCCCTCCTCCACGACGGATGGTCCCGGCGGGTTCCGCCGGTCCCCGCGGCACTGCGACGTGCCCTGGACCAGGGCGCACAAGCGGCCTACCGCCAGTGCTTCGTGGAGTCCGCCTTCGGCAACGGCCGGCCCGCACCGACGGCACGGGCCGGCGAACGGGACCCGAGCAGGCCCGCATCCCACTGACCGGCTGGTCCGGACGACAGAACACGCCGCACCACAGGTCGAGTTCGCCGGTGCAGTCGGTGACGCCGGCGATCAGCGGGCCGCGCGGGCGACCGCGCACGCCGCTGCCGGCCGCCGTTCGCCGCGGCGCGGTCGCCAGGGGAAGTGCCCGGCCGGGCCCCGGTACCGGCAGCTCCTCAGCATGGTCCCGGTGTCCAGGACGGGTCGCGGCCGAGCAGGGCGAGCAACCGGTCGCCCGGCGGGGCGTCGTCGGGGACCGCGATCCGTCGGCGGAACGCGGCACCGGCCCCGCGGCCCTCGTCCGGGACCAGGGCGGCGACGCGCAGCGCGGCAGCGGTGAGTTCGGCGGCGGGCTCCCACGGGGCGCCGATCGTCACCGCGACGTCCCAGGCGTGCACCACGTAGTCGAGCAGGTGGAAGCCGATCGCCGTCCGTCCGGGGACAGCGAATCCCTCCCCCACCTCCGGCAGCGCGAACGGCCGCTCCAGCACCTCGTCTTCCGCGAACGCGGCGGTGACCTCGCCCACCGACGCCTCGTACGCTCCGGCCGGGTCGTCGCCGAGGTCGCCGGCGCGCCATACGGCCCACGGCTCACCCGCGCCGCGGGCGGAGGCGGCGAACCCCTGGTTCTGGCTGATCAGATGCCGGAGCAGGCCGTGCAGGGTCCAGTCCGCGCACGGCGTCGCCCCTCTCAACTGGTCGGTCTTCACCTGGGAGACCACCTCCCCGGTCAGCAGCAGCGCCTGGCGGTCCAGTCGTCGTATGTCCATGGCCGGAGCGTAAAATCACGCAGTGGTTCGGTTACAGAGCCAATAAGCTCCCACTTGGTTGAGCCAATTGCCGGACTCCAAGCGAGCGACTGCCGAGCTGGAAGCGGAAGGCCGAGATGGACGTGTACGTCAGGCTCGACGGGCGGCGCGACCTGTCCGGCCAGATCTACCGCCGGCTGCGCACCGCGATCCACGAGGGACTGCTGCGGCCCGGCGATCCGCTGCCCCCGACACGGGAGCTGAGCCGCCGCCTCTCGGTGGCCCGCAACACCGTCGGTGTGGCCTACGAACGGCTCGTCGCCGAGGGCTACGCGGACAGCAGAGTCGGCTCCGGGACCTACGTGCGTTCGACGGGCCTGCCCACGCAGGGGGCCGAGACCGCCGCCGGCACCGCCGGCTCCGGACTGCGCCCGCGCGCCCTGTGGGTGGGTCTGTCCCCGTGGGCGGCACCGGAGAACACGGGACCGACCGCGGCGGCCCACGACTTCCGGGTCGGCCTGCCGGACGCCCGGCTCTTCCCGTACCACGCCTGGCGTCCCCTGATCGCCCGGGAACTGCGCCTCTCGGCGGCCGGGGCGGTCGGATACGGCGATCCGGCCGGCCACACCGGGCTGCGGACCGCACTCGCCCGGCACCTCGGACTCTCCCGCGGTGTGCGGACCGGGCCGGACGACGTACTGGTCACCACCTGCACGCAGCAGGCCCTGGACCTCATCGGACGGGTGCTGCTCGAACCGGGCGACCGGGTGGCCGTCGAAGAACCCGGATACCCACCGGCCCGGCTGGCGTTCCTGGCGCAGGGCGCCGAGGTCACGGGCGTACCGGTGGACGCCGAGGGCCTGCTGGTGGACGCCCTCCCGCCGGACACCCGCGCCGTCTACGTCACCCCAGCCCACCAGTTCCCGCTCGGCATGCCGATGTCCCTGCGGCGCAGGACGGCGCTGCTGCGGTGGGCGCGGCGGCACGGCGCGGCGGTGATCGAGGACGACTACGACAGCGAATTCCGGTTCGGCGGGCGGCCGGTCGAGACGCTGCGGAGTCTGGACCGGGACGGACACGTCATCTACGTGGGGTCGTTCTCCAAGGTGATGCTGCCCTCCCTGCGCGTCGGCTTCCTGGTGGCGCCCGCCCCGCTGCGCACAGCCCTGCGCACCGCCAAGTACACCGCCGACTGGCACACAGCGGTCCCCACCCAGGCGGCGCTCGCCCACTTCGTCGACGACGGGCTGCTCGCCCGGCACATCCGCCGGATGCAGCACACGTACGCGGCCCGGCACCGGGCCCTCACCCGCGTGCTCACCGACCGGTTCGCGGGCCTCGCCGAGCTGGTGCCGTCCGCCGCGGGCCTGCACGTGACCACCTTCACCCGAGGCCGTCTCGCCGACCCCGACGCCCTCGCGGACCGGGCCGGCCGGGCCCGGGCAGCCGGCGTGGCGGTGTACACCCTGTCGGAGGTCGCCGCCAACCGCTCCGCACGCCCGGGCTTCGTCTTCGGCTACGGCGCGATCAGCGCCCCGGACATCGCGCCGGGCCTGCACCGCGTACTCGGCCCGCCGCGGGACTGAGACGCGGAAGAAAGCGACGCCGAAAAGCTCGCATGGAGCTGCTCGCACCCGGTCGCCGATATCTGGCCCTGCCGGACGCTGTTCCGCCATGGCAGCAGTCCGGCCCGCCCGGCACGGAGAAGCAACTGATCCACGAAGGCCACGGCGGTCAGCAGGATGACCAGTCCGGGCAAGGTCATGAAGACGGCGAATTCCATACCCTGAGCATCCGGGCCAGGAGGCGCTGCCGACAGGTCGGACAGCAGAGCAAATTCCAGTCGGGCGACGTCCATTGGCACGTCGCCGGAACACCTACCGGCGGGGCATCGCCATCACTGCTCGTCGGCATCCTGGACACCGCCTCCGGTGGCCTTGGGTGACTTCCGGTGGTCGCCGCGTGGAGGTCGGTCAGCGGACGGTGCGTGCGGAGCGGGGCCGATCCGGGCCGGCGGGCTCGACACAGCGGAGCTGGACGTGCTCGTACACCATCGTGGTCTGCACGTCGACGACTTCACGGCGTTCGGTGAGGCGGTCGATGACGAAGGCGTACACGCCGTCCACATCGGGGACGGCCACGTGGATGAGGAAGTCGTGCGTGCCCGAGGTGACGAACAAGCCGATCACCTCGGGCAGCCGCGCCGCCCATTCCCGGAACCCCTCGATGACGGCGCGTGCCGGAGGCCGGATGCGCACCGAGATGAGCGCTTGGACGGGGCGGCCGGCCGCATCGAGGTCCAGGGCAGCGTGGTACCCGGTGATCACACCGCGCTCGCGAAGCAGTCTCACCCGCTCCAGCGACGTGGAAGGCGAGACCCCGGCCTTGCCGGCGAGGTCGCGGTTGGTCTGCCGTGCATCGTTCTGCAACTCTCGCAGCAGGGCCCGATCCAGCGCATCAAGTTCCACAGAAACGACTATATGCCGAATGAGATGCGGAGGGCAGATACTCCGGTCGCACGTCTGCCTAGTCTCGCCGGCCATGGACATACGAAAGAACAGCACGGCGGCCGGCGCGGTCCTGGTGCTGTCGGCGGCAGTGCTGTGGGGCACTGTCGGCCCGGCCCAGGTGCTGGCGGCCGGCCCCATGACGTCCGCGGCCCTGGGCGGCTGGCGACTGCTCGCGGGCGGCCTGATCCTCGGTGCGTTCACCCTTCGTGCGCGAGCAGTCCGGGCGCTGGCTGCGCGCGACGTCATGCACCCACTGCTGATCTGCGCCTTCTCGACGGGCATCTACCAGGCGGCCTTTCTGTCCTCGGTGGCGCGGACCGGCGCGGCTCTGGCCACGGTGATCGCCCTGGGCACCGCCCCCGCCGCGACCGGTCTGTGTGCCCGGTGGGTGATCGGTGAACGGATGGGAACCGCCTGGATGGTCAGCACGGGCGCTGCCGTCGCCGGCTGCGCCCTCCTGCTGGCGCCTGGAAGCACCGGCGTGGATCCGTTCGGTCTGCTCCTGGCCGTGGCCGCCGGTACCTGCTACGGCCTGTACACCGTCTTCGCCAAGAAACTGGCCGCCGTCACTCCCTCCGCCCACCTACCCGCGCTCTCCGCCCTCTCCCTGCTGGTGGGCTCCCTCCCGCTGTTGCCCTGGATGATCAAGGATGCCGCCCCTGTGGGTGACGCCACCACCCTCGCCCTGATCGGCTGGCTGGGCATCGTCACCACCGCCGCCGCGTACTGGCTGTTCACCCTGGGGCTCAGCCGAGTGCGGGCGACCACGGCCGGGACGCTCAGCCTCGCCGAGCCCGTGGCTGCGGCCTTGATCGGCGTGCTCCTCCTCCACGAACACCTCTCGCCCTCGGCGTGGGCCGGCTGCGCGCTGATCCTCGCCGGAATGATCGCCATGTGCCTGGCACCGATACCTCGCGGTCGCGCTTCCGCACGAGTGGCGGTGGATTCGCGGGCTCGCAGCGGCACATCCACCGGCAGTTCCGGGCCCTCCGAACTCTCCGGACTATCCGAACTCTCCGAACTCTCCGAACTCTCCGACGAATCCGATGCAGGAGAGCCGCTTCCTTTCCTCAAGCAGGACTAGAGACAGCGCGAAGGCGTCCGCGCAGCGGGCTCGCGGCGTGTGCGGAGCACATGCGGCAGGGGCGGGACCGCGGGAAGTGGATGCCCCGAGCCGGCCGCGGGAACGCCCGGGGGCCGGATCGCCCGCGCCCCCACCACCCTCCGCCACCCCGTCCGGTCGGCCTCGCCCCACAGGAATCCTTTGACACTCTCAAACACATACGTATACCGTCCGTGCCCAGTTGGGCATTCCTGGTGGACGCCCTGGTGAACAGATAGGTGGTTCCCGTGCTTTCGGAGCCGGACGGACAGATCGGGCGGCGCGTCATGCTGCGCACGGCGGGAGCGGGCATCGGCGTGCTCGCCGCCTCGGCGATCCTCTCGGCGTGTTCGCCCCCGCGCCGGGAAGCGGACGCCGGCTCCGAGGACGGGACGGCCACGCGGGGCACGGACACGCCCATCGACACACTGACGCTGGCCCTGCCCTCCTCCATCTCGACCCTGGACGTCAGCCGCGAGTCGGGCATCCTCAACTACGTCGTCGCGGCCCTGGTGCAGGAGTCCCTGCTCTCGGTCGGCCCCGCCGGCGAACTGAAGCCCGGCCTGGCCGAGTCCTGGAAGCAGCCCGACGCCAAGACGTACGTGTACACCCTGCGCCGCGACGCCCGGTTCTCCGACGGCACCACGGTCACCACCGACGACGTGCTCGCGTCCATCCAGGCCGCCCGGGACGACTCCAGCGCTCTCGCCTACGCCTGGGCCGGTGTCACCTCGGTCAAGGCCACGGGCGCGCGGGAGATCACCATCCGCCTCGCCGAACCCGACGCCGCCTTCGCCTGGACGCCGACCCCCGGCACCCTGCTCATCAGCAGCAGGGCGTTCCTCACCCGGAACAAGGGCAGCGTGGGCACGCCCAAGACCCTGCTGCTGGGGTCCGGACCCTACAAGGTGACGTCCTTCGCCGCCGACGACCACGTCGGCCTGGAGCGCAACGACGCCTGGTGGGGCGGCAAGCCGTCGCTGAAGACGTTGAAGCTGTCCTTCATCCCCGACGCCGGCACACGCCTCGTGGCCATGAAGTCCGGCTCCGTCGACGGCGCGTTGGACCTGCCCTCCGACGAGGCACGCACCTGGGAGTCGACCGCCTCGGTCACCTACACCGGAGACCGCTCCGTGGTCGCCCTCGCGTTCGACACCTCCCGGGCGCCCTTCGACGACGTCCACGTCCGCAAGGCGTTCGCCCACGCCGCCGACCGGGCCGGCATGACCAGCGGCATCCTGCACGGCAAGGCGGAGGTGGCCGCCACCCTGGTCTCGCCCGACATGTGGGGGGACCTGCTCACCGCCGACGAGGTGGCCGACGCCTACAAGGCCCTGCCCGCCTGGGACTTCGACCTCGACCGGGCCAAGGCCGAGCTGGCGAAGTCCGCCCACGGCGACGGCTTCACCCTCGACCTCAGCTACCCGAGCAGCGGCCCCCAACTGGGCAAGGCCGCGCTGGCCCTGGCCTCCTCGCTGAAGAAGCTCGGCATCACGCTCGACGTCAAGGAGGTCACGCTGGAGCAGTGGATCGCCGACCTCGTACCCGGCCGGAAGCCCTTGCAGTTCCTGTGGTACTTCCCCGTCACCGGCGATCCCGCGGAGCTCACCAACGCCTACCTGGACGCCTCCGCCACCGCGACCAACCTGCCGCGTTACGACGACACCACGGTGAACACCGCCCTGGCCGCCGCCCGCCGGACCACCGACCGGGCGGAGCGGGGCAGGCACCTGATGACCGCCGTCGAGACGGCCGCCGCCGACCTGCCCTACCTGCCGCTGTGGTGGGCGCAGACCGCGACCGCCCTGTCGAAGGACCTCGTACTGGAGGAACCCGGCCCCTTCGCCCTGATCGGCCCCTGGGCGGCCAGGATCAAGAAGGCCGCCACCGGCTGAAGCCGGCAGGCCGTGGCCAGGATCGAGTAGGCCGTGACCAGGATCGGGAAGAGCGTGACCAGGATCGGGAAGGCCGCCGCCGTCTCGAGCGGGCCGGCCGTGGTCACGACCGATCAGGCCCCGGCCTGAAGCGCGACGGCCGCCACCTCAGGACCGCGTGCCGGGCGTACTTCCCCCGATCGCCCGGCACGCACTCCCCACCCGCAGTCCCCGCCCCAGCACGCCCCCACCCGCAGTCCCGCCCCCGGCACGCCCCCCCACCGACAGTCCCGGCCCCGGCAGCCTCCGCCCCGACGGCCGGCCCCGACCGGTCCCGGTCAGCCCCACCTCGCCGGCCCACAGCCCACGCGCGCCGGCCCGGGCCGGGCCCGGCCTCAGCACGAACGGAATCAGCATGCCCAGTCCCACCCCGTCGCCCGGCCCCGGCCGGGATCCGGTCGCGGCGGTCCGCCGGGTCAGGCGGGCCATGTCCGACCTGACGGCGCCGCTGGAGGCCCGGATCAGCCCCGACGGACGCCAGGTGGCGGTCACCGTGACCGGACCGCACGGCACCGACGTCGTCCTCGCCCCGGCGCACGGCCCGGCGGTGGCCATACCCGCCGTCACCGGCGCCTGCCACACGCCGCGCTGGCTGCCGGACTCCCGAACGCTCCTGCTCATAAGGGAGACGGAGGAGATGAGGGACGCGGGGGAACCGGACGGCGCCGGCCTCCCGGTGCTGACCGCCTGGGACACGCGCACCGGTGTCCGCCGCGACCTGGCGTCCGTCCCGGGCGCCGTGGAGGACGTGCTCGTCGCCGCCGACGGCTCGGAGATCCTGCTGCTGGTGGCGGACGACGGGGCCGAACGCGACGGCATGAACCTGGGGCTGCCCGTCCGGCTGGGCGCGGCGCCCGACCCCGACTCCCACCGCCCCGGCACCGGCCGGCGCCGCCTGCTGCACGCGCTGCTCCCGCCTGCCGGGACACCGGCCGGGCCCCGGCCCGCCGGACCGGTCGCCCTGCGCGACGCCGGACCGCCGAACCTGACGGTCTGGAACGCGGCCTGGCGCGGCGGCCGGACCGCCGTGGCCACCGTCTCCGAGGATCCGCTACCCGCTGGTTACTACACCGCGTGGCTGGCCCGCGTCGACCTCACCGACGGGAGCACCAGGGTGCTCCACCGGCCAGAAGGGCAGCTCGCCGCACCGGCGCTCGCCCCGGACGGGCGCAGGGCCGTCGTCGCCGAGGGCATCTCCATCGTGGCCGGCCGTCCGGTCGCCGTGGACCTCGCGGACGGCACCGTGACCACCACGAGCGCGGTCGAGGACGTCACCTGGCTGCTGCCCGACCCACGGGATCCGGCCCGGCTGCTCACCGCCGGCTGGAGCGGCACCGGGAGCCGGCTCGCCGCCGTCCGCCTCGACCGGACCGCACCCGGCGGCGCCGAGGTCACCGTACTCCGCGAGGAGCAGGCGGTCCTCACCGGCGCCGGGTTCCAGCCGGCTCTCACCCTGAGCGCGGACGGCCGGACCGCCGCGACCGTCCGGGAGGCGCCCGGGGAGCCACCGCAGGCCGTGGTCGCGCCCACCCACGGGCCGCACGCCTGGGCCTGGCGCCCGGTCACCGCCCCCGACCCGGCCGCCGCGCCCCGCGCACACGGCGGCCACCTCGACCTCGCGGGCGTCCGCACCCGCCCCACCTCGTGGACCGCGTCCGACGGCCGCACCGTCCACGGCCTGCTGCTCGACGCCCCCACCGTGCCCGCACCCGCCGTACCCGCACCCGCCGTACCCGCACCCGATGTGCCCTCCCCCTGCGGCCCGCGCTCCGAGGACCGCGAGGCTCCGACGCCACCGCCACCGCCACCGCCACCGCCACCGCCACCGCCACTCCCACCGCGTCCACGCCCGTTGGCCGTGGTGCTGCACGGCGGCCCCTCCTGGCAGTGGTCCGCCGCCCACGCGCCCGCCGACGTGCTCGGGCTGGGTCCCGCGCTGGCCGCCGCCGGATGGCTCGTCCTGCTGCCCAACCCCCGCGGCAGCAGCGGCTACGGCCTGGACCACGCCCGCGCCGTGGTCGGCGACGTAGGAGGGGGCGACCTCGACGACGTCCTCACCGGCGTCGCCCACCTCACCGCGCACGGCGCGGCCCTGCCCGGCCGTGCCGCGGTCCTCGGCCACAGCTACGGCGGCTTCCTCGCCGCTCTCGCCGCCGCCCGCACCGACGCCTTCCGTGCCGCGGTCGTGGTCTCCGCGCCCACCGACTGGCTCAGCTTCACCCACACCTCCGTGATCGGAGGCGGCTACGAGCGGACCTACGGCATCGGCGACGCCGCCACCGCCGAGGGCCGCGCCGCCCTGCTCGCGCGCTCCCCCGTCTTCGCCGACGGCGGCACCGGCACCCCCACCCTCGTCCTGCACGGCGAGCAGGACCGCGTCACCCCGGCCGGCCAGGCGCAGGAGCTGTACCGGGCCCTGGCCCGGCGCGCGACGGCGCCGGTGGAGCTGCACCTGTACCCGGGCGAGGGCCACGAGTTCACCCGTCCGGACCACCTGCTGGACGCCGCCACCCGCGCCGCGGCATGGCTCACCCGGCACGTCACCCCCGAGGCGGCGCGGACGTACGCCACCGAAGAACCGGACGACCGCCCGCCCACCGATCCCCCGCGACCGGGCGCCTCCACCCCAACCGAAGAACCGGACGACCGCCCCCTCACCGGTCCCCCGCAGCCGGGCGCCTCCACCCCAACCGAAGAACCGGACGACCACCCCCACACCGGTCCCCCGCAGCCGGGCGCCTCCACCCCAACCGAAGAACCGGACGACCACCCCCACACCGATCCCCCGCAGCCGGGCGCCTCCACCCCGAAGGAAGCACCGTGACCGACCCGAGCCCGCATCAGGGCGCCGTGCCGCCACCGCCGGCGTGGCACACCCGACTGCGCACCGCCCTGCCCGCCCGCTACGTACTGCGCCGCCTGGCCGGCACCGCCGGGCTGCTGCTCGTGCTCTCCGTCGCCGTGTTCGCGCTGCTGCGGCTCGCCCCCGGAGACCCCGCACGCACCCTCCTCGGCACCCGCGGCGCCACACCCGACGCCCTGGCCTCGGTACGCGCCGCCCACCACCTCGACGATCCCCTCGCCCTGCAGTACGTCCGGTGGCTGGCCGACGCCTGCCGAGGCGACCTCGGCACCTCCATCCGGACCGGCGAGGCGGTCTCCGCGGCCCTGGGCGGCCGGCTGGCGCTCACCTGCCAACTCGTCCTGACCGGCTTCGCGGTGGCGCTGCTCCTCGGGGTCCCGCTGGGCGTCCTGGCCGGACTGCGGGCACGCGGCGCGCTCGACCGCGCCGTCCAGAGCCTCGGCGTACTGGCCCTGTCCACCCCCGCCTTCGCCGGCGGCCTGCTGCTCATCTACGTCTTCTCCCTGATGCTGGGCTGGCTTCCCGCCTACGGGCCCGGCACCGGCGGCGGCGACCGGCTGCTGCACCTGGTGCTGCCCGGCCTCACCCTCGGCCTGGCCGTGACCGCGGTGCTGATCAAACTGACGCGTGCCGCCGTGGTGCGCGAACTCGCCCGCGAGCACGTCACCTTCGCCCTGGCCCGAGGTGTTCCCCGGCGCACCGTGCTGCGCCGGTACGTGTTGCGGGGCACCGCCGTGCCGGTCACCACCGGCATCGGCCTGGTCCTGGCCTACCTGCTGGCCGGCACCGTGATGGTCGAGCAGGTCTTCGCCCTGCCCGGGCTGGGGCAGCTCCTCGTGCAGTCGGTCACCTTCAAGGACGTCCCCGTCGTGCAGGCGGAGGCGCTGCTGATCGCGGGGCTGATCTGTCTGGCCGGCCTGGTCACCGACCTCACGCACCCCCTGACCGACCCCAGGCTGCGCACGGCCCTCCCCCGGCGTGCCCGCGCCTCCGCGGCTCCGGCCGGCACAGCGAAGGGGCAGGCATGACCACCGACACATCCCGGACGCCCGTACCGCCGCGCGGAACCCGGAGGCGGCGCGGCGCCGGCGTCCTGAACGCGGTCTGCGCGGCGATCGGTGCGCTGCTGCTGGTAGCGGCCGTCGCGGGCCAGTGGGTGTTCCCCGACTGGGACCGGCAGGACCTGCTGTCGACCGCCGCGATGCCCGGGGCCGGCCATCCGCTCGGCACCGACGAACTCGGGCGGGACGTCCTGCGGATGCTGGTGGCCGGCGCGCGCAGCACCCTGGCCGGCGCCGCTCTCGTCGCCCTCGGGTCCATGCTGATCGGCAACGTCCTGGGAGTGGCAGCCGGCTATCTCGGCGGCCTCACCGACACCGTGGTCCGCCGCCTGGCCGACCTGCTGCTCGCCCTGCCGGCCCTGCTGGTGACCATCGTGGTGGCGGGCATCGGCGGCGGCGGGTACGCCCTCGCCGTCGGCGTGCTCGTGGTCCTCACCTCGCCGGGTGACATCCGGCTGGTCCGCTCGGCTGTCCTCGAACAGCGCCACCGCGGCTACGTCGAGGCCGCCCGCGGTCTGGGCCTGCGGCCGGCGACCGTCATGGTGCGGCACGTCTGGCCCAACGTGCTGCCGGTCGTCGTGGCCAACACCATGCTCAACTTCGCCGGCGCCATCGTCGCGCTGTCCTCGCTGTCCTTCCTCGGCCTGGGCGTGCCGCCCGGCGCCCCCGACTGGGGGCGGATGCTCGCCGAGAACCGCACGCTGCTCTACGACAACCCGTCGGCCGCCCTCGCCCCCGCCCTCGCGGTCATCGTGTCCGCGGTGGTGCTGAACCTGCTCGGCGACCGGCTGTTCGAGGTCTTCTCCGACCGGAGGTCCCGATGACCGACACACCCCGCACCGCCTCCGGCACCGCGACTCCCGCCCCCGCCCCCGGCACCGCCGCGGACATGCTGCCCCTGCTGGAGGTCACCGGGCTGCGGATCACCGCGACCGGGGCCGCCGCGTCCGCGACGGTCGTCGACGGTGTCGGCCTGCGCGTGGCGCCGGGTGAATGTGTCGGCGTGGTGGGAGAGTCGGGCAGCGGCAAGTCCCTCCTGGTACGCGCCGTCGCCGGCCTGCTGCCCGAGGGCGTCGCCGTCACCGGCGGCAGCGTCCGGCTGGCCGGCCGGGAAGCCCTGGGTCTGGCGGACGGCGAACGGCACGCGCTGCGCGGCCGTCGGCTCACCCTGCTCCTTCAGGACCCGTTCACCATGCTTCACCCGCAGTTGACCTGCGGCCGCCAGATCGCCGACGGACTGCGCGACGACCACCCCGCCCTCACCGCCGCCCGCGGCCGCCGCGCTCGGCAGGCCACCCGGCGCGCCGAAGTGGTACGCCGGCTCGCCGAAGTAGGACTGGAACCGGCGGTCGCCGACCGGTATCCGCACGAACTGTCGGGCGGCATGCGGCAGCGCGTCGCCGCCGCAGCGGCCCTGGCGGGCGACCCGGACCTGCTGGTCGCCGACGAGCCGACCACCGCGCTCGACGCGGCCAACCAGCGGGCCCTGCTGGACCTGCTGCGCGGCTTGCAGCGGCGGCGCGGCATGGGACTGCTGCTCATCACCCACGACCTCTCGGTCGCCTTCTCCACCTGCGACCGCGTCTACGTGCTGTACGCCGGATCGGTACTGGAACAGGGAGCGGCGGCCGACCTGCGGCGCGCGCCCCGGCACCCGTACACGGCGGCTCTCCTGGCCGCCGAGCCGTCCGTGCACACCCGCCACGAACGACTGCCCGCGCTCCCCGGCTCCGTACCCCCGCCGGGCAGCCGCGGCGCGGGCTGTCCGTTCGCCGACCGCTGCCCGCACGCGGCACCGGAGTGCCGTACCGAACCGCTGCGCCTGCGGGTTCCGCCCCGCGCGCGGCCGGACCGTGAGGCCGAGGGGGAACAGCGCCTGTCCGCCTGCGTGCGCCTCGCCGCGCTCGGCGAGCACCTGCTGCCGGCCGCCACCGGCACGCCCGGGAGGGCCCGCGCGGAGGCGGCCGCCGCAGCGACGGCCGCCGACCAGCCCGACGCTCTGCGAACCGAGCCACACGACACCCCGCCCGCGCCACCCACGGCGTCCCCCGAGGCCCCGCCCGCCCTGCGCATGACCGGGGTGCACCGCACCTTCCAAGGCAGCGGTGAACCGCACCCGGCGGTCCGCGACGTCACCTTGACCGTGCCGGACGGCAGGATCACCGCGCTGGTCGGGGAGTCGGGGTCGGGCAAGACGACGCTGGCCCGCATCGCCGTGGGCCTGGAGAGCTTCGACGCCGGGCAGGTCGACGTCGGCGACGTGTCCCTGAGCGCGGGCCGCCTGCCCGCCGGCGCACGGCGCACCCGGCTCGCCTCCCGCGCGCAGATCGTCTTCCAGGACCCCTTCTCCTCGCTCGATCCCCTGCGCACCGTGGGCGCCACGCTCGCCGAGGCGCTCACCGCGGCCGGCCGCCTCCCGGACGGCAGGCGCCGGGAACGCCGCCTGCGTCTGCGCGCACGGGTCGAGGAACTGCTGACGCAGGTCGGCCTGCCCACCGCCCACGCCCGCCGGCGGCCCGCGGGCCTGTCCGGCGGCGAACGCCAGCGCGTCGCCATCGCCAGGGCGTTGGCCGTACGGCCCCGGCTGCTGGTCTGCGACGAGGCCGTGGCCGCGCTGGACGTGTCGGTGCAGGCCCAACTGCTCAACCTGCTCACCGAACTTCAGCGGGCCGAGGGCTTCGCGGTGCTCTTCATCACCCACGACCTGGGCGTGGTACGGCAGATCGCCGACGAGGTCGCGGTGATGTACCGCGGCGAGCTGGTGGAACAGGGCTCCGTGTCCCGCGTGCTGGACCGGCCCGGCCACGCGTGGACCCGTCGCATGCTGGACTCGCTCCCCGATCCGACGCGGGCCGCGGCCACCCCCGTGGCGGACGGACCGGTCCTGCCCATCACACCCGACACCCCTGCCCCGACCACCTAGACTGACGCAGATCCACCAGGAGCCGCCGAGGAGGACAGGTGCCGCTCACCCCCGCCGTTCCCACCCAGCCGGACGAGACAACACCCGCCTCGTCACAGCCGGCCCCGCGGCCGCTGCGGCGGGCCGCGGGCGACGCCACCCGTCCCGCACCGGTCGGCGACCCGGTGCGGGACGCCCTGTCGGTGAACATCAACCGCCGTCGGCTCCTGCGTAGTTGGAGCCTGCGCGACCTGTCCGCCGCGACCGGCGTCAGCAAGGCCCTGCTGTCGCAGATCGAACGCGGCGAGGCCAACCCGACCCTGGACGTCGTGTCGCGCATCGCCGCCGTGCTCGACACCGACCCTGTCGACCTGCTGCGCCGCTCGCTGCGGGAGCCCGAGATCCTGCGCGCCGACGAACTCGTCGAACCCGACGGGGAGACCGCCGTCAACCTGCTCTTCGAGGGGCACGGCCACAGCCGCTTCGAGGTGTACCGCTCCCGGCTCCACCCGCACGCCCAGAGCCAGGTCAGCTCGCACGGCACGGGCTCCGTCGAGCACGTCATGGTGGTCGCCGGCCGGGTGACGCTCGTCGTCGACGAGGTGCCGTACGATCTGCGCGCCGGGGACAGCGCCCGTTTCGACGGCCGGGCGAGCCACTACTACACGACCGACGACAGCGCGGCCACCACCCACAGCATCGTCGGCTACCCGCCGGCCTGACCCGGGCCGACGGCAGCAGGACGACCGTCGCGAGGACGGCTGCCGGGTGTGCGCCCGTCGGCCTTCACCTGTGCGCTTGCAAGATGGTCGTGTGCCGCGCGGCTCGGGTCAGGCGAGGTCGAGCAGCAGGGCGCTGAGCTCCACGGGCATGGTGATCATGGAGTCGTGGCCGGTCTTCAGCTCGTGGACACGGGACGGTTCGCCGTTGGGCTGAGTCTTCGGCAGGGGCCGCCGGGTGACACCTTCCGGCTCGCTGCCGACGCAGAGAATGTGGACCCGGGGGATCGCGGCCTGGGCGGGGTTGTCCATCTCGGCCGGCTGCTGGAAGCAGAGGGCCGACTCATCCCCGAGCGTGGTCCGGAGCCAGGCGATGTCCTGGGGGTCGGTGACGCCGAACAGGCCGAGTGGCGCGGGGAGCTCCGGCAGCGGCGGAATGCGCCACGGCTCGGCGGTGTCGGCGGCACCGTCGATCAGGGCCTGGGTGAGCGGCACGACATCGATGGCGTTCTCGCCGTGCGTCGGCACCATGGCGTCGAGGTACACCAGGCGCGAGATGCGCTCGGGAATGCGGTTCGCCACGCTGGAGATGACCATCCCGGCATAGCTGTGGCCGACGAGGACGACGTCCCTCAGGCCATTGTCGAGGACGAGGCCGACGATGTCGTCGACGTGGGTGGTGAGTCCGACCTCGGGGCCGAGCAGGTGGGCCTTGTCGCCGTGGCCGGTGAGGGACGGCGCGAGGACACGGTGGCCCCGAGCGGTGAGCAGCGGGGCGACGCGGTTCCAGCACTGCCCGTCGTGCCAGGCGCCGTGGACGAGGACGTACGTGGTCGGGTGGGACATGGATGCTTCCTCTTGGTGAGAGTGGATCTGCGGTAAGGGAAAGGGGCAGGCACGCGGACGCACGTCCGAGCCTGCACGCGAGTGCGGGACGGACGGTGGACGAACCACCCGAATACGGTGACGGCCGGGCCGACGGCTCAGCCGGACTCGCTCCACAGGGCGGGTGCGACGTCGGACACGTACGTCTCCAGGACTCGTCGCGAGCCGGTGCCACCCGGGACTGTGACGCTGAGGGAGAGGACGCCGAGTTCGGTCTCGGCGGCCGTCGGGACGGTGCGCTGCATGTCTTCAACATTAGGCAGCCGACAGGTACCTGAAGGTACCCTTCGGCGCGTGAGCCTCCGTCCCGGAACCGTCTTCCTCGCCGACTGCCCCGCCCGCCTGGCCATCGACATCATTTCCGGCAAGTGGGCCGTGGTCACGCTCTTCGCGCTGAGCGACGGTCCCTTGCGGCACGGCGAGCTGGTCGAGCTGATCGGAGGCGTCTCGCGCAAAGTGCTGACGCAGACGTTGCGCGCCCTCCAGGACAACGGCCTCGTCGAACGGCGCGTTTACGCCGAAGCGCCACCACGCGTGGAATACAGCCTGACCGAGCTCGGGCGCACCCTCGAGGAGCCCATCACGAGGCTGACCGAGTGGGCGAGATCCAACGGCGCGGAGATCGTCGCTTTCCGTGAGACGGCTGAGGCGAAGGACACCTAGAACCACACTCCAGCCGCCGCGCCCAGCCTCAGTCCACGGCGGCACTGACAGCAGCCAATTCCGGCCGTGATCTTTCCTGTGGCTGGATTGTGGTGCATGGTGGTGCGCACGGGCCGCCCCTCTCCCCCCCAGGCGGCGCCCGTTGCCGGGCCCTGCCGTCTTCCCCCGGACGGCAGGGCCCGCCGCGCCTCCCGGCTCCCCACGGGAGGCATGCGGCTGCCCAGGAGCCGCCTCGGGTATGCCCACCGCGGGGGACGGCGGGCAAGGTTGACCAGATGTCTGGCCGGCCGGGCCATCAACCGGTCCAGCAATGGGTCTTCCAACCGCCACGCACAGGCCGGTTTTCGTCGATGCAACCCTGCGGCTCGTCGCCCTTCTCCAAGCCCGCCGCACCGACGAAAAGGTCGCTGTCGGGCCCGGCACCAAGACCGCCAAGACGGCCACCAAGCCCCGTGAACCATGGCCCGCCTGCCGGTCGGCGAACGCCTGCATTCCGACGGCGCCCTCACCCAGGAGAACCTCGCACGCGAGGCCCGGTTCAGCCCCGCAACCACCCATCGCACCGAAGACATCGCGGCGCCGACGCCAGCGCTCTGGATGCCGTAGTCGGAGCGGGCTTGACCTTGACGCCGGGTCAACCCTCCATCCTTCCGGCAGGAGCTTTCCCGCAGTCGGCTGGAGCAGCTCCACGAAGGAGGCAGACGACCATGGTGGCCCGATCGCCGTCACCGGGGCGGCGCGCTGTCTGTCACCAGCAGCGAGCAAAGGAGGATCGGTGTCACCGGCTCCGTCGGTCCGCCAGTCGCTGAGCTGTCCAGCAATGCCGGCGGAGACAGAAGCCATGTCACGGCCCGTGTGCCAGGCCGTGACGGAAGTCGCTTCGACCGGTCACAGGCCGGCTACGTCCCCGGCCTTCTTCAGTACGGAGTCGAGCGCGTCCACCACGGCGTTGTGCCGCCTCGCGCGCTCCGCCCGGTCCGTCGGGACCAGCCGCGCGGCGGCCTGCACGGCGTAGCCGTCCGGGTCGCCGAAGGCGGTCTGCGGGTGCTCTCCCGTATCCGCGCAGTGCGCCGTGACCTCCTTGACCGCCTGGAGCACGACTGCCCGGTCCACACCCGGCTGCATCGCCAGCCGTACCTGGAAACGCGCCATCCACTTCTCGCGGTCCTTCTCCCTCGCCGCGTCCGTCGTCTGGTTTCTCTTCAGCATGTGCTTTCCCGGTGATCAGCTGCCGTCCGTCATGGAGTTGGACGTCGGGGTATCGAAGTGGGTTGCGCGGACCCGAACTCGATCCCCCATGACGGTAACTCCCGCACTTCGGTACTCGGCATCTCGAAGCGGGGTGGCTTCTGGTCCTGGGGCCGGGGGCGCGGGGGCCTGTCCCCCGTGAGAGCTACGTGCAGGTGTCCACTGTGAGGTGACGATTCCTGATCGCCGTTTCCATAGCGTTCGGTTCAGCCGCGGCGCCCCTGCCGCGGACCGGACGAGGAACCGGAAACGGAACCGAAGAAAAGAGTCGTCATGAAAATCGTGTGGCAGATCCTGGCCGTGGTCGCGGTCGCCGCGGTCGGCGGGCAGAGCGTCACCGCGGTGCAGGGCAACCCGTGGCTCTCGCTCCTCCTGGGCGGCCTGACGGTCGTGCTCTCGGTGTTCGTCTACCGGTGGGTCGTGGGGCGCACCGAGCGGCGTCCGGTCACGGAGCTGGCCCGGGAGGGAGCGCAGGAGTCGCTCTTCCGAGGCCTGGTCATCGGTGTCGCGATGTTCGGGTGCGTCATCGCGAACCTCTACTTCCTCGGGGACTACGAGGTCCACGGCTTCGGCTCGCTGACCGGAGCGATCGGGCTGGTCGGCTTCATGGCCGGCGCCGCCGTCACGGAGGAACTGATGTTCCGTGGCCTGCTCTTCCGGCTCGTGGAGCGAGGTCTGGGCACGTACATCGCGCTGGCGCTGTCCGGTGTGGTGTTCGGCGCGGCCCATCTGTTCAACAAGGACGCCACCCTGCTGGGTGCCGTCGCCATCGCGATCGAGGCCGGCGGCATGCTCGCCGCCGCGTACGCCGCCACCCGCTCCCTGTGGCTGCCGATCGGCCTGCACTTCGGCTGGAACTTCGCGGAGTCCGGCATCTTCGGCACCGAGGTCTCGGGCAACGGCGACACGCACGGACTGCTGGACGCCTCGACGTCGGGCGCCAAGCTGATCACGGGCGGCGAGTTCGGCCCGGAGGCCAGTGTGTACTCGATGCTGTTCGGTGCGCTGCTGACGGTCGCCTTCCTGTGGCTGGCCCGCCGGCGCGGCACCATCGTTCCCCGGCGGCGTGCCGAGCGGGTCAACGCCCTCGCTACACTCACCCGGTGATGAGCCTTCAGAGGGCGGGCCAGGTGTGGCGCCGGCTCGACGTCACCGTCCGCGACCTTCCGCTCGGGATCCTGTTCCTGGCCGCGTCGTTCCTGCCGGGACTGCGCGGCCACGGGACGGAGGTCGGGGACCTGCCGACCCGCCCCTTCGACGCGCTGGCCGTCGTGGCCCTCGCGCTCGAAAGCCTTCCGCTCGCGGTGCGCCGGCGGTGGCCGGTCGTCAGTCTCGCCCTGGTGACGTGCGGCTTCGCCCTCGACCAGCTGCGCGGCTACCACTCGGCCGCCGGCACCGCACTGCCCATCGTGCTGATCAGCGCGGGGTCCCATCTGGAACACCGCCGGCGCACCATCGTGGTCCTTCTCTCCGTGGCGTACGTGCCGCTGGCGATCGCGCTCTCCCTGCTCGGTTCGGGGGACGAGACACCGGCGGAGTTCGTGACGTTCTACCTGGTGCTGGCCCTGGCCTGGGGAGCCGGGGCGTGGCTGCGTTCCACCCGTATCGCGGAGGCCGAACGGCGCGAGCGCGTCGCGGCGGAGACCCGTACCGCCGAACGCACCCGGATCGCCCGGGAACTGCACGACGTGGTGACCCACCACGTGACCGCGATGGTCGTACAGGCCGAAGCCGCCCGCTACCTGACCGCAGCACCCGAGCGGCTCGAGCAGTCCCTGACCGCGGTCAGCGACACCGGCCGCCGCGCCATCACCGACCTGCGCCACCTGCTCGACCTTCTCAACCCCGACCACGGCACCAGCACGAGCACCGGCACCGGCACGGCGGAGGCCAAGGAGCTCAGGACACCGGCCGTCGGCCGGGTCCTCACCCTCGTCGAGCAGACCCGCCGGGCCGGACAGCCGGTGGACTTCACCGAGCAGGGCACACCACCGGCATCGACCGGCAGCGCCGACCTCGTCGCCTACCGGGTGGTGCAGGAAGCACTGACCAACGCCCTCAAGTACGCTCACGGCAGCCGGACTTCCGTCGAGGTACGGCACGGCGAAGGGGAGATCACCGTGGAGGTCAGTACGGACGGAACCGGCTCACGCACCGCCGCTGCCGTCGGCAGCGGGCGGGGCCTGGCCGGCCTGCGCGAACGTGTCGACGTCCTGGGCGGCGACTTCAGCGCCGGCAGCAGCACGGACGGCGGCTTCACCGTACGGGCACGCATCCCCGCCGGCAGCACCTCGTGAGCGCACCGATCCGGGTCCTGGTCTGCGACGACCAGATGCTGGTCCGCACCGGCCTGGTCACCATCATCGACGCCCAGCCCGACATGGAGGTGGCGGGCGAATGCGGAGACGGGCAGACCGGGGTCGAACTCGCCCACAAGGTACAGCCGGACGTCGTCGTGATGGACATCCGTATGCCGGTCCTCGACGGCCTCGAAGCGACCCGCCTGCTGGCCGGCGCCGGAGTGCCGCACCCCGTCAAAGTCCTCGTGGTGACCACGTTCAACCTGGACGAATACGTCTACGAGGCGCTGCGCGCCGGTGCCAGCGGCTTCCTCCTCAAGGACGCACCCCCGGACCGGCTGCTCCACGGCATCCGGACCGTGGCCACCGGCGCGGCCCTCCTCGACCCCGACGTGACACGCCGGCTCGTCGGCCGCTACGCCGCCCGTATCCGCCCCACCGAGAAGACCTCCCGCGACATCCCGCTGACCCCCCGCGAACTGGAGGTCCTCCGCCTCATCGCGGACGGCCTCTCCAACAGCGAGATCGCCGCGGCCCTCGTCATCAGCCAGGAGACCGTCAAGACCTTCGTCTCCCGCATCCTCACCAAGCTCCAGCTCCGAGACCGCGTCCAGGCCGTCGTCTACGCCTACCGCCACGGCCTGGCCACCTGACGTTGCCGCGCGGGCGGTGGCACATCAGGAACGTGGCGTCCACTGCCTCGGCCGGGGTGCTGCTCATGCCCCCGGGCGGATCAATGCGAGTTCGGCGGCCGTCCCAGCGAACTGCTCGGCCCGGGCAGAACCGGACCCGGGCCGGCGCGAGCGAGGCGGTGTCCGGCGGGCCGTACCCGTACTCGCCGGTCGTAGTGGCGGCGGTCCGTGGTCGCGCCCGCGGTGTCACACTTCCGGGACGATGACGACCTTGCCGGCGACGGTGCGGGACTCGGCGAGTTCCAGGGCCGAGGCGGCTTCGGTCAGCGGGAACCTCGCGGCGATCTGCGGACTGAGAACGCCGTCGGCCACCAGGCGCAGTACCTGGGTGAGGTCCTCGGTCATCCGCCGCTGCCAGGAGGTCCGGCAACGGCGCCTGCCGGCCCAGAAGTTGTAGAAGTGCGCGCTCCTGCCGTTGGGCAGGGCGTTCCAGGCGGCGAGCCGCGCGAACAGCTTCAGCACCGGCAGCTGTGAGCTGCCTTCCTCGTCCTTGGTGGCCGCCGTGCCGTAGGAGACCAGCGTTCCGCCCCGGCGCAGCAGCTGCCACGACTGCTCCACCGCTTCGCCGCCGACGTGGTCGAACACCGCGTCCACACCGTCCGGCGCGAGTTCACGGACGCGGTCGTACATGTCCGGGTCCCGGTAGTCGACCGGGGCCGCGCCCAGTTCGCGCACGGTGCCGTGGTGGCGCGGTGACGCGGTGCCGATCACGGTGATCCCTGCGTGGCGGGCCAGTTGGACGAGGGTGGAGCCGACACCGCCGTTGGCGCCCAGCACCACGATCGTCCCGCCGGTAGGGACCCTGGCGACGCGGTGCAGCATCTGCCATGCGGTGATGCCGTTGACGACCACGGTCTCCGCGGCGGCCGCGTCCACTCCGTCCGGTACGGGCATCAGGTCCTCGGCGTCGACGACGAGATGGCTGGCCCACGCGCCGGTCTTGGTCACCGAGGCGAACCGGCGTCCGACGAGTGCGGCGTCCACCGCCGGGCCGACCGCCGTCACGGTGCCGACCACGTCGTAGCCGAGCACGAAGGGGAACGGCGGCTGGTCGTAGTACTTACCGCGGCGCATCTGCTGCTCGGCGAACGACACACCGGTCGCCTCCATCCGCAGGACGACCTGGTCCTCGGCGGGGGCCGGCAGATCGCGGATCCGCAGCTCCAGGCCCTCCGGCTCGACCTTGCCGGGCAGGACGATCTCGGTGACGGAGGTGCTGGCAGTGCTGGTCATGGCGTGCCCCTGACGAAACTCTCGATGCTTACGGACGTCTACTTACAGCCGTAAGGTTAAGCGTGTTGGCTCCGGTTCGGCAAGGGCGCCACGGGGATACGCTCATAAACTTGCTTGTGTAAGGTTACGTATATGAACGAAACCGACGGAACGAGCTCGGCCGCACCGACACGGGCACGCGTGCGCAACCGGCGCGGCGAAGGCGGCCGCCTGCGGGAGGACATCGTCTCCGCCGCCGCGGCACTGCTGGACGAGACCGGCGACGAGCGCGCGATCACCCTGCGGTCGGTCGCCCGCAGGGTCGGGATCGCGGCCCCTTCGATCTATCCGCACTTCCCCGACCAGCCGGCCATCATGCTGGCCGTCGTCCAGCGGGAGTTCGCGGCACTGGGAGCCCACCTGCGCGCCGTCGCCCAGGAAGCAGGGGACGACCCACGGGACAGGCTGTACGCCGTCTGCCGCGCCTACCTCGGCTACGCGCAAAGCCATCCCGAGCGCTACCGCACGATGTTCGGCGGTCTCTGGATGCCGACCCTGGGTGACAACTCCCTGACCGAGGACGACCTCACCCGTCTCGGCACAACGGCCCTGCAGATCCTCACAGACGCCCTCGCGGACTGCGCCGCCGCAGGCCAGTCATCGGTCACCAGCCCTCAGCTCGACGCCGTCACCCTCTGGCTCTGCCTGCACGGACTCGCGCAGCAGCAGGCCGTCAGTCGCGTTTTCCCCTGGCCCGAGGAAAGCATCGCCGACGCCATCATCACGAGGATCGCCCGTCTCGAAGACGCCTGACCACGCCCCTCCGGTGAGGCTCGGAAAGCCCAGCCGAGCCCGGCCGCCTCGCCCGCCCCCGGCCATCCTCCCGCGCGTCCTTCAACGGCGTGCGGACCGGACGGGCGGCCGTCGCCAGACGCCACACCCCATACGTCGCTGCCCCGCACCTGACCCTTCGGCCGTGACCGCGGCCGCACTGGTGATGGGTACCGCCGTCGCGGAGCTTCGCGTTCCCGGCAGCGCCCGCGCCGAGCGGGCCTGCACCCGCGATCCCGCCGCCGTGGTTGCGGCCCGCCGTCGTCCTCGGCGTGGTCATGGTCACGGGCGGGCAGCCGGGCCGCAATGGCCCGGGGATCGCCGGCCGGGGCGATCCCCGGCCACCTCACCCACCAGGCGCGCGACCTCGACCGGTAGCCTGGCCCTGTGTCCACCCGTGCGGGCGGCTGCACGGCGGTGGGGCCCGCCGTACCCAACCGCGACCACGCCGGTCGTCAACGGTCCCTACCTGACCCTTCCGCGCGCCCGCGCACGGACCGATACGATCAGGTAGGAGCCTGAACGCGTGCACCCCGATCAGCCCGATCACCCCGAACACACCGCCCGCGCCACCGACCGGCAGGCCGAACCCGCCGATCCGGACACCGCCGTCGACTCGTGGCCGCCCGAGAAGGCACCCGGCCCGAAGCGCCGCCAGGCCGAGGTCCTCGCCGCCATCGCGGCCGGCGGCGTCATCGGCGCCTGCGCCCGCTACGGCGCCAGCCTGATCTGGCCGACCGCCCCCACGGCCTTCCCCTGGACGACGTTCTGGATCAACGTCACCGGCTGCGCCGCCATGGGCATCCTGATGGTCCTGATCACCGAACGCTTCACCGCCCACCCCCTGACCCGTCCCTTCCTGGGCACCGGAGTCCTGGGCGGCTACACCACCTTCTCCACCGCCACCCTCGACACCCAGCGTCTCCTCGACGCAGGCCGTCCCGGTACCGGGCTGCTGTACGCGGCCGCCACGCTGCTGGCCGCCTTCGCCGCGGTCTGGGCCACCGCCGCCCTCACCCGGCTCGCCGTCCGCCCGCACGCGACCGCGGAGCGGGGGCGGTCGTGAACTGGCTGATGGTGATCGCCGGGGCGCTCGTCGGCGCCCCGCTGCGCTACCTCACCGACCGAGCCGTCCAGGCGCGCCATGACACCGTCTTCCCCTGGGGCACCTTCAGCGTCAACATCGCCGCCTGCGCCGGCCTCGGCTTCCTCACCGGCGCCGCGACCGCCGCCACCGTCCCCCAGGCGCTCCAGCACCTGGTCGGACCCGGCCTGTGCGCGACGCTCAGCACCTACTCCACCTTCTCCTTCGAGAGCCTGCACCTGGCCGAGACCGGCGCGAAGTACTTCGCCGCGGCCAACGCGGTCGTCAGCCTCGTCGCCGGGCTGGGCACCGCCTACCTCGCCGGCGCCCTCGCCACCGCGCTCCTGGCCTGACGGAGGCCGCCTGTGCGCCCGACGTAGGGAGAGGAAGTCCTCAGCGGCCGGGCAGACCGGTCGGGCCGTCGTACGTCTGCACAGTGCCGTTGGCGGCCAGCAGGAAATGGCCCTCGCCGTCGAGGAAACAAGGCGCCAGAGGGGTCCCGGGCCGCTCGGCGAAGCTGCGCAGCGGGCCCGTCTCCTTGCGCAGCGGACCGCGCTGCCACGGTTCCGGAACGTCCGTGCACCGTGAGTACGGCCACCCGGTCGGCCGCCGGGTAGGCGCTGACGGACAGTCGCTGCCCGGCCGCCGTGCCGCTCGGAAGCCCGAGGGCTTCGGCACCCATCCCGAGTACGGGGCGCCGCCGCCGTAGCGCCACCGCCGTCGAACTGCGCGCGGTCGACACGGGCAAGCCGGGCTGTAGTGCTGTTTTCCGGATTGATCGGCCATCATCCCCCATGATGGGAACCGCCCGGGGCAACGGGTCAAGCAACGTGGTGAGGACGCAACATGGTGGTGAAAGCCGGTACGCAGCAGGAGCGCGTCGCGGGGCGGGTGTGGACAGTGCGCCTGGATCCCCAGGGCCGCCCCTCCGCCGGATCGGTGCGGCTCTCCTGCTCCCGCGCGGTCTGCGCCGATCAGCGCTTTCCCGGCGGCGCCGGCGCGGGACGCAGAGCCGCGGTCGAACACATCAACCTGCACCTGGCGCGCATCCGTGCGGGCGGCGGGCCGCGCGGCGAGGCGTGGTGCGCGTGCCGAGCCGCCGACTGCGTGTGGCACACCCCCGCCGCCGTCGCCGGACCGCGCGGCGGGGCGCGGCCGTTGCCGGGGGCGGTGCGGTGCGGCGGTCCGGTGGTCCTGACGGTGTACGCGGACCGTGCCGGAAGGCTGTGGCGGATCGCGGAGACGTGCGCACGGTGCGCGGCCGCCACTCCGGACTGCCGTGTCCTGGACACCGCCCCGGCCGAGGCGGGCCAGGCGGCGGCGAAGTCGGCTGCCGCGGAGCGGGAGCCGGCGGGCGGCGTGGCCACGGACGGCGTGGCGGCGGATGGCGTGGCGGCGGTGTTCTCCGACCACGGCCCCTCCCCCACGGCCGGCGTCTCGTCTTCCGCGGCCGCCACACCGGCGTCGGTTCCTCGTGCCCGCGCCGCCTCACCGGCCAGGACGTCGCGGGCGGCGAAGCGGTCGGGGAAGATCGCGCAGCGGCTCGTGCCGCACGACCTGGAGCCCGACGTCCTGCGGGTCGAGCTCATCGAACTCGGGGACGCGTTCCGCGCCTACCAGCAGCGCGCCGAGCCCGACCTCGTCCTTCTGGCCGAGCTCCACGAGCGCAAGGCCCGCGCCTTCCGCCTGTGGGCCGACGTGAGCGGCGACGGCTCCCTGCACCACGAGGCACAGCGCGCGGAGGCCGCCGTACAGACCACCCTGGAGATGCACGCCAACCGTGGTGGCCTGCCCGTCGGGGACACGGCGGGCGGCGACCATCCGGTGGTGGAACGGCTGCTGACCCGGCACCAGGCCGAGCACGCCCGTACCGTGCTGGACCACGCCGCCGCCCACGCCCCGCACCCCGACGCCGAGGTGCGCCTGGCGGTGTTCATGCTCACCCTGCGGGCCGCGCGCGCCGGCATCGCGAACGTCACCGGCCAGGACCTCACCGGCTGGCTCCAGGACGATGCCGAGCGGGTGCTTCAGCATCTGCTCGCGTCCGACTGGCTGCGCCTGCCCACCACCGTGGCCGAGGTGCTGGCGTCCCGGCCCGAAGACCCCGCCGCCATCACCGTCCCCGCGCTGCTGCCCGAACAGCCCCGCCCGTTCGACTTCGGCAAGACCACCCGCGCGAGGATCTCCGGCTGGGCCCAGAAAGTCGTGGGCGACCGGAAGATCCGCAAGAAGAAGGCGGGTGCCGCAACCCGGCTGCTGGCCCTGTACACCGCCGCCCACACCCGCCCCGACGGGCACCTCGGACGCCTTGAGGACGACGGGCTGCCCCTGGACCAGGTGGCCGCGTTCTGCACCCTGACCCCTGAACAGGTCGCCGAGCACACCGGACTGCTGGTCGCCGCCGACTGGCTCACGGAAACCGACACCGCCCGAGGAAGGCTGCGCGGACGGCTCACCGAGCGCGTCCTGCCGCTGTCAGGGCTGCTGTGACACAAGCCACGATGTCGGCGTCGGTCTCGCACGCCGCCCGCGTCCCACGCGGCAGTTGATCTCACCCGCCGCGTGGGACGGCGCCACCTTCGCGCTCGGCATCCGGTCGCGACAGCGGTGTCAGCTGGTGGTGCCCCAGGGAACCTTGATGTCGGTGTCGTGTGCGGCGGCTGTGGTCAGCACGACACGGAGGCCTTCGGTCACGGTGTCCACGGTCATGGACGGCACGCCGTACGCCGAGACTGCGGGCATCTCGGGGGTGTGGGGGACGTGGATGAAGCCCCCGCGCCGCTGTTTGCCCTCAGTCGCGAGCAGGTGCATCAGCCCGTAGAAGACGTGGTTGCACACGAAGGTGCCGGCGGTCAGGGAGACCTCGGAGTAGATCCCGGCTTGCTGGACGGCTGCGGCGCAGCGCTTGACGGGGAGGGTGGAGAAGTATGCGGCGGGTCCGTCGGGCACGATGGGCTCGTCGACAGGTTGCCGGCCGTCGTTGTCGAGTCCGGGGCTGTCGTCGACGTTGACGGCGACGCGCTCGATGGAGATGCCGCGTCGGGGAGACAGCCCCAGGCACAGTACGAGGTCGGCGTCGGTTTCCAGTACGGCCGCGCGCAGCACCTGGATGGACTTGCCGAAGACACAGGGGAGCCGGACCGCGGTGACGTCCAGCTCTTCCGGGGGCTTTTCCTCGAGCAGTTGGGCCGCGGCCCAGGAGGGGTTGTAGGTGTCCTGCTGGAACGGATCGAATCCGGTGACGAGCACGCGGGTCATGGTGACGGATTCCTTTCTGGGATATACGTCCGGCCGTTGACGATCAGCATTCCGGACGCTGCGGCGGCGGGGCCGCTGGGTCACAGGTCGTCGATGGACCACCAGACCTTCTCGACGTTGCTGTTCGGTTCGAGGACGACGACTTCCCCCAGGGCGTTGCCGTAGTACGGCGTCAAGATCTGGCGCGCGGAACGGCTGAAGATCTTGTACGCGCCGTCGAGGGGGCGTTGGATCAGCTCCCACTGGAATTCCAGGCCGGTTCCGCAGGTTCCTTCGGTCGCCCGCGGCTTGTTCGCCCAGGGAGCGCCGGGCTTGAGGCACATGCCGGTCTTGGTGTTGCGGATGATGTAGACGAAGCCGGAGACACGCTCGAACTCCCACTGGTCGGCCCCGAAGGTCGCGCTGCGGTCGTAGATGTAGTGCACCCAGCCGTCCTGGAAACCGTCGCCCCAGTTGTGCGGCAGCAGACTTCCGCCGGTCTTGATGTTGACGATGTGGGCATTCACGGCCTGGGCGTCGGCGTGGGTGGCGGTCACGGCCCCGCCGAGCAGCGTGCCGAGCATACCGACGACGAGGAGGAGCCGGAGCCCTTGACCGCTTCGCGCGCCGGTTTCGCTCCCCTTGCGCGCCGGCTTGGCTCCCGCTGCACGCGCTGTCATGGGCACACCGCCGGTTCGTCCGTGGCGTTCAGCGGACCGGGCCGACGTCGTCGCTCGCCAGTTTCGCCAGCCAGGGATGTCCGGGATGCACGCGCGTCAGCCACCCGACAAGAACGTCGCGTCGCGCCTGGCTCAGCAGCGGCAGCACCCCGTCGAAGTCCGCGTGGTCCTTGGGCCGTGCCGCCTTCGCCTTGAACAGCAGCACCAGCTCCGGCACCAGATAGGGAATGCCGTCCGACGTCCGCTCGATGATCGCGTCGTACGGCAGCCGGAGTCCCTCGTCCCGCCGGCAGATCCACATCCCGCCCTCGTGCGGCTCGCGGAAGACATCGAACAGGAACCGACCGCTCGCCGGATCCCGCAGCCAGGTCTGATAGGTGGCCGCGAGCGCCTCGGTTCCCGCACTCGCCCAGACCCGTCCCGAGCCCACCGCGTCGAACACGTACTCGGGGAAGCGCTCCCGGATCTCCGCGAAGCCTGCCGCGGGCACCGCGATCTCCAGATCGCCATGGGGCCGCGACGGACCTCCACGGAACAGATCCAGCGCCCACCCTGCCACGACGCACCAGGGCGCACCGATCCCGCCCAACCGCTCCGCGACCTGTTCCGGCCGCCAGGAATCCGCCCACCGGGCAGCCAGTTCGTCGGCGTCGAGGACAGCACCACCGGGCGGCATGGAATCGGTCATCGGAACAACCTACTGCCGCGCCTTGAGTGCGGTGTGCGTCTTGGGCGCGGCCCGTCCGGATCACGGCCTCAGCCGGGCAGGAGCGGCCGCCCGGCGGTCCCCGTGGGGCATGTGCCACGTGCCACTGGGCGGAGCTCAGAGGTCCCTTCGCATCAGAACGCACATCGTCTCGTGGCGACGGATCGCCCCGTCGGGTCCTTCCTCGTCCCAGGCGTCCGGTTCACGGCCGTACGCGGCATAGCCCAGGCGCTCGTACAGGTCGCGAGCCCGGGGGTTGTTCTCCTCCACAGCGAGTTCGGCCCTGCGCAGCCCGCGGTTCCTGATCCGTTGTTCGGCGGCTCGGACGAGCAGCGTTCCCAGACCGCGGGACCGCAACGCGGGGAACACGGCGAGCTGCCACAGGGTCCCGGCTTGCGCGGAGGCCTGGTAGTCGATGCCGCCGATCGCCACCGGCAGATCCGCCGGAGTGCATACGGCGAGGTAGTCCACCTCGCCCGCCTCGGCGCGCGTCAGCTCTCGCTCCACGTGGCGCAGGTGGGTGGCCGATCCTGACCAGGTGCACGCCGGCAGATCCCGGGGCAGTAGATCCCGCACGCTGACGGGCACGATGAGGGTGGCGTCGGTGGAATCGTCTTCAGTGGACACGGAAGGGAGCATGCCGACCGCAGTGCCGGCACGACAACGTATTTCTCCCGCCTGGGCCCCCTGGCCTCTCCTCGGCGGTGAGGCCGGTGCCGCCCCGGGAGGCTCGATCACCAGCGCCCTCCCCGTCGTGGGCTCCGAGCGTTCTCGGTGTCTGCCGCGCTCCCGAGGCCATGGGAGCCCGCTGCGTCGCACGGCACGGCCTCGGGAGAGCGGAGCGTGTGGGTGTTTCGTTCAGAGACTGAGCGTGATCGCGGCGGCGACGCCGCCGAGACCGAGGGCGAAGGCAGCCTCTTTCCAGCCGCCGGCACCCCAGGGGAACAAGCGGTCGACCGCCAGTCGGCCCGGCCCGATGGCAGCGACGGCCAGGGCGACGACGGAGATGCAGACGGTGTATTCCACGCCGCCGTCCGTCGCCCACAGGCCGTGGGCTCCCGTGACCGTCGCCATCGCATTGATCATGACGCCGATCAGGGCAGCGGCCGCGAGCGGTGTCAGCAGCCCGATGGCCAGACCGATGCCGCCGAGCAGCTCGGACAGGCCCCCGATCGTGGCGAAGAGTTTGCCGGGGTGATAGCCCAGGGCCGCAAAGCCCTCGCCGGTCGCTGTCAGGCCGGGGCCCCCGAAGAGCCCGAAGACTTTCTGGGCGCCGTGGGCGGCCATCAGCAGGCCGAAGGTCAGCCTGATGAGCAGCAAACCGCAGTCGGCAGCGGTCACCGCGTAAGCAGTGGCCGGATGCGCTGCCGCTTGTGTGGAACCAGAACCACCAGGACGGTTCAATATGCGCTTGGTCGACATGGCAATGATCCGGTTGAAATGTCAGAACGGGTGTTTCCCCCGACTCGGCGAGATGCAGGTGCAGATGCCGAGCACCAGTGGCGGGAAAGCCCGCAGCGTTGCCGTCAGTGCGCCGGCTCAGACGATGCTTTCGCCGCGGGCAGCGTCGTGCGTCCGGACGGTGGCGCGCGGGGGCGGGCGACCGGCGTCGCGTCAGCGGTCCCGCACCATCTGGTCATCACGATCGGTGTCGCTCGGGCTCAGCCGCACACAGCATTCCCCGGGTTCCGGTGCCAGGACGGCTCGGACCCCGCTGACCCGCAGGCCGCCCAGGTAGCCGCTCAGGAACGCCTGGTTCATGCCGCACACCAGGTCGGGGGCCTTCGCAGCCAGCGGATGAAAGGGACAGTTGCGCAGTCGGAGCGAAGTGGGCGTCTCCCGGACGGGCTCGTAGCCGTAGCGGTCCAGCAGTTGCTCGCATGCGGTCAGCCCGCGCTCGGGGCCCAGCCGCCCCGGCCGGGTCTCTGCCCGCGCGGCCTCGCCCAGCCGGCGGCCCCGCTGCCCGGCGGAGCGCACCGCTGCTTGCGCGGCGTTCTCGCCGGCGCTTTCGGTCAGCACGGCATCCAGCAGGATGTCCGCCAGCAGTTCGTGACGCCGGTCGGGGATGCGGACCGTGATCTGCACATCGGCGGCTTCGTACACTTTCGGCCGCCGGCCGACCTTGCGGATCCCGCCGGGCGTCTCGTAATGCGTCTGCAGCAACCCCGCATCGACGAGTTTGTCGAGGTGGAAGGCTGCGAGTTTGCGTGAGATGCCGACGCTGGCGGCGGCCTCCTCACGGGTGACGGGGCGGCGGGTACGCCGGATGAAGGCGAACATGCGCCGCCGCGAATCGTCACTCAGGACGCTGACGGAGTCGATGGCGGTGCCGGTCGAGTCGGCCGGCCCGGCCGAATCTGGGGCCACGAGTCCACCGTAACTCCTACCCGCCTGGGTGAAACTGTTTTGGCCAACGTCATTTACTGGGGACTTCCCATTCCCTTGCAATAAGGAAAACACCTATTGGTGGAAGGAGGGGGCATCGTCCGCCACCCGCACGATCCGCCCCCACCAGGGGAGAGGGCCCCACCAGGGGAGCGGGGCCGGTGGGGCGTGTCGGCGGCGGCAGCAGCGGACGTGGGGATCAGCGGCCGGCGAGCCGCCGCTGGCCTAGGCCCGGCGCTACGGCGTGACGATGGCGAAAGCCGGATCGGGCCGGTCCGTGAGGTCCGCGAAGGTCCGCAGGATGTGCGGATCACCGGTCAGCGCGTGCGCCCGGCGTGGATCTGGCCGGCGAACGTCGCGGTGCCCGTGAGGACGGCGTCGAGTGCCGCACGCGTCAGACGCAGCGTCTGCGGGGAGGAGTCCGCGTCTCCCCCAACCGCCGCGCCGAGGACCTCCAGGCCGCCCTCACCCTCGAACAGGTCTTCCGCTCCATGGCCGTACGGATCAATGGACCTCGGGCGGCCCGAGCGGGCCGGCTCCTCCTGCGCTGGGAGTTCTCCGAGCCGGACGAGACCTGGCCCCTCCTGCTGTCCAACAGGGCACTCACCCCGCTGCGCGGCGACGCAGGCGTTCTCCGCGACGCACAGCACGCGCCGGTCGGGCAGGCAGACGTTCATCTCCTCCGGGGCCTCGGTTCCCGGTGTCAGCTGGAAGACGCGACGGATGCCGTCGACGGTGAGCGTCTGGCCGGTTCCGGTGACGTCGACGGTGGGCGCGATCAGTCCGACCGTGCCGAGGGAGGTGGTCTGGCCGAGGCCCCAGCCGATCCGGCCCGCGGGTCCCTTGGGCAGGACGGCACCGTACATGTGGCTGGAGCGGCGGGCCATCGCGGGGCCCGTCATGACGTTCTCGTCGGCCGCGTGTGCGAGGAAGCCGGCGGGGGCGATCACGGGGACGCGTCCGACGGTGACGTCGGCCTGGTCCACCACGCCACGCACGCCTCCGACCCGGCTCGTCGTGCGGCCAGGGGTTGCCGTGCGCGTGGACGGGCGGCGGGGCGAGGGCAGCGATGGCCGAGGACCGACGGATCCGCAAGACACGCGCGGCGCTGCGCGACGCGCTGGTCGCGCTCGTCCTGGAACGCGGGTTCACGGCGCTGAGCGTGGGGGACATCATCCAGCGCGCGGACGTGGCGCGGGTGACCTTCTACAGCCACTTCCGCGACAAGGACGAGCTGTTCGCCCGGGTCACCGCCGATATGCTGGCCGACCTCGGCACCCGGCTGCGCCCGGCGATGGAGGAGAACGCCGTCGGTTTCACCGGCAGGCCGGTGCTGGAGATGCTGCGGCACGCCCGCGAGGAGCGCGACCTCTACCGGATCGTGCTGCGCGGGGAGGGCGACGGCAAGCCGCTCCGCATGTTCGCGGAGGCCTGCACGGAGGTGGCGCGGGAGGAGTTCCGCAGCCGCACCGAGCGCAACGACGTCAAGCCGCGCATCGACCCGGCCCTGCTGGCCCGGGTCTGGGTGGGCGAGCAGATCGCCGTGCTGCAGTGGTGGGTCGAGCAGGGCACCGCCCCGACGCCCGCGGAGGACGTCGTCCGCATGCTGCTCGATCTCGCGCTGCGCGGCCGCTACTGGGCCACCGGCTTCGACTCCCCCGTCTGAGCCTCGTCCTTCACCGCGGCCGTGCCCAGGCGGGCCGCGTCGGCCTCGGGGCGGACGGCCGGGGCCGCGTACAGCCCGCAGGCCGAGGCCGCCATCACCAGCGCGGTCAGCGGGAAGACGGCCGTGTACCCGGCCGTCTCGCCGGACGGCCCGTCGATCAGCCGGCCGGCCAAGTACGGCACGAACAGGCCCGGCAGGGTGCCCGTCGCGGCCACGACCCCGAACACGGCGCGCCGGCGGTCGGCGGGGACCACTTCGGCGGTCGTCACGTAGTGCAGCGGCAGCGCGACGGCGTGCACGCCGAACGCCACCACGGCCAGGGCGACATGGAGGGGTCGCGAGGGCGCGAAGGGATGAGCGCCATCGCCGCGCCGGCCACGAGCACGGCGACCCCCTTGCGGTACGCCGCCCGCCCGGTGGCCCGACACTCCGCGGGCCCTCGACAGGTCGACCGGGGAGGGCACCAGCAGGAGCAGCGAGCCGAAGGCGGCGCACATGCCGCCCGCGACCGTCCCGTTGAGCAGTAGGGACCTCATCCCGGGGGTGCCGTCCGGCGTCCAGCGGGGGGAACGGACTCGACGTCGAAGGGCCCGTCGCACCCGACGTACAGCCACAGCAGGCACCACCCGGCGCTGACCACGGCGAGCGCGGCGAACGCCGAGTTTCCATGAGCGGCACGGCGGCGAGGCCCGCCCGGCAGCTCCCGCTCGTCACGGACGCGCGGGAGCCGGGGAGGTCAGCGGGTGGGCGGGACGAACTCGGGCTGGTCGAGCAGCCGCAGCCAGCTCCCGTCGGGCTGGCGCCGGACGACCTGCGCGCGGGCGCCGGCCCCGTCCTTCGGCGGGGTCGAGGTCAGGGCGATGTCGCCGCTGATCAGCGTCGGCAGCGGCTGTTCCGGCTCGAAGCGGGGACGGTTGGCCAGCACCTTCTCCCAGAGCGCACGGATCGCCTCCCGCCCTGCCGTCAGCGCGCCGGGAGGATAGGCCACCACCGCCTCCTCCTCGTAGAGCGCGGCGACGCCGGCCGCGTCACCGGCGTTGGACCGCTCGACGAACAGACGAGTGATGTCCTCGGGCCGCATGGCCTTCTCGTACTCCGGCATGGGATTCCTCCTGACGTCGTGCTTCGGGGCTTCCCAGCCTGTGCTCCCGCCGATCAGAAGTCCAACAGATGGATGTTCTGAAAGCTAGAATCAACAGTCATGGAACTCAGGCAGCTCGCATACTTCGTCGCGGTCGCCGAGGAGCGGAACTTCACCCGGGCGGCCGAACGAGTGCGCATCAGCCAGTCCGGCGTCAGCGCGCAGATCCGCCAGCTGGAACGGGAACTCGGTACCGAGCTGTTCGACCGGTCGGCGCGCACCGCCACCCTCACCGTCGCCGGAGAAGCCGCGCTCGAACACGCGCGCGCCGCACTCGCCGCAGCCGAGGCGGTCGGCCAGGCAGTGGACGAGGTGACCGACCTGATCCGGGGCCGGCTCACGGTCGGCATGGTCATCGGCTGCACCCTCACCCCCCTCTTCGACGCCCTCGCGGCGTTCCACCGGGCACATCCCGGTGTGGAGATCTCCCTGCTGGAGGACACCTCCGACCGGCTCGTCGAGGGGGTACGCGCCGGCGCCGTCGACCTGGCTCTCGTCGGGACCGCAACCGCCGCCCCCGACGGGCTGGACGCCCTGACGATCATCAGCGAGCGACTCGTCGCGGCGGTTCCGGCCGGACACCCCTTGGCGGAACAGCGGCGGGTCACGCTGCGGGACCTGATCCCCTACCCCATCGTGTGCATGCCGCCCGGCACGGGCCTCCGCACGGTATTCGACCGCGCCTGCACCGCACAGGGCGTCCAGCCCTCGATGACACTGCAAGCCAGTGCCGCGGACGCCATTGCCGACCTTGCCGCCCGCGGGCTCGGCGTCGCCGTCCTGAGCACCTCGATGGCCGCGAACCACCGGGACCGGCTCACCGCCCGCACCATCGACGACGTCGACACACCGGCATCGCTCGCCCTGATCTGGAAGAGCACGCCCAACCCGTCCGTGCGCCGGTTGCTCGCGCACAGCCGGCAGGCATTCACCGAGCCCGAGCATGCTCAGCAATAGAGCGAGCCCACGGATGCGGCCATGCTGCGCAAGGGAGTTGACGGCGCGCGTATGGTGAAGGCGAAACGCATCAACGCCCGCCCCGGGCTGTGAGCCGGGCGGGCCGAACGGGGGAAGAAAGGTGCGTGCCCGATGACGGTCGGGCTCCTCTCCACGATCGCCGCCGTGTTCTACGGGGGTACGGTCTCGATCCTCGCTCTCACCGCGACCTTCGCTTCGCGCCGCACGCTGCGCCACGAAGCGCGCAGCACCCTTGCCGTCCTGGTACCGGGAAGGGCGGTGGAGTCACAGCAGGCAGACGGCGCGGCAGCAGGCCCCGGCAGCTGAACGGTCACGGCGACGTCACGTGCTGAACCTCGTCTCGGCAGCCGGGCTCGCCCCCGCCGCCGTCGGCCCGTGCTCTCCCCCTGCTCGGGGACGGCCCCTCCCGCAGTCGCCGGGCGATCGCGTCAGGGCCACCGGGGCTGCACACATAAGAGCCCGGCCGTGCACTCCACGGCCGGGCTCCATGATCGAGCGCCGGGCAGGCCTTGCACCTGCATCTCCCCGCAGGAAGCGGGACGTCTTTCCTTGGACCACCAACGCAGCACCAGTCGACGGAAGTCGCGTCGACCAGCTCAAGATCAATCATACCGCAGCGAAGCATGCCCGGGTTGAGGCGTTGGATGAGGGGTAGTCGGTATCCCTTGCCGGGGGCCGGCCATGCGGCGCACGCCGTCCCGTGTGGCGGGTTGTCGGACGTGTGGCGGGTCGCCGGACGTGCGGCGAGACTGGAGCGAGCGGCACCTGATGACGGGTGGGTCATGCACAGCGTTGAGGAAACGATCGAGGTCGCGCTCCCGGTGCGCACCGCGTACAACCAGTGGACGCAGTTCAAGAGCTTCCCCCGGTTCATGACCACGGTGAAGAAGGTCGACCAGATCAAACCGACCCTCACCTCGTGGACCATCGCCGTCGGACCGTTGCGGGGCGAGTTCGAGGCCGAGATCGTGGAGCAGGTGCCCGACTCCCACCTGGTCTGGCGCAGTCTCGGTCAGCGCCCCGCCCACCGGGGTGAGGTGTCGTTCGCGCCCACGGCGGAAGGCCGCACGGCGGTCACCGTACGGATGGACATCGCACCGCGCGGCGCCACCGGCCTGCTGGCCGGCGCCCCGAAGCTGGCCGGTCGGGTCGTACGCGGAGAGCTGCGGCACTTCAAGGAGTACATCGAGGGGCTGGGGGAAGAGAGCGGGGCCTGGAGGGGCACCATCCGCAACGGCCGCCTGCGGCGTACGGCAGCGGAGCGGCAGGTGAGCGGAGTTCCCTGCTGGCCCGTCGGCTGAGTCCCCGGGAACAGCGTGAGCGAGAGGCGATCCGATGAAGAAGGCGCCCGGCGAGGAGCCGAACGAGGCTCTGACCGTGACTCCGCCCAAGGAGTGGGCCGCGGGCGTGCCCGCAGTGGTGCACGCGCTGGAGTACTCCCTGGACGAGACGTCCGCCCGGCGGGCAGGGGAGACGCTGCTGACCATGAACCAGGTGGACGGCATCGACTGCCCCGGCTGTGCGTGGGCGGATCCCGCCCCGGGCCGCCGGCACCGCAACGAGTACTGCGAGAACGGCGCCAAGCACATCAACGACGAGGCCACGTCGCGGCGCGTCACCGCCGACTTCTTCCGCACGCACCCGGTCTCCGACCTGGCCCGGCGGTCCGACGGGTGGCTGAACCAGCAGGGCCGGCTGACCGAGCCGATGGTCAAGCGGCCGGGCTCGGACTTCTACGAGCCGATCAGCTGGAACGACGCCTTCGGCCTGATGGCCGAGGAGCTGACCTCGCTCGACTCCCCCGACGAGGCCGTCTTCTACACCTCGGGCAGGGCCGGCAACGAGGCCGCGTTCGTACTGCAACTGTTCGCCCGGGCGCTGGGCACCAACAACCTGCCCGACTGCAGCAACATGTGTCACGAGTCCAGCGGCTACGCCCTGCACGAGACGCTGGGCACGGGCAAGGGGACGGTCAGCCTCCACGACCTGCACCACGCCGACCTGATCTTCCTGGTGGGGCAGAACCCCGGGTCCAACCACCCGCGGCAGCTGTCCGCGCTGGAGCAGGCCAAGCTGAACGGCGCCCGCATCATCGCCGTCAACCCGCTGCCGGAGGCCGGGCTGCGGCGCTTCAAGAACCCGCAGAAGCCCCGTGGTGTGATCGGGCAGGGCATCCAGATCGCCGACCGGTTCCTGCACATCCGGAACGGTGGCGACCTGGCCCTGTTCCAGGGGATCAACCGGCTGCTGCTGGAGGCCGAGGACGCCCGGCCGGGCGAGGTGCTGGACCATGACTTCATCCGCACCGACACCACGGGCTTCGAAGAGTTCGCCGAGCACGTCCGCGGCGTCGGCTGGAGCGACATCCTCGCCGCGACCGGCCTGACCCGCGAGGAGATCGAGCACGTCCGTGACGAGGTGCTGCGCAGCGAACGCGTCGTCGTCTGCTGGGCCATGGGGATCACCCAGCACAAGCACGCCGTCCCCACCATCCGGGAGATCGTCAACTTCCTGCTGCTGCGCGGGAACGTCGGCAGGGCGGGCACCGGAGCCTGCCCGGTGCGCGGGCACAGCAATGTGCAGGGCGACCGCACGATGGGCATCTGGGAGCAGATGCCGGACTCCTTCCTCGACGCCCTGCGGCAGGAGTTCGGCTTCGACCCGCCGCGCGCCCACGGGCTGGACTCGGTGAACGCGATCAAGGCGATGCGCGAGGGCCGCGTCAGGTTCTTCCTCGGCCTGGCCGGCAATTTCGTCCGGGCCGCTCCGGACAGCACGGTCACCGAGGAGGCGGTGCGCACCTGCCGGCTGACCGCCCACATCTCCACCAAGCTCAACCGGTCCCACACCGTGTGCGGCGAGACCGCGCTCATCCTGCCCACCCTGGGCCGTACCGAGCGGGACGTGCAGGCGAGCGGGGAGCAGTTCGTGACCGTGGAGAACTCGATGAGCGAGGTGCACACCTCCCGCGGGCGGCTGCGGCCGGCCTCCGCGCTGCTGCTCAGCGAGGTCGCCATCCTGAGCCGGCTGGCCCGCCGCACCCTCGACGGAACGGCCGACATCCCCTGGGAGCGGTTCGAGGCCGACTACGGAACGATCCGCGACCGCATCGCCCGCGTCGTCCCCGGGCTGCACGACTACAACCGGCGTGTGGCCCGCCCCGGTGGTATCCAGCTGGCGAACCCGGTCAACGAGGGCGTGTACTCCAACGCCGTCGGCAGGGCGCTGTTCACCCGCAACGCCGCGGAGGTGCTGCGCGCGCCCGAGGGGCACCTGCTGTTGCAGACCCTGCGCTCCCACGACCAGTGGAACACCGTCCCCTACACGTCCGACGACCGCTACCGGGGCATCCTCGGAAGCCGCCGGGTGGTGCTCGTCCACCCGGACGACGTGGCCGAACTCGGCCTGACCGCCGGACAGAACGTCGACCTGGTCAGCGTATGGACCGACGATGTCCAGCGCCGCGTCGAAGACTTCCGCGTGGTCCCGTACCCGACGGCACGGGGGTGCGCCGCCGCGTACTACCCCGAGACCAACCTGCTGGTGCCCCTGGAGAGCGTGGCGGAGAAGAGCAACCAGCCGACGTACAAGGAGATCGTGGTCCGTCTGGAGCCCGCGTCGCCCCGGGCGGACGGTTCCCGGGGCTGATCGGCACTACGGCGAGTTCGTTCACCGCGCTGCGAGACGGGCCGGCGTGGCCACCCGTCCGAGAAGGACGCCGGATCGTCGGCGCGCCCCGCCCTACGGTGGCGGCATGAGCCATCACTCCGGAGCACCTGTCACGCCCCAGGACCCGAGGCCCTGGTCCTGCTTGCGCGCGGCAGGGGTCCGGCGAGTGGTGGTGCTGCGCGGGCCACGTCAGGAGGCGAAGGCCGTTGCCACGGCGTCCGCGAGCTGGTTGAGGACATCGCGGGAGAGTCGTACCGAGCCGGTGAACGAGAGGAACCCGTGGACGGCGCCCTCGACCGGGAGGTGCTGGACCGGCACGCCGGCGTCGGCCAGCTCGCGGGCATAGCGGTCCCCCTGGTCGCGCAGGGGGTCGTGCTCGGCGGTGGCGATGACGGCGGGAGGGAGTCCGGCCAGTTCCTCGGAGCGCCCCGGTGAGACCCGCGGGTCGGCGCCCTGGTCGGGGGTGCTGAGGTAGGCGCCCCAGAACCACTCCAGGTAGGAACGGGAGAGGACCGGTCCCGTCGCGTTCTCGTACATCGAGGGGCTGTCGTCGAACCGGTCGACCGGCGGGTAGGCGAGTACCTGGAGCGTGATGCGAGGGCCCCCGCGGCGCAGGGACTCCTGGGCGAGCGCCGCGGCCAGGTTGCCGCCGGCGCTCTCGCCGAACACGGCGATGCGCCCTGCGTCGCCCCCGAAGGCGGCGGCGTTGTCCGCGACCCAGGTCAGCGCGGCGTAGGCGTCGTCGATCGCGGCCGGGAAGCGGTGTTCGGGGGCCAGCCGGTAGTCGACGGAGACCACGATCGTGCCGGAGCGGCCGGCCACGGTGCGGGCGATGTGGTCCTGGGTGTCCAGGTCGCCGAAGACCCACCCTCCGCCGTGGAAGAAGAGGGTCACGGGCAGCGGCCCGGCGTCCGTCCCGGTGACGGGCCGGTAGATACGGACGGGGATGTCGCGGTCGTCGGCAGGGGCAGTGGTGTCCCGGACGTCGGCGACCGGTTCGGGATCGCCGGCCAGGGCGGCGAAGGCGCGTCCGGCGGCACGGTTCTCCGCCACCGTCCGGCTCTCGGGGGCCGGTCCGCCTTCCACGGCCAACTGCTTGAGCAGGATCTCGATCTCGGGGTCGAGGGACATGATGCACACCTGTCTGGAGAGACGGCCACCCCGGGCTGGAATGACTTCTCCAATATCCGAGGCGCATCGCTGGAATGTCAATTCCAACCTTTGGTAGCGTGGGCGTGTGAGCACACCAGGGAAGACCGAAGAGCCGGAGAAGCGTCGGCTCACCGAGGCCGGCCGCAGGACCCGGGCGCGCATCGTCGAGACCGCCGCGGAGCTGATGTTCCACCGCGGCGCGGCCGGCACGAGCATCCCGGACATCCAGGCGGCCGCCGGGGTCAGCGCGTCGCAGATCTACCACTACTTCGGCGACAAGCAGGGCCTGGTCCTGGCGGTCATCGACCACCAGACGGACGCCAAGCTCGCCCGGCAGCGTCCGCTGCTGGACAGCCTGGACAGCATCGAGGCCCTGCGCGAGTGGTGCGACGAGGCAGGGGACCGGCAGGACGCCATGGGATGTGAAGGCGGCTGCGAGATCGGCTCGCTCGCCAGCGAACTCGCCGACAGTGATCAGTCGGCGCGGACCGGCCTCGTCGCCGCCTTCGACCGGTGGGAAGCGCCCATCAGGTCGGGACTCGCGCGCATGCAGGAGCGCGGCGAGCTGAGCGAGAGCGCCGACACGGCCGCGCTCGCCACCGCTCTGCTGGCCGCCATCCAGGGCGGCATGCTGCTGTCCCAGGTCCGCCGGTCGAGCACCGCCTACCGGCAGGCCGTGTCAGCAGTCATCGACCACATCGAGAGCCACCTCGTCCGGTAACGGCCCGGGCCGGGTGCGTCAGGGCCGGAGTGCCTCCCAGCGCCCTCGCCCTGGACGACCGGTCGGCCGCGCCCGGCTCCCCGGCACGGGCAGAAAACCCCTGCCCGATCAGCCGCTCGTGCGGGAGCGGGCCTGGTGGAGCCGGACCTTGGTGCGGTTTCCGCAGCGGGTCATCGAGCACCAGCGGCGGTTGCGGGCCGGCGAGCGGTCCACGAAGCGCAGGGCGCACTGCTCAGCGGCGCAGATACGGACGCGCCGGATCTCCGGGGAGAGGAGCAGTTCGATCGCGTCCTGGGCCACGAGGCCGAGGCCGGCGCTCGCGTCCCCGGCGACCCGCGGCGTGCTGCTCGACTCCAACCGGCCGCCCCTGAGCACCAGACGGGGTGCGGGGCGGGGAGCTGCCGCCGACGCCTCGTTGATCACGGCGATGTCGGCGGGCGCCGGCAGTTCACCGCCGGCCACGCGCAGCACCGCGTGGTCGATCGCCTTCCGCAGCGCGACCGCGCAACGCAGCGCGGACTCGGGCACGTCACCGGTGCGGGGCCGGTCCGGGAGCAGGGCGGCCTCGCGCAGCCAGCGCACCACGTCGTCCGGCTCGCAGAGTGTCTCCCGGGGCTCCTTCCACCGATCGCGCAGGGTGTTGACGAAGTCCAGGCACACCCGCCCGCCGTACCGGAGCCACTCGTCGTCCGCCGCCATGAGCCCATTGTCCACGGACCCGCCTGCGACTAACCTCCTGAGACGGTTAGTTACCGAAGGCAGGGAGGGAACGATCATGGCCACGGCAACGGTGACCACGGGTGTGGCCCAGGTCAACGGGATCCGCCTGCACTACACACGCGCGGGCTCGGGGCCGCTGCTGGTGCTGCTGCACGGGTGGCCGCAGACCAGCCTGTGCTGGCGCCCGGTGCTCGGCGAACTCGCCGCCACCCACACCGTCGTCGCCCCCGACCTGCGCGGTTACGGCCTCAGCGACAAGCCCGCCACCGGGTACGACAAGCGGCAGATGGCCTCGGACATCGCCGAACTGGTACGGCACCTCGGGTTCGAGCGGGCGGCAGTGGTCGGCCACGACCGCGGTGCCCGGGTCGCGCACCGCTGGGCCCTGGACCGTCCCGACCAGGTCGAACGGCTCACCGTGCTCGACGTGGTCCCCACCCGCGAGATGTTCCGCCGCCTCGACGCCTCGGTGGCCGCCGGCTACTGGCACTGGCTGTTCCACCTTCAGCCCGATCTCCCCGAGCTGCTGGTCGGGAGCAACGTCCGCGCCTACCTGGAGTACTTCTTCGAACGCTGGACCTACAACCGCCACGGTCTGGCACCGGACGCCGTCGACGCCTACGTCCGCGCCGCGTCCCGCCCCGGCGCGCTGCGCGCCGGCTTCGACGACTACCGCGCCCAGGAGCGCGACCTCGCCCTCGACGACGAGGACGCCACCGCGGGCCGCCGTCTGACCATGCCCGTTCTGGCCCTGTGGGGCTCGGCCGGCCTGCCCGCCCGGCTGCCCAGCCTGGACATCTGGCGTCAGTACGCCGACGACGTCACCGCCGCCGAGATCCCCGAATGCGGCCACTTCATCCCCGAGGAACGTCCCGACGCCCTCCTGGCCCACCTGCGGACGTTCCTCGGCTGATCACCACCGTGCCGGCCGCATCGGGTGCCGTACCGCTGTGACCCGTCGGGCGGGTGGTGCACCGGTGGCAGAACACGGCGGGTGGCGCGTGGCCGGGATGGACGGGCCTGGGCCGGCCGCCGGGTGGTGCGGTGGGCCGGCCCCGTTCGGGCGGAGTGTTCCGCACGTGCGGCCGGAGACCGGCCAGATCGGGGGTAGCGGTGTCATGGGCGCCGCAGGGGGCGCGGTCACGACTGCGCGTCCCCAGGGGGCCGTCGGGGGACGGGCCGTCAGTCGTGCCGTACGGTGGGGAAGACCGTGTCGATCAGGTGGAGCACCGTGCGTGTCAGCATCACGTGCAGATCCCTGTGGCTGAGCGTGCCGCGTACCAGCCATTCGCGGGAGGCGGCCTTGAGCATGCCGCTGTGGGCGCGGATCATCGCCCGCAGCTTCGGCTGTCCGTCGGTGACGTCGGACAGCATCGCGGCCTCCAGGATGCAGTCGGTGGCGATCTCGTCCGCTTCGAGCATGATCTGGTCGATCTCAGGGTCGTTGCCGAGGGCTTCCAGACTGATCGCGGACAACCACATCTCCCGGTTGCGCGCCACGACGTCGAGCCACCGGTCGACGCATATCGACAGGCGTTCCTCAGGGCCGCTCGGGGGCAGCATCTCCAGGACGGAGGCCGGGACGACCATGGTCTGCCGTACCACCGCGAGGTAGAGCTGACGTTTGCCGCCGAAGTAATGGTTGATCAGCGCGCGGGCCACGCCTGCTTCGGCGGCGATGTCCGAGAGGGACACCTTGGTGTAGCCGTGGGCCCCGAAGAGCCCGCGCGCGACGGCGAGGATCTCGGCACGCCGGGCATCCGGCGCCAATCTGCGTCGTGGGACCTGACGCTGAACGCCCATGTGGTCGGCTCCTTCGTGACGCTCCCTGGTGTGCCGGGTGCTATGAGTACATCGACTCGATCGTGTGGGCGTGCAGTGCGTCGATGGCACGGCGCCGCAGGCCCAGCGTCGGTGTCAGCTCGCCCGTCTCCACGGTCCAGGGGCCCGGCAGGACGCGGTGCCTCGTCACCCGCTCCTCGGTCGAGAGGACCGTATTCGCCGCCGCGACGGCCGTCTCCAGGGCCGCGAGCACCGCGGGGTGACGGGACAGCTCCTCGAGGTCGGCGGTGTCGATTCCGTTGGTGCGGGCCCAGAGCGGGGCTGCCACCTCGTCCAGGACCAGCAAGGCCGTGACGGACCGGCGCCGGTCGCCGACGGCGACGCCGTGGGCGACCAGAGGGTGTGTTCTCAGCAGTGACTCGATCCTGGTCGGAGCGATGTGGGTGCCGTCGTCGGTGACGATGATCTCCTTCTTGCGGCCGGTGACGGTGACGATGCCCCGGGAGTCCACGGTCCCGACGTCACCGGTGGGCAGCCAGCCCTCCGCATCGGTCGCGGGTTCGATACGGCCGTCGGTGCGCAGGTGACCGGCGGCCACCACCGCACCGCGGACGAGCAGCTCGCCGTCGTGGGCCTCCTTGACCTCGACGCCCGGCCCCGGGCGTCCGACCGAGCCGAGGGCGAAGGCCTCGGGGGTGCCGACCGCCGCCGCCCCGGTGGTCTCGCTCGAACCCCACACCTCGTGGACCGGAAGGCCCACGCCGGCCAGGAATTCCAGGTCGGCGACGGTGAGCGGTGCCGCCCCGCAGAAGGCCCGGCGGCAGTCGTCGAACCCGACGGCGGCGCGGACGGGCCGCAGCACCTGCGCGTCGAGCAGCTCCAGCGGCTCGACGACGTCCGCCGGCAGCTCCTTGCCCGCGGTCCGCAGGCGGAACGCTTCGAGGGCCGTTCTCCTGGCCTGTGTCACGACCGCCGTCCGGTCCTCGGTGAAGGTGTCGAGTTCCGCCCGCAGGACGGCGATGAGCTCGCCCCACACCCTGGGGGTCCCGAAGAACCCGTGCGGGCGCACCGTGCGCAGGGTGGGCACGAGCTGCTCAGGGGCGGGACAGAGCGTGGTGTGGCCGGCGTCGCAGATCGGCCCGTAGATGCCCAGGACCCGCTCCGTGACGTGCGCCGTCCATGTGCAGAGCACCGACCGCGGATGCTCGGGGGCGCAGGCGAGTCGGTGGAACATCAGGGACGCGTGGACGACATTGCGGTGGGTGAGGACCACGCCCTCGGGGTCTCCGGTGGTGCCCGAGGTGTACACAAGGGCCAACGGCCGATCTGCCGTGACAGCGTCCGTGAGCGCCTCGAACGCGGCGTCGTCGGGCGGTACGGCGTTGCGTACGGCCGGGTAGCTGACGACGCGCGGGTCGTCCGCCGGAGCGGCGTACCGGTCGAGGACGACGACAGCGCGCAGGTGCGGCAGTTCCGCCAGGGCCGGCCGCCACTGCCGTAGCTGTTCCTCGCCCTCCAGGACGAGGACGGTGGCGGCGCTGTGCCGGGCCGTGGCGATGATCCGCTCCGTGCTCAGTGTGTCGTGGATGCCGCAGGGCAGGGCGCCGACGTGCACTGCGGCGAGGTCGGCGATCCAGTGCTGCGCCCGCCCGGACAGGGCGACGAGCATCCGGTCGCCCTGTTCCAGGCCGAGCGCGACGAGACCGCGCGCAAGGGCGGCGACCTCCGCACGCAGCTGCGACCAGGACAGTGTCGCCGCGTCCGGTCCGACGCCGGTGGTGAGGGCGGGAAGGTCGGCGAACCGCCGGGCGTTGCGGCGCAGCAGCCCGGTGATGGTCTGTCCTTCGACGGACTCGTGCAGTTGCTGTGCCGTGGCCACGGCGGGCTCCCTCCATCGCGAGCCGTGCGTGAGGTCCATGAGCGGACCTCACAGTGAAGTTCTGCTGACTGACTGTCAACAGGTGTGGCCGGTCCGGCCCCTCGGGTTCAAGGCGCCCGCCGGCGGTGAGAGGCGGAACACTACGGGCGAGGCGGTGGCGGTGGCGGTGGCGGTGGCGGTGGCGGTTCCAGCATCGGGACGAGGAATTCCAGGGCCACCTTCCTCAACTGCGCCTCGTCGCCGAGGTCGATGACGTGGCTGGGGATGACGAGCAGCGACGCGGAGATGCGGACCATCATCTCCGCCACGAGACCCACCTCCACCTCGGCGGAGACGTGACCCGTGCGCTGCTCCTCGCGGAGCCTCCCCGCCAGGAACCGCTGGACCGTGCTCAGCGTGCGGCCCCCGTCGTTGGTCATGGACGGTACGACGGATTCCGGTTCGGCGATCATCAGTCCTCCGATCAGGGGGTTGTCGCGGATGGCCCGCATGGAGCTCACGAAGCCCACGACGACCCGGTCGGCCACGGTCCCGGCGTCCCGGATGTCGACGATGAACTGATCGAAGTAGCGCCGGAACTCACGCCGTACGACGTGCTCGACGAGCAGGTCCTTGGTGGCGAACCGCCGGTAGACGGTGATCCGGGAGACTCCCGCGCGTCGTGCCACGTCCGAGATGGCGGACCGCTTGATCCCCATACGACAGAACTGCTCGTACGCGGCATCGAGCAGACGCGTGTCCGTCTCGTCGCCCTGGCCGGCGCCTCCGACGGCATCGGCGAACGCGATGTCGAGCAGCGCCGCGAGGTCGGCAGGGCCCCTGGGGGGTGCGTGCGCGGGTTCCACGGGTTCCTCCCTGATCCTGTGCAGCCTCTGGCGTTCCCGCCTCGGTTGTGCTCCCCTGAAGATACAGAGAGTCTGCATCTGTTTCACCGTATCAAACGGGAGCCGCGGGACCACAGGTCCGCGCAACACATCGGATTCCAGGAGGAGTTCGCAGCAATGGACGGACTCAGCAGGCGCAAGATGTTGATCACAGGTGGGACGTTGGGAGCCTTCGGCGCGCTGAGCATGGCGTCGCCGGCCCGCGCGCGGTCCCTGTGGACGTGGTCGCCGAGCGGTTCGGTCGCGGGAGCGGGCGCCGGACTCGACCCGGACTGGGTGTGGGACGAGGAGGTCGACCGGCTCGTCGCCACCGTGATCGACCGGGGCGACGTGCCTCGGGTCAACGAGCTGCTGCGCCAGTGGACCCGCAACGACCAGCCGCTGCCGGACGGACTGCCCGCGGACCTGCGCGAGTTCATGGAAAGCGCACGTCAGCTGCCTTCGTGGGCGGATCGGGCCAAGCTGGAGACGGCGGCCGAGTTCAACGAGTCCCGGGGCATCTACCTCAATCTGCTCAACGGCGTGGGCGGCGGGATGCTGAGCACCGCCATCCCCCGGGAGGCGCGCTCCGTGTACTACTCCAAGGGCGGCGCCGACATGGAGGACCGGGTCGCCAAGACGAGCCTGCTGGGCTTCGCCGTCGGGGACCTGAACGCCTACCGGCCCGACGGCAAGGTCATCGTGGAAGCCGTCAAGACCCGGCTGGTGCACGCCGCCGTGCGGCACCTGCTGCCGCAGTCCCCGGGCTGGTCGCGCACCAGCGGCGGCCAGACCATCCCCATCAGCCAGGCGGACATGCTGGTCACCTGGCACAGCCTGCCCACCTACACGATGCGGAAGCTGCGCGAGTGGAAGGTGCCCGTCACACCGGCCGAGTCGGCGGGCTATCTGCACGTGTGGCAGGTGACCGCGCACATGCTCGGCATCCGGGACGAGTACATCCCCGCCACCTGGGACGAGGCCGACGCCCAGTCCCAGCAGGTCCTCGACCCCATCCTGGCCCCCACACCCGAAGGCGTCGAACTGACCGACATCCTGCTGGGCCAGCTCGCCGAGCAGACCAGCCCCGGCGGCATCGACCGTCCGCTCGTCAACGCGCTCGCCCGGTACCTGGTCGGCGATCAGGTCGCCGACTGGGACGGCATCCCCCACGAGCCGTTCTGGGAGAAGGCGATCGCGACCGCCTGGCCGAAGCTGGTGGCCTTCCGCGAGAAGCTGATCCCGCTGCCGCTCGTACCGCCGCTGGCCTGGACGATCGACGAGGCGGCCCGGCAGTACATCCTGTTCCACCTGACCAAGGGTCAGGGCACGCGCATCGAGATCCCCGACACCAACCGCCCGGCCTGAAGCACATCGGCGCCCGCGGTGGCGCGACGCTCCCCCCTCACCATCCGGACGGGAGACGGCCACCGCGTGGTGCCCGGCCGAGCGGTCGCCCCCCCCTTGCCGTGGCCTCGTCATGCGGGCCCCGCACGGGGGCCGTACCGGAACGCGGGAGGGCCGCACCGGCAACGGGGCCCGTCCGCACACGTGCGAAGCCCGGCGTCACAGGGCACCGAGGGGCGGACCTCATCCCCTCGCATCGCGGTACTCACCGACAGAACTCGAGGAGGAGTTCAGAGCATGGACGGACTCAGCAGGCGGAGAATGCTCATCGCCGGCGGGGCGTTGGGAGCGCTGGGCGCGCTCGGCGCGGCCACGCCCGCCCAGGCGCGTCCCCCGTGGACGTGGGCGCCGAGCGGTTCGGTGGCGGGAACGGGCGCCGGACTCGACCCGGAGTGGGTGTGGGACGACGAGGCCGATCCCGTGCTCGCCGCGGTGATCGACCGGGGTGACGTGCCCCAGGTCAACGAGCTGCTGCGCCAGTGGACCCGCAACGACCAGCCGCTGCCGGACGGACTGCCCGCGGACCTGCGGGACTTCATGGAGAAGGCACGCCGGATGCCGTCCTGGGCCGACTCGGGCAAACTCGAGGCCGCGGTCCGGTTCACCAAGAACAAGGGCATCTACACCGGTGCCCTGTACGGGCTGGGCAGCGGCCTGATGAGCACCGCCATCCCGCGGGAGGCGCGCGCCGTCTACTACTCCAAGGGCGGGGCGGACATGAAGGACCGCATCGCCAAGACCGCCAAGCTCGGGTACGACGTCGGGGACCTGGACGCCTACCAGCCGCAGGGCACGATGATCGTCACCGCGGTGAAGACCCGGCTGGTGCACGCGGCTGTGCGGCACCTGCTGCCGCAGTCCCCGGGCTGGTCCCGTACCAGCGGCGGCCAGACCATCCCCATCAGCCAGGCGGACATGATGGTCACCTGGCACAGCCTGCCCACGTTCGTCATGCACAAGCTGAAGGACTGGAGGGTGCCGATCTCCGCCGCCGAATCGGACGGCTTCCTGCACGTGTGGCAGGTGACCGCGCACATGATGGGCATCCTGGACGAGTACATCCCCGCCTCCTGGGACGAGGCCGACGCCCAGTCCCGGCAGGTCCTCGACCCCATCCTGGCTGCCACCCCCGAGGGCAACGAGCTGACCGACGTGCTCCTCGACATCGTCGCCGAACTCGACGCCGGCCTGACCCGCCCCCTGATCAACGCCTTCTCCAGGTACACGGTCGGCGACCGGACCGGGGACCTGATCGGACTGGACGAGGAGCCGTTCTGGCAGCCGCTGATCAGCGCCGCCTGGCCGCTGCTCGTCGCCTTCCGCGAGGGCCTGATCCCCCTGCCGCTGGTTCCGGCAGCCGCCTGGACCGTGGAGGAGGCCATCCGCAAGTTCGTCCTGCTCTTCCTGGCCGAGGGCAAGGGCATCGAGCTCGAGATCCCGGACGTGAACCGCCCGTCCTGACGCACCCCGACGCCGCACCGCGGGGATCCGCGCCCCCTGGCGGAACCCCGCGGTCCGGCGCACGGATCGTCGACGTCGAAGAGACCGAACAGTACGGAACGACGAACACGAGGAGGGACCGTCGATGAGCGACACCGACCGTGAACCCCGGCCGGAGCCCGGTACGGCCGGACTGGGCAGGCGCCGGTTCCTCGGGTTCGTGCTGGCGGCTCCGACCCTCGTGGCCGCCGCCGAACTGGCTGCCGCGCCGACGGCCCGAGCCGGCATCCCCTCCCCCGAGATCACGGAACTGGTCGATCTCAACGACGTGATGACCGCGGCCGCCCTGCCGACCTCCGGCCTGATCACGGTCGAGGTCGGCACGGACGGCATCGTGTCCTTCGCGCTGCCGCGCGCCGAGGTGGGCCAGGGCATCACCACGTCGACGGCCATGCTGATCGCCGAGGAGATGGACGTCCCCCTGGAACGGGTGCGGGTCACCCTTGCCGACGCGCGACCGGAGTTGCTGTTCAACCAGCTCACCGGTGCCTCGAACACGACCGTCTCCACCTTCACCCCGGTGCGGGTCGCCGCCGCCGTCGCCCGCGGCCGGCTGCTGCTGGCCGCGGCGGACGAGCTCGGCACGGCCGTCACCGACCTCACCCTGAAGGCCGGAGTGGTCACCGGCCCGGCCGGCGAGAGCATCGGCATCGGCGCCCTGTCCGAGAAGGCCGCGAGCGTACGGACGCGGCAGGTGGCCGTCGACCTCAAACCGCGGGACCGCTTCACCGTCATCGGCACACCGCGCACCCGCGTCGACGCCCTCGCCGCCGTCACCGGACGCAAGCGGTTCACCCTGGACCTGGCCGTGCCGGACGCCCTGCCGACCATGGTGTGCCGCCCGCCGACCATCAACGGCACGGTGGGCTCGGTGGCCAACCTGGCCGAGGTCCGCGGCATGCCCGGCATCACGGACGTCGCCACCGTCTCCACCGGCGTGGCGGTACGCGGCGAGACCTTCGGCCAGTGCATCGACGCCGTCCGTGCCCTGCGCGTGTCCTGGAAGCCGGGCAGCGCGGAAGGCAAGTCCGACGCGTCCGTGCTCGAAGAGCTGGAGGCGGCTGAGATCCCCCTCGGCCCGCCACCCCTGACACCGAGCGTGGAGGGCAGGTTCACGTTCGCCTTCCGCAGCAACAGCGCGCTGGAACCGAACTGCGCGACAGCCGACGTACGGCCCGACCGCGCCGAGGTCTGGTCGAGCCTGAAGGCACCGATCGTCGCGCAGGAGGCGATCGCCACCAAGCTCGGGCTGCCGCTCGACGCGGTCACGGTGCACGTCACCGAAGGCGGCGGCTCCTTCGGCCGGAAGCTCTTCTTCGACGCCGCGCTCGAAGCCGTGGAGATCTCCCGGACGCTCGGCAAGCCGGTCAAGCTGCTGTGGCACCGCGCCGACGACTCACGGCAGGGCCGCACCCACCCCATGGCCACCTCCCGCGTACGCATCGCGTATCTCGGCGACACCGTCCTCGGCTACCAGCAGCGGCACACCAGCGTGGCCACCGACCTCGGTCACGGACTGGGCGAGATCCTCACCGCCCTGGCCGCGCAGCTGCCCGTCGGCGACATCGGGTTCTCGGAGACGTTCTTCCAGCTCTCCCAGTCGATGCCCTACGACTTCGGTCTCAACAGCCGCCTTCTGAGCGAAACCGACAAGAGCTTCAACACGGGCAGCATGCGCAACGTCTACTCCCCCGACGCCACCTGCGCCCGCGAACTCCTCGTCGACCGGCTGGCGCGGAAGATGGGCAAGGACCCCTTCCGGTTCCGGCACGACTTCCTGCGGGACGAGCGGTCCCGGGCCGTGCTGGACAAGGTCGCGGAGGTCGGACGCTGGGGGCGGTCGCTGCCGGCCGGCATGGCGCAGGGGATCGCGTTCCACTCCGAGTACCACTCCACCAGCGCCGTACTCGTCGAGATCGACTGCCGCCCGGAGACCGTCGACCGCCCGATCCGCGACGGCGTGACCGGCCCCCGCGTCACCAAGGCGGTCCTCGCCGTGGACGTGGGCCTCGCCGTCAACCCACGCGGTCTGGAGGCGCAGATGATGGGCTGCGTCATGGACGGCATCGCCCTGGCCCTGACCTCCAGCCTGCACCTGCGCGACGGGTACTTCCTGGAAGCCAGCTGGGACAACTACTTCTACACCCGGCAGTGGAACACACCGCCCGAACTGGACATCGTCGTCATGCCGGCCACCACGGGGGAACCCGGCGGGGCCGGCGAACTGGGCGTCGCCGCCTCGATGGCCGCCGTCGCCTGCGCGTACGGCCGCGCCACGGGAACCATGCCGACCAGCTTCCCGATCAACCACGGCACGCTCTCCTTCGAGCCCAAGCCCACCGTGCCGCCCGTCCCCGCGTCGCCCACCGACGGCCTGGACCACGTCCGCTGAGAACCTGGAGCACCCATGCCCGAGCACACATTCCGCCTCAACGGCGAACAGGTGACCGTGGACGTCGCCGATGACGTGCGCCTCCTGTGGGTCTTGCGCGACATCCTCGGCGTCACCGGGCCGAAATACGGATGCGGCATCAGCGTCTGCAAGGCGTGCACCAGCCACCTCAACGGCAGAGCCGTCACTCCCTGCACGGTGCCCGTCGGAGCGCTCCGGCCGACCGACGAGATCACCACGGTCGAAGGACTCCCCGCCACCGTGGGGGCCGATCTGCACCCGATGCAGCAGGCCTGGATCGACCGGGACGTGGCCCAGTGCGGCTACTGCCAGCCCGGCCAGATCATGGCCGCCGTCGCACTCGTCCGCCGCGTGGCGGCCGAGGGACGCGAGATCACCGACGCCGATCTGGACGGCATCCGCAACATCTGCCGCTGCGGCACCTATCCCCGTATCCGTGAAGCGATCAGAGCCGGCGCCCAGCAGATGTGAAGGCCGCCGCCGAGGCCGGGTCCCCGCCGGTCGGGCCGCGGTGGAGGCCGCGGCCGGCGGTGGGCCGGGCACCGCGGCGTGGACGGCGTCCCCTGGAGGAAGACCCATGCTGAACATCGCGGACACGCTGGCCCGCTGGTGCCGGGCCGCACGGCCCTTCGCCCTGGCCACGGTCGTCGACGTCACCGGAAGCACACCCCTGCCGGTCGGTACGTCGGTCGCGGTGGACCACGACGGCAACGCGGCCGGCAGCATCTCCGGCGGCTGTGTCGAGGGCGCCGTGTACGAACTGTGCCGACATGTCCTGCGAGAAGCCGGCCTCCCGCGGCGGGCCCGGTTCGGCCCCTCCGGCGATGACGCCTTCGCCGTCGGCCTGACCTGCGGCGGTGAGCTCGACGTCTTCGTCCAGTACGTCGACCCCACCGCCCACGCCCACCTGGCGGCCGCCCTCACCGGGGTGGCGGGGGGCCGGCCGGCCGCCGTGGCACAGCTCGTGGAAGGGCCCGGTCACCTCCTCGGCTCGACACTGAGCGTTCTCGGTGACGGCCACGCCTCCTCCGCGGGCCTGGCCGACGGGCCGGCGGGCCGAGCGGTGGCGGAAGAGGCCCGGGCCCTGCTGCGTGCGGGGCGCGGCGGACGCGCCACGGTCGGAGGGGACGCGGAGAGCTGCCCCGAGCCGCTCACCGTCTTCGTCCACGTCCACGCGCCCCGCCCCCGCATGCTGATCTTCGGCGCCGTCGACTTCGCCGCCGCCCTCAGCGAGACGAGCCGCTTCCTCGGGTACCGGGTCACCGTCTGCGACGCCCGCCCCGTCTTCGCCACCCCGGCACGCTTCCCCCACGCGGACGAGATCGTGATCGACTGGCCCCACCGCTACCTGCGGCGGACGGAGGTCGACGAGCGCACGGCCGTCTGTGTCCTCACGCACGACGCCAAGTTCGACGTTCCCCTGCTGCGTCTGGCGCTGGACCTGCCCGTCGGCTACATCGGCGCCATGGGATCACGACGCACGCACGAGGAGCGCCTGCGCCTCCTCCGGGAGGCGGGAGTGTCCGGGGGACAACTGGCCCGGCTGCACTCCCCCATCGGCCTGGACCTGGGCGCCCGCACGCCGCAGGAGACCGCCGTGTCCATCACGGCGGAGATCATCGCCCGCGCGAACGACGCCACGGGCCTGCCCCTGTCCCGGACGACGGGTCCGATCCACCGGCCGCCCCGGCCGGGCCCGGTGCCCGCCCCCGGTGATCGGTACCGGTCCCCGACGCCTCGGTGAACACCGGGCCGGCGAGCCCTCCGGGCGGTCCCCGCGGAAGCCCACGTTGCGCGCAACACACTGGCAACGCTCCGTCCAAGAGGAATCAGGTGACCTCGGGAAACGTCGCGCCTCCCGGTCATGCCGGCGCCGTACGACACCTCAGTACGGGTGTTGCATCGCCGATTGCGGTACGCAACAGGTTCCCGGCACTCCATTCTGTGTGTCACCCCGAAGGCAATCCGCCGCGCGGGTGATGGGCTCCCCTCGCCACCCGGCCAGGGGCCGAGTGGATGGACACCGTATGGAACAGCCGTTGTTGACGACCAGAGGAGCACTCGTCCTGCTGCTCGCGGTGCTCAGCGGGGGTGTCGCGGCAGCACTGTCCTGGACGGGGGGTGAGGGACCTTCCCGCAGTGTGCTCGCCGGTCTTGCCGCGGCCGGACTGGCCGCCTCGTTCTTCGACCGGTTGATCGTGAACGACGGGGCCCGTGGCGGCGCGTCCCACGAGTCGGAAGGAGAGGGACGTGGGTGAGCTGAGGCCGCTCGGCAGTGACCTTCCCGAAGCGACGCGTGCTCTGGCCCAGGCCCTCAGGGAGTTGTTCGAGGGGCTGGGAGTCTCGGTACGCCGGTACGCGACGCGCCGGCAGTGGGACCCCGGCACGCTGTCCCGGTACCTCAACGGAACCCGGCTGCCTCCGTGGAAGATCGTGAGGGAGCTGCTGGCCGACCTCGGTGAGCACCGGGGAACGGCCGTGACGCCCGAGGCCGTCGAGCTCGTCCGGGAGTTGTACCGGGCCGCGATCGACGCCGGCTCCTCGCAGCACCATGCGATGGAGGTCCTCGAGGAGCAGCTGGCCGACGCCGACCGCCGGTCCCGGCGTTCCAGCGTTCAGGGAGATGTCCTGGGCGACGCCCTGCTGGAGCGGACGAACCGTATCCACGACCTGGAGGTGCGGCTCTCGCAGTTGGAGGCGGACTGGAAGGCCGAGCGGGGCCGTGCGGACGAACTGGCGGCCGCCCACCCCGATGTCACCCAGCTGCTCGAGGAACGTGACGTGCTGCAACAGCAGGTCACCAGGCTCGGTGAGGAACTGAAGAACGCGCGGGAGGAGAGGGCCGCCGCCGAAGAGCGCTGCCGGCTGCTGGAGCGTCAGCTCGACGCTCTCGAACGTCCCACGGTGCTCCCGACCGTGCCGGACGCCGGCCTGCCCAAGATCCTCGTCGTGGACGACCAGCCCGACAACCTGCTGGCCATCACCGCTGTCCTCGGCACGCTGGACCAGGACCTCGTCACGGTCTCGTCCGGACGGGAGGCGCTCAAAGCCCTCCTGGACAACGACGACTTCGCTGTCATCATCATGGACGTACAGATGCCCGACATGGACGGCTACGAGACGGCCGCCCAGATCAAACGCCGCCACCGCAACCGTGACGTCCCCATCATCTTCCTCACCGCCATGGGCGCGGATCCGGTCCACGCCAGTCAGGGGTACCTCGTCGGTGGTGTGGACTACATCACCAAGCCCTTCGACCCCTGGGCCCTGCGGGCCAAGGTCGCGGTCTTCACCCAGATCCACGTCGAGCGACACATGACGCCCAGAACGCCCGCCGGTTGACGTCCTCCGGCGCGACGATCGAGGTGGAGGGCGCCGTGGCCGGCCGCGTGGCGCTGCGGCCGGCGCACGACGCCTACCGGCTCCGGGGCATCGGCCCGGCAGTGCTGCCCGAGTGCGGACCGTGGTGGGGCCGGTGCCCTCAGCGGCCGCCCGTGCCCAGTTCCCGTGCCGTCCGCACGAACACCTCGTGCAGGTCCTGCGCGGCCTGCGGCACGGAGTCCGCGCGGCGTCGGCGCAGCATCAGCAGCACCCGGGGCGTCTCCCCGCTGATCGGCCGGTAGGTGAGGGCGCCCCGCCGCTCCAGCGGGTCGCCGGCGACGCTGAAGTCGGGCAGGACCGTCGCCCCCAGCCCCTCGGCCACCATGAGTTTGCCCATCTCCGCCCCGTCGGTGGAGTACGCGAACGAGGGCGCGCGGCCGTCGAGGAGCCGGTGCACATAACGGTGCATCACATAGCCGGAGCGCATCCCGATCAGGGGCACGCCGAGCAGGTCGTCCACCGACACCGACGGCCCGGCCGCCAGCGGGCTGTCGGGCCGCACGCACACCACCGGCCGCCCCCGCAGCAGCTCGGTCGACTCGAACTCCGCGGGCATGTCGTCGCCCTCCAAGTGGTTCACCAGGCCCAGGTCGAAGCCCCCCTCCAGCAGCGTCCGGTGGATGTCGGTCTGCTGGGCCGCCACCACCTCGACCTGGGTGACGGGGTGCGCGGCGCGGAACTCCCGCACCACCGGGATGAGCAGCGGCACGGTCGCCGCGTTCACGGTGCCGACGCGCACCATACGGCTGATGCGGTGCTGCTCGCCCGCCGCCGCGCGCAGCCGGTCCACCGCGTCCAGCACCCCGATGATGTGGGGCAGCAGCTCACGCCCCGACGTGCTCATCGTGGCGCCGGAACGCTTGCGCTCCAGCAGGTCCACGCCCAGCTCGCGCTCCAGGTTGCGCACGGTCTCGCTCAACGCGGGCTGCGACAGGCGCAGTTCCTCGGCGGCCCGGCGCAGCGAGCCGAGCCGGGTGACCGCCGCTATGTATTCCAGCTGTTCTGTCCGCACGCCGGAAGAATGCGGCCGCATTCACCACCCGTTCAAGGGTTTCCCTGTCACGCCTTCGTGAAATTCAATGGTCCGCGATACGAGACCGGTCGGGTTTGCCTTGACCGTTGCGGTCGGCGGCTGCCACGATCGACGGCATGAAGATGCGACTGGACCTCACGCGGCGACGCCACGTCGACCTCGCGCGCGTCTCCAGCGCCTCCTGTTGCGCCGCGGCCTGATCGCCTTCCCGATCCGCCGCCCCTCTCCCGCACCGCACCCGTACCCGCACCCCGTACCCCGTACCCGCACGCGCAGGCGCGTCGCCGGTCGTGCGGTCGTGTGCCGTGCGGGCTCCCCTCACCGCCTGAATTCACCGCCCGACGCACCGCATGGACAGACCGTACGGATGCACCGCTCGGGATGCACCGCATGAATCCAGCACATGGATTCACAGCGTGTTTCCGCACCTGAATTCGGCGTGCCCGACACCGTTTCGCGCCAGGAGTTCCGCATGCCCGCAGCGCCCGTCAAATTCGCCTACTGGGTCCCCAACGTCAGCGGGGGACTCGTCACCAGCACGATCGAGCAGCGCACCGACTGGGGATACGACTACAACCGGGAACTCGCCGTCCTCGCCGAGAACAACGGCTTCGACTACGCCCTCAGCCAGGTCCGCTACATGGCCAGCTACGGCGCCGAGTACCAGCACGAGTCGACCAGCTTCAGCCTCGCCCTGCTCCTCGCCACCCAGCGGCTGAAGGTCATCGCCGCCGTCCATCCGGGTCTGTGGCACCCCGGCGTCCTCGCCAAGCTCGGCGCCACCGCGGACCACCTCTCGGGCGGCCGCTTCGCCGTCAACGTCGTCTCCGGCTGGTTCAAGGGCGAGTTCACCGCCCTCGGCGAACCCTGGCTGGAGCACGACGAGCGCTACCGCCGGTCCGAGGAGTTCATCCGCGCGCTGCGCTCGATCTGGACCGAGGACCACGCCGAACTCGCCGGTGACTTCTACCGGCTGCGCGACTTCTCCCTCAAGCCCAAGCCCCTCAACACCCCCGAACGCCCGCACCCGGAGATCTTCCAGGGCGGCAACTCCACCGCCGCGCGGCAGATGGCCGGCCGGGTCTCCGACTGGTACTTCTCCAACGGCAAGGACTTCGACGGCGTGACCGAGCAGATCGCCGACGTACGCCGGTCCGCGGCCGAAGCCGGCCGTACGGCACCGAAGTTCGGCCTCAACGGTTTCCTCATCGCCCGGGACACCGAGGGCGAGGCGCGCGAGACCCTCCGGGAGATCGTCGCGAAGGCGGACAGCGAGGCCGTCGAGGGCTTCGGCGCCGCCGTGAAGCAGGCGGGACGGTCCACCGCCGACGGCAAGGGCATGTGGCAGGACTCCACCTTCGAGGACCTCGTCCAGTACAACGACGGCTTCCGTACCGGCCTCATCGGCACTCCGGAGCAGATCGCCGAGCGGATCGTCGCCTACAAGAAGCTCGGCGTCGACCTCTTCCTCCTCGGCTTCCTCCACTACCACGAGGAGGTCGAGTACTTCGGCCGACGCGTGCTGCCCCTCGTCCGCGAGCTGGAGGCACAACTCCCCGATACCGAGAACGAGAGCGAAACGGACAACGGGAACGAGACGAACAACGAGAACGAAACCACCGAGACCGACGCCGAGGCCGGGTCCGCCGCCGTCCCGGTCCGCGCCTGACCGCCCCCCACCTTCCGCACCGCACCGCGAAAGAGGTCGACGAGTATGAGCACCGCCACGCACCCCGACTGGCAGACCCAGCCCGCCCCGCAGACCCCCGAGGAATGGATCGGCCGCGCCGCCGAGGTCGCCGCCGTCCTCGCCACCGACGCCGCCGCACGCGACCGCGCCGGCGCCACCCCGTACGCCGAGGTCCAGTTGCTGAAGGACGCCGGCCTGGTCACCCTGCTCGGCCCGGTCGAGCACGGCGGCGGGGGCCAGCCGTGGCCCACCGCCTACCGCGTCGTCCGTGAGATCGCCAAGGCCGACGGGTCCATCGGCCAGCTCCTCGGCTACCACTACCTGTGGAACTGGGCCGCCCGGCTCGTCGGCACCCGTGAGCAGTGGGAGCACGTCGAGGCCGAGGCCGCCCGGGGCCGCTGGTTCTTCGGCGGCGCCGTCAACCCGCGGGACAGGGACGTCGTGGTCACCGAGGACGGCGACGACCTCGTCTTCACCGGACGCAAATCCTTCTCCACCGGCAGCAAGGTCTCCGACGTCACCGTCCTCGAAGGCGTGCTGGAGGGCACCGAACAGCACGTGTTCGCGATCGTCCCCTCCGACAGCGAGGGCCTGACCTTCCACGACGACTGGGACAACATCGGCCAGCGGCTGACCGAGAGCGGCGGCGTCACCCTCGACGGCGTCCGCACCCCGTGGTCCTCCGCGGCCGGCTACGTCGACAAGGTGTTCCAGCCGCGCGTCTACAACACCCTCAACGTCCCGACCATCCAGCTCGTCTTCGTCAACTTCTACCTGGGCATCGCGGCCGGAGCGCTGGAGACGGCGGCCGCCTACACCCGCACCAAGTCCCGTTCCTGGCTGCACGGCGGCCACGAACGGGCGGTCGACGAGCCGTACGTCATCGACGTCTACGGCGACCTCACCGCCAAGCTCTGGGCCGTGGAGGCCCTCGCCGACGCGGTCGCCGCGGAGGGGCAGACGCTGCACGACGACCCCGACGCGGTGACCGCGCAGGCCCGCGGCGACTTCGAGGTGCGGGTGGCGGCGGTCAAGGCCCGCGCCACCGATGTCGCCCTGGAGGTCTCGAACCGCATCTTCGAGGTCACCGGTGCCCGCTCCACCGCGACCGGCGAGGGCCTGGACCGCTTCTGGCGCAACGTGCGCACGCACACCCTGCACGACCCCGTCGCCTACAAGCGCCGCGAGGTCGGCCGCTGGGTCCTCGACGGCGAACTCCCCGAACCCACCTGGTACTCCTGACCGCTCCCCCCGGGGCGCCCGTTCCGCGCGGGCGCCCCGGACTCCCCGAAAGAGGACCCATGGCCACCGTCCTGTCCGTCTCCGGCAGCCCCTCCGCCTCCTCCCGCACCGGCCGCCTGCTGCGCCACCTCGACCAGCGGCTCATCGCCCACGGCCACCAGGTGATCCCTCTGGACGTGCGCACCGTCCCGGCCGAGGCCCTGCTCGGCGCGGACTTCCGCCACCCCGCGATCGTCGAGGCCACCGACCTGTTCGCCCGCGCCGACGGTGTCGTCGTCGGCACCCCCGTCTACAAGGCGTCGTACTCCGGTGTCCTCAAGGCGCTGCTCGACCTGCTCCCGCAGTACGCGCTCACCGGGAAGACCGTGCTGCCGCTCGCCACCGGTGGTTCCGTCGCCCACGTCCTGGCCATCGACTACGCGCTGCGGCCCGTCCTGAACTCCATGGGCGCGGCCCACATCGTGCAGGGCTGGTTCACCCTCGACAAGGACATCACCGCCCACGAGGACGGCTCGATCACGGTCGCCCCGTCCGCCGGTGAGGCGCTCACCCAGGTCGTCGACCGGTTCTCGGCCGTGCTGGGCGGCGCCCCGATCCTGGCCGCGGCGAGCTGACGGCCATGACCGCGCACGTCATCGCCGACGACGCCGAGGCCGTCGCCGTCGCGGCGGCCCTGGCCGACGCGTTCCGCGAGGGGGCCTCGGCCCGCGACAGCGAACGCAGGCTGCCCCGCGAGGAACTCGACCGGCTCTCCGCCTCCGGGCTGCTCGCCGTGACCGTGCCCGCCGGACACGGCGGCGCGGACGTCCGTGCCGAGACCCTCGCGGAGATCTTCCGGCTGCTGGGCTCCGCCGACGGCAGCCTCGCCCAGATCCCGCAGAGCCACTTCGCCTACGTCAACGTGATCCGCCGCCAGGGCACGCCGGAGCAGCGGAAGTTCTTCTTCGCCGAGCTGCTGGCCGGCCGCCGCTTCGGCAACGCCCAGTCGGAGGCCGGCACCCGGCACGTCCAGGACATCCGCACCCGCCTGGAGCCGGCGCCGGACGGCTCGTACCTCCTCACCGGCGTCAAGCACTACTGCACCGGCGCCCTGTTCGCCGACTGGATCCCGGTGCTGGCCCGCGCCGAGGACGACGAACTGCACGTGGCGTACGTGCCGCGGGACTCCCCCGGCCTGACGGTGATCGACGACTGGGACGGCCTCGGCCAGCGGACGACCGCCAGCGGCACCGTCCGTCTGGACGGCGTGTCCGTGCCCGCCGACCGGGTCCTGCCCCACCACCTCACCTTCCGGGGGCCCCAGCTGCACGGCGCGGTCGCCCAGCTGCTGCACGCGGCCATCGACGCCGGCATCGCCGCGGGAGCGCTGGCCGAGGCCGCGGAGTTCGTCCGCACCAAGAGCCGCCCCTGGTTCGAGAGCGGGGTCGAGACGGCCGCCGAGGATCCGCTGCTGATCCAGCAGTTCGGTGAACTCGCCCTGCGGGTGAGGGCGTCCGAGGCGCTCCTGCGGGAGGCGGCGCGGGCGGTGGACGCGGCGGGGGCCGACCTCACCGACGACTCCGCCGCCGAGGCGTCCGTCGCGGTCGCCGCGGCCAAGGTGGAGGCCGGCCGCGCGGCGGTGGAGGTGGCCGGCGCGCTGTTCGAGGTCTCCGGCACCCGGTCCGCGCTCAACTCCGCGAACCTGCACCGCCACTGGCGCGACGCCCGCACCCACACGTTGCACGACCCGAGCCGCTGGAAGATCCAGCACATCGGCCGGTACGCCCTGGACGGGACCAGACCGCCCCGCCACGGCCTCCTCTAGCGACACCCCCGAACGGAGACCCCTCGTGTCCCTGACCTTCCACTGGTTCCTGCCCACGAACGGAGACAGCCGCCATGTCGTCGGCGGCGGCCACGGCACCCCCGCCACCGCCTCGGGGCGTGACCGGCCGCCCACGGTCGCCTACCTCAGCCAGATCGCCCGCGCCGCGGAGGACCTGGGCTTCGTGGGCGCGCTCACCCCCACCGGCGCCTGGTGCGAGGACGCGTGGCTGACCACGGCCATGGTCAGCCGGCACACCGAGCGGCTGAAGTTCCTGGTGGCCTTCCGTCCCGGCTTCGTCTCCCCGACGCTCGCCGCGCAGATGGCCGCCACCTTCCAGCGGCACTCCGGCGGACGCCTGCTGCTGAACGTCGTCACCGGCGGCGAGAGCCACGAGCAGCGGGCCTACGGCGACTTCCTCGACAAGGACGACCGCTACCGCCGTACCGGCGAGTTCCTGCGGATCGTCCGCGAGCTGTGGGAGGGCGGGACCGTCGACCTGAAGGGCGAGCACCTCCGGGTCGAGGACGCGAAGCTCGTCCGGGTCCCCGATCCCGTTCCCGAGGTGTACTTCGGGGGCTCCTCACCGCTCGCCGGCGAGGTCGCCGCCCGGTACTCCGACGTCTACCTCACCTGGGGCGAGCCGCCGGCCCAGGTCGCCGAGAAGATCGCCTGGGTCCGGGGGCTCGCCGCGCGGGAGGGACGCACGCTGCGGTTCGGCATCCGGCTGCACGTCATCACCCGGGACACCTCCGAGCAGGCGTGGGCGGAGGCGCACCGGCTGCTCGACGGGTTCGACCCGGAGACCGTGCGGAGCGTGCAGGCCGGGCTGGCGCGCAGCGAGTCCGAGGGGCAGCGGCGGATGCTCACGCTGCACGGCGGGAGCCGGGACGGGCTGGAGATCCACCCCAACCTGTGGGCCGGGATCGGCCTGGTGCGCGGAGGCGCGGGCACCGCCCTGGTGGGCAGCCACGAGGAGGTGGCCGAGCGGATCAAGGAGTACGCGGCGCTGGGCATCGAGGAGTTCGTGCTGTCCGGGTACCCGCACCTGGAGGAGGCGTACTGGTTCGGGGAGGGAGTGCTGCCGCGGCTCGCCGGGCAAGGACTGTGGGCGCACCCGGCCGGGGAGAGGGCGTCGTCGGTGCAGGTACCGTTCGCGGGCTGAGCGGGGCCGGTGCGCTCGCGCGGCCGACCCCGGCCGGTGCGCTCGCGCGGCCGACCCCGGCCGGTGCGCTCGCGCGGCCGACCCCGGCCGGTCCGTGGCCGGCCGCGCAGCGCACCCCGGCGGGCGCCCCTCGGCACCGCGCCGTGCCGCCGGGACGTCAGCCAACGAGCGGCTCGGGACGGGCGTGCGGTGCCGGGGTCATGGTCCGGCGGTGATCAGCTTCCGCGCGAGGCTCGCTATCGACGGGACGACGACGCCGTCGTAGTTGGAGAGCACGACGACGCCCCAGTCGGCCTCCGGGTACACGTCGATCGAGGTCGAGATGCCGGCGGGGTTGCCGCCACCGTGGCCGAACGTCCACTGGCCGGCGACGAGCGCTCCGGTGGGGCCGTAAGCCTGGAAGAGGGCCTGCGCGGGGACGCCGGTGCCGTCGGCCGGGGCCGTGCCGGCCTGGACCAGCGGCACCTTCCCGCTCAGCATCAGAGCCGTCTGGCCCGGGTCGAGGAGTTTGTGCTGCCAGAGAAAACGCCCGAAGCGATCGAGATCGGCGCAGGTGGTGAACGCGTCACCGGCCGGATCGCCGACGATGTACCGGAACTGCGTGATCGCGTCGGTCCACCGGCCCTGCGCGTCACGGTGGTAGGGATGCGCGATGTTCCGGCCCGCCTGCCACTGCGGCATGGTGAGGAAGCGTGTCTCGGTCATCCCGGCCGCGGCGAACACGTGGTGCCGCACGTAGTCGTAGTACGACATGCCGGTCACCTCTTGCACGATCGCGCCGAGCAGGTGGTAGCCGGCGTTGCTGTAGAGCCATCCGGCGCCCGGGGCGAAACTCGGCTCGGACCGCCGGATCAGGTCCGTGGTGCCGTTCATGGTCTGCTCCGGGGTGGTCCAGCCGGCCGCGGCGGTCTCGTAACCGGGCAACGCGTGGAAGTCGCCGAAACCCGAGGTATGGGTGAGCAGATGGTGCACGGTCACGGTGTCCGCGACGGAGGAGGGGAAGCCGTCGAGGTAGGTGCCGAGCGGGGCGCCGTAGGCGACCTTCCGCTGCTGCGCCAACTGCGCGACGGCGACCGCGGTGAACAGCTTGGTCACCGAGGCCAGCGGGAAGAGCGTGTCCGGCCCGTTCGGGACGGCGCGCTGCTTGTCGGCCGTGCCGTACGAGCGTGCCAGCACGGTTCGGCCCCGATGGGTCAGCAGCAGCGAACCGGAGAACTCGTCCGCCGCCGCCTTGTCCGCCACGTACTGGTCCAGTTCGCCGCCGGGCAGGAGGCCCGCGGGCAGCGGGCCGGACCGGTCGTCGGCCGCGGCCGGGACGGCGATGCCTGCCACGAGTCCGCCGGCCGGGGCCGCGCCGAGCAGTGCGAGTGCTGTACGCCGGGAGGGACGGGTCGCCATGGGTGACTGCCTTTCGCCAAGGGGATGTGATCACCGGCAGGTCTACCGGGCCGCACGTATGGGCGGCCGTTCGCGCACCCATACGAGATCCATAGGTCCCGATGGCCATAATCGGCCCATGCGGGTGCTCTTGGTGGAGGACGAACAGCCACTGGCGCGGTACATCGCGACCGGTCTGCGCAAGCACGGCTTCGCCGTCGACCTGGCCCCGGACGGCCGGGAGGCGCTGGAGAAGTGCGAGCTGAACCGGTACGACGTCGTGGTGCTGGACCGGCACCTGCCGGTGGTGCACGGCGACACGGTGTGCCGTCGGCTGGCGGACCGGGGATCCTCGCGCATCCTGATGCTGACCGCCTTCGGCACGGTCGAGGACAGGGTGGACGGGCTCACCCTGGGCGCCGACGACTACCTCGGCAAGCCGTTCGCGTTCTCCGAACTGGTGGCCCGGGTGCACGCGCTGGCCCGGCGCAGCGCCCCGGCCCGGCCGCCGGTGCTGCGTGCCGGTGACGTGACCCTGGATCCGGCGCGGCGTACCGCGGAACGCGCGGGCCGGCTGCTCTCCCTGGCGCCCAAGGAGTTCGGCGTGCTCACGCAGTTGCTGTCCGCCGCCGGTGCCGTGGTCAGCGCGGAGACCCTGCTGGAGAAGGTGTGGGACGAGCATGCGGATCCGTTCACCAACGCGGTCCGGATCACTGTCGGCACGCTGCGTCGCAAGCTCGGCGACCCGCCCGTGATCGAGACCGTGACCGGCGCCGGCTACCGGCTCCGGGCGTGATGCGGTGAGATCCGTCCGTCTGACCGCACGCGGCAAGCTCACCCTGCTCTACACCGCGCTGGTGCTGGCTTCGGGGGTGCTGCTGAGCGCGCTCACCTACCTGCTGACGCGCCGGAACCTGACCCAGCACAGAATCGTCGTGCGGTACGCCGGAGCGGGCACCACCGAGCCGCTGCCGCCGCCGGATTCCTCGGAACTGGCCCGCAGGGTGCGCGACGACACCCTGGCCACACTGGTGGGGCAGGCCTGGATCGCGCTGGCGGCCGTCACCCTGCTGGCCGCTCTGCTCGGCTGGCTGGTGGCCGGCCGGGTGCTGCGACCGATCCGCACGATCTCGGCCGCCGCCCGGCGGCTGTCCGCGGAGAACCTGTCCGACCGGGTGCCGGTGAACCCGGCGCGGGACGAGCTCGCGGCGCTGGCCAGGACCGTCAACGGGATGCTGGACCGGATCCAGCGCGGGATCGCCGAACGCGACCGGGCGTTGGAGAGCCAGCGGCTGTTCACCGCGAACGCCGCGCACGAGCTGCGCACCCCGCTCGCCACCATGCGGACCGCCATAGACGTGACGCTCGACGGCGAGCCCAGCCGGGCGGAACTGCTGACCATGGCCGAGGACGTCCGGGAGGCGGCCGACCACAGCCGCCGCACCCTGGACGGCCTGCTCGCGCTGGCGCACAGCCAGGCGGGAACGGGCGAGTCCCGCACGGTGGACCTCGCCACGGTCACCGCCGGTGCACTGGCGGGCGCCGCCGCCGGGCTGAGCGCGAAGCGCCTCGTGGCGCACCGGGATCTGCGGCCCGCGCCGATGCGCGGCGATCCGGTGCTGCTGGAACGGATGACGGCCAATCTGATCGGCAACGCCATCCGGCACAACCATCCGGCAGGCCGCGTCACCGTGTCCACGGGCCGCACGGCGGACGGCGGGTTCCTGCGGGTGGTCAACACAGGCCGGGTCGTTCGCGCGGAGCGGGTGGACCGGCTGCTGGAACCCTTCGTCCGCGGCGACGGCAGCCGGTCGGCCTCCGACGGGGGCGCCGGGCTCGGCCTGTCCATCGTCCGGGCCGTGGTGCTCGCCCACCACGGCGAGATCACCGCGACCGCCAACCCCGACGGCGGGCTGGAGATCGAGGTCCGTTTCCCGGGCGGGGCCGGTCGACGCTACGGCCGTGGGGGCACCGGCGCTCTCGGCGGGTAGCGGTACGGCGACGGCCGCGGCCCGACGCCGTACCGCCGTCGCCGTCGCCGTCGCCGTCGCCGTCGCCGTCGCCGTCACCGAGGTACCGGACCCGACGCCCGGGGGCCGCGCGACCGTCGTCGGCCGGGCGAGGACGTCCGCGGGGCCGGCTCCGCGGACGGCGACGGGTCCGGTGAGGTCCGCCGGGAACCGGTGCCGGTGCGGCGGCGCCGGCCTCGATCGACCACGCGAGATCATCCGCGGGGATGCGGATCGGAGCCGGAAGCGGGCGGTTCCCCTGCTCGACACCCCGTTCCTCTATCGTGCGCCGGTATCGGAGCCTGTGATGTCCGTGGGCTGTGTTCGAGGAGCGTGCGATGGGCGGGTCGGCGGCGTCTGCCGGAGCGGGAGAGCTGAAGCGGCACCTGGGCGTGTTCGACGCCGTGGTGATCGGGCTCGGTTCGATGATCGGCGCGGGTGTCTTCGCCGCGCTCGCCCCGGCCGCCCGCGCGGCCGGCCCGGGGCTGCTGATCGGCCTGGCGCTGGCCGCCGTGGTGGCGTACTGCAACGCCACCTCCTCCGCCCGCCTGGCGGCGCGTTATCCGCGGTCGGGAGGCACCTACGTCTACGGCCGCGAGCGACTGGGCGACTTCTGGGGCTACCTGGCCGGCTGGGGCTTCGTGGTCGGCAAGACCGCCTCCTGCGCGGCGATGGCCCTGACCGTGGGCACGTACGTGTGGCCGGACCAGGCCCACGCCGTGGCGGTCGCCACCGTGGTGGCGCTGACCGGGGTGAACTACGTCGGCGTGCAGAAGTCCGCGTGGTTGACGCGCGGGATCGTCGCGGTCGTTCTGGCGGTGCTCGCCGCCGTGGTCACCGCCTGCCTGACCGGCGGCCAGGCGCGGGTCGCGCGGCTGGACGCGGGGGCGCACGCGGCGTTCGGCGGCGTGCTCCAGGCGGCCGGGCTGCTGTTCTTCGCGTTCGCCGGGTACGCCCGCATCGCCACCCTCGGCGAGGAGGTCCGTGACCCCAGGCGGACCGTCCCCCGCGCCGTCCCTCTCGCGCTCGGCATCACGCTGGCCGTCTACGCGGCCGTCGCCGTCGCCGTGCTCGCGGTGCTCGGCGCGGACGGGCTCGCCCGCACCGTGGACCCGCTCGCCGAGGCGGTGCGCGCCGCCGGGGTCCCGGGACTGGTGCCGGTGGTGCGCGCCGGGGCGGCCGTCGCGGCGATCGGGTCGCTGCTGGCGCTGATCCTCGGGGTGTCGCGCACCACCCTGGCCATGGCCCGCGACCGGCACCTGCCGCACGCGCTGGCCGCGGTCCACCCTCGGTTCGGGGTGCCGCACCGCGCCGAGTCGGCGGTCGGCGCGATGGTCGTCGTCCTGGCCGCCACCGCGGACGTGCGCGGCGCGATCGGCTTCTCCTCCTTCGGCGTGCTGGCCTACTACGCGATCGCCAACGCCTCCGCCTGGACGCTGACTCCGGCCGAGGGTCGCCCCGCGCGGATCGTGCCGATCGTCGGCGCGGTGGGCTGCCTGGTCCTGGCCTTCGCGCTGCCACCGGCCTCGGTGCTGTGGGGAGCCGCGGTGCTCGTGGCCGGCGCCGCCGCCTACGGCCTGCGCAAGGCGGTCACCCGCGTCTGACGGGCCGTTCCACGGGCGGCGCCGATCCGCGGGCGGCACCTCACGGGCCGCGCCCGCCGGGCCCCGGCCGGCGCCCTCATCCGTGGGGACCGGGCCGTCCCCCACGCCCACCGCGTCCGTTTCCCTGCCGGCCGGAGACGATGCGCGCAGCAAGGTTCCCGCAATGCGGAGCACAGGGAACTTATCGTGACATTCCGAAGCAGTTCCTCCGTGGACGGGATGGAGTGGGGGCCGTGGCGTTCGCGGAGTCGGCCGGTGGCGGTGAGTCCGTGTCCTCCCCCGGGCCCGCCCCGGAGTCCGGGCGACGGTCCGCGGCACCGCTGCTGGCGGTGTGCGCCGGGTACTTCATGGTGATCCTGGACGTGACGGTCATCAACGTCGCCGTGCCGGTGATCGGCAGGGAGCTGTCCGCCTCGCTCACCGGCATCCAGTGGATCACGGACGGGTACACCCTGGTCTTCGCCGGGTTCCTGCTGACCGGTGGCGCTCTGGGCGACCGGCTCGGCAACCGTCGTGTCTTCTGCTCGGGCGTGGCGGTGTTCACCGTGTCCTCGGCCGCGTGCGCGCTCGCGCCGAGCGCCGCCTTCCTGGTGGCGGCCCGGCTGGTGGAGGGGCTCGGCGCGGCGCTGATCGTGCCGGGTTCCCTGGCCCTGCTCCAGCAGTCCTACCCGGCGCCGGCCGCACGCTCCCGGGCCTTCGGGATGTGGGGGTCGATGGCCGGCATCGCGGCCTCCGCCGGGCCGCTGCTGGGCGGCCTGCTCGTCTCCACGGTGGGCTGGCGCTGGGTGTTCCTCGTCAACCTGCCCGCCGGTGCGGCCTGCCTGGTGCTGACACTGCGGTACGTGGCGCGCTCGCCCCGCCGCGCCGGCCGGTCCCTGGACTGGCCGGCGCAGTGCGCGGTCGTGGCGGCGGTGGCACTGCTGACCTCGGCACTCAACGAGGCCGGACGGCGCGGCTGGTCCGATCCGGCCGTTCTCGCCGGGGCGGGCCTGGCCGCGCTGTCCGCCGCGGCGTTCGCGGTGCGCGAGCGGACGGCGCGGTCCCCGGTCCTTCCGCTGAGCCTGCTGCGCTCGCGCGCGATGGGCGGCGGAGCCGTCATCGGCCTGCTGTTCAACTTCGGCTTCTACGGGATGGTCTTCACCGCCAGCCTGGAATTCCAGCACCAGCGCGGCTTCAGCGCCCTCGGCACCGGGCTGGCACTGTTCCCCGCGGTGGCGATGACCATGTTCGCGTCCGTCCTGTCCGGGCGGCTGACCCGCCGCACCGGCGACCGTCCGCTGGTGGTCTCCGGCATGCTCCTGGCTTCCCTGGGGCTGGCGGGCTGGGCCGCGGCAGGAGCCGAACCCGCCTACCCGCTGCTGGTGGTCCCCATGATGGCCGCGGGATTCGGTACCTCCTTCGCCCTCACCGGCTCGACCACCACCGTGATGGGCGCCGCACCCCCCGCCTCCTCGGGAGCCGCCTCCGCCCTGTTCAACACCACCCGCCAGATCGGCAGCGCCACCGGCGTGGCCCTCGGTGGCAGCCTGCTCGCCACGGCCACCGACTACAGCGCCGGGCTGCGCACCAGCATGGCCGTCGGCGCACTGGCCTACCTGGCCGCCGCGGGCCTCGCCTGGCGGTGCGTACCGGCGAAGCCCCGCGACACCTGAGGCCCCGCGGGCCCACCGGTCCAGAGGCGGATGCGGTACACGCGTTCAGAGGCGGATGCGGTACACGCGCCTCCTGCCCGGGTGCTCGGCGAGGCCCCAGAGGGAACCGCCCCTGGTCCGCGGCTGGTAGCTGAGGTCTTCCGGACCCAGGCTCAGCTTGCCGCGCGGGGCGGTCATCTTCTCGCCTCGCGGGTACTGCAACCACAGTTCCCCCTGCTCCGCACCGGCGTCGGCGCCGTCGGGCGGGAGGGAGGCGTTGGCCGAGTAGTAGGTGCGGTCGCCGACGCAGACCGCGCCCTGCACCCTGGGGATGCGCAGCGGCCAGACGGAGGTGGACCGCTCGGCGGTGAGGTGTCCGGCACTGTCGAGGTCCCAGCGCACGGCCACGCCGTCGGCGCTCGTCTCGAAGTACTCGCTGACCACGAGCGACCGCGCGGCTCCCTGGGTACGGTCCAGCGACACCTGCGAGTAGCGCAGCGCCGCCGACCCACCGGCCGGCCGGTACACGTGGTGCAGGGGCATGACGTACCGGTAGCCGTGCGCGTAGTACGTGCCGTCACCGCCGTGGTAGCCGCACCAGGCCCGGGCACGCCTGCGGGCCGCCGCCGTCGACCCCCGCGACACCTTGAGCACACTGGCGGTGTCGAAGACGTACAGGCCGTGGTCCTTGTCCGCCACGTACAGCCACCTTCCCGCCCAGGCGACACCGCCCGCGTGCAGTTCGGTGACCCGGAAGTCGTAGGGCTCTCCCGACTCCTTGGCCGGTATGACGAGCAGGACGTGGTCGTAGCGCGGGAGGCTCGACGCGCCGGTGCGGGTGATGTCGACGACGGACACCCTGGCGCCCTGGTTGCCGCCGGACCGTCTGTCGTACCAGGAGACGAGGGCGACCTTCCTCCCGCCGCTTCCCGGTACCGAGCCGCCGTGGGCGTCGTAGCTCGTGGTGATGCCCTGCGGGTACCACCGGTCGCCGACGGCGTCCTGCCGGTACGCGGCTCTCGTGTCCCACCCGAAGGCGAAGTCCAGTCCGTCGGGCTTCGGCGCGGACCCCGCGCCGTCCCGCCAGTCACCGGGGCGCGACGCGCGCCGCTCGGCCCTGCCGAGCACGTCCCCGACGAGGCCGGCCACGGCGAGCCGCTCTTCGGTTTTCAGCCCCTGAATGGCTGCGGCCCATGTGGTGCCGGTCGGCGTGCCGTCACGGTCGTACCTCCTCAGCCGGTACTCCGGCTCCGCCGCCCGCGCCACGGACGGGACGGACAGTCCGCCGGCCGTGACGGCGAAGGGGACGGCCGCGATTCCTCTCAACAACGCTCTGCGTGTGGTGTCCATGCTGAGCGACGGTAGGGGCGGACCGGCTGTTCCGGGCCTGTCCGGGCTGTCCGGGACATGTCCCGGACAGCCGCCCCCCGCCGACACGGCACCGTCGGCCCCCTGCGGCCCCTCGCACGACAGGCCGCTAGCGCACCAGGCAGGGCCGCTTGGCGTCGAACTCCCAGCCGGGGACCAGGTACCGCATGCCGGTGGCGTCGTCCCGCGCCCCCAGGGCCTTGGCGCGGTACAGCTCGTGCGCGGCGAGGAGGCGGTCCATGTCGAGCTGGACGCCGAGCCCCGGGGCGTCGGGCACGGCGATCTCGCCGTCGACGATGCGGGGCGGGGCGACGGTGAGCCGCTCCAGGCCCTCCTGCCAGATCCAGTGCGTGTCCAGGGCGTTGTACGCGCCGGGCGCCGCGGCCCCGCAGTGCGTGACCATGGCCAGGGAGATGTCGAAGTGGTTGTTGGAGTGGCAGCCCCAGGTCAGACCCATCGCGTTGCACAGCTGAGCCACGCGCACGGAGCCCTGCATGGTCCAGAAGTGCGGGTCGGCCAGCGGGATGGAGACCGACTGCAGAGCCAGCGCGTGGGTCAGCTGCCGCCAGTCGGTCGCGATCATGTTGGTCGCGGTGGGCAGACCGGTCGCGCGGCGGAACTCGGCGAGCACCTCCCGCCCGGAGTAACCGCCCTCGGCCCCGCAGGGGTCCTCGGCGTAGGCGAGCGTGCCGACCAGCGGCTCGCAGAGCTCGATGGCCTCGCGCAGCGACCAGGCGCCGTTGGGGTCGAGGGTGATCCGGGCCTCGGGGAAGCGTTCCTTCAGCGCCAGGACGGCCTTGACCTCCTCGGCGCCGTCCAGGACGCCGCCCTTCAGCTTGAAGTCGCGGAAGCCGTACAGGTCGTAGGTGGCCTCGGCCTGGCGGACGATCGCCTCGGGGGTCAGCGCCTCCTCGTGCCGGATCCGGTACCAGTCGACGTCCGCGTCGTGTTCGCGGACGTACTCCAGGTCCGTGCGGCCCGGGTCGCCGACGTAGAAGAGGTAGCCCAGCACGCGGACCGAGTCGCGCTGCTGCCCGTCCCCGAGGAGTGCGGCGACCGGCACGTCCAGGTGCTGGCCGAGGAGGTCCAGCAGCGCGGACTCGACGGCGGTGACGGCGTGGACGGTGGTGCGCAGGTCGAAGGTCTGCGCGCCGCGTCCGCCGGAGTCGCGGTCGGCGAAACGGTCCCCGATCTCCCGCAGGACCCGCTTGTAGTCGCCGACTTTCGCACCGACCACGAGGGACTCGGCGTCGCGCAGGGTCTGCGTGATCTTCTCTCCGCCGGGCACCTCACCCAGACCCGTGCGCCCCTCGGAGTCCGTCAGGACGACGATGTTGCGGGTGAAGTAGGGGCCGTGGGCACCGGAGAGGTTCAGTTCCATGCAGTCGCGGCCCGCCACGGGATAGACGGAGAAGGCGGTGACGGTCGGCTGGCTCGTGCTCATGCTGGTTTCGAGTTCCTTGTGTACGGGGGTACGGGGCTACGGGGTCTGGATACGGGGTGCGGGGGTGTACGCGGGTGGGACCGGGACGGGACGGAGGGGGCCCGGGAGGGCCCGGGGGTCACAGACCGAGGACGCCGATGGTGTACTCGGCCGCCAGGACACCGCCCAGGCCGAGGACCGACAGCACCGTCGTGTACGTCGTGCGCACCTTGATCGCCTGGATGACGGAGAGGTTGAAGTACTCCTTGAACAGCCAGAAGCCGGGGTCGTTGACGTGGGAGAAGGCGATGGAGCCGCAGGAGACGGCGAGCACCATCATCTCGGGGCTCACCCCGCTGCCGGCGAGCAGGGGCAGCACCACGCCGGAGGCCGTGACGACGGCGACCGTCGCCGAGCCGAGGGCCACCCGCAGGATGACCGCGATGAGCCAGGCGAGGATGATGGGCGAGATGGTCCAGCTCTCGGTGATGTCCTTGATGTAGTCGGAGATGCCTCCCTCGACGAGGACGTTCTTGAAGGCGCCGCCGGCACCGATCACCAGCAGGATCATCGCCATCGCCTGGGCCGCCGAGCCGCAGGAGGAGCTGACGTCCGACAGGCTGCGGCCGATCCTCGGTCCGAACGCCCAGATCGCCAGGAGCAGCGTCAGCAGGAGCGCGATCGGCGCCGAGCCGATGAACGCGACCGTGTGCAGCAGCGGGCTCTCGCCGGAGGCGGCCATGTCGGTCACCGCGGCGCCGGCGATCAGGACGACGGGGAAGAGGGCGACGAACAGGGACCAGCCGAGGCCGGGCATCTCCTCGTCGGTGAACTCGCGCTCGCTGACCAGGCCCTTGGGGATGGCCGGGGACATGGCCTTGATGAACGGCAGTCGCGGCCAGAGCAGCGCGATGAGCGCGCCGGCCGGGACCGCGATGAACAGGCCGTAGAACAGCGTCAGTCCGACGGAGGCGTGGAAGGTCGCGGCGACGGCGGTGGGGCCGGGGTGCGGGGGAAGGAAGCTGTGCATGGTCGACAGGGCGATCGACATCGGGAGCCCGACCCACAGCAGGTTCGCCCCGGTGACCCGGACCAGGGTGAAGGCGATGGGCACGATGATGATGAAGGCGACCTCGTAGAACATGGTCACGCCGATGAGCATGGAGGTGACGACCATGGCGACCTGGACCCAGCGCGGGCCGAAGGCGTCGAGGAGTTTGCCGGCTATGCGCTGGGCGGCGCCGGAGTCCCCCATGACGCGGCCGACCATGGCGCCGAGCCCGATGGTGAGCATGGTGTCACCGATCTGGCCCCCGATGCCGTCCGAGAGGACGTCCGGGATGTCCGTCACCGGTATCCCCTGCACCACGGCGACACCGACCGCCACCAGCAGGAGCGCCGCGAAGCCGTTCAGCTTCAGCCGGGTCATGAGGAGTAGCAGGACCAGAACGCTGATTCCGACTACGAGAAGTGGCATGTCAGCTCCCCTTTGAACTGTGGTTGAGCAGCCGGTGCCGGGACGGCACGGAACGCGGCACGGCTGGGATGCGGGGTGGGGCGGGGCAGGGCGTGGCCGACCGCACGCGGAACGGCGGTGGCGTCGCGCCGTGACAGGCGGCGCGGCGGGGGGGCGGACCGCAGGGCGGCCGGCGCCGGAGGGGTACGGGCGGGGCGGACGGCGGCTCGGGCGCCCCAAGTGGCGTGGGACGCCGGTCGTTCTCCCGCGCGGCCCTGCCGGCTCGGGATCGGAGCCGGCTCCTCGGCCGCCCTCCGCGCCACCGCACGGTCGGCACGGAGGGCACGGTCGCAGAGGGCACGGTCGCGTGTCTGCGCGACCGGCACGGATCACAGGTCTGCGCGGTCCGCGCAGTCGGCACGGGGCACAGGTCTGCGCGACCGGAACAGATCGCAGGGTCTGCGCGGTCTGCGCGGTCTGCGCGGTCTGCGCGGTCTGCGCGGTCTGCGCGGTCTGCGCGGTCTGCGCGGTCTGCGCGGTCTGCGGTGACGGCTAGCGGGTCGAGGGCCGGCCGTCGGCCGCCGGGCGGGAGACCGGCGTGGCCGGAGCGGTCCGGGCACGCCGCGCTCGGTGGCGCGCCGACAACACCGGCACCGGAGGGTCGCTCGCCCGGTGCGGTCCGCCGCGGCGTCGAAGCACCTGGCCGAAACCGTTGCCCGAGCCGGGCCGCGCCGGGGGCGGCTCGGGGCCGGCGGTCGCCGGCTCGTCCTGCCGGCCGAGAACCGTCATGGTCACTCTCCTAGACCCGGGGGATACGGCAGCGGTGCCGCGTGCGGTCCGAGCCACCGAACCGGTGGCTGAGTTGACCGTAGAGATGGTTCTGATGCACGTCCATGTCGAATTTTGTTGCTTGCGATACCTTCCTTGCATGACAGTCATGTGACATGAACGTGCCGAGCGGATGTCACAGGTGGGACAGCAGCGCATCCAGAGCCGGATTGTCGTTGTTTTTGCGCCATACGAAGTTCAGTTCGACCGGCTGCGGGTCCGGCAGGTCCACGGGCCGGAAGACGATCCCGCCGTAGCGCATCTGCGCCGCGGCCTCGGGGACGAGAGCGATCCCCCAGCCGCCGTTGACCAGGGCCAGGATGCTGTGCACCTGGGTGAGGTACTGGGTGAAGACGGGCCGGACGTCCGCGGCCCGGAAGATGCTGACCAGCAGCTCATGGAAGTAGCGGGCCTCGATGGGCGAGTACATCAGGAAGTCCTCGCCCGCGAGGTCCCCGACCCGCAGCGGCCCCGACCCCGCGGCCAGCGGATGCTGCGCGGGCAGGGCCGCCAGCAGCCCCTCCCGTACGGCCGTGCGCGAGGTCAGGTCCGCCCCGGTGGCCGAGGGCCGGATCAGCCCGAGGTCGAGCGACCCCTCGCCGAGCGCTTTGAGCTGGTCCCGGGTGACGAGTTCCTGGAGCAGGATCTCCACCCCCGGCAGCGCCGCCCGTGCGGTCTGGAGAAGATCGCCGAGGGCGGAGTAGGCGCTGGCGGCCGTGAACCCGACGGCGATCGCGCCCGCCTCTCCGGTGGAGACCCGGCGCACGGCGAGGGTGGCGTGCTCGGACTGGCGCAGGATGCGGCGGGCCTCGACCAGGAAGGCCCGGCCGGCGGGGGTGAGCCGCACCGTGCGGTTGGTGCGGTCCAGCAGGTGCACGCGCAGCTCGTTCTCCAGCAGCTGGATCTGCCGGCTCAGCGGCGGCTGCGTCATGTTCAGCCGCTCCGCGGCACGGGTGAAGTGCAGTTCTTCGGCGACGGCCACGAAGCTCGTCAGCTGGGCAAGGGTGAACATTGATGCTCTCCAGGTATCGCTACATCCAAAATCTATGTTGGACGTGAATCATTGGCGACCGTAGCGTCTGATCTCGACAGACGGCGACCCCCTCCCGCGTCTCGGCCGCACCCGCGTGGATGAGGACGTACCGCACGGGGAGCACACCTCATGGCTCGGTCTCATCGAGATCGTCGGGGTGTCTCCTTCCGGACCGCTCTCCCCCGCACCCGCGTGAGGCGCCGTCTGTCCGGCCTCGACAGCCGCCGCACCCAGCCCGCCCACGCTCCCTCGGGAGAGGCGGTGCCGAGCCCGGCCGCGGTCGGGCCCCGCACCGATCGCCTCAACCCCAGGGACTCGAAGTGGTGACCACGATGAACACGACGCCGCAGGCCGCACACGCCGACGGCGAGGCCACGCTCGACCGGATCGCCTGGCTGCGCCTGTCCTCAGTGACGCTCCCGCTGGCCACCCCGATCAGTGACGCGAAGGTCTTCACCGGCCGGCAGAAGCCGATGACCGAGGTGGCCTTCCTCTTCGTGGAACTCGCGACCGAGCAGGGGCACGAGGGCGTCGGCTTCAGCTACTCCAAGCGGGCCGGCGGTCCCGGCCAGTTCGCCCACGCCAAGGAGATCGCCGAGAACCTGATCGGCGAGGACCCGAGCGACATCGGGAAGATCTGGACCAAGCTGGTGTGGGCGGGTGCCTCGGTGGGCCGCAGCGGCCTGGCCACCCAGGCCGTCGCCGCCTTCGACGTGGCCCTGTGGGACCTCAAGGCCAAGCGCGCCGGCCTGCCGCTGGCCAAGCTGCTGGGCGCGCACCGCGACTCGGTGCGCTGCTACAACACCTCCGGCGGCTTCCTGCACACCCCGACCGAGCAGGTCCTCGACAACGCCACCGCCTCCCTGGCCAGCGGCATCGGCGGCATCAAGCTCAAGGTCGGACACCCCGACGGCAGGTACGACCTGGCCCGCCTCGGCGCGGTGCGCGAGCACATCGGCGACGACGTCCCCCTCATGGTCGACGCCAACCAGCAGTGGGACCGGCCCACCGCCCAGCGCATGGGCCGCGCCCTGGAGGAGTTCGGCCTGGTCTGGATCGAGGAACCCCTCGACGCCTACGACGCCCAGGGCCACGCCGCGCTCGCCGCCTCGCTCGACACCCCGGTCGCCACGGGCGAGATGCTGGCCAGCGTCGCCGAGCACGTCGAGCTGATCCGCCACGGCGGCGCGGACGTCATCCAGCCCGACGCCCCGCGCATCGGCGGCATCACCCAGTTCCTCAAGCTCGCCACCCTCGCCGAGCACCACCAGCTGCAGCTCGCGCCCCACTTCGCCATGGAGATCCACCTCCACCTGGCCGCCGCCTACCCGATCGAGCCGTGGGTGGAGCACTTCGACTGGCTGGAGCCCCTGTTCAACGAGCGCCTGGAGATCCGCGACGGCCGTATGCACGTCTCCTCCCGGCCCGGCCTCGGCTTCACCCTCAGCGACCAGGCCCGCGCCTGGACCGTCGCCGAGCACCAGACCGGCACCCGCCCCTGACTCAACTCCCTCTCCGCCGGCCGCGCGGTACCCGCCGCGGCCGGCGCCCCGGATCCGGCGCGGGCAGCGTCGACAACGGACAGCCGCGCCGCCCGCGCCGACACCATCCCCCTACCGACCGCGCCCGCCCACGCCGACTCCCCCCCTCCCGACCGCCCTCCGGCCGACGGCCACAGCACCGCCACACGGGCCGCACCCGCACCCGCACCTGCACCTGCACCACCCCGACCTTCAGGAGCACTCCCATGACGTCCTTCACCCCGGCCGAGCTCGGCCGCCGTATCGGCTCCGGCCTGCTGTCCTTCCCCGTGACCCACTTCCGCGACGACCTCTCCTTCGACGAGGACGCCTACCGCGAGAACATCGTCCGTCTGGCCAAGTACGACGTCGGCGGCCTCTTCGCGGCCGGCGGGACGGGCGAGTTCTTCTCCCTCACCCCCACCGAGGTCGAACGCGTCGTCGCCGCCGCCGCGGACAGCGCCCCCGAGGGCACCCCGATCCTGGCCCCGGTCGGCTACGGCACCGCCACCGCGATCGAGTTCGCCGCCGCCGCCGAACGCGCCGGCGCCGACGGCATCCTGCTCTTCCCGCCCTACCTCACCGAGGCCGGCCAGGAGGGCCTGGCACGGCACGTCGAAGCGGTCTGCCGCTCCACCTCCCTCGGCGTCGTCATCTACAGCCGCGCCAACGCGATCTACTCCGCCGACACCGTCGCCCGCCTCGCCGACACCTGCCCCAACCTGATCGGCTACAAGGACGGCGTCGGCGACATCGACACCATGACGCGTATCCACGCCCGCCTCGGCGAGCGCCTGACCTACGTCGGCGGGCTGCCCACGGCCGAGACGTTCGCCCTGCCCTACCTCCAGCTCGGCGTGACGACCTACTCCTCGGCCATCTTCAACTTCCTGCCCGAGTTCGCCCTCACCTTCTACACCGCCGTCCGCGAGCGCCGGCAGGCGGACGTCACCCGGATGCTGTCGGACTTCGTGCTCCCCTACACCGAGATCCGCAACCGCCAGGCCGGCTACGCGGTCAGCATCGTCAAGGCCGGCATGACCGCCACCGGTCACAGCGCGGGCCCGGTCCGGCCCCCGCTCACCGACCTGACCCCGCAGGAACTCGACGAGCTCTCGGCGCTGATCGCCGGGCTGCCCGCCACCGCGGCCTGACCCGGCATCCGCTCCGGCCGCCCCGGCCGGCCGCCCCGGGAAGAAGGCTCCGCACATGAGCACCGCCATCCCCCGGCACACGGCTCACCTGTCCGCGGCCGGCCTGACGGGGGCGATGTTCATCGCCGGTGAACGGGGCACCGGTGCCGGCAGCGAGGTCCGAGCCCTCGACGCCCGCACCGGTCTGCCCCTCGACCCGGTCCACCGCTGCGGCGGCGCGGCCGACGTGCGGCGTGCCTGCCGGGCGGCCGAGGACGCCTTCGACACCTACCGGGCCCTCCACCCTCGGCGCCGTGCCCGCTTCCTCGAAAGCGTCGCGCGCAACCTCACCGTCCTCACCGACGCCCTGGCCGAACGTGCCCACCGGGAGACCGGTCTGCCCCCACCCGGCCGGCGACTTCCCCCTGGCCGTCTCCGTCCTGGGCGGCGACACCGCCTCCGCCCTCGCCGCCCACGCCCCGCTCCTCGCCGTGTCCGTGCCTGGTGAAAACCGGGTGCGGCCGCCTGCCCGGCCTTGGGAGCATGCCGCAATGGTCCACCGACTCGACGCTCTGGTCATCCGGCACACCCACCGCCTGCCTCTCCCGACGGGACCCGCCGGGGAAGGCGGTACCGCGGCGCGGCAGTTCGACGCCGCGTTGATGTCCGTGGGCTTCAAACTCTCGGCCGAGCTGCTCGAACACCTCTCGGGGCTGTCCGAGGGCACGGTCGTCGACACCGCCGTACGGACGCTGGGCACCGTCCGTGAGATGGTCGGCGACCACGTCCGGCACAACGTGTACTTCATCGACTTCCCGGCCGGAGTGCCGGACACCTTCGACTTCTGGATGCGGTGCATCGCCGGGGCGCTCGCCGACGACGGGACGCGCGCGAACACCCTGGAGCAGCTGAGCGCCGGTGTGGTGAACCTGCTCACCCTCCCGTCGTACGGCACCTACCGGCACACGTACGCCGAGATGCTCGCCCACCACGACGAGCTGCTCGCCGCGGCGGGCGACCGTCTGACGGTCCTGCACCTGGGCGGCACCTCGGACGACGAACTCACCCGGCTGTACCTGGCGTTGGCGGGCAGCGGCACGCCTCTGGGCGAGGACGGCCTGCGGGACCTCCAGGACCTCGCGGGTCACTGCGCGGACGGACCGCAGCCCGAGGAGATCCCCGTGCGGGAGAACCGGGCCGTGGTCAACCGGGCCCGGCTGATGGCCGGTGCGGGCCTGCTGCTGGACACGGTCACCGATGCGCTCCGGCTGGCCTGCGCGCTCGTGGGCGGTGATGTGACCCTGCGGGAGCCGACGCGGCTGCGGGCGCTGCCCCGCCCCGTGCGCCGGGCGCTGCTCGCGGGCCTCGACGCGGTCGTCGCCGCGGCGCCGGCCAAGCTCGCCGACGTACACGCGCACCGCGAGATGTTCAAGCGCCTCGGCGAGCGGCTGCACCCGCACGAGTACCCGCAGTGGCCGCACGCCGCCGACGTGTTCGCCGTCGCCCGCGGCGAGAAGGCGGCGCGCTCCTTGGACAGCCGGGTGGAGGATCTGCTCCGCACGAGCGACGTCACCGGCGCGGCCGAGCTGCTGAAGGCCGCCCCCGGCAAGCTGTTCCGCTCCCTGGACCGGCTGCTGCGCGCCGCCCGGACGCAGGAGGAGCGGGACGCCGTCGTGGCCGCCGCCGGGCAGGTCGTCCCCGACGTCTCCGGCCGGGTCGTGCTGTCGGTGCGCCAGCACCTGCACAACCGTGCGCAGGAGACCGGCGCGCGCCGGGTGTTCGTCAACCGGCTCGGCCGGGCATGGGTCACCGACGACAGCCGCCCGCCGGTGCCCGCGCCCGAGCGCGAGCGGCTGATCGTCGCCCTGGACGCGGAGCTGCGCCGCCGGCTGCCCGCCGTGGACCACCTGCTGATCGACCCGGACGTCCTGGACGTGGCCCTGCCGCTCAGCGGCAAGGCGACCGCCTCCGGGCTCGGGGTGCTGCCGCGCGGCTCGTCGTCCCCGGTCGACGGGGAACTGCTGCGCTTCTTCGTGTACTGGAAGCAGGCCGAGCACACCACCGACTACGACCTGTCGGCGCTGCTGCTGGACGCCGACTACGCGACCGTCTCCTGGCTGTCGTACACCAACCTCCGCGACGCCGGGGGGAAGCATTCCGGCGACATCACGGACGCGCCCGACGGGGCCTCGGAGTTCATCGACCTGCGGCTGGGCGCCGTGCGGGGCGCCTTCGTCGTCCCGCAGGTCAACATCTTCGCCGGGGAGGGCTTCGAGGAGGTCGAGGAGTCGTTCTTCGGGTTCATGCTGCGCGGGACCGAGCAGCAGGGACGCCCGTTCGAGCCGCGCACGGTGCGCATGAAGTCGGAGCTGCGCGGTCCGGGCCGGGTCGCGTTGCCGCTGGCGTTCCTGCGCGGCTCCGACGGCCGGTGGCGCGCCAAGTGGCTGCACCTGTACCTGAAGGGGACCCCGGCGTCCAACCGGGTCGAGGGCAACCGGGTGACGGTCGCGACGCTGCTGCGCGGCATCGTCGAGCGCGAGCAGCTCACGGTCCGCCATCTGACCGGCCTGATGACCGGCGGCGGGACGACCGTCACCGTGTGGGACGGGAAGACGGTCCCGGCGGGGCCCGTCACCTACATCGGCCTGGAGCGGCCCGACGGACTGCACCCGGGGTCGCGGATCGTCACACCCGAAAATCTGCGCGACCTGATCCCCGCCTGACTGTTAACGTAGCCGTGGCGAGGCCATGAAGGGGCTTCCTTCTCATCACTCCTTTGATTCCAGCCTCTTCGCTCTCCTCGCCACCGACTCGAGGCCTCCGGCCGTTCCGCCGCAAGCGGGACGGCCGGAGGCCTTTCGTGTGGCCAGGCGTTGTCCCAGGGGCGTCCGGCGGTCGCCGGGGCAGTCCCGCGCCCGCCGTCAGGGGCGGGGGGCGGCGGGGCCCACCGGCTGGTCGCCGCGCAGGGTGATGCGGTGCATGACGCGGTGCCGGTCGCCGTAGTCGCGGTTGGCGTAGTGGGCCGTGCTGCGGTTGTCCCACAGGGCGACGTCACCCGGCTGCCAGCGGTGGCGCACGATGTGCTCGGGCTTGGTGAGATGGGCGTAGAGGATGTCGAGGACGCCCCGGCTCTCGTGCTCGGAGACGCCGACGATGTGCGAGGTGAAGCCCGGGTTCACGAACAGGCCCTTGCGGTCGCTCTCCGGGTGCACCCGCACCACCGGGTGCTCGACCGGCGTCAGGTCGGTGAACACCTCCCCCTCCCACACGTTGCCCTTTCCCCGCCGGCGCTGGGCGAGGTAGTAGCCGAACTCGCGGGTGCCGTCGTGGACGGCGGTGAGCGTGTCGACGTACGCCCGCAGGCCCGGCGACAGCGACTCGTAGGCGAGCTGGCTGTCGGCCCAGTTGGTGTCGCCTCCGTTGGGCGGCAGCACCACGGCCCGCAGCACGGAGATCGCGGGCGGCCGCCGCACGAACGTCACGTCCGTGTGCCACACGTCGGCGAAGCCGTTGTCCGTGCTGTCGAGGGAGTACACCTCGGGCGCCACGTCCCCGGAGTCGTGCACCGGGTGCCCGGCCGTGACCTCGCCCAGGCGCCGGCCGAACTCGATCTGCGCGGCGTCGTCGAGGCCGTCCTGTCCGCGGACGAAGAGCACCTTGTACCGTACGAGTGCCTCGCGGAGCGCGAGGACCTGGTCGTCGTCGAGGCGCCCGAGGTCGACGCCGTGGAGTTCGGCGCCGAAGTGGGGGCCGAGTTCGGTGACCGGCAGCCGCGCCGCCGCGGGCCGGACGCTGAGGATGCTCACGTGACGTGTGTCCCTTCCTCGGTCTTTCCTTGGTCTTTCCTTGCCTGGGCCGGAGGTCCGCAAGGCCCGGCGTACGGGTGGTCAGGCCGCCGCGGCGGCCTTCACGGCGTGGGCGACCCGCGCCCGCAGCCCGGTGAACTCCGGTGACGCGCGCAGTTCCTCGGCGTCGACGTCACCGCGCGGCAGCGGGATCGGCAGGTCCAGGGCCACGGTGCCCGGCCCCTTGGTCAGCACGACGATGCGCGAGCCGAGGAACACCGCCTCGTCGGCCGAGTGGGTCACGAACACCGTCGTCCGCCCGGTCTGCGCGGTCACCCGGCGGACGTCCTCCTGGAGCCGCTCCCGGGTCAGCGCGTCCAGCGCCGCGAACGGCTCGTCCAGCAGGAACAGCGGATTCTCCGCGGCCAGGGCCCGCGCGATGGCGACGCGTTGCTGCTGGCCGCCGGAGATCTCCCAGACGCGCCGCTCCTCGGTGCCTTCCAGCCCGACCCGTGCCAGCAGTTCCGCACGCCGCTCGGGCCGACGGCCGCGCTCGACGCCCGCGTACCGCAGCGCCAGGTCGATGTTGCCGCGCACGGTCCGCCACGGGAACAGCCGCGGTGTCTGGAACACCACACCGGCCGCCCCACCGGGCCGCGGCTCGGCTCCGGACACCCGCACCGAACCGTGGGTGGGCCGCTCGAACCCGGCGATCAGCCGCAACAGCGTGCTCTTGCCACAGCCGGAGGCGCCGACCAGCACCAGGAACTCCCCGGCGGGAACGGTCAGATCGACCGGTCCCACGGCGGTGACGGCCTCCCCTCCCCGCACGTACCGGTGGACGACCTGGTCGAGCCGGACGGAGCCGGCCCGTCCGGTGGGGGCGCTCCGGCCGGACGTCGTGGTCTCACCGGCGGACATCGGACAGCCCCTCGAGGTAGAAGGCCTTGCGGACGGCGTCCTCGGACGGTGCGGCGTCGATCTGCTTCTGGTCGGCCAGGAAGCGTCCGGTGTCGGTGACGTAGGTCAGCAGTTCGCCCGGACCGGCGTCGGTGCCCAGCCAGTCGGCGGACGTCACCTGCTCCGGGGTGAGGAACACCCCCTGCGCGAGCTGTGCCTCGGCGTCGGCCGCGCTGATGCCGAGCTCCGCCGCGACGGCCTTCACCGAGCCGGCGCGGTCCGATGCCAGCACCCGGAGCGCCTCGGCCTGCACCTTCCGCCAGGCGGCGATCGCCTGCGGGTTCCGGGCGATCAGTTCGTCCGAGACGACGGCCAGGTCCAGGGTCGGCTGGCCGGCGGCGCCGATCTCCTTGCTGCTGGTGAGCTGGGTCCCGGTCGTGCGCAGTTCGTCCAGGGTGGGCAGCCACACGTACGCGGCGTCGATGTCCCCCCGCTGCCAGGCGGCGAGGATCGCCTGCGGCTGGAGGTCGACGAGCTTGACGTCGGAGGCCTTCAGCCCGGCCTTCTCCAGCGCCGCCAGCAGGCTGTAGTGCGAGGTGGAGGCGAACGGCGTGGCGACGGTCCGCCCCTTGAGGCCGGCCACGTCCGGCACACCGGCGGCCTTGCGCGCCACGAGCGCCTCGTTCTCGCCCGCCACGTCGAGGATCCACGCCACCTTGTACGGGATCGGCGAGGCCCCGGACACCCCGCGGGCGAACGGGCTCGACCCCAGGGCGGCTATGTCGAGGGACTTGCCGATGAAGGCCTGGTTGACGCCGGCGCCGGAGTCGAACTTGATCCATCTGATGTCGTGGTCCGGCAGGGCCTTCTCCAGGAGCTTCCTGTTCTTCACGATCAGGTCGCCGGTGGGGAAGGCGAAGTAGCCGATGCGCAGCGTCTTGGACCCGCCGGACGACGACGCCTCGCTGTCCGAGGAGCAGCCGGTGACGGCCGCGGAGGCGGCGGCGAGGGCCCCGGCGAGCAGCAGCCGGCGGGACGGGCGGTGCGGGGTACGGGACATGGCGGGGCCGTTTCTGTGCGGGTGCGGGACGGTGAGCGGCGCGGTCACGCGCGACCGCGCCAGGGCACGACGGCGCGTTCCAGCCGCAGCAGCAGGCCGTCGATGACCAGACCGGAGACGCCGATGGCGATGATGCCGACGAGCACGACCGGCGTGTTGTTGTAGTTCGCGGCGTCCTTGACCATGCCGCCGATCCCGGGCAGGCCGTTGACGAGTTCGGCCGCGACCAGCGACGAGTAGGCCACGCCGACGGCCAGCCGGACGCCGGTGAGGGTCTCCGGCAGGGCGGACGGGACGACGACGTCGCGGACGACGTCCCACCGGGACGCGCCGAGCGCGCGGGCCGCCTCCACCAGGCTCTTCGGCACGGCGGCCACGGCGGTGGTGGTGGACACGGCCACCGGCGGGAACGCGGCCACGGCCAGCAGCGTGATCTTCGGCTCCTCGTTGATGCCCAGCCAGATGACGAGCAGGGAGAAGTACGCCAGCGGCGGCAGCGTGCGCAGGAAGGTGATCCACGGCTCGAACAGCGACCGCAGCCGGCCGACGGTGCCCATCAGCAGTCCGAGGACCACCCCGGCGGCGATGCCTGCCCCGGCCCCGAGCGCGATGCGCCGCAGGCTGATGCCGAGGTGTTCGACGAGGTAGGTGCCGTTGTAGCCGCGCACCCCGTCGTTCGTCGTGGACACCGTGACGAACGCGTCCCACACCTTGGCGGGCGGCGGAACCAGCGTCTCGCTCCACGCCCCGCTCGCGGCCAGTGCCTGCCACAGCACCAGGAACAGCAGGAGCGAGCCGAACGGCAGGGCGACGTTGCGCACCCGGGCCGGGACCCGGACCGCCAACCGGCGCCGCCGCACCGGCTTTTCGCCGGACACGGCGTCGGCGTCCTGCGGACGTGTTGCCAAGGACATGGGGCGGCCTCCAGGGGCGCCGAAGCGCGGTCGGCGCAGCACGGACGGACGAGCACGGACGGACGAGCACGGACGACCGAGACCGACGACGGTCCACCAGGATCGATCGAGGTGGACCGAGTCAGATCAAGGAAGGTCGGGAAAGGCCGGGACCGGTCAAAGTGCCGATCGGGACGGCCGCGTCAGCCGAAGGGGCCGAAGCGTCGGACGATCCGCGACGGACGGCAGTGGGCCAGGGCGGAGGCATCGGCCACGCGGAGAGGCGCGGTGGCCGAACCGCACCGGTTCGGGTGACACCACCGGCCGGCGGGGAGACGTCAGGGACGCGACGTCAGCGACAACAGGAAGCCGGGCGTCGGCACAGGTCGATGACCAGGCGTCGCACCAAGGGCTTCTGAATCATGGGGACCATTTCTACAGCAGCCGCAGCGCCGCACCAAGCCCCGTCCACTTCCTGGACCCCGGCCGGATCCCCACCGTAGCCGGGCCGAAGCCGGGCCGAAGCCGGGCCGAAGCCGGGCCGAAGCCGGGCCGAAGCCGGGCCGAAGCCGGGCCGAAGCCGGGCCGATCGGTCCGACCGCGCCGACGGAACACGGGGGCTAGACCCGTTCGGTGCCGAGGACGACGGCGTGGCGGAGGGCGTCCCGGCAGGCGAGGACGGCGGGGTGCCGGCTGCCGCCCCGGCGCACGACGGTGAAGACACGGCGGCTGCGCTGTCCGCGGGGCAACTGCCGCACGGGGACGCTCGGGGGCCGCCCGCCCCGGACGAGGTCCGGCAGGACGGCCGCGGCATGACCCCGCTCGACGAGGCGGAGGTGGAGCAGGACGTCGGTGCTCTCGAACCGCACGTCGGGTTCGAAACCTGCGTTGCGGCACAGCGTCCTGGCCCAGCGCCGGGCGGCCGTGCCGTCGGGCTCCATCACCCAGGGGTGCTCCGCGAGCGAGCGCAGCACGGCCGTGGGGCCGGCGGTGTCGGGGCCGTCGGACGGACGCGGCAGGGCCAGGCACAGCGGGTCGTCAAGCAGGTCCTCCTGTTCGAGCCCGGCGGTCCGCGGGTTGGGGTCGCCCGGATACTCCTCGGCGAGGACCAGGTCGTAGTCGCGGGCGGACAGGGTGGGGAGGGCCCTCTCCGGCTCCCGCTGCGTGACGTGGACGCGCAGGCGCGGGCCCCGGCCGGGAACCCGTGGCGCACCGGTCTGGTCACCAACCTCCTCAACCCGAAGATCGCCGTCTTCTACACCGGGCTGCTTCCGGCCCTGGCCCCGCCCGAGCTGCCGGCCGCGTGGGCCATGGCGATCCTCGTGCTCCTCCACGCCGCGCTCACCGTCGCCTGGCTGGGCGGCTGCGTACTGGTGTTGGCCCGGGCCCGTCGCGTCCTCGACACCCCGCGCACCTGCCGTGCCCTCGGACGGACGACGGGCGTCGTCCTGATCGGCTTCGGCCTGGCCGTCGCGACGACGTCCGTCTGATCCGTCCGGACGGCACTCCCGTCGCGTCGACGACGCCGACGGCCCGCGCGGCCGCGGCGCGCCGACCTCCCGCCGACACCGGCCGACCCGGGACACCGGCCCTGCCCCTGTCGTCCCGCCCACCCACCCCGATCCCTGTCTCATGTACTCCCCCACGGCTGAGTACCTGCGCCCTGTGCGGTGCCGGCGCCGGCCGCGAAGGTGGGGTCATGGACCAAGGACAGCAGAGACCCGTTTTCCGCCTTCTGTCGATCCTCGTGCCGGCCGCGGTGGCGTCGGTGGCATGGGCGGCCTGGCTGGGCTGGGACCAGCATCGTGATGTGCACCCCGACGGTTCGACGACCGGCCCGTACGAGGCGTGGCAGGTGATCGGACTGGTGCTGACCCTGCTGGCGCCGGTGTGCTGGGCGGCGTCCCGGCGTCATGTCGCGGGGGCCGTGTTCGGCACCAGCGCCGGCCTCACCGCGGCCGCCTTCTACGACTGGTCGGACGACGCCGGCGGGCTTTTCGCGGTCGGTGCCGGACTGGTCATGCTGGGGAGCCTCGCCGCGACCTCCGTCGTCTCCGCCGTGACCACGGCGGCGGGACGGGGCGGCGGCCGGACCGCGGCTTGACGGCCCGCCGAGCGGGACACGGTCGCTTTCAGCCGTGGTGCCGTCACGCGGACACCGGCAGCCTCTCTCGGCCGACGGCGTCGAGCAGCAGCTTCGCGGCCGCCGTCGCCCCGTCGGTGCGGATCGTGCCGGCCACGGCCCTCGCTCGTGCGCGGGTCCCGGGATCCAGCGCCGTTCCGAGCGCGGCCGACAGGGACTCCGCGGTCGGAACCGAGCTGTCGTGGGCCGCGCCGATGCCCAGGCCGGCCACCCGGCCGGACCAGTACGGCTGGTCCGCTCCCTGGGGCACCACCACCTGGGGAGCGCCGGCCAGGGCGGCCGTCGTCGTGGTGCCCGCGCCGCCGTGGTGCACGACGGCGGCCACCCGGCCGAACAGTGCCTGCTGGTTGACCTCGCCGACGACGAAGCAGTCGTCCCGGTCGTCGATCGGCGCCAGTCCGGCCCAGCCGCGGGAGACGAGCACGCGGCGGCCCTGCGCGCGGACCGCCTCGATGGAGACCCGGGCGATGTCCGCCGAGACACCGCGCATGCTGCCGTAGCCGACGAAGACCGGGGCTGCGCCCGCGTCCAGGAACGCCAGCAGTTCGTCCGGCAACGGGCGCTCGTCCGGCAGGATCCACGCCCCGGTGTGCACGACGTCGAACTCCGGGGTCTCCTGCCAGGGGCCCAGGGTCGGGTCCGACGCCAGCCACGGCCGGTCGGTGAAGATGAAGTCGTACACGTCGTCCACCGCGGGCAGACCGACCGAGGCCCGGTGGGCGTTGAGCGCCTCGCCGTGCAGCGCGTTGAAGGTCCGGGCGTTCAGGTCCCACAGCACCCGGTTGTCCGTCACGTCCGGCGGGAACGACTGGCCCGGCAGCAGCGCGGGGGGCGCCTGGTGCGGCGACCGCAGCAGGAACGGGCAGAAGGTGGCGTACACATAAGGGATGCCGAGCTTCTCGGCCACCGACCGTGAGGCGAAGTGCGCGCGCCCGGTCGCCAGCAGGACGTCGTACCCCTCGGCCGCCGCGGCGACGGTGTCGAACTGGGCGGCCAGCTCGCTCACCCGCCGGGAGGCCGCCGATTCCGACGACGGCGGGGCCATCGTCCCCATCGGCAGGCCGACCGGCACCACCTCCACACCGACGCGGTCCAGCAGTCGGGCGAAGGCCTCGTCCGGCGGCGCACACACCCGGACCTCCGCGCCGAGCGCCCGCAACCGCACCGCGAGTCCCACGATCGGTTCGACGTCCCCACGCGACCCGTACGTCGACAACAACACACGCACTTGGCAACTCCCCTGTCCGCCGGCACTGGCCTCGGCCGGGAATTCTGCGGCACGCCCCGGGCCTTGCCGCAAGCCCCCCGATGCGCTATACGTTGAGCACGGCAAGGGATCAACGACCCCCTTGCCATTGTCATGTGGCGTCCGCGGTGAGCGGACGGCCGCTCCGTGGAACGGCGGCGCGCCGTGAGACCGCCCCGGGCGCCGGTCAGGTCGTGGAGCCGGGGCCGGGACCGGGCGGGATGTGAACGGTCATGATGAGGTGGCAGGTCCCGGTGCCCGAGCCGCGGTAGGTGTGGGGGGTGTCGCGTCGAAGGCAGCGGTCTGTCCGGCTTCGACGGGATGCTCGGTGCCGTCGACGATCGGGGTCATCCGGCCGTACGTGACGCTGACGGTCTCCACCACGCCGCTGCGGTGAGGGTGGCTGGGGTATTCCTCGCCCGGCTCCGGACGGTCGAGTCATTCCGTTGTGAAAGTGAGAACCGCATGTTCATCCAGCCCTGGGACGCCGCCCTGGACGACGCCGAATGGCAGACCTGGATCGCCGACGGCCACGACTTCGGACAGCTCGGCGTCAACGGCCTGCCCGGCCGGCCGCCCACCGTCGTCCCCACCCACTTCATCACCGACGCCGGCCACCTGCTGATCCACCTCGCCCGGCCCAACCCGGTCTGGACGGCGATCGAGCACGACCCGAACGTCACCTTCACCGTCATCGGCGACTACGCCTTCGTCCCCGGCCCCTGGCGCGTCCAACCCGACATCCCGCCCACCGACGGTGTCCCCACCAGCTACTACGCGGCCGTCCAGTTCACCTGCCGCGCCCACGTCATCGACGACCCCGAGGCCAAGGCCGACCTCCTGCGCCGCCAGATGGCGCACTTCCAGCCCGACGGCGACCACTCCCCCATCGAGGTCGACCAGCCCCCGTACGGGCGGATGCTCGCCGGCATCCGCGGCCTGCGCCTGGACGTCATCGAGGTACGGGCCAAGTTCAAGTACGACGACCACAAACCCGTCGAGCACCGCACCGCCGTCGCCGACCACCTCACCGCACGCGGCCAGGGCCTCGACCTGCCCACCGCACGCCAGCAACTGCGCCGCCTGGACCGCATCGGCCCCTGGAAACCCTGAACCACCGCCGCCGGCACGCGCACACGTCCGCCGCTCCCTCGGCCCGGCCCTCGACGGGCCTGCCGGACCCGGTGAGGGAGGCGTCGGTCCTGAGTGCCGCGCCCGGTTCCGGTCCGCCTCCTGCGGGCGGCGCACCGCGATCACGGCACGGAGTGTGTCCCGGGCCCCAAGGTGCGGGGTGTGCCGTTGCGTAGCGTGGAACGGGTCTGGAGCGCGGCGAGCGCGGCCCGCGTGGTGACGCCGGTCTTGCGGTAGATGCGACTCAGGTGGGACTCGACCGTGCGGGGGCTGAGGAAGAGCCTGGCCGCTATGGCGGGGGTGGTCAGGCCGGCGGCGACCAGTGCGGCGATCTCCCGTTCGCGCGGGGTGAGCGAGGCGGGGACCGGATCGGGAACCGCATTCGGGACCGGATCGGGAACCGCACCGGGGACCGGATCGGGCGTGTCGGTGCTCGCGGTGGGTCCTGACACCATGGGGCGGATCATGTCCGCCAGCCCGGTCAGCTGGTGGGCTCCGCCGGCCGCGGCGAGGTGCCGGGCACGGTCGCACAGGGCCAGGGCGCGCTGCGGGTGCCCCGCGGAGGCGGCCGGGGTCGCGCCGAACAGCAGGCTGACCGCCTCCCACAGGGCCGCTCCGGCGCCCCCCGCCGCCTCCGCGGCCTCCTCGAACAGCGTGGCGGCCGCTGCCGTGTCGCCGTCGGCGAGCAGGCGCTGGGCGGCGCTGCGCAGCGCCGAGGCCCGCTGCGAGGGAAGCCCCAGCTGTTCCGCCTCCGTACGGGCCCGCTCCGCCCAGGTCCGGGCGGAGTCGGCGTCGCCGGTGACGAGGGCGGAGGTGACCAGGACCTCCAGGATGAGCGGCCGCATGGACGGGTGGAGGCGGCGGAGGTCGTCGCCGCCCGCGCGCAGGACGGCGGTACGGGCGCGCCGCGCGTCCCCGCCGAGCAGCGCGGCCTGGCCGAGCACGCACCAGGCGATCGACGCCCACCAGTTCATGCCGGTACCGGCCGCGGCGACGGCCTCCTCGGCCACCGCCAGGGCGGTCCGGTCGCCGGGCGGCAGGGCGTAGAGCAGGGCGTGTGCCTTGTTGGCGAGGACGAAGGCCAGCAGTTCGCCGCTTCCGATGCCACGGGCGATGGTCTCGGCCTCGTCGGCGAGTTCCACGGCCGATTCGATCCGCAGGGTCGTCAGGTGGAGGTGCGCCTTGCAGAGCAGCAGGTGCGGGACGACGTAGAGGCGGCCGCCGCGCCGGGCGACGGCCAGGCCGCGGTCGGCGTGCCGTTCGGCGTCGGCGTAGCGTTCGAGGAACGCCTCCGCCCAGCTGAGGCGGGCCAGCGGCTCGCACAGACCCGCGAGGTCGTGGTCGGTCAGGGCGTCGACCAGCGCGGCGGCACGGTCGGTGGTCTCCCGGGCGGCCGGCATCTCGCCCTCGTACGTCTCGCCCAGGGCGGCGATGGCGAGCACGGCCGCCTCGGCGACCTCGTCGCCCAGGTTCCGGGCCAGGTCCAGGGTGCGGGCCATGTCGGCACGCACCTGCGGGTACGCGGTGGCGAGCGGCGCGGACGAGCCGAGTTCCAGGCCGAACGCGACGGCGTCGGCGGGCGACGGGCCGGGGGTGCGGGAGAGTTCACGGCGCAGCAGCGCGACCGACTCGGGGTAGCGGCCGCGGTGACGCTCCATCACCGCGCACAGCGTCACGGCCGAGGCCCGCACCGCCGCCGTGTCCGGCTCGCCCGGCGGCGACATGGCGATGACCTCGTGCAGGAGGTCCCGGCTCTCCCCCAGGCCGCCCGACACGCCCAGGGCCTGGGCCCGTCGCAGCATCAGGTCGCGGCGCAGGGCGAGGTGGCGCGGCTGGTCCGGCAGATGCGCGAGGGCGACGCCCAGCCAGTGGGCGCTGCTCGCGGGTGCGGTGGAGGCGGAGCGTTCGGCAGCCTCGGACAGGACGGCGAGGGCCTGCGGGTCCCACCCGGTGAGCGACCGCTCGACGTGGTGGGCGCGCTCGGTGACGGGGGCGCCGGTCTCGGCCAGGGCCTCCGCGGCGAGGCGGTGCATCCGGGCGCGGGTGGGGGGATCGGTGCTCTCGTGGACGAGCGTCCGCAGGACCGGATGGCGCAGGGTCCACCGTCCGCCGGGTCCCGCGCGGACCAGGTCCCGGGCGGCCAGGGCCACCAGGTCCGCGTCGACACCGGGCTCGTCGCGGCCGGTCACCCGGGCCAGCAGAGCGGGGGTGCCGCGGTCGCCGAGCACGGCCACCGCCTCGGCGGTCCGGCGCCGGGCAGGGGGCAGCGGGGTCAGTTCGTCCAGGAGGACGGAGCCGAGACCGGCGGAGCGGGCTGGTGGGGGTCCGTCGGAGGTGAGGGGCCGGCCGGTGTCCCCGGCGCCCTCGGTCTGCCCGGCCTGCAGGAGGGCGAGGAAGTACAGCGGATTGCCGTCGCTGGCCGCGTACAGCTCGTGGGCCCGGCCGGGCGGCAGGCCGGGGGCCAGGGCCGGTGCCAGGACGTCGACGCAGGCCGCCCCGTCGAGCGGGCCGAGGTCGAGGCGGACCACCGTGCCCAGGTCGATGCCCCGGGTCAGGGCGGCGGCGAGGGAGGCGGAGGTCTGGCGGTCGCGCCGGGCCACGACGATCACGACCGGTGCGTGCGGGGGATGGCGTACCAGGTGGTCGAGGAGTTCCAGCGACGCCGGGTCGGCCCAGTGCAGGTCGTCCAGCGCCACGACGAGACCGGATGCGGCGACCCGCCCGAGCAGTCGGGCGACCGACCGGTGCAGCCCGAACCGGTCGCCACGGCGACCCTGCCCGGCGGCCGGGTCCGCCAGCTCCGGTCCGTGATCGGCGAGAGCGTCGCTGAACGGCCGGTAGGGAAGGTGCTGTTCGTACTCGGCGGCCCGGCCGCGCAGCACTCGCATCCCCCGGCGCTCCGCGCGTCGGCAGAACTCCGCCAGCAGCCGGCTCTTGCCGATGCCCGCCGCTCCGGCGATGTCGACGACGGCCGGCCCGCCGGCTCCGTCGAGTCCGCGGTCGAGCACCTGGTTCCAGCGTTCCAGCTCGGCTCCACGGCCCACCAGCGGCGTCGCGTGCACGCCCGTCTCCCCTCGGCACGAGGGCCGTTGGGGACGGCCACTGTGACGATCTTACGTAACCGATTGGGTGAGTTCACGGATGTCTCCCGTCCCCGGTCTCGGCCAGGGTGACCGGGCGGAGTCGGGCCGGCCACAGCCGGCCCGCGCGAGGAGGGACGACCCCATCGACACGACGGACAACGGGGACCCGTACGGCGGCCACTTGGAGCCGCTGGGCCCCGAAGACCCCCGGGAGGTGGCCGGTTACCGCCTGCTCGCCCGGATCGGCGAGGGCGGCAGGGGTGCCGTCTGCCTCTCGCACACCCGGGGGAGACAGGCCGTCGCGCTGAAGGTGATCCGCCGCGAGCACACGCGGGACGCGGAGTTCCGCCGCCGCTTCCGGCAGGAGGTCCTGGCCGCGCGGAAGGTGCAGGGCCACCACGTCGTCCCGGTCGTCGACCACGACACCGCCGGCACCCTGCCGTGGCTCGCCACCGTCTACGTCCCGGGGCTCGCCCTGGACGAGGCCGTCGGTACGTACGGGCCGCTGCCCCTGCCCACGGTCCTGCGGCTCACCGCCTGCACGGCGGAGGCCCGCCGCGCGGAGGGCGCGGCGGCCGGCCAGGACGGACCGGACCGCCGATCTTCGCGGTGGGGCCCGAACGAGACAGGGAAGGACAGCACATGGCGCAAGCACGGTCCCGGCTCTCGGATGCGCGCGTGCGGTGGCACGACACGCGGTGGCGCGTCCGGAGCCGTCTGACGCGGGATCCGGCCACCCGCAACCGCGTGGAGTGGGCGTCGAGGACCCTGTGGCTGACGGTGGTGACCGCGGTGTTCGTGGCGGCGGTCGCGGGAATCTCCGTGGCCGCTCCCTGGCTGTACGACCTGAGCCGGACCGCCCGCGTCCTGCTGTGCCTGCTGTGGCTGTGCTGCTGGGGACTCGCCACCGTGGCGGGCCTGCTCTGGTTGTCGCTCACCCTGACTCTCCTGCGAGGTTCGAAGGCCCTCGGGTACGCCCTCTTCTCGGTGCTGTTCGCCGCGTTGCTCTGCTTCATGGCGACGGCACCGGGCACCGGCCTGCGGTTCGTCGGCCGGACGGCGCACTGCGACGTGCTGTCCGTACGGAACGACGGTGGCGACGGACGCCGCCACTACCGGCTGCGCTGCCCGGACGACGCCGACGTACGCGTCGCCCTCGACAGCCGTGACGACGCCGCCGTGGCGGAAGGGGTGCGCTACTCGTCGGGCGACGCGATCCCCGTGGCCGACCTCGACCGGGGCGCGCACCTGTGGATGTGGCGCACAGGGCTGACGGCGGCGGGTGTGGTCGGCGTGTCGCTGATCGCCGCCCTCGTGGCGGGTGTCGTGCGGGTGGTGCGTGCCGCGGAGGGTCCGAGGGACGACTGAGAGGTGCCGGCGGTGCCGCCGGCGGGATCGTGCACGCGGGCGACGGCACGGTGGAGGTGGTCGCCGTGCTGCCGGCAGTCGCTGCCACCGGGCGCGCGCGTCCTCTCGGCGACACGTCCGGTGGCAGCGGAGGTGGGGGTCAGGTGAAGTTCACGTCGCTGCACAGGAAGTACGTCTGGTCCATGTGCGACGCCTGCCAGATCGTGTAGACGACGTGCCGGCCGCTCAGGCCCGACGTGCTCACGTCGATCAGGTAGTTCTGGCTGGGCGCGTAGCTGCCGGTACGGGCGACCAGTTGCAGGTCGCTCCACTGCAACGGCTGGGTGGTGGGGTCGAAGCCCTGCCGGGTGACGTAGACCAGGAAGTAGTCCGCGCCATGGCTGGCCTGGTCGTACAGCTGGACGGTGAAGTCGCTCGACAGGTCGGTGGTCTTCCACGGACCCACGGCGTCCAGGGAGTTGTAGCGGCCGCCCTCGGTCTGGCCGCCGCTGCACAGCTGGCCGTCGGGGACGACCGCCTGGAAGTCGCCCGCGGAGCCGTTGCGGTACAGGCCGTTCCAGTTCCACATGGCGTTGGGGTCGTCCTGCCACGCCTGCCAGCACATGGGGTCCTCCTGTGCCATGGCCGGGTTCTGGAAGTCGCTGCCCCAGCGCAGCCAGCAGCCGTAGTTGCGGGACGCCGGGTCGACGACCGAGCCGTGGGCCACGGCGGTGCCGCCCCCGGGGACGAGGCTGATCAGCAGTGCGGCGAGCACGCACAGCAGAAGGGCCGGACGGAACCGGATCCGAAGCGTGTCGCGATCATGACAATTCATACCGTGCAACGCAGTCTCCCTCTTCGGTGTGGGGGTGTGGGAGCTGCGGGCGTGGAGGGTGCGGCCATGGGGGTGCGGTGGGGGATACAGATGGCCTGGGAGCGCTCCCACACCGCACAGGGTGCACGCCGCCCCCCATGGTCACAACGTCGGATCCAGCCATACGTCGGATCCAGCCATACGCGGGCAGGGCGGCTCACCCGCTCGTCCCACACGAAACCCCCGGGCGACGAACCCGGGGGTTTCGCTGCCGCATCACGCGTGCGGATGGAGAATGACCTTGGTGTAGCCCTCGATCCGCTTGTCGAACTTCTCGTACGCCGTCGGGGCCTGGTCGAGGGGCAGCTCGTGGGACACCACGAAGCTGGGCTGAGCGCGGCCCTCGGCGATCAGATCACGCAGCTGACGGTTGTACCGCTTGACGTTGCACTGACCGGTCCCCATGCGCAGCCCCTTCTCGAACAGGCGCCCTATGGCGACCATCAGCATGCCCCGCTTGGCCTGCTCGTCCGGTCCGCCCGGGTCGCGCGGAACGTACAGACCGGGCACGCCCAGGGCACCCGTCGGCCTGACCGTCTCCACCAGCGAGTTCAGCACGGTCGCCGGCTCCTCACGGTCCTCACCGCGCGCCTGGGCCTGGTAGCCGACGGCGTCGATGCCCTTGTCCGTGCCCTGCCCCGCGGTCTGCTCCCGGATCTGCTCCACCGGGTTGCCCTGGGTGAAGTCGACCGGTATGGCGCCGATCTCCTCGGCCTTCTGCAACCGCTCGGTCACCCGGTCGACCACGAACACCTTGCTCGCGCCGCGCAGCATCGCCGAGTAGGCGGCCATCAGCCCGACCGGACCGCCGCCGTAGACGGCGACGCTCTCGCCGGGGCGCACGTCGGCCAGCTCGTTGCCGTGGTAGCCGGTGGGGAAGATGTCGGCGAGCAGGACGTAGTCGGTCTCCTTCTCGGTGCCCTCGGAGAGCTTCAGACAGTTGAAGTCGGCGTAGGGCACACGCACGTACTCCGCCTGGCCTCCCACATAGGGCCCCATCGCCACGTAGCCATAGGCGCCGCCGGCGAAGCCCGGATTCACGGTCAGGCAGAAGCCGGTGAAACCCGCCGTGCAGTTCTTGCAGAAACCGCAGGCCACGTTGAAGGGCATGACGACCCGGTCCCCACGGCTGAGCGTCGTCACCCCGTCACCGGTCTGCTCGATGACCCCCAGATTCTCGTGGCCGAAGACGATGCCCGGCTCGGCAGCGGTGCGGCCCTCGTACATGTGCAGGTCGGAACCGCAGATGGCGGTCGACGTGACGCGCACGATCACGTCGTTCGGGTGCTGGATCCGGGGATCCTCCACTTGTTCGACCGCCACCTCGAACGGTCCCTTGTACACGACAGCCCTCATCCTCGAGCACCTCCACTAAGCGTGCTTGCTCGATCACACACGGAAACGCCGATTGCGGGGAGCTTGGACGTCAGTCGAGGAGATGGGCCTCGATTCGGGCAGCTCGACCGGGTTTCTGTGCATTACCTCACTGTCCAGACTGGTGCACGATGAGATGATTTGCATCCAGGGACCGCAAAGTCCTGCTCTGTACCCTTTGGAAGGATCAAGAACCTTGAAGCGACGTCTCGGCGTGTTGCTCGTACCGGTGTCCGGGCTGTCGGGCACCAGGTATCCGGTGGGGACCGAGGTGGCCATACGGGGCACCGGCGGCTCCGTCGACGGCTTCGTCGACGGGGACTGGCTGCCGCTCGCCTGGTGGGAGTTCGCCGACCGCCAGCCGGACGACACCCCCCGCCCGTGACCCGCGGTGCGCCGGTGGCACGCGGTGCGCCGGCGGCCCGAGCGCACCGGTCCGCCTCGGCAGCGGCACCAGCCGGGTGACACCGACACGGACCTCGCCTGACCTGCCCCGTCGGCGGCGGGCGCGAGGACCCCACGTCCCGCTGGGCGCTCCGGCGCGCGGGGCGCGAGCGCGCGCCGCCCTCCCTCGGCGCCGGTTCCGCGCACTGCGCGACGACGGCGACGGAACTTCGACGAGCCCGCGGGAGTTGGCAGGAGGACCGCGGATCACCCGCGGACGACCTGAACGACACGGGGCGAAGCCGAGGTGGCACGGATGGCGATGTGGGATCGGATCAAGGACCAGGCCAAGGGTCTGCAGCAGCAGGCGCAGGGGGCTCGGGGCGCCGGGGGGCACGGGCGGCCCGGGGCAGGGTCCGCCGGGGGGTCGAAGGCCCAGCTGGTGAGCGTGCTCAAGTCGCAGCTCAGCTCCCTCAAGACGGAGTTGAAGAGCGGCGCCTACCGCGACGCCAGCATGGCCGTGTGCGCCCTGGTCGCCGCCGCCGACGGGCATGTCGACCCGGCCGAGCGGCAGCATGTGGAGTCGCTGCTGCTGCACAACGACGTCCTGCAGAACTTCCCGCCCGATCAGCTGCGGCAGCGCTTCAACCGCCACGTCGACCAGTTGGCGTTCAACTTCCAGCAGGGCAGGACCGAGGCACTGCAGGAGATCGCCAAGGCGGCGAAGAAGCCGACGGAGGCCAGGGCGGTCGTGCAGACCGGCTTCGTCGTCGCGGGTGCGGACGGATACGTCGCACCGGCCGAGGAGCAGGTCCTGCGCGAGGTGTGCTCGGTCCTCGGCCTGTCTCCGCAGGAGTTCGGCCTCTGACGCCGTGCACCGCCACCGCCATGGACGACCGGACGGTGCAGCGGGTCGCCTGGTGAACTCCGCCGGTCCGAGCGCGTGGGGTATGCGCTGTGCGAACTCCGGTGTGGTGGCGACAGCCGGGGGGAGTTCGGCGACCTCGACGCCGGTGCCGTCCCGTTGTGCCCGCAACGCCTCGGAGTAGGCGTCCTGCGCGGCACCGAAGTGCGCGGGATCGCGCAGGTCCTCGGGGATCGTGAGCCCCGGCATCGTCACGATGGTGTCGAGGCCCGGGTGGCTGTCGAGGATCGGCTGGTCACTCCGGAGCGGGTCGGGCTTCCGGCGGGTGGGAATCGCCGCGTTCCCGGGCTTCGCCGTGAAGAAGTCGCCCTGCTCGCGGGCATCAGTGCCGACTACTACCTGCGGCTCGAGCGCGGCCGCGGCAGGAACCCCTCACCGCAGGTCCTCACCTCGCTCGCGCGGGTCCTGCGCCTGGACGGACTCGAACAGGAGTACCTCCTCGGTCCGGCTGGACCGGACAGCCGCCTCGAACCCCGCCCCCGGTGACCCGACCGCCGAACCCCGCCCCCGGTGACCCGACCGCCGAGCCGTGGCCGCGCGGCAGGTCCGTCCTCGTGAGCCGCGCATACTGGGAGAACGGGGCGGGCGCGCAGGTACGGTCGGCGGATTTCCGCGGCACGGTCACGGCGTGGCGCCTGCCGCCGGCGTCACCCGTGCCTCGGCGCAGAACAGGAGCAAGGACGCACCATGGCGAACTCACGGTCCGGGGAGTCGGTCACGGAGCGGATCGTCCGCGTCCTCGAGACGTTCGACACGGACCGCACGGTGCAGACGGCGGCGGAGATCGGCCGGCGCGCGAGGCTGCCGTCGTCCACCGCCCACCGGATGGTGGCCGAGCTCGTGGAGTGCGGGCTGCTGGAACGGGACGAGGAGCAGCGGGTGCACCTGGGCATGCGGCTGTGGGAGCTGGCGCTCCGCGGCTCCCGGGCGCTCCGCCTGCGGCAGGCGGCGCTGCCGTTCATGGAGCGCGTGCAGGCCCGTGTCCGGGAGCACACCCAGCTCGCGGTGCTGGAGAACGACGAAACCCTCTTCATCGAGCGCCTGTCCCATCCGCACGCGGGCGCGAACATCACCCGGATCGCGGGCCGGCTGCCCCTGCACGCCTCGTCGTCGGGGCTGGTCCTGCTCGCCCACGGCCCGCAGGAGCTGCGGGAACGCATCCTCGCCGGGCCACTGGAAGCGGTGTCGCCGGAGACCCTGACGGACCCGGCGCGGCTGCACCGCCTCCTCGCCGGCATCCGCCGCGACGGCGTCGTCGTGGCGCCGGGGTCGGTCGAGTCCGTGTCCACGGGCGTCGCCGTACCGGTACGCGAGGGACGCGGGCAGGTGATCGCCGCGTTGTCGGTCGTACTCCCCCGCGACACACCGACCGGCCCCGCGGCCGAGGAACTGCGCGCCGCCGCCTCGGGCATATCGGCCGCAATCGGCGCAAACCGCCCCTAGACGTCCGCCGATCGCCTTCTTCGCCGGTCGGGCGGCACGTCGGCCAAAACCCGATTCCCGTTCAATGGCAATGACCGTCGTCCACGAGGCCCGACTCGCGTCAGACTCCCAGCGTTCCCCGCGCCAGCCGTCGAAGGAGACGACATGCCCGAACGCACCCGCGTCGCCATCATCGGCGCAGGCCCCGCAGGCCTGCTGCTGTCCCACCTGCTCGACCGACACGGCATCGAGTCGGTCGTCCTCGACTCCCGCACCCGCGAGCAGATCGAGACCACCATCCGGGCCGGCATCCTCGAACAGGGCACCGTCGAGATCCTGAACGAGACGGGGGCGTCGGACCGGGTCCTCACGGTCGGGCAGAAGCACGAGGGCATCGAGCTGCGCTTCGGCGGCGAGGGCCACCGCATCGACTTCACCGACACCGTCGGCCGGGCGGTGTGGCTGTATCCGCAGCACGAGGTGCTGAAGGACCTCGTCGCCGCGCGCCTCGCCGCCGGCCAGGACATCCGCTTCGGCGTGACCGCCCAGCGCGTGGAGGACGCCGAGACGGACCGCCCCCGGATCGTCGCCAAGGACGCCGAGGGCAACCCGGTCGAGATCGAGGCCGACGTCGTGGTCGGCGCGGACGGCTCGCGCAGCGTCGCCCGCGAGGCCGTCACCGGTACGTACGGCGGCTACTTCCGGGAGTACCCGTTCGCCTGGTTCGGCATCCTGTGCGAGGCGCCGCCCAGCGCCGAGGAGCTGATCTACAGCAACTCGCCGGACGGGTTCGCGCTCATCAGCCAGCGCAGCCCCGGCGTGCAGCGCATGTACTTCCAGTGCGACCCGGAGACCGACACCGAGGCGTACACCGAGGAGCAGCTGTGGGAGATCCTGCAGTCGCGTGTCCCCGGCACCACCCTCAACGAGGGCCGCATCTTCCAGCGGGACGTGCTGCGCTTCCGCAGCTTCGTCGCCCACGAGATGCGCAAGGGCCGGGTCGTGCTCGTCGGCGACGCGGCGCACACCGTGCCGCCCACCGGCGCCAAGGGCATGAACCTCGCCGTCGCCGACGTCGTCCTGCTCACCGATGCGCTGCGCGCCCTGCTGCTCGACCGGGACGAGACCCTGCTCGACGCCTTCCCCGAGACCGCCCGGCAGCGCATCTGGAAGGCTCAGCACTTCTCCTGGTGGATGACGAACATGCTGCACCTCCAGCCGGAGGCGAGCGACTTCGACCGGATGCGCCAGATCGGCGAACTGCGCACGGTCGTCGAGTCGGACGCCGGCCGCGCCTACCTCGCCGAGGCCTACACCGGCTGGCCGCTCCCCGGCCGCCGCTGATCCCCCGTCTGCCCCCGCGGAGTCCTTCCCGGCGCCGTCCCCTGCCCCCGGCGCCGGAGTGCGGACGACCGGGGGCAGTGGGCCGTCACCAGGTGACCGGCAGCTCGTGCAGGCCGTAGATCACCGCGTCGTACTTGAACTTCACTTCATGCAGCGGTACCGCCGCCCGGAGTGTGGGGATGCGGCGGAACAGGGTCGGGTAGACCACCTGTAGTTCCAGGCGTGCCAGTGGCTGGCCCAGGCAGTGGTGGGTGCCGCCGCCGAACGCCTGGTGCCGGCGCGCGTTGCGGGTGATGTCGAGCCGGTCCGGGGCGGTGAACACCTTCGGGTCGCGGTTCGCCAGCTCGCCCAGCAGGATGACGCCGTCACCGGCCGGGATGGTGTGCCCGGCGACTTCGATGTCCTCCAGTGCGGTGCGCCGGCGGCCCAGGTGCACGATCGACAGGTACCGCAGGAGCTCCTCCACCGCGTTCACGACGATCTGCGGGTCCTGGGCGTCGCGGATCATCTCCAGCTGCTCAGGGTGGAGCAGGAGGGCCAGCGTGCCCAGGCTGATCATGTTGGCGGTGGTCTCGTGGCCGCCGAGCAGCAGCAGAACGCCCATGGTGGCGGCTTCGCGAGCCGTCAGTTCCCCGGCCCGCACCTGCGCGCCCAGCTTGGAGATCAGGTCGTCGCCCGGATGGGCGATCTTCTGGGAGACCAGGGCGTCCAGGTAGTCGATGAGCGCCGTGTGCGCCGAGCCGCGGTCGGCTCCGCTGGCGGTGGCGGAGACCAGTACCTTGCTGTTCGCCTGGAAGAACTCGTGGTCGTCGTAGGGGACTCCGAGCAGCTGGGAGATCACCAGCGACGGCAGGGGCAGGGCGAGCGCCTGGACGAGGTCGGCGGGCCTGGGGCCGGCCAGCATGCGGTCGATGATCTCGTCGGTCATCCGTTGCACCGTGGGGCGCATCGCCTCGACCCGCTTGATGGTGAACGTGCCGCTGATCATACGGCGCAGCCGGGCGTGCTCGGGGTCGTCCATGCCGACGAAGCTGAGGTCGGTGGCGCCACCGTGGCTGTGCCGGGGGTCGATGGGGCTCGGGAAGTTGGGTGCGGCGAAGTCGACGCTGAGGCGCGGGTCGGTCAGCAGTTCCTTCTGCTCGGCGTGACCGGTCACGGCCCACGGTGTCGACCCGCCCCAGGAACGCACCCGCGTGACCGGTCCGCGGTCGGCGAGGGCCCGCAGCTCCGGCGAGGGATCGAAGGGGCACGCGGCGGAGCGTGGCGGGGGGAACTGCGGAACGGTCTCGTCGATCTCGCTTCGCGTCCCGTCGGTGTCGCTTCGCCTCTCGTCGATCTCGCTTCGCGTCTCGTCGGTGTCGCTCGGAGAAGTCATCGGTCAACTCCCGGTGTGGGGAAGCGGCGGACTGTGTTCACCGTGCCCGGCGGACCGGACGGCACAGTGGGGGCCGGGCTGCCGGCAGGGTGCGGCTGCTCGTGGTGGCAGCGGGTCGTGCCCGGTGGTGGGTCGTGGACGGTACGCGCCGGGCGGCTGGGGTCCCGTGCATCCGGCTTCACGGGGTGACGGGCTGCTGGGGGCGCGTGTAGTGGTCGACGAGAAGCGCGCGCTGGAGGCGCGTCTGCCTGGGCATGTTCCACCCCAGAACGCCTTCCGGTCCTCGGAGGCCGGTGTAGCGGACCAGGAAGCGCCCGTCGTGCGGATCGCCTTCGACAATCTCGGCCCGAGCGCCGGCGGAGGCGATGCCGTGGATCTGGAGCTTGGCGTCGAACTGGTCGGTCCAGAAGTAGGGCACGGGCGTGTAGGGCCGGCCGGTGCCGAGGATGTCCGCGGCGACGGCGAGGGCCTGCTCGGCGGCGTTGGTCCTGTTCTCCAGACGCAGGAGACGGCCCAGTCCTTCGTGGTGCCAGCGCGCCACGTCCCCCACCGCCCACACCCCCTCGGCGGCCCGGCAGAAGGCGTCGCAGACGACACCGTCGTCCAGGTGCAGGCCGCTGTTCCTCAGCCAGCCGGTGGCCGGGGCGCAGCCGACCGCGGTGACCACGACGTCCGCGTCCAGGTCCGTGCCGTCGCTGAGCCGTACGCCGGTCACCCGGTCCCCGCGGGTGTGCAGGGCGTCCACCAGCACCCCGCCGCGCACCGCCACGCCGTTGCGTCGGTGCAGGTCGGCGAGGTGCCCGGCGACCAGCGGACCGAGCTGCTCGGCCATCGGGGCCGGCTGCGGGCCCGCCAGGGTCACGTCCAGGCCCGTCCGCCGTGCGGTGGCCGCCGTCTCCGCGCCCAGAACGCCGTCGCCGATCACCACGACGCGGCGGGCGGAGAGCAGATCGGCGCGCAGCGCGGTGGCGTCCTCGAGGGTGCGGACCACGTGAGTGCCGCGTATCCCGCGCTGAGCCGGCAGGGTCCGGGCGGTGATGCCGGTCGCGATGACGACCGCGTCCGCGGTGAGGGTGCGCCCGGCCGCGGTGGTGGCCTCGCGTCGGCGGGCGTCGAAGCCGGTCGCGGGATCGCCGAGCACCCACTCGGCGTCCAGGGCCGCCAATGCCTCGATGGAGCGCAGCAGGGCACGCCGCGGCTCCCAGGCCCCGCTCAGCACCTGCTTCGACAACGGGGGCCGGTCGTAGGGAGGTTCAGGCTCCGCGCCGAGCAGGGTCAGGGTTCCCGTGTAGCCCTTGCGGCGCAGTGCTTCGGCGGTCGCCAGGCCCGCGACCGAGGCCCCGACGACCAGGACGCTCTGCACCGCGTTCATGCGTTGTCCTCCAGGACGATGCACGCGGCGGGGCAGACGGCGGCGGCCTCGCGGGCCTGCTCGTGCCGGTCTTCCGCGGGGGTGGCGTCGAGCAGGACGACGATGCCGTCGTCATCGCGCTGGTCGAAGACCTCCGGGGCGATCAGCACACACTGGCCGGCGCCGCAGCACTTCTCTTCCTCGACGGTGATCTTCACGGTTGTCCTCGTCTTCCGGTGGTGGGGGGACATCGGGGTGTGGGACGGCCGGGAACCGGCCCCGGGGCCCGATGGGCGATGCGCCGGGGCCGACCGGCCAGCCGGGCTGTGGCGACCGACGGCCGTACCGACGGTCGCACCGACCGCCGTACCGGCGGCCGTATCGAGGGGGGTCTCAGCGGTGGGTGACGGGCGCGGTCAGCAGTCCCACCAGCGCGTCCTCCAGGGCGTGGGCGGTGCGCTGCCACGAGGCACCGGGTTCGGCCGTTCCCGCGGCCGCGGCCCGCTCGTGCTCGGCGCAGGTGTGGAGGATCAGGTGACGGGCCATCTCGCCACGCTCACGGCGGACTTCGGCGGGGACGGTCGGCCCCAGGCACCTTCCCAGCTCTCGCAGCGTGTGCCACAGGCTCTCCCGGGTGAGGGACTCGTCGGTGACCAGAGCCCGCATCAGGGGGTCGGTCAGTACCTGCACGGTGAACCGCGCCTGCCAGGACGGCACGCCGAGCGCGTCCAGGTGCTCGGTCACGGGACGCACCAGGCACCGCACCCAGTCCCTGATGTCATCGCTCTCGCCGACGGCTTCCACGTGCCGTCGGCGGAGGGCGTCGACCGCCGTTCCGTGCCTGGTCATGATGGTGTGCACCAGCGCCGTCTTGCTGCCGAAGTGGTAACTGACGACGGTGGTGTTGCCCTGCCCGGCCGCCTCGCCGATCTGCCGGTTGGAGACGGTGGACAGGCCGTGCTCGGCGTACAGGCGCTCGGCCGCCGCCATGATCGCCTCTCGTGTCCCGGCTCCGCGTCCGGGCCTGCGTTCCGTCCTGTCGGCGGTGTGGTTCACCGTGTCGTCAGCTCCTCTCGCCGCGGGGTGGTCGCCCCTTGCGGTGCGGTACGGGCCGGGTGGTGCCGAGGCTGTGCCGGGGGCCGGCGCATGCCGTCTCCTCCGAGCGGTCGCCCCCCACCTAAGCCCAGCCCGTCGTTCTCAATCAACCGCCTGACTTAAATGCGCGGGGAGGTAGGCCGAAAACACCCGCCGGATCGGCAGTTCCGGTCATCCGGAGGGCGACGGGACCGGGCGGCAGGGGTCAGTCCGCCAGGCGGACGCGCACGGGCAGGGAGGCCCAGGAACGGAGGGTGTTGTTGAGGTGCCGCCCCGGGTCGCCGGCGAGCTCCAGGCACCGGACGCGGCGGGCGAGGGCGGTCAGCAGGGTCTCGGCCTCCAGACGGGCGACGTGCTGTCCGACGCACTGGTGGATGCCCATGCCGAAGCCGACGTGGCCCGAGGGGTCACGGGTGAGGTCGAAGCGGTCGGGGTCGGTCCAGCGTTCCGGGTCGCGGTTGGCCGCGCCGAGGAACATGAGGATCTTGCCGCCCTCGGGTATACGGGTCCCGGCGATGTCGACGTCCGTGGTGGCGGTGCGGAAGAAGGTCTGCACCGGTGACTGCCAGCGCACCGCCTCGTCGAACGCCACGCGGGCCAGGGCCGGGCGCTCGCGCAGCCGCCGCCACTCGTCGGGGTGCGTGGCGAACGCGTACAGGGCGGCGGCCAGACCGTGGACGGTGGTGTCGACGCCGGCGGTGAGCAGGGAGCGCACCACCAGGGGTGCCTGTTCGTGGGTGAGGTCGCCGCGGTCGGCGGCGGCCCAGATGCGGGCGCCGAATCCGTCCTCGCTCAGCGCCTCGCGGGCGCACCGGGCGTTCACCCAGGCCGACAGCTCGGCCACCCGGTGGGCGTCGGCCCGGACGAGGTCGTTGCGCGGTCCGAAGGCGTTGAAGGCCATGTTGCCGTAGGGCAGCAGGTGCTCGCGCCCGTCCGGGCCGAGGCCGACGGCGTCCGGGAAGACCCGTAGGGGGAATGCCTTCGCCAGGGCGTCGAAGGCGTCGAACTCCTGCCCCCGCTCGGCCAGTACGGCGTCGACGAGTTCCTCGGCGACCGTCTGCCACGTCTCGCGCAGCCGGCGCAGGGCGGGCGGTGAGAGGATCTCGCGCAGCACGCGGCGCGGCGCGTCGTGGTGGGGCGGGTCGCTCTCCAGCAGCAGGCTGGGCGGTCGCCACGGCTTCTCGTGACGGAAGTCGGCCAGGCCCACGCCGGCGCCGGACCGGAAGGTCTGCCAGTCGGCCAGGGCGGCGTGCACCTCCCGGTGACGTGCGAGGGCGTGGACGTCGTAGCGGGAGAGGCGGACGACGGGGCCTGCTGCGCGCAAGTGCCGCTGCAACGGCTCGGGTTCAGCCAGGTGCTGTGCGGCGAACGGGTCGGCGTCGCTGATCGGCGCCGACGCGGGGACGGCTGCTGTCTCGGTCATGGCGGCTCCACGAGAGCGGCGGGGAGGAACGGGCGGGGGGGCTCGGACGTCCCGGCGGCGCGAGGCCCGGGACCGTCGGCGTCAGGGCGCTCAGAGGTCCAGGACCAGGCGGTCCGAGCGCGAGCGGGACACGCAGGGCATCATGCAGTCGCCGGCCGCGCGTTCGTGGTCGGCCAGGACCGCGTCGCGGTGGTCGGGCGTTCCCTCGATCACCGGGACGAGGCAGGTGCCGCAGGTTCCCTGCTCGCAGGAGGACAGCACCTCGGCTCCGGCCCGGCGCACGGCGTGCAGCACGGAGGTGTCGGGGGTGACGGTCACCGTGCGGCCGGTACGGCGCAACTCCACCTCGAAGGGCGTCCGGCGCACGGGCGCGGAGCGGTCCGCGGCGGTGAAGCGCTCGGTGCGCAGACGGTGTGGCGGCCGCCCGGCGCACGCCTCCTGTACGGCGGCCAGGAGGGGGGCCGGTCCGCAGCAGTACACCGTGGTGCCGGGCGGCGGCTCGCTCAGCCATGCCGCCAGGTCCAGCAGGCCGCACTCGTCCTGGGGACTGAGGTGCACGCGGTCGCCGTAGGAGTCCGTGAGGTCGTCGCGGAACGCCATCGAGGCGCGGGTGCGGCCGCCGTACAGGAGCTGCCAGTCGGTGCCCGTCGACGCGGCCTGGTGGATCATCGGCAGCAGCGGGGTGATGCCGATGCCGCCCGCGACGAACAGGTAGCGGTCGGACGGCACCAGCGGGAAGTGGTTGTGCGCGCCGCCGAAGCCCACCGGATCTCCCGGCATCAGCCGGTCGTGGACGTAGGCCGATCCTCCGCGCCCGGCGGGCTCGCGCAGGATCGCGACGCGGTAGGAGTACGGGTCCCACCGGTCGCCGCACAGCGAGTACTGCCGGGTCGTCGCGTCCGGCAGGACCAGGTCGATGTGCGCCCCGGGTGTCCAGTCCGGCAGCCGCGCGCCGTCCGGGTGGTCGAGGACGAGGGACACGACGCCGTCGGCGACGACGTCCTTGGAGCGGACCCGCAAGGTCAGGGCGGGGGTGGGCCGGAGAGGTGAGGGCAGCAGGTTGTGTACGACCACGTCGTCGCCTCCTGTCTGGGGAATGCAGGAAGGATGCGCGTGGCCGCGGTCGCACCGCGACGGCGTTCTCACTCAGCGAGAGGCGGACTTCGTACGGACGTCACGCTGCCGTCGCGCTGCCGTCACACACCGGGCGCCTCGCGTGCGGCGGGCGCCCCCAGCGCGCGGGACACGCCTCGGGCGGCCATCCGTACGACGGGGACGACCGCCTGGGCGCCCGCGTCGTTGGGGACGATGACCGACAGGGCCGCCACCACGGTGCCGTCCGCGCCGCGCACCGGGGCAGCCACACCGAGGGCCTCCTCGTGGACGTGCCCGGGGCAGAAGGCGTAACCCCGCCGGCGCGCCTCGGCCAGGAGGGTGCGCAGTCGTGCGGGTGTGGCCGGAGTGGACGCGGTGTAGGCGGTCAGCGGGCCGGCCAGCACACGTTCCCTGACGTCGGCGGGGCCGTGGGCCAGGAGCACCAGGCCGCTGGACGACGCGTACAGGGGCAGTCGCCCGGCGATGCGGGAGTAGTTGACCACCGCGTTCGGGGCCGAGAGGCGTTCGAGGAACAGCACGTCGTCACCTTGCAGGACCCCCAGTTGCACGTGGTGGCCCACCACGTCGTGCACGCCCTCCATGAACGGCATCGCCGCATCGCGCAGCGACAGCGTCGGCGAGGCCCTCATGACGAGTTCCCAGAGCCGGACCCCGATGCGCACCCGGCGGTCGTCGTCCCGGCTCAGGAAGCCGTGGGCGACCAGTTCGGCCACCAGCCGGGAGGCCGTGGCCACGTGCAGCCCGGTACGGCGCGCGATCTCGGAGACGGTCAGCGCCGGCTCGTCCTGGCTGAACGCCTCCAGGATGCGAGCGGCACGGGAGAGGACCGACTCGTGGTGGGGTGTCTTCATCGGGTGCCGTTCGGGTGATCGAGCGGGCGGGCGTCCCCTGCCCGGCCCAGGATGGCATCACGGCACCACCGGGAACAGGCCCGGGGCACCTTCCCGTTGGAGGCGGCGTCAGCGCGCGAGGACCGTGTCGAGGCGGGCGAGCAGCGTTTCCAGGCTGGTCAACTGCTGCGGTTCGAGCGATCCGAAGAGTTGGCGGAGGACGCTCGTTCCCGCTCGCTCCGCCGCTGCCAGTGTCGTCCGGCCGGCCTCCGTCAGGGAGACGGTCTTGCGGCGGCGGTCCTGGGGGTCGCCGGTCCGGGCGACCAGGCCGAGGCGTTCCAGGCCTTCCACGATCTGGGTGACGGAGCGCGGCGCCTGGCCGAGGGCGTCGGCGAGTTCGGCCTGGTGCAGTGCGCCGCGGCCGGCCAGGACCTGAAGGACCTTGGTGCGGGACAGGGACAGCCCCGCGGCCGACACCATGCGCTGGTCGACCTGCTCGCGCACGCCGTGGGCAAGGGTGAGGAAGGACAGTCCCACCTGCTCCGGGGCGCCGCCGACGGCCGTCATGTCGTGCTCGCTCATGGTTCGGGTATCCTCCCACACCATGATCGTGAGGTACCTCATGAATGGAGTGTGTGATGGACCGCCCTGTTGCCGTGATCACCGGAGCCACCTCCGGACTGGGCCGCGTCGCCGCCTTCGAGCTGGCCCGCCGGGGCTACCGCATCGCCGCGGTGGCCCGCTCCCGCGGCAGAGCCGAAGCCCTCGTCGACGGCCTGGCCGGGGTGACCGACGCTCCCGTCGACGTCTTCCACGCCGACCTCGGACTGCTCTCCCGGGCGCGCCGGGTGGGTGACGAGATCGCCGCGCGCCTTCCGCGGGTGGACGTACTGGTCAACAACGCCGGTCTGCACGCCTTCTCACAGCGGATCACCGCCGAGGGGTTCGCGGAGATGACCGCCGTGAACCACCTGGGCCCGTTCGTCCTGACGCAGGCGCTGACGGACACGCTCCTCGCCTCGGCGCCGGCGCGGATCGTCAACGTCGCGTCGGAGGCGTCGCGGCAGGCCGGGACGATCGCACCGGCCGAGGACCTGCGCCGCACCGATCCCTACAGCCGCCGGGAGTCGATGGCCCTGTACGGGCGGACCAAGCTGATGACCATCATGTGGTCCCAGGAACTGGCCAGGCGCCTGAACCCGGAGAAGGTCACGGTGAACTGCTGCGACCCCGGTTTCAACGCCACCGGTCTCGGCCGGGACCTGCCCGGCTCCGCGGTCCTGCGGCGCGTGCTGAACGCTCTCGGGATCGGCGACCCCCGCAAGGGCGCCGGCATCATCGTGCGGCTCGCCACCGACCCCGCCCTCGCCCGCACCAGCGGCGGCTACTTCTCCGTCCGCGACGCCCGCCCGCTGGAGTGCCCCGAACCCGGCCGGGACGCCCGCGCGCAGAGGAACCTGTGGGACGAGACCATGGCACTCCTCACCGCCCACGCGGCCGGCTGAGCCGACGGTCCCTCTCGGGGAGTACGGCGACCGGTCCGCCGAAGCCGCGAACCTCGTCGCCGCCAGGGGCATCCCCCGGGACGTGCCGGGACCGGCCGACCGGCCGCCCCGGCACGCGTGATGCGGGTGGTGCGGGTGGCACGTGTGGTGCCGGTATCACGTGTGGTGCGGGTGGTCAGCCGCAGTTGTTGCGGTTGATCTTCAGGGAGCGGGTCTGGTCGTTGAGGTTGTAGCTGCGCAGATCGTGGATGGAGCCGCCGCTGCGGGTGACGCACACCCAACGGCCGCTGTGGTTGCGCCCTTCGTAGACGCGGGCGGTGCGGGCGGAGTTGTTGCGGATCGAGCTGCCCCGATCCCGGATCGCGAGCGGAAGGTCTTTGACACTGCCGTCCACGGCCCGCCACACCCAGGGCTGTCCGCCGAAATTGATGTCCGGGTAGATGCACACGTAGCCGGACGGGCAGTCGATCGCGGCCCGCACCGGGCCGGCCGCGCCGGAAGCGGAGGCCGGCAGAGCCGTGGTGAGGAAGGCCAGGGCGGCGACGGCCCCGGCACGCATCAGGTGTTTGATCACGCCACTACACATACTGGTCGCCCGGTACTGCCCAGACGGGGTTGCCCGCAGGTTCACCTGTGCGGGGGAGCGTGATGTCCGTCCCGGCAAGCCCCCAGCACCCGGCGACCGCGCTCCGGGCGCCCGCACCTCCGGCATTGCCGAGGGGTGGCAGCCCCTGCACCCCGGCACCACATGGCACCTACTGGCACCACGTGGCACCGAGTGGCACACCTTGGCATCATCAGGCGCCACCCGACCCCGCCAGAGACCCATGGGCGCACACGGCGCCACCGTCATCCAGGCACACGACATCACATTTCCGCAGGACAGAATGGGTACCCCAGACACCCGCCCCAGAGATGCGCCCTGACGGCTTGCGCATGACGCCATTGTGGCGCCATGATGGCGTCATGGACCTCACTCCGTATGTCGACGCCCTTCGTCGCGAGCTCGCGGTGGCCGCCGAAGCCGGTGGCGACGACGCCCGCGAGCTGGCGGAGAGGCTCACCGCTCCCCTGGAGTCGGCGACCCGGCTGACCATGCTCGAGGTGCTCTCCGCCGCGATGAACGAGATCACCCGCGAACTCGCGCCCGGCTCGGTCGACGTACGGCTGCGCGGACTCGACCCCGACTTCGTGGTGACACCGCCGCCCGCGGACGGCGGCGGCCCCATGGAGCCGACCGCGCCGGTCGCACCGGCCGAACCGTTCAGGACCCCGGCTCCGGCCGACGGCGACGAGGGCGGCACCGCCCGCGTCAACCTGCGCCTGCCGGCCTCCCTCAAGGCCCTCGCCGAGGAGGCCGCGACCCGCGAGGGCCTGTCGGTCAACGCGTGGCTCGTGCGCGCCGTGTCGGCGGCGGTCGGCGGTGACCCCGGGCCGCGCACGACGGAGAAGACCCAGACCCGCGGACAGAGCTTCACGGGCTGGGTGCGCTAGCCGCACCCTCACCCGCATCGCCTCACCCACACCACGTCCCCCTGCGGGGACGTCCGGAAGACCCAAGAGGACGGGACAGCCATGCCTTCTTTCGACACTCCCGAACCGATCTCGGCCACGGCACACGTGGAGGCCGGTTCCATCCAGTTCACCGCGGGCGACCGCCACGACACCGTCGTCGACGTGCGGCCCCGCGACCCGCAGCGGGACCAGGACGTACGGGCGGCCGAACAGACCGAGGTCACGTACGCGAGCGGCGCACTGACCGTCAGGACGCCCAAGTCCCCCCTGTTCGGCCGCACCGGCACCGTCGACGTGACGATCGAACTGCCCACGGGCTCGCACATCGACATGACCGGCGCCTGGGCCCAGGTGCTCGGCGAGGGCCGGCTCGGCGAGGTCCGCGTGAAGACCTCGTCCGGCGACGTCCGCCTCGACACGACCGGCCCGCTGAAGCTGACCGCGTCGCACGGCTCGATCACCGTGGACCGGGTCGAGGGCAGGGCCGAGATCACCACCAGCTCCGGCAGCCTGCGCGTCGGCTTCGTCGACGGCCCCGCCGTGCTGAAGAACTCGCACGGCACCACGACCGTCGGCGCCGCGACCGGCGAGCTGCGGGTGCGCGGCGCCAACGGCGACATCGAGATCCGGCGCGCCGAGGACTCGGTCACCGCCATCACCGCCCACGGCACCCTGCGCGTGGACGAAGTGGCCCGCGGCACCGTCCGGTTGGAGACCTCCTATGGCGCCATCGACGTCGGCGTCCGCGAGGGCACGGCCGCCTGGCTCGACGTCCGCTCGGGCTCCGGGCAGGTGCGCAACACGCTCACCGCGTCCGAGACCCCGGAGAAGACCGAGGACACCGTCGAGGTCCGCGCCCTCACCCGGTACGGCAACATCCACGTCCGCCGCGCCAAAGCCTGAGCCCCGAACGACCGGCCTCGCCCCCTCACTCCCCCAGCCGCTCCAGCCTTCTCACCAGGAGGACCCCATGCCTTTCTCTGTCATGCCCACGCCCAGACGGGGTAGCGGTCACCCGCCTCCGGCCGCCATCTCCGCCATCGGTCTGCGCAAGTCGTACGGCGACAAGACCGTCCTCGACGGCATCGATCTGCGCATCCCGGCCGGGTCCGTGTTCGCGCTGCTCGGCCCGAACGGCGCCGGCAAGACCACCGCCGTCAAGATCCTCTCCACTCTCGTCACCGCCGACGGCGGGCAGGCCCAGGTCGCGGGCCACGACGTCGCCGCGTCACCGGACGGGGTGCGGGCCGCGATCGGCGTCACCGGGCAGTTCTCCGCCGTCGACGGGCTGATCACCGGCGAGGAGAACATGCTCCTCATGGCGGACCTGCACCACCTGCCCAAGCACGAGAGGCGCCGGGTCGCGGCCGAGCTGCTGGAGCGCTTCGACCTGGTGGAAGCCGCGAAGAAGCCCGCCGCCGGCTACTCCGGCGGCATGAAGCGCCGCCTCGACATCGCCATGACCCTGGTCGGCAGCCCGCGGATCATCTTCCTCGACGAGCCCACCACCGGCCTCGACCCGCGCAGCCGCCACACCATGTGGCAGATCATCCGCGAGCTGGTCTCCGACGGGGTGACCGTCTTCCTCACCACCCAGTACCTGGAGGAGGCCGACGAACTCGCCGACCGCATCGCCGTCCTCCACGACGGCCAGATCGCCGCCGAGGGCACCGCCGAGGAACTCAAGCGGATCGTCCCCGGCGGACACGTCCGGCTCCGCTTCACCGACCCGGACACCTACCGGAGCGCCGTCTCCGCGCTGGGCGAGGTCACCCGGGACGACGAGGCGCTGGCGCTTCAGATCGCCGGCGACGGCAGCCAGCGCGCGCTGCGCTCCCTCCTCGACCGGCTGGACGCGGCCGGCGTCGAGGCCGACGAGCTGACCGTGCACACCCCCGACCTCGACGACGTGTTCTTCGCCCTCACCGGCAGCACCAAGGTCCCCGCCCAGTCCAAGGTCCCCGCCCAGTCCGAGGAGTCCGCCCGATGAGCACCCTGTCCCTGGCCGTCCGCGACTCCTCCACCATGCTGCGCCGCAACCTCCTGCACGCCCGGCGCTACCCCTCCCTCACCCTGAACCTGCTGCTCACCCCGGTCATGCTCCTGCTGCTCTTCGTCTACATCTTCGGCGACGTGATGAGCGCGGGCATCGGCGGCGCCGACCGCTCCGACTACATCGCCTACATCGTGCCCGGCATCCTGATGATGACCATCGGCGGCACGACCGTCGGCAGCGCGGTGTCCGTCTCCACCGACATGAGCGAGGGCATCATCGCCCGCTTCCGCACCATGGCCATCCACCGCGGCTCCGTGCTCGTCGGGCACGTCGCCGGCAGCGTGCTCCAGTGCGTCGCCAGCGTGCTCCTCGTCGGCGCCGTCGCCGTGGCCATCGGCTTCCGCTCCACCGACGCCACCGCCCTGGAGTGGATCGCGGCGTTCGGACTGCTCGCCCTGTTCTCCCTGGCGCTCACCTGGATCGCGGTCGGCATGGGTCTGGCCAGCCCGAACGCCGAGGCCGCCGCCAACAGCGCACAGCCGCTGATCCTCCTGCCGCTCATCTCCAGCACCTTCGTCCCGGTCGACGCGATGCCGGGCTGGTTCCGGCCGATCGCCGAGTACCAGCCGTTCACGCCCGCCATCGAGACCCTGCGCGGACTACTGCTCGGCACCGAGATCGGCCACAACGGCTGGCTCGCGATCGCCTGGTGCCTGGGCCTCACCCTGCTCGGCTTCTTCTGGTCCACGTCGCTGTTCCACCGCGACCCGAAGTAGCGGGAGCGGACCGGTCAGCGGTTCGAGGGCCGCGGCCCGCGGCGCGTCCCGCTCCGTGTCGGCGTACTCCGGCACCGTGTCGGCGTACGCCGCCCCATCGGCGTGTTCTCCGCCGCTCTGTACCGCCCCGGCGGGAAGCGGGTCCTGCGGGTCGACCCGGGCCTGTCCGACGCGCTGACCGCGCCGACCGCCCACGGTTTCGTCGCGGTACTGCGGTCACCTCCGCTGGCGTACGTGGGGTTGCGCCAGGTGCGGCTGCGCGAGCTGGGGCTGGGACGCGTCGACGTCCTCGCGGTCGACGCGACCGGCACCCGGATCGCGTTGGCCGGCGGCCGTCACCTGGCCGTCACCGACGAGGGTGTGGAGGAGGTCGTTCTCCGCGCGGACCGGGCCCTGCCGGACTCCCACGGCGATGTACGGGACATGGTGTTCCTGTCACCGACCGAGGTGGTCTCGGCCGCGTCGACCGGCGGGCTGTACCGGTTCGAACTGGACTGCGGAGCGCTGTTCCCCACCGCGTGGAGCGGCACCGCGCCGCATCTGTTCCGGGTCTTCGCCGTTCCTGCCTGGCGCACCGTAGGAGGCGTCGCGTGCTCCGGTCCCGCACCGCACCGCCTCACCGCGGACCGCACCACGCGGGAGATGGACGAGGCGATCGACCTGTACGTGCAGAACATCTTCTTCGCGACCGAAACCCTCGGCGCGGACGATGCCCTGGCGTTGGGCAACTGGCACGACATCGGCCATCTCTACTTCCACTCCCGCCGTGCGTCCAAGGCCGTCGAGGTGAGCAGGCGTGCCCTGCCAAGGGGGCGACGACACACTGGAGCGACGCAAGGAACGGTTGTTCAACTCGTACTACGAGAGATCCAGGAACGCGCCTTCGGCCCCGACAGCGGGCCGGCCCTCGAGTCCCTGCTGACCCTCGTCTCCGGATACGACCAGGCGGGTCGGCTCGACGAGGCCCGGGGCGACTCCGCCGATCCGGGCGGACGGTGACCGGATCGCGCCGGCCCGCCGTGAGGCCGGTCACCCCGTCGTCGCAGGGCCCCCGCCGGCCCGGATCGGGTGCCGTAAGGGACCCGTCAAGGACACGGACCCCGCCGTAAGAGAACCGTCAAGGGACGACCTGGTCAGGCCGCGGAGGCGTTTTCCTCTAAGCGTCCGATTCCGACGCACCTCGTTCCAGGAGTTCGCGATGGCCGATCTGGCTTTCGTCGTCACCATCATCGCGGGATTCGCGCTGGTGGCTCTGGCCGCCAAGGGGGTGACGAAGCTGTGACCGCCGAGAACACCGTCGGCCTGGTCGTGGCCGTCGCCCTGCTGGGCTATCTCGCCCTCGCTCTGATCTTCCCGGAGAGGTTCTGAGAGCCGACATGGGTCCCGTACCGGCCGGCGTGCTCCAGTTGCTCGCCCTGACGGGCGCGCTGGCGCTCGTCCACATTCCCCTCGGCCATCACATGGCCCGGGTCTACTCCTCGAAAAAACACCTGCGCGTCGAGAAGTGGATCTACCAGGGCATCGGTGCCGACCCCGATGCCGAGATGCGCTGGCCCGCGTACCTGCGCGGTGTCCTCGCCTTCTCGGCCGTCGGTGTCGTCTTCCTCTACCTGCTGCAACGGCTCCAGGGCGTGCTGCCCGGCTCGCTCGGCTTCTCCTCGGTCGGACCGGCGCAGTCGTTCAACACGGCCGTGTCCTTCGTGACCAACACCAACTGGCAGTCCTACTACGGCGAGCAGACCATGGGTCACGTCGTGCAGACCGCCGGTCTGGCCGTGCAGAACTTCGTCTCCGCGGCCGTCGGCATGGCCGTCGCCGTGGCACTGGTACGCGGCTTCGCCCGCTCGCGCACCGGTGAACTCGGCAATTTCTGGTCCGACCTGGTGCGCGGCACCCTGCGGATCCTGGTGCCGGGCGCGGCGATCGCCGCCCTCGTACTGGTGGCCTGCGGCACCCTGCAGAACTTCTCCGGCATCCACGAGGTCGGCCAGTTCCTGGGCGGTTCGCAGCAGTGGAACGGTGGCGCGGTCGCCTCGCAGGAGGCCATCAAGGAGCTGGGCACCAACGGCGGCGGCTACTTCAACGCCAACAGCGCTCACCCGTTCGAGAACCCGACGCCCTTCACGAACCTCTTCGAGATCTTCCTGATCCTGGTGATCCCGTTCTCGCTGACCCGCACCTTCGGTGTGATGGTCGGTTCCGTGCGGCAGGGGTACGCGATCCTCGCCACGATGGCCACCCTCTGGGCCGGCTTCGTCGCCCTGATGATGTGGACCGAGTTCGCCCACCACGGCCCGGCGCTCCAGCTGGCGGGCGGGGCCATGGAGGGCAAGGAGGTCCGCTTCGGGATCGGCTCCTCGTCGATCTTCGCGGTGTCGACCACGCTCACCTCGACCGGCGCGGTGAACTCCTTCCACTCGTCCTTCACCGGCCTGGGCGGCGGCCTCACGATGCTCGGCATGATGCTCGGCGAGATCGCGCCCGGCGGCACCGGGTCCGGCCTCTACGGCATGCTGATCATGGCGGTCATCGCGGTGTTCATCGCCGGCCTGATGGTCGGGCGGACGCCCGAGTACCTGGGCAAGAGGATCGGCGCGCGGGAGATGAAGCCGGCGGCCTGCTACCTGCTGGTCACGCCGGCCCTGGTCCTGGTCTTCACGGCGGCGTCCATGGCGCTGCCGACCCCGCCCCACTCGATGCTCAATCCCGGCGCGCACGGCTTCTCGGAAGTGCTGTACGCGTTCACCTCGGCGTCCAACAACAACGGCTCGGCCTTCGCCGGTCTGAACGCGAACACCGACTGGTACAACACCGCCACCGGGCTGGCGATGCTGTTCGGCCGCTTCCTGCCGATGGTGTTCGTCCTGGCACTGGCCGGCTCGCTCGCCGAGCAGCGGCCGGTCCCGGTCACCGCGGGCACGCTGCGCACCGAGAAGCCGCTGTTCACCGGCCTGTTGGTGGGCGCGGTCCTGATCGTCACCGGTCTGACCTACTTCCCGGCGCTGGCCCTGGGCCCGCTCGCCGAGGGGCTGGCGTGATGGCCACCCGTACCGAGAATGCAGAGGGCTCCATGTCCACCGTCACTCCCGCCCGGGCGCCGCACGGCGACGCCCCCGCCGGGCACACCCCCGCCGAGGGCCGCGTCGGAGCGGGCCTCTTCGACCCCGCGCAGCTGATCAGGTCCCTGCCGGAGGCGGTGCGCAAACTCGACCCCCGGGTGATGGTCACGTCGCCCGTGATGTTCGTGGTGTGGGTCGGCTCGGTCCTGACGACCGTGTTCTCCTTCACCGACCCGGGTGACTGGTTCGGCTGGACCATCAGTGCCTGGCTGTGGCTGACCGTCGTCTTCGCCAACCTGGCGGAGGCGGTCGCCGAGGGCCGCGGCAAGGCGCAGGCCGACACCCTGCGCAGGGCCAGGACGGACACGGTCGCCCGCCGGCTGCGCGGCGACGGCGCGCAGGAGCGGGTCCCCGGCACCGAGCTGAGGATCGGCGACCGGGTGGTCTGCGAGGCCGGGGACGTCATCCCCGGTGACGGTGACGTCGTCGAGGGCGTCGCGTCCGTCGACGAGTCGGCGATCACCGGCGAGTCGGCGCCGGTCATCCGTGAGTCGGGAGGCGACCGCTCGGCGGTCACCGGCGGCACGAAGGTGCTGTCCGACCGCATCGTCGTCACGATCACGACGAAGCCCGGCGAGACGTTCATCGACCGGATGATCAGCCTCGTCGAGGGGGCGGCCCGGCGGAAGACGCCGAACGAGATCGCGCTGAACATCCTGCTGGCGTCGCTGACCATCGTCTTCCTGCTCGCGTGCGCCACGCTGCCGCCCTTCGCGCGGTACGCCGGCACGCACCTGTCGTTGGTGGTGCTGGTCGCCCTGCTGGTGTGCCTGATCCCGACCACCATCGGCGCGCTGCTGTCGGCGATCGGCATCGCGGGCATGGACCGTCTGGTGCAGCGCAACGTCCTGGCCATGTCCGGCAGGGCCGTCGAAGCGGCGGGCGACGTGTCGACCCTGCTCCTCGACAAGACCGGCACGATCACCCTCGGCAACCGCCGGGCGGCCGAGTTCGTACCGGTGCGGGGCACGACGGAGGCGGAGCTGGCGGACGCGGCCCAGCTCTCCTCGCTGGCCGACGAGACGCCCGAGGGCCGCTCGGTCGTCGTCCTGGCGAAGGAGCGGTACGGGCTGCGCGAGCGCCACCGGGGAGAGCTCGCGCACGCCGAGTGGATCGAGTTCACCGCCCAGACCCGGATGTCGGGTGTGGACGTCGACGGGCGCAAGGTCCGCAAGGGCGCCGCGGCCTCCGTCATCGCCTGGGTGGCGGAGCGGGGCGGCGAGGCCGCCGGGGACGCGGGACGGACTGCCGACCGGATCGCCGCGGCGGGCGGTACTCCGCTGCTGGTCGCGGTGGACGACGAGCGGGGAGCCCGCGTCCTGGGTGTCGTCCATCTGAAGGACGTCGTCAAGGACGGCATGCGCGAGCGGTTCGAGGAGCTGCGCCGCATGGGCATCAAGACCGTCATGATCACGGGCGACAACCCGCTGACGGCCAGGGCGATCGCCGAGGAGGCCGGCGTCGACGACTTCCTCGCGGAGGCCACCCCCGAGGACAAGATGGCGCTGATCAAACGCGAGCAGGCGGGCGGCAAGCTGGTCGCGATGACCGGTGACGGCACGAACGACGCGCCCGCGCTGGCCCAGGCGGACGTCGGCGTGGCGATGAACACGGGGACGTCGGCCGCCAAGGAGGCCGGCAACATGGTCGACCTCGACTCCGACCCGACCAAACTGATCGAGATCGTGGAGATCGGCAAGCAGCTGCTGATCACGCGCGGTGCGCTGACGACGTTCTCCATAGCCAACGACGTCGCGAAGTACTTCGCGATCATCCCGGCGCTGTTCGCGGCCGTCCACCCCGGCCTGGACAGGCTCAACATCATGGGGCTGTCCTCGCCCGACTCCGCGATCCTGTCGGCCGTCGTCTTCAACGCGCTGATCATCGTCGCGCTGGTGCCGCTGTCGCTGAAGGGCGTGCGGTACCGGCCGGTCAGCGCCGACCGGATGCTGCGGCGCAATCTGACCGTCTACGGCCTGGGCGGGCTGATCGCGCCCTTCGTCGGCATCAAGCTCATCGACCTGTTCGTCTCCCTCATACCCGGGATCGGCTGATCACCATGAACAACTCGGTCACGAACACCGCCCGGCTGCTCGGGGCGGGCCTGCGCGCCCTGCTCCTGCTGACCCTGGTGACCGGTGTGCTCTACCCCCTGGCCGTCACCGGCATCGCCCAGGGGCTGTTCCACGAGAAGGCGAACGGCTCCGAGGTCGTCGCGGACGGTCGGGTCGTCGGCTCCTCCCTGATCGGGCAGTCGTACGACCTGCCGCCGGCGAAGGGGCGGCAGACACCCGAAGCGGACCTGCGGTGGTTCCAGGGCCGCCCGGCGAACGGGCTCGGCGCCAACAGCGTCAACACGCGGTACGAGCTGCTGCTGTCCGGCGCCACCAACCTGTCCGCCGACAACGAGGAACTGATCCGGCAGGTCGAGGCCGCCCGGGCCGCCGTCGTCGAGGACAACTCCGTCCCCGGCTGGACGGTCGAGCCGTCCGACGTCCCCGCCGACGCGGTGACGTCCTCCGGTTCCGGCCTGGACCCGGACATCTCCCCGGCCTACGCCCGCCTCCAGGTCCACCGCGTCGCCGCGCGCAACGGCCTGTCCGCCGCCCGGGTGGAGCGGCTGGTCGAGGACCACACCGAGGGCCGTACGCTGGGCTTCTTGGGCGAGCCCCGGGTGAACGTCCTGGAACTCAACATCGCGCTCAAGAACCTCGTAGCGGCGAAGCGGTGACGGCTTCGCGCCCCACGGGAGCCGGCGGCTCGGGAGTCATCCCGGCTCCGCCGGCTCCCGCCGTCATGGAGCCGGTCGCCCCGCATCCGGCCCCGTACGGCCCGACGTACGACAGGAGTGACACACACCTATGACCCGGGTGCTCGTGGTGGAGGACGACCCGCAGCTCGTTCGGGCCCTCGTCATCAACCTGCAGGCGCGTCACTACGGCGTGGACGCCGCCCCCGACGGGGCCACGGCCCTGCGGCTCGCCGCCGCGCGTCAGCCCGACGTGGTCGTGCTCGACCTCGGCCTGCCGGACATGGACGGCGTCGAGGTCATCCGGGGCCTGCGGGGCTGGAGCCGGGTGCCGATCCTGGTCCTGTCGGCCCGGCAGGCGTCCAACGAGAAGGTGGCCGCGCTCGACGCCGGCGCCGACGACTACGTCACCAAGCCCTTCAGCATGGACGAGCTGCTGGCCCGGCTGCGCGCCGCCGTCCGCCGGGCCGAGGACACACCGGTCACCGCCGAGACGGCGCTGGTCGAGACGGCGGGCTTCAGCGTCGACCTGCTGGCCAAGAAGGTCGTCCGGGACGGCCGGGACGTGCGGCTGACCCCGACCGAGTGGCATCTGCTGGAGATCCTGGTGACCCATCCGGGCCGGCTGATCACGCAGCAGCAGCTCCTCCAGGAGGTCTGGGGCTTCCCGCAGAGCAAGAAGACCAACTATCTGCGGGTCTACATGGCCCAGTTGCGCCGCAAACTGGAGACGGACCCCTCCCACCCCCGCCATCTGATCACCGAGCCCGGTATGGGCTACCGCTTCGAGGGATGACATGGCACGCGGCAGGCTCAGGATCTTCCTCGGTGCGGCACCCGGCGTCGGCAAGACGTACGCGATGCTGTCGGAGGCGCACCGCCGGGTCGAACGGGGCACCGACTGCGTGGCCGCGTTCGTCGAGCACCACCAGCGGCCGCGCACCGAGGTGATGCTGCACGGCCTGGAACAGGTCCCGCGCCGGGAGATCGAGTACCGGGGCGGCACCTTCACCGAGATGGACGTGGACGCCGTCCTGCGGCGCTCCCCCGCCGTCGCCCTGGTCGACGAGCTCGCCCACACCAACGTCCCCGGCTCCCGCAACGCCAAGCGCTGGCAGGACGTGGAGGAACTGCTCGCCGCCGGCATCGACGTCGTCTCCACCGTGAACATCCAGCACCTGGAGTCGCTGGGCGACGTGGTGGAGTCGATCACGGGGGTGCGGCAGCGCGAGACCGTCCCCGACGAGGTCGTGCGGCGCGCGGACCAGATCGAGCTGGTCGACATGTCCCCGGAGGCCCTGCGCCGCCGTATGGCCCACGGGAACATCTACCGGCCGGACAAGGTCGACGCGGCCCTGTCCCACTACTTCCGGCCCGGGAACCTGACCGCCCTGCGGGAGCTGGCGCTGCTGTGGGTGGCCGACCGGGTCGACGAGTACCTGAACGAGTACCGCGACGAGCACCACGTCTCGGCCATCTGGGGCTCGCGGGAGCGGATCGTGGTCGGCCTGACCGGCGGCCCCGAGGGCCGGACGCTGATACGGCGCGCCGTCCGCCTGGCGGAGAAGGGCGCCGGCGGCGAGGTCATGGCCGTCTACATCTCCCGCAGCGACGGCCTCACCGCCGCCTCGCCGAAGGAACTGTCCGTCCAGCGCGCCCTGGTGGAGGACCTCGGCGGCACCTTCCACCATGTCGTCGGCGACGACGTCCCGGCCGCCCTGCTCGACTTCGCCCGGGGTGCCAACGCCACCCAGATCGTGCTGGGCGCCTCCCGCCGCAAGGGCTGGCAGTACGTCCTCGGACCGGGGGTCGGGGCCACGGTCGCCCGTGAGTCCGGTCCCGATCTCGACGTCCACCTCGTGACGCACGACGCGGTGGGCAAGGGCCGTGGGCTGCCGGTGGCGCGCGGGGCGCGCCTGGGGCGGTCCCGGGTGGTGGGGGGCTGGCTCGTCGGTGTGCTCGGTCCCGTCCTGCTGACCTGGCTCCTCACCGGCGCCGTGCCGGACGTCGGCCTCGCCAACGACATGCTGCTGTTCCTGGCGCTGACGGTGGCGGCGGCCCTGCTGGGCGGGCTGTTCCCGGCGCTGGCCTCCGCGGTGGTGGGTTCGCTGCTGCTCAACTGGTACTTCAGCCCGCCCGTCAGCACCCTGACGATCGCCGACCCGACGAACGTCGTCGCCATCGCGGTCTTCGTCGGGGTCGCCGTGTCGGTGGCCTCGGTGGTGGACCTCGCGGCCCGGCGCACCGACCAGGCGGCGCGGCTGCGGGCCGAGTCGGAGATCCTCTCCTTCCTCGCGGGGAACGTCCTGCGGGGGGAGACCACGCTGGAGGCGCTGCTGGAGCGGGTCCGCGAGACCTTCGGCATGGAGTCGGCGGCGCTGCTGGAGCGGACCGGTGAGACGGCTCCCTGGACCTGCGCCGGCAGCGTGGGCGACCGTCCCGCGGAGGTCCCGGAGGACGCGGACGTCGACGTGCCGGTCGGTGACCACATGGCCCTGTCCCTGCGCGGGCGGGTGCTGCCCGCCTCCGACCGCCGGGTGCTGGCCGCCTTCGCCGCGCAGGCCGCCGTGGTCCTGGACCGCCAGCGCCTGCGCCGTGAAGCCGACCGGGCCCGGGAACTGGCCGAGGGGAACCGCATGCGGACCGCGCTGCTCGCCGCCGTCAGCCACGACCTGCGCACCCCGCTCGCCGGGATCAAGGCCGCGGTGTCCTCACTGCTCTCCGACGACGTCGAGTGGTCGGAGCGGGACCGGGCGGATCTGCTCCAGGCCATCGACGAGGGCGCCGACCGGCTCGACCACCTGGTCGGCAACCTGCTGGACATGTCCCGTCTGCACACCGGCACGGTCACCCCGGTCTTCCGCGAGACCGACCTCGACGAGGTCGTGCCCATGGCGCTCGGCGGGGTGCCCGAGGACAGCGTGGAGCTGGACATCCCCGAGACGCTGCCCATGGTCCACGTCGACCGGGGGCTGCTGGAGCGGGCGGTCGCCAACGTCGTCGAGAACGCCGTCAAGTACAGCCCGCCGGGCGAGACGGTCCTGGTGTCGGCGAGCGCCCTCGCCGACCGGGTCGAGGTGCGGGTCGTCGACCGGGGGCCCGGTGTGCCGGACGACGCCAAGGACCGCATCTTCGAGCCCTTCCAGCGCTACGGGGACGCGCCCCGCGGTGTCGGCGTCGGCCTCGGCCTCGCGGTGGCGCGCGGCTTCACCGAGGCCCTCGGCGGCACCCTGCACGCCGAGGACACGCCCGGCGGTGGGCTCACCATGGTGCTCTCCGTGCGGACGACACCGCGTCGGCGGCCGCAGCAGCCGGACCTGCCGGCGGCGGCCACGTCCTGAGGGCCGGCGCCCCGGCGGTTCGGGCACCGGGTGGCGCGGTCCCCGGCTCCGGCTCCGGCTCCCCTTGTGTCAGCGGGTGCTGGGGCCGCTGAGCCGTGACCGGTTCGGGACGGTGCCGGCCGTACCGCCGCCGCCGGCGTCGATGCCGCCGCGGGGCTTGGGGGCGGAGAAGGGGGCCTTGTCCTGTGCGCACGTGGTTCCGGGCGGCGGGAGGGCGCCGTCGACGAGGTAGCGGCTCACGTGGGCGTTGATGCAACTGCTGGGGTTGAGCAGTGCGGTGTGTCCGTATCCGGTGTTGGTGAGCAGGCGGGCGTCGGCCAGTTCCTCGGCCATGGCCCGCGCGTTCGAGTAGGGCGTCGAGGGGTCGTAGACGGTGCCGACCACGAGGACGGGGTGGGCCGTCGGCTTGTCCCACGGACCGGTGTACGGGTGGGCGGCCGTGGTGGGCCAGGTGGCGCACGGCTCCGCCGCCCAGGTCCAGAAGCGTCCGGCGTCGCCCTTGGTGCCGGTCTCCTCCAGGGTGTGGAAGAGACCGGGGTCGCGTGGATTGGGGCTGTCGCCGCAGAACACGGCGCCTGCCTGCTCGTCGCCGGTGTACGGGACGGTGACCGGGGGCGTGGTCAGGGGTGCGGAGAGCCCCGGCACGCGGCCTTCCCACAACGCCTGGAGCCGGGCGGCGAGTTCCGTCCATCCGGGGTGGACGATGTAGAGACCGGTGACCGTGTCCGCCACGGTCCTGGCGTAGGTCCAGGTGCCGACCGGACGCTCGCGCAGGCGCCGCATCAGCCGGTCGAACTTGTCCCGGGTCGCGTCCGGACCGCCGGCCGAGAAGGCACAGCCCGCCGTGGTGGTGGACCCGCACAGGGTGAGGAACCGGTCCAGGGTCGCCGCCGCGGTGCGGTCCGAGCCCATGCGCAGGAAGGTCGGAAGACGGGTGGCGTCGCCGGCCCGGCCCGTCCACGCCGACGGGGCGATGTTGCTGTCGAGGACCAGGGCACGGATCGTGTCGGGGAAGAGTCCGGCGTAGGTGGCGCCGAGGATCGTTCCGTAGGAGATCCCCAGGTAGGTGAGCCTCGGTTCGCCCACCGCCCGGCGGAGCCGGTCGAGGTCGAGGGCGGACTCGGCGGTCGACACGTGGCGCAGGAGCGCGGGGTCGCGCTGCTCGCAGCGGCGGCCCAGTTCCCGGTACGCGGCGATCCAGGTGTCCCGCTGCCGCGCGCCGACCGGGAACCCGGCGGGCTTCCCGGCGACCCAGGCCTGGGCCTCCTGGGGGGTCGCGAAGCAGTTCACGGCCGTGCTGTTGCCGACACCGCGCGGATCCCAGCTGACGATGTCGAACCGCTCCCGCACCTCCTGCGGGAAGCGTGCGTAGTTCTGCGGCATCTGGACCGTTCCCGGCCCGCCGGGGCCGCCGGGGTTGAAGAACAGGGTGCCGATGCGCCGCCCGGGCCGGGTGGCCTTGCGTCTGACGACGGACAGGTCGATGGCGCGCCCGCGCGGGTCGGCGTAGTCCAGCGGCACCTTCGCGGTCGCGCAGTCGAAGCGCCCGTCCTGAGGGCAGGGCCGCCAGTTCAACGCGGGGGCCGGTGCCGTGGGTGCCGGAACGCCGTCCGCCGCGGCGAGGTGCGGTCCCGTCAGCACCGCCGAGCAGCTCAGTACGACCGCGATGACCGCGGCTGCCCGTCCCCGACGGCCCGCTGTCGGTCCGGATATGCGCATGTGTCGTCCTCCTCCGGGCCGAACGCCCGGCTGCGGCAGGTCACGGATGCCGACGGCACCCGCGCTCACCCCACCGCGCCCCGGCACCGCACGCGAGCGGCCGACGCCGGACGGGTGAACCGGTGCCGACCGGGCCGGCTCAGCCGTTCGTGTGAGGGGAGGAACGTGATCTGTCCGCGCCTCGGTCGCCTCCGGACGACCCCCGCCCCGGGGACCGGGCGGGGGGCGGGGGCCTCGCGCTCACTCCGCCGCGGGGACCGGGCGCTGTGCTGCTTCCGCCCGGGCCGTCGGCACCCGAGCGACCGGCGGAGGCCGGCCGCTCTCCGCGCGGGAGGAGCCGTCGTCACCGTCGTGGACGACGGGCCTCTTCGAGCCGTCGGTGCGGACGGTCCCCGCCTCGGCTGCGCAGAGGGACGTCCGCCTCGGTGAGCACACGGTGGACGAAACCGTACGACCGTCCGTGGGCCTCGGCGATGGCCCGTATGGACAGACCGTCGGCGTACTGCTTCTTCATCTCCCGCGCCAGTTCCTCGCGGGCCGCGCCAGTGATCTGCTTGCCCTTGTTCATGCGGCGTCTCCTTCGGCGATCGACGTCCAGATGTGATCGTCATCTACCCCCGGCAGCGGAAAAGCCACAGAACCGAGACGCCGTGGCGTCGAGTTCAGGGTGTGCCGTCGGCCCCGGCGACGCCGTCGGCGGCGGTGTCGGCAGCGGCGCTGTCGGCGGCGGCCGCTTCGCCCTGTGCCATGACGAGAAAGCGCCGGACCGCTTCGAGCGGCATGTCGAGCCCCTCGGACGCGGACTGCTCGTCGCCGAACACCTGCACCGCCTCGGTGACGGCCACGGCCAGTTCGACCTCCGCCTTGCGGACCTTGGCCTCGGCCTTGTCCACCGTGTCGACCACCGCCAGCTGACGGCGCTGCTTCTCCTGGAGCCTCTGCTTGCGGGACAGGGTTTTGTCAGAGTTCTGCACAGACATGACCAAGATCATAATCAGTCGGGCAGGCACCTATGAAATCGGTAACTCACCCGCGCCGGCGGGGGCTTCGCGGCTCGACGGCGCCCGGGGGCGCCGGTCACTCGTCGAGCGCCTCGGCCATGGCGTCGAGGTCGGCCAGGAGGGCCGTCAGCCGCCGCGCGGGGATGGATCCGATCATGCGCTCCTCGATGGCGTAGACGGCGCCGCGGGCGGCGTGCAGGCGCTGCCGTCCGGCGGGGGTGAGGTGGACGGGCAGGGCGCGGCCGTGCTCGGTGGTGGCCGGCCGGCTGATCAGACCGGCGTCCTTGAGGCCGCGCAGGACGACATTGGCCGACTGCCGGGTGACGAAGGTGCCGCGGGCCAGGTCGGCGTTGGACAGGCCGGGCTGTTCGTCGAGGAGTTCGAGGCAGGAGTACTGCGGGACGGTGAGGTCGTACTCGCGCAGGGCCTTGTCCATGGCGCCGCGCAGGGCGGCCGAGGCACGTTTGAGGCGGTATCCCACGTGTTCGGTGACGTCCTCGGCGGGGTGGGGCGCGGGCACGCGCGCACGGTCTTCCATGTCAACATTTTGACATGTGGGAGGACCGGGGTCTACCGTCACCGATGTCAAAGCCCTGACATCTAGTCGGGATGCGCCCACCCTGGAGGAACCATGCCCGCCACCGTCGAAGGTCCCGACTTCATCGCCTTGCAGATGAAGGACGTGCCCGCCGCGGCCGCCTTCTTCGAAGAGCGCCTCGGGCTGCGACGGGCCCCCGTCTCACCGCCCCACGCGGTCGTCTTCGCCACCAGCCCGATCCCCTTCGCCGTCCGCGAGCCGCTGCCGGACACCGATCTGGACGGTGCCGCGCGGCCCGGTCTGGGCGTGGCGCTGTGGCTGCGCACCACGGACGCCGCCGCACTGCGCGAGCAGCTCGTGGCGGCGGGCACGCCCGACGTCACCCCGTTGCAGGACAGCCCGTTCGGGCCGACGTTCTCCTTCAGCGGCCCCGAGGGCTACCGGCTCACCGTGCACGGGGGCTGACCGTGAGGGCCGCCGCCCCCACGCCGTTGCCCGTTCCGTCTCGCGGCGAGCCTGCGCCTCAGGCGCGCCGTCGTCGCCCGCCGACGCCGGGGCGGGTGCGTCAGGCGGGATGTTCCACCGCGGTCGGCCAGGCGCCCCGTGCAGAGAGGTGGAGCACGAGGGCCGCGATGTTCCATGCGTCGTCCTCGCCCCGGTGGTGACGGCCTTCGAGCCGCCTCCCCGCGATGTCCAGGGCCTGTGCCATGCCGGGGCGTTTGCGCAGACCGTAGGCCTCGGTGAAGACGGCCTTGGCGTTGGTGTGGTGGCGGCCGAAGGGGTAGGGCGTCCGTGTGCCCTGACACTGCCGTGTGAACTGGCGGCGGTCGTAGTCGCCCCAACTCACCCACGGCCGGGCGCCCGCGCGGTGCTCGGCCGCCAGCAGTCGGCACGCCTCGGCGAAGGCGACCCCCTGGTCGACCTCGTGCGGGGTGAGGCCGGTCAGCTCGGTGCAGAACTCACTGACCGTGGACCGGACGGGCCTCACCAGGATCCGGTGCCGGGCGAGGCGCTCGCCGGCGCCCAGGTCGACGACCGTCAGCCCGATCTCGATGATCTCGCTGACCTGGCCGGGCGGCGGGGAACCGGACCAGCAGGTCGCTTCGACGTCCACGACGTTGACGAGGCCCTCGGCCCAGGTGCTGTCCATGGCGGGAAGCGTAGGGAGGCGCAGCAGCTGGGGCACGTGGTTTCCGAGGCCGCCCGCGGCAACGGATCACCGCGCTCCCGGCCGTACGGCCGAGCCGTCCCGTCAGCCGCGCCTCCGGTCCGCTTCGCGCCGTCGTCTACCCGGCGTGGCCGCTCGACGCACGGTCCCGGCCCGATGCCCCGCGAACCGGCCTGGCCCGCTGCACCAGGGCCGTGGCGGCCCTCCCCCACTCGGGGTACGCGAAGGCGAACCCGGCCGCGTCCAGCCGACCCGGCACCACCCGACGGCTCTTGAGCAGCAGCTCCGTGTCCGAGCGCAGCGCGAACGCCCCCAGCTCGGCCATCCAGCGCGTCGCCGGCAGCCCCACCGGGACGCCCCAGGCCGTGCGCAGCGCCCGCATGAAGTCGCGCTGCGGAAGGGGGCCGGGCGAGGCGAGGTTCACCGGCCCCTCGATGTCGTCCCGGGCGATCAGGAACTCCACCGCCCGTACGAAGTCCTCGTCCTGGATCCACGAGACGTACTGCGCGCCGCCGGCCACCGGACCGCCCAGCCCGAGCCGCGCCAGCCTCGACAGCACGTCGAACACACCGCCGCGGTCCGGGCTCATGACCATCGCCGAGCGCAGCGCCACCTTGCGGGTCGCGGGGGTCGGCGCCTCGGCCTGCGCCCGCTCCCAGTTCTCGGCGATCCGCACGCTGTACGCCCAGTAGTCCGGCGCTCCGGGCTCCGAGCCGCCGATCACTCCGGTCGCCTCGTCGTGCGCCGCGTCGAAGCGGTGGGCGTAGACCGTCGCCGTACTCATCTGCAACCACACGCGGGGTGGCCGCGCGGCGGCGGCGATCGCCTCGCCGACCACCCTCGCCGAATCGACCCGGGAGTCCATCATGGCCCGCAGGTTCTCGGCGGTGTAGCGGCAGGAGACGCTGCGCCCGGCCAGGTTGATCACGACGTCGCAGCCGTCGACGGCCGCGGCCCAGCGGCCGAGCGTGGCCCCGTCCCAGCCGACGTGGTGCGCCCGCACGGGACGCCGGGTCACGACCGTGACCTCGTGACCGGCCGCCGTCAGCGCACGGTCGAGAATCCCGCCCACCTGTCCGGTTCCCCCGGGCAGCACTACCTTCATCGAACCCCCTCGGCTCTGCTCGGCATCAGCGTAGCCCTCTTTTTTGAACGTGTTCAAGTAGGGGTGGTCGGGGGGCGCGTTCGGGCGGGCCGGGCCGGAGCCATCCGGGCGATCCACGTCGAAGGACGCGCTCCCTGGCGCACGCTCACGGCTGCCTGCTCGTGCTGCGCCACCCGATCGGCGACTTCGTGACCGAGGGCGCCGTACTGGCCGAAGCGTTCGGCGGCGGCTCGGTCCCGCCGGCCCGGGCCGTGCGGGCGCTCATCGCCCCGGGGCAGGAGCGGACGATCGACCAGGACCCCGCCTTCGCCGTCAGGGTCCTGGTCGACATCGCCATCAAAGCGCTTTCGCCCGCCATCAACGACCCGACGACCGCCGTCCAGGTGTTGAACTACCTGGAGCAGCACCTCCAGGACCGCCGCGGGCGCCCTCCGGGTACTCGTCCCCGGTCGTGGGTGGAACGAGTACCTCGCCCTGGCCGTCACCGAGATCCGCAAGTACGGCGCCGACCTGTCTGCGCCCGGCCGTGGCACCGGCTACGTCTTCACGGCCGTCCTCTTCGCGTTGTCGCTGCGCAGCCTCGGGCTTCTCCTGAGCTATCCGGTGCGGTTCTGAGAGGCCGGGGTGCCGAGGCGGCCCGCCAGGAAGGGTTCCCCGGAGAGCACGGCACCCGCGGTGACGCCGATGGCGATGGCCACGCACACCACGATCAGCCAGGAGAGCAGGACGAAGACCGAACCCGCGGACCCGTAGTCGGCCAGCGCCCGGCCGAGGGCCCGGGGCATGTAGAAGTGCGCGGTGACGGACAGGCCGGCGACCGCGACCGCCGTGATGACGGCACCCGGCAGAAGGGGTGCCCAGCGGACGAGTCCGCCCAGCAGGAGGTGCTGCGTCCACCACCACAGAACCGTCTGGGTCACGAGGACGATCGGTAGGCCCAGCCACAGTCCCAGGCCGAACCCGTCGCGCAGCGGCCCCTGGAGGAGCAGGACCCCGAGCCAGAGGACGATCCAGGCCAGCCACCGCCAGGGAGCGATGCGTGTCCCGGCCCGGGGGATCGCCCAGGCCCGCTTGCACAGCCGTTGCATCGCGCGGCTCACGGCGGTGGCCGAGAGCAGCACCATCAGTCCGCCGACCACGCCGGTGGCCTGCTGGAGATCGTCGTTCGGGGGCTGGAACGCCTGCTGCAATTGGGCTTTCGCGTCCCCGGTCAGGCCGAAGACGGCACTCACCGAGGCGACGAGCTGTTCCTGCACCGCCGTCGGAGCGTACGCGCCGACGACGAAGAGCAACGGCACCGCGGTCAGGAAGCACTGGGCCGCCAGGCGGGTGGCGGAATCGAGGATGTTCACCGACACCATGCGGTCCACGAGCCGTGTGATCACCGGGAGCCGGGTCTCGAGACGGGCGTGGAAGGCCGTGGCCCGGGCGGCCGGCTCACGCATCCGGCCACGCCACCAGGACGGGCGCGTCACGGAGAGGGGCCGGCGGCGCGTGCCGGGCGCGTGCTTCGCCCCGCCGGGCGGGCCGGGCGGTCCTCCTCGGCCGTCGCCAGCGTTCCCGGCGTTCCCGGCGTTCCCGGCGTTCCCGGACGGCATCAGCCGCCGACGGTCGGGGTGCCCGGGCACCCCGACCGCGTCCCGGCCACCGGCGGGCCCTGTACGGACGTCTCCATCACGTGCTCCTCTCCAGCTCCAGGGTGGGCGAAGGCGGAGTCCGTGGCACCCGGCGGTTCCGCCCACCGACGCCGCCGACGGGCGGAACCGGAGCGGACGCGCGATGGGCGATGGGCGATGGGCGATGGGCGATGGCGATGGGCGGAGCCAACGGGCGGGTGGGCGGACCGAGCGTGCTGTGGGCGGGTCCGACGCACGGTGGGCGAACGCACGCACGATGGGCGGACCGGACATGCGGTGGATCACCCCCGTGCATAGGCTCGACGCGTCCGTGCACGACGGGATACCGACATGGTCTTCGACCTGCTGCTCATCGCCCTGGCCATCACTCTCGACCCGCTGCCCGTCATGGCCTTCGTCCTGGTGGTGGCGTCGGCACGGGGTGTGTGGAAGGGGCTCGCCTTCATCCTGGGATGGCTGGCGTGCTTCGTCGCGGTGATCGCCCTGGTCCTGTCGCTGACCGGGGGCCAGCCCCCACCTCCCCGGTCGCCCCCGTCCACCGCGGCCCTCGTGGCGAAGCTGGTGATCGGCCTGTCGCTGGTGCTCTACGCCGCGTACCGCCGCCGACGGTCCGCCCGCGAGCGGACGCCGGGCGGGGTCACCCCCGCGGCACCGCAACCGCACTCGCCCGGCCCGGACCCGTCCGGCCCGGACCCGTCCGGCCCGAACCCGTCCGGCCCCCACTCGCCCGGCCCGAACCCGTCCGGTGCGACCCCGTCCGGGCCGGATCCGTCCGGGCCGGTCGCCTCGTCGCACCGCGGGGCGTCCTCGTCCCTGGGTGGGCACATGGATCGCGGCTCGGTCGGTGCGGCGGCGGGGCTGGCCGTGCTGCTCCAGCCGTGGGGCCTGGTGGCCGCGGGCGCCCTGACCGTCGTGGAAGCCGACACCTCCCACCTCTCGACGTGGCTGGCGCTCTTCTCCTTCTGCGTGCTCGCCACGGCGAGTCTGCTCGCCGCCGAGCTCTACGTGGTCCTCGCCCCCGCCCGGGCCGGGCGGCGGCTGCTCGGCATGCGCACGTGGATGGAGCGGCACCAGGAGCAGGCGATCGTGGTCGGCAGTCTGGTGATCGGCCTGTGGCTGGTGGGCAAGAGCCTGTACGAGCTGACCGGTTGACGTGCCCGGCCCCCGTTCGTCGCCGGCACCCACGAACGTGCGGCCCCCTCCCCGCGGTGCTGCAATGGCTGTGGGGCTGTCCGCCTCCGTTCGCACGGCGCGCGCCGTCGCCCTCAGGCCCTTCGCACCGGGCCTCGGGGGGCACGGCCGGCGCCCGCTGCCGAGGAGTGGTCATGACTGAGGAACTCGAGGAAATGGGACCCGTCGACTACCTGATCGTCGAGTTCCCCGGGAGCCGCATGACGGGCGAGGGCCTTCCCCTCCTCGTCGACCTGGTCGAGCGCGGCATCATCCGCCTCATCGACCTCGTCTTCATCCGCAAGGACACCGACGGCTCGGTCACCGCGCTGGAGTTGCAGGAACTCGGGGACGAACTCGGCCTGACCGTGTTCGCGGGCGCCTCCTCCGGACTGCTGGACCAGGGTGACCTGGACGAGGCCGGCGCGGCGCTGGAACCCGGCAACTCCGCCGCGGTCGTCGTCTACGAGAACGCGTGGGCCGCTCCGCTGGCCCGTGCGCTGCGGCGCAGCGGTGCGCAGATGGTGGCCGGCGGCCGCATCGCGGTCCAGGACCTGCTGGCGTCGCTGGAGTCGGCCGACACGGGGGCGTGACGCGGCCGGGAACGAGCAGCCGCCCGTCGCCCGTCGCCCGTCGGACGGGTGCGGCCGTCGCGTCAGTGGACGACGGTGAAACTGCGCCACGTGCCCTGGGAAGGGGCCACGGTGTCCGACAGCTGGGTGCCCACGTAGGTGCTCTGCCCGCCCGGTGGCTCGGTGCAGTCCGCCGTCGGGTAGAGGATGAGGTCGTTCACCGTGTAGTTGGCGACATGGGTCACCCCCGCACGGAAACGGTGGCACCCGTCCACCGGCGGGTTCGAAATGGTCTCGACCAGTTCTTTCTTCGCGTTGCGGGTGTCGATCGTGCCCAGTGCCTCCCCCTGCGCACACGCTGTCAGCGTCGCGCCGAGCACGACGACACCCGCGAGGGCGCTCCACGACGGTGAAACGGACATCAGGCCTCCTGTGCCACGGCCGGTGAGCCGACCGGAACGTCGTCCGGGCACCAATATCCGTCAAAGCCGCCGAGTCCGCCCGCCGTCCGTTCCCCCCGCCCGCACCGGCCCGAGCCCGTTCTCCGGCGCGCCCGGCGGCACATGGGGCACCGACCGCCTCGACGCGCCGAACACGGATCGTCTCCTTAGGCTGAATGGGTGCCTTCGGGTGAACGGCAGCAGGAAGGGGAGCCTTCATGGAGGACTACCCGCTCATCGAGAACCACGGTCTCCTCGGCGATCTGCAGACCGCGGCGCTGGTCACCACCGACGGGACCGTCGACTGGCTGTGTCTGCCGCGCTTCGACTCCCCCAGCGTGTTCGGCGCGCTGCTGGACAAGGACAACGGCGGCCACTGCACGGTCCGGCCGAGGAGCGCGACCTACGCCACCAGACAGCTGTACCTGCCGGACACGGCGATCCTGGTCACCCGGTTCATGACCGAGGAGGGCGCCGGGGAGGTGCTCGACTTCATGCCCGTGACGGGCACGACGGTCACGGGCAGGCACCAACTGGTCCGGATGGTCCGCTGTGTGCGCGGGACCATGACGTTCGAGATCGAGATAGCCCCGCGCTTCGACTACGGACGGCTGTCCCATCGGCTGCACCTCGCCGAGCACGGGGCGGTGTTCGAGGCCGACGACGGCACACGGCTCACCGTGCACCCCATCCGCGAGCCGGACGACGACCGGCTGCTGGACGTCCTCATGGACCAGCAGGACGACCTGCACTTCACGCTGACCCTCGAGGCGGGCCGGCAACGCGGGATGGTCCTCGAATCGGACGCCGACGGGCCGCCCCGGCAGATCCGGCTCGCCGAGTACCAGCGGCTCTTCGACCACAACCGCGCGTTCTGGCGCTCCTGGCTGGGGCAGTCGCAGTACTCGGGGCGTTGGCGCGAGACGGTGGAGCGCTCGGCGATCACCCTGAAGCTCATGACGTACGCGCCCAGCGGCGCCCTGGTGGCCGCCCCGACGGCGGCGCTTCCCGAGCAACTGGGCGGCGAGCGCAACTGGGACTACCGCTTCACCTGGATCCGCGACGCGTCCTTCTCCGTGTACGCCCTGCTGGGGCTGGGGTTCACCGAGGAGGCCCGGGCGTTCATCCAGTGGCTGAGCAACCGGGTCAGGGAGCGGGCGGGCAGCGACGGCGACAGCGGTCCGCTCAACATCATGTACAGGGTCGACGGCTCCTCCGACCTGGACGAGCAGCTTCTCGGCCACTGGGAGGGCTATGCGGGTTCCGCGCCGGTCCGGATCGGCAACGGCGCCGCCGACCAGCTCCAGTTGGACATCTACGGGGAGGCGCTGGACAGCATCTACTTCGCCCACCAGCACGGGATCCAGGTGGGGCACCGGGGATGGGGGTCGCTGCTGACCAACCTCGACTGGCTGGCGGACCACTGGGACCAGGCCGGGGAGGGCCTGTGGGAGACGCGTGGCGGCCGCAAGCACTTCACCTACGGCCGGGTGATGTCGTGGGCGGCGTTCGACCGTGCCCTGCGGCTCGCCGAGGCCAACGGCCGGCCCGCCTCGACCGAGCGCTGGCACCGCGCGCGGGACGAGATCTACGACCAGATCATGGCCAAGGGATGGAGCGAGGGACGTCAGGCCTTCGTCCAGCACTACGGCAGTGACGTGCTGGACTCCTCGTTGCTGCGCATGGCGACGGTCGGGTTCATCACCCCGCAGGATCCGATGTGGACGACGACCCTGGACGCCATGGAGCAGGAGCTGGTCAGCGACAGCCTGGTCTACCGGTACAACCCCGAGGCGTCTCCCGACGGCCTGCGCGGCTCGGAGGGAACGTTCTCGCTGTGCACGTTCATGTACGTCGACGCCCTGGCGCGGGCGGGGCGCCTCGACAGGGCCAGGCTGGTGTTCGAGAAGATGATGGGGTACGCCAACCATCTGGGCCTGTACTCCGAGGAGATCGACCCCACGGGCCGTCAACTGGGTAACTTCCCGCAGGCGTTCACCCATCTCGCCCTCATCGACGCGGCCATCACCCTCGACACGGCTCTCGACCGGCGCTGAGTCCGACGCGGGTTCGGCTCGGCCGGTCCATGGCGGGTGACCGTCGGTTGCGGTCTCCCGCCATGGCGCACGGCGGTCTCCCGCCATGGCGCACGGTCACGGTCATGGACCGGCACGGTCAGCGGCATGCTGCTGATGGCAGCCGCGGAGAGGCCGGCTCCGCCTCAGCCGAGCACCCGGCGCTTCTGGGCCTCGAACTCCTCGTCGGTGAGGACGCCTTGTGCCTTGAGATCGGCGAGTTGCTTCAGCTGGTCGATCTTGCCGGTCATGTCGTCGGCGGCGGTCCGTGACGCGGCGGGAGCGGTGTCGGCCGCGGGTTGCGACGGGCCGGGAGCGGTGTCGGCTGCCGGCTGCTGCGCCATGAGCTGCTGTTCGTAGTCCTGCTGCGCCCACCGGCCCGCCTGGCGCCGCGAGACGCGGTTCGAGACCGCGGTGGCCGTGCCCGCGATCGCTGCGGTGCGGGCGACACCGCGAAGGAGTCCTGGCATGCTCGCTCATCTCCCATGTGGTCGCTGCGAGGGTGCACGGCGCCGTGACGCGTGTGCGTCTTCCCAGGTGGACGCGGATCCGCCTGGGTGGCGACGTCGAGTCGCGCCCCCTTGTCGCGCGGCGCGGGCACCGGCTGTTCCTCGCCCGGACGCCCGGACACCCGGGCAGCCCTTCCAGCCATTGCAGCACTCGGCCGAACGGCCCGCACGTTCGACGCCACACGCCCGGTGGGTGGTGTCGGTGGTTGCCTGGCGCGCCAGGGACTCCTGGTACCGAAGGGGGCGTGCGCGGGGCCTCCACTCCCCGCGAGCGGCGCGCGTCACCTGTTCGACATGTTTGGCCGGATGACAGCACATATGCACATCTTCTGCTCCTAGCGTGACATCGCCGTTTTGACCGCACGGACAACCAGGAGGAGAGATGCCGAGCATCACGGGTGCGGGCAGGACCCGGTCGGACCAGGGCTGGCCGCGGTGTATTCACCGACCCACTCCGGCTTCCGCGCCCACCTGAAGCGGATCGAGCGTGAGGCCCCCCTCACCGTGGCGGAGGCCCAGCGCGCCCCCGCAAAGCAGCACCCACAACTACTTGCTTACGCTGTATATTGTGAACGAAGGTATATGCGTTGCGATATTATCGCCGCATGCAAGACCGGCGACCGCCCAGGGACCAGCTGACTGGTCCCTGGCGCCGTTCGATCCCCCCAACTGTCCGGAGATCCACTTGAGTTCCCTGTTCGAGCCCTACACGCTGCGTTCCGTGACGATCCCCAACCGGGTGTGGATGCCCCCGATGTGCATGTATTCCGCCGCGCCCACCGGGCTTGCGGAAGGCGTGGCCACGGACTGGCACTTCCAGCACTACGGAGCGCGCGCGGCGGGCGGCACCGGGCTGATCATCCTGGAGGCCACCGGCATCTCGCCCGAGGGCCGGATATCCCCGTACGACCTGGGGCTGTGGAACGAGACGCAGGCCGGAGGGCTGCGCCGGATCACCGAGTTCCTCAAGAGCCAGGGCACGGTCCCCGGCATCCAGCTCGCCCACGCGGGCCGCAAGGCGTCCACCAGCCGGCCCTGGGACGGGGACCGTCCGGTCGGCGCGGACGAGCACGGCTGGCAGCCGGTGGGTCCGAGCACCGAACCGTACCCGGGCCTGAAGGTCCCGCACGAACTGACCGTCGAGGAGATCCGCGAGATCGTCGACCGGTGGCGTGCCTCGGCCCGCCTCGCCCTCGCCGCCGGCTTCCAGGTCATCGAGGTCCACGGCGCCCACGGCTACCTGATCGGCAACTTCCTCTCCCCGCACAGCAACCGCCGCACCGACGCCTACGGCGGCAGTTTCGACAACCGCATCCGGTTCGCCGTCGAGGTCGTCGACGCCGTCCGCGAGGTCTGGCCGGACGACCTGCCGCTGTTCTTCCGCATCTCGGCCACCGACTGGCTGGAGAAGGACGGCTGGACCCCCGACGAGACCGTCGCCCTCGCCCGTGTCCTCACCGAGCACGGTGTGGATCTCATGGACGTCTCCACCGGCGGCAACGCGGCCCGGGTCACCTTCCCGGTCGGCCCGGACTATCAGGTGCCCTTCGCCGGCCGGGTCCGGCGCGAGACGGACATGCCGGTGGCTGCGGTCGGCGAGATCACCGATCCCGAGCAGGCGGAGAAGATCCTCGCCGCCGGCGACGCCGACGCGGTGCTGATCGGCCGCCAGCTGCTGCGCGAGCCCACCTGGGCCCGGCGCGCGGCGCGCGAGCTCGGCGGCGACGTGCGCATCCCCCCGCAGTACGGCTGGCGTCCCTGAGCGGTCGCCCGTCGAAGGCCGCCTGATCGCCGGTTCGGATCGTCAGCCCCTTGCGGACCCCTCCCCCCAGGTGGCCGCCGGTCCGGGGGCCGGCGGGGGCGGGTGCGTTCCTCGGCCGCGCACGGGGGCAGGGCGGCGACCGGAGCCCCGGCCGTCGGTCGCCGCCCCTCCCCCGGTGAACGGGTGGCGATGACGCGCCACCGCGCTTCCTCAGCCGATGGTCACGACACGCGCCCAGGGCGGCGGGACGTCCGGGACGTAGTCGGCGTCCTCCTCGTCCACGGCCCGGGCGGGACGGGGGAAGAGACCGACGACGGTGCGGCAGGGCGGCTGCTCGGCGGGCCACGGGGTCTGCCCGTCCGTCAGGGCGACGATCACGTCCGGGCGGGGCCGGGTGCGCAGCGCCCGGGCGAAACCGGAGCGCAGGTCCGTTCCCCCGCCGCCGACGAGTTCGATGTTCTCGGCGCGGCAGAGCGGCACGGCGACCCCGGCCGCCGCGTCGCAGGAGATCACCGACACCAGGTCGCGCCGTCCGCCCACCGCCCGTGAGATCGCCGCCACCTCCAGCAGCGCGCCGCCCAGCTCGGCGTCGCTCACCGACCCGGAGGTGTCGATCACGACGCGGACCCGGGGCGGCGTACGGCGCAGGCTCGGCAGCAGCACCCCGGGCACCGCTGCCGAGCGACGGGACGGACGGCGGAAGCTGTGGTTCTCGCCCACCCCCGGCGCACCCGCCGCCGAACGGACCGCCGCCCCCAGCAACTGCCGCCACGGCTGCGGCGGATGGAACGCCTCGTCCGCCCACCGGCGCCACCCCTGCGGAGCGTCGCCCGGCCGCCCCTTGATCCCCTCGGCGACCCGGAAGCGGACCGCGTCCCGCTGCTGCCTGCTCAGCCCGTGCGCCCCGTCGGGCCCCAGCTCCCACGGCCGGTCCTGCCCGTCGGCACCACTGCCGCAGTCCAGCCAGGCCAGCTCCGCGGCGAGCCCGGACATCGACGCCCTCCGCAGGTACTCCTCCATCAGCAGTCCGTCGGGCAGCCGCAGCAACGACGGCAGCACGGCCCCGGCGGGCAGCGGCAGACCGTCACCGTAGATGTCGTCGTTGATCTCGAAGTCGGCGGCGATGTTGCGCCGCAGCCGCTCGCCCGGCCCGTGCTCCCCGTGCTGTCGTGCATACCGTTCGCCCCGGCCGTGGTGGTCGCGGAGCAGGTGGGTGACCTCGTGCACCCAGACGCCGGCCAGCTCCTCCACCGGGGTGCGCGCCACGAAGCCCGGGGAGACGTAGCAGCGCCAGTGAGCGTCCACCGCCATCGTCGGCACCGACCGGTCCTCCACCACGTGCAGCGCGAAGAGCGCGTCGGCGAGGTAGGGACGGACCTTCACCGCGTGCAGCCGGGCTGCCAGCAACTTCTCCGTGTCCAGCGGGAGTCCGGGCCGGTCGTACGGCTCCTCCGTGTCCAGCGGGAGTCCGGGGCGGTCGTACGGCTCCTCCGTGTCCAGCGGGAGTCCGGGGCGGTCGTACGGCCCGCCGGGGCCGGCCGGCGGCCTCGGCAGGGTGGCCCGCACCGGGCGCGGGGGTGCCGGCCGGGACATCGGGCGCGGCAGCGGGTGCGGTCCCGGGCGCTTCGCGGCCCCCGTCATCGGCACGCCTCCGACGCGCGCCCGGCGCCGGCCGCCGCCATGGCCCGCCCCACCGACCGGTCGGCCCGCCGGGCGATTCCGACCACTCCGGCCAACCGCTCCACCGCCTCCGGTACCTCCCAGTCGTCGCGCCGCAGCGAGGCCAGCACCGTGGCGGGGGCGACCAGCAGGTCCGGGGCACCGGTCTCCAGCGCCCGGACCAGCACCGCCCAGCCCGCCTCCCACCGCTCCCGCTCCGGCCGCGCCCCGACGGCGGCCACCACGGCCTCCAGCGCGGCCTGACGCAGGTCGCCCCGCGGCGGCAGTTCGGCGGAGGCCGGATCGGCCAGCAGCGACTCCGGGTCCGGCAGTTCCATCCGGTCCAGATGGGCCAGGAACTCCAGTCCCGGACCGTCCCCCACCGCGCCCCGCACCAGCAGTGCCAGCACCTCCCGGGAGGTGGAAGCCGCCGTGCCGAAGGCCAGCAGGGCCAGCGCGGCCTCCCAGCTCCGGGGCGAGGGCCAGGCTCCGCCGCGTCGCGTCTCGGTGCTCGGCAGCCGGTGGATCAGCGTCGGCCGGGCCTCCAGGAAGCCGCAGACCGCGCGCCGGGCGAAGGCCACCGCCTCCGGCAGCCGCTCCGGCACCAGCCGGGGCAGCTCCGTCCGGGGCCAGACCCCGCCCAGCCCGCGCACCACCACCTCCCGGTCGTGCACCCAGTGCAGGTGCACGAACCGGTTGGCCAGCGGCGGGCTCAGCTCCCACCCGTCCGCCGCCGACGCGCGCGGATTGGCGGCGGCCACGATCCGCACCCCCGGCGGCAGTCGCAGCGCACCGACCCTCCGCTCCAGGACGACGCGGAGGAGGGCGGCCTGGACGGCCGGCGTGGCGGTGGAGAGTTCGTCCAGGAAGAGCAGCCCCCGCCCGGCCCGGACGAGGTCCACGGCCCACTGCGGCGGTGCCATCGGCACCCCCCGCACCGCCGGGTCGTCGCCCACGACGGGCAGTCCGGAGAAGTCGGTCGGTTCGTGGACGCTGGCGATCACGGTGGTCAGCGGCAGGTCGAGGGAGGCGGCGAGCTGCGTCAGGGCCGCGGTCTTGCCGATGCCCGGCTCGCCCCAGAGCAGCACGGGCAGGTCGGCCGCGACGGCCAGGGCGAGCGCCTCGAGCTGCTCATCCGGGCGCGGCTCGGTGGTGGTCGTCCGCAGGAGGGTCAGGAGGTCCTCCGCGACGGCGAGTCGTGCGCCGGTCCCCGATGCGTCGGCGAGGAGGGGTGCGCAGGTGCCGACGGCCGGGACCGGGGCGGGCGGGAGCGTGCTGGAAGTCATGGCATCACCTTGGGTGGGACGAGGAACGGGTCAGCCCGTCCGGGATGTTCGTGGGAGGGGGCGTGCGGCACGGAACACGGAACGCGCGCGATGCGTCCTGGGGGTCGTGGGTGAGGCAGCCGGTCGCCCGGTCAGCGGGGCAGGCCGGTGCGGGGACGGGCCCGGCTGCTCCGCTTGCGGCGCACGGCAGGAGGCGTACGGCGGTCGAGGCGGGGACGGTGGCCCGCCTCCGCGTGTCCCCCGCCCGTGGCGTTCCCGCCGCCCGGATCACCGGCACCGGGGTGTACGCGGGCCAGTCCCGAGCGGAAGAGCCCGTGGTCGACGCGGCGGGCGGCGGCCGACTCCAGTTCGCGTCGGAGCGGCCCGTCGCGCAGGACCGCACCCGGACCGAGCAGCCCCTCGACCACGGCCAGCGCCCCGGCGACATCACCGTGGCGGAGCCGTTCCCGGACCGCGGGCAGTGCCTCCGGGGTGCGGTGCACCACGTCGATCGCCCGCAGGCAGGGCAGCGCCGGCCCGCCGAGCGCCACCAGCAGCTCCTCGCGGCGCAGTTGCGCCGGGTCGTGGTCGATCGCCGTCAGCACACCGTCCCGCAGCGCGATCCGGTGGACCTCGCCCCGGCACTCCACCCGGTGCGGATCGCCGGTCCCGGGACCGGTCCCGGGACCGGAGCCGGGACCGGAGCCGGCCGCCGGTGCCCAGGCGGACGCCGTCGCCCGGCGGGACGCCGCCGACGAGCCGGACGTCGCCCCTGAACCAGGCACCTTCCCTGAACTGGGCGCCGTCCCTGAACCGAGCGCCGTCCCTGAACCGGACGTCGACCCCGAACCAGGCTCCGTCCCCGAACCGGACGCCGCCAACGCCGCGGCTACGAGCGGATGCAGCCGATCGGTCGTGAGCAGACCGGCCCGCAGCAGTTCCAGATCCGGGAGGACCCTGGCCGCCGCCTCCGGCAGGAGCGGGAGCGCGGCGACCTCCTGCGGTGGCAGCTCCTCGCGGAGCGGCCGGAACGTCGGGGCGTGGCTGTCGTCGGGGGCGACGAGTTCGAGCACGGCGCGGCTCCGCGCGCCGAGCCGCACGGTGAAGGCCCCACGCGGGCGCTCCTCGGACCGCAGCAGCAGCTCCGCCTCGGCGGCCCAGTTCGTCCATGCCCAGGAGTGGTCGTGGACGGTGAGCCGGTCGAGCCGATCCGGCAGGACCGGCCGGCCGGGTGCGTGGGACCGGCCGGGCGGCGCCGAGGGCGGTGGTTGGCCCGCGTGGCACCGCCGCGCCAGTTCGCCGCTCCGCCCGGAGTCCCAGAGATGCCGGTGCAGGTCGAGCCGGAAACGCCGGTCGGGATGCGGGTGCGGATGGTGTCGGGGGGCACCGTTCCCGGACTCCTCCCACAGGTCCAGGGACATCCGCTGTCCGGCGTCCGCCCAGGCCGGCGGTGTGCGTACCACCAGGTGCAACGGTGTGGCGGCGGAAAGCCGGTATCGGGCAAGGGAGACGGTGAGGCCGGGCCGGAGCCGCCCGTCGGGGGCGATCCGGGGCATGTGCCAGCGGAGCAGATCCGGCGCCAGCCGGCGCAGGTCCGCACGGAGGTGGGTCAGGAGATCGGTGCCGTGGCGGTCGCGCACGGCGCGCAGGTCGAAGTCGACGTCGATCCGGGCGGCGGCGCAGGCCCCCGCCCAGTCACCGACCGCACGCCGTGCGGTCGCGGACTCGATCATGGACTGTGGCACGGCGTACTCGCGCACGCGCTGCCACATCGAGAAGCGGGCGAGAATGTCGTCGGCGAAGGCGAAGTGATGTGCCATCAGCACTCACCTTGCGCGGACGATTCCCCCATTCCGTACGAGGAGAAGTTCTTCATCCCTCACATCGTAAGCACCACACTGATGATGTGTCATTCCTATTAATCACGGCCGGCCACGGACCCAGCGCGACCATCACAACCAGCGCAACCAGCGCAACCAGCGCAACCAGCGCAACCAGCGCAACCAGCATGACCAGCACGACCTGCCGTCATAGGCAAACCATTTCATCGCGCACGCAAAATCCAGCCATCCTTATTCATTATCGAGATAAATGACAAATTTTTAGACAAACACGCTGTCAACTACTGTGCACCGATAGAGTCGGACGTGCGTGGAGAGCCGACATCTCCCCGGTTTCGCCGGGACGCCGGAGGTGCATATGGCACTGGTCGTGGTTCGGTTGCACCCCCTCGGGGATCCGGTCTCGGGTCCGGTCTTCTCCTCCATGCTGGAGGGGCTGACGATCCGCCTGGTCGATCTGTCCACGGCGGCGGGCGAGACCCAGATCGGCAGCCCCGCCCGTTACGTGGCCCCACCGCACCCGGCCCATCCCGAGCTGCCCCACCCGGACACGGGCATCGTCCAGCACTTCCGGCTCACCGGCCCGCCCCCGACGGGCGTGTTCAAGCCGCTGGCCGCGGCCACCGCGCTCTTCGAGGTCGCTCCGCCGCATCCGCCCACCGGTCGGCCCGAACACGGCACCCGGGACCTGCGGATCGAGGTGTCACGCGACGGCGGAGTCATCCTCGTCCGCCGGATCTTCATGAACGTCCCGGAGGCCACCGGCTCGATCCCGGCCGACCGTGGCGTGTTCCCCGGCATCGGCCCGACCTCGCTGTACCTCGCCCTGCCCCCGGCGGACGCCCAGATCGACCCGGCCGACGCGTACGTCGAACTCCCCGCCGACGGCAGCCCGCCGGCCTACGACGGACTGCTGAACGCCGTCGCCCGGGTGCTGGGGCACGACCCCGGGACGCCGCCGTCCCTGACCGGGCTCAGCGTGGCGCAGGCCCGGCACGTGGCCCGTGAGATCGTCTGGAACCAGAAGTTCCGGCCGATGCCCGTGCCCGACACGGCCGAACTGGGCAAGCTGTACACCGACCCCGTCGGTACGGCCGACGACGCCGAACGCGGCCGGTTCGAGGCCAGGCTCACGGCGTACTACGCCCAGGGCGACGCGGACGCCGAACGCCTGACCACGTATGTCTACGCGCTCGTCACGGCGGTCGACGCGGAGGCCCGGACGACGGCGGCCACCGAAGCGGCCCTCACCTTCCCCGTACTGCCGGGACAGACCGGCACCGGCGAGCGGTACACGACGGCACGGGCGCTGCTGACGGGCCTTCCCGCGACCGCCCGGTTCACCGTTCCCGCGCGCTACTTCTACGCGCTCGGGGCAGGCCTGCCCGTCACCCACGACGCCGACCAGCGCTACCGGTCCGCCGTCCTGGCCGACGCGGAGCGGCTGCGCGTCATGCTCAGGTCCGCCAAGGACGCCGGGGTGATCGACGAGCGGCCGCCGGCCACCCCGCCGCCCGTCCCCGCCGGACAGCCCCCGGTCACGGACGCCCCCGCCATCGGCATCGCCCGGGCCGTGCGCCGGCTGCGGGCCCTCGGGGACACCTCCGGCAAACCGGCCCGTCTCGCCGCGGCCGGCGACGTCCTGGCTCTGGTCACCGGCTGGCTCGCGGTCCCCCAGGCCGACATCGACACCGCGTTCTGGGACACCGTCGTCACGACGCACCCGAGCGGTCACCTCGATCTCGTGCTCACCGCGCTGACGCGCGGCTACGTCGTACAGCCCGGCGACACCCCGCTCCGCGTGAAGATCCGCGCCTGGCTCCGGCCCGCGGACGCGCCCGCCCTCTCCCGCATCACGGCCGCGCAGTGGGAGGCGTTCTTCCGCGACGCCCCGACCTGGCCGGCCGACCTGCCCGACTTCACCCGCCCCGGCACCCCGGACGAACGGCTCCAGGCCTTCATCCAGGAAGTGCGCAAGTTCTTCGTCCTCGCCCCGGCGGTGCCGCCCGTCCCCGGGAACGCCCCCGACACGCCTCCGCTGCTGCGCGTGCCCGACGGCGACCCGATCAACCTCTTCACCGCCGCCTACCGCACCCGCGCCGGAGCCGACTTCGTGTTCGGCGGCACCAACGACCCAGGACACGTCCGAGGAGCGCTGACCGACGTCGGGAACGCCCTGTTCACCGCGGACCCGCGCGGACGGCAGTGGCTCACGGCCGCGGTCACGACGGTCGACGACCTCATGCGGCTGGCCGCCGCCGTCCCGGCGCCGCTGCGCTTCTCCGTCGTCGAGGCCCTCTACGCCCGCGGCTTCACCAGCGCCGCACAGGTGGCCGCCCGCACCCGGCAGGCCCTGCGGGACGCCCTGATCGGCACCGTCGCGGCCGACTTCGCCGACGCCCTCGGCACCGCGGCCGGAGGCCCGGCCCCCGAACCCGGCGCGGGCGGCGACGGCCGGACACCGGTGCCGGTCAACCCCGACGGCCGCCTGGTCGACTGCCGGCCCCCCGACCACCTGTCCGCCCTCGGCCCCGTCGCCTACCTCAAAGCCCTGCTCGCCCTCCCCCTCACCGCCGACTGCCGCACCCCGGACGGAACACCGCACGGCGACGAGACCCCGGCCACCCTCGGCGACCTCGTCGTGGCCCGCCGCGGTCCCGTCGACCGGCTGCACGCCACCGCCGCCAACCTCACCGCCGCGGTCCCCGTCATCGACCTGGTCGACGAGTCCCTGGAAGCCCTCGCCGGCAACCCCGCGGCAGGCAGGGGCACCGTCCACGACACCTCTCCCGGCGCCACCGACGAGGACCTCGCGGCCCGGCCCGAGCACTCCACCCCCGCGGTCCCCCTGCCGGCCGGTGCCTCCTACGCCCCCCTCGCCACCGACGTCAGCCACCCCCTCCTGCCCTACCACCAGCCGCTGGACGTGGCGCGCAGCCACCTCGACGCGCTGGGCACCAGCCGGTACGAGGTCATGCGGGCCTTCCGCCGCGACATCACCGAGTTCGTCATCGCCCCGGGCGCCGAACCCCCCGGGTTCCGCCGCACCGTCCGGCGCTACCCGCTGCGCCTGCCCATCGCCCTGGAGTTCCTCGGGATGAGCCCGCAGGAGTACGCCCTGCTCTTCTCCCCGGGTCCGGCCACCGGCCCACGGACGGGCACCCCCGTGTGGGAGTACTACGGTTTCGCCCACCAGGTCGAGAACGACCGCTCCTGGACCGACCTCGTCGTCCGGCTGCCGCGCTTCCTCGACGCGACCGGCCTGGACTGGTGTGCCTTCCTCGCCCTGTGGCGCAGCGGGATCGTCCCGTTCGGCCGCCGAGGCCCGGAGAGCCAGGAGAGCCAGGAGAGCCAGGCGGGCCGGGAGAACCGGGAGGAGCAGGTCCACCCGGAGCCGGAGCGGCCCGCGTTCCCCGACTGCGAGCCGTGCCGGCTCGACGACCACGTGCTCGACCTGGCCCACCCCGTGGACGACCTGCGCCGCCTCGCGGTCGTCATCCGGCTGTGGCGGATCCTGCGCCGGGCCGGCACGCCCGCCCTCACCTTCGCCCAACTGGCCGACGTGGCGGCCGTGTCGCCGCTCTTCGGCCCGGACGGCTCCCCGAACCCCGACTTCGTCCGGCAGCTGGCCGCGCTCCAGCTCCTGCGCCACCGCTTCGGCCTGCCCCTCGGGCCCCCGACGGCGCGGCAGGACAGACCCCCGCCCCAGTCACCGCCGGGAACGGCGCGCAGCCCGCTCCTCGCGCTGTGGGCCGGACCGGACGACCCGCACCGGGACTGGGCCGTCGGCGCGCTGCTGGAGCACACGGGCGGGCACGCCGTGCGCCGGTTCGGCTGCCGGCCGCGTCCGGCGAGGTTCCTCGAGATCCTCGCCGAGAACCTCGACCGGCTGTCGGCCCTCGCCGGATTCGACCCCGCCGATCCCCTGGCCCGCTGGCACTCCCGGCCGACCCACACGCTGCGCTTCGCCGAGGTGCTGGCCAAGCTGTACGCCGGCGACCTCGGCGTGGGCGAGCTGCTGTTCCTCTTCACCGTCGAGGAGCACGCGCAGGGCGACGACCCGTTCCCTCTGCCCTCGCCCAACGAGACCCGCGACGACCCGCTCGCGCTGCCCGACGACGACACGGCCCACTCGCTGTGGCGGCTGCGGGAGCGGCTGCTCGCCGTGGAGCCGTCCGGCGGGGGCGACGAGGCCGCCGCCTGGTCGTGGTCGCAGGTCGACGCCGCCCTGCGCACCGATTTCGGCTACACCGGCGCGCCCGGCTCCGGCCCGCTGTACCGGCTCGGGGCGCGTCTGTTCCCCTCGCTGCTGGAGGACGACGGCATCGTCGTACCGGTCGAGGACCGGCGCTGGAGCACACCGCTGGCCGGTTCACCGCCCGCGATGTGGAACACCCCGCCCGACGGCCCCTTCCGCCACGCCGTCGACCGGCTCACCGCGACACTGCCGATGCGCGACGAGGAGGTCGCCGCGAAACTGGCCCGGATCCGTCAGCTGCGCCCCGACGAGCAGCACGCGGTGCGGGAGCTGCTCGCGGGGCCCCGGGCCGACCTGGCGCCGTTCGCGTTCCTCTTCGACGACGCCGAGGCGGCCCTGCGCCTCCTGGTGCGCGAGGACGACGAACGCGAGCGGTTCGCCTCCTTCGCCCGCTCGGTACGCCGGGCGGTGGCGCGGGCCGGCGTCGTCGCGGACCACCTCGCGGAGCACGTCGAGGCGGTGACCGGGCAGCGCCGCGAGGGGACGGCCGCGCTCGCCAGGACCCTGCTGCCGGCGCTGCGCGGCGACGAGAACGCGGGCCTCGCCCCCTGGGAGAACGACGCGGGGACGGCGCCCGCCGTGACCTGGGACGGTGTGCACGGTGCCGCGCCGGCGGCCCTGCTCTCGGTCACCGGCACGGGGCTGCTGGGTGAGTACCGCCGGGTCACCACCGCGGGCCGGGGTCCGCTCGTCTGGCGGCAGCCCACCTCCGCCCTGCGCCTGTTCGGTCCGGGCCGCGACGAGGTCGCCGTCGCCGTGCCCGGCCTGGTGCCGGGGCTCGACGCCACGCTGACCGTGCGGCAGGCCCGGTTCGCCGGGGTCCGCAACGGGTTCGCGCTGAGCGACCCCACCGGCGAACCCCTCGGCGCCGCGGAGGGCTTCGCCGTCCGCTGGACCGGCAGCCTGCTCGTCGAGACGGGCGGCGCGTACACCTTCTTCGCCGGTGCTCCCGGGCAGGACGGCGAGGTCCCGGACGCCGGGGCGGCGCGAGCCCGGCGCTGGCGGGTGGTCCTGCGCCGGGGACAGCGGATGTGGGTGGTCCTGGCCCGGCACTGGCCGGGCGAGACGGGCGCGCCCGAGTGCGCGGCCGAGCTGGAACTGCGGCGTGGTGCCTACGACGTGGACATCGAGTTCGTGCAGCCGACACCGGAGTTCGCCGAGGCCGACGACGTGCGCCCGGCCACGACCGGGTTCGAACTCGCCTACAGCGGCCCGGACTCCGGCGGCCGCCCGATCGCCCTGCCGCAGCACCGGCTCTACCGGCGCACCCAGGACCCGGGTCCCCTGGACCGGAACCTGGAGGACCTCACCGACACGGAGCGGCGCGCCCTGCGGGAGCGGTACACCGGCTCGCTGCGCGACGTGCGGCGCACCTACCAGCGGGCGTTCAAGGCGCTGCTGCTGGCCCACCGGCTCGCCCTGTCCGCGGCCCCGGTGGCGGACGACGGGCAGGGGGAGACCGGCTATCTGCTCGCACACCCGGACCGGTTCTCCGGCGCGGCCTACCGCGCGGAGGGCGGCGCCCACACCGTCCACCTGGCCGGCTTCGACCCCGACCTGCTGCCGGTCGCCGACCCCTATCTGCCACCTGATCCGGCCGTCGACCAGCGGGTCGCGCCGTCGACGGTCCGGCAGCAGGCGCTGACCGACGTCTGGGAGCGCCTGTTCGACTACACGGTCACGCGTGCCGAGACGGCGGGCTCCCCGGAGCGGCCCCTGTGGCTGCTGTTCCACGAGTCCGCGGAAGGCCACCCCGACCTGCCCGCGGATCTGCTGCGGTACGTCGGCGTGGACCTGCTGCGCACCCCGCTCGTCACGCTCTTCGCCGGCGGCCCCGCTCTGGTCGGCGACGACCTCCTGGACGAGCGCTGGCCCATCCGCGTCCGGCACGCGGACCTGCTGCTGCGCCGGGTGTCGCGCCGCTTCCTGGTCGCGGACATCCGGGCCGCACGGCCGGATCTGTGGGCCGGCGACGATCCGGCCGGGGGGAACGCCAACCTCACCGCCTTCGTCGCCGACGGCCTCCTGTCGGCCGGGCCGCCGCGCCGGCATGCCGATCTGCGCGCCCTGTCCGACGGGCTGCGCGAACGCGGCCGCGCCGCGCTGCTGGCCCACCTCACCCGCTTCGACCGGGTCACCGGCGTCGGTGGCGTCCCGGTCCGCGAGGCCCGGCACCTCAGCGACCTGCTCCTCCAGGACGTCGAGGCCGGACCGTGCGAACGGGTCAGCCGCGTCGACGACGCCATCAGCGCCGTACAGGCCCTGGTCGGCCGGGCTCGGCTGGGCCAGGAGCCCGGCTGGGAGCCCACGTCCGGGTTCCTGGCTCTGTGGGACGCGCGGTTCGCCCGCTACCGGCTGTGGGAGACCTGCGCCCGGCGGCGGTTCTACCGCGAGAACTGGGTGGACCTCGACGAACTCGCGCTCGCCCGGCGCAGTGAGGCGTTCGCCTTCTTCGAGGCGGGGTTGCGCCGGGGCACGCTGACCCGGCCCGAACCGGGCGGACTCGACGTGTGGGCGCAGCCCCCGGCGCCGGAGCACCCCGGGGTGGCGCTGCTCCAGGTCCGCGACCCGGCCACGCTCCACGGCATCGACCCCGCCCGCCACGGATTCGACCTGCTCGGCACGGACCGGCGGCACGCACGTCCCTCGTGGCTGGCCACGGTGGTCCCGCCGGACGGCGACGCCGCGGTGGCGCCGCCGTCCGGCGACCGGACCCACGGACCGTCCGAGGGCGGCGGCGGGGGCGACGACCGGGAACCGCCGGACGGCGGCGGGAACAGCGGAAACGACCATCAGTCACCCGCCGACGGGGGAAATGACGGAAGCGACCACGACCCGCCCGCCATGACCAGCAACACCGGAAACGACCACGACCCGCCCGCCGACGGCGGATTCGGTGCCGACGGCCACGAGCCACCGGGCGACGCCCCGGTCGTCCTCGGGACGGCCGGGCACGACGAGGACGGCGAGGGCGGCGAGGGCGGCCAGGACGACGCGGGCGACGCGGGCGGCCAGGACGACGCTGGCGACGAGGGCGGCGGGGACGACGGCCCGCGCTCCTCCGCGGCGGTGGAACTGCCCTGGTGGACCGAGGCACCGGTGCGGCTCGGCACCCGCTTCCTGCGGGTCGCCGCCGCCGGGGACCCCACCGTCACGGCCGGGCCCGCGACGACCGGCCCGCTGCCCGCCGTCGCCGCGTCGTCGTGCTGCGCCACCTGCGGCTGCGCACACGGCCCGCTCGTCGACGAGTACTACTTCTGGCTGGTCGACGCCCGGCTCCACGACCCCGTCGAGCAGGACCCGGGCTGGCCCTGGCACGAGCCCGACCAGCTGCCCGGCCTGCTGGCGTGGCCCCAGCGGCGTGCCGTGCGGCTGGCCTGGTGCCGCGTGCGCCACGGGGAGTTCGGCCCCGTCCGCCACAGCGACGAGGCACTGCGCTGCACGGACGGTGCGTCGCTCGGCCTCGCCGGGCGGACCGACGACTCGGTCCACCTCGTCGTCACCGGCGGCATCGCACCGCCGGGGCACGCGGCGCAGCCGCCCGGGTTCCGCTACGACATCGCCGTGGACGACGTCGTCGTACTGCCGCAGGCCGTGGCCGCACCGCCCGGGCCGCAGCCGCCGGCCGGACCCGTGCATCCGGGCCGGTTGCCCGCCTATCCCTACTTCGTGTTCCACAGTCCCGGGGCACCGCTGGTGCCGGCCTCGCCGCACGCGCCGGCGACGGCCGTGGCGGCGGCGCTGCGCGCGCACTGCCGGCCCGGTGCCGCGCTCGGCTGGTACCGGCTCGCCGCGGACGTCGCGCGCGGCGACGCCTCCTGGCTGCGCCGCGCCGGCGGGGACGAGCGGTCGCGGCACCGCGGATGCTGCACGGACAGCACGCGCGCCTCGGAGGAGGACGTCCGGCGGCGCAGCATCGTCCTGCACCACGCCGAGACGCTGCTGGAGTGGGCGGACGCCCTGCTGCGCTCCGGAGGGGGACCCGAGGAGCTCGACCAGGCGCGGGTGGTCCTCGACGGGCTCCAGGCGATCCTGGGCCCGCGGCCGCGTCGGGTCCTCGACACCGGTACGGCGCCGCCCGGCGAGACGCCCACGGTCGCCTCGCTGGTCCCACACCCGGCACCGCCCAACCCGCGGCTGATCGGGCTCTACGACAGCGTCGAGGACCGGCTGTGCCTGATCCGCGCGTGCCTGGACGCGCGGCGCCTGCCGGCCCCGCGGCCGCCGGACGGCCCGTTCGCGGGGAGGGCCGAGCCGGTCGAACGGATCGGCTGCGACGACGTGTGCGCGCCGGACAGTCCGTACCGCTTCGGCTTCCTGGTGAGCCGCGCCCGTGAACTCGCCGCGGAGGTGCACGCCCTCGGCGTGGCGTTGCAGGGCGCGTTCGAGCGCGGGGACGCCGAGTTCCTCGCGGCCGTGCGCGCGGACCAGGAGCGCCAGGTGCAGGCCCTGTCGGTGCAGACCCGTCGGGTGCAGTGGCGTGACGCGGACTGGCAGGTGCAGGCGTTGCGCAAGACGAAGCAGATCGCCCTGACCCACCGCCGCTTCTACGCCGACCTCGTGGAGAGGGGGCTGATCCAGGGAGAGAACGACTACCTGTCGCTGACCGAGCAGTCCGTGGGCAGCCACGGCACGGCGATCCCGCTGGAGGCGACGGCACAGGCGCTCGGCTTCATCCCCGACATCTGGCTCGGCGTGGCGGGCATGGGCCCGCTCAACGCCAACCAGCTGCCGCTGGGCACGAAGCTGGCCGGGGTGTTCTCCGCGGCCTCGCGCATCGCCGGGATCTTCGGCACGATCGCGGGGATCACCGCCTCGGAGCGGCTGACCGAGGCCGGCTGGGACCGGCGGGCGGCCGAGTGGCGTCACCAGGTCGAGATCCACGACATCGAGATCGAGCAGATCGAGCGGCAGCTCCTGGCGGCCGAGCGCCGCCGGGACGCGGCGCAGCACGAGCTGGACGAACAGCAACTGCGCTGGGAGCAGGCCCGCATCACCGAGGAGATCGTCCGGGACAAGCTCACGGGACACGCCCTGTTCCTGTGGCTCCAGCAGGAGACGGCCGCCCTCCACCGGCAGGCCTACGAGCTGGCCGCCCGCGCGGCGGTGCAGGCGCGGCGCGCCTTCGCCCTCGAACGCGCCGTGCCCGCCCCGGACTTCCTCGCCGACGCGCGCTGGGACCGGCTGCACGAGGGGCTGCTCGCCGGTGAACGGCTCGGCCTCGCCCTGCGCCGGATGGAGCAGGCCTACCTCGACCTCGACGACCGCGAGTACGAGCTGACCAAGCACGTCTCGCTGCGGCTGCACGCGCCGGTGGAGTTCCTGCGGCTCCAGGCCACCGGCCGCTGCGAGTTCGAGCTTCCGGAGTGGCTGTTCGACCGGGACCACCCGGGCCACTACCTGCGCCGGATCAAGAGCGTCGCGCTGACGGTGCCCTGTGTGGCCGGTCCGTACACGGGCGTCCACGCGCGGCTGGCCCTGCTGGCGAGTACGACGCGGGTCAGTCCGCTGCTGACGGAGGAGCCGGCGCCGTGCTGCCCGGCACGGCCCGGTGACCACGCGGCCGGCCGGGCGCGCGGAGGGAGTCGCGGAGGTGCGCCGGGCGAGGGGTGCGGGTGCGGGTGCGGGTGCGGGCAGGGAGGCTACGCCCTGCTGCCCGAGGATCCGCGCGCCGTCCGCAGGTACGCGGCCCGGGAGGCGGTGGCCACCTCCACCGGCCAGAGCGACAGCGGCATGTTCGAGGTCCGCTTCCGGGACGAGCGCTACCTGCACTTCGAGTACCAGGGCGCGGTGAGCCGGTGGCTGCTGGAACTGCCCCAGGAGGACAACCAGTTCGACCTGTCGAGCGTGACCGACGTCGTGCTGCACCTGAACTACACCGCGCGGGAGGGCGGCACGGCGCTGGCGCGGGCGGCGCGGCGGGAGGCGCACGAGCGGCTGCCCGGCGACGGGCTCCGCGTGTTCGACGTGGAGCAGGACCTGCCGCAGGCGTGGTCCGCGTTCCGCCGCGGCGGCGAGGACGAGGAGCGGCCGCTGCCGCTGCGGCTGTCACGCGCGATGTTCCCGTTCCTGCCGGGTGACCGTGCGCTGCGCATCCGCCGGGTCGAGTTCTTCCTCGAGGCCGGGCACGCCCGCCCGTCGCTGCACCGCCCGGTGCGGTTCAGGCCGCCCGGGCGCCGTCGGGCCGAGGAGTTCGAGGACGTCGAGTGCGTGGCGTCGCGCGACTGGCCCGGCCTGTTCCACGGCGTGCTGCCCGACCTCGGCGCGGAGGGCGGCCCGACGCTGGTGCACGGCGCACGGGAGGCCGACCTGGGCACGGTGACGGTGCCGCCGGGGTTCGGTGAGGTCTCACGGCTGTGGCTGCTGTGCGGCTACGAGGCCGACGACCGCGGGCGGGAGCGGCGATGACCGACCTGGACCGGGAGGCGATCGGGGCCTTCGACGGCGCGGCGCGGGACGACACCGGGCAGGGCTCGGCCGGGCCCCGGCCGGACCCGCTGCCCGGGGCGGAACTGCCCTCCGCCGGCGGGGCGGTCCGCGGGATCGGCGAGACGTTCGGCACGGACGCGGTGACGGGCACGGCCTCGTTCGCCGTCCCGGTCCTGCTCACGGCCGGCCGCGACGGCTTCGGCCCCCAGCTGTCGCTCGGCTACGACAGCGGGCAGGGCAACGGGCCGTTCGGGTTCGGCTGGTCGTTGCGGCTGCCGGCCGTCACCCGGCGCACCGACCGGGGCCTGCCGCGCTACGACGACGCCCACGAGTCCGACGTCTTCGTCCTGTCCAGCGCCGAGGACCTCGTCCCCGCCGGTCCGGACCGGCGGGAGGGCGGCCACCTGGTGCGCGGCTACCGTCCCCGGGTGGAGGCGGGCTTCGCGCGGATCGAGCGCTGGACGAGCGTCCACGACCCCGGCGATGTGCACTGGCGTTCCTGGTCCGCGGAGAACGTCCTGACGGTCTACGGTGTCGACGCCGACTCCCGGATCAGCGACCCGCGGGCGCCGGAGCACGTCTTCTCCTGGCTGATCAGCCTGACCCGGGACGACCGCGGGAACGTGATCGCCTACGAGTACGACCGCGGTGACGGCGTGCGGGACCGGGCGCAGCGCTATCTGCGGTGTATCCGGTACGGCAACGCCGTACCGCTCCTGGACGACGCCGGGGAGCGCCCCTCCTCGGTGACGGCGGCCGAGCTGCGCGCGATGCGCTGGCACTTCTCGCTCGTCCTCGACTACGGCGGCCACGACCCGGAGCGGCCGGGCCCGGAAGCGGACCGGCGCTGGTCGCCGCGCCCCGATCCGTTCTCCTCGCGGCGCGGCGGGTTCGAGCTGCGCACCGAGCGGCTGTGCCGCCGGCTGCTGATGTTCCACTCCTTCCCCCTCGAACCCGGTGTCGGCGACGACTGCCTCGTGGCCGCGACCGAGCTGACCTACGCGCCGGCCCCGGCACCCGGCGAGGCCGTCCGCCCGGTCTACGCGGAGCTGACCGCGGTCACCCACGCCCGTTTCCGGCGCAGGCCCGAAGGCGGGTACCGGCGCAAGGCGTTCCCGCCGGTGGAGATGGCCTACAGCCAGGTGGCCGTCCGGCACGAGGTGGAGGCCGTGGAGCCGCGGGAGCTGGCCCGGCTGCCGCACGGCCCGGGCCGGCTGCGCTGGCTGGACCTGCACGGCGAGGGCATTCCCGGTGTCCTGAGCGAGCACCCGGGCGCCTGGTACTACCTGCGCAACCTCAGCGCCCGCCCGGCCGGACGGCCGGGGGTGCGCCTCGGCGAGCCGGCGCCGGTGCCGCGGCTGCCCAACCGGACCCTGGCCTCGGGTGCGCAGTTGCTCGACCTCAGCGGGGACGGGCGCCTGGACGTCGTGGACCTGACGGGGCCGCGGGCGGGGCTGTACGAGCAGGACGAGCAGGGCGGCTGGCGGCCCTTCCGCCCCTTCGCCGACCCGCTCGTCGGCGATCCCCGGGCGGATCTGCGGCTGCTCGACGTCACCGGTGACGGTCTCGTCGACGCCCTGCGCCTGGCGCCCGACGAGCTGGGCTGGCACGAGGGGGCCGGCGCGTCGGGCTTCGGCCGTGAGCACCGGGTGCCGGTCGATCCGGCGCAGTGGCGGGGCACGCGCGTGCGCTTCGGCGGCGACGGGGACGGCGCGCTGCTGCTGGCGGACATGACCGGGGACGGGCTGCGGGACCTCGTCCGGATCGACTGCGCCCAGGTCTGCTACTGGCCGAACCTCGGATACGGGCGGTTCGGCCCCCGGCAGCTGCTGGAGAACTGCCCCCGCTTCGACACCGACGACCGCTTCTCCCCCGGCCGCGTGCGCCTGGCCGACGTCGACGGGACCGGCACCAGCGACATCGTGTACCTCCACCCCGACGGGCCGCGCCTGTACTTCAACCAGTCCGGCAACGGTCTGAGCCGCGAGGTCCGGCTGCACGGGCTGCCGAGGACCACCGACGTGGACGACTGCGACGTCGTCGACCTGTTCGGGAACGGCACGGCCTGCCTCGTGTGGACCTCTCCCCTGCCGGGGGACGCGGGCCGGGCGGTGCGCTACGTCGACCTGATGGGCGCCAAGCCGCATCTGCTGACCCGGACGACCAACAACCTCGGTGCCGAGACCCGTGTCCACTACCGCTCCTCGACGTCCTTCTACCTCCAGGACGAGGCGGCGGGCCGTCCGTGGCGCATGCGGGCGCCGTTCCCGGTGCAGGTGGTGGAGCGGGTCGAGTCGGTGGACCTGGTGGCCCGGCACCGGCTGACCACGCGCTACGCCTACCACGACCAGTATTTCGACCCCGTGGAGCGGGAGCTGCGCGGCTTCGCGGTCGTCGACCAGTGGGACACGGAGGACGTCGACGCTCCAGGGGAGGGGGGCTGGGAGAACTCCGACCCGGCCGTGCTGGTCGCGCCCGTCCACACCCGCAGCTGGTTCCACACCGGTGTCCGGCTCGGCGGCGGCCGGGTGAGCCGTCTGCTGGCGGACGAGTACGACGAGGGGTGCGCCCGCGACGGACTGCCGGACAGCCGGCTCCCCGAGGGCCTCACCCCGCAGGAGGAGCGCGAGGCCTGCCGCGCCCTGAAGGGCAGGCTGCTGCGGCAGGAGGTGTACGGGCTCGACGGGTCGGAACGGCAGTCCGTGCCGTACAGCGTGCTGGAGCACAACTTCACCGTGCGGCTGCTCCAGCCGGCGGGCCGCAACCGGCACGCGGTGTTCCTCGCGCACCCCCGGGAACAGCTGACGGTCCGGTACGAACGCGACCGGGACGATCCACGGGTCACGCACGCGATCACCCTGCGGGTCGACGACTTCGGCCGGGTGCTGGAGGAGGTGGCCGTCGCCTACGGGCGGTTGCCCGTGGACCCGCGGCTGACGGCACCGGTCGACCGGGAGGAGCAGGCCCGGACCCTGGTGACGGCCACGGTGTACGAGCACACCGAGCCGCTGCTGGACGATCCCGACCACTACCGGCTGCCGCTGCCCGCCCAGCAGAGCACGATCGAGGTGACGGACGTCGTCGTGCCCGAGGGCGGCCGGCTGTCCTTCGAGGACTGGACCGGCTCCGGTGCGCCGGCCGCCCGGCCGCACCGGCTGCTGCGGCGCACCCGCACCCTGTACCGTCCCGACGACCTCGGCGGCGCCGACCCGCTGGCCCTGCTGCCGTTCGGCCGGGCGGGGCGGCGGGCGCTTCCGGGGCTCGGCCTCACCCTGGCGTTCACGTCCGGTGTCCTGGCCCGCGCCCTGGTCCGGGACGGGCGGCCGCTGCTCGCTGCCGGGGAGCTCGACGCGGTCCTGCGCGAGGGCGGCTATGTGCCCGGTGACGTCCCCGGCGAGTGGTGGGTGCCCTCGGGGCGGACCTTCCTCGGCCCGGCGGGCGCCTTCCCCGGCGAGGAGGCGGAGGCGGAGTTCGCCTACGCGCGGGCCCACTTCTTCCGGCCGCGCCGTTACCGCGATCCCTTCCAGGACGGTGTCACCGGTGCCGACCGCGAGGTGCGCCACGACCGCTACGACCTGCTGCCGGTCGACACGGTGGACAGCCTCGGCAACCGCAGCACGGTCGGCGAACGCGGGCCGGACGGACGGCGCGAGGAAGCGGCCGGCGGCGGCGTGGACTACCGGCTGATGAAGCCGGTCCTGGTGACGGACGCGAACGGCAACCGCTCCGCCGTGGCGCTCGACACCCTCGGGCTCGTCGTGGCGACCGCGGCCATGGGCAAGCGGGACGAGCGGCTCGGGGACTCGCTGGAGGGGTTCGACGACGCGTTCGTCGACGCACCGGCCGGAAAGGACGCCGACGACGCCGGCCTCGCCGACGACGCCGAGCGGCTGCTGCGCGGCGCGTCCCGGCGTCTGTGCTACGACCTGGAGGCCGTCCGCCGGACGGCGTCCGGGCCGGTGGTCCGGCCGCTGTCGGTGCGGACCATCGTGCGCGAGCGGCACCTGAGCGACCTCGCGCCGGGCGAGACCTCGCCCCTCCAGCAGAAGTTCGTCTACGTCGACGGGTCCGGGCGGGAGATCCAGGCCAAGAGCCAGAGCGACGAGCCGGGCGGCTGGATCTCCAGCGGCTGGAAGGTCTACAACAACAAGGCGAACGTCGTCCTGTTCCACGAGCCGTTCTTCACGAGCACCCCTCGCTACGAACCCGGCCGGCGCGAGGGGGTGTCGACGGTCCGCTGCTACGACGCCGCTCAGCGGCTGGTCGCGACCGTCTTCCCCGACGGGACCTACACCAAGCGGGTGTTCGGCGCCTGGTGGTCGAGCACCTGGGACCGGGCGGACACCGTGCTGGCCGATCCGCGTCACGATCCCGACATCGCCGTGGCCACCCGCGGGCTCCCCGCGCTCCTCCCCGCGCAGTGGCGGCCGTGGTACGCGCAGCGCGTCGACGGCGGGCTCGGCGAGGCCGAGCAGCGGGCCGCCCGGGCCAGCGCGGCCCACGCGGACACCCCCGACGTGGAGTGGTCCGACGCGCTGGGCCGGACCGTGCTCGTCCGGCGGACGGACGGGTGCCGGGCGGTGGAGAGCCGGGTGGTGCGGGCGATCACCGGCGAGGTGCTCGCCGTGCACGACGCGATGCCCGACGAGGATCCGCGCGGGCGGGCCGTCAGCCGCGCCGACCACGACCTCCTCGGCCGGGTCGTCCGGCACTGGGCGCTCGACTCGGGCTCCCGCCGGCAGCTCGCCGACGTCCTCGACCAGCAGTTGCGCACCTGGGACTCCCGCGGTCACCTCACCCGGACCCGCTACGACGCCGGCCGCCGTCCCGTCGCCGTTCTCGTCACGGGCGCCGACCCCGACCGGCCCGGGGCCGAGGTGACCGTGGAGCGTGTCGTGCACGGGGAGAGCCTGGCGGACGCCGAGCGGCGCAACCTGCGCGGGCGTGTCCACCTGCGCTACGACCAGGCGGGGCTGTCGGTGTGCGACGGCTATGACTTCAAGGGGAGTCCGCGTGCGTCCACGCGGCGCGTGGCCGTGGCCTACGACCGCGTCCTCGACTGGGCCGAGGACCCCGTGCGGCCGCCGGGGGACGACGTCCTGGAGCCCGCGCGCCTCGACGCCTCCACCCGTCTGGACGCCCTGCACCGCCCGGTCGTGCTGGCCTCGCCCGCGCTCGGCGGGCCGGGGAGCGTCACCCGCTACCACTACGGCCGCTCCGCCCGGCTGTGTGCGCTCCAGGTGCAGGTCGAGGGCGAGCTGGGCCCCGACGGGCAGCCGGTGTGGACGGACGTCGTCGTCGCCGTCCACTGCAACGCCCGCGGTCAGCGCACCCGGATCGAGCGCGGGAACGGCCTGGTCACCGACTTCGACTACGACCCGCTGACCTTCCGGCTGGTCCGCTCCCGCTCCCGCCTGGGCTCCAGGACCGTGCAGGACCAGCACTACACCTACGACGCCGCGGGCAATCTGGTCCTGGTGCGGGACGACGCCGTGCCGCCGGTCTTCTTCCGCAACCAGCGCGTGACGGGCGAGTCCGCCTACCGCTACGACGCGCTGTACCGGCTGGTCGAGGCGACGGGCCGCGAGCAGCTCGGGCTCGTCGACGCGGGCGTCCCGCAGCGGCCCGGACGGCCCGTCGCGCACACCGAGGACGGGATCGCGCTCGCACGGTACGTGGAGCGGTACGCGTACGATCCCGCGGGCAATCTGCTGCGGATCGCCCACCGCGGCAACGACCCGCAGCACCCGGGGTGGACGCGGGAGTTCCACTACGCGCCTGGGTCCGGGAACCGGCTCCTCGCCACGTCCGGCGCCGACGGCGACGGCCCGCGGGAGACGTACGCCTACGACGCGCACGGGAACACGGTGGCGATGCCGCACCTGACCCGGATGGACTGGGACCACCGGGACCGGCTCAGGTCGACGTGGCGGCAGGTGGCCGACGAGGGCGGCGAGTCACCCACGGCCGCCGTCGACCGGACGTACTACGTCCATGACGCCACCGGTGACCGCATCCGCAAGGCGACACGGCGTTCCGGCGGCACGCCGGTGCACGACGAACTGTCCCTGACCGGCGTCGAGTTCGTTCGCCGGCACGCCGGCCCCCACGCGGGCCTGGTCCGCACCGGCCTCGACGTGGGGGACGGCGTCGGCGTGTTCGCCCGCGTCGAGACCCGCAACGACGTGGACGACGGCTCGCCGCGTCGTCTGGTGCGCCACCAGCTCACCGACCATCTGCGGTCGGTGGTGCTGGAGTTCGACGACGAGGGCAGGTTGCTGTCGGCGGAGGGCTACGCGCCGTACGGCGGCACCGTCTGGCGGGCCACGCGCGGGCAGACGGACGCACCGGCCCGCCGCGGCTTCCTCGGCAAGCAGCGCGACGACGAGACGGGCTTCTACCACATCGGTGCCCGCTCCTACGTCCCCTGGCTGGGCCGCTGGCTGTCGTGCGACCCGGCGGGCCAGCTCGGCCCGACCAGCCGGTACGCCTACGCCGCGTGTGATCCGGTGAACCGGCTGGACGACAACGGCGCCTGGGACATCAGCTGGAAGGACGTCGCCATCGGTGCGGCGGTCGCCGTCGGGACGGTCGCCGTGGTGGCGGTCGTCGTGGCGAGCGCCGGCACGGCGGCGGCTCCGGTGATCGCGGCCGCCGCCTCGACGCTCGGCGTGAGCGTGAGCGAGTCCGCGCTCATCACCGGGGTGGCGGTCACCGGCACCGTCTTAGGTGTCGCCGGGACCGTGAACACGGCCAACGAGGTCGCCACGGGCAGGACGGTGACCGGAAGGGTGCTCAGCGACCAGGAGCGCTCCCGCAAGCTGGGCGCGCTGCCGGTCGAGGCGGTGGCGACCGTCCTGGGCATGCGGGGCATCTCCTTGGGAGGCGGTGGCGGGGGCGCGGCGCCGGGCATCGCGGCCGATGTGTCGGTCGGCGCCGACGGGGCCGCGGCGCTGACCCGGCCGGCCTTCGACTTCGGGTTCAGCCTGCCCAAGCTCGTCGCGAACGCCGAGGCCATCGCCCCCGCGCTCATGGCCACCGCGGTTCCCGTGGCCACCGCGATCGCGGGCGGGGGCGGCGGGGGCGGGGCGTCCGGCGGGTCCGGCGGGCAGTCCACCGAGCCGAACCAGTCCCCCAAGCCCCCGCCGGAACCGAACAGCTCGTCGGCGACCGACCCGGGTGCCGCCGCCGGCACCGCGGGAGCGGCCACCAGCGGCACCGGCGCGGGCGGAGCCACGTCCGGCGGCTCGACGGCAGGCCCGCAGGTCGCCCCGTACAAGCAGATCGGCGGTCACCACATCCACCAGTCGGCCGCCAACTCCCCGGCCGGCCAGATCTCCCGCGCGGGCAACGCCAACCACGGCGACGCCCTGGCCATCGAGCAGGGCGTGCCGGGCTTCACCGAGGCCGACCACAACCTGGCGTCCGCGCTCCAGCGCAACGCCAACCGTGCGATGTGGGGCAAGGAGATCACCGACAAGCCGATCGGTCCGGTGACGCTGACCGCCGGCGGAGAGGGCACGAAGCTCGGTTCGCCGTCGCCGTACTTCGAGGACGTCAAGGCGTTCTTCGCCCTGCTCGCCGCGGGCCGCCCGCCCGAGCAGTCCCTGATCGACGTGCTCCGCTCACGCGCGCAGATCGATGCGTCGGGGACCGCTACAGTGCGCGTCCCGACCCGTTGACGGGCCCGGCTCCCCGCGAGCCGAGCCCGTCGCTGCCGGTGCTCGGCCCTGGGCGATCGCCGGAGCTTCGCGGGGTCCGTGCGTGGCGTCTTCCCCTGCGTCCGCCGCTGAGCCATCATGATCCGCCGTCAGCCTTTTGCTGATCACAAAGAGGTGAGGCACATGGCCAGGCTCCGTACGGGTGAGGGAATTCTCCGCCGCAAACCCATTGAGCACATCGAGGAGACGGAACTCGTCGAGGGCACCCGGCTGGAACGGTCGCTCGGGCTGTGGCAGCTCACCGCGATCGGCGTGGGCGGCATCATCGGCGCGGGCATCTTCACCCTCGCGGGCACCGTGGCGAACGGCACCGCCGGGCCGGCCGTGCTCATCTCCTTCCTCATCGCCGGTGTGGCCAGCGCCGCGGCGGCGCTGTCGTACGCGGAGTTCGCGGGGCTCATCCCGAAGGCGGGGTCGGCGTACACGTACGGCTACGCGGTGCTCGGCGAGATCGTGGGCTGGTTCATCGGCTGGGACCTGCTGCTGGAGTACACGGCGATCGTGGCGGTGGTGGCGATCGGCATCTCCGGCTACTTCAGCTTCCTCGTCGGCGAGACGGGCGCCGACCTGCCCGCCTGGATGCTGGGGGCGCCCGGCACCGGCGGCGGGCACCGCATCGACCTGTTCGCCGCGCTGCTGTGCCTGCTCATCGCGTACCTGCTGAACCTCGGGATCAAGAACGCGGCCCGCTTCGAGACCGCGGTGGTCGTGCTGAAGGTGCTGGTCGTGCTGCTGGTCATCGGGGTCGGCGTCTTCTACATCGACACCGACAACTACACGCCGTTCTTCCCGTTCGGCATCAGCGGCGCGTTCACCGGTGCGGCGACCGTGTTCTTCGCGGTCTTCGGCTACGACGCGATGTCCACGGCGGCCGAGGAGTCGAAGGACGCGCAGCGGCACATGCCGAAGGCGATCCTCTACTCGCTGGCGATCTCGATGGTGCTGTACGTGGCCGCCTGCCTGGTGCTCACGGGCATGCAGGACTACAAGGACATCGACCCGGAGAGCGGGTTCTCGACGGCGTTCAAGTCGGTGGGGCTGAGCGGGCTCGCGGATGTGATCGCGGTGGGTGCCATCATCGGCATCCTGACGGTCATGTTCACCTTCATGCTGGGCGTGACCCGCGTGTGGTTCGCGATGGCCCGCGACGGGCTGCTGCCCGAGTGGTTCGCCAAGACGCATCCCACACGGCACGTCCCGACCCGCGTCACCTGGATCGTCGGGTTCGCCTCGGCCTCCATCGCCGGGTTCCTGCCGATCGGCGAGGCGGCCGAGCTGACCAACATCGGCATCCTGCTGGCGTTCGTGGTGGTGTGCGCGGCGGTGATCGTGCTGCGGTACCGGCAGCCGGAGCTGCCGCGGACGTTCCGTACGCCGTGGATGCCGTTCGTGCCGGCGGTGGGGATCGTCTTCTCGATCTGGCTGATCACGTTCCTGCGGTGGCAGACCTGGGTGCGCTTCGCCGTGTGGTTCGCGCTGGGCCTCGTGATCTACTTCGGGTACTCGTACCGGCGGTCCGAGCTGGCCCGCCGTTAAGTGGTGGGCAGGGCACCGACGTCCGGGGCCTGCTCGCCGAAGTGTCGCCGCAGATGCCGCCGGACGAACCGGTCGCCGCTGCGCAGCAGGTAGGCGCGGCCCGCCGCGGTGCGGCCGAGGACGTGGTACCGCAGGAGGTTGGCGGCCAGCAGGGGCGGCACGGCCCAGGGCAGGGAAGCGGGCAGGCCCAGGTCCCGCATGCCCCGGCGGCCGAGGAAGTAGCGCAGCATGCTCAGCAGCCGCGCCCGGGCATAGGCGCGGCGCACCCGGGCGAAGCGGGTGAAGTGCAGGGAGCCCTGGGCCGCCACGAGGGCGTTGGCCAGCGGCGGGCCGGCCGCACCGCCGTAGCTCTGGGTGAGCAACAGGTGGTAGTTGAAACGGTGTTGCGCAAGCTCGCGGTCGAAGAGCCAGTCCTCGTCCACGCCCATCAGGTGGCCCACGTACTTCCACAGGTGCATCAGGGTCCGCGACTCGGCGCGTGTGACACGGACCCCGAGGAGCCGGACTCCGAGCAGCTGGACCGCGTTGAACAGGCCGAGCGTGGCGGCCAGGTCGGACCGGTTGACCGGCAGCCCCCAACGGTCGGTGTCCCAGCGCCCGTTCCGCTCGGCCGCGTGGTTGACCAGGGCGTGCATGAGGCGGACGTGCACCGTGAGGCGGAAGCCCTGGCCGTCGCGGCGCATCGCGTCGTGGCCGGTGACCGCGGTCGCCCACTGCTGGGTCTCGGCGATCCGGCGCAGTGCGGATCCACCGGTCAGGCCGCCGGTCTCGACCAGCAGATTGGGCGGTCCGTCGAACCGGTAGGAGCCGATCAGTGCCAGCTGCAACATGACGTCGGCGGAGTTGCGGCCGAACCTGCGGGCCACCCGGCCGCCCTCGTCGACCAGGTCGAAGTCGACCCAGGCCGGTACGGCGTCGACCGCGGCGAAGAAGTCGCGCAGCGCCCGGGGCGCCGACGGCACCGCGTCGATCCCGTCGGCGAGGGCGCGCCGGAACTGTCTCATCGACACCCTCTCCGGATCCGCCGCGTCGGAGGTCCTCATGGCGCTCGCCAGCGCCGCCCCGATCTCGTCGCGTGCCATGAGCCGCTCGCCGATGGACGCCAGCAGGGCCGGGTCCACGCCGCCCCGGCGCAACAGGAGCATGCGCAGCGGCCTGCCGAGACGGCGGTTGAGGCTCTCGGTCTCGCGGAAGCGTCGCGGGTACGGGGGCGTGGGCGGGGGCGCCGTCAGGTCATCCGGCCCGACGGGGCTCTCACGCTGCGCGGGCTCGTGTGCGACCATGTGTCGATGCTGACGGCTTCTCGTACTCGCGTTCAATTCGCGTTCTGACGCCCATGTCATCGCCCCGTCCCGGCGCGCGGCGCACCACGGCCGCTCGCGTCCCGCCGCGCAGGACGCCGCGCCAGGAACGGTCCCGGGCGATGGTGGAGCGGATCCTCGACGCCGGTGGGCGGGTCCTGGCCGAACACGGCTACGAGGGGGCGTCGACCAGCCGGATCGCGGCGGCGGCCGGGGTCAGCCCCGGCTCGCTGTACCAGTACTTCCCGCACAAGGACGCCATCGTCTCGGCGGTTCTGGAGCGCTACAGCGACGCACTCGTCTCCCGTGTCACCGCCCGTATGTCGGGCCAGTTCGAGCAGTCCGCGCCCGTGGTCGTCCGGAGCACCCTCACGGCGCTGCTCGACGGACTCGACGTGGAGCCGCCGTTCCTGCGTGCGGCGGTCGAGGAGGGCCCCCGGCTCGACGACGGTCGCACGCTGCGGGCCTTCGAGCAGCGCGTCGGGGAGCTGGTCCTCGCCTATCTGACGACACGGCGCCGGGGACTGCGGCCGGACACCTCCCTCGACACGGCGGTGTGGATGCTGGTGCGCACGGTCGAGCACCTCACCGTGCGGTATCTCCTCGACCGGCCGCCGATCCCGAGGGAGCGGTTCGTCGAGGAGCTCACCCACCTCGCTCTCAACTACCTCAGGCCGGCCTCGTGACGCCCGCCGGGGGCTCGGCCGGGTGGGTCAGAGACTCACGGCTTCGCCCGGCCGGAGGGCGAGGGCTTCGTACGCCTCGGGCGCGGCCGCGTCGAGGAAACGGGACAGTTCGTCGGGCCGGGTGTCGTAGAAGCCGGTGATGTGGAATCCGTCGTAGTGGATCGGCACCGCGATTCCCGCTCCCAGCAGTCGCGCGGCCACGGCCGCGTGCTCGGCGTCGAGCGAGGCCGGGTACGGGCTCGCCGGCTGGCAGTGCGGGAAACACACGGTCGGTCCGTTGATGGGCGTCAGCACGGCGTCGAAGGGGCCGAACCGGTGGGCGGCGCGCCACCAGTAGCCGTGGAACATGCTGTCGCCCAGGTGGATGACGCGCTTTCCGCCGGCCTCGACCGCCCAGGACACCTGCGGGTCGCCGAGCGCGTCGACCGCCGGGACCGCCGCGACGGTGAACGGTCCCACGGTGGTGGTCTCCCACAGTCCCATCGCCCGGCGGGGCAGATCCCAGCGGGTGAGTTCGCCGTCGGCCTGGAGCGTCCAGAGATTCTCGTGGTCGTCGCCGCCGAAGGGCCGGGGGTGCAGCACCGTGCCTCCGGGGCGCAGTGCCCGGGCGAGCGCGGCCGCGTCCGTGTGGTCCCGGTGCAGGTGCGTGCAGAGCCCCGCGAGCACATCGCCCTGTGTGTGCGGGGGCGTGACCGTCGGCATGGGGGCCGACAGGCCGGTTCCCTCCAGGACGCCTTCGGGCCGGCCGAGCAGGTCGATGACCAGGCTCTCGCCCTGCGCTTCGAGTTCCACTCCGGCCCAGCCCAGCCATCTGATCCGCACAGCCGCCCCCTTGACGTACGATCGTTCGCCAAAATTTAGCACACGGTCGTTCGCTAAACACCCGGTCCGAGGACATCCGCCGACGCCGCGGCGCACGCCGCTCCCGGCCGGGCTAACGACCCCCCGAGCGCAGTAACCGGCCCCTGAACCGCGGATCCTTCGCCGAGGCGCCCGGAAGGCGAGCCCACCGGCCTCCAGGGGCCCTCCTGTCGCGCCACGGCGATCGAGTCGAGTGGCACGCCGCCGGTGGACGACGGATGCTGAAGCCGGTTTCGGGAGGCCACGCACAGGTGACCTCGCAGCGCCCGGACGGCCGTGGCCGCGCAGCGGACCGCACTCGGGGCGAGGCCACCGGACGCCGGGCACACCGGTCGACGCCGATCAACATTCCCTCAAGGAGTTCGCATTGGTGGACAAATCTGCCGAGTCTCTCACGACGACCATGCCGAATGAATCCGCAGTCGCCACGTGCAGCACCAGCGTCTCGCCGGCGGAACGGACCCCGCCGGCGGACAGCAGCCCGTCGAGAGTCGTGGAGAGGGAATTCGCCGAGATCCTCGCCGGCGTCATATCCGTCGACCAGGTGCCGTTCGACAGTGATTTCTTCACGGACCTCGGCGGCAATTCACTGGTGATGGCCCAGTTCTGCGCACGGGTCAGGAAGCGCGCCGATCTGCCGTCCGTGTCGATGAAGGACGTCTACCGCCATCCGACGGTCCGCAGCCTGGCGACGGCGCTCGCCGATACGGACGTCACGTCCACCACCGGTACCGCCGCGCCGCACGTCACCGCGGGTTCACCTGACCCGACACCGCCGGAGGCGGGTTCTCCGGCCGGCGCGCTTCAGTACACCCTCTGCGGAGCGATGCAGTTCCTGCTTTTTCTGGCCTATTCGTTCACCGCCGCACTGATCACCGCCCGCGGCTATGAATGGGTGTCCGCGGGATCGGATCTGCCCGACCTCTACCTGAGATCGGTCGCGTTCGGCGGCGCCGCCCTCGTCGGCATGTGCGCTTTCCCGATCGCGGCCAAGTGGATCCTCGTCGGCCGGTGGACCGCGCGGGAATTCCCGGTCTGGGGCCTGACCTATCTGCGCTTCTGGACCGTCAAGGTGCTGCTCCACGCCAACCCGATGGTCTTCTTCGTCGGCAATCCCCTGTACGTGCTGTACCTCCGGGCCCTCGGCGCACGGATCGGCAAGGATGTCACGATCCTCTCCCGCTCGGTCCCGGTCTGCACCGACCTGCTCACCATCGGCGCCGGGACGGTGATCCGCAAGGAGTCGTTCTTCCTCTGCTACCGGGCGCACGCCGGCCGCATCCAGACGGGCCGGGTCACTGTCGGCCGGGACGCGTTCATCGGCGAGAAGACCGTGCTCGACATCGACACCTCCCTGGGCGACGGGGCGCAGCTCGGCCACACGTCCTCGCTCCACCGGGGCCAGGCGGTCCCGGACGGCCAGCGGTGGCACGGCTCTCCGGCGCAGCGCACGGACGTCGACTACGTGCGGGTCCCGCCCGCCCCGTGCGGCGCCCTGCGCCGGGCCGGCTTCGCCCTCGCCACCGTGGTCCAGCTGTTCCTCCTCGCCGTGCCGTTGGCCGTCGGGGGACCGTACATGCTGCTGACACAGGTGCCCGCGCTGAGCGACCGGCTGGGCCCGGGAGCTGCGGGGCTCGTGTCGCCGGAGCTGTACATCGACGCGTTGGTCGTCTCCTCGGTTCTCTTCTTCGGATGCGTCGTCGTGGGCGCCGCCGCTCTGTTCGCCGTTCCCCGTCTGATGAATCTGGTCATCGAACCGGACAGGGTGTATCCGCTGTACGGATTCCACTACTCGACGCACCGGGCGATCACACGCATCACCAATGTGAAGTTCTTCAAATGGCTGTTCGGTGACAGCTCCTACATCGTCCACTATCTGCGCGGCCTGGGGTACGACCTGTCCCAGGTGGAGCAGACCGGGTCGAACTTCGGCACGGAGGTGCAGCACGAGACCCCTTATCTGTGCTCCGTGGGAAGCGGCACGATGGTCGCCGACGGCCTGTCCATCGTCAACGCCGACTTCTCAAGTACGTCGTTCCGGGTGTCCCGGGTGTCGATCGGGCCTCACAACTTCCTCGGGAACAACATCGCCTATCCGGCCGGGGGCAGGACGGGCGACAACTGCCTGCTCGCGACGAAGGTGATGATTCCGCTCGACGGCGAGGTACGCGAGGGGGTGGGTCTGCTCGGCTCACCGTGCTTCGAGATTCCCCGGTCGGTGGAGCGCGACTCCCGGTTCGACCACCTGCGGACCGGGGACGCGTTGCGTCGCAGCCTGGCCGCGAAGAACCGCTACAACATCCGGTCGATGGTCCTCTTCCTGTTCGTACGGTGGCTGTACTTCTTCGTGCTCACGGCGGTCGGCTTCGCGGACGTCGAACTGTACGACTCCTTCGAACATGTGTCGATCGCGGCGTTCCTGGTGTTCAGCCTGGTGTTCACCCCCCTCTACTACGCCCTGGTGGAGCGTGCCGTCGTGGCCTTCCGCGGGCTGCGACCGCGCCTGTGCTCCATCTACGAACCGTACTTCTGGTGGCACGAGCGGCTGTGGAAGGTGCCTGACGAGCACCTCCAGATTTTCAACGGCACCCCGTTCAAGACCGCGCTCTGGCGCCTCCTGGGGGTGCGGCTCGGCAGCAGGGTCTTCGACGACGGCTGCTACATCACGGAGCGGCAGCTCACCACCATCGGCAACGGCTGCACCCTCAACGTGGGGAGCAAGGTCCAGTGCCACTCGCAGGAGGACGGCACGTTCAAGTCCGACCGCAGCACGATCGGCGACGGAGTCACCCTCGGTATCGGCACCCACGTCCACTACGGCGTGACGATGGGCGACGGATCGGTGCTCGCGCCCGACTCCTTCCTGATGAAGGGGGAGGAAGTCCCCCGGCACGCGCGGTGGGGCGGGAACCCCGCCGCGGAGATGCGGGACACCCCCCGTCCGCCGGCGGCGACGACGGCAGTGCAGCTGCCCTGACCGGCGGCGACAGCGACAGACACGGTGGCCTTGGCGAGTGGAGAGGGACGGAACGATGGCAACGCGAGCAGTGGCGGATCGGGAGTTCTGGCGCGGTGTGCTCACCGCCGGAGGACCCACCACGATCCCGCGGTGGACGCTCCGTCCGGTGACGGGCGTCGCCGAGCACGAGAGCACGGTCCCGGGCGACGTCATGGAGGCCGTACGCCGGTTGGCGAAGGCCCTCGCGATACCGGTGGACTCCGTGCTGCTGGCCGCGCACACCGTGGTCGTCGCCGCGCTGTCCGGCGAGCGGGAAGTCACGACCGGCTACGTGCCCACGGAGGGCGGCCCGCCGTTGCCCTGCCGGCTGACGACGGCACCGCGGTCGTGGCGGGCGCTGCTGGTGGAGACCCATCGTGCCGCGGCGGAGGTGCGGTCCCGTCAGGACTTCCCGGTCGACGGCCTCGTTCGCGAGCTGGGGCTGACCCAACCGTCGTTCGAGACCGTCCTCGATCCGCACGCGGCCTCCGGTCCCCGCCCGGCCGGCGTCGGCGGCGGCCTCGACGCGGACACCGTGCTCCGGGTGGGATTCCCGGAGCACGGCGGCCGGACCGCGCTGCGGGTGCGGTACCGGACCGACGTGCTCGACGCGGACTGCGCGGCCAGGATCGCCGGTTACCACCTCACCGCGCTCGCGCTCATCGCCGCGGACCCGGAAGCCGAGCACGCGCGGCAGAGCCTGCTGTCCGCCGAGGAGCTCCGGTTCCAGCTCGAAGGACTGGCCGGACCGCGTCGCACCCTGCCGGACGCCCGGGCGCACGAGGTGTTCGAGCAGCGGGTGAAGGACCACCCGGACGCCGTCGCCGCCATGCACGGCGACCGGCAGTGGACCTACCGGGAACTCAACGCCCGTGCCAACCGGCTGGCACGGGCCCTGCTGGCCCGCGGGCTGCGGCGCGAAGGCGTCGTCGCGGTGGTGACCGAGAGGAACCTGGACTGGATGGCCTCCGTCCTCGCGGTGTTCAAGGCCGGAGGCGTGTACCTGCCCGTCGAGCCGCGTTTCCCGGCCGACCGCATCGCGGCCATGCTCACGCGCGCCGAGTGCCGGCTGGTGCTCACCGAACCCTCCGGCACCGACTCGCTCGACCGGGCCCTGGACGCGCTCCCCGGCGTCCACAAGCTCGTCATCGGCACGGCGTACGACGAGGGCCACGCCGACGACGACCCGGGCGTCGCCGTCACCGCGGACCAGCTCGCCTACATCTACTTCACCTCCGGCTCCACGGGAGAGCCCAAGGGCGCGATGTGCGAGCACGCCGGCCTGCTCAACCACCTCTACGCCAAGATCGACGACCTGGAGATCGGCGAGGGCCGCGTGGTCGCCCAGACCGCGCCCCAGTGCTTCGACATCTCGCTGTGGCAGCTGCTGTCCGCGCTCCTGGTCGGCGGCCGGACCCTGCTGGTAGAGCAGGAGGTGATCCTGGACGTCGAGAGGTTCGTCGACCGGATCGCCCGCGGCCGGGTCGCCGTGCTCCAGGTCGTCCCGTCGTACCTCGAAGTCGTCCTGGCGTACCTGGAGCAGCACCCGCGTGAGCTGCCCGCCCTGCGGTGCGTGTCCGTGACCGGTGAGGCGTTGAAGAAGGAGCTGACGCAGCGCTGGTTCACGGCCGAGCCCGGCATCAAGCTGGTCAACGCGTACGGCCTGACCGAGACCTCCGACGACACCAACCACGAGGTCATGGACCGGGTGCCGGACCGCGAACGGGTCCCGCTCGGCCCCCCTGTCGGCAATGTGCACGTCTACGTCGTCGACGAGGGGCTGTCGCCGGTGCCGCTCGGCGCGCCCGGCGAGATCGTCTTCTCCGGTGTGTGCGTCGGCCGCGGATACGTCAACGACCCGGAGCGCACCGCACAGGCCTTCCTGCCCGATCCGCACCGCGCGGGAGCCCGGCTGTACCGCAGCGGCGACCACGGCCGCTGGCTGCCCGAGGGCAAGCTGGAGTTCCTCGGACGCCGCGACACCCAGGTCAAGATCCGTGGCTTCAGGATCGAGATCGGGGAGATCGAGAACACCCTGCTGCGGGTGCCCGGTGTCCGCGACGGCGCGGTGGTGGTCGTCGAGGGACCCGACGGGGGCAAACGCCTCGTGGCCTTCTGCACCGGCCCGCGGCCCTGCCCCGCGGAGGACCTGCGGGACCGGCTGCGCGCATCGCTGCCGCCGTACATGGTGCCGTCGGCCTTCCACTGGCGGGAGCGGCTGCCGCTGACCGCCAACGGCAAGACCGACAAGAGGGCACTGGCGGCGCTCGCGGCGGACCTCGACGCCGTCGAGGACGTCGACGACGGCCACCGGGCGCCGGGTACGCCGACCGAGCGGCGGCTGGCGGCCGCCTGGGCGGACGTGCTCGGCATCCCGCAGGACCGGATCGATCGACGGGACCACTTCTTCGACCGGGGCGGCACCTCGCTGTCGGCCGTGAAGCTGGCGATCACCCTGGACCGCGCGGTGTCGCTCAAGGACGTGACCCGTCATCCGGTCCTCGCCGATCTGGCCGCCCTGGTCGACGGCAGGTCCGACCGGCGTCCCGGGCTGCTCCAGTGCCTGTACGAGCCGGAGGGCACACCGACCGGTGTCCTGGTGTGCTTCCCCTACGCGGGCGGCAACGCGGTGAACTTCCAGCCGATGGCCAGGGCGCTGCGGGGCAGTGGGATCGCCGTCTTCGCCGTCGAGCTGCCCGGTCACGACGTGGCCGCCGAGAGCGAGCCCTTCGCGCCGTTCGAGGACGTCGTCGCCCAGGTCGTCGCCGAGATCGCCGACCGCGGCCTGTCCGACGTCCTGCTGTGGGGTCACTCCTCGGGCGCGGCCTTCGCCGTGGAGACGGCCAGGCAGCTTCAGGAGCGCGGGCGGGACGTCCGACGGGTGTTCGTCGCCGCTCTGCTGCCCGGCGACACCGCGGGTCCACGCGACGCGGTCACCGAGCTGAGCGCGCGGAGCGACGCCGAGATCGCCGCGAGGCTGAGCCGGGACGGCGGCTGCACCCAGCTCCACGAGCTGGACGCGCAGCGCGCCGCACACGTCGGTGCCGCCTACCGGCACGACTTCGTGTCGGCGCACGGCCATCTCGCCGGTCTCCTCGACACTCCCCCGGTGGTGAAGCTGTCCGCGCCGCTCACCGTGGTCGTCGCCGCCGACGACCCGGTGACCGCCGGTCACCCACGTCGCCACCGCGACTGGGAACTCCTCGCCACCCGCGTCGACCTGCACGAACTCGACGAGGGCGGCCACTACTTCCTGCGTACCCGTCCGGCCGAGGCGGCGCAGGTCGTCCTGCGCGCCACCGAACTGCTCCCTGCTCCCTGAGCGGTGCACGGCCGCACCCCACGCACATCGAAAGGAATACGGGATGTCCCCCACATCACCGGCGTCGCCACTGGACGACGTCGAGTTCAGACCCGGCCGGCCCCCGGTCCTGCGGGCCGCCACCCCCGGCGACGCGCCGGGGTGGGCGGCCGGGCACCGGGAGGCGCTGCGTGCCGTCGTCGCCGAGCACGGCTGCGTCCTGGTCCGCGGCCTCGGGCTGCGCGACGTGCCCGGGGCGCGCGCCGTCTTCGAGCGGCTGAGCACCGGGCTGATGACCGAGCGGGAGGCCTTCGCGCCCCGGCAGGCGTACGCGGACGGCGTGTACTCCTCGGCGCAGTGGCCGCCGAACCAGCCCATGTGCATGCACCACGAGCTGAGCTACACGCTCGAGGTCCCCGGCCTGATGCTGTTCGCCTGCCTCACCGCGCCCGACGAGGGCGGGGCGACCGGAGTGGCCGACGCGGCGACCGTGCTGGAGCAGTTGCCCACCGAGCTGACCGACCGCTTCGAGCGGGAGGGCTGGCTGCTCACCCGCAGCTACAACGACGAGATCGGGTCGTCCGTCGGCGAGGCGTTCGGCACCGACGACCGGGGCGCCGTCGAGCGGTACTGCCGCGCCAACGCGATCGAGTACGACTGGCGGCCCGACGGGACGTTGCGCACGAGGCAGCGCCGCAGCGCCGTGACGCGCCATCCGGTCACCGGCCGGCGCTGCTGGTTCAACCAGATCGCCTTCCTCAACGAGTGGACGCTGGCGCCCGAGGTCCGCGAGTACCTCGTCGAGGAATACGGCGCCGACGGGCTGCCCTTCAACACCCGTTTCGGAGGCGGCGACCCGATCGGCGAGGACGTCGTGCAGCTCCTCAACAAGGTGTACGAGGCCAACACCGCACGCGAGCCCTGGCAGGCCGGCGACCTGATGCTCGTCGACAACATCCGCACCGCGCACAGCCGGGAGCCCTACGCGGGGCCGCGCGACGTACTCGTCGCGATGGCCGACCCGGTACGACCGTCCGCGTCCTCGCCGACCTTCCAGGAGACAGCCCGATGACCAGCCGTCCGACGACCACCGTTCCCACCGACGTGACCGCGTCCGTGACGACCGAGCCGCACCCCGTGCCCCCCTTCGCGGTGATCTCCGGCGCCCAGGTCCAGCAGGTGCTGGCGGGGCGCGAGAAGGCGATCGTCGACTTGGTCGAGGCCACCTACCGGCTGCACGGCGCCGGCGACTCGGTGAACCCGCCGTCGTACTTCCTGCGGTTCCCCGACCGTCCGTCCTCCCGGATCATCGCACTGCCGGCCTCGATCGGCGGACACGTGCGGGTGGACGGACTGAAGTGGATCTCCAGCTTCCCGGAGAACGTACGGGCCGGGATCCCCAGGGCGTCCGCCGTGCTGATCCTCAACGACCGGGACACCGGCTACCCGTTCGCCTGCCTGGAGAGTTCCGTCATCAGCGCCACCCGGACGGCCGCGTCGGCGGCGCTGGCCGCCGACCGGCTCAGCCGGGGCCGGACCCGGCCCACGCGCGTCGGGTTCTTCGGCACCGGCCTGATCGCCCGCTACATCCACACCTTCCTGGCCGGCAACGGCTGGTCGTTCGACGAGATCGGCGTGCACGACCTGGCCGCCGACAGCGCGGCCGGGTTCCGCCACTACCTCGAACGGTCGGGCACCACGGCCCGGATCACGGTGCACGACGGCGCCGAGGAGCTGATCCGCGGCAGCGACCTGGTGGTCTTCGCCACCGTCGCCGGTGAGCCGCACGTCAGCGACCCCACGTGGTTCTCCCACGCCCCCCTGGTGCTGCACGTGTCACTGCGCGACCTCGCGCCGGAGGTCATCCTCGCCTCGACCAACATCGTCGACGACGTCGAGCACTGCCTGAAGGCCGACACCTCGCCCCATCTGGCCGAGCAGCTCACGGGCGACCGGGACTTCCTCCAGGGCACCTTGGACGACGTGATGGCCGGGCGGGTGACGGTGCCGGCGGGCCGGCCGGTGGTGTTCTCGCCCTTCGGCCTCGGGGTGCTCGACCTCGCGGTCGGCAAGTACGTCTACGACGAGGTGGTGCGCTCCGGAGAGCTGCACGTCGTCGACGACTTCTTCCACGAACTGCGGCGGTACGGATGAGCGTCCCGCAGCGCTCCGGCTCCGGCGTCCGCCACCCGGCCGGGCCGGCACCGTACACGACGAGGAACCGGAGGCATGACACCCCCCACGACCGGAGGGACGTTCCGCAGGTCCTGCTGCAGATGAGGAGGAGGCCGTCGTGCCCGTCATATCGACTCCCCATGCCTTCAACGAACCACAACTCTACGTCGACCTTCAGTCCATCTTCGGGCGCTCCCTGTTCCTGAAGTGCGAGGGCTTCAACTTCGCCGGCTCGATCAAGCTCAAGGCCGCGACCGAGATGGTCGAGACCGCCGAGCGGGAGGGCCTCATCAAACCGGAGTCGATCCTGGTCGAGTCCTCGTCCGGCAACCTCGGCGTGGCCCTGAGCATGATCGCCGCGAGCAAGGGCTACCAGTTCCTGTGCGTGACGGACTCCCGGTGCAACCTGTCGACCAGACTCCTGATGGAGGCCCTGGGCAGCCGGGTGCACACCATCACCGACCTGGACGCCAACGGCGGCTTCCTGGGCGCGCGGATCGACTACGTCCAGGCGCTGTCCGATTCCGACGACCGGTACGTGTGGCTGAGCCAGTACACCAACCCGAGCAACTGGAAGGCCCACTACCACAGGACGGGGCCGGAGATCGCGCAGTCCTTCCCTCGCCTGGACGTCCTGTTCGTCGGCGTCGGCACCACCGGAACCCTGATGGGCTGCGCGCGCTACTTCCGCGAGTGGCACCGTCCGGTGCGGATCGTCGCGGTGGACGCCACAGGCTCGGTGATCTTCGGTGGTGCGCCGGGCCGCCGTATGATCCCCGGCCTGGGGATGAGCATGCGTCCGCCGCTGCTCGACGAGTCCTACGTGGACGAGGTGGTGCACGTCGAGGAGACGGACACCATCCGTGCCTGCCATCGTCTGGCCAGGAACGGATTCCTGTTCGGCGGCTCCACCGGTACGGTCGTCAGCGGCGCGATGCGCTGGCTGGCCGACCACGACGCGAACGACCTCACGGCGGTGGCCATCGCCCCGGACCTCGGCGAGCGCTACCTCGACACCATCTACCAGTCCAACTGGCTCCAGCATCTCTACGGCGAGGACGTGCTCACCGAGGACGGGACGGACGACGGGTCCTGGGCGGCCGGCCCGGTGGTGCCCACGCGTCAGGCGAGCCGCTCACCGCGTCAGCCGCAGAGCGGCGACGGCGGCGAACAGGACCGTGAGGCGTAGGCACGTCACATCACCCGCCCGCCCGCGCCGACGGCGTTGTAGGCGGACAGCCAGCCGATACCGAGGTGGTCGCCCCGGGTGAACACCGCTCCCCCGCGGTGGTGTCCCGAGGTGTCCGGGCCGGAGCCGGAAAGGGGGTACGGAAGGTCGGCGGCGGTGCCGTCGCCGGTGAGGCGTACCACCGCGGTGCCGGTCCACAGGTGGACCGTGGTCCCGCGGGGTGCGCGGATGCGGACGCCGTCGGGGCGGTGGTCGAGTTCGACGCCGGTGGTGCGGGTGGCGAGCAGCGCGCGGTAGTCGTCGGCAGGGAGACGGCACGTGCCGGGGGGTGTGCTGCCGGGCCAGTCGGGGGCGTCGATGCCCCGTTGCCGGGCGGCGCGCCACATGGTGGGGACGAGGTGCTGGGCGTGGGCGGGGGTGGCCATGCGTTCGTACATCCACAGCAGGCGGCCGGATCCCCGGCGGGGGCCCAGGGTGCGCCGGCGGATGCGCTGGGCGAGGTCCGCCGCGACGACGGCCACCCAGGGGTGCACGGTGCCGAGGTGGCCCTGGGCGGCGAGCCAGGCGAGGTAGCGGCGGGCTTCGTCGAGGATCTGGGCCATGGAGTCGACGGGAATGCCCAGGACGTAACTGCCGCGGGTGCGGAAGGCTTCGGGGCTGTTGGCCACCAGGAGCAGGACGGCACGGGCGGGATCACCGGCCGCGGGCTTGTCCTGGTCGTCCTCCGGGGTGGGCGGGACGTCGGCCGCGTCGGTGTGTCCGCCGGTGCGCAGGACCTGGTGGAGGGCTGCTTTGGCACGTTCGGTGAACGGGGCCTGTTCGAGGACGGGCAGGCGGGTGCTGAGGAGGGTGATGAGCAGGTTCTCGGCGTCGTCGGGGTCGCCGGGGACGGGGAGGAGGTGCAGGGCGTCGGTGAGGGTGGTGGCGGTGTCGGCCTCGACCATGAAGCGGCTGGTGAGTTTGCCGGCCTCGGTGATGGTCAGCCGGTCGTTGCCGTCGGGGGCGGGGGTGCGGTGGAGGTATCCGGCGTCGTGGAGGAAGTCGAGGGCGTCGTGGAGGGGGTCGAGGTGGTGGTGTCCCTGGTGGTGGGCGAAGGTCTTGGTCCACCACCTCTCGGCCTGGTCCAGGTCGGCCAGCCGTCCCTGGACGGCCTCGCCGAGGACGTGGTCGGGCAGGTGATCGCGGATGCGTGAGGTGACGGTGTATCCGGCGGCGAGGCGGGCCTGCCATTCGGCCCGCCGGCCGGGGCCGGACTGCGGCCAGGGCTTGCTCGGACGGCCGCCATCCGGGGTCGGTCACCTTGCACCACAGCAGGGCACGTCTCTCGGTCTCCGCGGGCAGGGGTAGATCCGGCGGCCAGACGGGCGCCGCGGGCCGACCGGTGGGAGGTGTGCCGGGCGGGACGGGTCGGGCCGCGGTCGCCGTCGCACCGGGGACGGCCGGGGTGGCGGTGGCGGCCTCGGTGGCGGGGGCGTCGCCGGGGCGGTCGCGGCGGCGCGGGCCCCGGGCAGGGCCGTCAGCTTGTCGTAGGTCTTCACGCCCAGGTCGGCGAGGGTGTACGCGTGCGGGCAGGCCGGGCAGACCACGGCGACGTAGCGATACTGACGGCCCGCCGACTCGTACGGGCGGCGCAGCGAGTGCAGCGGTGCCTCGCAGGCGGGGCACGGGCGGAGCACCTGCTCCTGGTAGGACCAGCCCGGTTCCCGGAAGCGGGCCAGGACGTCCGTCTCGTCGAGGACGGTCCCCCAGCGTTGCCGGACGAGTTCCGCGACGGTGACCTGGGCCGTCTGATCCTTGGACTCACGCACGCCCCCACCCTGCCAGCCCACCCCGACCGCCGTCACGGTGACCCCGGATCACCGCGTGGGGTCGCCGCCACCTGTGGTGCGCCCGGCGGCCGGGGTGGGTCAGTGGTCGCGCAGCAGGGTGCCCGCCCCCTCGACCTTGTCGTCGATGCCGTTGTCCCGCAGTGCCATCCACCAGGTGGCCGCGTTGATGGCGATGACGGGCAGGCCGAGCCGGCGTTCGGCGCGGTCGGCGAGGCCGACCATCGACAGGTTGGTGCCGCACTGCACCAGGGCGTCGACGTCGGGCAGGGCCGCGAGGCCGGTGAGCGCCCGGTCCAGTTCGGCCTCGGTGACGTGTGCGATGGACACGGCGGTGGGGCAGCGCAGTCCGGTGATGCCGGCCACCTCGAAGCCGATTTCGGTGAAGAAGCGCCGTACGTTGGCGTCGCCGACGGGCTGGTACGGCGTCACGATGCCGATCCGCCGGGCCCCGAAGAGGCGCAGGGCGCGCTCGCAGGCCTCGGCTCCGGTGGCGACCTGGAGGCCGGTGAGGTCGTGGATCTGCCGCACAAACGCGCGGTTGCCCTCGATGCCGCCCCAGAAGGTCTCGGCGGACATGCCCATCACCATGTAGTCGGGTTCGCAGGTGAGGACGCGTTCGCAGGCGGCGCCGATCTCGTCGCGGATCTGCTCCAGCAGCCGCGTCATCCCCGCGTCGCCCGCCATGTTCTGGTCGCGGATGTGGATGCGGGAGAAGTGGGCGGTCACGCCCGGGACGGTCATGCCGTAGAAGTCGGGTTCCACGATGGTGTTGGTGCTCGGCGCGATCACGCCGAACTTGCGGCGCCAGCCCAGGGCGTGGGTCATGGGGTCACCGTCCGGTCGTCGTCGGTGGGCGTGGCCGGCCCGGGCGGGCCGGGCGGGTGAGGAGGAGTGGGGGCGGCGGCCGGGCCCGGCAGGGCGGCGGCGAGCCGCCGGGCCGCGACCACCACGGCGGCCTGGGTGAGGGTGTTGCAGGACTGCTCCACCCACTGGAGGGCGACGCTCTGGTCGGGCCGGGCCGCGAGCGGTCCGAGGACGTACATGCCCAGGAGCCAGACGCCGGCCGCCCCGGCGGCCCAGGTGTCGCCGGCCCCGCGGGCGAGGAGGATCAGCCGTACGGCGCAGACGGTGACGGCGGCGACGGTCAGCACCAGGGCGGGGGCCGTGGAGCGCAGGGCCAGGCAGACGGTGGCGGTGGCCGGCCAGAGCACGGCGAACGTCCGCTCCAGCCGGCGGATCTCCCCGGGGGCGGGGGCGGGTGCGGGGCTCTGCGGGGCGGGCGGCGGCAGCCGCAGCAGGGCGAGGGCCAGCAGCAGGAAACCCGCCGACAGCAGGGGGAACAGGGCCGTGTTGAGGGGTTGGAGGTCGGGGCCGTCGAGGGCCACGACCAGCTTCCACACCGCCTTGGACAGGCCGCCCGCCGCGATGAGCAGCGCGCCGCCGGCGGCCGTCAGACGGCCGCGCCGTCCGGTGGCCGCGGCCGGGGTGATCAGGCGGACCGCGGCGGCCGTGGTCAGGACGACGGGTACGAAGTCCTCGACGGCGAGGGAGAGCGGGTAGTCGGCGGGGTGGCTCATCGGTCCGCCTCCTCGGCGTGGCGGGGGCGGGCCGGGTCGTCGGTGCCGGCGCGGGGACGGTCGGCGGCGGGCAGGTCGGGCATGACGTGGCGGTGCCGGAAGGCGGCCGTGGCGAAGCGGGCGGCGGCCTTGCGGCGGGTGAGCCAGGCGACGCGGCCGCCGTTGCGGGTGCGGCCCGACAGGACCTGGTCGGCGAGCCAGGGCGTCACGGTCTCGACCCGGTCCGCGAGGATGTCGAGGACCTTGCGGACCCGCGCGTACTCCTCGGGGGTGTAGCCGTGGGTGAGGACGTCGGTGACCACCATGCCCGGTGACAGCGCCATGGCGCGGACGTCGTGCGGTCGCCGACCCGCCCGGTGGCGGAGGTCGGTCGCGAGCGCCTGCGTCAGGTAGGCGACGGCCCGTTTGGTGGCGCCGTAGGCGCCGAGACCGGGCAGCAGGCGGCCGTCGGAGCCGAAGCCCTCCATGTTCCAGACGCTGCCGCGTCCCAGGGCGAGGAAGCCGGCCGTGGCGACGGCCGAGCCGTGCGCGACGCCCAGCAGGTTGGCTTCGGTGACCGCGCGGGTCTCGGCGGCGGACAGCTCCCACAGGGGGCGGCGGGCGGTCGCCGCGCCGGCGTTGTTGATCCACACGTCGACGGTGCCGAAGGCGTCGTGCGCCGCGTCCCAGAGCGCGGCGAGCCGGTCGCGGTCGGTGACGTCGGCCGGGAGGCCGAGCACCCGGCCGGGCGGCGCGCCGAGCGCGGCGACCGCCGCCTCGACCGTGTCCGGGACACGGCCGCACAGGGCGACCCGGCAGCCCCGGTCGAGGAAGGCGCGGACCAGGCCGTACCCGATGCCACGGGTACCTCCGGTGACGACCACGACGGGGCCGGGGGGACCCGGGGCGGGTGTGACAGGGCTGGCGGGGCCTGGGGCGGGCGTGGAGAGCCTGGCGGGTGTGACGGGGCCGGCGGGGGCCGAAGCGGGCGTACCAGGCCCGGCGGGGCCTGGGGCTGGCGTGGCCGGGCCGGCGGGACCCGCGGCGGGTGTAGCAGGCCCGGCAGGGCCCGCGGCGGGCGTGACAGGGCCGGCGGGACCCGCGGCGGGCGTGACAGGGCCAGCGGGGGCCGGGGCGGGCGTGGCCGGGGCGGCGGGGCCTGGGGCGGGCGTAGCAGGGCCGGCGGGGACCGGGGCGGGCGTGATAGGGCCGGCGGGACCCGCGGCGGGCGTGGTCGGGGCGGCGGGGGACGGGGCGGTCATGTCGTGGTCCAGTCGAGGACGCCGTGGAGGACGGTGGACAGGGTCTGTCCGGTGAACAGTTCGTAGGTGACGGCGAGCCGGCCGCCCGCGCCCATTCCGGGCGTCGCGTCGAGCGCGAACTCGCGCCCCACCACCCGGACGTCGTCGCCGGCGAAGTGCCACACCGGGTAGTTCGCGCGGCCGAACGCCTGCGCGCTGCCCCAGGCGCCGGGACCCTCCCAGAACTCGCGGGTGCCGTCGCGTCGGCGCACCACGGTGGTGTCCCGGTCCAGGCCGCCGCCGCTCCACCGGACGCGGTGCTCGGTGCGCAGCAGGTCCAGCGGGGTGAGGCGGTCCTCGACGCGGACCGTGCCGAGCGGCTTCTGGTCGGCACCCCACAGCTCGCACTCCCCCGTGAAGATGCCCGCCTCCTTGGTGGGCAGGATCCACGGGACGGGCCCGCAGCGGGTCTCCGCGGCCAGATGGGCGGCGATCTCCTGACGGGTGGCGGGGTCGGTGTCGTGGTCGGTGGTGCGCCAGTAGACGCCGTTGAAGCAGCCGACCACGGTCCAGCCCTGGTAGAGCATCGAGGAGTAGACCTGGGTGTCGCCGTCGGACAGGACGTGGTTCCAGGTGTTGAGTCCGACCTGCCAGCCGGGGCCGTAGTAGCGGGCGTCCACGAAGGAGCCGTAGGGCTGGCCGCTGCCGTGGAAGTCGGGGCCGCGGTAGAGGCGGCTGTCGTCGCCGTCGGTGACGCCGAAGGCGAACGGGGCGGCCAGCCGGAACCGGCCGGCCAGCGGGCCGCCGCCCTCCAGGCCGCCGTCCATGCGGTAGACGGTGGCGCCGTCGGCGTACTCGGAGGAGCGGCGGATGTCCTCGAAGCCCTGCCAGGTGCCGGCGGCGTCGAACAGGGAGGGGCGGCCGTGCCACTCGCCGGTGATGCGCCGCTGCCAGTCGCTGGGGCCCCCGGCGGGGGCGGGGGTGTCGCTCATGGGGCGTCCTCCGGGGGGACGGGGCTGCCGGTGATGAGCAGGGCGCGCAGCGCGTCGGTGGTCCGCGCGCCGAGGAGCCGGTCCACCTGGGCCCACACGGGGTCGATCTCGCGGCTGAACAGCAGGGCGCGCACCCGGCGGTCGCGGTCGGCGAGGTCGGTGGCCTTGACCTCCTCGGCCGCCTCGGCGGGGAAGTCGGCGGCGAGGGCCAGCCAGTGGTCGAGGTAGGCCGTGGCCACGGGGCCGATCGCGGTGAGCGCGGCCTCGTCGGCCCGGTGGACGAGCATCCACGGCGACATCAGGGAGCGCTGGCGCGGGCCGATGTGCGCGGGGCTGAGGCCGGGCAGCGCCTCGGCGTGGGCGTGGTGCCCGGTGAGCGGCCCGTAGACCCGGTCGGTGTAGGCGGGGTGCGGGGCGAGGTCGGCGCGCTGCACCAGGTCGAGGTGGAAGGCGTAGGCGTCGCCGGTGCGGACGGCGTCCAGGGTGAAGTGCGGCAGCGGGCCGTCGGCGGCGCCGAAGGCGAACACCATGTGGCTGTCCAGGCCGACGGGGGGTACGACCAGGGAGATCCGGACGACGGAGGCGACGGGTCCGGCACCGTGGAAGCAGCGTACGGAGCCGACCGGGCCGGGGAAGGCGGCGCCGGTCAACTCGGCCCAGGGGGTGGGGACCTCGTGCACGCCGGTGGCGGCGAGCAGGCGGTCCAGCACGGCGTCGGACAGGGCCGCGGGAGGGCTGGGCGGGGCGGGGGTGTCGGTCATGTCGGTCACTCGCTCTCCGGTTGCCCGGCGCCGTGTTCGGCGCCCTCGACGGTCGGATGGAAGCCGTGTGCCTTCTGTTCCCAGGCGCGCGCGAACTCGGGCAGGGCGCGGCGGCCCGGGGAGGGGATCACGGTCGAGGTGCGTTCGGGCACGTCGCCGGTGATGCGGTCGGCGGGGCCCACCGTCCAGCCCTTGGCGGCGAGTTCCTGCCGTTTGCGCCGGTAGGCCACGGAGATCAGGTCGGAGCGCAGGTGGAGTTCGGCGCCCAGGTCGGCCGGGAGGAGTTCGGGGCGGGTGCCGTCGACCACGGGGGCGTCCTGGCCGAAGATGCGGTGGACGCGCTTGCGGGCGTTGGCGTCGGCCCAGGAGCCGGTGAAGAAGTCGCGCAGGGCGACCCACTTGACCAGGGTGGTGGTCTCGTCGAGGGGGATGTTCGTGTCGTAGACGATCATGTTGCCGAAGGGCAGGCGCACATGCAGCTTGATCATGTTGGGGAGCATCCAGCCCGCCGTGGTGACCACGGGGGGCCGTTCCTTGCCCTGGGAGACGCGGTCGGCGTAGAGCCGGGCCCACAGGCCCCGGGCGGCCGGCGGGTGCAGGGCGACGGTGGCGAACGCCGACCACTCGTCGGGCTGGTCGAGGACGTACTCCTCGACCTCGGGGCGGTCGGGGTTGCCGAAGGCGCCCGCGTGCACGAAGGGGGTGTGGGCGATGTCGCAGCCGTTCTCCAGGATGCGCTCGTAGTTGGAGTGCCACAGGTACTCGCCGGTGACCGTGCGGAACCGGCCGCCGTCGGCGATCAGTTCGTCGAACTCGGGCCAGACGGGGATCGGCGGGCGCTCCTGCTCGGGCAGGTCGCCGAGGAAGACCCAGACGAAGCCGTAGCGTTCCCGTACCGGGTAGGAGTCGACGCGGGCCTTCCTGGGGATGCCGCGGCCGGGGAGGTTGGCGGGGATGGTGGTGCAGGCGCCCTCGGGGTCGAAGCGCCAGCCGTGGTAGGGGCAGACGACGCAGTCGCCGGAGAGGGTGCCCATCGACAGGGCGGCGCCCCGGTGGGCGCACAGGTCGGACAGGGCGACGGGGGTGCCGTCCTGGGTGCGGTACAGCACCAGGCTCTGCCCCAGACAGACCACCTTGACGGGCTCGCGCCCGACGCGGTCGGCGAACTCGACCGCGTACCAGAAGTTCTTGAGCATGGCGGGGAGGCGCTCCTCGGGTCGTTCGGGGGTGGGTCTCAGCGGCGGCGCACGTCCAGGAGTCCGGGGTGCGGGGCGCCGAGCAGGTCGTCCAGGCGCCGGCCGGCGGACGCGTCGGCGCGCAGCCGGGACCGGCAGAAGTCGGTGACCAGGCGCCCGAGGAGGGCTCGGGGGGCGGTCGGGTCACCGGCGGCGGTCTCCAGGAAGCCGCGGGAGGCGGTGGGGTCGTAGGGGTCGCAGGCGGTGAAGTGGCCGGCGCCGGCGAGCCGGGCCCAGGCGCTGGCGCCGTCCGCGCCCGGCACGGCCTCCTCGAAGGTGCGCAGCACCGGGTCCCAGGGGCCGCGGGCGGAGGTGTAGCGGTCGCTGCTGGCCGCGATCACACCGTCGTGCTCGCCGGACAGCAGCAGGACGGACGGGCCCGGGCCGACGGGCAGGACGGTTCCCTCGGGCCAGCCCAGCAGGCCGGCGACCAGGGTGTGGGCGGCGTAGGCGAACACCGCGCGGACGCCCGGGGTGAGGGCGGCGGACTGGAGGGCGACGGTGCCGCCCGCCGAGTGGCCGCCGAGGGCCACCCGGTCGAGGTCGAGCAGGCCGTCGAGCGGAGGCCGCCGGCCGAGGTCGCGCAGGGCGCCCAGCAGGGCGCCGATGAGCGGGCTGGTCGGCCGGGTGCCCCAGCCGGCGGGCGAGGCGGCCTCCAGGTCGACGGCGGGGGTGAGTCCGTGGCTGCCCGCGAAGAGCTCCCCCACCAGGTCGGCGGTGACCGCGACCAGGCCGGCCCGGGCCAGTGCGACGGCGAGCCACCGGTAGGCGTCCTGGCCGACGTTGATGCCGGGCAGCAGCACGACCACCGGGTAGGGGGCGTCGGCCGGATCGGCGGGAATCTCCCCGGTCAGTCGTTCGGCGTCGGAGCCGGTGGGCCGGGCCGGGTGGAAGACGCGCAGGTGGGCGGTGTCGAAAGGTTCCTTCAGGCCGGGCACGCGGCACGCCCACCACAGGGCGCGCACGGGGACGGCCGGGTCCCCGTCCGGATGGGTCGGGTGAGCCGGGTGGGCCGGGCGGTGGGCCGGGTGGTCCGGGTGGTCCGGGTGGTCCGGGTGGTCCGGGTGTGCGGTGCCGGTCATCTCGGCCTCGGCAGTGCGCGGTCGCCGCCCCACAGGCCCCGCACCAGCCGGTCGGTGGTCTCCTGCCCGAAGTAGCGCACGCCCATCACGTTGGCCGGGTCGCGTTCGGCGATGTTGCGGCGGGTGGCCAGGTCGGCGGCGGCGAGGGCGGGCCGCTCGTCCTCGGGGACGGTCTCGGCGGCGTCGACCCAGCCCAGCCAGCGGTCCACGTGGGCGTGGGTGAGGCGGCGGACGAGACCGATGTGCTCCTCGTCGCGCGGCAGGCTGTAGCAGTGGGCGGTCGGGGAGAGACTGGCGCGGATGAACCCGGCCCGGCTGGTGAACCACTCCAGCCGCGGGTGGCGCTCGCGGACCTCCAGCCACTCCGCGTCCAGCGGGGCGTAGTAGCGGTCGTAGTACGGGCCGTCGGCGAGCAGGTGGGCGCGGGGGACGGAGTCGAGGTAGAACCAGCCGCCGGGCCAGCACAGGAGGGCGACGGCGAGGTGGGGGACGCGGACCTGCGGTCCGAGCCACACGGTCAGGTGGAGGTTGGCGAACCCCCGGGTGGGGTTGCCCAGCCAGGAGTGGACCATCCAGTCGACCTCGGGCCCGCTGTAGGCGGCCAGGGAGCCGCCGGGGCTGTCGGGCGGGTTGCCGTAGTCGTCCAGGGCGAGCGTGGAGGGGTCGCGGGTCAGCCGGAAGCGGGCGTCGATCTTCTTCTTCAGTTCCGCCAGCAGTTCCTGCCACTGGTGGAAGGTCTCGGTGACGTCGGTGACGGGGGCCGCGTCCGTCATGTCCTGCACGGCCTTGAGGGTCTCGGCCATCACGCTCCTCGGGGGCGACTGTGGGCGGGAGGGGGTTCGATCAGGGCGTGCGGGGTGCGGGCGTGATCAGGGGGTGTGGGTCGTGGGTTCGGGGGTGTGGGTCGTGGGTTCGGGGGTGGGGCCGTGGGTTCGGGGGTGGGGCCGTGGGTTCGGGGGCGGTCAGGGCGCCGGACAGGCGCCAGGGACGGCCGTCCACGAGGTCGGTGCGGCGGGAGACCAGGCGGCGGGTGGCCTGTGCGGGGAAGACGGCGGCCAGGGTGAGGGGGCCGTCGGCGAGGGTGGTCGCGGGGTGGCTGATCCGGCCGGTGAAACCGCCCTCGCGGCTCTGCCAGAGGCCGAAGTCCGCGGGCAGGGCGTGGACGGCGCCCTCGCCGTGGCCGGCGGCCACCACGTTCATCCGGTTCTCCGCGGCGCGTTCGGGCAGGCCGAGGGTGCGTTCCCAGGGTTCGGCGCCGCTGTAGCAGACGGCGACGGTGTCGGCGCCCGCGAGCGCGGCGAGCCGGAACGTCTCCGGGTGGACGGCGTCGTCACCGACCACCAGGGCGACGCGGCCCCAGCGGGCGTCGTGGGTGGCGGGCGGGGCGGGCCGGTCGGCGGCCCAGCCGGAGTGCCGTGCGCTGGGGTGGAGTTGCGGCACGCGCAGGACCGGGCCGTCGGCGCCGAGCAGGAGACCGGTGTGGACTCCGGCGTCGGGCAGGGTGCAGGCGAGCAGGGCGTCGGTGCCGGCGAGCGCGTCGGCCAGCCGTCGCAGGGCGGTGGCCGCGAGGGCGGGGTCGGGGGCGCTGCCGACGGGCGCGGTTCCGCCGGGGCAGAGGAAGAGCTCGGGCAGGACCAGGAGCAGCGCGCCGGCCGCGGCCGCGCGGGAGGTGAGGGCGACGGCGTCGCCGAGCGCGCCCGGTCCGTCGCCGCTCGGGCGCAGCACCGCCGCGGTCACGGTGCCGGCGCGGGTGCCGGGGAACGGTGGCGCGGGGCGGGGCGCGCTCGCGATCGGCGTGTAGAGCCAGGGCCGTCGGGCGGCGAAGACGTCGGTGCCGTCGGGACGGCGTTTGTCGTCGGCGGCGGCCGGTTCGATGTCGGCGACCACCACCGCCTCGCCGGTGCGGGGGGCCTCGGCGGCCACGCTGCCGTCGGGGCGGACGATCTGGCTGCCGCCCGCCCCGTGCAGTGCCTCGGGCGGGACGCCGAGTCCGGAGGCGACGGCGGCGAGGTGGGCGTCGGGGATCAGCGGGCCGACCTTGTTGGCGGCAACCACCCACACCTTGTTCTCGGCGGCCCGGACCGGGATGTGCAGCGAGGCCTCGTCGAGGGCGAAGGAGTTGAGGCTGTTGAGCAGGACCTGGGCTCCGCGCAGCGCCAGGCCCCGGCAGACCTCGTTGATGACGCCCTCCATGCAGGAGTAGAGGCCGAGCCGGCCGAGGGGGGTGTCGAGGACGGGGCCGGTCTCGTCCGCGGGGTCGAGGTGGTCGTTCTCGCTGCCCATCAGGGTCTGTTTGTCGGCGCGGCCGAGCAGGGCGCCGTCCGGCCCGAACAGCAGGCTCGCCGCGGTGATGCGCATGCCGTCGGGGCGGCCGTTCGGCCCGGTGGCCGGGGTCGCCAGGGTGACGTGCGCCTTCACGTGCATACGGTGGCCGGCCGCCGCGTCCGCGACCGAGGTCAGGAACGGGTCGCCGGGCCGGCAGGCGGCGTCCAGCGCGTGGGCGCGGTCGCGGTACCAGGAGAGGTGGTTGCAGAACTCGGGGAGGACGACGAGGTCGGCGCCCCGGTCGGCGGCGGTGTCGACGGCGCGCAGCACGGCGGCGAGGTTGGCGGCGCGGTCCTCCCCCACGGCGAACTGGGCCGCGGCCATCCGTACGGAGCCGGCGACGAGGGCCATGGATCCTCCTGTGGTTCCCCTGGTTCCCCTAGCGGAACAGCGTTTCCTCAACATACACTCGCGGCCACCCCCGCGACAGAGGGGACGTCACGATCCGACACCGGAGGATCAGCCGTGCTCACCCATGTCGTCCTGATGCGGTTCACCGATCCGTCCGACGCCCCGGAGGCCCGGCGGCGGCTGGCCGAACTCGCCCCCCAGGTACCGGAGATCCGGTCCGTCGACCTCGGTCTGGACGTCGTGGGATCGCCCGTGTCGTACCACCTGTGCATGATCACGCGGCACGACGACGCGGCCGCGCTCGGCGCCTACCAGCGGCACCCGCTCCACCTCGCGCTCGCCTCCTGGCTGCGGCCCCGGCTGGCGGACCGGGCCGTGGTCGACCATCTCGACGAGGGCGACGGCTGATCCGGTCGCCGGGAGCGGGCGGGGTGGCGCGAACGGATCGCGGCACCCCGCCTTCGTCAGCCCCCGGAGCCGGACAGGGTGGTGACGGTGCCCGCCGCCAGCAGGGACCGGTAGTACGCGCCGCCCGGGTAGTAGGCCGCGGTCGTCGTGCCGGCGAAGGCGTCCGCGGCCCAGCCGACGGCCAGCGTCTGCAACGCCGTGACGTTCTGGGGCTGCGAGGTACCGCAGGCCAGCGAACCGGCGGCGTCGGTGGTGGCACCCTCGGCGTCCACGTGGGAGCCGGTGGTCAGCTCGACGCCGACGAAGGGCGAGTCCGCGTAGGCGTCGCGCAGCGCGGTGGTGCCACTGGCGCTGCTGTTGCAGAGGTACGGCGGTGAGGAGATCGTGCGCACCGGCAGCGGGGTGGCCGCGAGGGCGGTCAGCGAGGCCGTGGTGTTGTCGCCGATCGCCGAGGCGACCGGGTCGAGCAGCACGAGCCCCTTGAGCCGGGCGAAGGCGGCGGGCGCGGCGCTGTGGAGCCGCTGGGCCACGTAGGCGACGGCCTCGCCGCCCGCGGAGTGGCCGGAGAACAGCAGGGACGAGGGCAGCGCGGATCCGCCGCGGCCGGCGAGTGCGGCGGCGCGCGCGTAGCTGCTCGCCAACTGCCCGGTGGAACCGGTGGAGTCGGCGAACCAGCCGGCCACGTTGTTCAGGAACGGCTTGTTGTTGCCGAGGTTCTGGAGCGTGCATCCGAAGAGGTCGGCGCTGGGCAGGGTGGGGACGAACACCAGGTAGCCGGCGGCGGCGTAGTGCTCGGCGAGATCGCCGAGGTGGGCCCCGGAGCGGGCGAACCCGTGCTGGAGCCAGACCAGCCCCTTGGGCGTGCCGGACGGGAAGTACCAGTCGGCGTCCGGGTGGTAGGTGAACGCGGCGCAGGAGACGTCGACGGTGGTCGACACCGCGGTGACGGATCCGGCCGCGTGGGCGGGCGACGGGGCGGCCACGGCCAGCAGGGCCGCCGCGACGGCGGCCGGGGCGAGCGTTCTCAGGCGGGGGAGCAGGCGCACGAGGGCCTCCGATCCAGGACGGCCGTTTCCTTTATGGAAACAGTGTTCCGCACTGACGTGAAGCAGATGACAGCGAAGTCCCCCCGCCGCTGTCAAGAGCCTGCACCCGCGGCGCACTCGGCGGTGACCCCGGTGCGCCGATTGTGACGTGCGGTAACCCAAATGTTTCGCGGCATCCGGCTCCGACCCCTGGCAGAGCGTCCCTCTGAGTGGAACTCTGTTTCCCACCAAGGAACGCCCATCCCTCCCCCTCTTCGTTCGGAGAGCCCGTGAGAAACCACCGAGGGCACCTGCTGATCCCCCTGCTGGCCCTGCTGGCCGCGCTGTTCGCCGTGCCCGCGTCGGCCGCGCCCGCGTCGGCCGCGTCCGCCGTCGCGTCCTACCGGACCGTCGTCGACGGCGACGACGCCGACGTGTACTACCCGACCGGCACCGCCACCGGCCTGCCCGTCGCGCTGCTCCTCCAGGGCGCGAAGGTCGGCCGCTCCCACTACGCCGACTACGCGTCGGCGATCGCGGCCCAGGGCTTCGTGGTCGTGGTGCCCGACCACTACCGGCTGATGCTCTTCGAGTACGAGCGCTACGCCGCCGTGGACCAGGTCACCGACACGGTCGCCTGGATGAAGGACGAGAAGTACGACGCCACGTCCCCGCTGTACAAACGCATCGACAGCGGCACACTGGCGCTGCTCGGGCACTCCTTCGGCGGTGCCGCCGGACTGTCGGCCGCCGAGGACGCGTGCAGCCTGGTCTTCTGCCCCGCGCTGAGCTTCGGCCTGCCCGGCCAGGTCAAGGCGGCGTCCTTCTACGGCACCAACAACGGCCTGCTGGGCCTGATCTTCGCCGACGTGGACAACCGGATCCCGGTACAGCTGGTGCAGGGTGCGGCGGACGGCATCGCCGCCCCCGCCGACGCGGAGAAGACCTACGCGCACCTGCTGAACACGCCGAAGCAGATCGTGCGGGTCGCCGGCGCCAACCATTACGGCATCACCGACGTCCAGAACCCCTCCCCCGCCGAGACCGAGACGTCCGCCCAGACGCTCACCCAGGCCGCGAGCATCGAGGTCGCCGCCCGCTGGGCGGGCCGTTTCCTGCTGGCGCAGCTCGGGGACGACGCCGCGGCCGACTACGTGTGGCGCACCGGCGACGCCTCCGACACCGGCGTGACGGTGACCGGCGCGCCCTGAACGGCTCCCCGCCGCTCACCGGCGCGCCGTGAACCGGCCCTTCCGGTGACCGGCCCTTCCGGTGACCGGCGCGCCATGGGCCGCCGCTTCCGGTGAACGGTGCCCTTCCGGTACCGGCGCGCCGTGGACCGCCGTCCCTCCGGTGCCGGGCGGGGTCAGCCCGGTACCGGGTAGGCGCCCGGCGCCATGCCGCCGCCCCCGGCGCGGAAGGCCGCCGGGGCGTGCACGACGCACGGCTGCACGTACTCCTCCAGCCCCTCAGGGCCGTACTCGCGGCCGTGCCCGCTGCGCTTGACGCCGCCGAAGGGCGCCCGCAGGGACATGCCGGTGCGGTTGTGGGTGTTGACGAAGCAGAATCCGGCGTCCAGCCGGCGGGCGAGCGCGAAGGCGCGGTCCTCGTCGGCGCTCCACACCGACGCGCCCAGGCCCAGCTCGCCGGCGTTCGCCCGGGCCACCACCTCGTCCTCACCGTCGTAGGCCAGTACCGGCAGCAGCGGCCCGAACTGCTCCTCGCGGACGACGGGCGCGTCCTCGGCGACTCCGGTCAGCAGCAGCGGCCGGACGAAGTGACCGGCCGCCAGGTCGGTGTCCGGGCACACCTCGCCCAGCGGCACCGCGCGGGCGCCGCGGCGCACCGCGTCCGCCGTGAGCGCGGCGAGCCGTTCGGCGGACCCGGCCGTGATCACCGGGCCGACGGTCACCCCGGGCCGCAGCGGATCGCCGAGGCGGACGACGCGGTCGGCGGCCGCGGTGAGCGCGGCCACGCAGCGGTCGTGGGCCGAGCGCGGCACGTAGAGGCGTTTCACCGCCATGCAGACCTGACCGGCGGTGGCCAGCGCGGCCGTCACCAGCCGGTCCATGGCCTCGTCGCCGAGATCGGCGTCGTCCAGCAGGACCGCCGGGTCGTTGCCGCCCAGTTCCATGGTCGTCGGGGTCAGTGCGGCCGCGGCGAGGGCGCCGACGGCGCGGGCGGCCCGCTCCCCGCCGGTGAAGGCGACCTTGTACACGCCCCGGTGTCCGACCAGCGCGGCGGCCGTCTCCTCGTGGCCGTGCAGGGTGTGCAGCAGGCCGGGCGGGAAGCAGGACGCCACGGCCCGCAGCAGGGCGTCGACGGCGAGCGGGGCGAGCGGGGAGGGCTTGACCAGCAGCGCGTTCCCGGCGACCAGGGCGGGGGCGAGTTTGAGGACGGTGAGGATCACCGGCGCGTTCCACGGGGTGAGCGCGGCCACCGGGCCGTACGGACGCCTGCGCACGGTGAGCCGCCCCCGCGCGTCGTCGGTGTGCCGGTCGGCGAGCAGCGGCGCGGCCGCGTCGGCGTACCAGCGCAGCACCACCGCGGAGAACGCGATCTCGCCCTCGCAGTCGGCGAGCGGCTTGCCCGACTCCCGGGCCAGCAGGACGGCGGCGGCCGGCGCCCGCTCCTCCAGGACCCGCGCGGCGTGGCGCAGGGCGGACGCGCGCCGTTCCACGGGCTCGGCGGCCCACGCCCGGGCGGCCGCGCCCGCCGCCGTCACCGCACGCCCGACCTCGTCCGGACCGGCGACCGGCACCGTGCCGACGAGGTCGGTCGAACGGGCCGGGTTGTGACGCCGTATCAGCTCTCGGTCGTCATGCTGTACCGGGTCCAGGTCCGGGTCGGCCACGGTCTCTCCTCGGGTCGGCCGGTCGGCCGGTCGGGAGACGGGCCGCAGCGAGGCGATCATCGAGCTGCGCAGCAGGGCGCGGCGCGCCCGTGCGGGATCGGCGGCCGTCGCGCGCAGGTCGGCGACGACCTCGGCGCGCAGGCGCGGGTCGCGGGCGCGCAGCCGCTCCCAGTTGCGGTGGGCCTGCGCCCCGACGTAGGTGAGGGCGCAGGCGCGCCGGTCGGCGGCGGCCCGGTCCAGGGCGGCCTCGGCCCCCGGTTCGCCGTGGACGACGGCGGCCAGGGCGGTACCGAGCAGGACGGCGTCGTGGATGCCGCTGTTCATGCCCATGCCGCCGAGCGGGTTGTTGACGTGGGCGGCGTCGCCGCACAACAGCACCCGGCCGTACCGGAAGGCGGCCGCCACCCGCTGGTGCACCCGGTACAGGCTCGCGTGCGCGACCCGCCACGGGGCGCTCGCGCCGGCGCCGGCGTCGGTGCGCAGGCGGGCCAGCCGGTCCGGCAGACGGGCGAGTTCGACGTCGTCCGGGACGCCCTCGGCGGTGGGCAGCAGCACCCTCCAGTGGTCGGGGGTGCGCAGCAGGACGAGCCACTCGTCGGGGTCGAGGACGTAGGCGATGGGCGCGAGGTCGGGGAGGTGGGCCGTCAGGTCCTCGTCGAGGGAGGCGACGAGGAAGCGTTCGGGGTACGTCATCCCCGCGAAGGCCACGCCCAGAGCCTGGCGTACGGCGGAGTGGGCGCCGTCGGCGGCCAGCAGGTGGCCGCCCCGCACGGTGCGGCCGTCCGCCAGTTCGGCGGTGACCCCGTGGCCGTCCTGGCGCACCCCGCGCACCCGCGCCCCGAACGCGACGCGGGTGTGCGGCAGCCCGGTCAGCGCCCGCAGCAGCAGAGGGGTCAGCTTGCTCTGCTCGCACTGCACGCGGTACGGGTACGGGGTGTCGGCCCGCAGCAGTGCCAGGTCGAGTTCGGCGACCGGGCCGGAGTGCCGGTCGCGGTACTGGAAGGTGCGGGCGACCAGGCCGCGGGCGAGCAGGCCGTCCACGACGCCGAGTTCGGCGAGCATCTCCAGGGTCGGCGGGTGGAAGGTCGACGCGCGTGACTCCGCGGCGAGGGAGGTCCCCGCCTCCAGGACGGTGACGGCGACGCCCGCGCGGGCCAGCACCAGCGCGGCGGTGAGTCCGACGGGTCCGGCGCCGGCCACCAGGACGGACGCCCCGGGCTCGGGCGCGGGGCCGGTGTCGGCGGTCACGGGGTGTCCCCCTCGGCCGGGGCCGGGAGGTGCAGGGCGAATCCGTTCTCCACGCCGGTGACGCGGGTGCCGGTGAAGTGCAGCAGGGTCTCGTCGGTGCCCTCGTCCACCAGGCCGGACGCTCCCCACGCGGGGCGCGGGGTGTCCTGGTGGAGGCTGAGCACGGAGGAGCCGTTGACCTTGACCTCGCCGGCCCGGACACGGGCGGCGACGGCCAGCGCTGCGTCCTCGTCCGTGCCCGTCACGTAGGCCTCCAGGCCGTATCCGGTGGCGTTGGCCAGGTGCACGGCCTCGTCGAGGTGCTCGTAGGGGTGCACGGTGGCGACCGGGCCGAAGATCTCGGCGCGGGCCCGCTCCTCGGGCGCGCCGGTGATCAGGGTCGGGGCCAGCCAGTTGCCGCGCTCGGGCAGCGGGGTGCGGGAGTGCTCCTTCGCCCCGAGTCCGGTCAGTGTCCGCGTCGCGGCCAGAGCGGCGCCGCGGTGGCGGGAGTGGGCGAGCGGTCCGTAGCCGGTCGCGGGGTCCAGGGGGTCCCCCGTGCGCAGCGCGGACAGCGACGCGCCGATGGCTTCGAGGAGTTCGCCCGTGCGTCCGGCCGGCACGACGAGCCGTCCGAGGGCGCGGCACCACTGGCCGTTGAGGGTGGTGAGCAGGTCCACCGCGATCCGCGCGGCGGTGTCGGTGTCCGCGTCCGCCATGACCACCAGGGCGTTGTTGCCGCCGAGTTCGAGCTGGGCCGGTTTGAGGGCGTGGCCGCAGGCGGCGGCGACCTCGCGGCCGGCCGGGGTGCCGCCGGTGAAGGAGACCGCCCGCACCCGGTCGTCGGCGACCAGGCGGGCGCCGGTCGCGCCGTCGCCGTGCAGGAGTTGCAGCACGGCCGGGGGCGCGCCCGCCTCGGCGAGCGCCGCCGCGGCGGTCTCGACGAGCAGCTGGGTGCCGTACGGGTTGAGTTCGGGTGCCTTGACCAGCACGGGACAGCCCGCGGCCAGGGCGGAGGCCGCCTTGTGGGCGGCCATCGGGGCGGGGGCGTTGTAGGGCACCACGCACAGGGCGGGCCCCAGTGCCTCGCGCCGGACGGTGACGCGGCGGCCGTCGGGCCGGACGGCGTCGGCGTGCAGCACGGACGCCCGCAGCCGTGCCGCGGCGAGCCGGAACGCGCCGCCGAGGATCACGCCCAGGAGGCCGGTCTGCGCGACGGGCACGCCGCTGCCGAAGGCCTCGGCGCGGGTGATGTCGTGCGCGCGCCGGTCGACGGCGGCGGCCGCCGCGTCGAGCAGGTCGGCGCGTTCGGCGTCGGGGCGGCCCGCCCAGTCGCCGCCGCGGTGGACGCGGTCGGCGGCGTCGAGGGCGGCCTCCAGACGGGCGTCGGTGCTGCCGCGCAGGGCGTCCAGTTCCTCGCCGGTGACGGGGATCTCGCGGGGCGGGCCCGGGATGGACGGGCAGGGTGCGCCGAGGCCGTCGACCAGGTCGGCCAGCGGGGCGGGCGTGAACGGGATGAACGGGCCAGGGGTGGGAGGGCCAGGGGTGGAAGGGCCAGGGGTGGAAGGGCCAGGGGTGGAAGGGCCAGGGGTGGAAGGGCCAGGGGTGGAAGGGCCAGGGGTGGGAGAGCCCGGGACGGAAGGGCCCAGAATGGAAGGGCCCGGGACGGAAGGGCCCGGGACGGAAGGGCCCGGGACGGAAGGGCCCGGGACGGAAGGGCCCGGGGCCGGCGAGGAGTCGCTCATCGGCCGCGCTCCACGGTGGCGAAGAGGGCGTTGGCCCGGTCGTCGGAGACCATCTTGGCCGCTTCGAGACGTCCGCGTTCTGCGGGGAAGGTCATCACCAGTCCCATGGCCAGGTCGCGCAGGGTGCGCCCGATGATCCCGTCGAGGGTGGCACCGGAGGTGCCGCAGGCCTTGAGCGCACCGAGCGCCACGTCGAAGCAGGCCTCGGTGACGGACCCCTTGCCCAGCCGCCACTGCCGGAAGACGTCGGGTTTGGGCCGCAGCGGGGGTTCGGAGGTCTCCAGCTCCAGCTGGCGGCGCAGCCACAGGTAGGCGGTCTCCAGGCGCTGGGTCATGTCGCCGATGAGGACCTGGTGCATGGGGCTGGTGGCGATGGGCCGCCCGGTGTCGGCGAAGGACTGGGTGGTGAGCCGGTCCAGGGTGTGGTCGTAGACGGCCTGGGCGGCGCCGGTGTACACGGCGGCGATGGCGAGCTGGTTGCCGACGAAGCTGCCGCGGCTCATCCGGAGCATGCGGGTGAAGGCGCCCGGCAGGGTCAGCGCGTCGTCGTCCGGCACGGTCACCCCGTCCAGCCGGATGCCGTGGTTGGCGCTGCCCCGCATGCCGATGCCGTTCCACGGTGCGCGGGAGGAGACGCCGGGCGCCTCGCGCTCCACGAGGAACAGGGCGAGTCCGTCAGCGCCGTCGACGCCGTCCAGGCGGGCGGTCACGAGGTAGAGGTCGGCGACCCCGGTCGCGCAGCCGAAGGACTTCTCCCCGTAGAGCCGCCAGCCGTGCGCGGTGCGCCGGGCGGTGGTGGCGATGGCGATGTTGGCCTCGGAGCTCTTGACGGACTCGCTGGCGAAGTTGCCCAGCCAGGAGCCGCCCGCCATCACCTTCAGCACGCGCTCGGCGAACGCCGTGACCTCGGGGACCTCGGCGTCGTCGAACAGGCCCGCGCGGACGGCCTCCAGGGGGAGGAGCCCGCGGGAGGCACTCGTGTTGTGGAAGAAGTAGGCGAGCGCGGTGGAGGGGCAGGCGGTGCCCATGGCGTAGGTGGCGGCCGCCAGGTCGCGCAGGGTGCCGCCGAGTCCGCCGTACTCCTCGGGGACGACCAGGCCGAGCAGTCCGTTCTCGCGCAGCAGGGCCACGTGGCCGCGGGGGAACTCCCCGGCGGCGTCGGCCCGGGCGGCGGCCTCGCGCAGGGCCGGCAGGACGGACTCGACACGTCGGGCACGGTCCAGCTCGGCCGGGGTCATGCCATCGATGAGACGCTCGCCGGTCAGGCGCTGTGCGGTCATGCGTCGACTCCTTGGTGCGGACGGCGGGAGGGGGTTGGCGGGTGCGGACGACCGGCCGGCCCGGCGGCCTCCCGCGAGGAGGGGACGCGGGGTTCGGCTTCGGTCGGGGAGGGAGCGGGGGCGGGGCGGGGAAACGGGGCCTGGCGGACGAGCGCGGACGAGCGCGGACGGGCGCGGGGCTCACGCCGGCCGGCGAGGGCGTCCGCCGCGCACGAGGCGGGCCAGTTCGTCGCGGCAGCGGGCGAGCGCCGCGGACTCGACGGCCGTGTCCACGCCCATGCGGGAGCACAGCAGCAGGAGGCGTTCGGTGTCCAGGGTGCCGTCACAGCCGCCGAGGGCCGTGTCGAAGTGGCGGATGCCGCTCTTCATCGCGGTGAGCGCGTTGACCAGGCCGAGGCCGTGGTCGTCGCGCAGGCACAGCCGCAACGGGACGGGACCGGCGACCTGGACGGCGTCCTGGAGCAGCGTCCGCAGGTGCAGGGGCGAGCTCGGCGCCGGTGCCGCGTCCCCGGCGTCGGGCGCCGCCTCCTCCAGCGCGATCTCGTCGCACCCCGCGTCGCGCAGCGCGGCGACCAGGTCGAGCACCGCCGCCGTGCGCGCCGGGTCGAGGGCGCGGGGAACACGGCCGACGACCGTGCTTACGCCGGCGACCGCGGACACCAGGTCGGGCAGGTCGGCGAGGGCGACACCGTCGGCCGCCGGGGCGGCGCTCGTGACGCGGGGGGCCGTGGGACGGTCGGCGGTCGTGGAGCCGGGGCCCGTGGCACGCTCGGCGACCGTGACGCCGGGGGCCGTGGGACGGTCGGTGCTCGTGACGCCAGGGCCCGTAGGACGGTCGGCGACCGTGAACTCCACCGTCACCGGCCCCGCCGCCACCGCGACCGCCGCCGCGGCCTCGGCCGGACCGGCGACCAGGACCGAACACGGCGGCAGCCGCCCCGGGGACGTCCGTCTTGGAGATGTCTGGGCCGGGGGCGTCCGGGCCGGGGGCGTCCGGGTCGCGACCGGCCCGGGGACGGACAGCCGCACCCGCACGCCGGCCTCCCCGAGGTCCTCCAGCAGCCGGGCCGAGGCGCGGCGGGACGCTCCGACGAGGGCGAGCCGTCGGGCGGTGCCGGTGTCGGCGACGGTGACGCGGTCGGGCAGCGGGTCGGCGACCTGGCCCCAGGAGCGGGAGTGGAACAGCAGGGGCGGAACCAGGCGGGGCACGCAGGCGTCGACGACCTCGCCGACGAAGATGGTGTGGTCGCCGCCCGGATAGGCGTGCCGGACGCGGCAGTCGATCCAGGCCGCGGCGTCCGCGAGCACGGGACTGCCGGTGACCCGCGGCCGCCAGTCACCGCCCGCGAAGCGGTCCTCGACACCCGGCTCCAGCCCGGCGAACCGCCGGCCGAGGCCGATGTGGTCGCGGCCCAGCACGCTCACCGCGAAGACCCCGTGCTCCTGGATCAGGCGGTGGGAGCGGATGCGCCGGTCCGTGCAGACCAGGACGAGGGGCGGGTCGAGGCTGAGACTGCAGAAGGAACTGGCGGTCATGCCGTGCCGGCCCAACGCGCCGTCGGTGGTGACGATGGCGACGCCACTGGGCCAACGCGACAGCGTCTGCCGGAACGTTGACTCGTCGACGGCGGCTCGCATCAGGCCTCCCGGCGGTGGTGGACGGGACGGGTGCGGCCGGAGTGCTCCCCCGGCGGGTCGGTCGCCCGCGACCCCCGTCCCGCATGTTTCCTCTAGCGGAACGATGTCACGATGAGCGTAACGACGGGCTTCTCCCGGTGTCAATGCCGAACGGTGACGACGGGACGATCGCGTTTCCCTTGGGGAAATCCTGCCCCTATGCTGGGCCTCGGTCGGCGGAGCCGCCCCGACCGGCCCCCACGGCCCCGCACCGCAGAAGGAACCGCGTGAGCGAGGAGAACAGCAGCAGGTCGATCGCCGCCGTCGAGCGGGCCATGGACGTACTCCTGCTTTTCGGCCGCAGCGGCCGTCCGGACCTCGGTGTCACGGAGATCGCCCAGGAACTCGACATCACCAAGGCGGTGGTGCACCGCATCCTGACCGCCCTGCGCAACCGGGACCTGATCATCGCCGACCCCGTGACCCGGCGCTACGCCCTCGGCCCGGCCGCGATCTCGCTGGGCCGCGCCTACCTGGCCCGCACCGACCTGCGCATCATGGCCGCGCCCGAACTGCGGCGGCTGGCCGCCCAGTGCGGCGAGACGGCCACCCTGTCCATCCGGCGCGGCGACACGCGGCTCTACGTCGACCAAGTCGTGCCGGAGCAGGAGCTGCGCATCGAGGTGGCCCTCGGCATCCCGTTCCCGCTGCACGCCGGCAGTTCCTCCAAGGCGGTGCTCGCGTTCATGCCGGAGCCCGAGATCGACGAGTATCTCGGCCGGCACGAACTGGAGCCGCTCACCGAGCGCACCATCACCGACGCCGTCAAGCTGCGCAAGGAGCTCGCGACGATCCGCAGGCGCGGATACGCCACGTCCGTCGGCGAGCGCGAGGCCGGTTCGGCCTCGGTCGCCGCGCCGGTGCTGGGCCACGACGGCCATGTGGTGGCCGCGCTCAGCGTGGCCGGACCGCTGAGCCGCTTCAAGCCGCGCATGGCCGAGTGCGTCCCGCTGCTGCTGTCGGCGGTGGAGCGGCTGTCGGCGGAGTTCGGGCACCGGCCCGGCACCACGTGAGCACACCGGGTCCGGGGCGCCCGCCGCATGACCGTTTCATGTGACCCCCGGGGCGCCCTTCGCGAGGGCGCCCCGCACGGGATCACAGCACCGCACGGGATCACAGCACCCCACAGGATCACAGCACCCCACAGGATCACAGCACCCCACGGGATCACAGCACCCCACGGGATCACAGCACCCCACGGGATCACAGCGCCGCACCGGGTTTGAGCACGCCCAGCGCGGCCGCCGCCAGCACGCTCAGCCAGATCCCGGCGACGTACGGGACGCAGCCGTCGACCGCGCGGCGCAGCGCCCTCTCGGTCTGCGGTGTGGAGCCGTCGCGGGCCAGGGCGGCGAACGCCGCGCCGAAGGGACGCAGGGTCAGCCTGATGCCCAGTCCACAGGCGATGGCCGTCGCGTAGAGCATCACCTTGGCGCCGAGCCAGTGCGGGCGGGTCGTGACCCCGAAGGGTTCGTCCGCCAGCAGCGTGTACCCGCCGACCGCGAGCAGGGCGGTGGTGAGCGCGACGCGTACGGCCCAGTCGGCGCGGCGGACGAGGGGGTGCCGGCCGGGACTGCGGTGGTCACGGACCGTCAGCCAGAGCCAGCATCCCGCGCCGGCCCAGGCGGCCGCCGCCGTCCAGCCGCCGAGCAGCGGGGCGCCGTGCGGTTCCAGGGCCATCAGCGTCACCCCGCTGGGCAGGAACAGCACCAGGCAGATCTTGGGGCCGAGGTCGAGCACGCCCATGATGCGCAGGGCCGTCGCCCGCGCCTCGAAGGACAGGTCGGGGGCGAGGACGAAGCGGCTGGAGACGTAGACACCGAGGTCGCCGCCGAGCCAGAAGACGAACAGCACCAGGTGCAGCAGGATCCACCAGCCGTGTGCGTGAGCTCCCATGACGCCCCCTCAGCCCACGCGTCCGGAGCGGCCGGAGCCGCCGGAGCGCGCCGCCGGCGCCGCGTCCGCGGCGGACGGACCACCCGATCCGGACGGCGGAGACGGCGAGGACGATGGACACATTGAGGGCGGTGAGGACAGCGGCGACTGCGGGGGCTGGGGGGAGGGTGCGGCCCGCGGGGACGACGGGGACCGGAGGGACGGCGGGAAGGTGCCCGCGCGGCCGAGGAGGGCCGGGACCGGCTTCCCCAGGCGCTCCCCCAGCCGGCCGGCGACGCCGAGGGCGGCCTCCAGCTCGATGCCGGTGCGCACGCCCATCCGTTCCATCAGGTAGACGAGGTCCTCGGTGGCGATGTTGCCGGTGGCGGCGGGGGCGAACGGGCAGCCCCCGATGCCGCCGAGCGAGGCGTCCAGCCAGGTCGCCCCCGCGTGCAGCGCGGCGACCGCGTTGGCGTAGCCCGTGTTGCGGGTGTTGTGGAAGTGGCAGCGCAGCGGGACGCCGGGGGCGGCCTCGGCGACCGCGTGCAGCAGACGGGTCACGGCGTCCGGGGCGGCGACGCCGATGGTGTCGGCCAGCACGATCTCCGCCGCCCCCGTGCGCGCGGCCCGCCGCGCCAGGCCGACCACCCGCGGCTCAGGGACCTCGCCCTCGAAGGGGCAGCCGAAGGCGGCGGCGACGGTGACGGACGGGGCGACGCCGGCGGCGTGCGCGCGGGCCGCGACGTCCTCCCAGACGGTGAGCGCCTCCTCGGTGCCCAGCCCCTGGTTGCGGCGGCAGAAGGTGTCAGTGGCGACGACCACGCAGTTGACCTCGTCGACGCCGCCGTCCACCGCGCGTTCCAGGCCCCGCCGGTTGAGCACCAGGCCGGAGTACCGCACGCCCTCGACGCGGGGCACCAGCGCCATCACCTCCTCGGCGCCGGCCATCTGCGGGACGCGGCCGGGATGGACGAAGGCCACCGCCTCCACGCGCCGCGCGCCCGCCGCCACGGCGCGGGCCACCAGTTCGGCGCGCTCGGCGGGCTCCAGGATCTCGGTCTCGTTCTGCAGGCCGTCGCGCGGGGCGACTTCGACGATGCCGACGGCGGACGGCGCCGCCCCGGCGGATTCGCTCTCCATGCGCGCCATTCTGCCCCGACGGTTCCCCTGGCGGAACAGCGTTTCCTAAATCTAGACTCGGCTCATGACTGGACCCCTCTGCGACATCCGTGTGCTGGAGACCGGCACCCTGCTCGCCGGCCCCTTCTGCGGACAGCTGCTCGGCGACCACGGCGCCGAGGTCATCAAGCTGGAGGACCCCGGCCGCGGGGACCCGATGCGCCAGTGGGGCCGTGAACGCCCCTACGGCACCTCCCTGTGGTGGCCGGTGGTCGCCCGCAACAAGAAGTCCGTCACCTGCAACCTCCGCCATCCCGAGGGCCAGCGCCTGGCGCGCGAACTGGCCGCCACCGCCGACGTGCTGGTGGAGAACTTCCGCCCCGGCACCCTGGAGCGCTGGGGGCTGGACTACGCCACCCTGTCCGCCCTCAACCCGCGGCTCGTCCTGGTCCGCGTCACCGGCTACGGGCAGACCGGCCCCTACGCGCCGCGGGCCGGCTTCGGCTCCATCGGCGAGGCGATGGGCGGCATCCGCCACATCACCGGCGAACCCGACCGCGCCCCCTCGCGCACCGGCGTCTCCCTCGGGGACGCCCTGGCCGGCACCATGGCCGCCTACGGCACCGTGATGGCGCTGCACGCGCGGCAGCGCACCGGGCGCGGCCAGATCGTCGACTCCGCGCTGTACGAGGCGGTCCTCGCCTACATGGAGTCGCTGATCCCGGAGTGGGAGATCGGCGGCTACCGGCGTGAACGCACCGGGGCCGTCCTGCCCAACGTCGCCCCCAGCAACGTGTATCCGACCGCCGACGGCGCGGACGTGCTGATCGCCGCGAACCAGGACACCGTCTTCGCCCGGCTCACCGAGGTGATGGGCGAACCGGCGCTGGCGGCCGATCCCCGCTACGCCACGCACAGCGCGCGCGGCACCCACCAGGCCGAGCTGGACGAGGTGATCGCGAAGTGGACCGCGCGACAGGAGTCCGGCGCGCTGCTGGCCGCGCTGCACGCGGCGGGCGTCCCCGCGGGCCGCACCTACACCGCCGCGGACATGCTCCAGGACCCGCACTTCGCCGCGCGTGAGGCCATCGTCCGGGTGGCGCACCCCGACTTCGGGGAGATCCCGATGCAGAACGTCGTGCCGCGGCTGTCCGCCACTCCGGGCGCCGTGCGCTGGGCGGGGCCCGAACTCGGCGCCCACAACGAGGAGATCTGGGGCGGTGTGCTGGGCCTGGACGCCGAGCGGCGCGCCGCGCTCGCCGCCGACGGGGTGATCTGAGGTGGCCGGCCGGCTCGACGACGACTACGCGCGGGCCGGCTTCGGCCGCCGCGTCGGCTGGGGCGAACGCCCCGCGGTCCTCCTCGTCGACGCGGTGCGCGCGTACGCCGACCCCGCCTCGCACCTGTACCTGCGCACGGCGGAGCCGGCGCTGGCCGCGATGGCCGCGCTCGCCCGCGCCGCCCGCGCGGCCGGGGCGCCGGTGGTCTTCACCGCCGTCCACTACGCGGGCGACCCGGCCGCCGACGCACCGCACTTCCACCGCAAGGTCCCCGGTCTGGACGCCTTCCGCGCGGGCAGTCCGTACGCGGACTTCACCGAGGTGTGCCGGCCCGCGGACGGCGATCTGCTGGTGCGCAAGCACTACCCGAGCGCCTTCTTCGCCACCGGCCTCGACCGGTGGCTGGCCGGGCACGGCGTGGACACCGTCGTCGTCGGCGGTTTCTCCACCAGCGGCTGTGTGCGGGCGAGCGCCCTGGACGCGTTGCAGTACGGCTTCCGGCCCCAGGTGGTACGGGAGTCCGTCGCCGACCGGGACCCGGGCCCGCACGAGGCCAACCTGTTCGACCTGGACTCCAAGTACGCCGACGTGATCGCGCTGGAGGAGGCGTTGGGGCGGCTGTCCTCGGGGGCGGCACCCCGTCGGACGCCGTAGCGCCGTAGGCACCCGCCGGATGCCGCAGGTACCCGCCGTAGCGCCGCAGGCGCCCCGCGGCGGTGCGGGGGGGGCGGACCGCCGCTGGTGGCGCGGCCCGCCCTCGCACCCGGCCGGCGTCACTCGTGGCGGCCCCGGCGGCGCGGCGTCAGCAGCAGCGCCGAGCTGCCGCACAGCACCAGGGTGCCGGCGGCGAGCAGGCCGACCGGGACGCCGTCCACGAAACCGGTGCTGGCCAGCGCGTCGTCCGTGGACGATCCGCCCGAGCCGCCCGAACCCGCCGTGGAGGAGCCCGCGGACCCGGTCGCCGTGCTCGACGAGGAGCCGCCGCCCGAGGAGGATCCCCCCGAGGACGACCCGCCCGAGGAACCGCCCGAGGAGGAGCCGCCGCTCGCCGAGACGGTGAGCGGGACCTGCACCATCTCCTTGGTCGCCGTGATGAAGACGGCGATCACGCAGGCTCCGGCGGCGCTCGTGCAACTCGCGCCGCCCGCCTGGGCCTTGACGGTCACCTTGACGCTGGTGGCGTCGGTCGAGGAGCTGTGCCAGACGCCGTCCGCGTCGGTCTTGCCGATGTACGCCGAGTCGGCGGAGGTGTCGCAGTCGGTCGGGCCGGCCGGGTCCGGCTTGCACAGGCCGAGCGGCGCGAAGGACTGGTTCTCGCTCAGTCCCTTCGCCGAGACGGTCACGGTGTCGCCGACCACCAGTCCGGTGGTCTTGCTGACGGTCAGGACACCGGCGGCCCCGGCGGGGCCGGCGGCGAGCAGGGCGCCGGCGAGCACCGTCGTCCCGGCGCCGGCCACCGCCGTCGTTCTGAGGAGCACGCTACGCATCAGGGAGTACCTCCGGTGTGGGAGAGCGGGGCGGGGTCCGGGTGCCGTGGAGGACGGGAGACGACGACGGCGCCGGCCGCGCAGAGCACGACGGCGGCCAGCGCGAGCGACCACAGCGGCGTCGAGAGCCCCTCCCCGCCGGATCCGGCGGCGGAGGGCGCGGCGCTCGCGGTCGTGGCCCGCCCGGTGCCGGACGGATCCCCGGTCACGGTGCCGCCCGCCAGTCCGATGCGGATGTCGACGGTGTTCGGGGGCCGCAGGGACGCCGGTGTGCCGGTGGGCAGCGGCGAGACCCCGACGACGCACTGCTTCGTGCGGCAGTCGGTGCCGGCGACCGTGCCGTGCACGGTGAGCGTGACCTCGGGCAGCCGTCCGCGCGCGTCGATGTTGACGAGCGCGGCGCCACCGGTCAGGTCGCAGTCGGCGTTGCTGCGGTAGTGCTCCGCGCACAGGCCCACCGCGACGGAGGTGAGGCCGGGGGTGAACCCCTGGCCGGTGACGGTGATCCGCTGGCCCTCGGTGAGTCCGGTGGTCCGGGAGACCGTGACGGTGGCCCCGCCGTCGGCGGCCGCGGCGGGGGCGGACAGCGGCAGGAGCAGCGGTCCGCAGACGGCCAGGGCCAGGGCGGCGCGCCGCAACCGCAACCGCGGGCGCGGCGGGGGCGTCGTCGTGGTGCGCGCGAGGGTGGTCATGCCGGTCTCCCTTCCTGGAGGTCCGCCGCGCCGTCCGGGGCCGGGACCCCGAGGGCGCGGACGCGGCGGGCCCCCTTCGTACGGGCGCGGGTGCGGGCGGGCCGGCGCTCGGTGAGGTCGAGCACCCGGGGGTCGAGGAGTGCGGCTCCGCTGCCCGCGGTGGCGACCAGCACCGCCGTGCCCTGGGCCGCGACCCGCCGTACCAGCACGGCCACGTGAGGGTCGTCGGCGAGGGCGGCGGACGGGGCGGACGTGAGGTCGAGCAGCAGCAGGCGGGGACGGGCGAGCAGGGCCTGGGCCAGTCCCAGTACGCAGCGTTCGGCCGGTTCGAGGTCGCGGGGAGGGTCGTCGAGCCGGTCCCGCAGGGCGGGGAACGCGGCCGTGACGCCGTGTTCCAGTTCCGCGGCGCGGCCCGGGCCGTACGACGCGGCGGCGGCCCGCAGTGCCTCGCGGACCGTCCGGTCCGAGGCCAGCTGGGGCAGCAGCCCAGCCCCGATGGCGTCCGAGGGGTCCAGCGCGGCCGACAGGCCGAGCAGCCAGCGCGTCCGGACGCCGGCCGCCCGCAGGTCCTGGCCGTGCAGCCGGCAGCGGCCGGCGGCGGGGCGGGTATGGCCGGCCAGCACCTTCAGCAGGGCGGCCGCCCGCCGGCCGGACCGCTCGTCGCGCAGGACCAGCACCTCCCCCGCGGCCGCCGTCAGCCGCAGTCGCCGGATCACCGTCCGGCCCTGGTGCCGGACCGTCACGTCGTGGAGCCGCAGGAAGGGCTCCCCCGCCCCGGTGGACGCGGACCCGGTGCGGGCGGTGCGGGCAAGTGCGAGGGTTCCGGCGAGGGGCGGCAGGGCGCAGAGGGCGAGCGCGTCACCCGCGTCCACCAGGCGCCCCGCACCGGCGAGGAGGCCGATCCCCGCGAGCGCGCCGACGATCGTCCAGCGGGTGCCCGTTCCGGGGCGGCGGTCGCGGGTCTGTGCGTCGAGGAGCCGTCCGGTGAGGGCCACGCAGGTGAGCAGCGCGCCGAGGGCGAGGGTCAGGTGCGCCGCCTCGGGAGCGGCCGCCTGCGCGAGGAGGGCGGCGGCGGCGCCCGCGAGGGTGAGGGCGGCGGCGCGGCGGGCGGCGGCGCCCGCCGGCCGCAGCACCGGGTGCGCGGCGAGGACGGCGACGGCCGCCGCCGCGGCGGCCGGGGCGACGTGACCGGCCGGGTCCGCGCCGAGCAGGGTGAAGCGGAACGTGTACAGGTCCAGGGCGGCGAGGACACCGACGGCCGCGGCCGCCCCGAGCGCGGCCCGCGGGATGCGCTCGCTTCCCCGGCCGAGGGCTCCGCCGCCCGGTCCCGGATCGTCGCCGGGGCACGGCGGCCGGGGCGGGGCCTGTCGGGGCGGTGGGGTGAGGGGTGGTGGCGTGAGGGGTGGTGGCGTGAGGGGTGGTGGCGTGAGGGGTGGTGGCGTGAGGGGTGGTGGCGTGAGGGGTGGTGGCGTGAGGGGTGGTCTGTCGTCCGGCGCGGGTGGGCGCCCGGCGTCCGGCGCGGGTGACCTCGTGGTCTCCGACGCCGGTGACGGCCCGGCGTACAGAGCGGGCGACTGCCCGGCGTCCGGCGCGGGCGACCATGTGGTCTCCAACGCCGGTGACGGCCCGGCGTCCGGCGCCGGTGACCGCCCGCCGTCCGGCCCGGGCGACTGCCCGGCGTCCGGCGCGGGTGGCCACGTGGTCTCCGACGCCGGTGACGGCCCGCCGTCCGATGCGGGTGACCGCCCGCCGTCCGACTCCGTTGCCCGCCCATCGTCCGGCGGCGATCCCGCCGCCGTCCCGCCGGGCGCGTCCATCCCGCCCGGACTGCCGTTCTCGGCGGTCCGGGAGGTCGACGTCCGTCGTGTCAGTGCGTCCGGGGCCAGGAGCAGGGCGCCGGTCGCCCCGGAGAGGAGCAGGGCGGTCTCCGGCCGGTCGGGCAGCGCCTCTAGGAGGGCGGCGCTCCCGGCCAGTCCCGCCAGGACCGCCGGATACCGGACGGCGGACCGGCGCGCGCCGAGCGCGGCGGCGCCGAGGAGGGCCGCCGTCGGCACCGTCGCGCAGAAGACGGCGACGCTCGGCAGCGCACCGGCGGCCGCGACCGCCAGGCAGCCGGCGACGGCGCACCTGGCGGCACTACTGCCCAGGCCGTGGCGGGGCGCCGCGAGGCGGCGGACGGCGGGCAGGGCGGCCAGGGTCAGCAGGAGCGCGGTGAGCAGGACGTAACGGACGGCGGCGCCGGGCATCCCGACGACCCCGCCCAGTTGCTGGGCGCCGAGCACGAGGGCGCCGGGCACCAGCCCGGTGGCGGCTCCGGTCGCGGCCGTGCGCAGGGGCGCGAACGGGAGTGCCCGGGTGCGCGCGGGCAGGAGCGGGTTCCGGGTCACCGGCCCTCACCCGCCTCGGGGACGGCGCCGCTCGCGTCGTCCATGGGAACGACGGGAACGGCGGGATCGGCGGGATCGGTGGGGCGCGGGTCCAACAGGCGCTCCAGGGTGTCGAGTCGTGCCGTGTCCACGAGGGAGGGGCGTCCGGAGAGCGTGCGCAACAGGCCCTCCAGGCCGAGCCGTTCGGCTGGTGTGCCGCCCGCGTCCGGGTGGGCCGGGGCGACGGTGAGGGAGGCGAGCACGGCGCGCAGTCCGTCGCCGGTGACCTCGACAGTCGCCGGGGCGGGCAGGACGGCGGCCCGGGGCGGCGGGACCGGCTCGGGCGGACGGGTGAGCCGGCGGCGGATCGCCAGGCCGGTCGCGAAGACGGTGAGGAGCACCGAGCCGCCGGCGGCGGCGAGGAGCCCCCAGGGGTAGAGGTCGGTGGCGACGAGGAAGGGTTGCGCGGCGTACGTCCCGCCCACCGCGTAGCGGCCGAAGGCCGCCATGGGCAGCGCGATGGAAACGCGGTAGGTGGCGCGTGCGCCGGGCTCCAGGGGTGAGGTGAGCGGGGTGACGACGTCGGTGTCCGCGGTGCCGCCCGTGCCCCACCGGATGACGAGCGGGCTGCGGCCGAGGGTGGCCGTCCCGGTGTTGCGGACGGTGACGACCAGGGTGCGGCGGGGCCGTCCGCCGAAGAGTTCGGCGAGGCCGGGGCGGCCGGTCAGGACGGTGTCGACGATCTGCACGTCGGGCGTGGCGGTGTCCGGGTCCGGGACGGTCGTCTCGGGGACGCCGGCCACCTCGACGTCCGTGGCGGCCGACCGCGCCCCCGGCCCGCCGCCGGTGGTGGCGCGGACCACGCACGGGCAGTCGACCGGCGGGGCGCCCACGACCAGGGTGAGCCGGAAGGTGCCGTCGGCGGCCACGAGGGCGACCGCGCCGCGCAGGGTGTCGCAGTCGGCGCTGCCGTGCACGGCCCGCAGCCCGCACACCTCGGTCTGCACGGTGGCCCCCGCGGCCCAGCCGGTGCCGGTGACGGTGACGGGCCGTCCGGGGACCAGGTGGGTCGCGTCGGCGGTGACGGCGGGGGCGGGCGGGCTCGCCGTACCCGCGGCGTGGGCCGGTGCGGCGGTCAGGGCCGTGGCACCGAGCACGCCGAGGCTCACGGCGAGGGTGCGGCGGGCCGCGGCCGGGCCGCGGGCACGGCGGTGGGTCATGGGTGCTCCTGCGCGAGGGTGCGGCGGCGGCGCCGGGCCTGGGAGAGCGCGGCGACGAGGAGGGCCGCCACCACGGCCACGACCCCGAGGGTGGGCCAGGACAGGGCGAGCCGGTGGGTGCGGGCGGTGGTGGCGGGGACGCCGGCGGCCGAGACCGTCACCGTCGCGGTCAGCAGGTCCAGCGGCGGGGCGCGGCCGAGGGCGAGGGCGAGTTCGGTGTGCTGGCCGGGCAGGACCGGCGGCAGCGAGCGGGTCCGGGTGACGATCTCGCGTCCGAACAGTCCGGTGACGGTGATGACGGCCTCGCCCTGGACGGGTGTGTTGCCGGTGTTGGTGACGGTGTAGCGGACGGTGGCCCGGCCGGCGGCGAAGGGGGCGCCGTCGGGTGTGTGGACGAGACCGACCCCGCGGACGGCCAGGCCCGGGGTGAGCGGTCCGGCGACGGTGAGTTCGAGCCGTACGGCGATGGCCCGCTGGATGCTCACCTCCACGCCGGAGTCGGTGGTGCCCCCGTCGTGCAGGGTGTTGTCGAGCGCGACGACACCGCCGGTGTGGGTGCCGGGGGTGGCGTCCTCCGGGACGGTCACCGTGAACGGGATGTCGGCCGCCCGGCGTTCGGGCAGGATCAGGGCGTTGGTGCTCATCTTCACCCAGGCGCCGACGTCGTGCTGCGCCTCGCCCGCCTGCCGGTAGCCGAGGCCGCCGTCGCGCGGGGTGGTGTAGGCGTCGGCCGCGTACACCTGGAAGGAGCGGGGCTCGGTCGACAGGTTGCTGACGCGCACCGAGTCGTGGATCACCGAGCCGGGACGGGCGTCCAGTTGGAAGGTCAGGCGCTTCGCGGCGGCGCCGGTGCTCCGGTCGGTGGGCTGCACCGACCAGGCCTGGGAGGACCCGCCGGAGCCGTCCTCCGCCGCCGCCCTGGGCACCGGCAGCCAGGCGGCCAGGACGGTGAGCACGGCGAGCGCGGCGAACGTGGTGGCGGTGCCGTGGCGGGTGCGGAGGCGGTTTCGGGGTGGTGGGCGCATCGGCGTGATCGGGTGTTCAGGACAGCGTGAGACGCAGCACGGCCGCGTACTCGCCGGCCTGGGTGATGGCGGGCACCCGCAGGTCGAGGGAGGCGCCGGCGTCGAAGTCGCCGCCGGTGACCGAGGTGGGGTCGTCGCTGGCGGCCTGGGTGCACAGGGGGACCGCGGTCGTGGCGCTGAGGGGTCCCGGGCTGCCGGGGGTGACGGTGGAGGCCGCCGCGGCGCCGGCGTGGACCGCGCAGGTGGGCGTCCACGACAGGTTCCCGGCCGGGACGGCGGCGCCGGCGGAGTTGGTGAAGTCGGTGACGGTGCCGACCAGGGACCAGCCCCGGGTACTGCCGCGGAAGTCCTTGACCTCGACGGCGTTGAGGGAGCCGGTGGCGGTGTGCTCGGTGCCGTCGACGGTGACGGGCGACAGGGTCACCTCGCCCGCCGCCTGGGCCATGGTCAGGGCGCCGCCGGAGACGACGACCTTCAGGGTCTGCTCGGCGCTGCCGCCGTCGGCCGTGGCGCTCCAGGCCGCCTCCGCGAGGTCGCCGGCGCCGCCGTCGGCCTCGGTGGCCACCACCTTCACGGTGCCGGCGGCGGGGGTGAGCGTCGCGGTGAAGGCGCCGCGGGCGTCAACGGGGGCGACGAGGGGGGCGCCGGTGGCCTGGCCGTCGGCGTCCACTCCGGTGACGGTGACCTCGTCGCCCGGGTCGAAGGAGGCGCCGGTGACGGTGGTGGTCGTGCCGGGTCCGCCGCCGGACGGGCTGAGCTGGAGGGAACGGGTGCCCAGCACGCCGAGGACGACGGTGGCGCCGAGCGAGCCCTGGGTGATGACCAGGGTGTGCGGACCGGGCGGGGCGCCCGCGCCGATGAGGACGGTGCCGGTGAGGCGTCCGTCGCCGTCGACCGTGAGGTCGGGGGTGAGGACGTCGTCGGCGCAGGCGCTGGTGCCGTCCAGGGCGCACAGCCGTACGCCGTCGACGGGTTCGCCCGCGGTCCAGCCCGTGCCGCCGAGGGTCACGGTGTCGCCGGGGCGGGCTCCGGTGGTGTCGGTGGCGGGGCGGCCGGAGATCTTCTCGACCGCCGCGGCGGCGCTCCCCGTGCTGCCGTCGGTGACGGTGACGGTCGACAGGACCGGTGCGGTGCCGTCGACGGTACAGGCGATGCTGAGGCCGTAGTTGGTGATGTTCAGGGTGAGGTCGCCCGGGGTGAGCTGGACGGTGCCGGGCTGGGCGACGGTGAGCGTGCCGGTGAGGTCCGGGATCGGGATCTCCGCGTAGGGGGCGACGGCCGCGTTGGAGGCGGGGGCGCTCACGGTGACGGGGTCCTGGCCGGTGACGCCGAGTCGCGCGGAGACGGCCACCGTGCCGGCTGTCAGCGCCACGGGCCCGTTGGCGGGGCCGTCGGCGAAGCTCAGCGTGAGGTCGACCGGCGTGCCGGGTGTGGTGGTGGCGTCGGCGGTGAGGGTCGCCGTGGTGGTGAACACCGAGTGGGACGAGGCGAACACGCAGTCGTAGGTCACGGCGGCGCTGCCCGCGTGCGCCGGCCGGGCACCGCCGAGCACCAGCGATCCGGCCGCGGCGACGACGAGTGCGGCGAGCGCGGCCGCGGTGCGCGACGGGGCCGCCGCGATGGTCTTGGCTCTCATACCGGGAAGCTGCCCCCTTCACGGAGCGGCGCGTGCGGTCGCACGGGCCGTCGGGCACGGACGCCGCGAGGCATCCACGGCGTTTCCATTGAGGAAACACCGTTTCGAAGAGATGCGTCACATGGAGCCATCAGCGTGACGCGGTGTCAAGACGGGAGCGGGACACGCCGGGTAAAACCCCTGTTTCCGACGGGCGTCGACGCGCGCCCCTTGAGGGAAACACCGGACCGCACAGGGAAACAGGGCGCTTGACGGTGGCGGGCCGCGCCCCTAGGGTCGAGCCGGGCACCGTCCCGCTCTGCCGGACCGCACCGCCACCGCACGGCCAACGCACCGCCGACCGCACGGCCACGGCATCGCCGCAGCACGGCCACACGGCCACGTCCACTCCACCGCACCGCAGCCCGCCCGAGGCGGACCTTCGGCGTGCCCCGGGAGCCCGCATCCGAAAGAGGACGCCATGACTTCCCCCGACGACCCGCAGCCCGTCGTCCGTCCGGGCTGGACCGGGCGCTTCTACGAGGACTTCTCCCCCGGCGACGTCTACCGGCACCCGCTGGGACGCACGGTCGGCGAGGCCGACAACACCTGGTTCACGCTGCTGACCATGAACACCAGCCAGATGCACTTCAACAGCCAGTACGCGGCGACCGGTGAGTTCGGCCGCCCTCTGGTGGTGTCCACCCTGACCCTCGCCATCGCCGTCGGCCAGAGCGTCACCGACCTCTCCCAGAACGCGTTCGCCAACCTCGGCTGGGACGACGTCCGGATGACCGCGCCGGTCCACGCCGGGGACACCCTGTGGTCGGAGTCCCTGGTGGTCTCACGCCGCGAGTCCCGCTCCCGGCCCGGCGCCGGCATCGTCACCGTACGCACCCGCACCCTCAACCAGCACGGCACCGAGGTCTGCACGTTCCTGCGCACCTTCTACGTCCACAAGCGGGGCGCGGCACCCCTGGAGGGCATCCGCCCCGAGGCCGCCACCCCGTGGCCGGCGGGCCCCTCGGCGGGCCCCTCGGCGGACCGCTCGGCGGACCTCCCGGCGGGTCCCCCGGCGGGCCCGCTCGGGCCGGCAACCGACCGACCCGCCGCCGACCGACCCGCCGCCGACCGACCCGCGCCGGACGGCGAGCACCTCGACCCCGCGCCGGCGGACGGCAAGCGCCCCGACCCCGCGCCGGACGGCGAGCGCCCCACCCCCGCCGCCCGGACCCCTCGATGACCACCCCGGCCCTGCCCCGGCTCGGCTACGCGCCCTGGGGCGCGGACCTGGCCGAACTCACCGCCGCCGGACGGCTCGCCGAGGAGGCGGGTGCCGACACCCTGTGGGCGGCCGAACTGCACCGCAGCGCCACCGTCACCGCCGCCGCGCTGGCCTGCGCCACCACCACCGCGCGGATCGGCACCGCCGTCGCCCTCGCCTTCGTCCGCTCCCCCATGACCTGCGCCCTGGAGGCCCTGGACCTCGACGAACTCTCCGACGGACGGGCGGTGCTGGGCCTCGGCACCGGTGTGCGCCGGCTGAACGAGGAGTGGCACGGCGTGCGCTTCGACCACCCGGTACAGCGGCTGCGCGAGACCGTGGACTGCGTCCGGGCCTTCGTCGCCCGCTGCGCCGACGGCGACCCCATCGAGGCCGGCGGCCCGCTCACCGCGCTCCGCGTGCGCGGCTACCGGCGACCGCTCCCCCGGCGCACCCGCGTCCCCGTCCACCTCGCCGCCGCCGGGCCCCTGATGACCCGGCTCGCCGGCGAGATCGGCGACGGCTGGATCGGACACGAACTCGGCTCCCCCGCCCATCTGCGCGAGACCGTGCTGCCCGCCCTGCGCGCCGGTCTGGCCACGGCCGGACGCACACCGGACGACCTCGAAGTCGTCGCCTCCGCCTGTGTGTCGGTCCACCCCGACCCGGCGGAGGCCCTGCGCCGGGCGTCCGGCGGGGTCGGGTTCTACGCCTCGGTCCGCACCTACGCCCCGCTGTTCGCCGCCCACCGACTCGCCGCGCCGCGGAGCCGGGTGGCCGAGGAGTTCCGCAGACCCGGCGTCCGCGCGGGCGACCTGGCCGGCGCCGTCGACCCGGCCATGACCCGAGCCCTCACCGTCTGCGGCACCCCCGACCAGGTCGCCGACCGTCTCACCGGCTACGCGGGCCTCGCCGACAGCCTCAAGATCACCCCGCCCGTGCACGGACTGACCCCCCGTGAGATCCGCGAGTCGCAGGCCCATGTCCTCGACCTCATCCGGGAGCTGCGCCCATGACCACCGCCCCCACCGCCCCCACCGCCGCCTCACCGCCCGTCCGCCGTCCGCTGGACGACGTACGGGTGATCGCCGTGGAGCAGTACGGCGCGGGCCCGTTCGGCACCTGGCACCTGGCCGAACTCGGCGCCGAGATCATCAAGATCGAGGAGCCCCGCTCGGGCGGGGACGTGGGCCGCTACGTACCCCCGTACCAGGACGGCGAGGACTCCCTGTTCTTCGAGACCTTCAACCGCGGCAAACGCAGCGTCGGCCTGGACCTGGCCACCCCGTCCGGCCGGTCCGTCTTCGAGGACCTGGTGCGGCACAGCGACGCCGTCTACTCCAACCTGCGCGGAGACGTCCCGGCCCGCATCGGCATCACCCACGCCGACCTGCGGCACCTCAACCCGGCGGTGGTGTGCTGCTCCCTCACGGGCTTCGGCATGACCGGACCGCGTTCCCGGCAGCCCGGCTACGACTACGTCCTCCAGGGACTGGCCGGCTGGATGGACCTGACCGGGGAACCGGGCGGCCCGCCCGCCAAGTCCGGTCTGTCGCTGGTCGACTACTCGGGCGGGTACGTAGCCGCCGTCGCCCTGCTCGCCGGGCTGCACGCGGCCCGCCGCGACGGCGTCGGCTGCGACTGCGACGTCTCGCTGTACGACACGGCCGTCTCCATGCTGACCTATCCGGCCACCTGGCACCTCACCGCGGACTACGAGCCGGTCCGCACCCGGCACTCCGCCCACCCCTCCCTGGTGCCGTTCCAGGCCTTCCGCGCCCGGGACGGATGGCTGGTGGTGGGCTGCGCCAAGGAGAAGTTCTGGCGCCGGCTCGCCCCGCTCCTCGGCCACCCCGAATGGACCGGGACCGGCCATCCCTACGCCGACTTCGCGGGCCGCCGGGAACACCGTGAGAAGCTCGTGCCGGAGCTGGAGGAGCTGTTCGCGGCCCGGACGGTGGCCGAGTGGCTCGCCGCCCTCACCCCGGCCGGCGTGCCCTGCGCGCCGGTGCACACCGTGGCCGAGGCCCTCGCCGACCCGCACACCGCGGCCCGCGGCCTCGTCACCGAGAGCGCGCACCCCCGGTTCGGCACCGTGCGCGCCCCGGCGAGCCCGGTCCGGGTCGGCCCCCGCCCCGCCGGGCCCGCGCCCCGCGCACCCCGGCGCGGCGAGCACACCGACGCCGTCCTGCGCGACCTCCTCGGCTACGACGACGCCAGGATCGCCGCGTTGCGGGCGACGGGAGCGTTCGGTGTCTGAACCCGCCCCGGCCGGCCCCTCCCCGGCCCCGCACACCGCACCGCCAGCCGCCGGCACGACGACGCCACCGGCGCGGCCGGAACCGCCCCCGCCCCACCACGACGGCAACCACCCTCACGACCACAACCACAACCACAACCACGGCCACAGCCACGGCCACAGCCACAGCCACAGCCACAGCCATGGTGTGCCCCTCGCCCCGGGCCCGGGCCCGGGCTCCGAGGCGTCCGCCGCGCAGCTGATCGCCGCATGGGCCACCGGGCTCACCCCGGCCACCGTGCCCAGCGTGGTCCGGCGGGCCGTGTGCCGGCAGCTCCTCGACGGCCTCGGCTGTGTGCTCGCGGCGGCCCGCACCGGCCACGCCGGGCCCGCGCTGGCCGTCGCGGCGGCGCTCGGCGGCCCGCCGGAGGCGACGGTCCCCGGACTGTCCGCCCCGGTCGGCGCACCCGCCGCCGCGCTGGCACTGGGCAACCTCGTCCACGCCCTGGACTTCGACGACACCCACCCCGGCGCGCTCGTGCACGCGACCGCGGCCGTGCTGCCGGCCCTGTTCGCGGTGGGCCGGCAGACGGCGGCCGACGGCCCCGCGCTGCTGGTCGCCGCGGCCGCCGGGTACGAGACCGCGCTGCGCGTCGGGCTCGGCGCCCCCTACGGGTTCCACGCCCGCGGCCTGCACGCGACCCAGATCGCGACGGTCTTCGCCGCCGCCGTCACCGCCTCGGTCCTCACCGGGCAGCCCGCCGAGGTCACGGCCCACGCCCTCGGCCTCGCCGGCAGCGGCGCGGGCGGACTGCTGGAGTTCCTCGACGCCGGCAGCGACACCAAGGCCCTGCACCCCGGCCTCGGCGCGCACGCCGGACTGCTCGCCGCGCGGCTCGCCGCCGCCGGGGCCCAGGGGCCCGCCTCCGTCCTGGAGGGCCGCCACGGCGTCTACGCGGCCCTCGCCGACCGCCGCGCCACGGCCGCCGACATCGCCGGCGACCTGGGCGAGATGTGGCACGTCACCGCCGTGGAGAGCAAACTCCACCCCTGCTGCCACCTTTTGCACCGCACCCTCGACGCGGCCGCCGTGCTGCGCGGACGACTGGCGGAGCACGGCGGTCCCGGTCCCGGCGCCCTCGTGTCCGTCGTCGCGGCGGTGCCGCCGGGCACCGTGCCCGTGGTGTGCGAGCCCCGCGCCCACCGCGTCGCCCCGCGCACCCCGTACGAGGCGAAGTTCTCCCTGCCGTTCAGCACCGCGCTCATGCTGCTCGACGGACGCCTGACACCCGGCACCTACGGTCCGGCCGCCCTCGTGCGGGCGGACGCCCGGTCCCTCGCCGCGCGGGTCTCGCACGTGGTGCGCCCCTACGCCGGACCGGACGCCGAGGCGCCCGGCGACCTCAGGGCGCACCTGGCCGACGGCACCTCGCTCGACGTCCGGGTCGACGGCGGTCCCGTCCGCCCGCCCGGCACCGACCGCGTCGTCGCCAAGTTCCACGCCAACGCGGGCGGCGAGACGGCCGTGACGAGGGAGCTCGCCGAACGGGTGCTGCGCCTGGACCGCGAGGACGACCTGACGGCGGTCCTGCGCCTCGTCGAGGACGCCCTGCCCGGCCCGCCCGCCGACCCGTGACGGGCCCCGCCCCGCTCCCCCGTCCCTCCCACCCCTACCACCGCTCCCACCACTCCCGACCTGATCTCCGGAGGACCCGTTGACCGCAGCACAGCCCCGGGCCCCGCGCCGGGGCGGCCAGGCCGTCGTAGGCCGGGGGCCGGATCCGGCCGGGCAGGCCCGGGCCGCCTTCCGGGCCCTGCACGCCCGGCTGCCGGACCCCGGCGGCGTCCGCCTCACCGAGTACGTCACGGTCGCGGCGCTGGACGCCTACCCGGAGGTCGAGGCGGCCCGGACCGCCGTGTTCCCCGGGGCCGGCGAGGACCTGCGCACGGTGGTGGTCGAAGCGCTGCCCGACCCCGGCGCGCTGCTCGCCGTGCACGCCGGACCGGGCACGGACGCCTCCGGCGCCGGGACCGTCCGGCTGCCGACCGTGCTGCCCCTCGACGACCGCGGCGACCTGGTCCACCCGGACGACTTCGTCGCGCAGTACGCCTACTGCCTGAGCCGGGCCGGCCGGCTGCTGAAGCGGGCCGGCCTGAGCCTGGACCAGGCCGTGACGACGTTCGACTACACCACCCCCGCGACCCGCCGCGCCTATCCGCGGTGCGCGGGCCCGCGCCGCGAACTCCTGGGCGGCGCCGGGGTGTTCCCGGGCGCGGGAGGCATCCTGATGTCCCGGCTGCACGCCCCGGGGGTGCTGGTGGCCCTCGACGTCACGGCCTCCCGGCATCCGCCGGCCGCCGTCAACCCGGGCTGGCGCCGCTACGACACGCTGACCTACAGCCCCGGGGTGCTCGCCGGGCGGACCCTGCACATGTCGGGGTTCGCCGCACTGGACATGGAGACCCAGCGGGCCCTGTACCCCGGTGACCCGGTCGCCCAGACGGAGGCCGTGCTCGCCGCCGTGCTGGAGGTGGTGGCCGCGGCCGGCGGGAGCCCCGGGGACCTGGTGTCCGTGGAGGAGTACCTGTGTCCGGCCGCCCTGGGCGAGCGGGCGGCCGTCGCCGCCGCCCATGCCCGGACGCTGGGTCCCGGTCCTCGGCCGGTGGTGACGACGGTGGGCTGCGCCGGTCTGCTGCGCCGGGAGTTCCTCACCGAGGTGTTCCCGACCGCCGTCCTGCGCGGGACGCCCCCCGCCGAGCCCGCCGAGCCCGTCGCCCCCGCCGGGCCCGCCGCCTCCGCCGAGCCCGTCGCCCTCCCGGGAGGCACCCGGTGACCGAGCCGATCCTGCTGACGGACGCGCTGCGCCGGCGGCTCACCGGACGGACCGCCGTCTACACCGCGCCGGAGGAGCTGGGACGCGCCGCGATCCGCTACTTCGCGCTCGCCACCGGCAACGGCGACCCGCTGCACCTGGATCCCGCGTACGCCCGCGCCCACGGCCACCCCGACGTCGTCGCCCCGCCCACCCTGGTGTGCGAGACCAACCAGTACGCGGGTCTGCCGCCCGACGCGGACGGCTACGCCGGCCACACCTGGGGCGTGGACGTCCCCGGCACCCGCGCCGTACGCGGCGGCAACGCGTACACCTTCCACCGGCCGGTGCGCCCCGACGACCGGATCACCGCCACCTGGACGCTCACCTCGGTGACCGAGCGCACCACCGGCGGCGGGCTGCCGATGCTGGTCGTGCGCTCGCACTGCGCCTACACCTCCGGCGGGAAGCTGCTGGCCGAGAACGAGGAGACCATGCTGTACATCGCCCTCACCGCCGCCCCACCGGCGACACCCGCACCCGCCACACCCGCGCCCGCCCCCGCCGCCTCCGGCCCACCCGCCACACCACCACCCACCACCTCCGGCCCACCCGCCACACCACCACCCACCACCTCCGGCCCACCCGCCACACCACCACCCACCACCTCCGGCCCACCCGCCACACCACTGCCCCCCACCTCCGGTCCGCCCGCCACACCCACGCCCCCCGCTGCGGCCGCCGCGGTCACTCCCGAGCCCGCGCCCCCCTCCGGGGAGGCCCGGTGACCGGCCCCCAGTTGCTGCCCGGCGCCGTGGTGCCGCCGCTGCGCCGCGACTTCCCGCTGACCCGGCTGGTGGCGTACGCGGGCGCCACCTGGGACTGGCACCGTCTGCACTACGACCCCGCCTTCGCGGCCGCGCACGGGCTGCCCGGCCCGGTCGTCGACGGCCAGGTCCTCGGCGCGCTGCTCGCCGAACAGCTCCAGGGCTGGCTCGGGCCGCAGTGCACACTGCGCACCCTCCGCTTCCGGTTCGTACGGCCGGTGTTCGCCGGGGAGAGCGTGCTGTGCACCGGCCGGGTCACCGCGGTCGACGGGGACCTGGTGACGGTCGAGCAGCGCGTCGAGGTGACCGGGGACCGGCCGCGGACGGCGGTGTCCCCGGCGGGCGCCACGCTCACCCTGGCCCCGCCGCCGGCCGGACCGCGCCCCGGGGAGGCGCCGTGACCGCCGCGATCGTGGGCGCGGCCACCTCGGACCTCGGTGTCACCGGGCGGCCCGCGCTCGCGCTGCTCGCCCAGGGCGTCACCCGGGCCCTGGCCGACGCCGGGCTCGCCCTGGCGGACGTGGACGGTCTCGCCACCGCCGGCATCGGCCGGTTCCCCGCCACGCAGGCCGCCGACTACCTCGGCATCCGGCCGGCCTGGACCGACTCGACGTCCGCCGGCGGCAGCGCCTTCGAGATGTTCGTGGCCCGCGCCGCGCAGGCGCTGGCCGCCGGGCAGTGCCGGACGGTCGTCATCGCCTACGGCTCCGACCAGCGCTCGGCGCGGCGCCGTTCGCTGACCGGACCGGCCGACCCGGCCGTGCCGGAGGCACAGTTCGAGGCCCCGGCCGGCCCGCTGTACCCGGCGTCGCACTACGCGATGGCCGCCCGCCGCTACCTCCACCGCCACGGCTACGGCCGGGAGGCGCTGGCCGAGGTGGCGGTGGCGGCCCGCGCGTGGGCGCTGCTCAACCCGGACGCGTACCGGTTCGCCGCCGGCCCGCTGACGGTCGCGCAGGTGCTGTCGGCGCCCGTGCTGTCGAGCCCGTTGACCACCGCCGACTGCTGCCTGGTCACCGACGGGGGCGGAGCGCTGGTCCTCACCACGGCCGAGCGGGCGCGGGACCTGCGCCGGCCCGCCGTGCACGTCCTCGGCTACGGCGAGGCCACCGGCCACACCGGCACGGCCGGTCCCGACGACCTGCTGGACAGCGGCGCGCGGGGGGCCGCCGACCGGGCCTGGGCCCGCGCCGGACTGGGCCCCGCCGACATGGACGTCGTGCAGATCTACGACTCCTTCACCATCACCACGCTGCTGTCGCTGGAGGCGCTGGGGCTGTGCGGGGAGGGCGAGGCCGGCGCGTTCGTCGCCGGGGGGCGCATCCGCCCCGGCGGGGCCCTGCCGCTCAACACGTCCGGCGGCGGACTGTCCTACGGCCATCCCGGCATGTTCGGGCTGTTCCTGCTGATCGAGGCGGTGCGCCAGCTGCGCGGCGAGTGCGGTGCGCGGCAGGTGCCCGGCGCGCGGACGGCCGTCGCGCACGGCACGGGCGGCATCCTCTCCAGCCACGCCACGGTGGTCCTGGCCCGGGAGGAGGCCCGGTGAGCGACGAGGAGACGGTCCGCGTGGACGGAAGCGTCCTGCCCGGGCCGCCGCCCGCCCCCGCGGACGCCGTGACCGCGGCCTACTGGGACGCCACCCGGGACGGGGTGCTCACCGTCCAGCACTGCCCCGCGTGCGGCGGGCACCAGCATCCGCCGCGCGTGCTGTGCGTGCGCTGCGGCGGCACCGACGGCCTGCGCCAGGTGCCGGTGCGCGGCCCGGCGGTGCTGGACTCGTTCACCACCGTGCACCGGGCGCCGCCCGGACGGCCCGTGCCGTACACCCTGGGCCGGGTCCGGCTGGCGCAGGGCCCGGTGCTGCTGGTCCCGTTGCTGGGCGCCCCTGACTCCTTCCGCTGCGACCAGCCCGTACGGCTGGTCTGGCTGCCGCTGCCGGACGGCCGGCGCCAGCCCGCCTTCACCCCCGGGCCGGGCGACGGCCCGCCCGACGAACGGGAGCCGTGAACCGTGGACTTCGCCCTGACACCGGAACAGGAGCTGTTCCGCCGCACGCTGCGCGACTTCGTCGCCAAGGAGATCACCCCGGTGGCCCGGGAGTGGGAGGAGTCCGGCCGGCACCCGGCCGAGATCATCGACGGGATGCGGTCCCTGGGCCTGTTCGGGCTCACGGTGCCCGAGCGGTACGGCGGGCTGGACGTGGACATGGTGTCCTTCGCGCTCACCTTCGAGGAGATCTCCCGGGGCTGGATGGGCATCGCCGGCATCCTCGGCTCGCACTCCCTGGCCTGTCTGCTGATCGCCCGGCACGGGAGCGAGGAGCAGCGGCTGCGCTGGCTGCCGGGGATGGCGAGCGGCGCGTGCCGCAGCGGCATCGCGCTGACCGAACCGGACGCGGGCACCGACCTCCAGGGCATCCGCACCACCGCGCGCCGGGACGGCGACGGCTACGTCGTACGCGGCGCCAAGACCTGGATCACCAACGCCCGGTCCGCGGGGATGCTGCCGGTGCTGGTCAAGACGGACCCGGCGGCACGGCCCGCCCACCGGGGCATGAGTCTGCTGCTGGTGGACACCGCGAGCGAGGGCTTCACCGTCACCCGGGACCTGCCCAAGCTGGGCTACCGGGGCACGGAGACCTGCGAACTGCTGCTGGAGGACGTGCGGGTGCCCGCGGACTGTCTGCTCGGCGGGGTCGAGGGGCGGGGCATGCAGCAGGCGCTGTCGGCGCTGGAGACGGGCCGCATCAACGTGGCGGCCCGCTCGGTGGGGATCGCCCAGGCCGCGCTGGACGAGGCGCTGTCGTACACCGGGCGGCGGCAGGCGTTCGGCCGGCCGGTCCATGACTTCCAGGCCGTGCAGCTGCGGCTGGCCGACCTCGCGACCCGGCTTCAGGCGGCCCGGCTGCTGGTGTACTGGGCGGCGTCGCGGGCGGACGGCGGGGCGCGGGCGGACGCCGAGTCGGGCATGGCGAAGCTGTTCGCCTCGGAGACGGCCGTCACCGCCGCGCTGGACGCCATGCGGCTGCACGGCGGGTACGGCTACTCCAAGGAGTTCGTGGTGGAACGGCTGTACCGGGACGCGGCGTTGATGAGCATCGGCGAGGGCACGAACGACATCCTGCGCACCGTGATCGCCCGGCGGCTCACCTCCGGCGAGACCAGGATCGGGTGACGCGGTGGCCCGCTCCTACCTCTACGTGCCGGCCGACCGTCCGGCGATGCTCGCCCGCGCCCTGGAGCGCGGCGCGGACGCGGTCATCGTCGACCTGGAGGACGCCGTCGCGCCGGGCGCGAAGGACGCCGCCCGGCGGGCCGCCGCCGACTGGCTCGCGAGGGTCGACCCGGCGCAGCCGGTCGAGGTGTGGGTCCGGGTCAATCCCGGCGCGGCCGGTCTCGTGGACGCGGCGGCGGTGGTCTCCCCGGCGCTGCGCGGGCTGTGCCTGGCCAAGTGCGGGCATCCCGACGACGTGGCGGCGGTGGACGCGGTGCTGGGCGAGCGGGAGGCCGCACTGGGCCTCGTGCCGGGGCGCGTCGCCCTGTCGCCGCTGCTGGAGTCGGCCGGCGCGGTGCTGTCGGCCCCCGCTCTCGCCGAGGCCCCGCGCGTGGCGCACCTCCAGGCGGGCGAGGCCGATCTGCGGGCCGACCTCGGCATGGATCCGGTGCCCGGCGACGAGCGCGAGCTGCTGCCGGTGCGTGTCGGCCTGGTCCTGGCCTGCGCGGCCGCCCGGATCGGCCCTCCGGTCGGCCCGGTGAGCACCGACTACCGCGACCTCGGGGCGCTGCGCCGCTCCAGCACGGCCCTGCGCCGCCTCGGCTACCGCTCGCGCGCCTGCATCCACCCCGCGCAGATCCCGGTGGTGCACGAGGTGTTCACCCCGACCGCCGCCGAACTGGCCGCCGCCCGCGACCTGGTGGACCGCTTCGACGCGGCGGCCCGGGCCGGACGCCCGGTCATCGTCGACGCGGACGGCCGCATGGTCGACGAGGCGGTGGTGCGCGCCGCCCGGCGGGTTCTGGCGGGGGACGGCTGAGCACGGGGCACCCGGCGGTGTCGGCCCACGCCGGGCCCCCTGGCGTGCCGGGGGCCCTGCCTCCGTGCGGGCGCCGCCTGGGTGTGCGAGCCGCCGTACCGCGGGCCGCGTGCGGGCACCACCCGGCCCAGGGTGGTGCCCGCGCGCGGCTTGCGGCAGCGCGAGCCGGCCCACGGCGAGCCGCGCGGGCACAGCCCGCGCCTCCCTCGTCCCCGGGCGCGTCGGCGAGGGCCGTGGTCACGGGCCCGGTCGGCACCCCGTGCGAGGACGCACGGCACTCTGCGCGCGCCGGAGCACCATCCGCCCGGAACGCCGGGCCGTGAGCGTACGGCGTCAGGCGGGTGGGCGCAGGGCGGCCAGGAGGCGGCGGGCGGCGCCGCGGCCCTCGGCCGGCAGGGCGCGGACGGTGGCGGCCAGCAGGGTGGTGCGGTCCGGTCCGAGGAACGGGGTGGCGCCCAGCCGGTACTTGGTCTCCAGCTCGTCGAGGGTGAGGGGGGCGGCGGGGCCGCCGCGGGAGCCGGAGACCCGGTGTTCCCAGCGCCGGCCGTCGAGCGTGGCGATCCGCAGGACGGCGCTGAAGGCGTGCGGGAACTCCTCGTCGCAGAGCGCGTCGGGGACGACCTCGACGCGTTCGGCGAGGGCGCGGCGGCGCGGGTCGCCGAACGCGGCGGGCGTGAAGTCGGCCAGGTGCAGGCCGAGTCCGGCGTTCTCGTCGGCCAGCAGCGCGGCGGCCACGGTGTAGGGGCCGGAGAACTTGGCGTGGTAGGGGGAGCGCGGGCGGTGCTTCTCCTCGCGGGGTTCGCCGATGGTGCGCCGGGGGGCGGCCGCGACGCCCAGTTCGGCGGTGGAGACGGTGCGCGGGTCCAGTCCCCGGGCGCGCAGGGCCAGCGCGCAGTCGATGCCGGGGTGGGTGAAGTGGTTGGAGGGGTACGGCTTGTAGACGGTGCGCGGATACTCCCAGTGCGCGGCGTCGTGCATCGCGTCGAGGCCGGCGGTGAGGGGGCCGGGGTGCCACCGGTCGCCGAGGAGGGCGGTCAGGAAGCCGAAGCGTCCCTCGATCACGGTGGGCGGTCCGGTGACGCCCTCGGCGGCGAGCTGGGCGGCGGTGATGCCGCAGTGGGCGGCCCAGCCGCAGTGGACGCGTTTGACGCTGCCGCCGGTGCGGTTGGCCTCGATGACTCCGGCGCCCATGGAGCAGGCGATGCCGATGGCGTCGGCGATGCGCGGCGCGGGCAGCTCCAGCAGGACGGCGGCGGCGACGGCGGCTCCCACGGTGCCGCAGATCGAGGTGGCGTGCAGGCCGCGTTCGAAGAAGACGGAGTTGCGCAGGGCGGGGTCGTAGGAGGCCATGCCGAGCCGGACGCAGATCTCGCCGCCTGCAGCGAGCGCGGCGATCAGGGAGGGGCCGTCCGCCGCGCGGGCCTCGGCGACGGCGAGGGCGGCGGGCAGGACGGCGGCGGTGGGGTGCAGCACCGACGGCAGGTGGGTGTCGTCGAAGTCGAGGGCGTGCGCGAGGGTGCCGTTGACGAGGGCGGCCCGGTCGGCGGGCAGCCGGTCGCCGCTGCCGATGACGGTGGCCTCGGGGCGTCCGCCGGCCCGGCGTGCGGTGCGCGACGCGGCCTGGTGGGGGGCGGTCTCGGGGTTCTCCCCGGTGTGGGGGCCGAGGGCGGCGAGGCAGTTGCCGAGGAAGTCGAGGACGCGTCCGGTGGCGTCGGCGGTGACGGGCCCGGGGACGCCGTCGCGGCAGTCGGCGGCGAAGGCGGCGAGGCGGGCGGCGATCGGGGCGGGGGCGCCGGGGGGCGTGGTCCGGTTCACGCGGCGCGTTCCTGGGGGAGCAGGGCGAGCGGGCGGGCGGGGGCGCCGGTCGCGCCGACGAACGGCAGCGGGGCGAGGACCAGGAGGAATTCGGCGGTGCCGGTCGCGGCGAGGGCGTCGAGGCACATGGTCTCGACGATGTGGATGCCCGCCTCCACCAGCAGGGTGCGGTGCACGGGCAGGGTGGCGTGGCCGCGGCCGGGCGGGATGTGCTCGAAGGCGATGGTCTCGCCGCCGACGAGGGCGGGGTCGCGGGCGGCGAGCCAGTCCGCGGCGCCGGTGCCGGGGCCGGGGGCTCCGCCGTTCTGCCCGCCGAAAACGGCCGGGTCGGCCCAGTGGCGGGACCAGCCGGTGCCGACGAGGACGGCTTCGCCGGGCGCGACGGTGACGCCGGCGGCGCGTTCGGCGGCGGCCAGGTCGTCGGCGGTGACCTCGTACCCGGCGGGCAGGACGGGCACGCCGTGCAGGCGGGCGACGTCCAGCAGGACGCAGCGGCCGACGTACGGGGCGAACTCCTCGATGCCGAGGCGGGCGAAGCCCTCGTGGCTCTGCACGTCGGCGGCCGGCAGTCCGCCGTGCAGCCGGCCGTGCTGGGAGACGTGGGCGAGGGCGTCGACGTGGGTGCCGACGTGCCCGCCGGTGATGACGATCTCGTTCGCGGCCGAGCCGCCGTCCGCGCGCACCAGGTCGCCGTGGCGGCGCTCCAGCAGCATGCGGTACGGCGGGTGGTTGGGCGACTGGGGCATGCCCCGCCGCATCGGCTGGGCGAGGTCGAGGACGCGGGAGGCGGCGAGCGCCTGCCAGGGAGGGGGCGCCGCGGGGCGGACGCCGGGGACGCCGGTCATGGGGTTCCTTCCTCGGACGTCGGCGGGGTGCCGTCGGCAGGGCGTGGGCGCCGCCGTGCCGGGTGGGAGGACCCGTCCGGCCGTCCGGCGCCCCGCGGGGGGCGTCAGACGATCCCGTCCCTGGCGAAGGCCTCGAGTTCCTCCGGGGTGAGGCCGAGACGCTCGCCGTAGACGGCCGCGGTGTCGGCGCCGTGCGGGCGGCCGGTCCAGCGGATGGCGCCGGGGGTGGCGGAGAGCCGGTAGAGGACGTTCTGCATGCGCAGCGGTCCCAGGTCGGGGTCCTGCACGGTGGTGATGGAGTCCAGCGCCTGGTACTGGGGGTCGGCGAAGACGTCCCGGATGTCGTAGACGGGGCAGATCGCGGCGTCGGCGTCGGTGAACGCGGTGAGCACCTCGTCCAGGTCGCGGGCGGCGATCCACCGTCCGACGTGGTCGTCGAGGAGGTCGGCGTGGGCGGCGCGCCCGGAGCCGCCGGCGAACCAGGGCTCCTCGGTCACCTCGGGGTGGCCGACCAGGCGCAGCACGCGCTCGGCGACGGACTGCGCGGAGGTGGAGACGGCCGCCCAGCGACCGTCGCGGGTGCGGTAGGTGTTGCGCGGGGCGTTGTTGGCGGAGCGGTTGCCGAGGCGTTCGGGGACGGTGCCGAGCTGGTCGTAGGCGGTGGCCTGCGGGCCGAGCAGGGTGAGCAGCGGTTCGACGATGGCGAGGTCGACGACCTGTCCGCGGCCGCCGTGGGTGAGGCGGTGCAGCAGCGCGGTCTGCACGGCGGAGGCGGCGACGAGGGCGGCGACGCCGTCGGCGAGGCCGAAGGGCGGCAGGGTGGGCGGCCCGTCGGGCTGTCCGGTGGCGGCGGCGAATCCGCTCATCGACTCGGCGAGGGTGCCGAATCCGGGCCGGTGGGCGTACGGCCCGAACTGGCCGAAGCCGGTGATCCGGGCGATCACCAGGCCCGGGTTGGCCTCGTGCAGCCGGTCGGGGGCGAGGCCCCAGCGTTCCAGGGTGCCGGGGCGGAAGTTCTCGATGAGCACGTCCGCGCGGGCGGCGAGGCGCAGCAGCAGCCGGGCGCCGGCGGGCCGGGAGAGGTCGAGGGTGACGGTGTGCTTGTTGCGGCCGAGCATCTTCCACCACAGGCCGGCGCCGTCGCGGGACGGGCCGTGGGTGCGGGCGGGGTCGGGGCGCCGGGGGTGTTCGATCTTGATGACGTCGGCGCCGTAGTCGCCGAGGACGGTGGCGGCGAGGGGGCCCGCGAAGAGGGTGGCGCAGTCGAGCACGGTGAGGCCGGCGAGGGGGCCGGCACCGGCCGGGCCCGCGGGATCGGCGGCGGCACCGGAGGGGTCGGCGGTGCCGGCGGGGTCGGCGGCGGCTTCGGTGCGGTCGGCGGGGACGTGGGACGGCAAGCGGTGCACACCCCCTTCAGTCCAGCTTGTTTCTCCTTGTGGAACAGCGTTGCCAAAAGCTAGCATGCGGCACGCCGACGTGAAAGAGAAACGACGTTTCCTCATGGGGGACGCGGGACCGGAAGGCGGTAGCTGGACATGGCACGCTACGACCTGCTCGTGAAGAACGGCACGCTGGTCCAGCCCTGGACCGGTGAGATCCGCGCCGACCTGGCCGTCCGGGACGGGGTGGTGGCCGCCCTCGGCGACGACCTGCCCGCCTCGGACGCGGACGAGGTGCTCGACGCCTCGGGCCGGGCGGTGCTCCCGGGGGCCGTCGACGCCCACCTGCACCTCGGCATCTACCGGCCGCTCGGTGTGGACGCCGCCGAGGAGACGCGTTCCTGCCTGGTCGGGGGCGTCACCAGCGTCCTGTCGTACTTCCGCACCGGGCAGCACTACCTCGACCGGACGGGACCGTACGCCCGGATCCTGCCGGAGGTGCTGAAGGCGGTCGAGGGCCGCGCCCACACCGACTACGGCTTCCACCTGGCCCCCATGGACTCCGCGCAGATCGGGGAGATACCCGCGCTGGTGGCGGACGCCGGGGTGAGCTCGTTCAAGTTCTACATGTTCTACAAGGGGTTCAACCTCGCGGCGGACTCCCGTGACGCGCGCGGCTTCCGGATGACCGGGGAGGGCGAGGAGTACGACCTCGGCCATCTCTACCAGTTGATGGAGGCCGTCGCGGCGGCGGACGCGACCCGTCCCGACGGGCGGGTGTCGCTCTCCCTGCACTGCGAACAGGCGGAACTGATGCGGCTGTTCATCGACCGGGTGCGGGCGGCGGGCGACCCGCAGACGCTGCGCGCCTACAGCGAGGCGCGGCCGCCGCTGACCGAGCGGGTCGCCATCGGCGAGGCGGCCACACTGGCGCACGCCACCGGCTGTCCGGTCAACCTGCTGCACCTGTCGAGCGCGCAGGCCCTGGACGCGGCCCGCGCCGCGCGCGCCGCGGCGCCCGGTGCGGACCTGCGCGCCGAGGTGACCCTGCACCACCTGTGCCTGGACCACGACAGCCTGGACGCGGCCGGCGCGGGGCTCGGCGCCAAGGTGAACCCGCCGATCCGCACGGCCGCCGACAACGAGGCCCTGTGGGCGGGCGTCCTGGACGGCACGGTCGACTGGGTCGCCTCGGACCACGCCTGCTGCATGGAGGAGAGCAAGGGCGACGCCCTGTGGCCGGCGCTGCCGGGGTTCGGCGGTACGGCCCTGCTCTATCCGCTGCTGCTGTCGGAGGGGTACCACCGGCGCGGGCTGCCGCTGCGGCGGATCGCCGAGCTGGTGTCGGCGAACCCGGCCGCCGCATACGGACTGGCGGGCCGCAAGGGCTCGTTGATGGTCGGGCACGACGCCGACCTGGTCGTGGTGGACCTGGACCTGGAGCGCACGGTGACCCCGGAGCTGCTGCTGTCGGGCCAGGACCACTGCCCGTTCACCGGGCGCACGGTGCGGGGGTGGCCGCGGGCCACGGTCCTGCGCGGACAGGTCGTCCACCGCGACGGCGAGGTGACCGGTACTCCGCAGGGGCAGCGCCTGTTCCGCTGAACCCGCCGGCCCGCCGGACGGGCCGGCGGGCCGGACGCCCACACCGGACTGGGCCGGGCCCGCCGCGCGGGGTGGCGGGCCCGGGTGCGGGTCGCGCGGCCGTCCGCCGCCGGGCCGCTCACATGCCGTCACGGCTCCACGCCCCGCGCGAGCGGGAGCGCAGCGGCATGGTGGACGGCTGGGGGGCCTGACGGGGTTCGTAGTTCTCCGCCTCGCCTCCCCAGTTGATCCACTCGTCGGTGGTGTACCAGTTGATGAGCTCGCCGTCGGAGCGGATGATCCAGGTGGTGTCCTCCTCGGCGACGAAGTGCCCGTGTTTCACGAACGGCGGCCGGAAGCAGTACGTGCCCGGGTCGATGTCCCCGAAGTTGTAGGTCATGCGCCCGCTGAGTGTGTAGAACTCCTCGTAGCAGGGATGGTGGGCCAGCCGGTGGTCGGTCCACCCCTTGGGGGCGAGGATCAGCCGGGTGTAGAAACCGGTCTTGTCGTCCCGGTGCAGGAGCTTGATGAAGAGCGGGGTGAGGGGGCCCACGGTGGGCGCGGCCGTCCACTCCAGCGCCTCGGAGTCCCGCACGGTCACCTCGCCCTCCGCGTCGGGGGCGCGCTCCGCGCCCGGGAGGAAGCCGGAGGAGCCGTACTCGCGCCAGTGCAGGATCCGGCTGCCGGCGGCGACGGTGACGGCGTCCATGGGCACTCCGGCGGGGACCTGCACATAGCCGCCCGGGCCCAAGGCCGTCGTGCCGTAGGTGAGTTGTCCGGAGAGCACGAAGAACTCCGTGTCGGCGGAGGGGACTCCGCCACCGCGCGTCCAGTCCGTGTCGAACTCCAGGGAGAGCGCGCTGGAGCCGTCCTCCTCGTCCGTGCTCAGCCGGCGCTCACGGACGTCTCCGTTGCCGCCGGGGAGCTCTGCCGGGTGCCAGACGTAGTCGTCCTCGTGGATCAGTTCCACATGGGGGCGCACCGCACCGCCGCCTTTCGGTCGTCTTGCCGTACGGAGGTTGCCGTACGGGGGTCTGCCGTACGGGGGTCTACCGGGCCGGTTCGGGTCCGGCCGCGTCGCGCAGCTCGCGCCGGAGGACCTTGCCCGCGGCGTTGCGGGGCAGGGTGCCCACGGTCTCCAGGCGGCGCGGCAGTTTGTAGGGGGCCAGCCGGGGGCGCAGGAAGCCGACGAGCTCCTCCAGGTCCGGCGGGGTGCCGTGCGGGGTCCAGACCACGAAGGCGGTGACCCGTTCGCCCCAGACGGGGTCCGGGGTGCCCGCCACCGCGCACTCCGCCGCGGCGGGATGGGCGAGGACGGCCTCCTCGACCTCGCGGGGGTAGACGTTGAGCCCTCCGGAGACGATCACGTCCTTCTTGCGGTCGACGATCGTCACGTACCCCTCGTCGTCCATGGTGGCCACGTCGCCCACGGAGAGGGCGCCGTCGGGGGCCCGGCAGGCGGCGGAGGCGGCGGGGTCGTCCAGGTAGCCCGCCATCAGGAACGGGGAGCGGCTGAACAGTTCGCCGGGTTCGCCGGGCGGCACGGGCCGTCCGTCGTCGTCGACGACGCGCACGTCCGTCAGGTACCAGGCGGGACCCACCGAGCCGGCCTTGCGCCGGGCGTCGCGCGGGCGCAGGTCGGTGACGACGCCGCCCTCGGTGGAGCCGTACAGCTCGTGGACGCCGCAGCGCGGGAACGCGTCCAGCACCCACTCCTTCAACGGGACCGGCAGGGCGGCCGCGTTGAAGTAGAGGGTGTCCAGCACGGGCAGCCGGTAGCGGGAGGGCGCGTCCTCCCCGAGGGCGCGGATGGTCTGGGCGTGGGTGGGGACCAGGAACACGGACTGGGCGCGGTGCTCCTGGGCGAGCTCCAGCAGCCGGGCCGGCTCCCAGCGCGGCAGCATGACGACGGTGCCGCCGGTCAGGACGGGGGCGAAGCCGAACATGAAGCCCGCGCCGTGGCTCATGGGGGCGACGGCGATGCTCGTCCGGCCCGCGCCGAGGCCCCATTCGTGCGCGGACAGCAGGGCGGTCAGCGCCCGGCCGCCATGGGTGAGCAGGGCGCCCTTGGGGCGGCCGGTGGTACCGGAGGTGTACTGGACGCAGAAGACGTCGTCACCGGTGACGGGCACGCCGGGGTCGCGGTCGGGCGCGGTGTCGACCGCCCGCTCGTAGCCGAGCCCCGGTCCGGGGCCCCCGACGGTGAGCACGACCGCGATGCGGTCGGCGCTCGCGCCGACGGCGGCGACGGCTTCCTCCGCCCGTTCGTCCTGGACGACGAGGGCCCGCGCGCCGCTGTGCCCGACGATCCAGGCGATCTCGGGCGCGGTCTGGCGCAGGCCCAACGGCACCATCGGCAGCCCGGCCTTGGCCAGGGCCGCGGCCACCTCCGGATACTCCAGCCGGTTGCCCAGCAGGACCGCCACCGGGTCGCCCGGCGCCAGCCCCGCGGCCAGCAGGGCCTGCGCCAGCCGGTTGGACCGTGCGTGCAGGGCGGCGAAGGTCAGGGTGCGCCCGCCGTCCACCACGGCGACGCGTCCGGCGGCGTCGACGGCGCGCTCCCGCACCCCGGTCGCCATGGTGACGGCGACCTCTCCGGCCAGGATCCGCCGGACCGCGGCGGGCGGGGGTGGTGCATCGGGCATGACGCGTCCTTCCCACGGACCCGGCGGAGTGCGGATCAGCTCCTTCCCTGTGTACCGCCATCGTTCCGCCAGTGTCAACTTCGTTTCCCTGAACGGAACATGAGGGAGCGGCGGTGGGAGGTGCGGGGCAAGTGCGGGCGACGACGGTGGCGCGCGAGGAGCCGGGGCGCCCCGGGCGCCCGGGTGGCCGGGTGGCCCGGGTGGCCGGGTGGCCCGGGTGGCCGGGTGGCCCGGGTGGCCCGGGTGGCCGGGTGGCCCGGGTGGCCCGGGTGGCCGGGTGGCCCGGGTGGCCCGGGTGGCCGGGTGGCCCGGGTGGCCCGGGTGGCCG